>NZ_CP083693.1:265000-1465000 GCF_023920105.1 Bartonella taylorii
GATCATTTTTAAGCCATTTTCATCTAGATCTTGATTTTTTAAGTTTTCTTGCTTCATATCGTCGGGATGGATTTTAGCCTTAGCAACGACTTGTTTCCATAAAGCGGACAGCTTATTACGGGAGTTTTCTTCATATGGGATAGAATGGTGGTCGAGATAAGCTTTGCAAGAGGCTTCCAATAGATTTGCTGCAAATAAAACCGCCTCCCTTGGATCTTTTTCTATATTTTCTAATGCCCTTTTTATTTCGATTTCTACTGCTGAGAGTTTTTTCCCTGCAATAAGTTTTTGTAGCTCTTCTGTAGAGAGGAGACCTGCTTTTTGCAATTCTTGTGTGGAGTTCAACTCATTCTTGATAATATGCCCTCCACGCTGATATTCCAAGTCATACTCCTTTAACTTTTCTAAAACTGTACGTTTATCTTTTTGTAACTGTAAAACTTTTTCATCTAATGTTGGATTGAATCCGCTTGGATTTGGGTTATAATATTCTTTTTCCAAAAAATTCCCAAGCAAGTTACCAAGGACTTCAAGCGGTTCTTCGCATTCCATATTGATTGCACGTAGCCATGCTTTAACTTTTTCGGGTTTTGAACCTACTGGAATCTCAGGAGGAGCAAATGATGCAATAAACAAGTCATCTAACTCGTTATGCGTATAATGGTACGCAAACATTGGAGGGAGAAGTCCAATGATTGCAGGAGGGATTTTGTTTTTCTGAGAGATTTTTTGCAGGGATGATAATTGCATTTTATGGCTTTATAATATCAAAAAGTGATGTGTGGAGTGGTTTTTAGAATATGATTTTATTGCCTGGCCTTGCATAGAAAGTCGCGCAACAATTTTGTGGTTTATATAAGGTTTGTGAAAGAGAAATGCCATATTGTGTTTTAAATTTTTTCTCCTTTCATTGTTATAACAGTGAAGAGGGGGTGGATAATGTGTGATAATTCGAAAAATATAGAATGAGAACAGAAGTATAATTTTGTATTATAGCAACTGCAATAACATTCTTTATTGGCAGATTGTTTATTGGAGAGAAGAAAGCAGGCAATGCGCATAATTTCTGAAAGGAAGGCTTTATGACAAGAATTTCAACAATGGCTATGTATCTCATGATGCGTGTGTTCTTTGCTTGTTAGAAAGAGTAAATGGGACTCTTTATTTATTCGCATAACCGGTAGAGAGTAATGAGTGGGCAGGGGATCGGTTTACCAATTTCGTTTATTTCTTCAAGCTTACTGTATATCCGCTGTTAGTCTCCCGTACTTGGTAGATGGGGATATCGGTTATCGTGCCTGTAAGGGAATTTTTAGCAATGAAGTTATGTGTAAAAGGGTTCTGAAAAGTTTCTTTTACTGTAAATTTTATAAGGAAAATTTAAAGGTGGGAAAATCTTAGGAAAATTTAAAAGCACACTGTAAAAGTAAAAAACAGTCTTAGAGATGGTCTTCTGTATCTCATAGTGTATCAATATTTTAAAAACTTTCTTCTCAAGTAGGAAGGTTTTTTCCCATTAAAGAGGGAGAGATTTGTTATTACAGTTAACAATGAAATGGAGAGAAAATACTGCTTTACTAGATGTTTTTGTCGCTTCATCTTCAAACCTGTTGCCATGATGAAATCATAGCGGTTCAATGAGTTTGAAATGGGGTGAATAACATCACCAAGTTTGCAGCACGGTGCTATTTTTACATCGCGGTGCGTGGCAGAAGATGGTCAGCATTTGGGGTGCTTGCTTGGGATGCCATATTCTATGCTGGGTGCTGTAGGGGTGTCTGTTAGTGCGTTTATGAGACTATTCTGCATGGAAACGCGAGGCTTAATTTCGTGGATACTTGCAAAGAACACCATCGGAAAATCCCATATTTCAAGAGGTTTTTTAGAGGTTTCTAAGAGCACAAAGGTATCAAAAATTACAAATACCACAAGTGATTGAGTATGCCTAATTTTAGAGCTTAAGGAGCTTGATGGTTCAGTGTACTTTTGTAGAATGATAAAGGTTGGGGCGCAAAGCCCCAGCGTGTTGATATTTCTCAACAGGGGAAAATGCTATAGCATTTGCCAATGTTATTGATAAGGCGTTCAAACGAAGTATATCATAAATCGGAATTATTCTCTTTACGCGATATGGAGAGTGCGAGGCAAAACAGTAAAAATGCACAGATAGAGAATATGAAGAATATGATATATGTTTGATTGAGGGAAAGGTGTTCCTCCGTCAATAAATGTAACAGAAAGCCTGCGAATACACCCCCTAAGGCTCCACCTATTTGCTGTAATATGCGTGTGATAACTGCCGTGTCTTTGACGTATAAACTATTGACATGTTGGATGGGGGCAGACAAGCAGACAATGGTGGCGATACCAAGCCCTATGCCTCTTAGCAAGAATCCCAGCCCATCCATGCTTATATTATAGCCGAAGCATAATAACCCGAAGCTTGATATTACCAAACCAATTCCTATCATGAAAAAGGGAGATTTTTCTTTCCATTGGTAAGGACAATAGTGATGATGAGGGGAGCAAGAGCATAGACAACATTTTTTTTACGCAAGAGACCCGTTAAATCTAGCCCTTTTTTGCTTTGCTTTGCTGTGTTTGTCATTTGTGTATGAATTTTTAAACTTTTAAAACAGAAGAGAGTGATAAAGGTTGCACAAAGAACCATGATTGACAGCACAAACAATCCTTTTTGCCCATTTGATATTCCATACAATACACCCCCTAGCAGTGGTCCAGCAATGTAACCAAGATTACGGACTGTTTGGATAATGCGGTTTATACGGTCTAGTTGCTGATCATTGGTTGCAAATTCTGGGACGGAAACGAGGATTGCGGACCAAAAGAGTGAACCAGCACAACCTAGTGCGAAAGAAAGTGCAATATAAACCCAAAATTGGTTGGCGATTGCAGCTGTGGCTATAAAGAGTACTTCCAACAATAAAACAATGGGTACTGTTCGCGCTGGTTGGAAGCGATGTAAGAGGCGTGGTGCAATTGGTCCGGCACAAATTGCACCCATAAGCCCAGCAAAAAGGAGCATTGAAATAGAGGCTGTGCTTTCTGCTAAGTGGAGAGCAAATGTAACTTGTGCTGTTTCATCGGCAAAGCTGCTAAAGCCCAAAACAAGGAAAAGTCCCATTTGGGTGAAAATCATGGATTCCTTCTTTGTCACAACGCCCCCCAAGATGCCAAGGCTTTTACGGCTTTTAAAATTTCCTTCTGCGCTGTGTTGTATGTATATCATGCAATTTCGCTCTGTCTACTTTTTTCCTGATGAGAGTTGAGAAAGGAAGCTCTCTCAATAAGAGCTATCTTGAAAATTAGTGTAATGTCTCTTTGCGGTGATGAGTCGTTCTTTTGTTTTAAGCAAGGGGGCTCATGAGACATGAGGGGAGTGAGGGAGTGAAGTTTACGATATGAAATTCAATGATACAAAAGAGCAGGCAAAAAAAGTTACAAAAAAAGCTGTACGGTCTGTACAGCTTTTTATTTGTTTTATGCATTATAAGGCAAAAGTTTTTAAAGCATAAAAGTATCCTTACGGCTTCTGTAACCATAATAGCCACACACACTGGAAATTATGGCACCAATCAAGCTTCCTAAAAAGCCCCACCAGCCCATATGTGATGCTGTTTTGGTGACTTTAGTCGCAGTGTTTTTTGCTCCCTCTATGGCATCCTCAAGATTGTCCGAGAGTGTTTCTGCTTGTTCTTCAAGGGCTTTGAGTGCGTCCTCGGTTTTTGTTTCTGCTGTTTGATAGAGTTGAACAGCACGGTTGGCGGTTTTTTGCGCATCTGCACGTGACATGCCATTGTTCATAAGACCATTGATGATATCACTTCGATCAAGCTTTGCTGTAATGGCTTCTACACGATCAGATAGGCGCTCACCAAGATTTTTTAAAGTGGTGCGATAGTCAGAAGGATCATTTTTAAAAGCTGTTATTGCAGAGCCAATATCGTTGAGGGCTGCCTGATAGGTTTGTTTTAAGCGCTCAGGGTTGAGGGCAGGAATGTCGCTTTTATTAAGAAGGGTGCGCAATTCACTACCAAGCTGATCAAAATCAACGCCATTGTCACTGTTTTTTGCAAAAAACTTTTCAAGACTTTCGCCATTTAATTTTGAAAGAAGGGGAGAAAGATTTGTTTTGAAGTTGTCTACGGTTTG
Organism: Bartonella taylorii; assembly: GCF_023920105.1. NCBI lineage: Bacteria > Pseudomonadati > Pseudomonadota > Alphaproteobacteria > Hyphomicrobiales > Bartonellaceae > Bartonella > Bartonella taylorii. The sequence continues at coordinate 269,174 of NZ_CP083693.1, forward strand.
TTGGACCATGGAGCTGTTTTCTAAGGCAGCTTTAGTCCCTATTTTTGCTGTACTTGAAACTACGTGGATGGCTTGAAGGGTCATCAGAAGTGTTAACAGAGCCCAGGTGAGAAAACCATGAAGGCTTCCTGAGGATTCTGCAAAACGCCCAGCAACAAAACCTCCCAAAGCAAGGCTTATCAGCATAACGATAAGAGAACCAATGCCAAAGGAGAGAAAAGAACCCTCAAATGGGGTTGAGGAGGTGAAATCCATTTGGCTTAAGCCTAACGCTGCAACTAGAAAAGAGAGGCAGATAGATGTGGCGAAAGCTGTCACCAGTCCAGCAAAGATTGCTGACCATGAAATGGGTGTGTAGAAAAAGGAATATTCTTTCTCTAGGGATGTTTCCCCTAGAAAATGAGTATCGAATGGTGTGTCTTCAGGAATGCGGGTTTCCATGTGTTTATCTCCTTGAATAATGCTGGAGATACAATGCTTCCTGAACCATTATGTTCCAAAATGGATAAATGTGCGCCAAAAATGGAAGGGAAATACCCAAAACAAATGCTGATAATCATGCGCTGATTATCATACCAAAACGATGATAAAACGTCTTCTTAAGAAACTTTAGTCTCGTGCTAGTTGATTGAGAAAGTGTGTTTTATGAGAGATAAATACTCTTAAAGAAAATAAAAACTTTATAATAAAGCATTTATATATTTCTGTTAATAAATAAAAAATAGAATTATATTTATATAACAAATAATATAGCATTTATTATAGTAAGTAATATTCATTTTTTAAATTACAAAGTGTGCCTTTTTTATGCAACATAAATATACATTATCATTCATTATACTTATCGTATGTTTATCGACAGGAGGTCTGATTTCTACAGACATTTTTCTGCCGGCACTTGGAGAGATGCGCCAATACTACCAAGTAACAGAATCCCAGATTCAGAGTGCGGTAGCAATTTTTTTGTTTGCATTGGCACTTGGGCAGCTTATTTATGGACCACTAAGTGATAATTTTGGGCGTAAAAAAACACTTCTATTTGGCTTATTTTTGTGGTTGTTTACCACTCTCAGTGTGCTTTATACGGATAATATTCACGTTTTTCTTGCGTTACGTTTCTTACAAGGTCTTGGAGCTTGTGCAGGGATTGTTTTAAGTCGTGCTATTATCAATGATTTGTTAGATAAAAAGGCAGCAGGAAAGCTTTATTTGATTGTTTTCCCCTTTATTGGGATGTCACCAGCGCTTGCACCTTTAATTGGGGGGCTGTTGTTACAAGCTTTCAATTGGCATGCTACTTTTATCTTTTTAAGTCTTTTTATATTCTTTACCATTTTGCTCTGTTATTTTGTACTAACGGAGACATTACCTCTTCAAAGGCGTCAGCGTTTTTCACCTGTGGGATTTATCAAGGGGTGTTTCGCGGTGCTTAAAAATAAACAATTTATTTTTTATGCACTTATTCCGTGTTTTTCTTATGCGGCATATTTTGCGTATATTGTGGAATCGCCTTTTTTACTCACAACTTTAGGTTTGTCACCGATATATATTGGTTATAGTTATATTGGTGTCTCATTACCCTATATTTTGGGAAATCTCGTGGCGCGATGGCTTTTTAAGCGAGAGTCTATGGAAAGAACTGTATGGCGCGGGTATATTATTTTTGTTATAGGAGGAATGCTCTTTGCTCTGCAAATGTATCTAAGTCCATGGCCACTTGTGACGAGTTTTGTAGCTATCGCTGTTCTTACTTTTGGTAATGGTTTTTTATTGCCGTTAGGAACAGCGTTGGCGATTTCATCGCATCCGCAAGCTGCTGGGACAGCTTCTGGTGTTATGGGAGCCTTACAATTAGGAAGTGCTGCACTAAGTGCTGCGGTTATTGGAAAGATCTCTGGGCACAGTCCACGGGTGATGGCGATCTCATTGGCTGTATGTTGTCTATTAGGGTTTATAATTTATATTCGAAAAGCGCATGATTTTATGCATTTGGAAATAGATTGAGTGAAGTGATAAAAAAGATCGTGCAAAAACGTTGTGATGTTATTTTGCTTAGACGGAAATGACAGACCCTGAGAGTGAATTTTAATGATGCTCATTTTCTCGAGCATGCTTAAAGTTTATTGTGGCTTAGTTTATAGCTGATACAATCAGTTATTTCGGTGATTATTACAGGTGATAAGCTTATACGCGGGAAAGTTTTGCCATGTCTATATTTTATGCGTTATAGTCAGTAGGGAAGTTTCTGCTACAGTTCATGTTTTGAAACAAGAGGGGTGGGGTGTAGATAATGGGACTTCATATTGTTATTCTTTCTCCTGTGATGCCAATTTGGGATCGTGGCGTTTTTTGTTCCTCGTTTACAAAGCTATGTTTAGCAAAAGGATTCCAAATTACTCTACTTGATACACTGTCCCTTTTCCCTAATAATTCTTTTTTTTCTCATAACTCTCCCATAGGAATTTTGTCTGTTATTACAGAGAAACTTGAAAAATATTTTAAGGAATCCTCAGTGTTCGTGGGGTTTTCTATGGCTGGAATGTTAGTACAAATATTAGCCGCTCGACTTCCAAATGTTCGGGCTGTGCTCGCTGTGAATGCTCCAGGCTATCCAGATAAGACTTTGCAACAACGACTTGGATCTGTTCTTACTTTATTGGAAAATGGTGATCTGTCGGCAGCTCTAGAAACACTTAATGTTTTTATGTGTCCTCGTGAGGTCATGAAAAAAAGAGTCTTATTGGAGATTCCTGATGAGCAAAAGAATTTGGCAATTGAACGTATGACGAGAGGATTTAAATTCTTGTTGGGAATGGATGCTAGGGATGAGATTATTAAATACACTGGAAGGTTTTTAGCTTTGGTAGGTGAAAACTCACAACTTGCAACCGTAGATAATCAAACGAGAAGTCATTGTATGCATCATGAATATAAGATTATCTCTGGTGCTGGTACGCGTTTGTGGGAGGATAATCCTACTATGACGAATGCAGTCATTGATGAATGGATTGATAGATTATGAAAAAGAAAATTCTTGTATTACCTGGTGATGGGGTGGGGCTTGAGGTCTGTGATGCTGCGCTGATGGTCTTGGAGCAATTTCAATTGCCGATCGAGTTTACTTATGGCGATATTGGTTGGGAATGTTGGAAACAGGAAGGAGATCCTGTTCCTCAAGCTACTTGGCAAAAAATCACTGAGAGTGACGCTGTTTTACTTGGAGCTGTGACCAGTAAAGGAAAAGAAGCGGCTTTAAAAGAACTTGCACCGCATTTAAAAGAGAAAAAACTTGCCTATGTTTCTCCTGTTATTCAACTTCGTCAAAAGTTAGGTTTGTTTGCGAATATACGCCCTATCAGATACATTTTTGGTCCGAGAAAGCCTTTTCAGTTTTGTGTTATCAGAGAGAATAGTGAAGGTCTTTATGCGGGATTAGATTTTCGTGGAATAACTCCTGAAACAGCCGCCTGGTTAAAACACCCCAATTTAGAAAAATACGGTCTTGAGGAGGCTGCGTGGACGGTCCGTTTGCAAACACGCTTTGGTTTAGAGCGGTTATTTGAATACGCTTTTTCTTATGCACGCAAACACGGATTTAAGCGGGTTACTTTTGCTGATAAACCAAATGTTATGCGGGAAAGTGGACAATTTGCTCAGGAAATTTTTGAGAAAATCGCGCAATATTATCCAGAAATCGAAGCAGATATTCATAATGTTGATGCGGTCGCTTTGTGGATTGCAACAAAACCAGAGCAGTTTGGTGTGATTGTTGCTGAAAACATGTTTGGCGATATTCTCTCTGACCTTGCTGCTGGAGTGATGGGGGGATTGGGGCTTGCGTCTAGCGCAAATGTGGGCAGCAAAATTGCTTATTTTGAACCCGTTCATGGGAGTGCACCGCGCATTGCTGGACAAAATAAAGCAAATCCTTCTGCCATGCTTTATACTACGGCTTTACTTTTAGAGTATTTAGGTTTTCAGGAAGAAGCAAAACAATTATCTGAGAGTGTTGATCAGGTTATTCGCATTGGAAAAACTGTCACTTATGATTTGGGAGGCGTAGCCTCTACACGTCAAATGGCTGAAGCTGTTCTTAATTCTCTTGTGAAGTCTGTCTCTGTTTGTCGTGCAGCAATTATTACGGTGGGTGATGAACTCCTTTCAGGACAATATTTGAATACGAATTTGCAGGATTTAAGTCAGAGCTTAAATAGGAGAAATATCCAAGTAACACAGCATTTTGTTTGTGCTGATCAATTACAGCAAATAAGTGAGACAGTGATTGCTTGTCTTGGACAAGAAGATCTTATCATTATCAGTGGGGGATTGGGACCAACATCAGATGATAAAACACGTGATGCGGTTGCTCAAGCTGTACAGCAGCCTTTGGTTCATCATGAAGCTGTTTGGCAAACGATAAAAGGTCAATTACAACGGTTAGGTATTGCGCCTGATGCCAGCAATGCGCGTCAAGCGTTGTTTCCAGAAACAGCAACCGTGCTTGACAATCCTACTGGTACAGCACCAGGGTTTTATCTCTCTTGTTTTGGAAGTACGCTTGTTGTTTTGCCTGGGCCGCCATCACAGGCTCTTGCGCTTTTAGAGAATTATTTAGAACACAATGAGAAGAAATATTCTTCTGTATCGCGTGCTCAATATGCATGGACTTTGATTGGAATTGATGAAAGTACAATTGCGCAGTGGGTTGATTGTCATCTTGAAAATGAGCCATTTGAACGGCATTTTTTATGGAAAAGCCCTTATGTTTTGGTACAACTGGTTGGTCAATCAGAAGCGCCTTTGGCACCGCATTTAATCGAAGAATTTGAAAGTTATTTTCGCCCATATTTGGTTGGTGCAGAAGTTACTACTGCTAGTAAACAATTGGCAATGCGTGCAGAAGTTCATTGGTTTGCGACTGATCCGCACCTTTTACAATATTTTCACTCAACAGAAAAAAGTACAAAAAATGTTCCGAAGCTTGAGGTTGGGGTTAGCTTGTCACCTTCTTTGGAGATACTAGAAAATCAAGAAGAAAGCCTTGGACATGCTACCATAACTATACGGATGAAAGGCTATGATGATGAGCGTGTAACTTTTCCCTATACACGTCCGCTTTTAGGTGTAGTCTTACAGGAATATGCGGCTTGGTTAGTTTTAAAAAGATATTCGCAAACGGAGAAACGCAAATGATACTCTTTAGGGATTTAGGAATATTCTCCACATCATTTTTTTGTTGTTTGGGTTAAAGAAAGTGCTCTATTTGATAGTCTAGATCATTTATATTTACTAGCGTTTCCTTTGACATCAAACAATAGCTAAGCGGTATTAATAAAGGTAAAATATTCTACTCTAAATGCTTTTACAGAAAAAATCTCGGTATTATCTTTCAGGTTTTGTTCGTGATATTGCTGGGGCTAGAGCTCGCCATTACCTTTTTTGCAACAAATATTTATATAGTTTTGGTAGAAATCATAAGGATACATGAATTGTAAAGGGATTTTTGTTCCATGATAAAACCACAGTACCTCTTGAAGATTGTTTTATTCAGTTCAAGAAAGATTTTTTGCAAGTGCTGATTTAGAGATGAGGAATATGCTTTTAAGAAGAGAGATAGAGAAAACTTCTTTATGAAAAAATAAGAAGGGATCTTGATTATTTGTGACTGTACAGAAAAAGTTTGCGAGTCTTGTAGGAAATACACAGTGAAGAGTTAATCGCGAATATGCATTTTTTATGAGTCTGCCAATAAATCGACATAAAGATATCATGAGTACACTTCTCATGTTTTTATATCGCACGATGATTAGTTCTTATGCCTTTTGTGTGGCGATATCTGGTTGTATGTTTTTCAACACGCATTTCGTGTAATATCTATTGTAATGTGCGATGGTGTTTTTGAACTAGAAAAAGCAGGATTTCTATGTATCAGATTGATTATAACAGTTATCGTTCTACCAAGAGCTTTAGTCGTCGTGTTCATTTTCTTATCATGCATTATACCTCCCTAAATTTTAAGGAGTCAGTTATGGCTCTCACAGGAGAGAGAGTTAGTGCCCACTATCTTGTTCCTGATCCATCAGAGCAGACGTATATTGAGGCAGGGTTTAAGGATATGCGTATCTTTAATCTGGTAGATGAAAACGAGCGTGCGTGGCATGCGGGTGTGAGTTCATGGGCGGGGCGTAGTAATATAAATGATACCTCTATTGGGATTGAAATAGTCAATTTAGCTACTGGTCATTCTGATAGTGTAGAGCAGACGTATGTTGAAGTAGCTTTAAAGGATGCGCGTGTTTTAAATCTCGTTAATAAAGATGGGTGCCAATTACAGACTAATGTTTGTTCATGGGCTGAGGGCACTCATGTGAGTGGTACAGCTCTACAGTTTGAGACAATTAACCTCACTACTTACAATAATGAAGATTTTGTATTTCCTCCTTATAATCCAACGCAAATTGATGCAGTTAAGGAACTGGCATTGAATATTCTTCAACGGTATCCAGATATCATGCCAGTCGATGTTGTTGGACACAGTGATATTGCCATTGGAAGGAAGAGTGATCCAGGGGCAGCTTTCCCGTGGAAAGAACTTTATATGGCTGGTATAGGGGCATGGTATGATGATGAACTAAAAGATCATTATCAAAAACAGTTCTCTAAGGGTCTTCCAGCTAAAGAGGATATTTTGGCTAAACTGAAATGTTATGGATACGATATTTCGGTTGCATGTACCGAAATTGGATATAAGGATTTGATACGAGCATTTCAACTTCATTTTCGTCAAGAAAATTATGATGGTATTTTGGATGTTGAAACAGCAGCCATTATTTATGCTTTGGTAGATAAGTATTTTCCGTCGAATTAATTCAGTGCATCTTTATTAAAATGCGTATAATTCTCATAGTGTGTGTTTTCTATGGCCAGTGTTTTTTTATTTTGCCTATTGGGTTTGTGTAAAAGAGGCTTGTTTACAGTGTGAGAAAAAAATTACATATAAAGCTATTCATGAAAAAAGCTCTGTAGTTTTAAGAGGTAAACTTTAAAACCCGTTTCTTTATCGTTTATGAAACACCCTCATTTAAAAAGAGGTAACCTCCTATGGGCCGTCTCTATGCAAGATCAGTTGTAACATTGGGAGCTGGTAAATAGAATGATGGCATGCGCACTGCAAAGAATATAGGTGCCAATGTTTTCAGGGTTTTGAAAAATATACATCACTTCTACTCTTAAGAGGATATTTTTGACGTATTTACAAATACTCAAGTTGTAAATAATTTCGTTATTTATTTTAGCATGATCATTTTTACTAAAAATATTTCTATGATCAATTGTCTAATGCATTGAAGCTATATCCTGCTCATTTTGTTTTATTTTGAAAATATTTACACAGCTTTGATGATAAATTCTCTGGTGATAAAAATCTGCATTATTTATTTAAATCACATGTGTAAGGCTTGTGAAGGCATCCATCGAGAGGTTCATTTGTTTGGAATGTTTTTATAACAGTAAGCAACTTTTTACAGAGATAGTGGCAAAAAAAACATCATGAGATAGTGTTATAGTTATCCTAGGGAACTTTAAAGATTAAAAACTGGCAACATATGTTGCCAGTTTTTAAAAATATAGTTCAAAGGGATTAGAATGAGCGCTGGAAGCGAATCATACCTTGTAAAGCACTTTTCCCATGCAGAGCATGTGTATGTGTTGTAGCATTGTCTATGCTTTTTAAGGAGCGATCATCGTTCCAAGAAACATAAGTGAGCTCTGGTGTGATCACAAAGCCTGGAACCAGCGTGTATGCAATATTCACAGAAGTTGCAAAGGTTTTGACAGCGCTATAAGAAACTTGAGCGTTCAAATCTGCTTTTGGAGTGAGTTTGTAAGTTGCACCAGCCCAAGCAGCCCATTTGCCTCCCCAGTTTGCGTAGATTGTTGTGTTCTGTCGTGATAATACGTTGTTTTCATCTTTTGGATCATGTGCGTAGTAATCAACACTATTTTTATAGCCCGCCATTACCCATAGGTTAAAACGATCATTGACATTGAAATCTACACGTACTTTACCAGCCCATTTTTTGTAATAAGCATCATAAGCGGCAACTGTTGAAAAGCCCCCCCATTTTTGCATAAATTTTATACCAAAAACCAGATTAGGAGTGTAATTTTTTATTTCTTTACTTGGGAGACGATCGTTAGGAACAACAGCAATTTTATCATTGTTATCAATATAGTAGTATGTCTTACCCTCTGTAGTAGGGCCTGAGGCGTTACCTAATTCGGCTCCGATAATGGCAGAAAAGCCAGCGTCACCACTAAAGGTGTAAGAAATAAAATTGGTACGTGTGTTACCAGCTGGTGCTATGCTGTCATCATTTAGAACGTTTCCATAACCACCGGTCCAACTGTTGAAAATTGTATCATCAAGACCTACGCGAAAACCACCCAGTTCAATGTAAGCAGCGGATAGTGTTGCACCAGCTTTGTTAGCACCATCACCCCAGCTTGAGTAGATTCGTGCATAAGAACGGAGTGTTCCCATTTCTGTTTCAGAAGCGGCTTGAAAAACAAGGGTTAATCGTGATGATGCACCATAGGTTTTTCTTTTTGTAGCTAATTCAGCGTCGGTTGTTGCATCAACGTTATCACCACCTAGAAAATCAGCGCGGACATTTCCTGATAAACGCATGCAAGTCTCTGTTCCGGGGATATAGAAATATCCTTTCCCGTATGCATCGCAAACGCGAATATATTCTACAGGCTCTGGTTCTGGAATCACTGTGGAAGCTGCTTGTGCTCCAGAAATTGCTAAGAAAGCTGCTGTAGAACTTAAAAATAGGGATTTAACATTCATAGTGGATCTCCAATGAAAGGTAGTTTAATCTTTTCTAGGGAATATTATTTGCTCAACTCATGAAAGGCAAAAATACGCGATACTTGTAATTCTAGCTATACTTATCTTTTTTAAAGATACAAATATGAAATTATCTTTCTGAAGGATATTCATGTACTATTCAAGGCAATGTGGTAAAAAAGGCACAATTTTTGTTTTGTTAACTTTTTATGATCTTGGATCATTGAAAAGGAAAAACTTTAGATATTTTTGAAAAAAATCGAAAATGTCTTGAAGTTTCTGTTGATACCATTTATGCACTTCCTTGGAGAGGTGGCCGAGTGGTCGAAGGCGCTCCCCTGCTAAGGGAGTAGGGCTCAAAAGGCTCTCGAGAGTTCGAATCTCTTCCTCTCCGCCATTCACCAATAAAATCAATGATTCATAAATAAGGCTAGGCATTTTTAGTGCTTTTATTTACTTGATTTATTTTTTCTTATCCCGACATTTTTGTAGTCTTTTTGCTTCGAGAGTGTATCTCTTGCGGTTTGCAGTTTTTACTGTGTAGCGATGCTCTGTTTGTTGTTAAAAGATATTTTTTTACGTTCTAAAATTGGATTATCTTCTAAAAGCTCCTTGTCAATTGTTCATTTAAAAAACATTGCATGCTTTCAGAAAATTTTGAGTAGCTACAGAAAGTTTCTTTGTATTATTGAATTGTTGTATGAACTGTTTTGGGGTAGTTTTATGTGAAGTGTCAAAATTCGAGGTTTTCATTAAAATGGGTTTTGGGAGCATTAGAATGAGTTTTAGAGATGTTGCACAGTTTTTTGCTACGATGTTACTCAGTTTGAGCAATCATGCAGGCTAAACCTTAATAAGATTACCTAAATCTTGGGGGATGATATCTTTGTAATTTTAAAAGCACAATTTTGTAGTTTTTAATAGATGCTCGCAGTTCATAAACTTTTTGTATCCTATGCTGTGGTTTGTGATCCTTACGCACAATTACTATACAACTTTACCGCCTTGAGTGTTTTGTTATCACAAGATAAGAAGAGATTGAGTATGGCTTGATTTATATGCTGATGCCAAAGTTATCATCATATCGTTTTATAAACCTATTAACCTGTTTGGATGTGCTGTTGTTTCAGGTACTTCGATTCCGGTGAGCAATAATAGCTTTATGATGTATTTCATTGATTTTTATCATGATGTCTGCGTTGTGTTTTGAAATGTTTCGATGTGCAGAAGGTCAAAAAAGCATAAGATATATTTCAAAAGGAAACATTTGGAGATGGTAATTGTATGGTTTTCTTCTCATATAGATTTGCGAGAGAGCGTCATCCATCTCATGATAACCAAACCACACATGAAAAAAGTCACGGTTGGTAATATAAGATAATAAGAAGGTGACACTTTTGCAGGAAGAAGAGAGATAACGCTTAACACTGCGATTGAAAATATTCTTCCGCTGAAGGATACAGCGCCAACAACACCGGAAATATGCTGAGTTTGTTTTTGGGTAAGCTCTGAAAAAAACAAACTTTTTGCGCCTATCGGTACAGTGCAAATGAAACCATGAATTAACGAAAACGCGATGATTGATGCAGTGGTTTGATTGCTATGGACGAAAAAATAAAGCGCTATGCACATAAGGGCAGAAAAAAAGGAAAAATATTTTACAGAATTCTTATATTTTTTATCAAAGACGTGATATTTAGACATCAGTAAATTAGAAAAATATTGCGCTGAGAAGGCTCCGATATGGCAGCACATTAATATTAACATCTGTGAGCCATTGAGTTGATTTATTTTTCCCCCTGAGAGTATTATCGGTTGCCAGAAGTGATAGATAATCTGAATACCAGCGCTGAAAAGGCACATCAGAAAAACAAACCATGCTCCTCCCACGGTGTTTTGAAATATCCAGAGCGTTTCTTTAACATTTTGTAGGATGGTTTTTGTTTTTGTCCCTTCACTTTTTGATTTCGTCTCTTCAGGAACAATAAGAAATACAAAGAGAAGTACTCCCATCATCAGGCACGAGATGATATATCCCATGAAATATTGCTGCGAGTAATATATCGTTGCAATTCCTACTATACCACTCATAACGCTTCCGAAGGAATTTACTTGGTGAGAAAGATGCGCATAATGCGAAAAAAGATCCTGTTTGTTGCCTAAAGAATGGTAAATCCATCCGTCAATGGCGCTGACAATAAGGCAAATTCCTGCTGCATAGAAGATCTGTGAAATGATAAGTGCTGTCATATTGGGGGCTTGAAGACAGAGAATGTAAAACAACCCAGTCATGAAAACTCCAGCTGTGACCGAGTATTTACGCCGATATTTGTCAGCCAAAACAGCACAGGGAAAATCAAGAAGTAAGACGGTTCCTGAAAAGGTGATTTGTAGCAGAGCCAATTGGGATAGGCTAACACCCATAGACATCAAAAAAATGGCGTGATAAACACCGATCAACATCCGTACTGCGTGGTAGGATCCATAGGTTACAGCGAGTGTTCGGGGTCTGTTCATTGTTTTGTTCCACAGACTTTGCAGTGAGGATTCTTTTTTAAGGAACGCTCTTCTGTGAAAAGTTTGCTGCTCCATATCCCTACACGGCGATTAGTGGAAAGTAGATCACCATAACCACCCAAAAATTTAAGCGCATCATTGGCGCACATTGAAGCTGAAAGAGCATTCACGGGGGGAAAGGTGGCGACTTTAAAGTTATTATTGATAGCAGCACAAGCCTCATAGATTAAGTGGTCACTTTTTGGGGGGAGATTTCCTATGGACGAGCTGCATGCGTAGCAGCCAGTTTGTCCAGGTATGTAAAAAGGGCCAAAAACAGCTATATCATTGACATAGCCGGAATTTATATAGGCTTGTTTATTTTGGACGCACCATTCATTTATCCATGGTACCAGTTGATCAGGTGTATCAGCAGAAATGATCCATAAATCAGCTGTGGGTAATTTTTTGATATCTTCTTTCGTAGTGATCGATATTTGTAATTCATGAACTTCTATTTTGCTGTTTCTCCGCATCAATTCACGTCGAAGAACAGTTGTTTTCGGAAGCCCTATATCTTCTTCAGTAAAGAGAATTTGTCTGGTAAGGTTGGTCATCTCAATCACATCATTATCAATAAGAATTAATTTCCCTACACCAGAAGTAGCCAGCATTGCTGATACATGATTACCAATCCCGCCACATCCTAAAATGACGACCACTTTTTGTGATAGGGTGTGCTGAACGGAGTTTGGATTCATACCGTAACTTTGATAGTGGAGATGACTTCTGGAATACCGATTATTGAAGATATTTTCTGATGTTTCAGCCAAAACAAGAAAATGGTTAGAAAAAAGAAAGTCAAATGAGCGGTTAAAGTTTTCTCTTAACATGGTTGACGATAGCGAATGGTAAGCTTCTTCTATCGTTTTTTTCTCGATCCATTGTGCGGCGAGAAGTACCAAACTCTCCCAGTGTTTTCGATCATTGATAATAAATTGTTTTGAGCCTGCACCAAAAATTACATCCTTCTCACGGACAACAACACGTGTGTATTTTCCTAAAATATATTGCTGTTCCACACTTCCCCCCACATTTATTCATTGGTTTAACTTTTACCTGAAAAGTAATTTCAGGTAAAAGAATTTTTTATTAATTAATTACAACCCATATGATCCATGATCTTCCCCCCTTAATTTCTATGTTTCCATTATTTGCCACGAATGTGACAGAGGCGGGTTATGTCGAAACAGCATTATTGTAAATACATTTTTATGATAGAGGATGCATATTTTTATAAAAATAGTAATAAGGGTATGCTTTATATAAGTCAGCTTTAGTATGTAAGTATATTGATGAACAATGAGTGCTTCTTAGGTACATATTGATAGACAGTTGTTAATCGTTTTGATTGAATTCTTTACGATAAGAAAGCTATTGTATGCCAGTAATAGACTAATAGATGTGGCTAAAAAACGGGGTATATCTGTGCATTTTTATTTTCTATAGAAATTGGCAACTTTCTTTACCTTAAAAAGATATACAAAATCGATAAGGAAATGTAACATAAATACATTTGGTGCCCAAAAGAGGACTCGAACCTCCACGCCTTGCGGCACAGGTACCTGAAACCTGCGCGTCTACCAATTCCGCCATCTGGGCTTAAGATTCATCTAAGCTTGTGAAACAGCTCTGTCAATAAAATTATAAAATTTATTTTTCAGCTCAAAATTATTGCGTTAAACTGCTTATGTCCACTACGATTTTTAGAAATTTAAGGTGTGATGATTGTCTTTGATAAAATTGTTGAGTCAGAATTAAATGTATAAATAATAGGAATACCGGTTGCTAATTCTTGAGAGATAATTTCCTCACCATTTAAACCTTCAAGTGCCATAATAAGAGCACGAAGAGTGTTACCGTGTGCTGCGACCAAAACAGTTTTAGAGCGCAAAATATGCGGTTGGATATGGTAAAGATAGTAAGGCCAAACGCGTGCACCAGTATCGCGTAGGCTTTCTCCATTAGGGGGAGCAATCGTATAAGAGCGGCGCCATATTTGCACTTGCTCTTCTCCCCATTGGTGACGGACCTCATCTTTATTTAAACCAGCAAGATCACCATAATTTCGCTCATTCAATGCTGGATTTTTTATCAATTGTAAATCGGATTGTTCCATCTGCTCTAAAATGTGTTGCGCCGTTTTTTGCGCGCGCTGTAAGGCAGATGTATAAGCAATATCAAATTTTAAACCAGCTTCTTTAAGTTTCTTCCCTGCAGCTATTGCTTCAGCATGACCTTTTTTTGTCAAATCGGGATCTTTCCAACCGGTAAAAAGGTTTTTGAGATTCCATTCACTTTGTCCGTGACGGATAAGTACAAGTGTGCGTCCCATTATGAATTTCCTACATTACATTGACTGTTTAAAATTCATCGTTCAATCCCAAAACGTCAAGCATTGAATAAAGACCATTTTCGTGATTCTTTGCCCATAAAGCTGCTTTTAATGCACCATTGGCAAAAATAGAGCGTTCTTGCGCTGTGTGTGAAAAAACGATACGCTCATTTTGGCCGGCAAAAGTGACACTATGGTCGCCAACAACCGTTCCACCCCGTGAACAGGCAAAGCCTATTGCGCCTTTTTTGCGTTTACCTATATGGCCACTGCGTTCACTCACACTCACATTTTTAAGCGTAATATCACGACCTTCTGCTGCTGCTTTCCCAAGAAGAAGAGCTGTTCCTGAAGGGGCATCAACTTTATTAGCGTGATGCATTTCGTAAATTTCAATATCAAAATCATCAGGTTCTAATGCTTTGGCAGCTCTCTTTACAAAGTTCGCTAACAAATTTATCCCAAGGCTCATATTGCCGGATTTGACAATAGTTGTATATTTCGCAAAATCTGCAATTTTTTCTTCTTCTGTTTTGCTAAATCCCGTTGTGCCAATAATATGGGCAAGACCTTTTTGAGCAGCATAGTTGGCGTAGAGAATACTGGCTTGTGGCTGTGAAAAATCTAAAATACCTTCAGTATGAGAAAAGGCATTTTCAGGATCATCCGTGATCTGAATGCCAAGAGGGTTTGAACCAATCAATGTGCCAGCATCTTTGTTTACAAAAGGTGATCCTTTGCGCACAAGCACAGCACAAAGCTCTATATCTTTTCTATCTTGGATAGCTGCAATGAGCTCGCGCCCCATTTTTCCATTAGCACCAACAACTGTAAGGCGCATATTTTTCTCCTTATAACTTTACTTTTTAAGTATAGGCAAATTCTCTCTCTCTTTCCAACGGTTCTTTATTCTCTATAGAAAAAATTTTACTTCTTTAGTTGTGTAAAGAAATTGCTAGTTTATAGAAGTGCATGATAACATGATAAAAGGAGTTTTTGTTTTCATTATAGAGTAAACAATGTAGAATGTTACGCAATACGTTTTTTCATATGTATTGGGCAGAATGGAGGATTACAAGTTGGCACCATCATTCTATTTTTCAGCTCTCAATACTGCCACAGTTTTTGCATTTAAACAATTCATTAAGAGGCATTTTAAATTCTTTCTGAAATGATTTTTATTTGCACGCTAATCCTGCTTGTAATGTGTAAGAAAACATTTTTTGATTCATCATAAGATAGGGCGAAAATAAGAAAATATCCTTGTATTTGGAAGATTTCCAATTGTAAAATGATGAACTGTCTTTATAAGTCAATCCCTTACATGGCGTATAAAAATGCATAAGATTTTGTTGGTGCAGAGGCATATTTCTCTGAGATCTTTAATATCACTTCTATTTGTCGGGAAATGTGTTTAGAAGTCAAGATCCGCATAATGAGGACTTGCTACAATTCCTCGGATGCGATCTGTTAAAAGAGAGCGAAAAGAAGGTCGCGATTTCATCCTCATATACCAGTCTTTTGCGGCGGGGGATTGTTCCCAGTCAATCTCCCCCAGAAAATCAAGTACAGAAACAGATGCTGCGGCTGCTAGATCCGCATAAGATAATGCAGAGCCGACTAACCAGTCACGAGATGCACAGAGCCAATTGAGATAGTTCATATGTGGTAAAATGTTGGCGCGCGCATTGCGTAAAATTTGTGAATTGGGAGCACCACCACCAATGGCTAGCGGCATTTCGCGTTTATAGATTCGTTCTCGTACAATATGGCGTGCTGCTTCATTTTCAAATTTATTTAAAAACCAGTCATTGAGGCGGCGCACCTCGGCACGGTCTAAAGGGTTTGCTGGAAAGAATTTGTTCTCTTGTCGTAAACTCCCATGTGTTTCATCTAAATATTCGTAGATTACAAAGGCTCCTGATAATGGAACTTCATGTTCATCAAGAAGAACAGGGACATGACCAGCTGGATTCAATGCGAGGAATTCATGCCTTCTTGCCCATTCATGTTCTTCAATCAGTTGAGTGCTTACACCATATTCACCAAGAATGAGGCGTATAAATCGAGAGGCAGAAGATAGAGGAGAATGAAAAAGTGTCAGCATAATCTACACTATCAAATAGAGTTGATGAGATTTTTTTCAAGTAATAAGAATTTTTATAAAGGTGCTTTACTAGAAGTACAAGATTATTAGTAAAAGCTCACAATTATGTTTAATAAACTTCTAATAAAAGGAATATGTTCTATGCTGTGATTGCTTGTAAAATGGCAGCACGCAATTCTTCCAAACCTAATGCTTTTTCTGAAGATGTCACAAGAATTTCAGGATATGCTGCTGGATGTTTGAGCAGCTTTGTTTTTGTGGTTATTATTAATTTTTCAAGGACGTTCGATTTTATTTTATCACTTTTCGTTAAAACAATTTGATAAGAGACGGCTGCTTTATCAAGAAGATCTAGAACATCTGCATCATTTTTTTTGATTCCATGACGTGAATCAATCAAGACATAAACACGTTTTAGTGTTGTGCGTCCCCGCAAATAGTTAAAAATCAACTCTGTCCACGCATCAACCAGATTTTTAGGAGCTTCGGCAAAACCATAACCTGGCATATCTACGAGCGCTATAGGGGGGAGATCTCCTAGTTGTCCACTGAAGCCATCGGGGACAAAGTAATTAAGTTCTTGAGTTCGCCCTGGTGTATTTGAGGTACGCGCCAAGCTTTTTTGTTGGACGAGTGCGTTGATTAAAGATGATTTCCCAACATTGGAACGTCCCGCAAATGCGATTTCTGGTGGTCCTTCTGGTGGAAGAAAGCGTAATGCAGGTACACCACGAATAAAAACCCACTTGCGAGAAAAAATTCCAAAAAGAGACGAACACTTTGTCATTCATGCACTTCTTTTTTGGGTGATTTTCGCCACAAGGCTTTAAGATTATCAAAAAGCTCAATTTTAGCTCCTTGACGTTTCATCATGATGCCTTGCTGAATCATTGATAATATATTGTTCCATGCCCAGTAGATGACAAGACCAACAGGGAAGGAAGCAAGCATAAAAGTAAAGATGATTGGCATCCACGCAAAGATCATAGCTTGTGTTTGGTCTTGAGGGGCTGGGTTCATACGCATTTGTAAAAACATCGTTATTCCCATAATCAAAGGCCATGCACCAAGCATAAGAAACGTTGGAGTTGTGTACGGTAAAAGGCCAAATAGATTAAAAAGGGAAGTTGGATCGGGTGCTGCTAAATCTTGAATCCAACCAAAGAAAGGTGCATGCCGCATTTCGATGGTGATATAGAGAACTTTATAAAGAGCAAAAAATATTGGAAATTGAACCAACATCGGCCAACAGCCTGCAAGAGGATTGATTTTTTGGTTTTTATATAGTTCTATAATTGCTTGTTGTTGTTTGGTTCTGTCATCTGGATATTTTTCTTTTATTTCTAACAACATCGGTTGTATAAGCTTCATGCGCGCCATAGATTTATAGGACTTATTTGCTAGCGGGAAGAGAAGCGTTTTTAAGAGCACCGTGACAAGAAGAATGGCAATACCAAAATTGCCTGTTTGCTTATAAAGAAGGTCAATAAGAGAAAACATTGGTTTGGTGATGAAATCAAACCAGCCCCAATCGATTAAAAGAGCAAATTTTTTAATTTTCAAGTCATTTTGATAGTGATTAATGATTTCAACTTGTTTTGCACCAGCAAAAAGGTGATTTGTAACGGTTTTTGTTTCATTTGGAGCAATAGTTAAAAGCGATCCTAGCAAGTCAGACTGATAATGTGTTTGCAAGCGATCAAAATAAATAAAGCGGCTTGTATATTCTTTATCTTGTGGGGGAATGACCGCTACAGCCCAATATTTATCGGTAATACCAATCCAACCTCCTGTTACTTTGGAGAAAGCTATGCTTTTTTGGCCATTATCAGGATTTGGATCAAGCTCCGCTAAGTTTTTGTATTTCTCAGTTTTAAGTGAATCACCTGCAATGCCTATCATGCCTTCATGAAGCAGGTAGGTTGCATTTGTATGTTCTGGTGGAGCTGCGCGTGCAACGCGAGCATAGGACGAGAGATATATCGGTTTATCCCCTTCATTGCTGATAGAATCCTCAATGGTAAACATGTAGTGATCATCAACAGAAAGAATACGGCGGAAAATTTGTCCTTGTCCGTTATTATAAATTAAAGTGACCGGTGTTGAAGGGGTCAGTGTTGTATTGTTTCCCTCTATTTGCCATTGTGTATCAGATTGTGGCAAGGCTTCTTTTGACAAAGACGGACTGGTAAAACCAAATTCAGCAAGGTAGGTCGTTGTGAATCCCTTTGGGTTCAACAAAGCAATTTCCGGTGATTTCTTCTCTACTGTCAGGCGATATTTTTTGAGGAGAAGATCATCAAACTGTGCACCAACAAGATTAATAGAACCTTCAAGTTCACTGGTTTTTATGGCAATACGATTTGTTTTGGCTAATACAGCATTCCGGACTTCAGGAGTCATTTTGTGATCAATTACAGATGCTGCTCCGTGCGTTTGTGCTGCGTCAGAAAAATTTGGAGTAGGAGTAGAAAGTGCTGACTGTTGTTTTGACAAGTGCTGTGCGATGATTTGTTGTTTTTCTAATTCAGCCTGTTTGGGAACAACATGAAGAAATTGCCATGCGATAAGCACACCAAAAGACAACCCAATGGCGATAAAGAAATTGCGGTTATATTCCATTCGTACACCCCTGTTGCCGTTTTTGATGTTTTGTTTTTGGTTTTATCCGTCGGTTTAATTCATTGATCAAAGATGCAAAAGGTGCATGAAGCACATCAGGACGCGCCACAATGACATAATCTGTTCCTGCCTCCATGTTTTCTGTTAAACCAACCCTTACTGCTTCGCGTAGACGTCTTTTGATACGATTGCGTTTGACAGCATTGCCGTTTCTACGTGTAACCGTGAAACCTACGCGCGCAACAAGCGGAGATTTTATTTCTGCTGTTTGCTCATGGGATTTAACTTCGAGCAAAAATAAAGGACCGCGTCGTTTTTCTCCTGTGCGTACAGCCAAAAAATCCGATCTTTTGCGAATACGGCAGGGGTGTTTTTTCTTCATAAAGAGCGTTTTGCAATTTTGCTAAATGCCTGCAAAAGCAGGCACTAAAGGTTTACAACGAAAGCTTCACAACAAAAAAGAATAAGTAATATTCAATTGCTGTGAAAATTTATAAATGATTAAGCAGATAACCGCTTACGCCCACGCGCACGCCTTGCGGCGATAACTTTACGGCCACCAGCTGTTGCCATACGTGCACGAAACCCATGGCGGCGTTTACGGACAAGTTTAGAGGGTTGGTAAGTACGTTTCATTTATTTAAATACCGCGGAGTGCGGCCCTTCTTAATTTTATGGGCAATTATGCGCTAGATGAACAATCTCACCTTATCATATAGCTGCTTACACATAAGGAAAAATATAAAAAAAGTCAATCTTAGATTATTTTTCTATCTTTATTAAAACACAAAAAACTCTACGGTAGATGTGTATTTTATTCGTAACATTCTAAAATTTAAGAAAAATAATAATTGGTAATAGCCCAGTTTACAGTTATCTCTTTTATAATACAAGTGAATACTCAAGACGTTAAAGGAGTAAATAAAGAATCGTCGCTTGTTATTTTATGATTGTAGCAAAGTGTATTTTTTAACATAAAAAGTGTGTTCAGTTTTGCCTCTTAAAGGCTTTTATAGAAACATTCGTAAAGTGTTTGCATGAAACATGTTTGATAGGATTTTGTACTAGATTTTATGCTCGAGGTTTTTATTGAGACTGGTTTCCTGTTTTATAGAGATAAAGTGTAATATATTTACATTTTATAATCCTTATAAAGTGGAAAACTTCAGGTGGTTAAGTTGAAGTGTTTTTGGTCATTATTGCTATATTTTCTGGCATTTCTATAGAGAGGAAAGAGCATGAATCCTATTACAAGCGAGGTTATCCGCAGTGCGTTACATAAAGTCAAAGGACCGGATTTTGAAAGCGATATTGTATCATTGGGGCTTGTTTCAGAAATATTGGTTGCTCATGGTAAGGTTTTCTTTTCCATTACAGTTCCAGATGGACGTGTGCAAGAATGGGAATCGCTGCGCCGTGTTGCTGAAGAAGTGGTATGTGCTTTGGATGGGGTTGAATCTGTTGTTGTTACACTTACGGCAGAAAAAAAATCGAAGGTATCTTCACATTTTCTTGCGTCAAAACGTAGAGCAAAGGTATTGCCTGTAAAAACGCCGATAGAAGGTGTGCGCCATGTGATTGCGGTTGCTTCTGGAAAGGGAGGGGTTGGCAAATCTACAATGGCGATAAATATTGCTTTAGCTTTACAGGATTCTGGTTTCAAAACAGGTTTGATGGATGCGGATATTTATGGTCCATCTTTGCCACGTTTGACAGGACTTGTTAACCAAAAACCACAGCTTATTGGCGAGAAAAAACTTCAACCTCTTGAAAAATTCGGACTTAAATTGATGTCGATGGGTTTTTTGGTTGAGGAAGAAAAACCAGTGGTATGGCGTGGCCCTATGGTAATGGCGGCTGTGACGCAATTGCTCAGAGATGTTTTATGGGAACCTCTTGATGTTTTGGTGGTGGATATGCCACCAGGTACAGGGGATGCACAATTGACACTTGCTCAACAAGTGCAGTTAACGGGTGCGTTGGTTGTTTCTACTCCACAGGAGCTTGCCTTGGTTGATGCACGTAAAGCGATAGAAATGTTTATGAAAGTCGATGTTCCTATTTTAGGACTCATTGAAAATATGAGTTATTTTATTGCTCCTGATACGCGAAAACGCTACGATATTTTTGGTTATGGTGGCACGCGTGCAGAAGCAGAACGCCGAGGGGTACCTTTCTTAGCAGAAGTGCCACTTGATGCGGCTTTGCGGTCTTCCTCAGATGGCGGTGTACCTATCTTTATCGCTAAGCCTGATGAGGAGCATGCCAAACTTTATCGTGCGATTGTTGATCAAGTGAAAGACAAATTTTGTTAGATTTACGTTTTTCTTAGAGAGTTTTCTAGGACACAATATTAAAAAACATAAATAGCTGTTTTTATGGGAATTGCATTCCATGAATGTCTCATTTTTGGGTTAGATCTTTTAGATGTGAAATGGGCAAAAAACTAATCATACGGTGAGCGATAATTTTGTTTTTATAAAAAAGCTGTCAGTTGTTTTTTTGCTAATGGGATGAAAGATCTCATTTGAGTGCGAAAAACACGGTTTTTTTATACGAAGTTGTTGAATATTGATCATAGCGTTGCAAAATGAGATGTTGCGGTACGGATAGTTCATGTTATCTAAAAATGATACATACAGTTGTTGCTGTTGCTAGTAAGTGATTCATTTTTACTTGGGGTAAAGATTTGAACATCGATAAATGAGGCTGATTTTAAAAATGCCGGTTATAGAGGTTATCGGGAGAATTTAACTCTTAAAAAAGATTGAATAAGCTCGCAATGTGGGAATGAGTAGAATTATTTCTTCGGTTCTTGAGTAAAGGTTTTGCGGAAAATTATTGGGACTGATGTGGTTATTGGTAACGCTGGGAGTTCATTCTATTGAAGGGGATAATAATGAACAAAAAGGGGGTATGATATCAAAAAAGCATGGATGATGGTACAAGCTATCTTGTTGTGTTACGAGCAATTATTCGAGTGAGTGATCTTTTGGCAGTGGCAAAGAAAATTTTGCAGAAAGAAATCATTGATGATTACAGATAAAAGTTTTTGTTTAGAGCTTGTGAAGAGGGGATATTTGATTATGAAAGAAAGGTATGTGTGAAAAAAACATATTTTATAGGTGCTCATGCTTATTGTGCACCCGTCATAGAACCAGGGCTTTATCTTGTGGCAACGCCTATCGGAAATCTTGCAGATATCACTCTTCGTGCTTTGCAAATACTTGCAGGTGTTGATATTTTAGCGTGTGAGGATACGCGGGTGACCCGTGTTTTGTTAGAACGCTATGGTATTCAGAAAAAACCATTTGTTTATCATGAACATAATGCGCAGAAAGCAGGGGTGAAGTTATTAGCAGCTTTAGCAGAAAATAAAACTGTAGCGCTTGTCTCAGATGCTGGGACACCGCTTATTTCTGATCCTGGATTTCGATTGGTAGAAGAAGCACGCAAAGCTGGTCACAAAATCGTTCCAATTCCTGGGGCATCAGCACTTTTAGCTGCTCTTGTTGCAACGGGGCTTCCTACAGATAGTTTTTTCTTTGCTGGTTTTTTGAGTGCGCGAAAGGTACAGCGTCAAAAGCGGTTGGAGCAATTAAGAGCTATTCCCGCGACGTTGGTTTTTTATGAATCACCCCATCGTCTTGTCGAGACTTTACGGGATATGGTCTCTTTTTTTTCGGCTGATCGTCCTGCCGCAATTTGTCGTGAATTAACAAAAAAGTTTGAAACAGTAGATGTTTCTCATTTAGGAAATTTGTTAGAAAATTACAGTAAGCAAGCGCATATTCGTGGGGAAATTGTTGTGCTTGTTGGGGAAGCACTTGCCTCCTTGGAAGTGATGAGTGATCAAGAAATTGATGAGATGTTATTAGAATTGGCGTGCACACATTCTGCGGCTCAAGCGGCTGCTTTGGCGGCAAAGAAAACTGGCTTAAAAAAGCAGGAACTTTTTCAGCGGTTGAATTTTTTAAAAGATGTGTAAAATGATGAGGAAAAGCATACAAAAAGAACGTAGGAAAAAGTCTTTTTATAGGGGTGTTCGTGCAGAAAAATGGGCTGCTTGGTGGTTACGTTTTAAAGGGTTTCACATTGCTGAAATTCGTTTTAAAACAAAGTGCGGTGAAATTGATTTAATTGCGCGGCGTGGAAATCTTGTTTTAATCGTTGAGGTAAAAGCGCGTTCAACATTGGCTGAAGCAATGGCGGCGGTTTCTCGGGTGAATGAGAGGCGCATTGAGGCAGCAGCTGATATTTGGTTAGCACGACAAAAAGATCGTGCTCTTTTATGTTTACGCTTTGACTTGATTGCAATTTTACCGTGGTGTTGGCCGCAGCATATTCCAGCATTTTTTACGTCTGGTAAATAAGAGTTTTTATATCATTTTAACCATGGTAGATGGAAAATATTTCGTTTTTATGAGCACATGGGATAAAAAAGTGCTTAACAGTTTGAGCACTATGAGGAGTGAAATAATGGATGATTATGAAAAGTTTGCAACGGGTTTGTTGATTGTTTTTGGAGCACTTATTATTGGTGGTCTCATGGCAATGCATATTGCACTCATGAATAAGCCAGGTTTTTTATTTGCATTAGCAGCTGCTGTCGTTGGTTGGTTTTCTGCTTTTGCAGTTATTTTTGATAAGCCCAAAGTTTATTTGGGATTGATTATTCTTGCTATGTTGTGTGTTGCTTCCTCAATTAGTATTTACGTTAGTTAAAATGCGTGAAGCGCTGGTTGAGTTCTCTTTAAAATTATGAGGATAAGGAAAAGAAATGAAAATTGGCTTTTTGGGAACGGGTAAAATCAGTACCTCAATGATTGAGGGTTTAATGATGAGCGCTTTTGACGTTTCTTCCATTATTGTTTCTCCCCGCAATGCACAAAGTGCAGAGCGCCTTTCACACAATTATGATAAGGTTATTATTGCTGAAAACAATCAAGCATTGCTGGATTTTAGTGATTGTGTTTTTCTTTGTTTGCCCAACCAAATTGCAGAAGAAGTTTTGCGTTCTCTTCGTTTTCATCCAGAACAGCTTGTCATTTCCGTGCTTGCCATGGCAAAAGCAGCAGAAGTTGAAGAGTGGATCAACCATAAGGTTTATCGTGCTGTTCCGCTTCCTTTTGTGGCAGAATGTAAAAATTTGACGCCCATTTATCCTGATCATCCATTTTTGCGTATTTTGTTTGATGCGTTGGGAGGAACATTGGTGTTGGATGCAGAAGAGCAGTTTAATCTTTTTATGACAGCAGGTTCACTCATGGGGGTTTATTTTAATTTTATAGAAACAGCACACCAATGGTTTGTGACACAGGGGTTGGAAAAACAACAATCAGCAGATTTTCTTGCCATGATGTTTGGAAATCTTACGGATGAAATGCGCAAAACTATAGCAGCCGATTGTTCAAAACTTCTTGATTTTTCTCTGCTTGAGAAAGAGTTTTCAACGAAGGGGGGAACAAACGAGCTGTTGTCAAACTGTTTTTCTCGTCAAGGGGGAAGGAGTGCTTTAATAACGGCTCTTGAGACCACTTTGCAAAAAATAAACGTTCCGTTTACACATTAAAATGCTGGATTAATATGTTCTTTCTGGTCTTAATGAGAGTGGTATTGGTGTGCTCGTTTAGATTTATGTGAACATATACATATTTTAAAACCAAAACAGATTGATATTCAGAATTTTTCTACAGTGATAAGTTAATTTATAAAGATAATTTATCGTTCGTAACTTGAATGAGAACACTGAATACAGCACGCTTCTCTTCTTTTAATTTCTCTTTTCATGAACCAAAAAAACGTTTGTTTTTATATGTTATAGAGAGGATCAACATATGGGTACAGATCATTTAAGAAGGGAGTAAATATGCTCCTTTATAAACAAATTTTATACAGGAGTAGGTGCAACATTTTGTGCTGGCAAATAGAATGGTGATGCCTGTTTGTGCTTTCATAAACGCAAAGATGATAGTGCCTGATGGATCTTATATTATACTGTTCATGGAGGAGGGTGAAAATAGGTTTTGGGAGTTATGAGAAACATCTCTTTGAAACAGTTGCGTGAATGCGTAGCGTAAAATGGTGTGTTGTTCATTACGAGGGACGTGAATCCAGTAAAGAAAAGAGAAAAGCAAAAGCGTGTGGTGTTGTGCAATCTTCATTCTTTAAAAGATATTGCTGTGGATGTTTTTGAAGGTCGGAGAACTGAATTAAAGAAGATGATGAAGATGCACAATGGGTTGCGTCTTTACGAGCAGAATGTTCCCACTATATTAGTCTTTGTTTTGTCATTGATAGATAAAAAATTTTAAATAACCGTTATGTTATAGATATTTCTGATGAAAAAAATGATGCGGTAGTAAGAGAGTTTTTGATTGTGGGAGTAGTGATAGAACACATTCTACATTGTGCAAAAACTCGTGCCTTAAAAGTATCGGATAGGATTTTTATTTTAGTAGAATGAACAATGATTACATATTGAGATAAAGTGGTCCCTCATTGCCTTGCGGACAGGTCCAATTGATATTTTGGTTTGGGTCTTTGATATCGCAGGTTTTACAATGTATGCAGTTTGAAGCATTGATAACATAAGTTTCTTGATCATTATGGTCTAGCCATTCGTAGACAGCTGCGGGGCAATAGCGTGTCGAGGGCCCTCCATAGATTGCATATTCGGAGTTTTTTTGTTTTTTTAATGAGGCTACTTTTAAATGGCAAGGTTGGTTTTCTTCATGATGTGTATGAGAAAGTGCGACACTAGAAAGACGATCAAAGGTTACAATACCATCTGGTTTTGGATAAGCAATGGGTTGAAATTTTTCTGCTGGTTCGAGACATTCATAATCTGCTTTTGTGTGAGAGAGTGTTTTAAATAAGGAAAATCCAAATAATTGTTGCCACCACAGATCAAAGCCGGCAAGCTTAATTCCGTATTTTGTGCCGAATTTTTCCCAGAGTGGTTTCGCGTTGCGTACTTTATAAAGATCTTTTCCAATGGGACCTTTTCGCCAATGTTCTTCGATTTCTTTGACTTCATCATGGGCGCGGCCTTGAGCAAGAGCGGTAGCGATTTTATCGGCTGCTAATATACCAGATAGGATGGCATTGTGAGATCCTTTGATACGGGGGACATTGACAAAACCAGCAGAACAGCCAATAAGCGCTCCACCGGGAAAGGTAAGTTTTGGTACAGATTGCCAACCGCCTTCGCTGATGACGCGTGCACCATAAGAAAGGCGCTTTGCACCTTTGAAAATTTCATAAAGTTGAGGGTGTGTTTTAAAACGTTGAAACTCTTCGAAGGGAGAAATATAAGGATTTTTATAATCTAAGTGCACAACAAAACCGGCAGAAACTAAGTTGTTTTCTTGGTGATAAAGAAAACCGCCACCACCGGTACGATTGTCTAAGGGCCAACCGGTAAAATGTTGAACTAAACCAAGTTTGTGTTTTTGTGGATCAACTTCCCAAAGTTCTTTGAGACCGAGACCAAACTTTTGTGGTTCACGGTTTTTACTAAGATCAAATTTCTGTATTAGTTGTTTTGCAATGGAGCCACGCGCGCCTTCTGCGACTAGGGTATATTTTGCTAGTAAGGCCATACCTGGCATGTAATTTTTCCCAGGGGTCCCATTCTTTTCAAGCCCCATATCACCTGTGAGAACACCAATGATAGCTCCATTATCGTTTTGAATGATTTCTGTTATGGCAAAACCAGGATAGATTTCGACGCCGAGCGCTTCGGCTTTTTTGCTTAACCAACGGCAAACATTTCCGAGCGAAACGATATAGCATCCATCATTTGATAAGATTTTTGGGCGCAAAATATTGGGAAATACTGTGGCGTTTTTGGGCTTTAGAAGAAAAAACTGATCACTGGTGACAGGTGTTTTGAAAGGATGATCGTTTTCATTTCTCCATTCTGGCAAGAGTGTATCAATGCCGATAGGGTCAACAACTGCTCCAGACAGGATATGTGCACCAACTTCAGTGCCTTTTTCAACGATTGTGACAGAAAGTTCGGGATTAATCTGTTTGAGACGAATTGCGGCAGAAAGTCCTGCAGGTCCAGCTCCGATAATTACTATGTCAAATTCCATAGTTTCACGTTGGTGATGCACAGATGCATTCATGGCTTATAAAGCTTTCTCCAACTCAGGAATAATTTGATGAAGATCGCCTATGAGGGCGTAATCAGCAATTTGCATGATAGGGGCTTCAGCATCTTTGTTAATAGCTACAATAACTTGCGCATCCATTATGCCGGCTAAATGTTGGATTGCACCGGAAATACCGACAGCAATATAGAGTTCTGGAGCAACAACTTTGCCTGTTTGTCCAATTTGCCAGTCATTAGGAGCATAGCCTGCGTCCACTGCTGCGCGGCTAGCACCTAAAGCAGCTTTTAGTTTGTTTGCAAGGGGGAGAAGGAGTGCCATAAATTGCTCTTGTGAGCCAAGACCACGTCCGCCTGATATAATAACACGTGCGCAGGTGAGATCAGGGCGATCACTTTTGTTGGTTTCTGCTTTTATGAAAGAAGAAAGGTTTGGATTGGGAGCTGGTGTTATCGTTTTAATGGGAGCAGTGTTATTTTGGAAAGGGGCTGGTATGAAAGAGGCTGTACGGACTGTAATAACTTTTTGGCGATCAGTGGTGCGTACAGTTTCAAGTGCATTTCCTGCATAGATTGGTCGTTTAAAGGTATCGGGGGCAATAACCGCGATAATGTCTGAGATTTGCATAAGATCAAGAAGAGCAGCTACGCGTGGCATTACATTTTTACCAGTACTGGTAGATGCAGCCATGATCACATCATAATTATTCGCATATTTGACAATTGTATTTGCCATAGGTTCAGCGAGTTGATGTGCTAAATAATCAGCTTCAGCAACAAGAATTTGCCGTATACCAGCGAGCTTGGAACTGTTTTCGGCAATCTTTTGAACCTTTGTTCCACAAACCAAAATATCAATATTATCGCTGATTGCTTGCGCTGCGGTGAGTGCTTTTGCAGTTTCCTCTATATTATGTTCGGCCAATAAAAGAATTGCCATAAGTTTTTGCCCTTTTATACAGTGTTGTTTTTGATCTATTTGTTATCGAATATTAAATGCGATTTGTTTGTTTTAGCGCATTGACTAGTTCTGCTACATTAGCCACTTTGACACCGGATTGACGGGCTTTGGGCTCTTCAACGCTAAGGAGTGTTAAGCGTGCTTTTGTATCTACGCCAAGGTTGGCAAGTGCTTTTTGTTCAATGAGCTTCTTTCTTGCCTTCATAATATTGGGCAGAGAAGTATAACGTGGTTCATTTAACCGTAGATCAGCAGTCATCACGATGGGGAGGGGTAGACAAAGAGTTTGTGTGCCATTATCTACTTCACGGATAACAGTCGCGTGCCCATTTTCTATGTTTAGATGCGAAGCAAAAGTTGCTTGCCCCCAACCAAGAAGCGCTGCTAACATTTGTCCGGTTTGGTTGCTATCATCATCAATGGCTTGTTTTCCTAAAAAGACTATATCTGGTTTTTCATCATGAACAATGACCTTGAGAATTTTAGCAATTGCTAGGGGTTCAAGTGTCTGCTCTGTTGTTACAAGGAGTGCGCGATCGGCACCCATTGCAAGCCCTGTTCGTAAGGTTTCCTGTGCGGCTTCAGGTCCAATTGAAACAAGAACAACTTCTGAAATTTTTCCAGATTCTTTCTGGCGAATTGCTTCTTCCACGGCGATTTCATCAAAAGGGTTCATAGACATCTTTACGTGAGATAGATCAAGGCCTGTGCCATCAGGTTTGACGCGTATTTTGATGTTATAATCAACAACACGTTTGACAGCGACAATTATTTTCATGATGATCCTCTTTGTTTGTATGATCAAAAGTTTATCCTAATAATCATAAGAAACCAAATCGTTTAGAACTGAATTTCACTTATAATTGGTTTTCTCATTATATAAGCTTTCTTGCATTTATTTGTACTCTTATCATCGTGTCCAATCTATATTTGGCTTTTTTTGCACTTCAATAATTGTCTTCTTTGTTTGAACAAAAAGTAAAAAATCAGTGTGTTATGAGAGTATTCTTTCTTTAGGTTCGTATGCTTGCTTTGTAACGGATATCAGAGGTCTTTTATGTAATGGCAAAAAAGTAAAAAAAGCAAAAATGGAGGAGAGGCTTTTCAATTTAAATCTTGAAAGCAGGAAAATTAAAGTTCACTCTTTTAAAGATTTTTGGCAATGTTTTGGAAATTCTTAAAGCTCTATTTACTAAAATAGAGCACACTTTCCATTCATTTGTGCGATTCTTTGCAAAAAATTAATGAGGCGTAGCATTTGCAATACAGTGAGGGGTAGTGTTTTTGAATACGAAGAGTCATATTATAGAGCAAATTAAGCATGAAAAACCCTCTTTTTTTGCTATTGAGCAAAAGGAGACGGTGGGCACGCCTACTGAAGTGACGATGTCGGATATTGCTAAAAAATTGCGCTTGGTTCATGCACAAATGCAGATGAAGCATTCACCGCGTCATTTGACATTACAAAGCTCTGTGGAAGAGAGTTTTAAATCTTACTTGGATGATATTAGTCGGGCAATTTTGGCAGAGTATTATATACGTCGCCAAAAAGAAAAAAAGCTGTTTGAGCATTTAGAGCAGATAAAAACGCTTGTTCAGAGTTTGCATAGCGAAAAAAAAAGCTTAGAACAAGCAGCAGTAACACGGTATATGTCTCGTTCAAAATCGTTTGATTCTGTTGTACAGCATCTTGCTCATATGAAATGTGAGGAAAGCCAAGAATGCGCGTCGCTCCAAAAGGTACAAAATTTTTCGGAACAAAATAGCATAACTCCAATCCAAACAAATATTGAAAATACATTGCAACAGGGGAATAGAAGCTCTTCACCAATAGAGGATATGAAGTCTTCTTCAAAAGAGGCTGAGGAGTTTGTGGAGAATTCTGTAATAGAAGAAAGGCGCTCTGCTGTTCAAGCATCTGGTCGTTGCATTGAAAATGATCAATCTTCTTCATTGAAAGCGGAGTCTCTGGGAATTTCCTTTTTTTTATGTTATCCTATTAAAAAATTTCTTCTTTGTTTTTTAATCATTGCATTTATGGCAGCGATGACGTTATGCTTTTATGGCTTTTTAAAAGGAGTTCATTTTTTTAATTTTATGATGTTAGGTTAAGTGATGTGTAGTAGGTTGCACATTCATAATTTTGCAAAAACGTGTGTAGCATCTAAACTTGTTCTTTTAAACGTGCAACAAAGATTATTGAAGAGGGGAGTTGATTAAAGAGAAGCTCTCGAATTATCTAAAAATTCAAATTATCTTGAAGGTTCTGTAAGTGAGTATTTATTTACCAATTGCTGAAATGTCACTCAACATGCTGATCTTGATTGGTATGGGAGTTGTTGCTGGTTTTTTTTCAGGCCTTTTTGGAATTGGTGGTGGTTTTCTCATCACGCCTTTATTGATTTTTTATAATATTCCTCCTGCTATTGCTGTTGCAACAGGGGCTAATCAGATGATTGCATCATCTGTAACTGGGGCGATTACACATTTTAGAAGACGTACTCTTGATATAAAACTTGGTATTTTTTTAGTGATTGGAGGAGGGATTGGCTCTCTAATCGGGATTCAGATTTTTTCTGTTCTGAAAAAATTAGGGCAATTAGATCTCATGATTTCGCTTCTTTATGTGATTCTTCTTGGGAGTGTAGGAAGTCTGATGATTATTGAAAGTTGGCGTGATATGGTGCGTCAACGCACAGCACAAAAAGTCAATGTTCGTCTTGCAGGTAGACATAATTGGATCCATCGCTTGCCGTTGAAAATGCGTTTTCGGACATCAATGATATATGTTAGCATCATTCCAGTTTTAGGAATTGGTCTTATTGTTGGTTTATTGTCTTCTATTATGGGGATTGGTGGGGGATTCTTTATGATACCAGCATTGATTTATCTTATGCGTGTCCCAACTCGTGTGGTGATTGGAACTTCACTTTTTCAAATTACATTTGTCTCTTCTTTTACCACAGTTTTACAAAGTGTAAGTAATCAGTCAGTTGATATTGTTTTGGCTTTTTTACTGATGCTTGGCGGAAGTATTGGTGCACAATATGGAACACGCACTGGACGAAAATTACAGGCTGAACAATTGCGCATGGCGCTTGCATTTTTGGTGTTGATTGTATGTATGCGTCTTGCTTTTCAATTATTTGTACGCCCTGATAATCTTTTCTCTCTGGATATTCTGATGAGATAAAAATGGGTAGATTATTTTCTTTATGCATTATTGCGGGTTGCTTTTATATAGTCTCTTCTTCTACGTGGGGGCATGTTGGCACGAAAGCTGCGCTCCTTGATCAAGTTAATCACGAGACTATCCAAATTATCGTAACAACGAGTACGATTACAGTTGATGCACATTTTGATGGTCGTGATTTTTATATTGCTGGTGTTTTGGAAAATATTGATCCATTGTATTCTCGACAGAACCGCTATGATATTGTTGTGAGCTTGGAAGGACAAGCTCGATCTATGATTATGCGGGAAAAAAAACGTAATGCTGGAGTTTGGGTTAACACAGATTCTCTCACTTTTAAAAATGTTCCTCTCTTTTATTCTATGGTCACAACGCGTGAGACTGATGCTATTACTGGCGTTGAAGATTATAAACGTTTGAGACTAGGATTACCCTATTTGTTGTTGCAGACGGATGAACAAGATCAGGGGAAAATACAGATTTTTCGCGATGAACTTATAAAATTGCAAAAAGCTAAAAACCTTTACCATGAGGAAGTGGGTGGCGTCCGTTTTGGTTCCGGTGCACTATTTACAGCGCATTTTCGTTTGCCGGCAAATATTCCTGTCGGACATTATCAGGCTCGAGCTTATCTTTTCCGCGATGGGGAATTTATTGATAGTGCGACTACAACTCTTGAAATCGTTAAAGCACATATTGCTTATACAATTTTTCATGCAGCGCATAAGCATAGTTTTATATATGGTATTGTAGCGGTAATTGTGGCTATTAGTACAGGCTTTTTATGTCGTTTAATTTTTCGAAAAGATTAGTAGAAGGGAAACGTGAAGGCGTTTATTTTTTATGAAAAATGCGTAGAAAAAGAAAAATAGGCACAACAATAATGGCACCCATCATGGTCATATGGGAAAAATTTGCAAGAGTTATAAATCCTGTTTTCCATAGAGATTTAAAAAATTCTATTATTCTTTGCACGAGACTTGGAGGAGTCCACCCAAAAAAGTTCATCACGATGCCAACAAGGAATGAAAGGATGAGCAATTTTAAAGCAACATGCCCTGATGTTCTTCCAAGAAATGCATGAAGAGAATTAGACAACTTTTTCCTTTTGTTCATTTTAATTCACTTTCGCGTATATTACGCTTTCACTGCATAACACAATCATGTTATCACCAAAAAGAAAAAATGTTTCTTTTGTTTTTCCTTACTTTTTTTTCGAGTTCACCACCTTGTAATACTGGTGTAACATCTGCGCTTGTTTCTGAAACGCGTTCGTGTTCTGTTGGCATTTTTCGAGGTTTTTTCATAGTATTCCTTTCATTAATTTGATGGATATTGTTTAGTTTCTAAGAATTTGTGGGAGAATATTGATAATGTCTCGACGTTCTACATGATGATGAAAATTTTCTGTACTACGTCTAAGAACCTATAATAGCTTTATATATTGTGTATAGGGCGTAATTTCAAGACATCTTCTCTTAGAGAGACTATTCATTTGGGTAAAATTGTGCTCGTATAGGTATTAACAGTGGATATTTCAATCTGCGTAAATTGAAAAAATAGTAAGTTTGTTGTTGAAAAAGCATGCGGAACAAAGGAAGCAGAGTTTAGTGTTTCTGAAAGAGTGGGGAGCTTTTAATTGGATTGTTGAAGAAAGTTTTGGTTATTATCTGCGGATGTGTGGTAAAATGACAGGTTATTACGCTGCTCATGTTTCAGATTATATTCTCTTTGCCTTAAAATATCGCGAGGTACAAATTTTGAGTTATTTTTTGGTGTGGAGTTGTGGAAAGCTCAAATTCCCTCTGAATAAGGGATAGATGTGGTTATTGTGGGCAGTTTACAACTTATTTAGGATTATCAAAATATCAAATTGTTAAGGAGGTTTTTGCACAAACGGGAGTTGGCGGTTTGATGACACTTCATTAGAAAATCGTAAGAAGAAGTTCTGTTTGATGAAATAAAGAATAAGTTTTTGCCTTATATGCCATGAGTTTAGGTGTTGTGGTATCATCAACAGGTAGTTATCATGCGTGATATCACTCATTGGATATTAGAGCATTTTCTGTTGCATATTTTTGTTTGGCCTATACCTGTTCAGGGGGAAAGAATGGTTGGAAGGTAGCTGCTGCTTTTGAAGATTTTGAATTTTACTTCTAAGAGGTGTGGTTTCTAAGCCTTATCTTATTATTTTTGTCTGTCGTTGTTGCATGGGGAATTTATAGAATAAGCTTTAAAAGGAAAAGTCTATGAACTTGAAAAGAAAAATATTGAAGGGTAGCAGCTCTTTTGTTTCTGCTGTTATTGCTTTGGGGATACTTGTGCAACAAGTTGCAGCAAAAACACCTGCCGATACCCTCGTGATGGCTTTGAATCTCGATTCAATCGAGACTTTTGATCCTGCGCAAATCAATGAACGTTATGGCAATGAAATTGTTGCCAATATTTGTGATAATTTAATCGATTCTGCTACAGATGATCCAGCTAAAATAGCGCCTTCTTTGGCAAAGAGTTGGGATGTTTCAAATGAGGGCGGGGGTACGGTAATTACTTTTCATTTGCGCGATGGTTTGAAGTTTAATGATGGTCGGCCTGCTGGTGCTCATGATCTTGTTTGGGGTATGAGGCGGATTGTTAAATTGAAGTTGTCTGCAGCGGCAGTATTTAACGAATATGGAATTACAGAACAAAATGTTGATTCTACTCTTCAAGCACCGGATGAAAAAACCGTAGTGATGAAATTTGATAAACCTTATCCAGCAGAGATAATCCTTGGACATATTCTTACTACTCGTGTTGCTGCTTTGCTTGATCGTGAGACAATTATGAAACACGAACAAGATGGTGATATGGGCAATCGCTATTTGGCAAGTCATGCTGCTTGTGTTGGTCCTTATCAATTAGTGAGCTGGCGTTCTGGAGAAGCAATTTTGTTGCGTGCAAGTTCCAATTATTGGGGAGAGGCAGCAAAATTGAAGCAGATTTTAATTCGTCATATTGCAGAGCCTGGCACACAACGTTTGTTGTTAGAAAAACATGATATCGATGTTGCTCGTAATGTGATGCCAGAGGATATAGCAGATCTTCAAGCAACAACAGATATTAAGATTGAAAAAGTGTTGGCGCCATCTGTGATAATGTGGGGATTTAATACGACAAATCCCATTTTTGCCAATGAAAAGGTGCGTTTGGCGATGCGCTATCTTATCGATTATGACACTATTGGAAAGACTCTTCTTAAAGATGTTGGTATTCCACGGGCAAGCTTTATTCCCATTGGTAATCTTGGGGCTTTGAATGAAAAAGAAGGGCAACCCTTTAAACTTGATCTAAAAAAAGCCAAGCAGCTTTTAACGGAAGCAGGTTATCCGAATGGTTTTCAGGCCAATATTTTAGCAGGAAAATCTCCTTATCCTTTTGCTTTGCCCATTGCTCAGTCTATCCAGGACAATGCAAAAAAAATAGGTGTGCGCTTTAAGATTGAACATTTTGTAGGAACGCAGTTGTTTTCAAAACTTTATGCACGGGGCTTTGATACAATTTTTATGGGATGGAATAACGATTCTGCAGATCCTTATACAATGGCTTCACGTCTTGTTTATAATCCTGATAATCGATTTGAAGCTAAAAACACAGGCTATCCTAGTTGGTGCCATGGCTATTTTGATGAAGATATGAATAAGAAGGTAAGGGAAGCCCTGTTTCAAAAAGATCCACAGAAACGGGCACAAATGTATGCTGATTTGCAGCGTGATTTTATGCAAAAAGGACCTTATGCTTTTATTTATCAGACATATAGTATTATCACTATGACACCTGAAGTAAAAAAATGGGTGTGGAATAGTGCACCACGTATTTTTTATAATGCTATTGAAAAATAAGTATGTCTTAAATGTTGTAACATATAAAAATACTATCATGATATCTTCGATGTTTTGTATAGGGTTTAAAACTTTAGCAAAATATCGAAGTTTATTTGTAAAATGTATTGATTTATTCTCTATAGAGTAACTTCAATACACCCTTCTTTAGAGAGGGGCTATGCATTTTTATAAAATGCATGTACACATAGATATTAAGATTGGAGATTTTAATCTTAAGTAAACTAAAAAAATAATAAATTTGTTTGTTAAAGAAACGAGCACACTGAATATAAGCAGAATTTAGTATTTTTTAGAAAAAGCGGGGGACCTTAGAATGTACTGTTGAGAAAAAATTTGGTTGTATGTAGGTGAATTTGGGGAGTATGAGGTTATTGTGGAGCTGATGCTTCAAATTGCACTGCCTTTCCTTAAAAATGATGATATGCTGGGGATTGTCCTTGGTGTGGGTTCATGAAAATGCTCAAATTGCCTTGTGAGGAAGGAGAGGAGTGTCCATGGTTAGCACTTGCTTATGAGGATCATCAAAATATCAAAGGATGATTGAGGTTTTTAAACCAACCGAGGTTGGTGCTCTGAGGATTCTTTTTAGAAAATCGCAAAAAGAGATTTGAAGCAGAAGTCTTGTTTGATGAGATAAAGAAGAAACTTTTGTCTTATATGCCCTGAGTTTAGGTGTTGTGGCATCATCAACAGGTAGTTATCATGCGTGATATCACTCATTGGATATTAGAGCATTTTCTGTTGCATCTTTTTGTTTGGCCTATACCTGTTCAGGGGGAAAGAATGGTTGGAAGGTAGCTGCTGCTTTTGAAGATTTTGAATTTTACTTCTAAGAGGTGTGGTTTCTAAGCCTTATCTTATTATTTTTGTCTGTCGTTGTTGCATGGGGAATTTATAGAATAAGCTTTAAAAGGAAAAGCCTATGAACTTGAAAAGAAAAATATTGAAGGGTAGCAGCTCTTTTGTTTCTGCTCTTATTTCCATGGGAATGTTTGTGCAACAAGTTGCAGCAAAAACGCCTGCCGATACTCTTGTGATGGCTTGGAATCTCGATGCAATAAGTACATTTGATCCTGCACAACTCAATGACCGTTATGGAACTGAAATTGTTGTCAATGTTTGTGATAATTTAGTTGAATCCGCTAAAGATGATGCAACTAAAATGGTTCCTTCTTTGGCAAAGAGTTGGGATGTTTTAAGTGATGATCAGAGCACGGTAATTACTTTTCATTTGCGTGATGGTTTAAAGTTTAATGATGGTCGTCCTGCTGGTGCTCATGATCTTGTTTGGGGTATGAGGCGGGTTGTTAAACTGAAGATGTCTAATGCTCCTACATTTAATGAATATGGTATCACAGAACAGAATGTTGATGAGGCCTTTCAAGCACCGGATGAAAAAACCGTAGTGATGAAATTTGATAAACCTTATCCAGCAGAACTTATTCTTAGCAATATTTCTACTAACCGTACTGTTGCTTTGCTGGATCGTGAGACACTTATAAAACATGAACAAGATGGTGATATGGGAAACCGGTATTTGGCTAGCCATTCTGCTTGTGTTGGTCCTTATCAGATAAGTAGCTGGCGTCCTGGAGAAGCCCTTTTGTTGCATGCAAGTCCTAACTATTGGGGAGAAGCACCTAAATTGAAGAAGATTTTAATTCGCCATGTCGCGGAGCCTGGAACACAACGTTTATTGTTGCAAAAACACGATATCGATGTTGCACGTAATTTGATGCCAGAGGATGTAGCAGATCTCCAAGCAACAACAGATATTAAAGTTGAAAGAGTGTTGGCGCCTTCCATGATCATATGGGGCTTTAATGCGACAAATTCTATTTTTGCCAATGAAAAGGTGCGTTTGGCGATGCGCTATCTTATTGATTATGAAGGACTTGGTAAGACCCTTCTTAAAGATGTTGGTGTTCCACGTGCAAGTTTTATTCCTCTTGGTAATTTTGGAGCTTTGGATGAAAAAGAAGGGCAACCCTTTAAACTTGATCTTCAAAAGGCAAAGCAGCTTTTAACGGAAGCAGGTTATCCGAATGGTTTTGAGGCCAATATTTTTGCAGGTGCATCTCCTTATCCTTTTGCTTTGCCCATTGCTCAGTCCCTTCAAGACAATGCAAAAAAAATTGGCGTGCGTTTTAAAATTGAACGTTTTGTAGGTACGCAGTTGTTTTCAAAATTTTATGCACGAGGTTTTGATACGATTTTTTTCGGATGGAATAATGGCTCTGGTGATCCCCATACAATGGCTTCACGTCTTATTTACAATCCTGATAATCGGTATGAGGCAAAAAATACAGGCTATGCTAGTTGGTGCCATGGGTATTTTGATAAAACTATGAATCAAAAGGTTCAGGATGCGTTGTTTGAAAAAGATCCACAAAAACGGGCGCAAATGTATGCTGATTTGCAGCGTGAATTTATGCAAAAAGGACCTTATGCTTTTATCTATCAGACATATAATATTGTTGCTATGACACCTAATGTCAAAAAATGGGTTTGGAATAGTGCACCACATATTTTTTATAGTGCAATTGAAAAATAAAAGAGTATTAAGTTTATAAAATACGAAAAAGTATGATTACGATATATTTAACGTATTGCAAAGCGTTTAAAAACTTCGCAATACGTTGAATTTTATAGGTGATATGTTGATATGTTTTATAGAGAATTTCATTTCAAAACATTCTCTTTTAGGAAGAGATTTCATTCTCATTAAAGATGTATTTGTGTGGATGTTAAGATTTAATATTTTAACTGTCGTTGATGCAATTTTATGAGATAGAATAATGGTTGTGTGGATTTCCATACAATGGCTTTAGGTGTTATTTATAACTCTCATAATCGGTTTGAGGCTAAGAATATAGGTATCTGAATTGGTGCTAATGGGTATTTAGATAAAAATATAAATCAAATGATTAAAGATGCAGTGTTGCAAAAAGATTCACAGAAACGGGTGTAAAGAATTGAAAAATGGTAAGTTTGTTTGGTGAAAAAATAGGTGCAACGAATGTAGCAGAATTTACTGTTTCCGAAATAGCAGGGGCTTTAAAGCGCGTTGTTGAAGAGAAATTTGGTTATGTGCGGGTGCGGGGAGAGATATCAGGTTATCGCGGGGCTCATGCTTCCGGTCATGCTTACTTTGCCTTAAAAGATGATAAGGCACGGTTGGAAGCGGTTATTTGGCGTGGCATTATGGAAAAGCTCAAATTTCCTCCCGAAGAAGGGATGGAAGTGATCGCTGTCGGCAAACTGACAACTTACCCGGGGTCATCAAAATATCAAATTGTCATTGAGGCGCTTGAGCCAACAGGAGTTGGCGCTTTGATGACACTTCTAGAAAAGCGCAAGAAAAAGCTTGCAGATGAAGGTTTATTTGATGAATCCAAGAAAAAACCTTTGCCTTATATGCCGCGAATTATAGGTGTTGTGACATCACCAACAGGCGCTGTTATTCGTGATATTATTCATCGTGTATCAGATCGTTTTCCATTGCATATTTTGGTTTGGCCCGTCCGTGTTCAGGGGGAAACAAGTGGTCAGGAAGTGGCTGCTGCTGTTGAAGGTTTTAATGCTCTTCCTTTAGGAGGGCTTGTTCCAAAACCTGATCTTATTATTGTTGCACGGGGAGGAGGAAGTTTAGAAGATTTATGGGGATTTAATGACGAAGCTGTTGTTCGTGCTGTTTATGCGTCAGCTCTTCCGGTTATCTCTGCTGTTGGGCATGAAACAGATTGGACTTTGATTGATTATGTTGCTGATTGGCGCGCTCCAACTCCCACAGGAGCGGCAGAAAAGGCTGTTCCTGTTAAGCTTGATCTCGAAGTGTATGTTGCGTCTCTTGGTGCCCGTTTACGCAAGGGATTGGTGCGTTATTTTGATTTTCATCAACAAAAATTGCGTGCTATTATAAGAGGGCTTCCGACTGTCGATCAACTTTTCGCTCTACCTCGGCGTGGTTTTGATGAAATTTCAAGTCGATTGCTGCGTGCTCTTCATGTGAGCTGCGATAAAAAACATTTTTCTTTTCATGCGCTTGCTATACGTTTTTCACCGCGTTTACTGAATACTGAAAAAGCGAAACGTAATACAAAGGAGTATACTGCGCGCCTTCATCGTGCTTTTGTGCACAATGTGGAAAAACAACGTG
The DNA here is from genome assembly GCF_023920105.1 of Bartonella taylorii. Classification (NCBI taxonomy): domain Bacteria; kingdom Pseudomonadati; phylum Pseudomonadota; class Alphaproteobacteria; order Hyphomicrobiales; family Bartonellaceae; genus Bartonella; species Bartonella taylorii. The sequence continues at coordinate 307,964 of NZ_CP083693.1, forward strand.
CTCAGGTAGAGGTCGCGTTTAGGCTTTTAAAAAGCACTTCGTATCAAAATATTTTAGAGCGTGGTTTTGTTTTGGCTTTGGGGCAGGATAATAAGCCCATTAAACGGTTGGTGCAGTTTCCTGAAACGGGGCAAATCAGTTTACGTTTTTTTGATGGTGAAGTTAGTGTTTCAACGCATGATCATGCTCTCAACCGATCTTCAAAATCTAAACGGATCAAATCGAAGCAAGATGATCAAGGAACGCTCTTTTAATACAATAAATGTGGTGCTCGATGAAGGGCTTCTTATGGGGGCGGATGGAAAAGTTCGTTGTTCATGGGCAGGGACGGATCCACTTTATTGTGCTTATCATGATAATGAATGGGGAAAACCTGTTTTTGAAGATCGCCATTTGTTTGAGAAAATTTGTCTTGAAGGTTTTCAGGCAGGGCTTTCTTGGCACACAATTTTAAAAAAAATCCCTTCTTTTCGAAATGCGTTTGATCACTTTGATTTTGAAAAAATTATGCATTATGATGAAGTAAAAGTGCAAATGTTGATGCAGAATAAAGGTATTGTTCGCCATCAAGGAAAAGTTCGATCGGTGCTTAATAATGCATTTAGAGCGCAGGAAATTATAACAGAGTGGGGGAGTTTGTCCCGCTATTTTTGGTCGTTTCAACCACCACAATCAGAGCGTTATAAAAAAATAGATTTTCAAACACTGTTGGCTAATCCCATAACACCTGCTTCTCTTCGCCTTTCTAAGGATTTGAAAAAACGTGGTTGGACATTCGTTGGTCCTACAATTTGTTATGCTTTTATGCAGTCCGTTGGGATTGTCAATGATCATCTTGAAGGGTGTTTTTGTCGATAAGTGTGCACTCTCCTTTCCTAGAGAGGATGTTATTCAATAGAACAATAAAAGAACATAGAATGGTCTTTTGATCGTTTAATATGTTTTTTTGATTGAGTTAGTTGGTTCTGGATGTAATGGTGTAGTGTGGAGCTGTTATTGCATTGTTCTATTTTCTGAAATTTAATGAAATATATTTGTTAAATTTTTTGTTGAATATATGATGACTAGTATATTTTGGAGTGCCGATACGGTAACCATCACCAAGTGGGAAAAGGCACTTGCCGGCGCCTTTGACTTTTCTGAACATTGGAAAAGTTGAAACAAGGTTGCGGGATTATTGCTCAATGGTTTGGCAATTTATGGGATGATTTTAAGCAAAACCTTTCCAATTTTTGGGGTTGGTTGGGGAGTTTTTTGCCCGCGAAAGGCTTTCTTATGGTGCAAAATCCGGTATAGAACAGGCGAGGAAAGACTTGGCTAATTGGATGTTGATTGCTGACACTCATTACAAGGCTGAAGGATTTTTTTAAATCCTTGCCCCAACGTATCAGAGAATGGGTTGGCAGCATTGATTTATAGGACCAGTTTCATTGGTCAAGTTGGCTTTGCGGTAAAATACCCATTAAACTTATTGTGCAGTGAGAACAGCATTAGTGTTTCTATGGGTGTTTTGTTGTCGAATCGATTGTAAGTGTCTGGGGTAGCTATGGGGAGATTTTGCGCCTTTTGTGGCAAAAGTGCCTCTATGTATAAAGAAATCAAAGAACAAAGCAGTGAATATTTTGACTATAGAACCGTTGGTAAAATTGTTGAAATATTAGTTAAACGCCATGGGTATCAAGCAAAAGTGAATCAACAGTTCACTAAGAAACCTTTACCTTACATGATTCGTACGGATCAATCGACCCATGATTTTTTAACACGGCTTGCCGACCGGGTGCAGGTGCGTTTTTTAATTAAAGACAATGAGTTTTTGTTTTTGAGCGATTACAGTTTACCGGCATTAGCAATCCATAAATAGGACTTCTTTCATTGGGAATTTACCCTTGAGCCACGCACCCAATATGGCACCATTGAAGCCTCTTATTTTGATCATTCACCAAGAGCAGCAATGTCAAGTCAAGCATCAGACAGGTTTTATTGGTCCTGTGCGGCGTCTTCGTACTTGTTACACCAGCAAGGAAGAGGCTTTGACTGCAGTGGCATCAGAATCAGACCATCTATGCTGTGTTGTGGGGAGTGGTTCTTTGTCTTTCGAAGGGCAACCAGAAATCATGGCCGATCAGCCTCTAGTGTTGCAAGGGTTTCGGGCTGAAATCAATTGTCCATAGAAAGTCGCAACCGTTACTCATTGCTATGATAAGCAAAGCGGATATATCACAGAAATTACACTCGAAGCTCCAAAAAAGGGAAAAGAAAGCAGCGAAAAATAGAAGTTGGGTTGGTTGCTCAGCCAACTGGGATAGTTTGCAACACATCCATCCGATGTAAGATAACACAACATCGCAGCCACTTCTTATCACTTGAAGCAATGAGAAGATGGCTAATATAGATGAAAGAGTGTTAAAAATGATGGATACACTTTGTGAAGAAACATTAAAATCTGTTGTTTCTATAGAACCAGCTGCTGCTTATGTTGGTGGTAAAATCAAGTTGGTGAAGACTATGTAGTCGCGGCTTTGCTATTTTAGCATATAGCAATAAGCGAGTAAAAACATATAAATAGAGCACACCGTGAACGGAGGCGTCACAAACTCTTGTTGAAATATTGTCTAATATAGGTACAGTATGTCAGGCAACCGCTACTGCATTATAGAGATGAGCAAAATCCCTTTTAATAAACTTTTGTCAGTCTTGTCAGTTCTTTTTAGAACCTATATCATTTTTTTTAAATGAGAGAAAATTAAAATCATTATATTTCAATGAGTTAAGTTTTGTCAATTTTTCAAAATACAACTTATTAAAACAGCCATAACAAACAAATACAACTGTAAATATATATTTGTCAGTTTGTGTCAGTGCATTGAATCGACAAAAGTGATCATTTAGTGAATGATTAAAACATGTCTTATGAGAGTATGTGATCCTTTAAAGCCTTTCAAAAGAAAGGGATTATAATCATAATAAATGCTATCAAGACCATTATGGTTATGAGTTTTGGAGGTTTAGGGGGTGCTTCTTATACGTATTATTTTATTTTTTTATCCAAAATAAAAGTTTATTATATTTCAAGTGGTTAATTTTATCAATTTTTCAAAAAACAATCTATATCAACATTACAACCTATAAATTCAACTAATGCTATATATTTTGTAGAGTTTTGGGGGAGTAAACACCTTCAAATCCTATAAGTAATATAAGAAAATGAATATACATAACTCTCTTTAAACAAAGCTTCTGATAACAATAAAGCTATCATTTTAGATTACGGTATAACCTCTTAAAGGCAATGTAAAAGAAGTGTATTCACTTTAAGATGGGATTTCTTAAAAGTCTTAAAGCAATTCAAATAAGAGTATCTAAAAGTGCAAGTTTTTTCTTTTTAGAATAACGCATATAAACACTCCTTTTAAGATTGTATGTAAGTAATTTAACAAGAGAGGTATAGATTAATGGTTATAAGACCTTATACCCCTTGTAAGGTTATCACACTCATTATGTGAGCATGCTTTATAAGTCTATTCAGTTTCTCTAATTTCCAATTTTGGTAGGTTCTTAACAATCTTCATTGTTTCTAAACTTACAGTAATAACCCTTTGAAACAATTCTAATGGATAAGCAGGGTTGCCAACGGTTTCAACAGCATAACGATTGGCATCATTCACAATGCCGCTCTTTTTATCAGCCTTAACACATTGACGACCCATTATCCATTCAAGAGCGGGTTTACCATTGACGATATACTCATAAGCTTCAAGAGGGATGCCTGTCATGATGATATTGCTGTTATAAATAACAGTCGATTTATCTTTTTCCTTACTATTCTTAATTTTTGCGAATTTCATTTCAGTCACATAATAGAATTTCTCATAATTAGAGATCTCTGTAAATTTTGGATTACCCTTTTTTAAGGCACGGAATAAGATTCTACAGTTTCATAATTCACGTGCAAATGATCCAGTTCACGCCCTGTTACAACAGAGCTCCGTTTTCGTATAAGGGGTTTAATTATCTTCAAAAGAATCAAAACGAAGCTTATTAAATCCATTTTGAACGAATTGAGAAAAAATGCAGAAAAATGCTAAAAAAGCGGATAAATTTTTTTCAAAAGAGTTTTTAAATGCTGTTTATCCGCAGCCCATGAGAGAGATCAGATCAGCAAAATAGTGAAATTTGCTGTTTATTTTATGGAAAAAAGACAAATGAAGCATGTGCTTTTAAAATATCATAATGATTATTTTGATAGGTTTTATGAGTCACTAAAATAATCTAGTTTGTCAGTTCAATTTACAAACACAAACTGACAAATATGTATTATGGATTGTATTTAAGGTTATATTGTCGATATAGGTTGTATCGTTAAAATGCTAACATATTGAAATATAATGTTTTAATTTTTTTTCTCATTTAAAAAAATAATATAGGCTCTAAAAAGAACTGACAACACTGACAGCACTGGACAAAACTCTTCTGTTCAGATCACTCAGATCATTTGCTTTTGGAAAAAAGTTCCTTGATGAGAATGCCATAAAAAGAGTTTTGCGTGGTTGTCTTAAAGACTTCAAAAGAGATTTCTTTATTGTTTTATGCTGTTGTTTTTAACCAAAGGATGCCATTCATACCGTCTATCAGGACGCCGACCTAATTCATTCCCCTCTATAGGAAATTCACGAATATAGTTACAACGATATAAAAGCTCTAAAGCTTGCTTAACGGCTCCATTGTCTTTTAAAGACCTCCAACACCGTCTATAGATATCTCTTGCCGTAAAAACATTGGGTAAATGATCACAGCGCTCTACAATTAATTTTGCACGCTCTTCTGTTAATGTATCATTCGCCGCATAAAGACGTTTTGCATGACTTATCAAATATTTTTCCCAATACAAGGCTCTTTCAAGGGCATCTCTATTGATTTCAAAACGCCCCCCTTCACTCAATTCAAAAATCAATGCAAGGGTTGGTATGGTTTTATTCATTTTCAAAAGATGCGCTTGTAAACTTGATGAGAAATGACCTCCTTTGATTGTTCTTTGAAAATTTTCCCACCATTCACGAAACATTTCTTGAGCTTCAGCAGAAAAACGTATGGTAATAGGGTGTTTTGGTGATCCTAATGGTTTATCATAAAGAGAACGAAAAATCCTTTGATAACTTTCCCATGCCTTTTGATTGGGAGGTCTATCAACCCATAACCGCTCTTGTCGCTCATCGGGCCACACCAGCATTTGAAAGCGTTGCAATAAGCCGTCATTATTTGTTCCATGGTGCATTGCTTGAATGAGTGGAATAATGCGTGAAGGTTGAATGCCTCCAATTATGGATAAAGTGACATGAGGGATAAAAATGGTTCCACGCCCTATACGGTCATAGGTAAATTGATCATCTCCATTAAAAGCTGTTAGATAAAAAGCACGGTCTGATTGATATTCCTTACGTTCCAAATCGGATAAAAAACCAGATAATTCATCACGAACCAACAATAAACCACGGGGGTTTTCTTTTAACAATTCCCCAAGCTTTTCGACGGTCACATCGTTGACAATAAGACGTCGTTTATTAAGCGTGTCATCTTCCTCACTTTCTTTATATTCAAGAGATTGAGAAAGAAGAGCAAGGGCTTGTTCCTCGTCTTGATCTTTGAGTGCTTTGTAGGCTTGTTTTTTCTTTTCTCTTTTGTCTAATTCAATAAGAATATCTTTTGTTTCTTGCTGTTTTTTCTTCTTTTCCTCTTGAAAAACATCGAGAGGTGCTAAAGCAGCTTCCATGGTATCTGTTTTCATAGTTGAAGGTTCCCCCACAATGGCACCCCAGAGATTAGGAACAATTTTCCAATTGGCATGTTGTTTTGGAGCAACCCGCACGCCATTGCCAATGACAGCAGCCAAACCACAGAGAGCAGAGACAGCAATAAAATCCATTGGAGCTTGTTGACGCTCTGAAACGTCATAAATATAGTTCATGAATGACATTGGCAGCTGTAATGGATTAAAAGGCTCGACGGGTAAAAGAAGCTGTAGCAATCGGTTTTAATTGCCCCCAACCATTTTGTTGCAAGGCTTGTTCATAAGGAATGGCTTTTAAACAAGTATTATCGTTTAAAGAGGCATTATCGTTATCATTGACGGGGGTATTTTCATTATTGTGTTGTAAATGACTATCTTTCATAGTTCCCTCTTTTGAGAAAGTAATACGTTATTAAAATCGGCTCCTTTTGGAGCTTGCATGATAAAGACTTCAAAGCCTTGGCTATAAGCACGTGCAGCTAGGGTAAAACCTGCTTTACGCCCCGCATCATCCCCATCCATTGCAATGGTGAGACGGGATTTAGTATCGGGTAAATTCACACGCATCATGCCACTGGTTGAAAGGGACGCCCAAATTAATGGGCTCTGATAACAACCCAGATAGCAGAGCCAGACCGGTTTCAATGCCCTCACAAATGACCAGATGTTTGGGATTGGCTTGACTTAAATGCACCGCGCCACCCGTTACAGATCCCAACATGGCTTTTTCTGGTTTTTGGTCTGTTTTGCAGCCATTGTCTTTTAAAAAGGTTCTATGAATGGCAAAAGAGCCAGCACCCTTAACAAGAGCGACCAACGCGAGTAGCGTAATCCCTAAAGGGTGTGGACATTTGCTATGAAAGCATAAATCAGTAGGCAAATCACATGTATACCCCGCATACGTAAATAGGTTTCTGCTAAAGTATTTTTGATTGGTTTGCTTTGTAGCCAAATTGCTTTTGCTCTCTCTGCTTTCTGTTTTGCTCGTTTGAGATCAGTACAAAACTGTTTTGAGAAAGAGAGCGTCTGATTATAAGCTTTATCAAAAAAGGCTTGTTTTCCAAGCAAGCCAATTCTAATGAGTGCTTGTATGATCTCTCTAAAAGAGCAGCCAGCATAACAAGTGAGTAAAAGACGCCCATCATGTCCATTGGCAAGGGATAAGCTAGGTAGCCTATCATCATGAGCAGGACAACAGGCTATCCCATAATATCCATGCCAAACACCACGTAAGGCACGTGTAATATCCTGCGCATTCTTAAAAGAACACATCATTTTAAATCCTATAACGTTGCTGTTTTGCTTTCTCGATTACATTGATAAGATCCGATTGTAACCAACGCGATAAGAAACCAAATTTTAGAGGTTTGGGGAGAGAGCCATTGGTTACATGACGTCGGAATGTTGAGACACTCATATGAAGCAATTTTGCACTTTCACGGTCTGTCAAAAGAATATCATTTTCTGTCATACTAAAATCCTTTCTATCAAAAAATGAGAACAAATCATAACTATTTATTAACCACATTTTGGTTCATTTTTGAAGGTATTTTAATCATAGAAAACAATATATTATTATAGTTTTTCTAATGTGATAATTTATGAATCTTATTGAGAAAGAATGAGAGAAAAGAGAGCTAAAGTTATCCACAGATAATGGGGTTATTCACCCCATATCTTAAGATTGACCTGTAACATATGCCGCCCATTTATCCATATAGACACGGCGCTGTTCTAGATAGTCAGTGCGACGATAGGCACGTTCTACTTTACCGCCTACTGTATGACTGAGAATAGTTTCAGCGACCTCATAGGGGGCATCGGTTGTTTCAGCAAGCCAATTGCGTAAACTAGAGCGAAAACCATGGGGGCAGGTTTCAAGTCCAATACGTTTCATATATTGTAACATATTACCCTCACCAAGGGGCCCCCGACCGCTTGCAGAAAAGAAAAAATCACTGCGAGACAGCAAGCGTGCTTGTTTTAAGATTTCTAATGCTTCAGATGATAAGGGCACGCGAAATTCTGTTGTAGCATCCCGCTTTCCTTTCATATTCTCAGCAGGGATGATCCATAGATCACCCTCAACCTGATCTTTATGGATATGACGCAAAGGACGTGTGCGAACGCCTGTCAAAATAAGCAAACGTAATGCCAGTTGTGTGAGGGTTGATGCTTCGCAAAGTGTTTTATAAAAATCGGGAACATCTCTCCAATCCATTGCAGGTAAATTTTGTGTTTTATGGAGTTGTTTTCCTAAGAGCGCGCGTGCTTTTGTTGTTGTTTGTAAATCAACATCCAAACCCAAGGCAGCCGCATGTTTGAGACAAATATTGAGACGGGTAAGAGCTCTATTAGCTGTTGCGGCTTTTGTATGCCAAATAGGAGCAATAACATTGCGTATTTCTGTTTGCGTAATCTAACGGGTAAACACCCTAATTTAGGGAGAATATGAAGTTGTAAAGGCGAAAACCAACGCCCATCTTTACCATCTCCTTTTAATTCAGCTTTACGGCTTTCAAAAGCATCTAAAGCAATGTCTTTTAAATAATGGAGATTGCTTATTGCTTCACGCTTTTGTTTCTCACGTTCTTTAATAGGATCACGACCTTCGTGCAAAACAGAACGCCATTGGTTTGCCAATTCACGGGCTTTTTTTAAAGAAACGTTTCTTAAGGTACCCAACCCATTTCACGGCGCCGCCCATGAATGGTATAACGATAAAGCCATTGAGCACCACCATCTTTACGCTTATGAAGAAGCAAGCCGGCACCATCATTATATTTTCCAGCCCCCAATGTTGCGACAGCCCTTGCATTAAGGCGGTTCATAAGAGCCATTTTTAGTCCTTTCTTGTATAAATTTTATCTACACACCAGCCCCGCTTTTGACGTGCAAGCAAGTGATATGAATTGATTCAACATAAACAGGTTTGGAATGAAAGAATCTTGCGTTATTCGAGGGTCTAATTCAATATGAATAATGCTAGATTATCATTATAAATCAATATGATTGTATCTTTAATAAGAAATAAAAGTTTGTATTTTGGCGTCGAGTAGAACCTCTTTTAAAAGTAATTTCACCGCAAGTAGTATTTCACAAAATTACAATTAAAACAGAAAAATAATTGAAAAATTTTTCTTCTGAGAAGCTGATTTACGCAACAACTATTCTTTATTTCAGCCCAAAAAAACCTTTTTAAAATTACTTGATAAAGCAGAGCATTGCATATTTCTTATTGCGATTGAAGTGAAATAGCCATTGAAATCAGGAATAATACTTTTTGAATGAACTTACTAATTAAAATGGAAATTAGCTGAGCACAAGAGTTTTTCGATTTATACCGGTATAGGCCAATTTGTTTTCCAAACTGAATATTGCGTATTACAGTTAAATTGACTTTACAATTATAAAGTTGTAAATTTCAATGCCTTGAATATAAATAAGGTACATAATAACAATATGAGGAGGATATTATGTCATATAAAAAACCGCAGGTGATTGGCACTGTGAATAGTGCAACCTTAACTTGTTATAAACCATTGGTGCGAGATAGAAAAAAATAAAAAAGCAGGATAAGGGCGCTGCTGCGCCCTTATCCATTGTATTATTAAGAAACAATTTAGGAGGGGGGATGTTTCGTATTAATCTCGACGAGAATAGCATAACTAGATTAAATGATTTTCAGACTATTGTGCTTAATGATTCAGCTATATTTTTAATTGATTCAGTTTTTTTACAAAATCAGAAAATTGAAACTGTTGCGGCAAAGCTTAATGTAGAGAAAGAGATTTTAGCATCAGATTTTTCAATCTTGTTAAGAGAACTAGAAAAGAATGGTTTTCTTTTAAAGAAGGGAAACTTGATTAGTGCGTCAGATTCGATTTTTGATCTTAAAAAATTATGGGTACCTGTAACACCTATTATACATATTATCCAGAATTGCAATAGCCCTTGTATCATGTGCGATTGCTGGAAAATTAAGGAAAAAAATTGGCATACTCCAGAAAGTTTAATACCCTTATTTAGAATGTTGAAAGAAAAAGGAGCTGCCTCAGTGATGCTTTCTGGGGGAGAACCTTTAATGCATCCGAAGCTTAAAGATATTTTATTAACGTTGAATGAACTAGGTCTGCCTGTTGAATTAAATACCAATGGCATCTTATTGCATAAAAATTTATGGATTTCACAGTATGACATAAAAGAAATTGTTATTTCTATGGATTCGACTAGTGTCCAAGGATATTATGATATACGGGGGGCGAATAAATTTGATCGCGTGTGGAAAAACATTGAAACAGTTAAGAATCTTCAACCTCTGCAAAGTATAGGAATAAGAGCGACAGTTACCAAAGAGATTCTAGAAAATATTATTAATTTTATCGATTTTTGTATAAGCAAAGATGTCGATTATATCGGATTCAGCCCGCTCGATACGTCGTCATTTAGTTTTTCTAGAAAAAATAATACAAAGGATCGATCTAAGGCTTTAAGAAACAAAATTCTTCCGCCAAACGCCTCACTTTTTCATTTGAGAGATGAATTATCAAGGAAAGAATCCCCCCTCCAGATTTATATAGATAAAAAGTTCCAAGAAAGGAAAATCTCATGGACGTCACAAAATTTTGTAAATTGTATTAATTATTACTTAGGCGAGAATTCTACATACGTTTCGTCGCCGTTAATGTGTTTATTTCCATTTTCATCCTTGGTATTGGACTATAATGGAGATTTAAAAAATTGCTTTTATTCAGAAGCTTTTGGGAATCTACAAAATTATGAGGCAATAGATTGGTCTGCTCAAAGCGTTTTAAAATCTTTGAAAGAATCTGGCGCATGTAGCGGATGTCGTGGGAAGGTATTTTGTGGATAAGGTTAAGCAATTTAAGATTTATAGTGTTAGCAAGTCTACTGCTCTAGTGGTTGCTGTTTTACCACTTTTTTTGTCGGAAAAATTGCATTTGTCGCAAGCGGATATTGTTTTAATCGGTAGTTATTTTTTATTGCTTCCTTTGATCTTAGAAGTCCCCTTGGGTTTATTATCAGATGTTTATGGAAGTAAGCGCGTTATTTATACTGGGCTGTTTTTCTTTCTTTGCGGTTTTTTAGCTCTTTTTATGAATTATGCATATTTTGCTTACGCCACTTATTTGTTATGTATTACATTAGCAGCCGCTTGTTTCTCAGGTGCGGAAGATAGTTTACTCTTTTCTGTAGTACCAAAGCATCGCACACTGTTTTCCGTTAAGTCCGAAGTGGCTGCTGTTACCTATAGTGTGACAACGGTACTTATTTTTTTAGGGGGAATACTTTATTATGTGCATCCTGCATTGCCTGTGATTTTTCAAGTCCTTTCATTAATTTTTGCTATTTTTATGTTTTCAAAACTGACAAAGGGATTAGATAGTTTTCATATCAACGCTCATCCGAATATTTTCACAGTTATGTGCGCCAGCCGTAAAGAAGTCAAAAATCCTTATCGCTTCACTCTTATTTTTTTAAGTGCAGTTTCAGCTTTTGCTATTTTGGTTAATAATCGAACTGTTTCTATCGCATTTTCTGATTTTTTGCCATTTCAACCTGCTATTTTGGTTTCGATTATTTTTATCATTGGGAATTTTTTTTCAGCAAGTTCCAATATATTGTTTCAGAAGTATTTTTCAAAGTTTCAAAATCCTATTTTTCCCGTCTTAATGATTGGTTGTATGGTAACCATTGCTTTTTTTCTCATGTCATTTCAAATCATTGCGGCTCTTATATTAGGATTTTTACTGCTATGTGTTTTTAAATCTGTTTATCGATCTTATCTGTCGTCTCTTCTTATAAATTCACTGATTGATCCCAAAGCTATCGCGACTGTTTTATCATTTACAGCCATTATTACAGCTGTTGTATCCTTTGCATTCAGTTTTTTATACGGTCATGTTTTTTCAACGTTCTGGCAAGCTAATTTGTGGTTGTCAGTGATTATGGCTGTGATTTTTGGGGTGTCTGCTTTAATTATTTTTGTCAGAAAACAAGAAATCATTTGGTTACAGCCTGAAAATGCACAATCGTCAAAACAACATTTCTTGAAACGCAAGCATCAAGAGTTTTGCTATGGGCAAATTTATCCGGAAGCATCGTGCATTAATGAAAACATCAAGGATGGCTCTTTTCGACAAAGTCTCTATCCTGCACCAAATTTGATAACACTTTGCGATGAAGTAGTCGAATGGGAGTTTATCCGGGGTACTGTATTGAGCCAAATGGATTTGCTACATCAAAAGACGATTATTGATCAAATCAATAAGATTTTTCAAGATCGATTAAGCAAGAATATAATCTTATCACATGGAGATTTACATCCTGATAATATCATTGTTACTCCTGATAGTTCTTTTATGGTAGTGGATTGGGATTTATGTCAAGAAGCCAGTCCGGAATTGGATATCTTAACATTTTTCACCAGTCCAAGATTATCTCTCAATTTAGAAGAACGGATAGACTATATTTCTCATTTGCTGTCTATATCAAAGGATGAAGCTTTACCAATGATAAAAGCGTTTGTGGCTAAAAAAATTTCTGATCTTTGTCTATACCAAAATATTTTCATGAAACAATTAGTATTGGATTATATGAACTTGAATAAGAAATTTCATGGGCGATAATATTGTAATTTGTAATAAAAATTGCAGTGCGGGCTGCAATCATTGTCCGTATTCGATGGAATGTATGGTGAGAGATGACGCGTTGCCTGAATCTTTATATACAATAAATGACATAAAATCTGATTTTATTATTCTTTCTGGTGGAGAGCCTTTTGAGCTCGATTATGATTTACTTCATAAATATACTTGTATGTGTCTCATTTGTAAAAAATATTTTCGGATTGCCACAGGGGGGCATATCTATATTCAACCATATTTGAAGCTATTAAAGAGTAATCCGTTCTTTTTAGGGATACAAATAGGCACAGATGTTATTTCAGAGATAAGAAATCTAGACAGTAAAAAATATAAACAAAAGTGGGTGCGTAACATAGAATGTATGAAAAAATATAGCGTACCATATAGTGTGACGATTACTTTATCGGAGAGATTCGATTTGGCAGAAGTGTTAGCTCTAATATGTATCGCTGCTCCCGAGTTCATTTTAGTTAATTTTGAAAATAGAAAAAAGTACGAGAATACATTTCAGTTAAATATGATACGGGATTTTTTTTCTGGCTGTGAGATAAAATATGGATATACGCATCAGAGTTTACACCAATAAATATAAATTATCGGATTCTTTTCATAGTTCTTCTGGTGTGTTAGTTGAAAAAACAGAACTGATAATTTTATTTACTGTTCGGGATAAAGTTATTTCGCCCTTTGCTATGGAGTTGCCATTGTCACCTAGTCACGGAGAAATGCCGGACGATTTTATAAAATCTGTAAATGAAAGATCAATAAATAAAAGTAAACACTTTTCAAATTCTTTAAGCTATTTCTTTGGGTTGGAAGATTTTTTTAAAAAAGTTGAAATGGCTAAAATTATTAATTCTGGATTAATAAAATCTATTAAAACGATAGGAATAGGTGAAATTATTGATGATGAGATACGTAATTACGATTTGATAAAATTGAAATCATCGAATCAGTATTTGGATGATACAATTGCAATTGTTAATGAAAACAAAAATGTAAAATTTATTATTGATTTCAATGCAAGTATTAATTTTGAGCAGTGGAATTATTTTATTGATAGGATAGATAAGAATAATTTGTTTGGAATAGAACAGCCTATGAAATTTCCTTCAAAAATTCCAGATTTGGGTTTCTTAAATATCGCTGATGAGACATTTGTGAAATGTGGTTATGAAAAAATTCACGAATATGGCTATAATGCTTTTGTCTATAAGCCATTTGCAAGTAATATTAAAGAATTATATAAGTGTTTTGAGAATAAAAATAACTACGTTGGTATGGTTGGAAGTAATGTTTCTGGCCCTTTAGATTGTAGTTTTTGTAACATCATAAATCATTATATGCCTACCAAATTAGCAGGAAATCGTGCAAGTAATTTTGAAGCGCATCCGTTAAATAATAAAACTGAGGATTTAATGAGAATTCGAGAAAAAAAGATATATCTCTCTGATGAATTGTTTATTTATCTTGATAAATTTTGCCGAAAGGTATCGGATTTGTATTTTGATATGAATAAATTAAAAGAAATTGCTACAAATATATAGTGTTTCCTACTCTGAAGCAGCTATGTTTCGTGAATAGATATAGGACATACCGATGGAAGAACGATATGGTGCTTGTCTCATGTATCGGAATCTTATATACTAAAAGTGTCAAAGATGGTGGCAAAATTGGCTTTGATTTTTTTGATATTAGCAGTAATTTAAACAGCAACTTGCCTTTTTTATTCAAGATTTTTGATGAGAAAGAATTATAGGTATTTCAGCTTGATGTTTATTATAAAGCTGAGCTCACCCCCAATCAGAACAGTATAGCAGGTGGCCTTATTATCTTACTTAAAGGGGGCTAGCTAAGAAGCATACGCTTGTTATTATATCGAATGTTCTCAATTTGCATTCGATTAAACTTACAAATTAAGATGGCGTTTATTCTAATACTATCAATACTGGGCTTATGGATTAAACATTCAAGTCCAATAGTTCGCAGAACAAATGAGCCATGCATCCAAAATGCCAATTACGAGTAATATAAATCCAGATGATATTGTAGCTGATATTCACGTAATACCATCAATACTCCCAAATGACTTCTATTATCGTAAGTTTTTCTTTTCTCTAGAGATAATCACCAATGTCATAAAAATATATTTTACCATACTGTTGCACGTTTGGACTTTTTACAAAAATAGAAATTTCCATAGAGTAGCTCGAGATCCTAAACAAAAATATTAAAATATAATGTTTTTTATTTTTTATTATTTAAAAAATAACATAAACATTGGAATAACTCTCCAAAAGCAACAAAACTCTTTGTAAGAAGAACTCTGATCATTTTCTTTGAAAAAAGAGCAATGAAGAGAATATCACTAAAAAGAGCTTTGAGCGATTGGCTTGAAAAACTCTCAAAAGAGATTTCTCTATTGTGTAGTCCTATGATTTTTCACCAAAGTGGGCTATTCATAGCGTTTTGTAGGCCGACTGCCTTTTGGTTTTTTTGTCTTCATAAATTTCATGAAGATAGTTGCAACAGCATAAAAGCTCTAAAGTTTGTTGAATAATTCCTTTATCCTTTAAAAGCTTCCAATCACGCTTATAAACATCTCGTGCAGCTAAAACCATCTGGTAAATGATCACAAGGCTCTACAATGAGTTTTGCATGACTTATCAAATATTTTTCCCAATACAAGGCTCTTTCAAGGGCATCTCTATTGATTTCAAAACGCCCCCCTTCACTCAATTCAAAAATCAATGCAAGGGTTGGTATGGTTTTATTCATTTTCAAAAGATGCGCTTGTAAACTTGATGAGAAATGACCTCCTTTGATTGTTCTTTGAAAATTTTCCCACCATTCACGAAACATTTCTTGAGCTTCAGCAGAAAAACGTATGGTAATAGGGTGTTTTGGTGATCCTAATGGTTTATCATAAAGAGAACGAAAAATCCTTTGATAACTTTCCCATGCCTTTTGATTGGGAGGTCTATCAACCCATAACCGCTCTTGTCGCTCATCGGGCCACACCAGCATTTGAAAGCGTTGCAATAAGCCGTCATTATTTGTTCCATGGTGCATTGCTTGAATGAGTGGAATAATGCGTGAAGGTTGAATGCCTCCAATTATGGATAAAGTGACATGAGGGATAAAAATGGTTCCACGCCCTATACGGTCATAGGTAAATTGATCATCTCCATTAAAAGCTGTTAGATAAAAAGCACGGTCTGATTGATATTCCTTACGTTCCAAATCGGATAAAAAACCAGATAATTCATCACGAACCAACAATAAACCACGGGGGTTTTCTTTTAACAATTCCCCAAGCTTTTCGACGGTCACATCGTTGACAATAAGACGTCGTTTATTAAGCGTGTCATCTTCCTCACTTTCTTTATATTCAAGAGATTGAGAAAGAAGAGCAAGGGCTTGTTCCTCGTCTTGATCTTTGAGTGCTTTGTAGGCTTGTTTTTTCTTTTCTCTTTTGTCTAATTCAATAAGAATATCTTTTGTTTCTTGCTGTTTTTTCTTCTTTTCCTCTTGAAAAACATCGAGAGGTGCTAAAGCAGCTTCCATGGTATCTGTTTTCATAGTTGAAGGTTCCCCCACAATGGCACCCCAGAGATTAGGAACAATTTTCCAATTGGCATGTTGTTTTGGAGCAACCCGCACGCCATTGCCAATGACAGCAGCCAAACCACAGAGAGCAGAGACAGCAATAAAATCCATTGGAGCTTGTTGACGCTCTGAAACGTCATAAATATAGTTCATGAATGACATTGGCAGCTGTAATGGATTAAAAGGCTCGACGGGTAAAAGAAGCTGTAGCAATCGGTTTTAATTGCCCCCAACCATTTTGTTGCAAGGCTTGTTCATAAGGAATGGCTTTTAAACAAGTATTATCGTTTAAAGAGGCATTATCGTTATCATTGACGGGGGTATTTTCATTATTGTGTTGTAAATGACTATCTTTCATAGTTCCCTCTTTTGAGAAAGTAATACGTTATTAAAATCGGCTCCTTTTGGAGCTTGCATGATAAAGACTTCAAAGCCTTGGCTATAAGCACGTGCAGCTAGGGTAAAACCTGCTTTACGCCCCGCATCATCCCCATCCATTGCAATGGTGAGACGGGATTTAGTATCGGGTAAATTCACACGCATCATGCCACTGGTTGAAAGGGACGCCCAAATTAATGGGCTCTGATAACAACCCAGATAGCAGAGCCAGACCGGTTTCAATGCCCTCACAAATGACCAGATGTTTGGGATTGGCTTGACTTAAATGCACCGCGCCACCCGTTACAGATCCCAACATGGCTTTTTCTGGTTTTTGGTCTGTTTTGCAGCCATTGTCTTTTAAAAAGGTTCTATGAATGGCAAAAGAGCCAGCACCCTTAACAAGAGCGACCAACGCGAGTAGCGTAATCCCTAAAGGGTGTGGACATTTGCTATGAAAGCATAAATCAGTAGGCAAATCACATGTATACCCCGCATACGTAAATAGGTTTCTGCTAAAGTATTTTTGATTGGTTTGCTTTGTAGCCAAATTGCTTTTGCTCTCTCTGCTTTCTGTTTTGCTCGTTTGAGATCAGTACAAAACTGTTTTGAGAAAGAGAGCGTCTGATTATAAGCTTTATCAAAAAAGGCTTGTTTTCCAAGCAAGCCAATTCTAATGAGTGCTTGTATGATCTCTCTAAAAGAGCAGCCAGCATAACAAGTGAGTAAAAGACGCCCATCATGTCCATTGGCAAGGGATAAGCTAGGTAGCCTATCATCATGAGCAGGACAACAGGCTATCCCATAATATCCATGCCAAACACCACGTAAGGCACGTGTAATATCCTGCGCATTCTTAAAAGAACACATCATTTTAAATCCTATAACGTTGCTGTTTTGCTTTCTCGATTACATTGATAAGATCCGATTGTAACCAACGCGATAAGAAACCAAATTTTAGAGGTTTGGGGAGAGAGCCATTGGTTACATGACGTCGGAATGTTGAGACACTCATATGAAGCAATTTTGCACTTTCACGGTCTGTCAAAAGAATATCATTTTCTGTCATACTAAAATCCTTTCTATCAAAAAATGAGAACAAATCATAACTATTTATTAACCACATTTTGGTTCATTTTTGAAGGTATTTTAATCATAGAAAACAATATATTATTATAGTTTTTCTAATGTGATAATTTATGAATCTTATTGAGAAAGAATGAGAGAAAAGAGAGCTAAAGTTATCCACAGATAATGGGGTTATTCACCCCATATCTTAAGATTGACCTGTAACATATGCCGCCCATTTATCCATATAGACACGGCGCTGTTCTAGATAGTCAGTGCGACGATAGGCACGTTCTACTTTACCGCCTACTGTATGACTGAGAATAGTTTCAGCGACCTCATAGGGGGCATCGGTTGTTTCAGCAAGCCAATTGCGTAAACTAGAGCGAAAACCATGGGGGCAGGTTTCAAGTCCAATACGTTTCATATATTGTAACATATTACCCTCACCAAGGGGCCCCCGACCGCTTGCAGAAAAGAAAAAATCACTGCGAGACAGCAAGCGTGCTTGTTTTAAGATTTCTAATGCTTCAGATGATAAGGGCACGCGAAATTCTGTTGTAGCATCCCGCTTTCCTTTCATATTCTCAGCAGGGATGATCCATAGATCACCCTCAACCTGATCTTTATGGATATGACGCAAAGGACGTGTGCGAACGCCTGTCAAAATAAGCAAACGTAATGCCAGTTGTGTGAGGGTTGATGCTTCGCAAAGTGTTTTATAAAAATCGGGAACATCTCTCCAATCCATTGCAGGTAAATTTTGTGTTTTATGGAGTTGTTTTCCTAAGAGCGCGCGTGCTTTTGTTGTTGTTTGTAAATCAACATCCAAACCCAAGGCAGCCGCATGTTTGAGACAAATATTGAGACGGGTAAGAGCTCTATTAGCTGTTGCGGCTTTTGTATGCCAAATAGGAGCAATAACATTGCGTATTTCTGTTTGCGTAATCTAACGGGTAAACACCCTAATTTAGGGAGAATATGAAGTTGTAAAGGCGAAAACCAACGCCCATCTTTACCATCTCCTTTTAATTCAGCTTTACGGCTTTCAAAAGCATCTAAAGCAATGTCTTTTAAATAATGGAGATTGCTTATTGCTTCACGCTTTTGTTTCTCACGTTCTTTAATAGGATCACGACCTTCGTGCAAAACAGAACGCCATTGGTTTGCCAATTCACGGGCTTTTTTTAAAGAAACGTTTCTTAAGGTACCCAACCCATTTCACGGCGCCGCCCATGAATGGTATAACGATAAAGCCATTGAGCACCACCATCTTTACGCTTATGAAGAAGCAAGCCGGCACCATCATTATATTTTCCAGCCCCCAATGTTGCGACAGCCCTTGCATTAAGGCGGTTCATAAGAGCCATTTTTAGTCCTTTCTTATACAAATTTGATCCACACGCTAATCCTGCTTGTAACGTGCAAATGAGTGGTTTTGATTGATGCAACATAAACAGATTTGAAATGAGAGAATCTTAGGATATTCGGGTCTCTCATTCAATATGCAAAACAGTGAATTATCTTTATAAATCAAAGTGTTGCTGTATATGGACGTACCTTCCTAATCAAAGATCCCGACGGCCATATTATTCGTGTTTGTCCACTGGATTAAAAAGCCTTAGATCCGATCTTTAATCGTCTGAATTATAATAATTGTCTGTGTTCAAAACCTACAGGCGGTCTAATTGTTTTGGGGATCAGTCGGCATTATTGCATGGCCAGTGATCAGTTCCTGTATCAAAATCATAGAAGCTATCCCCCATTGCACTTATGCTGAGCTTTTTATTGGAATGGGAGGAATATTCTTTAGGAGGAAATTGATACCTTTATATGAAGTCATCAATGATCGTTCAGGTGATGTGGTGAATTTTTTTCGGGTGTTGCAACGCCATTATCACCCTTTTATGGATCTGTTTGAGTCCCAGATAAGCAGCTGTGAGGCGTTTCAAAGTTTTACTCTACGAGATCCAAAGACTCTGACGGATTTAGAGCGGGCTTTGCGATTTTTATATCTGCAGCGGTTGAGTTTTGCTGGGCAGGTGTGACCATTGAACATTTAGACTGGTTTGACTTTATCAGGCGCTATGACCGGCTAAATACCTTGTTCTACCTTACTTTGGCGTTGAGGATTATTATGGAAAGGATTTGTTTAAGCGGGAGAATTATCAGGCGGTGTCCACACTGCTTGCACAATTAAAGGGGAAGTTTCTTCTGTCTCTTAATGATGTGCCTCAGATGCGAAAAACCTTTAGCCAATTTAAGATAAAAGAGGTGAATACATCTTATACATGCGGTTCAAAGAATCAGACTCTGGCTCGAGAGCTCATCATTTCAAATTGCGATTTTTAGAGGGAGAGAAAAATACTCATAAAAGGGGCCTTAAATACCCTTTGAAAGGTCTTTGAAGACCCTTTGAGAACCCCTTAAAAATCCTTTGAAAAAAAATAAATTGGTACAAAACCTAGTGGCAAAATATACAAAACCCGCCGACAAGTTACACAAACCCTTTAAAAAATGGTAGCGGAGGAGGGATTTGAACCCCCGACACAAGGATTATGATTCCTCTGCTCTAACCTACTGAGCTACTCCGCCAAAATAGAGAGATATGATTGTAACTCACCTTATCTTTTGCGGATATAAGAGGTAGAATAGTGATATGTCAAGCATCGTTTTTAAGCTTTTCTCTTGTCATTCTATTTCATCCTCGATATGGAGTAAATGAAAGTATGTTTTTTATATGATGAGCAGGGTAAGGCATAAAATGATGCCACGTGTAGCGGTTTTAGGATGTGGTTCTTGGGGTGGAAATCATATACGAACACTCCAAGGGCTCGGAGCTTTAGCAGCAGTTTCTGATATGGATGTTGAGCGCGCGGCGCACTTTGCTTGTATGTATGGTGTTGAAGCCATTGCGCCAAAAGATCTTTTTACTCATAAAGATATTGATGCGCTGGTGTTGGCATTGCCTGCGCAATTTCATACAGAAAATGTTCTGCGTGCTGTTAAAAATGGTAAAGATGTCTTGGTTGAAAAACCAATAGCCTTGAATATTTCTGATGCTGAACGTCAAGTGCAGGTTGCTGGTGAATATGGGCGCATTTTTATGGTGGGGCATGTTTTGCGATTTCACCCTGCTTTTGAAAAAATATGTGAGTTGGTGGCAAAAGGAGAGCTGGGGGATGTGCGTTATATTTATTCTCATCGATTAGGTTTTGGCAAATTTCATACACAAAGTGATGCTTTATGGGATCTTGCTCCTCATGATCTCTCGATGATTTTGGCTTTGACAGGTTGCGAACCTTCTGAAATTCGCGGAGAGGGGGCTGCTGTAGTTGATAAGCTTTCTGATTTCGCACATGTTCATATGGTATTTCCCAATGGTATACGTAGCCATCTTTTTGCTTCACGCCTAAGTCCTTATCGTGAAAGGCGCTTAACAGTTGTTGGTACAAAAGCTATGCTTGTCTTTGATGATATGGAGCCATGGAGTCGTAAATTAGCGTTGCATCATTTTGCTGTTTGGAAAGAAGGTAAAAAGTGGGCTTTTAGTACTGATGAGCTGAATTACATTGAACTTTGTGAAGGTTTGCCGCTAACTTATGAATTGCAGCATTTTCTTCATTGTATTGAGACGCGTCAAGCGCCTCGTACAAATGGTAATGAAGCTATTGCTGTTTTACGAATTTTGACTGCTGCTCATATTAATTATCATGAATAAAAAAGATGAGTAGTGGTTTCACACGGGTATAACTATCAATGGAGTTAATATGCAATTCATCGACCTTGCAGCGCAGCGCTTGCGCATCGAAGATAAAATTAATACTGCAATTGCGCATGTGGTCTCCAGCGGTCAATATATTTTGGGGCCGAAGGTAACGGAATTTGAAGAGCGGTTGGCGGATTATCTTGGTGTCAAGCATGTGGTTGCGTGTGCTAACGGCACTGATGCGTTGAAGATGCCTCTTATGGCTAAAAATATTGGTCCTGGTGATGCTGTTTTTTGTCCTAGTTTCACGTTTTCGGCAACGGCTGAAGTGGTTGCTTTGGTGGGTGCTGAACCTGTTTTTGTTGATGTTTTGCCTAATACATTTAATATTGACGTTGATAAACTTTCTGAAGCAATCGAAATGGTCAAAAAAAGGGGACGTCTCAAACCAAAGGCAATTATTGCTGTTGATTTGTTTGGGCTTCCTGCTGATTATATGAAAATTGCTAAAGTGGCGGCAAAGGAAAATCTTTTTATTATTGAAGATGCTGCGCAATCTATGGGGGGAAGAAGCGGTAATATTATGTGCGGAGCTTTTGGTGATGTGGCTGCGACAAGTTTTTATCCTGCAAAACCATTAGGGTGTTATGGCGATGGTGGTGCTATGATGACCAATGATGATAATTTAGCAGCACTTTTACGTTCTATTCTGTTTCATGGTAAAGGTGAAACGCAATATGATAATGTGCGTATTGGTATGAATTCACGTCTAGATACCATTCAGGCGGCAATTTTGTTAGAAAAGTTTGTTATTTTTGAAGAAGAGATAGAAAAGCGTGTGGCTATTGCTCAATATTATTCTAATAATTTAAGAGATATTGTCACAGTTCCAGAAGTGAGAGAGGGAGAGCGTTGTGCTTATGCGCAATATACTATTAAGGTAGAAAATCGCGACAAATTAAAGGATTATTTACAGAAAAATTCTATCCCTACAATGGTTTATTATAAAACTCCATTACATCAACAGTTAGCTTATAAACACTTTCCTTATGTAAAAGATTCTCTTTCTGTTTCTGAATCTCTAGGAAATTGTGTTTTAAGTTTACCGATGCATCCTTATTTGACGCAAACTGATCAAGATATGGTTATTCAGCGAATCAGAGATTTTTATCTTTAAATTTATTATTTTAACGGAGAGCTTTATTTAGATTATGCTTTGAAAGGTGTTTTTTGTATTTTAATTTAAAAAATAAAGTTAGAATTAGCGGGTATTCTGTTAATCGGGGCACTCATATCTTATAAAGATTGTCTTACAAAAGATACAGTTAATGTTAATTAATCTCAATATTCTTTTAAGTTATTTTAAAAGGCAACTTATGTAAGGTTTTCTTTGCGGCTGTGGGGTATTTTTTTGTAAATAAGAAATGCAAGATCATTTCTCTCTTCAGGGCATTTGTATTTTTTAACATAGTAGGGTCGTTGAAAAGATTTGGCCATTGCAATGATAGGTGAATCTTTCCCTTCTTGTAGTGCTATTTCGGCAGCTAATGTTGCTGCTAATTCCATTGTTTCTTTACGTAGTTCATCTAGGAGTTGGTGGTGCATTGTGGTGTTGAGCCCATCTGTTTGAATTTTTTGTAAACGTTGCTGATAATGTGCGATTTTTTCATGCATAGTTTTGGTTTCCATTACGAAAGTATTTGTTGTGACAACATTTTATTCGATTGCAATAATTTTTTGGAGGAAGATGAAGTGTTTTGTGTGGAAAGTTTTAATTGATAAAGTTGTTCCGTTACTTGGCTAAGTTGTATTTTCTGTTGTGCATATTTTTTTTGCAAAGAGTCGTATTTTTGTTCACAGCGTACTAGTTCTACAGCGTGCTGAGCACGGAGAAAATCATAGTTTGCCTGTATTTCAGTGTGTGATGACGGAATTTGTACAGAAACAACTTTATGCGCAAAATGCAAGGCTCTACGCCAAATAAGAGGAGCAAAAAGTACCAATAACCAAGAAGTGGCTGCGACTCCAAGAATAAAAAATAGAAATGATTGGATAAGCATAAATTCCCTTTTCAATGAGAGTCCATTTAAAATGGATTCCAGGTTGGTTTGGGTGTTAATTTCAAATATCCTACATTGATGCCAAGGCGTGCACCAATTCCTGTACGTACTGGAATTAGCAAGATATTGTGCCGTTTAAGGACATGGAAACCAACACCTGCAATTAAATAGGCCGAACCTGAAATACCACCATAGCGTCCCCATAAATTATTTGTATCATTAAGATTGTAAACCAAGATCATTAAACGGGAACCTTGTCCACCAAAATCCCATCCTACAGAAGGGCCTTGCCAAAAAACTTTATGTTGACCGTAGTTTTTGGTAAAAAGCTTTCCTTCGCCATAGGTTAATCCAGCAAAGAAAGCACCGGAAGCTTCTTCCCCTAAAATATAGGCATTAGGATACCCGTATTGTGAAAAGATATTTTGAATTGCTACTGCTATACCACTGGCTGTTTTTCCAAAAAAAGTATGACCAGAATCGATAATTTCTTGTAGCGAATAATGGGGTTGGTTTTGTTCTATTGGTCGGAGTTGAGCATTTGCAGTGTTTATGGTTACAAATAAAAGGAAGATCAAAGATACAATACTTTTGTACCTGCGTGTTAGAAGAAAGAGAGTCATAGAGTTTTTCCCTTTTATTAGTTACAAACAAAAAGATAATATTAGGATTTTCATTCTATTCAAATAAAAAATAAGATTTAAGGTTATTTAAATTCTTGAATTTTTTCTGAAAAAAAATTTAGCGTAATTGTTAAAGTTTCCCATAGATATGCATCGGATGTTAAGAATTTTGCTTTAAAATGAAGCTTATTCTAAATCTAGGAGTTTTCAATAATTATGACATTAGCTGTTGTTTTGAAGCCTACGGATCTTGCTGCTTTGCTTTGTAGCCGTATTTGCCATGATTTGATTTCACCTGTTGGCGCTATTCAAAATGCGATGGAGCTCTATGATGAAGGCGGAGCTGAAGAAGATGCTTTGCAATTGGTGCGTTGGTCCGTTGCGAATGCTTCTGCACGTCTACAATTTGCGCGATTGGCTTTTGGTTTTGCAGGAGCAAGTGGCGGGCAGATAGATACACGTTCTGCTGAACAGGTTGCTCAACAATATATGAAGGAAGAAAAAGCAATTTTAAAATGGCAAGCTCCTGCTCTGCTTTTACCAAAAAATGAAGTTAAACTTTTGCTTAATTTGTTATTAATTGCAAACGCAACCGTTTCTCGTGGGGGAGAAATTGTTGTGATGATTTTGCAAGATGAAAATAAACGTTCTTTTCGATTTGAGATTTGCGGTAACACTTTACGTATTCCTTCTCATTTTATTGCGTTATATAATGGTAACATTCAGGAAGAACATATTGATGCCCATGCCATCCAATTTTATTACACAGTGTTACTTGCTGAGATGACAGATATGAAAATAAATATCGATAAAACTGATGACAGTTGTATTATTTTGGAAAGTGTGAAGAAACTTTAAATAAAAGTACTTAAGCTATGTAAAAAAGAGGGTTTAATTAGTGTGCGAGCCTTTTATTGTAATAGAGATAAAAATCTCGGCCCGCTACACTCCGAGATTTTACAATGTGTATTTTCACTGTTTAAGCGGTTTTCCGTACGTTTTCTTCAACTGGATCACGTAAAACATAACCACGTCCCCAAACTGTATCGATGTAGTTCACATGAGAAGAGACTGCTTCCAGTTTCTTCCGCAGTTTACAGATAAAGACATCGATAATTTTAAGTTCTGGTTCATCCATTCCACCGTAGAGATGATTGAGAAACATTTCCTTGGTAAGTGTAGTACCTTTGCGCAGAGAGAGAAGCTCTAGCATCTGATACTCTTTACCAGTTAAATGAACGGGGCGTCCAGCAACTTCGACTGTTTTTGCATCAAGGTTAACGGTGAGATCGCCGGTAACAATAATCGATTGCGCGTGCCCTTTAGAGCGACGAACAACTGCATGAATACGTGCAATGAGCTCATCCTTATGGAAGGGCTTTGTCATATAATCATCTGCACCAAAGCCAAAACCACGTACCTTGTCTTCAATGGCATTCATGCCGGAAAGGATGAGAACAGGGGTTTTTATTTTTGCTAATCTTAGGGTCCGCAAGACATCATACCCTGACATATCAGGGAGATTGAGATCAAGCAGAATGATATCGTAATCATAAAGCTTACCTAAATCGATGCCTTCTTCACCTAGATCAGTGATATAGACATTAAAGTTTGCTGATTTTAGCATTAACTCAATGCTTTGAGTAGTTGCTTTATCATCTTCAATTAGTAATACGCGCATTTTAGATCCCTCACTTTGCTCCTCCGAATCAAAAGGAGCATTTTTATTTATAACAGTTGGTAAAACCACTGTTGATAAAAAAACAATTCATAAAATCAAACACTTACAATAAAAGTGTCTATGAATATTTCAGTAGTACGCGCAACAAATCACCACTGAATTCCCCACTATCTATTATAGTGGTTAACAAAATATTTTTATTTTTGAAAGAGGTTATAAAATTATTTTAGAAAAATTGCATATTTTTTAACTTAATAAAAAAGTGAAATGCTTTTTCCAATAACTTTGATTTTAAAAAAGTTATAACGGATTATTTTAAATTACTTTTTTACAATTTCAGTGTTTATTTACTGAGCTTTAAGCCTCTTCATTCTACAATGGGGGTGAAAAGTAAAAAAATGGTTATTTCTCTTTAAAGCAGATTGTGTTTGCAGGTGTTTTAAGGAAGGAAAACAATTATAATTTCAAGTTAATAAATGCACCGTTTTCGTCAGAAAAAGGTGTAATTAAAAGTATATGTAAGAGTGTGGATGCGAATTTTGGGTTGGCGCAATCAAGGAGTAGAGAGTATGAAGCCACGGGAAAGTATGGTGCAATTGAGGATGTTTCAAATGCGTGGGAAGCATCGCGAAATTGCACAGCTTGAGATGATGATCGCAGAGTTTGAGCAAATGGTGCTAGAATTAGAAGCGCAAATTGTTAATGAAGAACGTAAATCTGGAAATAATGATGTTCACCATTTTGCTTATTCTGCTTTTGCTCGTGCAGCGCGGCAGAGGCGCGATAATCTTATAAATTCGATTCGTGATTTGCAGCTTCAAAAAACAAATGCTGAAATTGCTCTCCATGAAGTCAAGATAGAGTTGCAACGTGCACAGCTTTTGGAGACGCGGGAAAAGAAGGCAAAAGTCGATGATGATTGTATTTTAATTCAATCTAACTCAATGACTGGATGATAAAAGTTTTTATTTGGAAATCAATTCATTAAGATGTTTATGTGCTGAAAAGATAAAAACAGCCAAACTTGATAAAAGCTTGGCTGTTTTAAGGGTGTTTTATAGCCGATATCGAATCATTATCAGTAGTAACTAATACCTGTAATGTTGGATTCTGGTCGTTCGTAATCCAGCTAAACCGTGCTCATCGATCAAACTTTGCCATGAAAGAAATTCTTCTACGGTCAAAGTATAGCGTTGACACGCTTCATCAAGACTTAACAATCCACCTCTGACAGCCGCAACAACTTCAGCTTTGCGACGGATTACCCAACGCCGTGTTGTTTTTGGCGGTAGATCCGCGATTGTAAGTGGACTTCCATCTGGCCCAATAACATATTTCATTTGTGCTTTTATCAAAGTAGTCATTGTATCCTCTACCTTTAGTCAAGGACTTGATTCGTTTGTAAAACATGAAATTTAAAAAAGAGCTAAACACCTTGAAAAAAAATTAACAAAGTAAGCCAGTAGGTAAAAATATGGTGCAAAGTGAGGCGCATAGAGTAGCCTATTACGATGTTTTTGTTGCATTTTTTTAAAAAGAGCAAAAAGGACTTTTATTGTGCCTTATTTTTATCACTCTTTTTTCGTTTTCAGCCGCTTTAAAGTAGAGTTATACTAGTGGTTGTGGATAGGATAAAAAAACTATAAAAAATGACAAGTGACAGAGTGCACATAGGAAAATGAGCCAAGAGATGCCCATTAAATAGAGAATGAATACATGTTTTTGAACAGTCTTGATTTGCCAGGCCAACCTGAAAATTCCCGCATTGTTGTAGCAATGTCTGGTGGGGTTGATTCGTCGGTTGTTGCAGGTCTTTTGAAAAAGGAAGGGTATGATGTCGTTGGAATTACATTGCAGCTTTATGATCATGGTGCTGTAACACATCGTGTGGGGGCATGTTGTGCTGGACAAGATATTGAAGATGCGCGTCGCGTAGCAGAGACACTCGGGATACCTCACTATGTTCTTGATTATGAAGAGCGATTTCGCGAAGCTGTGATTAATCCTTTTGCAGAAAGTTATGCACATGGAGAAACGCCCATACCTTGCGTGGCCTGCAATCAAACTGTCAAGTTTGCTGATTTATTAGCAACTGCGCGTGAGTTGAGGGCAGATGCTTTGGCAACAGGGCATTATATTCGCTCGCGTCCCCATGGAGTACATCGGGCGCTCTTTCGTCCTCTCGATGCTGATCGCGATCAGAGTTATTTTCTTTTTGCAACGACACAAGAGCAGATTGATTATCTGCGTTTTCCACTTGGTGATCTTCCGAAAGCACGTGTTCGTGAAATAGCAGCAGAAATGGGCTTTGTTGTTGCCAATAAGCATGACAGCCAAGATATTTGTTTTGTTCCGCAAGGAAAATATTCTGATGTTATCACAAAATTACGTCCAGAAGCAGCTAATCCTGGGGTTATTGTGCATATTGATGGACAGATTTTAGGAAAACATTCGGGAATTGTTAATTATACTGTTGGTCAGCGTCGTGGTATTGGTGTTGCAACGGGTGAAGCGCTTTATGTGATTTATCTCGATGTAGAAAATGCGCGTGTTATTGTTGGGCCGCGTGAAATGCTGGAAACACATAAGCTTTTTTTGCGTGACGTAAATTGGCTTGGTGATGAGCAATTAGATAATTTTCCTTCTGATGGTATTGAGGTAGCTGTAAAAGTTCGTTCAACACGTCCGCCCCATCTTGCTCGCGTATATTATCAAGACGGTATTTTTTCCGTTGAATTGTTGGAACGTGAAAACGGTGTGGCGCCAGGGCAAGCTTGTGTTCTTTATGATGGAAATGGTGATGGAGCACGTGTTCTTGGAGGTGGTTTTGTTACTCATTCAGAACGTGATGCCGGTGCTGAAGTGATGTTGAAGCGCGTTTTGTGTAATCTGGAAACAAAAGCTACTGTTTCTTCCAAAATTTAAACAACCGTTTCTTATAAATAAAAGTGGTATCTTCATCGGATATTTTTTACAAATTAAAATATTATCAATCTTTAATAGAGTTTATAAGAATCGCTAAAATGGGCGAGTGCAATACCTGATGCTGTGGCTACATTGAGGCTGTCGAAGCCATGAGCCATTGGAATACGTAAGGTGTCTGATTTTTGTAGTACATGGCTTGGTAAGCCATCCCCTTCTGTTCCCAAAATAAGGGCTGTCCTTTTTGTTATTTTTGCTTGTTTTAGAGTGCATGGGCTAGAGGGAGAAAGCGCATAAAGATGAAAGTCTACATCGTGTAAAGCTGTTATAATGTTATTAATATCGGCGCCTTGTGTATAGGGTATCTTGAGAGTTGCACCAGCAGAAACTCTGATTGATTTGCGGTAAAGTGGATCGCAAGAGGTTTTGTCAACGATAATGCCATTACTGGCAAAGGCAGCTGCATTACGAAAAATAGCACCCATATTATCGTGATTAGAGATGCCGCATAAAACTAGAATCAAGGCTTTTTCTGGAAGATCTTGTAAAAAATTTTGTAATGATAGTAGCGTTTTGCGTTTACCGATACCAAGCACACCACGATGAACATGGAATCCCGCAATATTATCCATGACTTTTTGTGGAACGCAATAAATGGGGCATGTTGGTTGTGTTTCTTTTAAAAGGGGTATAAGTCCAGGAAGACGTTCTATCACAATAAGCAGAGAGAGAGCAGAAAATTCTTTCGAATGCAGCAATGCCGACAATGTTACTTTGCCTTCAGCAATAAATTGATGTTGCCGTCCAACAAGATCTTTTTCACGGATATTGTGATAGTTTCTCAAACGTGGATCATCAGTTTCGTAGATTGTGGTGATGTTCAAATGCATATGGGGCTTTTAATGTTCTTTCTTCTAAATTGCCAGATGTTAAATATTTGCTTTATTTTTGAATAGTTAAGACGAAAAAAACATTATTTTAAACCTAAGGTAGAATTTATGTTGACATTATGCAACCTTTGGTATACATAGGGAATGCCGAGGGCGGTACAATGTATTTTGTTTTCGCATCGGATGCAGGGTCTTAGGTCCCCGCTATTTCCTAAGCTCTGCATGCCCTTAATTCCTAAGGGAAAAGAATCTGGGTCCCCAATGCCCAGATTCTTTTTTGGGTATTCCTTTTTCGTTCTAGAAAATGGTTTTTAAGTTGTTTTAGCAGTCATATTTTTTAATATAGTTGAAGTGTAAGGTTGCAACAGAATGTTAAGCGATCTTTTTACGCTGTGTGCGATTATGTTAATTTGTTGAATGGCTCTATGATTATAAACAAGATTGAATGATGGTGCGTGAGAGTGATGCATTTGAGAAAAAATAACAAGTGATTTCTCTTAAGAGCTGTTGGTTTGAATTATATCCGTGTTACTTCTATTCATTGTATTATATTGAGTATAAGTATAGGGCAGTTGTTATAATAACAATGGTGCGCTGTGAGAGTCATTGATTGTATTATGAAATTTCTGTGATATTGGAGAAATATTGGCGATATGTCAAAAATATCATAGGGTATATGGTTAAAAGTGTTATTTCTTATAACCTGAAGAAAAGGGTGTGGTTATGGATGTAAAAATCAATATACAAAGCTTAACCTTATACTCTATTTTCGTTGCTTGTATCGTTTTTGCTTTGAAATATTGGGCATATTACATTACTGATTCCGTTGCACTTTATTCTGATGCTTTAGAATCGATCGTAAATATACTTGCTGCATTAGCAGCGTGGTGGGCTGTTAAAATCAGTCTGAAGCCTGCGGATCATGATCATCCTTTTGGACATCATAAGGCAGAATACTTTTCTGCAATTCTTGAAGGAATCCTGATCATTATTGCGGCAATTATTATTTTAAGAGAAGCATGGATGGCTCTTTCAACCGTTAAATTATTGCAGAAGCCTGGAATATGGCTCGTTATTCATCTTGTTGCAAGTGTTATAAATTACATGTGGGGCTGGGTTCTGATGCGGCAGGGGAAAATTCATCGATCACCAGCTCTTAAAGCTGATGGGATGCATTTCATGATAGATGTTTTTACGTCACTTGCCATTTTAATTGGTTTGGTTGCTGGTTTTGTGGGTGGATGGAGTGTCTTGGACCCGATTTTAGCGATAATTGTTGGGGTTAATATTCTTTTACAAGGCTGGAAGGTGATTAGGAGTGCGGTTCAAGGGTTAATGGATGTTGGAGTTGAATTGAATGAAAATATGCGCATTCGGGAGCTTATTTCTGCAAATGCGCATGGTGCACTTGAAGTCCATGATTTGCTTACGCGTGTTGCTGGTAGAGTTACTTTTATAGAGTTTCATTTGGTTGTTCCAGCTGCAATGTCGGTAGGAGAAGCACATCAGATTTGCGATAAAATTGAAGGGGTTCTTCAAAAAGAGTTTGATAATGTGCGTATTTCTATTCATGTTGAGCCTGAAAATGAAGCTAAGTTACCCTTGGGCACGACGGTGGTTCCTTTTATATAAAAAGATTTTCCCCAATTATCTGTAGAAGCGTAAACATTGTTTTTTAGGATAGTGATATAAAGCTTGATGATACACACTCGAGAGGAACTAATCTGTAATCAGAGATGGTTAAAAACTTTCTTCTTTTAGGGTGAAGAAGAGGCAAAATTATTATTTAAAGGAATATGAATTAAAAGATATTTTCGTTTTTTGCTTGTTTTTACAATTTTTGGGTTATTCTTACAGATTGTTTAAAGATTAATTGTTTCAGTACACGCTATTTCATTTTTTTGATTGATAAGATTATAGCGTTGCAGCTGACAGTTCCAGCGATGGTGAAAGCGCTCAATGGAAAATAAATTGAAACCTGCGGGTGGTTTTTTTTCACCAAAAGCCTGTGATGCGGAAGCAACACCAACAATAGGAATTTTTCCTATTGTTCCTTCAATGACCTTTAGTGTGGGTAAATGGGTATGACCGTGAAGAACAAGTTCACAGCCATGATATTTTATAACATCTAGAAAACGCTCGATGCCCCATAATTTTTTATGCCAAGAGGTTGCATGATGAAAGGGAGGATGATGTATCATGACGACACGAAACAGATCGCGTGCTGCTGCTTCGTTTAAAAGTTGTGATAAAGCTTGCGCTTGCATTTTACCAAAATAACCAAAAGCTTGAAAAGGTGGTGTAGCAATGGCTGAGGAAGCGCCTATAATGGCAATATTATTGCGAATGCGCATATAAGGGAAGGGAAGGGAAGGTTTTTGAGGGGAATCACTTGAGATCCAAGATTGAAAGAGAGTACAGGCTTTTAGAAATGCTCCACCGACATAGGCGTCATGATTGCCAAATGTTAAAGAAATATTTTGGGGCTGTCCTTGGTTAAGCAACCAATTATGTGCTTGTTCAAATTCTTTGTCGAGAGCAAGATTGACAAGATCACCAGAGATTACAAGATGATCAGGATTTGTCTTTTTTAAGGCATCCATTAAAGTTTCTAGGACATTGGTTGCCATTTGGCTCTTACGTTTTCTTTGCCAATTAAGATAGCCAGTAAGGCGCTTGCCAAAAAGTTCAAATAGGGAAGGTTGCGGCAAAGGTGAAAGATGCACATCCGATATATGAGCAAGATAAAACATAAGCGTTAGCATAACGTTGAAAACGATTTAGGCAATAAAAAAATTATAAAAAAACCCAGTGCTTTTGGGAGGAAAGAGAGGATTGTGAAATAAAAAAATAGTTTGTCGTGAATGTAATAAAAACCTTTGGGGAATTTATGCTTCATTGGTTTTTGGATGATAAAAAGAGAGTATGATACTCTGCGTTATTATTTAGCTCATCGGTGTATATTTTTCTGTAGGATGGATTGCATTTTTAGATTACGGCATAAATTCTCAGTTTTTTTTAACGGCTTTCACGATACCACATGCTGTTTAATAGTAAAAGACAAGCAAGGAGTGCAAAAAAACCGGAAAAGATCGAAAAATGAAAAATATTGATTAAACGGGTCTCCGTTGCTTCTCTCAGAACAATTGAATGAGAAGGAAGGGATGTTGGGCTTGTTTGGGATCGAATTACCTTGAGAGGAGGAAGATGAATGCTTCCTCTTTCTTTGTCGTATAAACGCGTGATATGTCCGCCAGTGTGTTTACTGATAGGGGCTAATTTTTCTTCCGTTGAAATTAAGTCAAACAATTCGAGATTATCAAATATCCCTACAGAAGAAAGCGCTGTTAGATTGCCATTTTTGATGGTAAAAATCCCTGTTTCATTCGTATTAATAGTTGCTGTAAAGACACCTTCTTGTTCTTTTGTAAGGATAATATTTTCTTTTTTTCCAGAAGGAAAAGTTATTTCGGCTGGCTCTGGGTGATCTTTGAGCGTTTGGCGGTGAATCATTAAACGATGTTGGTCGCTGGTGGTACTTAACTTTTCTTCTTCAAGTTCTGGTTCTTTCATAAGCCAATGGGCAATTCGGCGATAAAGAGCTGCATAAGGTCCTCCTCCTTCAAAGCCTCTTGCCCACAGCCAACTTTCGTCGGAGAGTAACATGCCTACACGTCCTTTACCAACATGGGAAAGAAGCAAAAGTGGTTGTTCATCAGCTCCTTTCATGAGAGAAGTGCCTTTGTGTCCGTTTTGAATGGCAATTTGTCGCATCCATTGCCCCCACTGAGAGGCTGGATCAGTGGGTGTTGCAAGCCCTCTTGTGACAGGATGACGTTCACCGTCTTTAGTTAATTGGGGGCGAAAAGGTTTTTGAATAATAACACCATTTGGTAGTGCGGGTAGGATGCTTATTAAAGGTGTTTTGGCAAGCGAGTTTTGTTGAGTAAATTCAGGTCCTGTTACCATCAGCAACGCGCCACCCTTTTGTACATATTGCGCGATATAATCATAATAGATTAATGGAAGAACAGTAGAATGTTGGTAGCCGTCAAGGATGATGAGATCAAAATTCCCGATCTCTTCAACAAAGAGTTTTCTTGTAGGAAAGACTACAAGTGATAATTGGCTTAATGGCGTATTATCTGCTTTGTTCGGAGGACGCAAAATAGTAAAATGAACAAGATCAATATTGGAATCACCTTTCAAAAGATCACGCCATGTCCGTTCACCATTGTAAGGTGCTCCTGAAATAAGGAGGACACGCAAATTTTCTCTGATTCCTTCAATAATAGTTATGGCACGGTTGTTTTCAAAGCTTAATTCACCTTTGTGCGCATTAGTAGTAACTTGGATGATATTTTTTTCAGCATGAAGAAGAGTGATTTCAGTTTGAAAAACAATGCCAGGAGTTACAGAATAATGGCCAACTTCTTGTCCATTGATACTTATAGTAATGTCTGCTTGCGTTGGTAGAGATTCTTTGGGTTGTCCTTTATCTTCTACCAAGATGGAGAGCATTTGTGGTTTGTTAATAAGGGCAAAGCGGGGAGGAGAAATAAATTTGATTTGGCGGTCAAATTCATCTGATCTTCCTGTTATAAGGGCATTGACAGGTGCTTTATGGTGAAGTTCTGAGAGAGGCGGAATGTCATGGACTTGTCCATCAGTGATGAAGATTGTACCTGCATAACGAGATGGTGGGATATCAGATAGCGCTTGTGTTAAGGCATTAAACAAATTTGTTGAGTGGGCATATTGATTATCAGCAAGTTTTCCAGCCTCAATAAATCGTGGTTCAAATTGCGGATAATGCGCCAATGCATTGGTTAATTGCGCGCGTGCTGTGTCACTATCACTTGTGCGTGTGCCAAATGTTTGGCTTTTGCTGCGATCAATGACAATGCCTACAGTGCTTTTAACTGGTTCACGTTGCTCTTTTATGATCATGGGATTAAGCAGAGCAAGAATCAATGAGAACAATGCCATCAGCCGCAATAAAGAGCCTTGGCGTTGTGTAACAAGGCCAATAATGACGAACACGGTAGATAATCCACTTAAGAGGAGAATCCAAGAGAGTGGTAAAAAAGGCTGAAAAGTGATGAATGCTATCATTGCCTTCTTTCTCTTTTAAAGCGTTCTAAGAGTGCTGGAACATGAACTTGGTCAGCTTTATAGTTTCCTGTAAGCACATAGATAACAATGTTTAATCCTGCACGAAATGCCCATAGGCGTTGCATTGGATCATTAGGAATAAGTGGGTATTTCCACATGCCTTTTTCATTTAGTGCCCAAGCACCAGCAAAGTTATTCGCGGTGATCAGAAGGGAACTTACATTATCACCGGTGGCAAGAGAACTTTTGTTTTTTTTATTTGTTGATGATGTTTCAACCCACAAAGGTGAGCCACGATAGAGGCCAGGGAAATCAGGCATAATATAAAAAGAACGCGCAATAACATGATCGGTTGATGCTGGTTCAATGGTTGGAATGTTCAATCCCTTTAAGATGGTTCGTAATCTTTGTGTAGCAGGGGTGGCCGCTCCTTCAAGATTAAGGTTGGTATTTATCTGATCACGCGTGTCAAATAAAATGGTGCCTCCGTGTTTCATGAAGTTATTTATTTTTTCAAGGCTTTTTGAAGTTGGTACAGGACTGTTAGCATCAATTGGCCAGTAAATGAGAGGGTAGAAGGAGAGCTCATCTTTATCGAGATCAAGTGCTATCACAGAGCTTGGCGAGAGCATTGTACGTTCTGCAATAAATTTGCTTAAGGCTTCTAGACCACTTTTACTCGTTGTATCAATTTCATGATTGTTCGTTATCACGTAAGCAAGATGTGTAGCACCAGCTGCTTGTATTATGGTTTCATTATGATTTTCTGTACCTTGTGCATGAACTGTTGGATCATGGGAAAATAAGGTGATGAGACCTATTGTAAGAGGGAGGAAAAGAAGCATATTGCGCTGCCGGTTGAGAAAAAAAGCGCCTCCCATCCATAACATGAGAAAATTGTCAAAGGTAAATAATAAGAGAGCTAATCCTAAAAGTAGGCCAGTAAGATGTTTTTCTTTAGTATCGTAAGATAAAGGACTTTTGCTTAAAGAGGATGGTAATGATGATTGCTTCATCAAGTGTGATGCATGATTTAAGAGATTGAGTGCATAAAAATTATTTTTAACGCCATAGAGTCCAGGTGGGGTATGATAGGAAGGAATGGGTAGATCTTGGGCATCAAGGACCAGTGGAACAACATGGGAAGGAGGTCTTTGTAATTGCCCGTCGGCACTCACTGTTCGCCAAGGATTTTGTATTGCTGTTCCTTTTTTTATGTGTGTTGGGTTTGTATTTTCATAGGTACTTAATGTGATCAGTTTTTGCAACATTTGTGCAAAAAAGCCAGAAAGTGGAAGATTTGACCATGTGGGATCGGGAGCAATATGAATAAGAATGAGCGTTCCTTTGCCGCGACGCGTTGCTGTAATAAGAGGTGTTCCATCAGAAAGACTGAGCCATGTTTTTTCAAAAAGATCTGAGCTTGGTTCTGCTAAGATTTGGCGTGTGACAGTGACATCTTCTGGAAAAGGGAGATCGAAGAAGAAGCTATTTTTTGCAAAAGGCGCAAGTTTTTGCGGTTTGGTCCAAGACATAATACTTCCAAGAGAACGTTTACCAGGACGCAGTGGTACCGGTAGTAGGCTATCATAGTGTTCTGCACTACTCAGATTCTCTCCTGCAAAGCGAATGAGTGTTCCTCCTTTATTTACGAAGTTAGATAGCTTTTTTTCTGCTTCTTTTGAGATGTTCACAATATCCCCCATAATGAAAACAGAAGGATTTTGTTTAAGTAAGTGATCAATATCAGTTGAAAGTTCTCTTCCATCGGCTGTTATAAGCTGTGTATGGCTTTGTAATGCTTTGATAATGTAGTAAAATGGAGAGAGTAAAGGCTGTACCATTTCATTAGTACTTGGTGAAAGGAGAGCAACACGGTTCACTCTATTGTGGCTGTCTACTAAGAAGGTAGCAGCAGCATGCGCTTGGTTATTGATTTTCATCCAAGCAATATCATTGTGGAGTTCAAGTGGTACATTAAAAGGAACAAGCGTTGTTGTTTCTCCCTCAGGAAAGTTTGTTGTAAATTGTCCGAGCAATTGATTGTTTGCATCGTAAAGGCTTAGCGTGGCTGGAGTTTTGCCATGTGTCGTTGGACGGATGACGCGTGCTACCATGTTTCCATTGTTATTTTCTATGGCCGCTATGCCAATTAAATCAGAAATATCAGCTGAGTACCATAAGAATGTTTTGGGTTTTAATTGTTCAATAAGAGCGACGGTCTGATCACCGTCACTTATTTGTAATCCATCACTTAAGTAAGCAATATCAAGAGGGTCATTTTTGGTTATTTCAACGAGTTTTTTTAGCGCTGGCATACGATTGACAGGCCAAGGGCGGGGCTGCAAATGCATTAAATGTTGTTTTATGGCTTGCGCGGGTAGGGGGCCTATATGGGAGGTATCATCTTCAGCAGTTGCAAGTAAATAAATATCTTTTTGGTGTTTTTCTGCTTGTGCAAGGAGAGTTTTGGCAACAGAAATGCGTTTTTCCCATTCTTTCGCTGACGCCCATCCATTGTCGATAATGAGTGCAAGGGGGTGAGACCCAGAGAATGTAATTGGCTTTTGATTCCAAGTGGGTTGTGCCGAAGCGATAATAATGAGTGCTGCTATGGTTAACCGTAATAACAGTAACCACCAAGGTGTATGGTTTGCGGTTTCTTGCTGATCCGTTGGTTTTGGTAGAAAGCGCAAAGGAGGAAAGAGCTCTTTACGCGGGGATGGAGGTGTTATCCGCAACAACCACCAAATGACTGGTAGGGATAAAAGTCCTAGTAACAGCAAGGGAGCAGCAAAACTCAAAGCAACCTCCTGCTATGAGATGAAGAGCTCCCCATTTTGTTTGCAAGATGCAAAATGGTTTCTTTGAAGGGCTGGTTTGTTGTACTCACGTGATAGGTCCATCCTTGGCGTGAGCAAAAATTTGCTAATTTTTGTCGCCTTGCTTGATACAGTTTGCAATAGTGCTTACGAAGGTTCTCTGCTTTTCCGAAAATATGCTTTTCTTTTGTTTCTGGATCAGAAAATTCTGTGCGACCCTTGTAGGGAAAGTTTTCTTCTGCGGGATCGGCAATTTCAATTAAATGAGCAGTGACCTGTTTTGTGGATAAAATGGTTAAATGTTGGATGATTTTTTCAGGATGATCAAGAAAGTCGCTTATTATGATAGCATGTGAAAAACGTGTAATCGTTGAAAAGTTTGGAAATGGATTTTCACTTTGATGATTTGCCAAAGCTAACGCCATCCGTTCTAGTACATTGGATGCCATTGTAGGGGGCATTAAGTTAGGGATAGCAATACGTTCACCGCTTTGTGCTAGAAGTGATGCTAATGCAAGGGTAAGAATAATGGCATGATCACCCTTAGAGATTTTGGAAAAGCGCGAACAGTAATGCATAGATGCACTTTGATCAGGCCAAAGCCATACTGTCTGTGTCATTTGCAATTCGTGTTCGCGTAGGTAAGTATGTTCATCACGTGCTGAGCGGCGCCAGTCAATGCGTGTAATGGATTCCCCCTCAACATAAGGGCGAAATTGCCAAAAATTTTCTCCGTTGCCGCGTTTACGTTGCCCGTGCCGTCCAGATATCAGTGTTTTAGCGATTTGACGTGCTTGTAGAAGAAAATATGGCATCTTCGCAGCATCTTCATGCAGTTTAACCGCAAGGGACATTGGAGACTGTTTTGAAACTTTTTTACCAATAGCCATTAGAGGGCGTCTTTCACGAGATCATTGATAACATCTTTTACTGTTATATTTTCAGCATGTGCGGAAAAATTGAGTGCCATGCGGTGTTGTAATACGGGGTGGGCTAATGCTTCAACATCATCAAGTGAAGGAGCTAAACGCCCATGATAAAGAGCACGGGCACGGACACAAAGTGAAAGTGCTTGCGATGCTCGAGGACCAGGTCCCCAAGCAATATAAGCATTTGCAAGAGTGTTGTCTTTATGGGGGCGGGCTGAACGGACGATCTTTAAAATGGCTTCTATAATATTTTCCGAGAGTGGCATTTTGCGAACGATCTTTTGAATCTTTTGCAGTTTTTGAGTTGACAAAATCGGTTTTGCTTTTTTGTTTTTCTCTCTCGTTGTTTCTAAAATAATACGTCGTTCTGTGGTTAGGTCAGGATAGTCAATGTCAATTTGCATTAAAAAGCGATCCAGTTGTGCTTCAGGAAGTGGGTAGGTTCCTTCCTGCTCAAAAGGATTTTGGGTTGCAAGTACATGAAAAGGTTGTGGTAAATCATAACGGTTACCAGCGACAGTGACATGATATTCTTGCATGGCTTGTAAAAGAGCTGATTGTGTGCGAGGAGAGGCGCGATTAATTTCATCAGCCATGAGAAGTTGAGTGAAAATAGGGCCTTGAACATAGCGGAAGGAACGTTTACCATTTTTATCTGAATCCATAATTTCAGAACCGATAATGTCTGATGGCATCAAATCGGGGGTAAATTGAATGCGTTTTTCATCAAGTCCTAATACCGTTCCCAAAGTTTCAACAAGACGCGTTTTAGCAAGTCCTGGAGCACCGACGAGAAGGGTGTGTCCACTAGCGAAAATAGCTATTAAAGCGTATTCAATCACATGATTTTGTCCAAAAATAACTTTATCAATTTCTTGTTGTAAAATATCCAATTCTTTGTGTGCTGTATCAATATCATTAATAACTTCTTGGGCTTCATGATTGATATTAGCCTTTTTAAGAGAATTGGATGATATATCAGGTTGACTCATATTTCTTCCTTAAGGCATCTGTTGCAAAATCACTGATTTTTTCTGCATGATAATGAATATTTTATAATTTGTAACAGAAAATGAGAAGAAAAGAAGTGTAATATGTTGTTTTTTTATATTTGCACATACACAGAGTAATCTATTTGGAACAAATAGATGTGTTGTATAAAGGATAGCTTAGAAATATTGTTCTTATGAAGATATCTGGTTAAGACAATGAGGACAATTTTTTGAAAGGTTTAAAGGGTGAGTATAAGACAAAGTTTTAAACAGGTTAAGTGGTTGCAGCATAGTGACGTCCAAACACTTCTTCGTATTTTGTCTTTGGAGGGTGAAGAGGCGCGTGTTGTGGGGGGGGCAGTGCGCAATCAGTTGTTAGGGCAGCCTATTAGTGATATTGATATTGCGACAACCTGTTTGCCACAACAGGTTATAGTGCGGGTAGAAGAAGCAGGATTTAAAGCTATTCCTACAGGCGTTGCGTTTGGTACAGTGACTGTGGTTTCTCAGTTATGTTCTTATGAAATAACAACACTTCGCTCTGATATTGAAACGGATGGTCGTCATGCAAAAGTGGCATTCGGTCGCGATTGGCAAAAAGATGCTGAACGGCGGGATTTTACGATTAATGCGCTTTATTGTGATGCTGTTGGGCAGCTTTATGATGATGTGGGAGGTTTGGATGACATTGCCAGCCGCACAGTACGTTTTATTGGTATTGCAGAAAATCGTATTCGCGAAGATTATTTACGTATTTTGCGTTTTTTTCGTTTTTTTGCTTGGTATGGAGCAGGAAGACCTGATGTGCAGGGGTTGAAAGCATGTGTTTATTTAAAAGATGGTCTGCAAAAACTTTCAGCTGAGCGTATTTGGGGAGAAATGAAAAAGCTTCTCGCTGCTTCAGATCCGACACGTGCTCTTTTATGGATGCGTCAAAGTGGAATTTTAACACGCATTCTCCCTGAAACAGAAAAATGGGGAATTGATGCAATCCATTCATTGGTGAAAGCAGAACAGGCTTTTGGTTGGAAGATCGATCCGTTGTTACGGCTGGAAAGTCTTCTTCCTCCTGACCCTGCACGTCTTCATGAAATGGCGCATCGCTTGCGTTTTTCTCATAAAGAAACAATGCGGTTAAAGGAATGGGCAGAGTTAAAAACAATTAGTCAAAATTGTTCAGATGGTGTTGTGCAAAAATTAATTTATTTTCATGGTCGTCAGCCGGTTTTAGATCAGTTATCTTTATCTGTGGCAGTAGCACATACTGATACTTTTGGGGGGAATGGGACTTCGCAAAAAGCAGGAGATTATATTAGACTTTACCAGCTTGCACAAAAATGGCAGATTCCGACGTTTCCTGTTAAAGGAGGGGATTTGATAAAAAAAGGTTTTTGTAAAGGAGTCCTTTTAGGAAAAAAGCTCAAAGAGCTAGAAGTGATATGGATTGAAAGCGGATTTTTAATGGATCGTCATGCATTATTAGAAAAAATTAATTTGTAATATGAATTTTTATAAAGACGCTTTCGTTATTTTTTAATATTAGGTTTGTTTGTAGTTGCTTGATTATTGATAGCGGAAATAGTGCAATGAAGGTTATACACACTCTGATTTTCATGTAGTTCTATGTAGTTTTCCCCTGATGATTTGTGAAGGTGTTTTGGAGGATTATACCAGAAGTATAATTGAAGATTATCAAATTTTAAGGGTATTGTAAGTCTTCGGAAAATATGGCGATTTCGTTTTTTTGAAAGCTATGGGATATGTACAATACACGAGGCGTTTTTATCAATCTATTGAATCCCTTAATGAGATTTTTGTATTTTCTTTATGAAGTTTCTCTTTTTTCATTATAACCAATTTGGCGAAGCGCTTCTCCTGTTGTTATAGCGACGCTCATTGCAAGATTGAGAGAACGTGCGTGTGGTTGCATGGGAATTTTCAGCGCAT
The DNA here is from genome assembly GCF_023920105.1 of Bartonella taylorii. Lineage (NCBI taxonomy): Bacteria > Pseudomonadati > Pseudomonadota > Alphaproteobacteria > Hyphomicrobiales > Bartonellaceae > Bartonella > Bartonella taylorii. The sequence continues at coordinate 349,162 of NZ_CP083693.1, forward strand.
AATCAACGGCTTCATGAATATAATCAGGAACTCCGGCCGATTCACGACCAAAAAGTAAAACGTCGTTTTTCTGATAGCATACCTGCGTATAGCATGTTTTTGCCTTTGTACTTAAAAGTAAAAGACGGCGGTTAAAGTGTCTCATGGTTTTTATAAAATGTTGCCAATCAATGTGTCGCTCTAATGAGGCGTATTCAAGATAATCCAACCCTGCTCGTTTAAGGTTGCGATCTGACAGATTAAAGCCTGCGGGTTCAATAATGTGCACATATAAACCAAAACAAGCGCTAAGACGCAAAATCGTTCCAGTATTGCCAGCAATATCGGGTTGAAAAAGAGCAATGTGAAGTGTCATATTCTATGTAGTATGATTTTTCCTTCGTGTTTGTAAAGAAGCTCTGTATCTTACTTAAAAAAATATAATTGAGAAGCATGTGGTTTTTCTGTTTATCTGTTATTCACTTTAGATTTCAAGGAAAAACTATGCATCTAGATTTGTTATAAGATGAGCAAAGCATGAGCAGTGAAAGATGATTATGGTTAATGCGTTCCAATACAGATTTGGATGATTACAAAAATATGTCCTATCAAAGAATGTTCAGGTTTATTTTTCTCGCAACATTTTATTGCATAAGCTTGGTACTTATCAGTGTGAGAATTCGATTAACAATAAAGATAGTTCGTGGAGTCATACCAGTTATCAAATAAGCTTTTATTGTTTCTTTTATCAGTACCAACTACCGGATAAGCTTTATGATTTCGATGAGGTGATAAAGCAGATTAAACGCAGAATTTCGATATTGTTGGTAGAAGCAATAGCAGAATATTTAGTGAGTTAAAAATCAAAAGAGTTTTGAGGTTTCGCAGTAAATAGGTTAGCTATAGCAGGTAATATATCTGATAATATTTCTTTATAGAGCTTGAGGATGTTGAAGTTGCGTCTACGATTGGAACAAAAAAATTATAATTTCCAAATGTAGGATTTTAAAAATAAAAGAGTGTTGAAGATAGCAAATATGGTGGATGTTGGTGCTCAATTATTGGTCGAAATTGCGTTTAGTTAAGGAAAGACAAAAGAGGACAAATCATACAAATAGTAAAAAGTTTTTTAGAGATATTTTTATGGTTTAGGAGATTGAATGATCAGGGATTGTGTAATGGGGAAGGGTATGGTAAAAAATGTTTTAGGGGATAGGATCCTTTAGTTAAGGTAATGAGTGAGCAGACAAGACGCGATTTTCTGTTTTTGGTAACAAGTGTTACAGGGGCAGTTGGAATTGGTGCAGTTGTATGGCCTTTTATCTGTCAAATGCGCCCTGATGAGGCTGTTTTGGCATCTTCTTCTGTTGAGGTTGATCTTTCTGGTATTGAAGAGGGTATGTCGGTGACGGTCAGGTGGCGTGGACAGCCTGTTGTTATTCGCAACCGTACAGCGAAAGAAATTGCTGAATCTCGTGCTATCACATTGGATATTCTTAGAGATCGTCAGGCGCGTAACCCTAATCTTGAAGGTGAAGAAGAAGCGACGGATTTCGCGCGTTCTGCGGGCGAGGGGCGTGAGAATTGGCTTATTCTCATTAATCTTTGTACGCATTTAGGCTGTGTAACACTTGGACAATCAGGTAAATTTGGGGGGTGGTTGTGTCCATGTCATGGTGCTGTTTATGATACAGCTGGAAGAGTGCGCTCAGGGCCAGCACCCTATAATTTAGCCATTCCGCCTTATCAATTTCTTTCTGATACTTTGCTGAAAATAGGATAAAGTGATGACAAAATTTCCTTCTTATTTTCCTAAAAGTGCTCTTGCCCGTTGGTTTGATAAGCGCTTACCTCTTCCTCGACTTTTTTATAATGTATTTATCATTTTTCCTGTTCCACGTAATCTTAATTATTTTTATACATTTGGCGGTATTTTGACCGTTATGCTTTTATCACAGCTTTTAACCGGTATTGTATTAGCATTGCATTATGTGCCAGATATTCATTTAGCTTTTGAAACTGGTGAACGTTTTAGGCGTGAAGGGCAGTTTGGTTGGCTTTTTCGTCCATGGCATTGTGTAGGATCTTCGTTTTTTTTTATTGCTGTTTATATCCATTTAGCACGTAGCCTTTATTATGGTTCTTATAAAAATATGCGAGAAATGGTTTGGATCACGGGCATTTGCATTTATATCATCATGATGGCAATAGCATTTTTTGGTTATGTGCTGGTTTGGGGGATGATGTCTGTTTCAGCAGCTTCAGTAGTTGCAGGCCTTTTAAAAGCTATTCCTTTAGTGGGGATGTGGTTGCATGAAACATTTCTTGGTGGTTATAGCGTAGGACAACCAACCTTGAACCGTTTTTATGTTTTTCATTATTTATTGTCATTTGTTTTGCTTTTTCTTGTGGGGCTGCATATTTTTGCGCTCCACCAAGTTGGGCAGGGTAATCCAACCGGCCTTGCAATACAATCAGATAAGGAAACTATTCCTTTTGCGCCCTATGCGCTTATCAAGGATATTTTTGCTATTACTGTTTTTTTGATCTTTTTTGCTTGGTTTTTGTTTTATATGCCTGATTATATGGGACAGGCTGAAAATTATAGCGTTGCTGATCCTTTAAAGGCACCTCTTCGTGTGGTGCCGGAGTGGTATTTTTTGCCTTTTTATTCGATGCTGCGTGCTATAACGTTTAATATTGGTGCTCTTTCATCAACTTTTGTGGGTGTTGTTCTCTTAGCTGGTTCGGTTTTCGTTTTAATTTTTGTTCCATGGTTAGATCGCTCTAAAATATGTTCCGCAAGGTATCGACCTGTTTATAAAATTTTCTTTTGGGCGTTAATTGTCGATGTTATTTTTCTTGGTTGGCTTGGTTCACAAGAAATCAGTGACAGCACTCTTTTATGGACGCAATTGGCTACGGCGTATTATTTTATATTCTTTTTGATTATTTTACCGATTCTCCCTTCTTTTGAAAAGAGAGGTTCTTTTCCTTCTTCAATTACTGAAGATATGAAACAGAAAAAAAATATACTATGGTAAATGTTTTTATTGGATTGATTTTTATAACAGTGATGAGCTTTTCTTTTCACAGTGTTGCTGGTAATATCTCTGATACAAAGGAGGAGTTTATTTCTTTTCCTTTGCGCTCTCCTAAAAAACAGGAATGGAGCTTTTCAGGGCCATTCGGGGTTTATGATAAAGCGCAATTGCGGCGTGGGTTAAAAATTTATAAACAGGTTTGTTCTAGTTGCCATGGGCTAAAATATGTGGCTTTTCGCGATTTAAAGGCGCTTGGCTATGATCAGGAACAGATTAAGGCTTTTGCGGGGCAATATGAAGTGAGCGATGGTCCTAATCAAGAAGGGAAATTTTTTAAACGCGCAGATGCTGCAACAGACACTTTTCCTTCTCCCTTTACTAATGAAGAAGAAGCAAGGTTTATTCATAATGGCGCTTATCCTCCCGATTTATCACTGATGGCACGTGCACGTGCCATATCTTTGCCATTTCCTGCTTTGATTACTGATGTATTGACTCATTATAATACTGCTGGTCCAGATTATATTACGGCTCTTTTAACAGGATATCAGAAGGCACCAGAGAAAACAGAAATTGCTGATGGTTATTGGTATAATCCTTATTTTATTGCAAGCAATTCTTTAACTATGGCACCTCCTCTGAGGGATGGTGTTGTTTCCTATGAGGATGGAACTCCCGAAACAGTTGAACATTATGCGCGTGATGTTTCTGCTTTTTTGATGTGGGCTGCTGATCCCCACATGGAGATTCGTAAAAAAATTGGTTTTCGTGTTATTTTATTTCTTATCATTTTTGGAGTGCTTGTTTATATTTTAAAAGGCCGTATTTGGCAGGGTTTAGAGGAGGAGCTTGAAAAGAAAATAAAAGACTGAGAAGGAAAAAGGCTCGGAGGCTGGTCTTGAAAGAATATAGGGAACAAATCCGGTTATGATGCATTGAGACTTTGTCAAGTAAAAGCAAAGTAAAAACGGAGATGTTAAAATGAAAAAAATTGCCTACACTACTCTTCTGTCAGTTTTGATGGCTTCTAGTACTTATGCCCAGTCTTTCGCAGTACCTTCTAAACCTGAGATGATTTCTTCGACGGGTATGGTACAGGTGGGTTCCGATATGTCTGTGCGTTATGTTACACCTTTAGCAACTGATTTTGTTGCTTCAAGCCTTATTGGTGCAAATGTATACAATGTAGAAGATGAAAATATTGGTGAAGTAAAAGATATTATTCTGCGTGAAAATAACATTGCGGGATTTGTTATTGCAGTTGGTGGTTTCCTTGGTATAGGGGAGAGTTATGTGGTCGTTTCTCCAGAAACAATTCAGATGACAAATGATTATGGCAAGTGGAAACTTATTACGAATGCAACAAAAGATTCTTTAAAGGAAGCTCCTACATTTAAATATGAAGGTCATTGGGCACGATAATTTTGCGTTTCCATTTTCTATGGATAAAAAAGTTGCTACCATTTTATGTATGATAGCAACTTTTTTGCGTAGGGCCTTTTTGAAGATTTTACAAGAATTTTATGTAAGAAGCGGTTGTAGTTCTTTAAAGATTTTAATTTTTTTAGAAAAACCATTCTGGATGTTTCGTGCAGCTAAAAAATACCTCAAACAGGATTCTTAATAGATTTATAAGAGCGTTTGAAAATTCTATCTCTCATCTTTAAAAAGCTTTATAAAACAAGATGTTCTTTATATTGGATAACTTATTTATAAAGACAATTCATTGTTATGCACCTTGAGTGATAATCTTGAAGACAGGGATATTCTCTCATTTCGTCCTTTCTTTTGATGAATCAGAAAAATTATTCTCTTGTATTTCACAAGAGGAAATAACGTGTAGATAAAAACCGTTTAAGAAAGGAATAGAAATGCCTCACATGAATTATCTCAATGCAATAATAGTTGGCATCATTTGGAGTTTGCAAAGAAAATAATGATGCCAGCTTATACCTGTCACAGGTGGCACTGTGAAATAGGGCTAAGGGCAACGAGAGATATTTCTGCGTAAATGAATAATATAATAACGCGCCATTCTTCGTGAGGGGCATTCTCCATTAAAAAACGCTTTATTGTTTGCTTAATAAATGTAAAATATTAAGACGAAGTTGGTATTAGGTGTTATGTTTAAATAATATAATATCGCCGTCTTGCACAACGTATTCTTTGCCTTCATCGCGGGCTTTGCCTGCTTCTTTTGCGCCATTTTCTCCACCTAGAGAAATATAATCATCGTAGCTGATGGTTTGAGCACGAATAAAGCCACGTTCAAAATCTGAGTGAATTACGCCAGCTGCTTGGGGTGCTTTCGTGCCACGCGTAATTGTCCAAGCTCGTGTTTCTTTAGGACCACAGGTGAAATAAGTAATGAGGTTAAGCAAATGATAGCCAGCACGAATGAGGCGATTTAGACTCGGTTCGAGGAGTTCTAGGGCATTAAGATACTCTGAGGCTTCTGCATCATTAAGTTGAGTAATTTCAGCTTCGATGGAAGCTGAAATGATAATGCTTTGAGCGTTTTGCTCTGTTGCTATTTTCTCAACCGTTTGGGTAAAGCTATTTCCATGAGCGGCGTCATTTTCACTTACATTGCACACATAAAGTACAGGTTTGGAAGTTAAAAGATTTAAACTTTCAAGGATGCGGCGTTCATCGGAAGAGATATCTTTAAGTAATAACCGGACAGGACTTCCTTTCTGCAGCAAGTTTAATGCTGTTTCCATAACGGGAAGAATCGTTAGAGCTTCCTTATCTTTTCCGGTTGCACGTTTACGGATTTGTACGATCCTCCGCTCAAGACTTTCAAGATCCGCGAGCATGAGTTCCGTTTCAACAGTTGTGGCATCAGAAACGGGATCAATACGTCCTTCTACATGGGTAATATCTTCATCTTGAAAACAGCGTAAAACGTGGATAATGGCATCGACTTCGCGAATATTGGCTAAAAATTTATTGCCTAAACCTTCACCTTTTGAAGCGCCACGTACAAGTCCGGCAATATCAACGAAACTGATGCGTGTAGGAATGATTTCTTTTGAACCAGCGATAGAGGCAATTTTTTCCATTCGCAAATCTGGAACTGCGACTTCGCCCGTGTTGGGCTCGATTGTACAAAAAGGATAATTGGCAGCTTGTGCTGTTGCTGTTTTTGTTAATGCATTAAAAAGGGTTGATTTACCAACATTAGGTAATCCCACAATACCACATTTAAAACCCATGAATGTCTTCTTTTCTATTGATTTTATGGTCAAGATAAAACTTTTTAAAAATTTCTATAGCATATTTTGAGAAAAGTCATAGCCTCCTGTTGCTGTAGATAAAAAAAGTCTATGGCGATAAGCTAATCTGCTTTTTTTGCCATATTCTAAATACTCCCTATCTTATATCAGTAAGAGAATTCAGAATTAACGTTAACAATGTGCTAAGTTTTTCATAGTATGCAAACCTACATAAAAAATTAATTGGAGAAAATATAAGAGTGTTATCTCGTCGTGCCTTTTTAATTGCAGTACCTTTGGCTTTGGTTGGATGTGCTACGCGTCAGTCGGATATGTCGTTTGTTTCTTCTCAACAAGTTCGATACATCCCAGCAGAGATGCAGGCTTTGTACGGCCCTGTAACAAATGAGCCTTATTTATTGCCTGCTGTTGATCTTTCGACAATTGAGCCAAAATTTTGGCGTCAAAAAGTAATTTATTATACGTCTTATCCACCTGGTACATTGGTTATAGATACGCAGGAGCGTTTTCTTTACCTTATTGGTGAAAATGGGCAAGCTTTGCGTTACGGTATCGGGGTTGGTAAAGAAGGGTTGGCGTTTGAAGGTGAGGGGGTTGTGCAGCGCAAACGCCGATGGCCAAATTGGGCTCCTACAGCGGCAATGATGGCTCGAGAACCAGAACGTTATGGTCATTTGGGGAAAGGAATGCCACCGGGTCCTGATAATCCATTGGGGGCACGAGCACTTTATCTTTTCAAAAATGGACAAGATACACTTTTCCGCATTCACGGTTCACACGAGTCGTGGTCAATTGGCCATGCTATTTCAAGCGGGTGTATACGTTTGCTCAATCAAGATATTATTGATCTTTATGATCGTGTTCCCAATGGTTCGCGTGTAGTGGTGTTGCAAAATGGTGAGAGTAGATCTCGTGTTTTAAGTCAACAATCAAATGTTTACGATCCATTACAGTCAACAATCAATCCAAATTCAAGTGAAATTTTTTAATTCCAAGGAGGATAAGCTTATTTAGTGTTATTCGATCATTTTGGGCTTTCTGCTCAATGAGCTCTCTCAAAAAAGTGCTATGGGCAAGAATTGTACTAAGTAGTATTGATTATGTTTTATGCCCTAGCGAAATGGGTTGTTATTGTGAAGATCTTTGTTTTTCATTGCTTGTGAAATTTCGTTCATAAAGAGGACCTTGTCACCTTTTATGAGAGAAGCAATGCTTTTTGCGATTGCCTCTAAAAGAGGAGGGAGCCATTCTTGGTCAGATTTTGTAAAATTTCCTAAAACATGCTGATGAACAAGTTCTTTGGTTCCAGGATGCCCGATCCCTAATCGTACACGGCAGTAATCATTACCGCAATGGGCATCAATAGACTTTATACCATTATGTCCATTATTTCCTCCACCGATTTTTACACGTACTTTTCCCGGCGGTAAATCTAGCTCATCGCAAATGATGATCAAATTTTTCAAATCTAATTTATAAAATCGTAAGGCTTCACCAATAGCTTGGCCAGAAAGATTCATGAACGTGTGAGGTTTTATAAGAAAAGTTTTTTCACCATTTATGAGACCGTTGGCAATTTCGGCTTGAAATTTTTTTGACCATGGAGAAAAAGAAAAAGATTGGTAAATAGCATCAACAGCCATAAACCCGATATTATGGCGGTTATTTTTGTATTGTGAACCAGGATTGCCAAGGCCAGCAATAAGCCACATGTGCACCTTCAGTAAAGTGTGAGCGGTTAATAAATGTCTAAAAAGTTAAGGCGGGAATTTTCCCGCCTGCCAAAATTTATCAAGTTTCTTTGTTGTTCTCGTCATTTTCTTGTTCGGAAGGTTCATCACTGACATCCATGCCAGCAGGAGCTGCGATGGTTGCAATAGTAAAGTCTCGGTCTTGGATGACTGGAGTAACATCTTTTGGCAGTTGCACTGCTGAAATATGGATAGAATCACCAATAGAGTAGCTGGAGAGATCAATCTCAATTGCTTCAGGGATAGCATTTGCTGGAGCGATACATTCAATTTCGTGTCGAACAATATTGAGGACGCCTCCTTTTTTAAGTCCAGGAGCTGTGTCTTCATTGAGGAAGTGTACAGGAATATTCACTTCCACAACAGATTTTGCTGAAATACGCAGGAAATCTACATGTAAGGGAAAGTCACGCACGGGGTCCAATTGGTAATCTTTTGGTAAAACCGTAACTTTTTGTTTGCCAATTGCAATAGTTGCAACAGTGGTACGAAAACCACCGGCGTGAATTTTGTGGAAAATTTCTTTATAGGGAACTGCGATTGCCAAAGGAGGCTGTTTTTCACCATAAATGACAGCAGGAATGAGACCGTTGCGGCGAAGTTCACGGGAGGACCCCTTACCAACCCGCTCGCGTATCTCGGCCTTAAGAGTGTAGCTTTTGCTCATGATTTAAGTCCTTTTACATGATTGGAGATCCATCAAAAACCAACAACAGTTTTTGCATGAATATGAAGATATGCACTGCCAAGCAGCGATTGCTCCATTCTGCGTTGCCTCCAAGGGTGTCTACGCAGAAGTTTTTCTATAATTCAAACTATTCACAGATGCAAGAGTTGTGGGAAAAATCGATGATTTCTATCGTTTAGAGAGAGGAAATGTTACAAGCATAGTTTAGATGGAGAATAAATAACTTACTAGCTGATACATTCAAAATCAAATACTGGAGATGTTATGAAGGTTGAGATTGCCTTGGGTGAGATGGCAGAATGTCGTGCTTTGTGTAAATCTGTACCGGCTTTTGTTGATTTGGAAGAATTATTGGCGACGCGTCTTCTTGTGCAAGGCAATTCCGGTTCAGGAAAATCACATCTTCTTCGCCGCCTTCTTGAACAAAGCGCTTCATGGGTACAACATTGTGTGATTGATCCAGAGGGTGATTTTGTCACTTTAGCAGATAAATTTGGTCATGTTATTGTTGAGGCTCAATGCAGTGAACTAGAATTGACACGTATTGCTCAACGCATTCGTCAACATCGGGTTTCGGTGGTGTTCAATCTTGAAGGTTTGGATACTGAACAACAGATGCGCGCTGTGGGGGCTTTTCTTGGTGCATTGTTTGATGTGGAACGTGATTATTGGTATCCCATGCTCGTTGTTGTTGATGAAGCACAATTATTTGCTCCAGCTGCGGCAGGAGAAGTTTCTGATGAAGCGCGTAAAATTTCACTGAGTGCTATGACTAATCTTATGTGTCGAGGGCGCAAACGTGGTCTTGCGGGTGTCATTGCTACACAGCGTTTGGCTAAACTTGCCAAAAACGTAGCTGCTGAAGCCTCAAATTTTTTAATAGGGCGGACTTTTTTAGATATTGATATGGTGCGTGCTGCTGATCTTTTGGGAATGGAGCGTCGCCAAGCGGAAATGTTCAGAGACCTTGAGCGCGGTCATTTTATAGCTTTAGGCCCCGCTTTATCAAGGCGTTCCTTACCAATTATTATTGGTCCTGTTGAAACATTAGCACGTTCTTCTAGCCCAAAATTAATGCCGCTTCCAACAGAGCGGGTTGATGTAAAAGAGCTTGTTTTTACTGCTTCACCGGAGGAAATTTTAATTCCATTTAAACAATCACGAGAGTTGGTAAAAGAAAAATCAATTCATGAGATGTTAGAAGAGGCTGTGCATAAAAAACAAGAGTTATTAGAAGAAGAACCAAGCTTATTTCCTGAACTGTCTATTGTTGATCGTGATAACCAAGCAGAACGTGTTATTCGGGAAATTCTTGATGATCCCGAGGCTTCTTATCGTTCAACCGCGGTGCTTTATCAAGATTTTTTGGTTCGTTGCCGTATTCATGGTCACTCAGGAGATTTTTTAAACCTTTCGCAATTTCGGCGTAAATTAGCTATTGCTCAGGCTTGTGTTGACGAAAAAATCGCTATTAGTGAAAGCTGGAAACGCGTTTTAGATCTATCGGAAAGTTTGGAAGACGATGTCCAAGGTGTTTTTTTGAATGTAGCACAAGCCGCTTTGAGCGGACAACCATGCCCATCAGATGCATTTTTGGCACGTCTTTATGGAACCCATTCTTTAAGTCGTGCACGTCGACTTTTAACCTACTTTGAAGAGCGTGGACTTATTGTCATTCATACGCATTTGAGTGGTCAACGTATTATAGCTTTCCCTGAGCTTGGTGTAGAAACAGCACTAGGAGATCCCAAGGCACCAGTTTAACCAAATAAGCTTGAAACAGATTGTTCAGCTGCTGTTCTTGCAATTGCTTCTCCAATTAGGTCGGCAATTGGCAGAACACGAATATTATGTGCCTTTTCAATTACTTGTGTTGGCATAATTGAATCTGTAATAACCAATTCTTTCATTTCTGAATTGATAATGCGTTCTATAGCATTCCCAGAAAGAACACCGTGTGTGATGTAAGCGGTGACGCTATTGGCACCGTGTTTAAGGAGAGCACTTGCTGCATTGCATAGCGTTCCACCTGAATCAACAATATCATCGAGCAAAAGACAATCTTTTCCAGATACATCTCCAATGATATTCATAACCTCTGATTCACCAGCACGTTCACGACGTTTATCAACAATAGCTAGCAAACTGTTTAAGCGCTTGGCAAGTGAGCGCGCGCGTACCACTCCACCGACATCAGGTGAAACAACAATCACATTTTCAAGGGGGTAATGGATCTTGACATCGCGAGAAATAACAGGAACTGCATAGAGATTATCCGTTGGAATATCAAAAAAACCTTGAATTTGTCCTGCATGAAGATCCAATGTTAAAACACGATGGGCTCCTGCTTCAGTAATCAGATTGGCAACAAGTTTTGCTGAAATGGGGGTCCTTGGTCCAGGTTTACGGTCTTGGCGAGCGTAACCAAAATAGGGTATAACAGCTGTGATACGACGCGCTGAAGAACGGCGAAGAGCATCAATCATGATGAGCAATTCCATCAAATGATCGTTTGCAGGATAGGAGGTGGATTGCAAAACAAACACATCTTGTCCGCGGACATTTTCATGTAATTCTACGAAAATTTCTTGATCAGCAAAGCGCTTCACAGTTGCTTTACCTAAGGGGATGTTTAAATAACTTGTAACATCTTCAGCTAAACGTGGATTAGAATTTCCGCAGAAAAGTTTCATGGTAGAACCTCTGAATAATCACAGTAGAGTGCGACAACGCCTTTTAACTTCTTGTCACCAGATTGCAAGGAAACAATTACGAAAGCATTACAATTTTATCTATCATTATTAAAGAGGGATGCATTTTGTTTTTTCTTTTTCCAAGATTTTTGTTATTTTTAGAGCAAAGTTTTCTATTCATGGAGAAAAAGATACATATTGATTAAGCTTTTTTTACTTTCTTTATAAAAGAGTAGCTTCAATATGAGCGGTGTCTTATGTGTGAAATGGACTAAGGGAAGCCGCTGTTAAAAGAATTTCTCTTAAACTTAATCATCACAAATCCAATATTGAAAATAATAATAGCCAAAACATTCACATTTTGTACGTTAATGAATTATTAAAAAAAGCATAGTGTAAGAGGTCTTATTGTTTTATTTAAGTAGAAATTTTATTTTGCAGTTTTGGTCTTCTCTTTTGCAAAAAGATTTTATTATTTCAGCATAATAGCAGAAATTTGCCGTCCATAATCAGGTTCGTTGCGGTGTGTTGCACGACGATAGGAGAAAAAGTGCTGTTCATCTTGGTAGGTGCAAAGCTCCACACAAGAAGCATGAACTCCTGCTTCTTTTAGTTGATTCATAATGAATGCCCATAGGTTGAAGTGAAAGTGATTTACTTTATCTGTTTTTAAAAAATATTTTTGGAACTTATTCTGGCAATCAATAAATTGCTTGTAAAACTCGCTTGTTACTTCGTAGTGGCAAGGACCAATACAAGGTCCAAGGACTGCTGTTATTGATTGTCTTTTGGCTCCTTGTTCTTCCATAACAGAAATTGTTTTTTCTATAATTCCATTTAAGCTTCCTCGCCAGCCAGCATGTGCTGCAGCGATGACGCCTGCTTTGGGATCAGCAAACAGAACTGGTCCACAATCTGCTGTGAGAATGCCGATTATGAGTTCTGGCATGGTTGTAACAAGAGCATCAGCTTTAGGAGGCTCATCAACAAAAGCTTGATTAACCACTACAATTTCACAAGAATGTATTTGATTGACAGTGATTAAACTTTGTACTTCAACATCAAAATAATCAGCGATTAAAATGCGGTTTTGTGCAATATTTTTAGGGTGATCATTTGAACTTTGTCCAACATTAAGGCTTTGATAAAGGCTTTTAGAAACCCCACCTTGACGCGTAAAAAAACCATGCCTTATCCCATACGGGTGTAAAGCAGAAAGATCTTTTGCAAGGATGGGATGAAGCACAGGATTCATAAAAGTTCCTTATGTGGATGGTTATTTTTCAAGTGAGAATGGTGTGTGAGATGTTTATATTTGTCAATGCGTATTATTACTGGGCGTATTATTGCTGGTAGTCACAATCTAGGTGGCAATGGTATGTTTTTATTACTCACATATAAGACTTTAAACAATTTACCCATTTGATCTGGGCCGGCTAATCGTTCGATATCTTGGTGAATTTTGTTTTGCACTGTAACACTTTTGCCGACTCCAAGCTGTGCTGCGCGTTCCAGCAGTCCCATTTTTAAAAGGAAATCTCCTTGTTGTAGAATTTCAGCAAAGCAGCCTTGTTCAAGGGCGACTTTTTTTAAAAAGAAAAAACCAACATGTGATGTTAAATCATGTTCACCGGGAGCATCAAAAATATCACGAAATTTATGTTTTGAGATTGCTTGCAGCGTATCACCAAATGCAAGATCAGAAGCTCCATAATCAACAAGTAAAGCAGAACCTTTCATTTGTATCAAATGGTTACTGATTTGTTGCATTAATTGATGCCGTGAGGGTGCATGTTCAAAAATTGTTCCATCAGGTATTTCAGAACAGTAGGATTGTAAGCAAGAAGAAGGAAGTTTTCGTGGAGCAGCAATAAATATGAAGTTTCCATCTTGATTGATTGTAATGCGACGTTCTTTCCATTCTCCTTTGACTTTAATATATTGGTTGATGGGGAGTGTATCGAAGAACTCATTGGCAATTAAGAAGAGAGGTTTTGAAGGGATTTGATCAAAACTTTCAATATTGTAGATTTGTTTTTTATAAGGTAAAAGACGTTTCTTTTGTTCTTTTGCAAGCTGTTTACTTATTTCAATAAGAAAAATTTCAGCAGCATTAAATGCTGTGGTGGATAATTTTTGAATGGTGCGCAAAATATCATCCATCAAAGTTCCACGTCCTGGACCTATTTCGGCGAGGATGAAAGGATTGGGACAACCTTGAGCTTTCCAGTTTGCAAGAGTCCAAATGCCAATCATCTCTCCAAATAACTGGCTTATTTCAGGTGCTGTAATGAAATCACCAGCTCTCCCAAAGGGTGTTTGTGTTTGATAGTAGCCAAACTGGGGGTCTGTGAGTGCTAATGTCATATATTGACTGACAGTGATTGGCCCATTAAGCGCGATAATTTCCTTAATTTTTTCTTTGAGAGTAGCCATTTTCTGTAGATTTGTGTTTGAAGGCTCGGAAAAGGAGATAAAATCCCAAAACAAGCATGGGAAGAGATAAAGCCATGCCATAGGTAAACCCCATAGAATGGAAAAGGGTAGAAAACCATTCTGGATCTTCTTGAGGTGCACGGTAAACCTCTGAAATACTGCGTGCTATTGCATAGCCTATGATGAATGTTCCTGATACGGCACCAGGGCGTTTTAATGCTTTGAAAGCAAAAATAAGAATAAATAAGATGATGAAGAGAAGAAATCCTTCCATAAACGCTTCATAAAGTTGGCTTGGATGGCGTGGTAAATAGTAAGGATCTAAGGGAAAGCAAACAGCCCAAGGGTATGTGGTAATATTACCCCATAGTTCTTGGTTAATGAAGTTGCATATTCGTACAATGCCAATACCAATAGGAGCACCTGCCGCAATTATATCAAACATTGCTTGTATGCTGATATTGTTTTTACGAGCAAACCAGATCATTGCAATGATGATGGCAACAAGCCCACCATGAAACGACATTCCTCCATCCCATACTGCGATAATGGCGTTTGGATGGCTAAAATAATAAATGGGATCCCATACAAGCACTTGTCCTAAGCGGCCACCAACAACGACACTGATGGCAGACCAGACAACAAAATCTCCAATCGTCTGGTTGTCCATGGGAGGCTGATTTGCATGCCATAGGGATTGCTTTTTTAACAGTTTTTGTGCATACCACCAAGCAAAAAGAATGCCCACCACGTACCCAAATCCGTACCAATGAAGAGCTACAGGACCTAAGTGGATAATTACGGGGTCGAGAAAAGATGGAAAAGCAATGGCTGGACAAGAAAGACTGTTCATGAGTTAAGCATTTTACATTATATGAAGTTACATGATGGACAGAAATGACAGATGAATACACAATGGTCAAGTCAGAAGGGTAATAGGTTTTTACTAGTTTATATGTGGTAAAAGAAGTGTAAAAAGACTTAAAAAAATTTCAGAGAAAAATCTGCGTGGTAAGATAAAATCTATCGGATAAAAGGAACAAATGCAGTATCTAAATGTTATGAAAATGCGTTATAGTGCGTGTGTCAATAATTAAAATGTAAGGAAAAACATTATGCGTAATGGATCAAACCGTATTCTTGATGAATTGGCAAAATTAGCAACGGATGCCGCTGATGTTGTGCAAGGTATACGACGTGAAGCTGGAACAGCTTTTCGTTTTCAGGCTGAAAAGATAGCCAACAAACTTGATCTTGTTTCACGTGAAGAATTTGAAACATTTAAGGAGATGGTACTGAAAGCACATGCCGACAATGCTGATTTGAAAAGGCGCCTCGATGATTTGGAAAAAGCGCAGACCCGAAAAAAGTAAAATAGTTTTTATAAAAAATAGAGTTTTAGAAAAAATATCCCCAATTTTTCAATGGAATGTATGAAACTAAAAAATGCTTAATCCTGAGTCTGTTAGAGCAGATTATCCATTTGTTTTTTGTAAAAAAACACTTTTTTGAATGTGGGGGACTAGTACTATGAAATTGTATCAATACACTGAAAAAGCTTGATGATTCGTTTTATTGTTATCAGGCTGCCGCAGGAAGCATTATTGGGTTCTGGGGGGGTGTCCTGTCGATGTTTTTAATGTGTATTTGTTTGGTGTAAAGGCTTTGATTGTAGCAAAATGTTGTTACAGTTTTTAGGCTGATTATGTTCTGTTGACAATGTTTTAATATGATTGAGGATTATGATGAGGCTTGCATTTTGCACCACAGAAAGAGAAGAGCATCCTGTTGACTTTATAGAACAGATTGCTTGTAAATATGATTGGTCGTTTGAACGGGACGCACAAGATGAAATTAGTGTTTGTGTGGAAGGAAAAAGGGCAAATTATCACCTTGCTTTTTCATGGATGGAAGAGCAGGAAGCTCTTCATTTGGCTTGTGCATTTGATCTTTCTATTAAAAACGCTCGCACGGCAGAAATGCATCGCTTATTGCTAGCAATTAATGAAAAATTATTGCTGGGACATTTTGATTATTGGCAAGGGAATCATTCGGTTATTTATCGGCAAGGGCTTCTTCTGGCTGGTGGGGTGCATCCATCTCATGTACAGGTTGAAACATTGTTAATAAATGCTCTTAAAGTCTGTGAAAGCTATTATGTTGCATTTCAGATGGTCGCTTGGTGTGGGGAAAGCGCTTGCAAGGCACTGCAATATACTTTGTTTGAAACTGTAGGGAATGCCTAAATTGTCAAGTTTATTTAGCTTTTTTTCTTATAGACGATTTATGAAATATTGCTAAAGGGGGACATCAATAATAGCGCGTAAGCCCCCTAGAGGACTATCATCCAATTGAATATTGCCTCCATGGCTACGTGCTATATCTTGAGCAATAGAAAGGCCGAGTCCTGTTCCACTTGCATCTTGATTTCGTGCTTTATCAAGTCTAAAGAATGGCTTAAAGACTTCTGTGCGCATATTTTTATGAATACCAGGTCCATCATCGTCAATAGTTATGAGGAAAGATTCTTGTTGGGATATGGCTGTTAGTTTGACAGTATTGGCGTGACAAAATGCGTTTGACACAAGATTGCTGATGAGACGCGTGAAGGCACGTGGGCGTACTTGTATTTGTGTAGGTCCTTCAATGGTATAGGAAAACTGACGTTTGTGAAGATGCGCATCGGTAGAGAATTTTTGCATAAGAGCATTTAAATCAAAAGTTTTAACACATTCACTTCCTTCACCACGTGCAAAAGCAAGGTAATCTTCTAACATATTTTGCATGTCGCTTACATCTTGCTCAAGCGGCTTAATATCAAAGTCAGTATTTGCTAACGCTAGCTGAAGTTTAAAACGGGTGAGAATGGTTCTTAAATCATGGCTTACACCCGAAAGCATCATGGTGCGTTGTTCGATTTGGCGTTCAATACGTTCACGCATGCGTAAAAAAGCAAAGCCAGCACGACGGACTTCATCAGCTCCTTGTGGTTGAAACCCTTCTGGTAAAGGACGACCGCGTCCAAAACTTTCTGCTGCTTCAGCCAATTGTTGAATTGGTTTGATTTGGTTACGCAAGAAGTAAATCGCTATCAATAATAAAACAAGAGCTGTTCCTACCATCCAGCTTAAAAAAATAGCGGTATTGGAAGCGTAGGCTTGGCTGCGTGGTGCAAAAACACGCAAGATGTTGTGACCAAGGTGAATACGAATTTCGACAAGATCAGAATCTCCTACGGTATCAATCCAGAATGGGCGGTTAATTTGGCGAGTAATTTCTTCACTTAGAAAATAATCAAGAATTGCAAAAAATGGTTTCGGTCCTGGGGGGGGAAGGGGGGATGGGGGGAGGATAGAAATGTTTAATCCCATACGTTGTTGTGCAATACGCTTGATATCTTCATAGTTATCTTGTTGCTGATATGTTTCAATGATATCGATAATGGCTGAAATATCGTGGACAACAGCGGTTGAAAGACGCTCGGTTACCATTTGCCAATGACGTTCCATAAAAACGTAAGCAATCACTGTTTGCAAGAGTACCATAGGAGCAATAATGATGATCAAAGAGCGGGCATAAAGCCGTTTAGGCATCTTTTTTGTTAACCACCCGACGAATTTTTTTGAGGGTTTGATCATTGTGTATCTATTCAATTGAGAGTTTATAACCTATTCCTCGCACGGTCTGGAGCCATATCGGGAGAGCTGGATTTTTTTCGATTTTACGACGGAGACGATTGATCTGTACATCAATGGCACGTTCACTGGTATTGTTATCGTCAGTTGCAAATTTATGGCGTGGGATGATATCACCTGCATTTTCGGCAAAAAGAACCATCATTTTTTGTTCTTTATCTGTCAGTTTAATCACTTCTCCTCCTTTTTTGAGCTCGCGCCGTGCAATTGAAAAGATATATGGTCCAAAAACGATCTGCTCGATTTTGGGTTGGTTTAGTGGAAAACCACGTCGTAAAATAGCGTTAATGCGAAGTAAAAGCTCACGAGGATCAAACGGTTTAGCAAGATAGTCATCAGCGCCTGCTTCTAAGCCATGGATACGGTGGTCTGTTTCCGATAAAGCTGTAAGCATGAGGATAGGAACATCTTTTGTTTGTCGCAGTGAGTAGGTGAGATCGATGCCGTTTTCACCAGGCATCATGACATCAACTATAAGAAGGTCAAAATCTAAGCATGCGAGTTGTCGCTTTGCTTCATCGGCATTGGCTGAGACTGAAACGCGAAAACCATTTTTAATGAGGAATTGAAATAAAAGGTTGCGAATACGGGTGTCGTCATCAATCACAAGAAGGTGAGGTGCATCGTCACACAAAACTTCAACATGATCGGTCATTCTTAAAAACCTTGACAAAAATTTAGTTTACACAAAACTTAAGTTTACATAAGTTATATAAAGCTGTCGAGCAGTCTATTTTTTATAAAAGGGGAGGAAATGTGTCTTGTAAGCTTGGAAGAATTTTATTTTTGAAAAGGACATCATGAATAGTTTTAGTACACATATTATTCCAGTTACACCTTTTCAACAAAATTGCACCCTGCTTTTTGATAATGAACAAAAAGTAGGGGTTTTGGTTGACCCCGGTGGTGATTGGCTTCGCGTTCAAGAAGTGATCCAGAAAAGAGGTGTTACCGTTGAAGCTATTTGGATAACACATGGTCATTTTGATCATGTAGGAGCGGCAATGCAAGCGAAAGAGGCGCTTAATGTTAAAATCATTGGTTCTCATCGTGGTGACAAGCCCCTGATGGATGTTGTGAGTGAAAGCGCAAAAAGTTACGGCATTAGAGATGCATGCATTTGTATCCCTGACCAATGGTTAGAAGATGGTGAGTGTGTTCATTTTGCTGGACATGAGTTTAGGGTTTTGCATACACCGGGGCACTCCCCTGGTCATGTCATTTATTTCAATGAAAAAGAACGCTTCGCTTTATTGGGTGATGTCCTTTTTCGTGGTTCTATTGGACGTACGGATTTTCCATTCTGTTCTCATGAAGAATTGATGAGATCTCTTAAGGAAAAAGTTTTGCCCTTAGGTGATGACGTTCGTTTTATTTGTGGGCATGGTCCAGGAAGTTGTATAGGCTATGAGCGCCAAAACAACCCTTTTCTTCAAATGGTTAGCATATAAATGCAAAAAACGCTCTGGAGCGTTTTTTGTGCCATTTAAGATTTTTTTAGTAAGCTGTTACAGAAATTAATTTATTGGAGCATAACAAAAGTGTTCCAAACCATTCCGGTCTCGAAAAGTACCTGTTTTAGGATTGAACGAACGGTATTTTTTCTTGCAATAGTTAAGCCAATTAGGTGCCGACGATTGCTGGTGTGGCCCATATTCCACCGTTTGCGGAGCTTCATAAATTATCTGTTCTTGTGGAACCTGTTGATATACAATTTGTGGTTGTTCTGGTTTTTTTAAAATTTTGCCGAGAAGTGCACCTGCTGCAAGAGCAAGAATGCCCATTGCTAAAGCTTCTCCTGAGTTATTTATATTAATACTACTGTGTTTTGTCTTTTTGCGCTCGACATAATGATATGTCTTGTGTTCAAAATGATGATGTTGTTGTGCTCCCCATTGATGGCTGACATAATGACGCTTATGGGGATTATCAAAAGAGTGATGTTCACTATGAGAAAAATGGGAGCTAAAATTGTGAGACGGTAAACCAGCCTCCTTCCTTATTTCCCTCATCGTATCATAGTTATGATACCATGCCATATCCGCAAGTGCTGCATTTAGCGGCATAAAAACGGTTACAGTTGACATTGCTGACAATACCGCTAGCTTGATCACTTTTTTCATAATGATGCTCCTTATGTAAATTCGTATTTTTCACATCCTACACGTTTCAAACTGAATAGAGCCTGAAAAATTTTGGACTTTATTGTGAAAAAAAATAAAAATTCATTTAGTTAAAAATATTGCTGGAACAATAAAATAAAATCATGACAGAATTTTGATTTCAATTATTTTACTCTGCTTAATTTTACTTGATAAGTGTGTATTGAGAGCAGCAGATTTTTACTATTGGTTATAAATTCTTTATTTATGAGTACTTTATTTATTGCTTGATACAATATGAATTGAACAATAGGTGTATGAATAAAAGTTATCGTTTTTTATCATAGGCTTATGGTGCTATGATAAAATCTTATTTCACTTTATTTGTGTGATAGAATACAGTCCTGTTTGACTACTCTCTTGTGAGGCTAAATATTGAGTTCGATATTAGATTATAACTGTATAAAAATAATATATTGCGGGAACTTTTTTGATATATGGGAAACATTCTCTTTAATTTTTTTGTGCTCGTTTAGATTTTAGAAGTGTTTTGGGCGTGTTTTGATAGTTTTAGGGATTTTTTATAACGTGGTTTAACAAGGAAAGTTACTAAAGGGGTAGATCAATAATAGCGCGTAAGCCCCCTAGAGGGCTATCATCCAATTGAATATTGCCTCCATGGCTACGTGCTATATCTTGAGCAATAGAAAGGCCGAGTCCTGTTCCACTCGCATCTTTATTTCGTGCTTTATCAAGTCTAAAGAATGGCTTAAAGACTTCTGTGCGCACATTTTTATGAATACCAGGTCCATCATCGTCAATAGTTATGAGGAAAGATTCTTGTTGGGATATGGCTGTTAGTTTGAGATTATTGGCATGACAAAATGCGTTTGACACAAGATTGTTTATGAGACGCGTGAAGGCACGTGGGCGTACTTGTATTTGTGTAGGACCTTCAATGGTGTAGGAAAACTGACGTTTGTGAAGATGCGCATCGGTAGAGAATTTTTGCATAAGAGCATTTAAATCAAAAGTTTTAACACATTCACTTCCTTCACCACGTGCAAAAGCAAGGTAATCTTCTAACATATTTTGCATGTCGCTTACATCTTGCTCAAGCGGCTTAATATCAAAGTCAGTATTTGCTAACGCTAGCTGAAGTTTAAAACGGGTGAGAATGGTTCTTAAATCATGGCTTACACCCGAAAGCATCATGGTGCGTTGTTCGATTTGGTTAGACGATGGTGAGTGTGTGCATTTTGCTGGACATGAGTTTAGGGTTTTGTACACACTGGGACACTCCCCTGGTCATGTCATTTATTTCAATGAAAAAGAACGCTTCGCTTTTTATTGGGTGATGTCCTTTTTCGTGGTTCTATTGGACGTACGGATTTTCCATTCTGTTCTCATGAAGAATTGGTGAGATCTCTTAAGGAAAAAGTTTTTCCCTTAGGTGATGACGTTTGTTTTATTTGTGGGCATGGTTCAGGAAGTTGCATAGGCTATGAGTGCCAAAACAACCTTTTTTTCAAATGGTTAGCATATAAACACAAAAAACGCTCTGGAGCGTTTTTTGTGCTATTTAAGATTTTTTAGTAGGACGGAACAGAAATTAATTTATTGGAGCATAACAAAAGTGTTCCAAACCATTCCGGTCTCGAAAAGTGCCTGTTTTAGGATTGAACGAACGGTATTTTTTCTTGCAATAGTTAAGCCAATTAGATACCGACGATTGCTGGTGTGGCCCATATTCCACCGTTTGCGGAGCTTCATAAATTATCTGTTCTTGTGGAACCTGTTGATATACAATTTGATATTGTGGTACTATTTGATAAACAATTTGTGGCTGTTCTGGTTTTTTTAAAATTGTACTAGGAGTCGTATCTGCTTTTGTCTTTTCGCGCTCGACGTAGTGATATGTCTTGTTTTCAACATGTTGATGATGGTGATGGTGATGGTGATGATGTTGTTGCTGCTGTTGTTGTTGTTGCTGTTTCTTGCTTTTGTCTTTGTCACTAGAACACCCGTGGAAATCATCAATAAACTTTTGAAAATCATCAGAAAAAAAGCCGCGGTTTCTATCAGAACAATGGGAACGAGACAAACTAGAACGCCAGATATCATCAATTTTCTTATCAATTTCCCTTGTCGCATCATCTCTTTCTTTACGCATCTTTCTCATCTCATCATCTATTTCTTTCGTGATAGGGTGAGTAAGATCCCATATTATATCCGCAAGCGTTGCATTTAGCGGCATAAAAACGGTTACAACTGACATTGCTGATAATACCGCTAACCTGATCACTTTTTTCATAATGATGCTCCTTTGTGTAAATTCGTATTTTTCGCTTCCTACGCGTTTCAAACTGAATAGAGCCTGAACAATTTTGAACTTTATTGTGACAAAAAAATAAAAATTCATTTAGTTAAAGCTATTGCCAATACAGTAAAGTAAAATCATGACAGAATTTTGATTTCAATTAATGTACTCTTCTTAAGGTTAATTAAGCAGATTGTATTGAGAGCAGAAGATTTTTTACTATTGGTTATAAATTCTTTATTTATGAATACTTTTTTGTATTACTTGATATAATATTAATTTAACAATAGGTGTATGAATACAAGCTATCGTTTTTGTTATAATAGGCTTATTGTGTTATGACAAATTCTTATTTTACTTTATTTGTTTTATAGAAAATTGTAATGTTTTTATATTATATTGTAATGATAAATAATATTGATTTATATATCAAATTATAAATTTATGAATATAATATATTTCATTAATTTTTTGATATATCGTAGACATTTTCTTTAAATTTGTCTGATTTTTTATAGCTTAGAAGTTTTTTACATTTTTATGTATTTTTATAACGTTGTTTAACAAGAAAAATTGCTTAAAAAGTCAATATTTTTAAGATTTTTTTTGTAAAATATTCTTTCTTATGTTGTTTTAAACAAATTTGAGAATCCTTAATGTTTGAGGTTATCTATTTTTAGGGCAATATTGGTTGCTTTTCATTTTTAGTTATTTTTTAGAAGAGCCAAAGATTATTTTTGGTGATTTTAATTTTTTTGCTCCTTTGTTGGACGCGTTTTTTTTCGTTTTATGGTCGCTTGGTTAGGGGTGTTTTTACGAGATTTCCCTTTTCGATTTTCCAAAATACCAGTATCCATGGTTGGTCCCATGTGATCAAGGTTTGGTTTGGAGAAAAGACTTGGTTGTAATATCGGTCCATGGGTGGATTGTTCGCTATGATGTGTTAAGGGATTCTCCGCGATTTCTAGTTCTATCTTTTGTAATTGTTTGATTTCATCGCGAAGTCGTGCGGCCTCTTCAAAGTTAAGATCAGCAGCTGCTTCATGCATTGATTTTTCAAGGGATTTAATATGGATTGTTAAATTGTTGCCAACCATATTGTTTTGCCTGATAAAATCAGGAATATTTGTGGAAGTATGGTTGTTTTCGCCTCCTGAATTGAGAATATCATCGATATTTTTTTTGATACTGGTTGGTGTAATATGGTGCTCTTCATTGTAGGCTATTTGTTTTTGTCGACGTCTTTGTGTCTCCTGTAAGGCGCGTTCTATGGAGCCTGTGATTGTATCTGCGTAAAGGATAACGCGGCCATCTACATTGCGTGCAGCGCGTCCAATTGTTTGTACGAGCGAAGTTTCAGAGCGCAAAAACCCCTCTTTATCGGCATCTAGAATAGCAACAAAACCGCATTCTGGAATATCTAAACCTTCCCGAAGTAAGTTAATACCGATGAGAACATCAAAGGTGCCAAGCCGAAGATCACGTAGAATTTCAATACGTTCTAACGTATCAATGTCAGAATGCATATAGCGTACGCGAATGCCTTGTTCATGGAGATATTCTGTCAAATCTTCGGCCATACGCTTGGTTAGGACAGTTACTAAGGTACGGTAGCCTTTTTGAATTGTTTTACGAATTTCGTTCACAACATCATCGACTTGGCTGGAGGCTGGGCGAATTTCTGTTGCTGGATCAATCAATCCTGTTGGGCGAATAATTTGTTCAGCAAAAATGCCGTGAGCTTGTTCTATTTCCCAGCGTCCAGGCGTTGCAGAGACAGCAATAGTTTGTGGGCGCATGGCATCCCATTCTTCAAAGCGTAAGGGACGATTGTCCATACAGGAAGGGAGACGAAATCCATATTCTGCTAAGGTTGCTTTTCTTCGAAAATCACCTCGGTACATGCCACCAATTTGGGGAATAGTGACATGGCTTTCATCGATAAAAACGAGAGCATTGTTTGGAATATATTCAAACAAGGTTGGAGGTGGTTCACCGGGTTTACGCCCTGTTAAATAGCGTGAATAATTTTCGATTCCGGCGCATGAGCCGGTTGTTTCTAACATTTCCAAATCAAAAATTGTACGCTGTTCTAAACGTTGCGCCTCTAAAAGACGTCCCGCGGCATTTAATTCGGCAAGGCGTTGCACCAGTTCCATTTTGATGGACTTCATTGCCTGATTTAATGTTGGGCGTGGTGTTACGTAGTGTGAATTGGCATAAATTTTAATTGATTGAAGATCACCTGTTTTTTGGCCTGTGAGGGGATCAAATTCAGTAATTGTTTCTACTTCATCGCCAAAAAGAGAGATACGCCAAGCACGATCTTCAAGGTGGGCAGGAAAAATTTCAATTATATCTCCTCGGACACGAAAGGAACCACGAATGAAGTTTATATTTTGTCGACAATAGTGTTGAGCAACTAAATCAGTGAGTAATTGTCGTTGATTGAGTTTGTCACCTTTTTTTATTTCAAAGGTCATGGCAGTATAGGTTTCTACTGAACCAATTCCGTAGATACAGGATACAGATGCAACAATAATGACATCATCACGTTCAAGTACAGCACGTGTTGCAGCATGACGCATACGGTCGATTTGTTCATTGATAGAAGATTCTTTTTCAATATAAGTGTCAGAGCGCGCAACATAGGCTTCTGGCTGATAATAGTCATAATAAGAAACAAAATATTCGACGGCATTGTGGGGAAAAAAGCTTTTAAATTCTCCGTAAAGCTGTGCTGCTAAAGTTTTATTTGGTGCTAAGATCAAAGCTGGACGTTGTGTTTTTTCAATGATTTTGGCCATTGTATAGGTTTTTCCTGAACCGGTAACACCCAAAAGCACTTGTGTACGCTCATCCTTTTCTATCCCCTCAATCAGAGTTTTGATTGCTTGGGGTTGATCCCCGGCAGGTTCAAAAGATGTTTCGAGTTGAAATGGAATGCCACCTTCAGATTTTTCAGGACGAGCAGGGCGGTGGGGTGTCCATAATACGCCATTCTTAAAAAGGGGATTGCCTGACGCAATCAGGGCAGAAAGAGCTTCTACTGTTGCTGTGACACCGTTTTTCATTGTTGCATCCTTTTTGATATAAAAAAGTGCTTGTGGTTTTCAACGAAATACTCAATTTTACAATTTAATCGCGATAACGACAAAACGTTAATCAGCAGTTTTTTTCGGTTTATTGTATGTTTCATAGGATATTTGATAAGTTTGGGATATGAGACTAATTCTTTAAGGAGGTTCTTTGGTTTTTTGTTTTTAGAGTGTGGTGACATTTGTAATCGTTCATCTACACTATCTCATTTGCGCCATGATGTTGACAGGGCGTTTATTTATAATATTTACTGTGGCTACCGTGGATAATGACTGTATGTATTGTAATTTGTTACTGGAAGAGTTGTGTATGTTTGATAAAGATCATTTCCATTTTTAAATGAGAGGTAACGAGATGATACCCAACCTGTTTGGGTGTTATATCTGATGTTGCACCAGTTCCTTTTACATGTTTGGACAAATACCAACTTTCCTGCGGGGATTAAGCCGCAAAGCGTATATTGAATGCTTGGTCCCGTTCTAAGATTAAGGTTGTTTGTGGTAAAGGCATCTGCAGCTCCGGATACCGTTGCGGTTAGAGAGAGAGAGCCAAAAACAAAAAAAATTACGAGCTTTTTCATTTTTTGTAGAGGCTTCCTTTAGAGTTTTTCTTTTCTCTTCATATGAGATCTCTTCTGTTAGGTTAGGGTAAAACAGAAAAAAATACAATTATTTCTTCTTTAGAATTCTAATGGTTGGAATGCAGTTTGGCATTTTAAGTGCTAAAATAGTAGATAGCTTAAACACAATTGGTGAATACTTTATTCCTTTTTTTATTTTTATATGGAAAACGGGGATACTGTACTATATAATAAACGAGGATTATGGTTTTCGGATTCCAAAAGTGATTTTGGAGGCCGTTTTTTGTGTTTTTATTAAACCTTCCGTGTAATAGAAAGGGACGGATTATGGAAAAAGTTCCGATGACTACAGCTGGTTTTGAAAGTCTTAAAGAAGAGTTACGTTGGCGCCAACAACAGGAACGTCCACGAATTATTGAAGCAATTTCCGAAGCACGTGCACATGGTGATCTATCAGAAAATGCTGAATATCACGCTGCTAAAGAGGCACAAAGTCATAATGAGGGGCGTATAAATGAGCTTGAAGACTATATTGCACGGGCGGAAGTTATTAATGTCTCACGCCTTTCAGGTGACAAAATTAAGTTTGGAGCCACTATCAAGCTTTTGGACGAAGATACTGAAGAAAAAAAGGTTTATCAGATCGTTGGTGATCAAGAGGCTGATGTCAAAACTGGTAAAATCTCTATTTCATCCCCTATTGCGCGTGCACTCATTGGAAAGCAAGAGGGTGATGTGATTGAGGTGAATGCACCAGGTGGTTCGCATAATTACGAAATTATTAAGGTTCAGTACATCTAATTTGTTATGCATGTATCTTTGGAAGAAACGGAGATTATTGCTCCTCACTTTAAAAAGCGCTTATCAGGAGTGACCTCTACAGTTATCCAACTCATTCCATTGCAGCGAGAACAGGGTATACATATATCCACTTTTGGATTTGGATTACCGCGAGATTTACCGTTTCTTTCCTTTAGTGACCTTTTTGGACTTTGGAAAAGTCCGAGGGGGAGGTCATTTCGTATTTGGCATGCACGGCGCAATATTGAGATGCTTTGCGGAGTATTTCTTCGGGATGTTTTGCGAATGAAGCTTAAACTCATCTTTACTTCGGCATCTCAACGCAAACACAAACCTTTTACCAAATGGTTGCTTCGTCGTATGGATAAGGTTATTGCTACCAGTGCATGCACGGGGACTTATCTAGAAGTGCCTCATCAAGTTATTATGCATGGGGTGGACGTTAGGCGTTTTTCACCACCGGAGACTGTTGATGATTTTTTCCCAGCAGCAGGGTTTTTAGGAAAATATGCGGTGGGGTGTTTTGGGCGTGTGCGCTACGCAAAGGGCACTGATCTGTTTGTGGATGCAATGATAACATTATTGCCCCATTATCCTGAGTGGACAGCGCTTATCGCTGGTCGAACTACAGAGCAACATTATAATTTTGAAAAGAAATTACGTCAGAAGATTGCTGAGGCCGGTTTGAGTGATCGTATTATTTTTCTTGGCGAGAGGCTTGATATACCTCTGTGGTATCGTCGTCTGTCACTTTATGTGACTCCTTCTCGTTTGGAAGGTTTTGGTTTGACACCATTGGAGGCAATGGCATCACAGACAGCTGTAGTGACCAGTGATGTGGGAATTTTTAAAGAATTGGTGGTAGAGGGAACAGGAACGGTTGTGAAAGCAGGAGATGGAGCAGCTTTAACAGCAGCGATTGAACCTTATTTTACTGATTTAGAAAAAACAATGCTAGCAGGGCAAAGAGCTTTAGCCCATGTTCGTGCCAACTTTCCTTTGGAAAAGGAAGCAGCAGCAATTGGGAGCGTTTACGAGGAAATCTTTGTGGAAAGAACACTTTGAATATATTGGAAATCTTCTTGGGAAGAGGAGAGAATGTGCCATCTTTAAAGGTCTCCACAAATAAATATTTCAAGTGAATGGCTTAATAATGCAAATCTTATTTCGTAGAATTTAGCATGTTTTAAGGTGATGTAACGATAAGCTATCAGAATCTTTGATAGAAGAGCTAAAATTTTATATTTTTAGAGTGATGTAAATAAATGGAAGGGATGATTGTTTCTTATTCAGGTAATGCTTTTGAGAATATAGTGTGGTATTCTTTCTATAAAGACTAGATTGTTAAAGCTGTTCGTGTTGCTTCAGTATGGAAGTGATTGTGTATTTTGCAATAATAAAAGCATAATAAGCGTGTTGTAATAGAAAAAATATTTTTACTAGAAGCCCTCTATGTTTTTCTTAATTAAAGACTGTTGATAAGGTATATTGAAATATTACATTGAAGCCTTTCTTTGATGAGGAAGGTGCATACAGCAAGAATGTTATAAGATCTCGTCTGACGTGAAAGATCTGATACTTGAGGGTTCTTGGTGTTTTGCATCCATTTTAAAAAGTTAATGTGCCTAAAAAGAAGGGTGCAGGTTCCTACTTTAGGGATTATTTTGTTAGTTATGTATAGTGTTTATATTGTAAATTTCTTATCACTTGGAATTAAATGCTATGTATTAAAATTGCTCACGCCAAAAAGCGGGGATAAAAAGTACGAATATGGTTATAATTTCAAGACGCCCAGCGAGCATGAGAAAACTCAAAATCCATAGGGCATTATCATTAATTGTAGAAAAGTTTCCAGCAGGACCAATAATATCTCCAAAACCTGGGCCAATATTTGAAAGAGCTGTTAAGACCCCCGTAAAAGCAGAAGTAAAGTCAAGACCAGTTGTAAGCAAAAGTGCAGTGCCGATAAGAAGACAAAACATATAAAGACATACAAAAAATAAAACTGCTTTGGCAACATCGCTCGATATGTTTGAATGATCGTAGCGCGCTTTTACAACGATATTAGGAGAAAAAAGTTTTTCTATATTTGTTTGTGTAATACGCCAAAGGATAATTAAGCGATTGATTTTCATTCCACCAGAGGTAGAACCAGCACATCCACCTGTAAAAGAAACAATGAAGAAAACTCCAAGCGCAAACGGCCCCCAAAGTTGATAATCTTCAGCGCTATAGCCAGTCGTGCTAATGATGGATGAAAGGTGAAAAATGACATCAAGAAAAATTAAATGGAACGCGCGATGATCATGAAATCGTAGCCATGCTGCTAAAGCAAAGCTGAAGAGAAAAACAATATGCAAAAAAACGATCACTTGCGGATCAATGAAGCGTTTGGAGTGGCCAGGAAGCACTAATTTAACATAAAGCACGAATGGTAGTGCGGAGAGCAACATGAAGAGTGTTGAAATAATCAAGATGGCTGGTTTATCAGAGAAATAGCCAAAAGAGGCGTCGTGAGTTGAGAATCCAGCTGTTGCTATTGTGCTCATTGCATGGTTGATGGCATCAAATAAGTTCATGCCCGAAGCAAAATAGGAAAGCATACAAGCAAGTGTTAATCCAACATAGGCTATGATAATTCCATTGGCAATTTGGTTGATACGGGGCAATATTTTTTCAGATTTATCGGATGATTCCATATGAAAAAGCCGTACTCCACCCACTCGCAGTGAAGGTAAAAGCAATAACGCTAAACCGATAAAGCCAATGCCTCCAATCCAGCATATGATAGAACGCCATAACAAAATACTGCGCGATAAATTGTCAAGGCCTGTGAGTACTGTAGAGCCTGTGGTGGTAATTCCAGAGACGGATTCAAAGATGGCTTCTGCTAAAGAAATTGAGAGGGGCGAAAGGTAAAGAGGTAAGGCACCTACGATGCTTCCTGTTAGCCAAAGGCAGACAGTGAGCATAAAGCCAAGCCGTGCTGAAAAACGGCAGGTGGCACCTCTTGTGGCTAAAAGAATCAGCGTTGCTAATATGGTGGTTATGGTGCAAGAGTAGAGAAAGGTTATCCAATTATGGTTGCTGTCGTGCAAATCTACAAAAATTGGTAGAAGCATTGCTCCTCCCATGATTAACGCAAAACGTGCACAGACATTGATAATAAATTGAAAAATGATCGTTCTCTATCTTTTTTTGTTATGGTTTTGTGCTCATAAGAATTTACGTTTTTTTCTTTATAGGGTAAAAATTGGTTTTTACATTAAGCAGGATTTGATGAATTGACAACCAAACATTTTCACTAAATTTGAAAAAAGATATGTATACACCATAATTGAGGTTGTTGAAAAATGTTTTTTAATACAGCATTCCGTTATAATTTATAGAATAATTAAGTAAGAAAAAGTGAAGGGGATTCTATGGCACAATCGCATATTCGGTTGCTTATTATTGGCTCTGGTCCAGCTGGTTATACAGCGGCGATCTATGCGGCAAGAGCAATGCTCAAGCCGGTTTTGGTCACTGGCTTACAGCAGGGCGGTCAGTTGATGATTACAACTGATGTCGAAAATTATCCAGGTTTTGCTGATCCAATTCAAGGACCATGGTTGATGGAACAAATGGCAAAACAAGCCGAAAATATGGGTACAAAAATTGTCTATGATAGTATTACAAAGGCTGATTTATTGAAGTACCCTTTTATTTTATATGGAGATTCAGGAACGCAATATTGTTGTGATGCGCTGATTATTGCAACAGGAGCGCAGGCGCGTTGGCTTGGTTTGGAAAGTGAACAGACTTTTATGGGTGGCGGTGTTTCTGCCTGTGCTACATGTGATGGTTTTTTTTATCGTGATAAGGATGTCATTGTTGTGGGAGGTGGAAATACAGCTGTTGAAGAAGCTCTTTATTTATCCCATTTGGCAAAGAGTGTAAGCGTGGTTCATCGGCGGGGTTATTTTAGGGCAGAAAAAATTTTGCAAGATAGATTGCTTGCTTGCGATAATGTACGTGTTCTTTGGGATCATGTGGTAGAAGAAATTGTTGGTTTGCCAGCTCAGGATTCAAGGGGGGCTGTTGTAACCGGTGCACGCCTTAAAAATGTTAAAACCGGTCAAGAAATTAAGGTGAATGCAGAGGGAATATTTATTGCCATTGGTCATGATCCTGCTGTTTCTTTGTTTGAAGGGCAACTGAAACAAAAACGAGGCGGTTATTTATGGACAGAACCAGATTCAACAGCAACAAGCATTGCTGGTGTTTTTGCTGCAGGTGATGTAACAGACGAAACATTTCGTCAAGCTGTAACAGCAGCGGGTAGGGGATGTATGGCGGCGTTGGAGGCAGAACGTTTTTTAGATCTACAAACATGACAATTTATTAAAAGTGAAAAAATTAGAGGTAGAATTGTGACGTCACCGTTGGATTGGGATAAGTTGAGGGTTTTTCATGCTGTTGCAGAAGCAGGATCTTTTACACATGCGGCACAAAAGCTTCATCTATCCCAATCAGCCATTTCACGACAGGTTTCAGCTTTAGAGAACGATGTTGGTGTGTCCTTGTTTCAGCGTCATGCGCGGGGGTTAATCTTAACAGAGCAGGGTGAAATTCTGTATCGGACAACACATGATGTTTTGATGAAGCTTGAAAGTGCACGCTCGCAATTAAGTGAAAGCTGTGAAAAGCCAGCAGGAAATCTACGGGTTACATCGACCTTCGGAATGGGAGCAGGATGGCTTGTGGAGCGTATGCCAGAATTCCTTAGTCTTTATCCGGATATACGGGTTCAGCTCTTGTTTGATGATAAAGAACTCGACCTAACGATGCGTCACGCAGACTGTGCTGTTCGTTTACAACAACCCCAGCAGCCTGATCTTATACAAAGAAAACTCTTTACAATTCATATGCATGTTTATGCTTCGAAAAGTTATATTGCAAATCATGGAAAACCAGAAACATTGTCTGAGCTGGATGCACACCGGATTATTTCATTTGGAGAACCTGTTCCACCTTATTTGTCTGGTTTAAATTGGTTGGAAAAAGCTGGTAGAAGTGATGGTTCTTTGCGTCTTTCAGTATTACGAATCAATAATATTATTTCAATCAAGAAGGCGATTATGTGTGATCTTGGTATCGCTGTACTTCCCGATTATATTGTGAATAATGATGAGCGACTTGTGCGCCTTTTTCCTGAGGTAGTTGATATTCCTTCCTTTGATACTTTTTTTTGTTACCCTTACGCTTTAAAGAATTTGGTAAAGTTGAAGGCTTTTCGAGATTATATTTTTTTAAAAGCACGTCAGTGGTCTTTTTAATGATGTGATATTTTAAGCTATGTATTTATTGCATAGCAGGTACGCTTAAGTCTTTATTGTGCTTTTTTTCATAAAATGACATAAAATACCATCTCTTGATTATGTTGCCTCCCATTGCATTTTCTTGAGTGTTCCCTTACGAGAATCTTTCAGATTGATTTTATCTCTGGGGGTTTTCTAAATTTGCCGAACATTTGTTCGGCTTTTTTTTTAATTTTTGGGAAGAGTCTCTAAAAATGTAGATTTCTTAGAAAATAATAAGAGAAAACTTTCAAAAATTTTATGGGTATCCAAGAGGAATATTAGGATTATAATAATTATTGCGGAATAGAAAAAGTTTGATTGAGAAGCATAGGATTTATAAGTGTCAAATTTTCTTTAGCAATACGAATTTAATTTGAGAAGTGTAAGCTGCATGAGTATGGAAAGGCGTTTTTTGGTGATAGTCATTTAATATGGCTATAAAATTCGAAAAGAGTGTTTTCTTGATCATAGAGTTAAAGATGCCAATAGCACGTTCCATATGAGGAAAAGAAGATAAGGATGTGTTTTATAATTATATCATTTTTTGCTTTGTTCTAAGAAAATATCTCCATGTTGTTTTATCGATACATATTTTCTGCAGAATCTATTTACTTACTCTATATTCAAATGACTGAAAATCTTTCAGATCAGCTGTTTGGCAACGAAAGATTGTAAAAACAGATGAGTTCAAGGTTTTTAAAGCAAATTATTACAAAAGCGCTGGATACGTAAGCAAGCTTCTTCAAGCAATTTTTCTGATGCCGCATAAGAAATACGAAAAGCTGGCCCAAGCCCAAAAGCAGATCCATGAACGACAGCAATTGATTCTGCTTCTAGAAGCGCTATTACAAAGTCTTCATCATTTGTAATAACTTGGCCATTGGGTGTTTTCTTTCCAATGAGTTTTGCACAGGAAGGATAAACATAAAAGGCACCTTCTGGCGTTGGACAGTGAATACCAGGAGCTTGGTTCAACATGGAAACCACGAGATCACGGCGTGCTTGGAAAACACTTTTATTTTGAGTTATAAAGTCTTGAGGACCATTGAGTGCTTCGACAGCCGCCCATTGTGAGATAGAACTTGTACCAGAAGTTTGTTGACCTTGAATGGTATCCATGGCTTTAATTAATTCTTGCGGGCCCCCTGCATAACCGATTCGCCAACCCGTCATAGAATAGGCTTTAGAAACACCATTCATTGTTAGTGTACGATCATAAAGCTCTGGTTCTACTTCTGCTGGGGTGACAAAGGTAAACCCTCCATATGTGAGATGTTCATAGATATCGTCGGTGAGGATATGAACATGAGGATATTTCATTAAAACATCCGTTAGCTTTTTTAATTCATCATGCGTATAAGCGGCACCTGATGGATTTGAAGGAGAGTTAAAGATGAACCATTTGGTTTTTTGGGTAATGGCAGCTTCTAGCTCTTGTGGTTGAAGTTTATAAGAAAACTCGGCTTTGGTTTCTACAAAGATAGGTATACCACCGTTGAGGGTAACCATTTCTGGATAACTGACCCAATAAGGGGAAGGAATGATTACTTCATCTCCTTTATTCAAAGTTGCCATCAATGCATTAAAAAGGATTTGTTTACCACCGGTAGCAACAATAATTTGCTCTGGTTGATAAGTAAGATGATTTTCTCTTTGAAATTTTGCAGCAATTGCTTGTCGCAATTCTGGAATACCAGATATAGGCGTGTATTTTGTTTCTCCACGTCGAATAGCTTCAATAGCAGCATTTTTGATATTGTCTGGTGTATCAAAATCTGGTTCTCCGGCACTTAAAGCGATAACATCACGCCCTAACGCTTTCAAAGCACGCGCTTTTTGGGAAACAGTAATTGTTGCAGAAGGTTTAATGTATGAAAGTTTGTCGGCAATAAAAGCCATAATTTCAGTCCTTATACGATATCAACAAATGGTCATCGCTCTTTTTCAGGGTATTTTATAAAAGATTACATTGTGTGCAATAGAAAATTGTCGGAAAATACCTAGAAAATTTTGTTTAAAATATGGAATTTGTATCGTTGTTTTTTGAAGTTTTTACAAGAAAGGTGTTTGGGTATTTATGGAATAAGGGGAGGGATAGAAGTATTTTTATAATTTTGCAAAACAGATAGGCAGTGTTTTGTTTTATAAGAATAAATTATGCTTTATAAAGAACAAAAATCCTCATCTTTGCAGGCGAGGATTTTTAAATAGTATCTAGAATTTAAATATCAAAGCGCGGTAAGGTTACCAGCGGCAAATTTTCCAGAACGACGATCTTGAAGAACGTCATAGGAAATTTTTTGCCCTTCATTAAGATTATTGAGACCAGAACGCTCGACAGCTGAAATATGTACGAATACATCTGCACTTCCATCACTAGGCTGAATGAATCCGAAACCTTTTGTTGTGTTAAACCACTTAACTGTTCCTGTAGACATAGGAAACTCCTTAGAATATATAATTATATTGTGTACTGAAGCTAAAAGCATTCAATACGGTTTTAGATCGAAATTGGGTGGGAGAAGTTTCGTCGAAAGTGCAGATTGCACAGGAAAGAAAGTCACATAACCGAAAGTTCGATGAAACCCATATAAAGGTTTTTGAGATAAAATGCAAGTCTTAATTGGTATTTTTATACGAAGATAAAGAAAGGGCGGTATATTTTGCTGCATATAAAAATTTTAAGTGAAATAACTTTGCAGTGAGCGCACTTCAAGGCTACTTTTTTTGAGTGCTTCGATGGCTTCCACTACGGATTCGGCTCCAGCTATTGTTGTATAATAGGGGACTTTTTGCATGAGTGCTGCATGGCGTAGTGATTTTGAGTCTGAGATGGCACTGGCAGTACTGGTTGTATTAAAAATCAATTGAATTTGTCGATTACGAATGGCATCTTCAATATGGGGGTGCCCCTCTAGCACTTTGTTGATTTTTTTTGCTGCAACATTATGTTCAGCAAGAAATTTCTGTGTTCCACTTGTTGCTAAAACAGAAAAGCCAAGTTCAGTTAAAAGTCTTACGGGATTTAAGATACGTTTTTTGTCTTCATCTCTTACAGAAACGAATAAAGTTCCTTCTTTTGGAAGTTCAACACCAGCTCCAAGTTGGGCTTTAGCAAAAGCAAGAGCAAATTTGTAATCAAGTCCCATAACTTCACCGGTTGAACGCATTTCTGGACCAAGAAGTGTATCGACACCTGAAAAACGAGCAAAAGGAAAAACTGCTTCTTTGACAGCGATATGTTGTTTTTGTTGTATAGAGGGTAGTCCACCATAAGCTTGAAGCGTTTTGTGGAGAGTTTCTCCCGCCATAATACGTGCGGCTATTTTTGCAATGGGACGACCAATGGTTTTTGCAACGAATGGGACAGTACGCGAAGCACGGGGATTAACTTCTAAGACATAAATTGTTCCATCTTTAATGGCATATTGTACATTCATCAAGCCACGAACATGAAGTGCTTGTGCTAATGCTTTAGTTTGACGCTCTAATTCAGCTACTATTTTATGTGAGAGCGTATGTACTGGTAAAGAACATGCTGAATCACCAGAGTGAATGCCGGCTTCTTCAATATGTTCCATAATGCCAACGACGAGTGTTTCTTCTCCATCACATAGACAATCAACATCAACTTCAATTGCTTCTGTTAGATAGGTATCAAATAAAAGTGGATTTTTACCAAGCAATGTATTGATTTGTGCCGTTTTGTCGTTGGGATAGCGGGATTTGATATCTTCTGGGATCAGTTCAGGTACACTTTCAAGCAAATAATTTTGCAAGCCGCGCTCATCGCGGATAATTTGCATAGCACGTCCTCCTAAAACATAAGAAGGGCGCACAACTAATGGAAAGCCTAGTTCATGGGCGATGAGGCGTGCTTGTTCGATTGAATGGGCAATACCGTTTTTAGGCTGTGTGAGGTTAAGTTTGAACAACAATTTTTGAAAACGGTCTCTGTCTTCTGCCAAATCGATGGAATCAGGTGAAGTGCCTAAGATAGGGATATTATGTTTTTCTAGTGCGCTTGCTAATTTCAATGGTGTTTGTCCACCAAATTGGACAATGACTCCAACCAATTCGCCTTTTTTCTGTTCTGTTTCTAAAACAGCGAGTACATCTTCTGTCGTTAAAGATTCAAAATAAAGACGATCAGAAGTATCATAGTCTGTTGAGACAGTTTCAGGATTACAGTTAATCATAATCGCTTCGAAACCTGCATCACGTAGCGCAAAAGCAGCGTGGCAGCAACAATAGTCAAATTCTATGCCTTGTCCGATGCGGTTTGGTCCCCCGCCTAAAATAGCAATTTTTTTGCGGTCAGAAACTTGTGCTTCTGAGTGTTCTACACCTGCAAAGGGAACTTCATAGGTTGAATACATATACGCGGTAGGTGAAGAAAATTCAGCTGCGCAAGTGTCAATCCGTTTGAAAATGTGCTTAACATTAAGCGTTTTGCGCAAAGCAGCTATATTATCGGGCTCTTGTCCTGTAAGGGTGGCTAAACGTGCATCCGAAAAACCCATAGCTTTTAACATGCGTAGATTGTCTGCATCTTGGGGCAAACCATGGATGCGGATGCGCTGTTCTATTTCAATAATTGAGGCTATTTGTTCTAGAAACCATGGATCAATTTTGCTGATTTGATGAATTTCATTTAAAGGCAAGCCTGTACGCATTGCTTGGGCAATGTAACGTAGACGATCAGGACTTGGTATTGCAATGGCGGAGCGTATGGAACTCTTTTCATCACCTTCAGCATGTTCAGGGATCACAATTTCATCAAGACCGGTAAGACCCGTTTCAAGTCCACGGAGCGCTTTTTGCAGTGATTCTTGAAAGGTGCGACCGATTGCCATCACTTCTCCTACAGATTTCATCGCAGTTGTTAAGACAGGTGATGAACCAGGAAATTTTTCGAAGGCAAAACGAGGAATTTTGGTAACAATGTAGTCAATAGAAGGTTCGAATGATGCTGGTGTTGCACCACCAGTAATATCATTTTTTAATTCATCAAGTGTGTAGCCAACTGCTAGTTTAGCTGCTACCTTGGCAATTGGAAAACCTGTTGCTTTTGAGGCAAGCGCTGAAGAGCGGGAAACACGCGGGTTCATTTCAATGACGATGAGGCGGCCATTTTCAGGGTTAACAGCAAACTGTACATTGGATCCACCGGTTTCAACACCAATTTCACGCAATACGGCAATTGAAGCATTGCGCATACATTGATATTCTTTATCTGTTAAAGTGAGGGCAGGCGCTACGGTGATTGAATCGCCAGTGTGAATTCCCATAGGGTCAATGTTTTCAATAGAACAAACAATGATACAGTTATCGTTCTTATCGCGAACGACTTCCATCTCATATTCTTTCCATCCTAAAACACTTTCTTCAATCAAAACTTCTGTTGTAGGCGAAGCCTCAAGTCCACGTTCAATGATTTCATAAAATTCAGAACGGTTGTAAGCGATTCCTCCACCGGTACCACCAAGGGTAAATGAAGGACGGATAATAGCTGGAAGACCAATAACATCAAGAGCTTGAACCGCTTTTGCCGTTGCATGTGCGATATAATGTTGTTTGCGGTCGGCTTCTGTGTGTCGCCAATTGCGTTCAAGTTCTTCTAGTGCTTGGTCAAGCGCGTCACCAGAAAATTTCGCTTTAAGTTCATCGCGCGTTTTTGCATGCTGTTGGCGATTTTCTTCTTTGAGTTCTGTCGCGTTGGCTAACATAGAACGTGGTGTTTCCAAACCAATTTTTGCCATTGCTTTGCGAAACAAGGCGCGATCTTCCGCTTTATCAATAGCATCTGCGTTTGCACCTATCATTTCAACATGGTAGCGGTCTAAAATTCCCATACGCTTTAATGATAAAGCAGTATTGAGTGCTGTTTGACCTCCCATAGTTGGTAAAAGGGCGTCGGGACGTTCACGAGCAATAATTTGTGCAACTATTTCAGGAGTAATGGGCTCAATATAAGTCGCATCAGCTAAATCTGGATCTGTCATAATAGTGGCGGGATTGGAATTCACTAAAATTATTCGATAACCTTCTTCTTTTAATGCCTTGCAAGCTTGTGTGCCAGAATAGTCAAATTCACATGCCTGACCAATAACAATAGGTCCTGCTCCAATGATAAGAATAGATTTTATATCTGTGCGTTTTGGCATGGTTTTTCCCTATGACAAATATCCGTGCGCGATTGAGGCAGACAGAATTAAATTTTGCGGTTAAAATAGTTTTATAGGTTAAGTGACAAAGAAAGTAAGCACAAAAATGCCTTTTCCATGTTTTTTTATTGATTAAAAATCAATGTCTTTATTTTGCTGTTCAACTTTAATATGAGTACGAGAGTGTGACCTTAATAAGGAGACAATAATGTGCCGAAAAGTTAGAATTTTGAAGACTATTATGCTTTATTAAGTATAAGCAGTTATTTGCGAGCAAAAGGAACGTCATGAAATAAAACGAGGCTTTTTATGTGCGGTGATGGGTACAATATTTTCATCATTATTTGGTATTGTAAGTCAATTTTATGATTTCCAATTATAATGGAAAAAAGTAATTTAAGTGGGCGGTTTTCTCAATATACGAAGCTAGTCTAGAATTATCTGATATCGCGATTAAAATCGTAAACAAAAACATTTGACCAATTGGAATATTCATCTTGATGATTTGAATACATGTTTGGTAGTATGGGGGACATTTTTATCCCCCATATAGTTTATTGGAGAGCTCTTAAAACAATGATTCCTGGTGTTTTCGCGACGTAATCCATAAAAGGTGAATCCACTACTTTTTCATTTTCTTTTCGTGAAGAAGCATTTCGTAACATCGGGCCATTGTCTGTCATGATAAAGAAACCCACATGGGTTACATCCAATCCAGCAAGTTTGGTATAAATACCAATGAAATCACCAGTTTCTAAACGGCTTATAACCTCTTTATTAATAAAGTTACTTGGAATATACGTTATATTGCGTTTAACAATTGGTAGCCCAGGAAGGTAATTTCCACCATTAGCTTTTTTATTGAGATACTTTTCAGTGCTTACTGCATTAGGGCTTAGCTGTGCGGTTATGTCATCGGCTTGTTTGTATTCTCTATAAGCCCAATCAGTGAAAAAGTGCTTCCGGTTCAAAAAACTAACATTCCCATCAACATAACGTGTTTTTATGACATTATTTATGAATTCTGTTTGCGATGTTGATTTCCGTAATGCTTCAACATAGTCTAGATAAGTGAAGCAATCTAAACCTCTAAAATCGATTATCAGTTCTTCCGGTATATTTTCCGTACCATGTAACATATTCGCTTTGTAAGGTGTCCCTAGAAAAGCTTCAGATAGCACGCTGATCATTTCTCCTCTCTCATGATTATTA
Source organism: Bartonella taylorii (assembly GCF_023920105.1). Lineage (NCBI taxonomy): Bacteria > Pseudomonadati > Pseudomonadota > Alphaproteobacteria > Hyphomicrobiales > Bartonellaceae > Bartonella > Bartonella taylorii. The sequence goes on from NZ_CP083693.1 coordinate 388,310, forward strand.
ACCTTCGAACGTTTTTCAAGAAGAGCATTCAGTTTATTTAAAGTATATGTATCTAGATTTACTTCTGATGTTTGTTGTATTTCCGTTTTGTTTTCTGGAGTATCGTTATTTACACTAGAATCTTTGATATCACATCCTGTAACCAAAGCTGATATTAACATTAATTGGAATATTCTTCGCATTTTATTCACCATTTTTATATTAAGAATTAATCAATCAGTAATTACCAAAACTTACATTTTGCTATTCTAATAATATTATCATTGCGTTGATAATAACATATAACAATTTATATATAAATATACAGATATATTTAATTATATGAAATTATATTTCTTTATAAATTTTGTATTTATATTTAAATGCTGTTACTTTTAAAGTAATGATCTATAATTATTTATGTTTTTTTATACTATTGATATATTCTTATAGTATATGAGCAGATTATTATAGTAAGTTTTTTCATTAGATTCACCAATTCATTCTTGAAAATTGTGAGGATAATTTACAAAAATGCATGCAGTGTTACGTATCAGATAAAGTAAAAATTTGTAATATTTTTTGGTTTTTTCTAAATTTTTTACTTTAACCATAGTTTTTATGAAAATAATGCTATCTAGCGATTCTTAACAAGAGGTAGGGTTTAGAAGATAGTGGGGAACACAATATGCATGCTATCAATGATAAAACACTTAATCCAAAGCTTATTCGCCGTGGACTTCTTTTAGTTTTCATTACTTTGTTATTGGATATTGTTGGTACCGTAATCGTTAATCCTATTTTGCCTGAATATTTCGCTCTGTTGATGGGAGATGATATTAGGAAATCTTCTATTGAAGGAGGAAAATTACTGGCAGCTTATTCAGCCATGCAATTTCTGTTTGCTCCTGCTATTGGAAATCTTTCTGATCGTTATGGACGCCGTCCTATTTTGCTTATCTCTCTTATCAGTTTTATGATTGGTCATTTCATATGCGCTATAGCCTGGAGCTATCCTATATTGTTTATTGGACGTCTTTTATCAGGGGTGAGCGGTGCTGGTTTAGCAGTTTGTATGGCTTATATTGCTGATATATCCGATGATAAAACGCGAACGCGCAACTTCGGTTTGTTAGGAATCGCATCCGGATTAGGGTTTATTTTAGGTTCTTTTATAGGCGGTTTTTTAGGACAATTCGGCCCACGTACTCCATTTTATTTTTCTGCTGGTTTTTCACTTATTATTTTTATTTTTGTGTGGGCTATGCTTCCAGAAACTCTTCCCATACAAAATAGACGCTGTTTTAATATTAAGCGTGCAAATCCTTTGGGAGCTCTTTGGGAACTCAGACAATATCCAATGGTTATTTGGGTGCTACTGGTCTTTTTTCTTTATTGGTTTGCGGAATCTGTATGGCCAAGCATTTGGGCATTCATTTCTAAAGAACGCTATGGTTGGAATTCTTTGTCTATTGGATTGTCTTATAGTGTTTTTGGGGTAGGACAGATTATTGTTGTAGCTCTCATTCTGCCCTATTTATCTAAGCGATGGAGTAACTGGTGTATTGTGATGGTGGGGCTCCTTTTTGCATTGGTTGGTGAGCTTGGATACGCATTTGCAACACAAGGGTGGATGGTTTATGTGGTGTTTGTGTGTACAATGTGTGAGTATCTGGTTCAAGCCCCTATGCGTGCTATTGCCTCGGCACAGGTACCGCCAAATGTACAAGGAGAATTGCAGGGAGCAATGACATCTGTTATCTCATTGGGCTTAATATTTGGATCCATTTTTTATATGCTTCTCTTCGAACGATTTACACAGAAAGGTATGGCATTTTATTTTTCTGGTGCGCCTTTTTTGGGAAGTTTCTGTATGCTTATCGTTACGACGATAGTTTTTGCTTTACGAGTACGCTAATCATCTTAAAATGATAACGGGTCAGAATTTTTTTGCTAAGAAATTCAAAAGGCAAAACTGAATTCTATAAGTAAATTGAGCTGCTTTCTTGCTGAAAAGCGATATGTTTGTGCACAGAAAAAGGGTAAAATTTGAGGGAAGATAACCAAAAGAAAAGCATTTTAATTACGCTATTTTTTTATAGTTCATAATAAGTTCGCTGAAATGTTGAAAGAGGTAGTGGCTGTCTTGTGGCCCAGGGGAAGCTTCAGGGTGATACTGAACAGAAAAAATTGGTTTTCCAATGATACGGATACCACAGTTTGAACCATCAAAAAGGGAGATATGTGTTTCTTGAACGTGGTTTGGTAAAGATGTAGCGTCTACGGCAAAACCATGGTTCATTGATACAATTTCGACTTTCCCTGTGTTAAGATCTTTAACAGGATGGTTGGCACCATGATGACCTTGGTGCATTTTTACGGTTTTTGCGCCCATAGTAAGAGCAAGAAGTTGATGACCGAGACATATACCAAAAATTGGTAAATTATGATCAATCAATGTTTTGATAGTTGTACTAGCATATTGGGCTGTAGCGGCTGGATCCCCAGGTCCATTAGAAAGAAAAATACCATCAGGGTGCATTGCTAGAATTTCTTCTGCATTCGTGTGTGCGGGCACAACAGTAATGTGTGCATCCTGTGTAGCCATAAGACGAAGAATGTTACGCTTAATGCCATAGTCGATTGCAATGATATGAAGATTATGTACACTGTTTTCACTATATCCTTTATTCCATACCCATGGTTTTTCATTCCATTGCCTTAATGATTGAGATGTAACCTCTTTCGTAAGGTCGAGATTGAGAAGACCGAGCCATTTTTGTGCGCGCTTCTTCAAAGAAGGGATATCGAAATTCCCTTGAGGATCATGCGCAATGATGGCATTTTGTGCACCTTTTTCACGGATAAGAATGGTTAGCGCACGCGTATCAATACCACAAAGTGCAATAATTTTACGTGCTTTGAGCCATTGATTAAGGTTTTCATTTGCACGGTAATTAGAGGGATTTGTAATGTCTGCTTTGAAAATAGCTCCAACAGCACCATGACAGTTTAGGGGCGTGAGATCTTCAATATCTTCGCTGTTTGTACCTACATTTCCTATATGAGGAAAAGTAAAATTAATGATTTGTTGCGTATATGATGGATCTGTAAGAATTTCTTCATAGCCTGTTATGGCGGTATTGAAACATACTTCCGCCTCAGCAATACCCGTAGCACCTGCTCCTTTACCTTCAATAACTGTTCCATCAGCTAATACTAAGAGGGCTGTAGGTTTGCTTACACTCCATGGTTCGCAAGATGGGGTAGATTGTGTCATAGTGTGTGCCCACAATGTTATTTTCTGAAAGGTATCATGACTAACGTTACACAAAAGCACAACTATAACAGATGCTGTGTATATTGTTCTTACAATGTTTCGCTTAAGGTGGAGAGTATAGGTCTATTCCATGAAGAGGTAAAGTCCTGTTTTTGGATTTTCCAAGATCTAGTGTCATTATTTTGTATCGTGCATAGCAAGATGTGTAAAGATTGGTTAAAAACCGTCTTTCTGTCTGAACAAATTGAGTAAATCTATGTTGTGTGCTCAAATTGATATGGTCCTCAAAACTACTTTAAAGGTGCAGGATAGCACGCGTTTTTCTATACTTTGTTTAATGTATGTGCCATTAGAGAGCGTGATATTCTTATCTCATGATGAAGAGAAACTAGAAGTGTATGATCATCAGATACAGTCTATTTTCACTAGAATACTTCAACAGCGTGAGGAGCCAACGCGTGTTTATAAAGAATCTGGTTGTTTAGCACTGATAGAGGAATAGGTGGAAATGGAAGTCATTCGTGAACTTCTTTCTTTATCAGATTGATGAGAGGGAAGTTGAATAGGCGCTTTTTGAAGTTTTGAAACAAATAAAAGCTGAAAGTTTCCCTGATATCAGTACGATTATGACATGGTTTAAGGAACTTTATACGGGGCAAATGAATTTTCTAAAGTTTGCAGTAGTTTTCGTGAAAAATTAAGATAAATCGTATTAATTTGCCAAGGGTATCTGAAAGTTATTTTTTACCAGCAGCTCGTCCAGTGTACAGAGAGTATGAAGACAATGTTGATAGTACGCTTATTTCATAAAAGTTAGCACGAAAGAATACTTCTTTTTTTGATGTTCTAACGCATTTATTTTATTGAGTGTTATTGTCTTTTCAAGAGTGATTATTATTCTACAGGAAATTTAAATGCAGATGATTTTTTTCAGGAGCGCATCTTACAAAAAGTATCTCGAAAAGAAAGTTTCATTTGTAATACGCTGTTGAGATAAGCTTGAAAACTTTATTCTGTTACCTAAAAAATACATATAAAAATCAATTTTTTACTCATGTAGAAAAAGTATAGCTTCTTCCGTTTATGCGGGGTTTGTTGTGTAAAGCGGTGAAGCTGTTAAAAATAGCTCGGTTAGCAACAATGGTTTTCCTGTTAATCGCAATCGGGAACGGCGTGCCCACAGTGCACCTTGTTGGCCCATATGAATGTAATCGCGGGTTAATTTGCCACTGTTAAATAAATAGTGTCCCAATGGTACAGTGCCCAAATGCATGAGTGCTTGATTGTGTTCGAATAGGGTTTCTTGTGGGATTACAGTGCGCCCAAGAAGCCAAGGCTGATTATCTCCCATCAGTATGACTTCGCGTAGCCAATAATGTGCACTCTTTGGAAGATGTTCTGCTTCTTCTTGCAATTTGTCATGTGTAATGAAACATTCACGTTGTGGTTCGACACGTATGCAATTACAGTGATTTTGCAATCGGAGTGTCATCGAACCCGATTCCATAAGCCAATCACGAACGTTTTCTGGTATGGAAGGATCTTGATCAGAGAGCCACTTCAGGGGTGGTAAGATGGAATCTTTAGGATCATACGTCATTTCACTCCACATTTAAAATCGCATTCCGTACACTGTGCTGGGTAGTACAAATAGATGTCTTTATTGTAGTGCAGAAATGCAAAGGCAGCAAGATTTTAAATAAGAGCGTGTACAGAGAAAATTTACTGTAGGGGTATTTAAGGAATGATATGCAGAAATATATCATGGGTTGATTTTTCATCAGAAAAGATAAAAATCATTAGAAGGTAAAATCATGTACTACGATTTAAATCAAGCTCTTTCATACAATGTGTTATGAAATTTTCTTGATAGTAATGGGAGGTGGGAGAAAGCGTTTAGTGCCTTAAAATGTTTGTAGTGCATATAAAAAGAGATGAAGAATTCATGTATGTGAGAAGGCCTAAAAAAGAAATATAAGGAGTAGGAGAGGGCTTATTTAATAGTTTGGAAAATGAAGGGGGCACAAACCATTTGAATTTAGATGTAAAGGTAATAAAACTATTTATAATTCAGAAACGCACTTAAATGACTTAGAAAAATTTTAATTAATAAACAACGAGAAAAAGATACCGAAAGAAAAAGTGGATTATTATTTTTATAGCGTTTATTTTTTACCTGTTACGTATACTAGGAATATGCTTTTCTCATTTATAAAGTTCAAAAGGGTTATTTGATTTTTCTGGTAAAGTCCTCTTATTAGTGAAACGCATAAGAGTTAAATGCTGTACGATAGAGTTTGTGATGAGCGTTATATTTTTTGTAAGAGTATACAGTAGTTGTGTTGGTATTACAGGGGAATGAGCTAAATTTTATTGGGGCTGGACTCTTCTATTTCTTACTGGAATTTTGAATATAGATATGCTGTCGAAGCAATCAGATATTAAAAACAACGATATTTGAGTGGGGATCGTAAAAAATAAGCCAGTATTACACTAAAATAACGCCACCATCTTTGCAGGTATAAATAGACTATAGCACACTGGTAGGAGGTGGTAAGTTTAAAGACCTTTGTTGTTTTTTATTTAATGCTGCAATGATGGAGATGCAAAAAATCGCAATTTAAGCACCTAACCACCACCTCACCACTGTTTATAATTTTTAATTATGGTGGAAATATTTTAACAACTCTACTCGGCACCAAAGGTACCTTAAAAAATGAATAAGTCCCCTAAGATCTAATTTTTCGTCCTATCCATATAAGAATGCAAGCTCCTATAAAACCTGAAATCAGATAGCCAAGCCAACCAGCAAAGCTCACGCCTAAGAGGCCAAAAAGAAAGCTGGCCAATGCGGCTCCAATGATGCCTAAAATAATGTTTAGAAGCACCCCTGTTTGGCTTTTCATAAGATATTGTGCAGCCAAACCTGCAAGGCCGCCGATGATAATAGCTGCAATCCAGCCGATGTTTGCGTCTTCCATGATACTCTCCTTTGCCTGAATCTAAACTGTTATTTCTAACTAGGGTAAGCTTCGTAAAGGTCAAGGTTCGTTTTTTGCTCGAGCGGAGGATACTGCTGGTAAAATTTTATTACAATTTTTACGTCACTGATTTTTAACTAACACGAATATCCTATGTGCGGAGTATTATATCCATAAAATCATAAATACACATAACTTCTTTTATGTATCAAAAATCATTGAAGTTAGCAACTATTTTATTTAAGAAGAAAATAATATCTATGAAAGTACTTTTAGATATTTAAAAGCATATTTGTTGAAACTTCTATAAAGAGCTTTGAAAAAATTAAAATAATATGAATAATAGAGTAAGTGAACTTGCCAATACGATATCTATGTTGCTTGCTATGATGTTAAAAAATGCTTTTTCTTAACTTTTTGCAAAATGTTTGTATAGGTTGAATCTATAGGATATTGGTATAATCATTGCAATCCAACTGGTATTTGCATTTATCATGGTATATTTCTTACTTTGATAATACTGTAGAATGATACACGTTTTACAAGGGCATTTGATTTGACCAAGATATCCGAATATTTAAGATCTCATGGTTGATGTGGTTCGTCCATTGATCAAGTTTTTTTCAAGTTAATATTTGGCTGTTTGTTGTTCAGCAGGATTACGCAGGCGGGAACTTTGGAGAAGTCCCTGTGCTTCTAAAATTGGGTAGATCATTGAGGTTAAAAGGGAGTTGATTTGTTTCAAATCGCGTACAGTATCAAGATGAAGGCTAGACGACTCTATGTTTTTGAGATTACCTTCACGAAGGCGTTTAAAATGTTTTAAACTCATCTCTTTTTCTAAATTCCGGAGCTGATCTTTTTTCTGAACTAATAAGTGCGCAGTGTGTGTATCACGCGAGACAAGAACATTAAATGCGATATGTGCATTGGCTAGAACAATGGCGTGGAAACGAAGGAGATCACTCCATCCGTCACTGCTGAATTGTAGGCCTTTTTGTTGTTTCTTTTTAACTAACATAAGCATATTATGAATAATGATATCTCCTGCTTGATCTAATTTTATGCAGGCGCCGAGAAGTTCTTGTGTTTGAAGGGCTTCTTCATCAGACAGTTTCTGTCCAGCTAATCGTGCGAGATACAGTTTGATTGCGATATGCTTTTTGTCCAATATGGTGTTCAGTTGGTTGAGCTCACGGATGATATCGGGATCAGGTTTTTCATAAAGTCCCATAATTTTTTCTAGCATGATATCCACAAGATCACAGATATGGATGACTTCGCGCCTGACATTAGAAAGTGCTAAACTTGGGCGATCAAGAACGCTATCATCAAGAGCTGTTTGATCAGATAAATTAAGCGTTGTATCGGTTTGCGTTTTTTTCGTACTTATATAGACAATTTTCGTGGTCAGTTTTAAAACCCATTTCGAGAGCGGTATTCCAGCAAGCAGAATGAAGACATTAAAAATAATATGGGCGTTAATAACTTGAGTAGAGGCGTTATTGCCAAGCCATGTGATTGGTGGTTGAAAGGAGAGAAATAAGATAAGGACAAGGATTGAACCGGCTCCACGCATGAGTAAATTTCCCAAGGGAACGAGGCGGGTATTAGGGGAAGCGTTGCGTGTTAAAAGTGGTGCTATAAGAGAAGAGCCAAAGTTGACGCCAAGAACCATTACAACACATAGTTGAGCATGGATAAGATCATAGTTGGCGAAATTGACCAGCAAAATTATCCCTGCGATAGATGAATGCAAGAGGTAAGTCAATGCGGCTGCTAACAAGAAAGTGGACACGAAATCTGTTGAAAGATAATGAATGATGCTAGGCAAAATCGCGCTGTCTCGTAAAGGTTCTGTGGCTGTGCTTATCATTTGTAAAGACAAAATCAAAAGGCCAATACCGATGACAATGCGTCCTATTTGACGCCATTCACGTTTTTCAGTTGTCATGAAGATACAAGTACCAATTAAAAGACAAAGTGGCACAACGATAGTGAGGTCATAGGAGAGAATTTTGACAACTAATGCTGATCCTAATTCTCCTCCACGCACCGCCATAAGTCCTGCTAATCCAGAGACAAAACCCGATTCAACAAAAGAGCCAACAAGGAGTGTTATTGCTGTAGAGCTTTGTAAAATTATTGCTGTAAAAAGTCCAAAACTTACAGCAAACAATGGTTTGGAAATGACGTGGCGCATTTTGTATTTAAGCTTGTCACCATAGGCGCGTTCAACCCCCGTGCGCACCATGCGTGTAGCCCAAAGAAGTAAAGAAATAGCACCTGCAAGATGAAGGAGTACCAATGAACTATTCATGATACTTTTTCTTTCTTTGTTGTTATGGATACGGTTGATCCAAAAATTGACCAATTGAAGTTTATCGTTTTACTTTGCTTTCGCTTTTAATACATGATTAAAATCATAGCCGCTTGGGTTTTGAAAAATCTTTAGACCAAAGCTAGGAAGAATGGAATAAAGGTGGTCAAAAATATCAGCTTGAATTTGTTCATATTCTAACCAAACGGTTGTATTGGTAAAGCAATAGATTTCCAAGGGCAAACCATTTGGTGTAGGAGGCAATTGTCGCGCCATCAGGGTCATGTTTTGTTCGATGTTTAGATGTTGTTGTAAATAAGCGACAACATAAGCACGGAAAGTTCCAATATTGGTTAAACGACGGGTGTTGGCCAATACATCATGATTTTTATCTAATTGAGCGTTCCATTCATTAATTTCAGGTATTTTTTGCGTGAAATAATTTTCTAATAAATTAAATCGAGAAAGATATTCTTTTTCTTCTTCCGTATGGAAACGAATACTTGATTGGTCAATGAAGAGGGATCGTTTGATGCGCCTTCCACCAGATTCTTCCATTCCACGCCAATTCTTAAAAGGATCGGTCACCAGTTTACGGATAGGCACGGTAGTAATTGTTTTATCGAAATTTTGAACTTTGACGGTATGAAGTGCAATTTCAATAACATCGCCATCTGCACCAAGATTGGGTATTTCAATCCAATCACCGACACGCACCATATCGGTGGATGAAATTTGGATGCCTGCAACGAGGGAAAGCAGCGTATCTTGAAAAATCAACATAAGGACAGCGGCCATGGCACCAAGACCGGAGAAGAGAATAAGAGGCGAGCGGTCAATCAATGTGGCTACCATTAAAACTGCCGCGACAGCAAAAAGAGCAATTTTAGCGATTTGAATGTAACCTTTTATTGGTTTTAGTCGCGCTGTTGGCCGTTGTTCGTAAATGATATTAATGACATTGAGAAGAGCAGAAATTGTCAGTACAATAACAAAAATAATGAAGGCGTTAGCAACATTGCTTATAATAGTGCTGAATGTATCAGGCAATGTTGGGATAAAATCAACACCAATTGAAAGGATACAAGCTGAAACAATATTTGCCATGTACTGAATGGCGTTTTCTATATCGGCAGTTGTGTTCTTGGGTAGGAAAGAAGCGAGCTTTTTTGCTCCGTGAATGAATAGTTTGCGTGCTAAAAAGTTAACTAAAAGCGCAACAAAGACAAGAATAATGAGCCAAGCAAGAGTCTTTAACCACGGATGTTGAACAACAAACTCTATCACTTTTCATCTCCATTTCTAAAATTATATACGGTTGAACCTTTAAAATTTTTCAATCGCTTAAAAGGAAGTGTTGGAATTATGCTCTAAAGTCGTTAAATATGCAAAAAAGAATTTTAAAACTCTGTGAGAGATAATGCGCTTTTCGCCTGATTTCCTTGATGAGCTCCGCACCAAATTACCAATTTCAACAGTTATTGGTCAAAGGGTGGTCTTTGACCCTCGAAAAAGTAAGCCTTCGCGAGGAGACTTTTGGTGTTGTTGTCCATTTCATGGCGAAAAAACTCCAAGTTTTCATTGTGATGATCGTAAAGGCCGCTATTATTGTTTTGGCTGTGGTGTAAGTGGTGATATTTTTACTTTTCTTTGTGAGCTTGATGGCTTGCACTTTTCAGAAAGTGTAGAGCGTTTGGCTGATTTTGCTGGGATAAGATTACCTCTTTTTGATCCACAAAGTCATAAACGTCAAATTGAAAAGGCTGATCTTTATGATGTTATGAGAATAGCTACGGATTTTTTTCAACACAGTTTACGCAGTAAAGAAGGTATGCAGGCGCGTCGTTATCTTGAAGCGCGTGGTGTCACGTCAAAACTCGCAGAGCGTTTTCGGATTGGTTTTGCTCCTATGAGGCGTACAGCTTTGAAAGAAGCTTTAAGCACGCGCGGTATTTCAATAAAACAAATGGAAGATTGCGGGCTTCTCAAAGCGGGTGCAAATGATACCGTTTCCTATGATCGATTTAGAAATCGTATTATGTTTCCTATTGAAGATTTACGTGGGCGTGTGGTGGCTTTTGGAGGGCGTGCATTAGAGAAAGATACGCCGGCTAAATATCTCAATAGCCCTGAAACAGTGCTGTTTCATAAAGGAAATATGCTTTATAATGCAGCAGCTGCTCGCAAAAATAGCCGCTTTGTTGGTGATGAAAAAATCCATTCACTCCTTGTTGTAGAGGGGTATATGGATGTGATTGCGTTGACTAAAGCTGGTTTTGAAGGAGTGGTAGCACCTTTGGGGACAGCACTAACCGAAGCGCAAATTGCGCTTTTATGGCAGATGGGGAGTGATCCCATTTTGTGTTTTGATGGAGATAACGCTGGTTTAAAAGCTGCCTTTCGTGTTGCTGATCGTGTGCTGCCCCTTTTAAAAGCTGGGGTTTCTGTACGCTTTGTTTTGTTGCCACAAGGTAAAGATCCGGATGAAATTATTTCTACCGGTGGTGCACAACTTTTTTCTTCCTTTTTGCAAAAAGCAATTCCGCTGATTGAGCTTTTGTGGTGGCACGCTACTTATGGAAAGAATTTTGAAACTCCAGAGGCACGAGCGGCGTTAGAAAAACAGCTGAAACAGCAAATTTTTACGATTAAGGATGAAGATATACGCCGTTATTATTTGCAGGATATAAAGAAACGACTTTTTGATTTTTTTCGTCCCTCGTTTTCGAAAAAAAAAGCCGCAGAGCAATATTATCAGCCTTCCCCAAATAGGATATTTAAAGATCGGTCTTTTTCTATTTTGGCAAATTCCGATATCGTACGCAATTCTTCGCAATCTATCCCTGTGCGTGAGGCCGTTATTTTATTGATTTTAGCTTACTATCCTGAGCTATGGTATGAAAATTTTGAAGTTCTTGCTGAGTTGGAGTTACAAAACTCTCAATTAGTGTGCTTTCATCGATCCATGCTGGAAATTCTTGGAAACCAGCAGCTTCATGATAAGGAGACAATGGTTGCGCTTTTGGAAGGAAAAGGGCAAAAAGCTCTGTTAGAGCGTATGAAACGTCTTGTGCAAAATATTGGTATGCGTGCTGTTTTTGTCGGAGCTCCTATAGAAGATGCTCGTGCTATATTAAAACAGGCCATCTACTTGCATCTTCAAGAACACCACCTACATAAAAGACTACAAGATATTGAAGAACAACTCATAGAAAATCCTAATAGCGAGGTTTTCGATTTGCTCCGTGAGATAAAAAGTGAACTGGAGCAGATGCAAGCGGTAGAAGCGTTAATTGAAGGATTTGGAAGTTGGTTGGATGAAAAAATAGACGGGAATAAGCAAGATACGATAAAATGATTCGCTTTTTTTATGCGAATCAGTCACCTAAGGCTTAAGATGAGGAAGTTTATGTAGAGCGACATTTTTATAAAGAATGACGATTGAATTTTTGGAAAAGCGGGAAACTGGTTCTTACTATATGCTGCAGAGATTATCTCAGAAAAGCTGAGAGGTGTCGGGGAAACTTCTGGAGTTTTCCCGCGTTTTTGTGTGAATGAAGGACGTGTACGAAATGTATTCTTTCCAATAACAATAGTAATCTTCTCTCAGAGGAAGTATATATGAGAAACTGTTGAATTCGTTAGGTGAGAACACAAAAAAGTTGATCACGTAGAAGCCGCATAGTGATCAAGTGGAGTTATGTTATGGCAACAAAGGTTAAACAGAAAGATGATGTAGAAGTAATAAGCCAAGCGAGTTTGGATAGTCCTCTTCTTGATTTTTCTGATGATGCCATCAAGAAAATGATTAAACTCGCCAAAAAAAATGGTTATGTGACGATGGATGAACTAAATGCAGTTCTTCCTTCCGACGAGGTTACATCTGAACAAATTGAAGATATCTTAGCGATGCTCTCCGAGATGGGTATTAATGTTGTGGACGATGAAGATGAAGTCGAGTCTGAACATTATGAAGAAGAAGTTACGGTAGAGGGTGGCGATTTAGTAGAGGCTTCTAGCCATGCAATTGCAACGACAACTAATAAGCGTGAGGTAACAGATCGTACTGATGATCCAGTGCGTATGTATTTACGTGAGATGGGAGCTGTTGAATTGCTTTCGCGGGAAGGCGAAATTGCTATTGCTAAGCGTATTGAGGCAGGACGCGAAACAATGATCGCGGGACTTTGTGAGAGTCCTTTGACTTTTCAGGCCCTCATTATTTGGCGTGAAGAATTAAAAGAGCAGCGTATTCTTCTTCGTGAAATTATTGATCTTGAAATGACCTATGCTGGTCCAGAAGCTAAGCAAGCTCCACTTGTTGAACGAAGTGAAATTGATAAGATAAAAGAGGAAAACACATCTTCTAGTATGCGCAATATGGAGGAGATTACAGGTGATAGAGGCATTGAGGATGATGAAGAAGACGAGGACGAGGTTAATTTATCACTTGCTGCAATGGAAAACGAGCTGTGTCCTCAAGTCATGGAAACATTGGATTTTATTGCTCAAACCTATGTAAAATTGCGAAAATTACAAGATCAGCACGTTGAGAGCAGTTTGGCAGAGCGTAAAGAGGGCGCTCTTTCGCCTTCTCAGAAGAAAAAATACATTCAATTAAAGAGTGAGTTGATTCAGGCAGTGAAATCCCTCTCTTTGAATCAAAATCGTATCGAATCTTTGGTTGAACAGCTTTATGATATTAATAAGAGGTTGATTCATAATGAAGGTAAACTGAAACGGATTGCCAACAGTTATGGCATTGGTCATGAGGATTTTTTAAAAGAATATCAAGGTCGTGAATTGGATGCCGATTGGATGAATTATATTGCAACTTTGCCAAGTCCTGGTTGGCAAGAATTTTCAATGCGTGAAGCAAAAGAAATTCAACGTTTGCGTAGCGAAATACAAAATCTTGCGCAAGAAACTGCCATTTCGATTGGAGAATTTCGTCGGATTGTTACGCAGGTGCAGAAAGGTGAGCGCGAATCGACAATTGCTAAAAAAGAAATGGTGGAAGCTAATCTGCGTCTCGTGATTTCAATTGCAAAAAAATATACTAATCGTGGTTTGCAGTTTCTTGATCTTATCCAAGAAGGCAACATTGGTTTAATGAAGGCTGTGGATAAGTTTGAATATCGGCGTGGGTATAAGTTTTCAACTTATGCGACATGGTGGATTCGTCAGGCGATTACGCGCTCAATTGCTGATCAGGCTCGTACTATTCGTATCCCCGTGCATATGATTGAAACAATTAATAAAATTGTTCGTACATCCCGCCAGATCTTACATGAAATTGGACGTGAACCCACACCAGAAGAATTATCTAGCAAGCTTTCTATGCCGTTAGAAAAAGTGCGTAAGGTCCTTAAAATTGCAAAAGAACCTATTTCACTTGAGACACCGGTTGGTGATGAAGATGATTCCCATTTGGGTGATTTTATTGAGGATAGGAATGCATTATTGCCGATTGATGCAGCTATTCAGGCTAATCTGCGGGATACGACGACTCGCGTCCTTGCTTCATTAACACCACGTGAAGAACGTGTTTTGCGAATGCGTTTTGGTATAGGGATGAATACTGATCATACGTTGGAGGAGGTTGGTCAACAATTTTCAGTTACGCGGGAGCGTATTCGTCAGATTGAAGCAAAGGCACTTCGTAAATTGAAGCATCCTAGCCGTTCACGTAAATTGCGTAGTTTTCTCGATTCTTAATAAGGGGATTTTTACATTTTCAAAGATGTATCTTTTCATGATGCATGTGAGGGGAAGGTATATTATGTAGTTCTTAAAAAATTTTTTGGGAACAGTGCAGGGCAGGTGTTGAGTAATCTCTGTAGAATCTACGATGTAGCGTTTCTCTTAGCTTTGATATCTATTCTACTCTCTAAAAAACGACAAATATATGGCATAAAATTATGCGGCAATTTCTCAAATGAACGATATCTAAAGCATTATCTTGCGCGTAGCAGCAAGTTTATTAAGAGATGTGATATTTTAAAAGCGATTTATATTGGGGTTGATCAACTTTTTGATAACAAAAGTGTTTTTTTCTTGCACTACGGAAGCATTCACACAAGCGATTTATGTAGAGCTGTGGGAGTTTAAGTTTCCATTCAGATTATGTTATTGTTTTAGATTATAAAATATTTGAAATTGCGCGTTTTATTGTTTTTTGTGTTTGTTCATAATGGAGGTTTTGGTACATTCATATGAGATGTTTTCTAAAGATGGAGTACAGCTTTATTGAATTGATTTTAAAAAGATTGTTTTGAGGAAACGTTGTGAATGTAATGTTTTTAAAGAAACAAAATCGATGAAATTATAAGAACTACATTTTGAGAGTTTTTTTTATTTCAAAAAATATGGTTGATTTTATGTGTAGAGAAATTCCTTTTTGGAAAGTAAAAAAACTAGAAGAAATTTCCATTGCTGAGTGGGAGAGCCTCTGTGATGGCTGTGGGTGTTGTTGTTTGCACAAAGTAGAAGATGATGATACTGGTGATATCTATGCAACCAGTGTCGCTTGTCGTCTTTTAGATGGGAAAACTTGTCAGTGTCAGGACTATGTTCATCGTAAATCAATTGTTCCAAACTGTATATCGTTGGATGTTGCAACTGTTAAAACAGCTCGTTGGCTTCCAGAAAGTTGTGCTTATCGGCTCATTAATGAGGGAAAAGACCTTCCATGGTGGCATCCACTGGTGTCAGGAGATTGGCAGACGGTGCATCAAACAAAATTTTCTGCGCGTGGACAGATAGAAATTTATGAAGATGAATTATCGTCTGAAGAAGCTTATCTCCATCATATCACTGGTCTTCTTTGTGAGGGTCAGTGATATGATTGTTTTGCGCAATAACTGATGAGATCGTATGATTTAGTCTATAGCAAACACTACAGTAACACTGACATTATAACCCAATTCACCTCCTGAAAAATTTGTATCAGCGTAGCTTGCACGGGATGCACTGCTCATAAGGCGCGGGCTTGGATAATAATTATCATTATTTTCATTGATTTCGATGATTTTTCCTAATTTTAAATTTGCTGCTTGTGCTATAGTTTCAGCTTTTTCAATGGCTTCAGTGATAGCTTTTTTACGTGCTTCTTGATAAAATGGCTTTGTATCGGCGTTGGTAAAAGTAATGCCATTAACTGAGTTGACACCGAGCGCCATTGCTTGATCAAATATTTTACCAGCATTGGCAAGATCACGAATACGCACTGTTAAAGAATTTGAAACATGATACAGTCTTTCGGTGTTCTTTTTTTCGTGATGTTTGTCGAGGTTAGATTGATAAATGGACAAGCCCGATGTTTGTAAATCATTTGCTTGGATGCCATTGTTTTTAAAAGCGTTTACAATATCATTCATAGATTTATTATTGGCTGCTAATGCTTTTTGGGCAGTTTTGTCATATGTAACAACGGCTAAGTTGATAATTGCCATATCCGGTGTTGCTTGGCTTTCGCCAGTTGCTGTAACTCTAATAGTTGCGTTTTTCATTTTGCTTTCTCCAGCGTGTATGGGGAGTGAGCTGGTTAGCAATGCGAGTGCTATAATAACTGTTTTAACTCTATAATGATTCAACGGTTGGAAAATTGTCTTTATCATATCTATTCCTTTATATTTGTTAGTTCACTACTTTCTCATTTTTGGAAGTTCTTGTAAAGAAATTAGGGCACTGGGAAAAAAAACCGATAGAAAAGAAAAAAAGATAGATTATAACTTAGGTAGGCTCTTGTATCATAGAGCATTTTAGTTTAGAGAAAAGCAACCTTTGTGGGGCCTGTAGCTCAATTGGTTAGAGCCAGCGGCTCATAACCGCTTGGTTGGGGGTTCGAGTCCCTCCGGGCCCACCATTAAGTAAAATAAATAGTTACATAGAAGTTTTTGGATTCTATCTCATTTGTTCTTCTGATTTTTCTTTCTTTTTATTAGAAAGCTTTTTGATTGTTCTATTTTAAATAGCCAAAAAGATTTTCATCTACGACATTTACGTCTTTTGGGATGATCCAAACTGCACTATCACGATGCAAGCTTTTACAAAAGAATGTGGTTCATAGATGTTTCAGATGTTTTCTTTTTACAAGCTGAAAATCCCTTCTTCTTTTGGTAAATGTTTGCGCAACTTATGTTCGGACATTATTAGGACTTGACCCATTGTATCTTTTTAAGTATTTCGATTTTTGTTCATGATAGATCTCTCTGCCGGTATTTCAAGGATGCTTTCACAGAGAAGGCGCCTTTCTTTGAAAGGCATGTTACAGAGTTATAGGTAGCGCTGCTGTTCATAAGAACTATACATTATTGCATTGTTATGTTCTTGCTTTGTGATATCGTTTAAAAACATAGATAGTGCTGTGTAGAATAAAATTGTGATATATTTTTCTTTCAAAATAAGCTTTTTTGTATTCTCTCACGTAAAGTTCAGCAACGTCTTTAGAGGTATTTTCACGTCGATTAGTTACTGGTTCGAATCGCAAGATCTGCGTAACATTATGAGCGTTATTGATAAAAGTGATAATACCAGTTTTTTCATAAAAAGGTCTGGACCGTGTGATGGTTTTTGTTTCGTCATGGTACATAATCAACAGAATTTCATCTGATTTTATAAAACAAGTTTGTATACAACTACTTCCATACTACCTATTGCAAATATTTTTTCTAAGGTATGTGGTATGCATAAACGCTTTGGCGTTATATAGTTTGACTACATGGAGTATAGCTATGAAGAATGACGAAAAATTTGAGGTTACTTTATCTGATATTATCGTGAAATGGGAGGCTTTATCTACAGCTCAAAAGAAAGAGATATTGAAAATAGTAGAAAGCTTTACAAATGCTGATCAGTCAACAGAATACTTAAAGCTTCAATCTTCTTTTTATCTCCAGACGAAATCAAAGCTATGAGTTTTAAATCTTCATCGGAGATGTTAAAACCAGTTATTACATATATGGCGCTAGCATTTCCGAGTGTGTTAAGAATAGCCATAAGTTTGTCTACAGAGGGTCTTTTCCCCCCGTTTATCATTTGTTGTACGTAGTTTTGTCCACAGCCTGCGGCTTTGCTTATTTCAATCATTGTGCGTCCATCACTTTTTATCAATTCAATTAAGCGTTGGAACCAATCTTTTTCAGTCTTTTTCATTTTTAGACCTTTACACATTTACGCTATAGCGTTAATATTGCACTGCGAATCCAGAATATATGATACAAGGAGCGTCAAAATATCCATGCGTAGCTTTTCGCTTATGAAGGGTATAGAGTTGTTTTTTACTAATAACAAAATGTCCGCATACACTTTCAGATTCGAATCAATAAAAAATGGTTGCTTAGTTCCACGATTGTGACAGAGTGGACGCGTATAACCAGAGACGGAAATACACTTGGTGTGTTTATGAAATGTCACTGATAGTATACGCAGCGCCATTATAAATCAAGATATACCCCAACATTGGCATTTGTAAGAAATTTCCGCGTTAAGATGATGTGCGGATATAGCGAGGCTTCACAGCTTTAAGGGTAAGGGGGTATGGCTGTTAGAAAAAATACAAATTTATGGACGAAGAACGTTTGTTTTCCTTTTGTTTTAATAGATTAGGTTACTGTTAGACGGTATATGCGCGTGTTAAGAGACTTTGGAAACATCAAAAAAAGTGATCATGATGATTTTATAGAGTATGAAGGTGTCCTCGGTCACGAAGGTGATTGTTGGGTAGAATCTAATACGAGTGGTAGATGCTGTATCGTAGATGAATGTGTTTTTGCTAACGTCATAGTTTATAACGATGCTCGTATTTTTCATGATAGCATTATTTATGATAGTGCACAGATATATTGTATATTGCCTGTTTCGAGCTTCATTTGTGTTTACAGAAATGCACTAGTATATGGTAGTTTAAAGGTTCGCAGTAGGCTACATGTTTACGAAAAGACAAAGATTTACTGTAATTTCAAGATTAGTAGCAATGTACATGTTGACGGCGGTGTTCGTGTATATAGCAATGCCCAAGTTTATAACTCTGTAGAGATTTCCAAAAATTCTAAAACTTATGTTAACGCTTTAGTTTGCGATTATGCAACGATTCATGGGAAGGCACAAGTTTACGGTCATGCTGAGGTTTGTGGCTATGAAGATTGCTGCAATGATAATGAGATTCGCATAGGTAGCTACGTTTTACATGATATAAAAGAGGTAAAAAAGAACGATGTGGGGAAGGCGTCTATCGGGTTTGTTGTGCTGTTAGCATCGTTTGAAATCGTTTTTATCTTGATGTTTTATGTAAATAAATACGGTGCAAATAATTGGCGAGAAGGTATGGATTTTTGCAGCTTTTATAGGGCTGTTTTGCATCATTTGTCAGTGTGTTTTTATGGAGAAAATAAAGGGTACCGAGTGCGATTTTTTGTACTTGGCATATGTCGTTTTGTCTTCTTTTTTTGATGGAGGGCGAAATAAAACAAATTGATCGAGATGATTGATTTAATAGCAACTAAAGGAGATCAAAATGAGTTTGAATGAAATTTTATTAGGAGCTGTGTTTGTTGTTTTGCTTTTTAGTGGGATTATGTTTCGGTTGGTTTTTTATTATTGTGATCAGGTTAAAGCCCTTAAAGAAGAGGCAAGAAAGATAAAGTATGAGTTTTTAAGGGATTCTATGAAAATAACTGAAGAACGAGATAGGGCAATTAGAGAGCAAAACATGGTGATTAAAAGACGTGAACAAACAATTGAAAAACTGAAAAAACAAATTAAACAGTACGAGGAAGTCATGAAGCAACATCATGAAACGATTAAATTTGAAGATGACGCGAAAAAGTGATTGTATTCGTATTTTGCATCCGATCTGTGCATTAAAAATTTTTGGAAACGTTGTAGAGCGGTGCTTAAAGAGGTTGAGGATAGCGGGAGAGGTAAACCTTCACTATATGAAAGTGACGAATGAGTTAGTGGTGAGCTTATGTTTTTGGATAATTTTTCAGTTTACTCCAATGTTATGGTTTATGAAAGCACTCAAGTCTATGGGAAGGTTGTTGTTAGTGGCAATGTAAAAATTTGTAGTGATGTATATGTTGCTGAAAAAAGTTTTGGAGGTAGTAGGCTTTTTGGGGAGGATGAGGTATATGATGGGAAAATAGCCTTAACCAACAGCATAAAAAAGGTATGGAAGTAGCAAGAAAGAAGGATGCCTATTTTTTTGTGAAGGTATGACGCAGACATATTTGTTATGATGATCCGACTCCAAAATAGAGAAAGAAAGATGTACACAGAAAATATTAGGTATCTGGCGGAAAATTATATTCATAATTTATATGTGTTCTATTACGTTTATTACTATTACGAAAAGACAGAAGATTTGAGAAATTTGCTGGTTGATAGATTCAAGAGTAGTTTAATTGTCGGTTTGAAGACAGGAATAGCATTTGTAAAAAGCTTTATTTAATGTTACTTTGTATATTAGGAATTACAAAAAAGCTCTTCTATTGAGGGAAAATAAGCTCCCTTTATTCATCACCAAAATGTGGTGTGAAATTCCAACCATACAAAGTAAAAAAATTCATTAATAGTAAAGAACGTTAGGGTTGTAGTTCTTTAATAAGTGCTTTATGCGTAATTTCTTTTATTTGCTCAATATTTATCAGGATATCCTGTTTCGTTGGATAGCCTTTACTAGAAAAAGCGATTTTTTGTTCATCTCCTGAGATTAGACGCCAGTACCATTGATTGTGAACTCCTTGAAACACCTCAAAAAACATGCTTTCCACCTCATAAAATAGCCGATAATTTGCAGGATAAATATTTAACCAATTTGACTATAAAAATTAAGGTATGTCTCTATAGTGAGTAGTCAATATATTCCCCTTCATTTTTTTGATCTCAAACAATAGTTTCTATGAGAACCGTATCTTGTAACAAGAAAATATTTATTGTCAATAATGCATAAATAGGTATTTTATACTATAAAAATTATTTTTGTAATTTTAATTATGTTATATTTCTATTTTTATTAGAAACTTCTTTTGTTTTTGTTAATAAGATAGCCTCAAATATTTTATTATAGAAATAAAATTTATAAAATGCATCAGGTTTTACCAGCATAGGAAAAGTAGAAGCGTTTCTTTCCGTGCTGATAAAGTTTGCATTTATTTTGTTATTCTTTGTGATAAGGATATCTATTGATTAGCTATAATCTCTTTTTGCGATACACTTCGAATGAGCAAATCAATGAACAAGCTAAGAGTGTAGGAATTGGCCATTTTTGCCTTCATATCAATCAGAGATGTTGCAACCTTTGGGGTAAGGCTATTAGAGAAGCCTTGTTTTGACAAATATTGCTGCAACTTTTCATAAGAGCTATCAATTTTTTCTTGATTTGATTTTTCACCATGATCATTGCTTGCGAGAATCTCTTCAAGCCCCTCAATTTTTTTTATGAAATAGTTCCAGTCAAAGTCACCTTTTGTATATTCGCTGTCAAACATTTTTCCCTGTCCCGTTAAAAGCCAATTAATATTGACACCGTACAGCGTGCGATATGTTTGTAATACACTAAGATTAGGTTCTCTTTCTCCACGCTCATAAAAAGCGATGGAGTTTTTTGTCATGCTAAAACTTTTAGCTAGTGCTTCACGTGATGGATCCCCTAAAGCAAGGCGTACATAACGTAAACGTTTTCCAAATATAGTTTTTGACTCAGTTTCAGGACGTGCCACGAATTATCTCCCTCAGTAAATCATCATGGTATCGGTTTTGACCGATAAAGGCACACTATGTATTAATATCTCATGATGTAATGTCAACATTTATAACTTTATTTCTCTTTATTTTTTTTAATTTTAATGGATAGAAAGTGATTTTTGGCTTTATTGTATGACATCTTGTTTAAGATTAATATAGATTTCAAATAGAATTAACGAATCTTCTCTTGTTTTTTCTGCAGGAAATTCCATATAGATTCGCCATGTAGATTCTATCTATTTTTGCGTTAATTAATAGATATTTTTGCGTTAATTAATAGATATAATCTTCCGCTCTGTATCATATTCAATCTGCACCATAGAAGATGAATTAAAGAAATAAATTTTGAGGAATGATCATGGCCCTATTAGGCTATTTTAGATGGGCTTTTTTTTTCACGATTGTTGGCATTTTTATGGGAGGGGCTATTGGTTGGTTTGAAACAGGAAGTGTTACTGGTTTTCTTAAATATTTTTTTATTTGCTGTGTTTTAGGAATTTTGGAAATTTCTTTATCTTTTGATAATTCCATTATTAATGCACGTATTCTTGGAAAAATGGATCCGTTATGGCGCGGTCGTTTTTTGGTATGGGGCATTTTGGTGGCTGTGTTTGGGATGCGGATTGTTTTTCCGTTATTGGTGGTTGCCGTTGCTGTTGGGATTAATCCAATTTCGGCAGTAAAATTAGCGATATGGGAACCACATCGATATGCCGCAATCTTAACAGATTCTCATGTGGGAATTGCGGCTTTTGGAGGAACTTTCCTCATGATGGTTGGTTTGAAATATTTTTTTGATCCTGAAAAAGACGTGCATTGGCTTTCTTTTATAGAGAAATCTGCTCAAAAGTTTGGGGCTCTTGGTGGTATTGATATTGCAATCGTTTTGACTTTGATATTGTTCTTTTCAGAACAGATTGTAACAGAAAATAAAATGACTTTTTTACTTGCTAGCCTTTATGGACTTTTGACGTTTATAGGTGTCGACGTTGTCAGTTCGCTTTTGGATACTCCAAAAACATCGTTAACTACGATTGCAAAAGGGGGAGCCGGTGCATTTCTATATCTAGAAATTTTAGATGCTAGTTTTTCTTTTGATGGCGTTGTTGGGGCTTTTGCTTTTTCACACAATCTTTTTATTATTGCAATTGGTCTTGGCATAGGTGCATTTTATGTTCGTTCTATGACGATTATGTTGGTCGAATCAGGGATGTTGTTGCATTATCGTTATTTGGAGCATGGTGCTTTTTATGCAATTTTGGTACTTGCAGTGATTATGTATCTGCAAACTATTATATCGATTCCTGAAGTATTTACAGGACTAGTGGGGGTCTCTATTATTGGAATGGCATTTTATTCTTCTCTTCGTTTTAAGGGTCATCTATCTGAATAAGCATGTTGTGTCTGAATGAATTTAAAATTTTTTTATGCGTTGCAATAGCAGGATAAAAGAAGATATTTTAGGAGGACATTAAGAGCTCTATACCGGATTTGTTCATATTTTTAAGCATTGTATTAAGTGATCCGTTTAGATCAATACCAGCACAGGCGTTTAATGAAACGCTGACTTTAAAGCCGCATTGTATGGCGTGAAGTGCAGAAAATCCCACACAGAAATCGGTTGCTAAGCCACACATGGTGAGCTTAGTAAAACCATGTTCTTTGAGATAAACTTGTAAGCCTGTTGGTGTTTTTTGATCATTTTCAAAAAAGGCCGAATAGCTATCAATTTTTTGATTATAGCCTTTTCTAAGGATGAGTTGTGCTTTCTCAGCTCTGAGAGATGTATGAAACTCTGCTCCTTGTGTTCCTTGTATGCAATGATCCGGCCAAAGTATTTGAGGGCCGTACTCAAGGTTGACGGTATCATAGGGTATTTTTTCAGGATAGGAGGAAGCGAAGCTGCAATGGTTTTTAGGATGCCAGTCTTGGGTTAAAATGACATGATCAAAATGGTCTATGAGATTATTGACAGCCGGTAAAATGGTATCACTTTGTGGTACTGCAAGTGCTCCACCTGGTAAGAAGTCATTTTGCACATCAATGACGATTAAGGCTTTTTTTTCCATGAATATATTCCTGTTAGGAGACTTGCGTTTATGGTATTTTAAAAGGCTTGAAGTTTTGAGACAATCTCATGGATATTGGTATTATTTTTATAATTATCAAGCCAAAAAAGAGGAGTAGATAAGTTTTTACAATTTGTTTTATAATTTTTTATAAATTGCAACCATGTACCAATGGGAAGTGCACTGTAGTCATTAATCGCTACGTGATGGCGCAAAGCTTGCATGATCTTCAAGCTTGGGACGTCAGATCCCATAAGGCGGCGTTCATTCTGTAAGCGTAACTTAAGCCACATCAATGCAAGGGGTGAAGTCCATTGTTTCCCGTAACACAAAATTGATGAAAAAAAGGAAGGGTTTTTTACTGCATAATGTAAAGCCCACAAAGCAAAAAAAGAGGGGGCATAGAGAACTGTTTTTTGGGGTGATACATTATTGCATTGGTAAGTCGGCTTAATACGATAAAAACACACTGTTATATCTGGTAGGAAAAAAAGAGGCGATGTTTGATAACACGCTTCAGGTACAGCTAAAAAAATTTTCTTTTTTCTCTTCGAAGAGGTGTTTTTTTGCATTCAGAACCGTAATAGGGCTTGTGAGATTAGAAAAAGTGTATCAATATAGTGAGAAGCTTTTAATATAGCGCAAGCGCTGCTTATCGCGTAGTTTAAGAAAAGCAATTTTTTCAAAGTTTTAACCTTTAATACCGCACAATATAAAGAGAAATTTATGGCACGTCAATTTATCTATCACATGGCTGGGCTTAATAAAGTTTATGGCAATAAAAAAATTTTAGAGAACATTCATTTGTCTTTTTATCCAGATGCAAAGATCGGTATTTTAGGACCGAATGGTGCAGGTAAATCAACCATTTTACGTATTATGGCTGGGCTAGATAAGGAATATACAGGAGAGGCATGGCTTTCTGAAGGGGCACGTTGTGGTTATCTACCGCAAGAACCTCTTCTTGATGCAAGTAAAAATGTGCGCGGCAATGTGATGGAAGGTGTTGCGGATAAGCAGGCCATTGTCGAGCGTTATAATGCGTTAATGATGAATTATAGTGAAGAAACGGCTGATGAAAGTGCACGACTTCAGGATATTATCGATAGCCAGAATCTTTGGGATTTAGAAAGTCAAGTGGAAATGGCTATGGCTGCTCTTGGTTGTCCACCAGCAAATGAGGATGTGGCAAAACTTTCAGGAGGTGAGAAGCGGCGTGTTGCTCTTTGTAAATTACTTTTGTCAAAACCCGACTTATTGCTTTTGGATGAACCGACAAACCATTTGGATGCTGAAACTACAGCTTGGCTTGAAAGGCATCTACGTGAATATTCTGGTGCGGTGCTTTTGATTACGCATGATCGTTATTTTCTCGACAATGTAACGGGTTGGATTTTAGAATTAGATCGCGGTAAAGGTATTCCTTATGAGGGGAATTATTCCGCTTATTTGGGGGCGAAAGCTAAGCGTTTGGCTCAGGAAGGTCGTGAAGAGGCTGCTCGTCAGCGTGCATTGTCACGTGAGCAAGAATGGATAGCTTCTAGCCCAAAAGGGCGGCAAGCAAAATCAAAGGCTCGAATTAAGGCCTATGATGAGTTAGTTCAGGCTGCACGTGAGCGTTGTCCTGGAGAGGCGCAAATCATTATTCCCATTGGAGAAAGATTAGGGCAGGTTGTCATTGAAGTTGAGAATCTCTCTAAAGCATATGGTGAGCGTGTGTTAATTGATGATCTCTCTTTTAAACTTCCTGCTGGTGGTATTGTTGGAGTCATTGGTGCTAATGGTATGGGAAAATCTACCTTGTTTAAAATGTTGACGGGACAGGAACCACCGGATTCAGGTCAAATACGCATCGGTGAAACAGTTCACATGAGTTACGTTGATCAGAATCGCGATTCGTTGGCCGGCGATAAAACCGTTTTTGAAGAAATCTCTGGTGGGAATGATATTATTAAGTTGGGGAAATATGAGATGAATAGTCGTGCTTATTGTGGTGCGTTTAATTTCAAGGGTGCAGATCAACAGCAGAAGGTGGCGAATTTATCAGGAGGGCAACGCAATCGTGTACATTTGGCTAAACTTTTAAAGGAAGGAGGCAATGTTCTTCTTCTTGACGAGCCTACAAATGATCTTGATACAGAAACTTTGGGTGCATTGGAAGATGCATTGGAAAATTTTGCTGGTTGTGCAGTAATCATATCACACGATCGTATGTTTCTTGATCGATTGGCAACGCATATTTTGGCCTTTGAAGGTGATGGTCATGTGGAATGGTTTGAAGGTAATTTTGCCGAATATGAGGCTGATAAGGTTCGCCGTCTCGGCGCAGAATCTCTTAATCTTAAGCGTGTAAATTATAAGCCGTTTACACGCTAGAATTTTATATTTTGTATAATTGGATTGAGAAAATAAAGATGGTGTCTGATATTATCTTTATTTTTAAATGAGAGTGCGTGCACCATGTTGAAAAGTTTTATTCATCGCATTTCATAAGATAGAAATAAGAATGTAGAATTTTGATTATATTCTTCATGGGATATGTATCATGCTTTATATGCCAGTTACGTGTATGAGCACCCAGTACTTATAAAATTATAAGGGAGAGTTGTAAGTTTTTGTACACAGTTTTGCGATTGCAGTATCAATATTTTCTCTAGAATCACGAGAATAAAGGGGCCGTTAGTTTTGGAGTTGCTTGTTGTTCAGCTTGTCAGAAAACAATATAAATAGAAGTGATGCAACTCTATGCCTTCTGCTTGGTTTTCTATTAATAGGAATAAATGCTTATCTGAGCAGTAAGGAATATGATGAAAAAAATAGTAAGTTTGGATGCAATGATTGTACTCCTGAAAACGATGGCAGAGACAAGTCGTTTGCGTGTTCTTGTACTTTTGTGCTACGAAGATTTAACGATTTCTGATTTTACTTTTATCCTTGCTCAGTCGCAATCGCGTGTTTTATGGCATTTACGTTTATTGTACGAGGCACGGTTGATTGAGCGTTATCAGACGGGAGATCGGATTTATTTTAAGCTTTGTCGTGGTTGTTGGGGTAAAGATATTGTAATGGCCGCTCTTTCAGCTTTGTCAAAGCATGATGTGAAGCTGGTACACGATTTAGCGCGTTTGGTGGAGGTTAAAAAGCAGCACCGAAAAAAGGAAAAGAAATATTTTTTACAAAATAAAGCGCAATGGGATGCATTTCGATTTTCCCATATTGCGGATCATGTTGTGGAAAGCGCTTTACTTGAAATCGTTGGCGATAAACCATTTGATACAATGTTGGGTATTGGTATAGATCCAGACCCTATCTTAAAATTATTTTCAAGTCTTTATACACGTGCATTTGAAGTTGTACTTGATAGCGATGTTTTGCATCTCTCTATTCGAGATACAACTTTTGATTTGGTCATTCTTCACTGGGCTTTACATTTTCTTGAAAATCCTGAGATGGCTCTTAATGAGGTGGCACGTGTTTTGCGCCCTCATGGGCGTTTACTGATTGTGGACTTTGTTCGCTATGCGGCGGAGTCTTCATATTCTTACCATGCAGATATGCATCTTGGGTTTTCAGACTCACAAATAGAACAATGGCTTAAAGACGCGGGGCTTATTTTAGAACAAACGGTTTGTCTTGCTCCTATGCAAAATGAAAATAATGAGAGGCTAATGGTTACGCTTTGGCTTGCACGTGATTCGCGTTTACTGGTAGATGATATCAAAGACAAAGAACTAGAGTTTGCATAATTATATGTTAACGTGTTTTATTCTCTGTTTTTTTAATTAAAAGTGCAAAGGTAAAATTTTAGTAAGTCTTTGAAGAATTTTTGCTTTTTGCACTGGTATTGTGTTTTGTGCATTAGATACTGGTGGCTCAATATGTGGGTGTGTAGGCTGTATAACTAAAGGCATTCTTATAGAGTAAAAGTCGTTTGAATAGTCATTTAATGCATGTTGGTACAGTATTTGTTAATTGATCAATGTATTACTTAGTAATGGTAATTTATTTTTTTTACAACTTGAATGAGAATTCTGAATAGAAGAATATTTTTTCACTTCAAACCACTGATTCAGAATCGAAGGAATTGTTTGTTTGCATGTCACAAGAGGGATTAAAGTATGAATAAAAACCGTTTGAGAAAGGAATAAATTATGCTTCTTATGAGTTGTCTACATGCAAGAGCATGTTGGTAACATGGGGAGCAGGTAAATATAATATGGTGCTGGAAGATGGATTGGAAGCAAAGTAAGGTGTCTCTTTAAAGCAAAGGTGTGAATGGGCAGTACAATGGTGTGCAGTTTTTGTGAGGAATATGATTCCATAAAGGAACGCGAATAGAAAAACGAAGGTACTATCTCCTTAACAGAGAGAGAAGTATAGTAATGTTGGGATACAGAAATTGCAATTTTATCATTTTGTGAGAGAGTTAAGCAGTAGAGATGGGGAAAATATTTCTGCTAATCTTTGTCACTTATGAGAGTGGTTAGAGTCTGTTGCTGGTTATAAAATAATCTGTAGAAACCTTAATTTCCGATAGTGAATGATTCGGAATAAATTACGTTTGGGGTTTTAATTTTATATAATCTTAAATGGTTAAAAGATCCATATTTTGATTATTGTGGTGAGAACTGTTGATTAAGTGCTTGCTGCTCTTATACGTTTTTTCTTTCATAGGGGAAGTTTATATGAATCGCTTGTATTTAAAATGTTTGTGGTACTGAAGTTTCTGGAAAAATGATTATGAAATTATGATGATCATAGATTCTTGATTCTTCTTGAAATAAAATTGCTCCAAATTGGATCATTTTGAGTATTTTTTGCCTAAATTTTTCCACTTTTAAGCGATTTATAATTTTTTATATGTTTTTTGCGTGGAAGATGATAAGAATTTCTTGTTGTTTAAAACATTTTGTTTCATAGCAAGAATATTGCATCGGCTTCGGTCGATGCGAGAAGACGATCAGGGAACCTCCTCCCCCCCCCCCCCGCGTGGATCCCTTAGATTGTCGTGCCTGACTGAGGATTTCCTCAGTCAGGCTTTTTAGAATTCGGTGTTAAAGTTTGATGAAGTGTTATAAGGCTGTATAAAGTATACAATTGGCCTTATAAAGCGTATAATTGAAGAACATTAAGTTTAGGTTGTTATGGGTTTTTAATAAGTTAAAACTTGTTCTGTACTTCGGTGAACAATGTGTGTGGGGATGTGCTTTGTATGTCATAATGTTTAGGGGCAGATAATGCAGTTTTGCTGGCGTCGTGGTGTTCTCATTTTGTTTGTGTTCATGGTTTTTGGGGCCAGTCTCTTTATTTTTCGAAATGGTGTGGTTTATCAAATTTTGTTTAAGCGCTCTTTCTCTTCTCGGCAGGTTGATGTAACAGAGGAGATGCTGTTAGAAAGATTGGCGTTGTCTTTTCCAGATATTATAAACAAGCTTTCTAAGATGAATCCTCAACAACAAAAGAAATTCATCGAGCAAGTACGTCGAGATACCGTTGCTGCTGCTTCCGCGAGGGGTCAAAGTGATGAGCATGCACGGAAGTTGGGTGATACTGTTGCTATGGCTATGTTAAAAGCGATTTCTAGTCCTTCCATTGCGGATGCTTATTTTTAGTCATTTCTTTAAAAAAATGTGTATTTACAGTTGACTTTAAGGATCTTTTTTCCAGCTTTTCGTGAGGTTTTGAAAAGCGTGTAGGAGAGTTTTACTATCCGTTTTCTATTTGATCTTATTAAGGGTAGAAAATGGTACAACACTTGAATTTCCGCTTTTTTCTGCAGTTTTTAGAATGTTTCTTTGTCTATATCCTAAAGATAAGGATAGGATTTTGAGAGGTTGATGAGATCATAGTATGTGGGCAAAATATTTAAATGGGGATGAGCAATATAAATTTTTGTTCAGATGATCTTAAAGTTGTTTTTTCTGCCTCTTTATAGAATTTTTCCAAAAATGGATAGAAGTAGTTATTAAATTTTTCATACGGTTAGCGACTGTTGTATTTGCGCATATTTGTAAACTTCTTATACACAATTATTGGCTTTGGGATTGTCTTTTGTAGATGGTTTTTCTGGCATAAAGTTTTTGCAGTAGGTGTTTACCGTCAAGGAATGAGTCGATAACGGTTTGTATTTTTAGTAGAATCTTTGCGGTATCGAGGGCATTGAGTGAGGATATTCTAGTTTATGTTGCTTTTTGTGATTATGGAATTGATCTCAATAAAGGTTTAAATAATCTCTCATATAAAAAATAGCAGAGGCTTTTAAATGTTATTTTTATTTGCTAAAAGATAAAAGTTGGCTGTGCTGTAGCTCTATCAGTAATTGATAGAGTTAATTACTTTTTCTGCACATTTACACCTTCATTATAGTTTCTTTATTTTTCGATATTTTATGAGATACAGAAATATATAATGAGTAAGCTGAGAGTTTTTCTTTTTTTGCAAAAATTTATCTTGAAACTGTCTTAATATTTTCATTTTCAAGCCGCTCTTTAGCTTTTTTTTTCTGTAAAATACGCCTGCAAAGCCATACCGGCTAGGATTTTGAGAATGTTTTAATGAAGAGAAAGAAAATGCAATTTGTGAAGATCCTTTTAAGTGCAGCGTTTGCTGTATTTTTTGTGTTTGATATAAGTTTGGCTCGTACTATTTTAAATGTTGCGGACTCAAATAAAAGCTCAGTGATTATTGCTTCTAGAATTTCTGCTCGTCCTTATGAATCCCTTATTCAGAAATTCGCAAATAAGCATAATGTTCCTGTTAATTTAGCACATGCTGTTGTAAGAGTTGAAAGTAATTATAAGGCGCATACAAAGGGGGCTGCTGGCGAAATAGGCTTGATGCAAATTAAACCCTCTACAGCGCGAGGGTTGGGTTTTAATGGTTCTGTACAAGATCTTTACGACCCTGCGACAAATCTTGAATATGGTATGCGTTATTTGGCGCAGGCATATAAACTCAGTGGTGGGAATACGTGTGGCACGATCCTTAAATATAATGCAGGTCATGCTGCAAAAAAAATGAATTCCATTTCAGCGAAATATTGCTTAAAAGTGAAAACTTATCTGGCTTCATTAAAATAAAAATGACCTTGCAAGTGATGTATTTGCTATAAAATATCTTGAGGGTGCACTTTTCACTTGACTAAAAATGTTTTATAAATGGTGCGTCAGTCGGCTGGGCAGCCGCGCTTGTCCAATGCCTAAAGGCGGCAGGTGAGGAAAGTCCGGGCTCCATGGAAAAACGGTGCCGGGTAACACCCGGCGGGGGTGACCCTAGGGAAAGTGCCACAGAAAGCAAACCGCCTATTTTTATAGGTAAGGGTGAAAGGGTGGGGTAAGAGCCCACCGCGCATTCAGTAATGAATGTGGCAAGGTAAACCCCACCGGGAGCAAGACCGAATAGAAATGACGCGCAAGGCTTAGCTTGCAGCCGTTTTCCGGGCGAGTCATTTGGGTGGGTTGCATGAGGCGGATGGTAACATCCGTCCCAGATGAATGGTTGCCACGTAGAGTGTAAGCTTTACCATACAGAACCCGGCTTACAGGCCGACTGATATTCTATGATTGATATCATACACCACTGGCATTGCACATGGGCTTTTTTCTCATGAAGTCGCGTGTTTGAAGTTTATATTTAAACAAGCGTGTTTTTTTAATTATATAACATTTTTTTAAGTATAATGCGTTAGGATGTGTAATAGGGTTAACTTTAGCTTTATGTTCTTTCATTGTGATAGACATGAAAGTTGAGGCTTTTGTTATTCTGATATCAGTTGCCACTGATGGCTATTGATTTGAAAAGGCATAAATCAAGACGGATTATTTTGACAGAGCAGGGTAACAGAGCTGAACGCCATATTCCAGTGTTATTGCAGCCAGTTTTAGCTGGGCTTATGCCATTGGTTGGGGCAAGAGTCATTGATGGCACCTTTGGTGCTGGTGGTTATACGCGTGCTTTATTAAACGCGGGTGCAGAGGTTATTGCTCTTGATCGTGATCCTCATGCAATTGAAAAGGGGCAATTGCTTGTTGATGAATTTTTTCCACGACTTCGTTTAGTGCAGATGGAGTTTTCACAGTTAGAGAGTGTCGTGAAAGAGAAGGTAGATGCTGTTATTTTGGATATTGGTGTTTCTTCAATGCAGCTTGATGAAGCTGAGAGGGGGTTTTCTTTTCAAAAAGATGGCCCATTAGATATGCGAATGGCTCAGAATGGTTTTACTGCCGCAGATGTTGTCAATCGTTTAAAAGGTGATGATTTAGCGCGAATCTTTAAAATATTAGGGGAAGAACGCTATGCGGGCCGAATTGCACGGATGATTGAAAAGCGCCGCCACGTTCAACCTTTTTTGCGTACAGGTGATCTTGCTCATGCCATCGAGGAGTTGGTGGGCCGTAAAAGTGGAGATCGCATTCATCCTGCAACGCGTGTATTCCAAGCTCTTCGTATTTATGTTAATGATGAAATTGGTGAACTTGCGCGTGGCTTATTTGCTGCTGAACGCGTTTTAAAAGCAGGAGGCCGTCTGGGTGTCGTAAGTTTTCATTCTCTTGAAGATCGTATGGTCAAAAGATTTTTTTCTGCTCGTTCAGGAGAGCGTATGAGATCGCGCTATCTTCCTGAAATAGAGACAGTTCCAGCAACATTTTTTCCTTTGTTTAAAGGTGGGATCACTGCAACTAAAGAAGAGCTACAGCAAAATCCTCGTTCACGCTCTGCGAGATTGCGTATTGGGATACGTACCGAGGCCGAGAGTCTTGTTTCAGATATGAAATTATTTGATTTAGCAGAGATTGCCAGTTTTGAAGGCGGAAAAAAATGACAGTTTTTCGTACATTTGATATGATTTTAGTGATGATTATGATTTGTATGGCAGGTCTTACTTATAAGGTGAAATATGATGTTCAAAAGCGGATGAACGAAGTTCGTCGTCTTGAACATGAAATTGCTGCAGCAAAAAATACAGTGAATTTGCTTCATGCTGAATGGGCTGTGATGATAGAGCCTTCACGAATGCAAAAACTTGCGAAGCGTTATCAAAAAGAGCTTGGTTTAGAGATCATGCAGCCTCGACAAGTAGTAGAGCTTGGGGATATTCCGGTACGTGTACACGATCCAATTGAAGAAGTGATTAAACAAAATATCTTGGACGATGGTAAGGATATTTTGGCGCATAATCACGCTTCTCAGGAGAACTGCATTGTTCAAAAAGGCGTGCGGTGATGAAATCATACTTTCTATTCTCGCAGAAGAAAAAGCGTTTAAAGAATCCGCTAGATATTCAAAACTTCCCTGCTCGTCGTTCCTATTCTAGTCGACCACGCTTGCTTTTTTCTTTGTTCTGTTTTCTTATTTTATATGGTGTTATGGGAGCTTGTCTTATTTCTTATGGGCTTCAAGGTGGGCAGATTGAAGAAGCAAAAGGACCTAGTGTTCTTCAATTGACTGCACGACCCGATATTATTGATCGTAATGGTCGTTTGTTGGCAACAGATATTAAAACTTATTCGCTTTTTGTTGAACCACGACGTATTATTGATGTAGATGAAACCATTGAATTGCTCTCAACAGTTTTGCCTGATCTCAATTGGCAAGAAACTTATAAACGCTTAAAAAGAAAGTCTAGTTTTTCTTGGATTCAGCGTGGGTTAACGCCAATACAGAAGACGCAAATTATGGCTCTTGGTATTCCTGGAATTGGGTTTCGTACTGAAATCCGTCGTTTTTATCCGAGTGGATCTGTGGTTTCGCATATTCTCGGCATGGTGAATGTTGATAATCAAGGCATAGCGGGGATGGAAAAATATATTGATGATGCTGGTTTGAGTGCCTTGCGTGCAGCTGGTCTTGCAACTGAAGAAACATTAAAGTCAGTTCAGCTTTCGATTGATGTGCGTGTTCAGACAATTGTGCATGATGAGCTTAAGAAAGCAATGAAGCGTTATAAAGCGATTGCGGCAGGAGCTGTTATTTTAAATATCCACACGAATGAAGTTCTGGCTATGGTATCACTACCAGGTTTTGACCCTGGAAATCCTGTTGAAGCTTTGAAAAGTGATCGCTTAAATCGGATGACTGCTGGAACTTTTGAGATGGGATCTATTATTAAAAGTTTTACGACCGCAATGGCACTTGATTCAGGTCTTTTTCATTTAAATAGTGTTATTGATGCTTCACAACCTATTAAAGCAAGTCAAAATTATTTTATTCGTGATTTTCATGGGAAAAATCGTCTCTTAACGCTATGGGAAGTTTTCATTTATTCCTCTAACATTGGTTCTGCTAGGGAAGCATTGGCGATAGGAATTGACGGACATCGTGATTTTTTGAAACGACTTGGTTTACTTGATCGAATGACAACGGAATTACCTGAAGTTGCACACCCTATTGTGCCACCTCATTGGAAAGATATCCATTCGATGACGATCTCTTTTGGACATGGTATGGCAACAACGCCTTTGCAAACAGCAGTAGGTGCTGCTGCTTTAGTAAATGGTGGTTTGTTGATTGAACCTACATTTTTAAAACGTACAAAAGAACAGGCGTTGCAACGTGCAAAACAAGTTTTGCAGGCTAAAACGAGTCAAAACATGCGTTATCTTTATAAATTAAACAGTGATATTGGTTCGGGACGTAATGCAAAGGTAGAAGGTTATCGCGTTGGTGGTAAGACAGGAACAGCCGAAAAAGTTGAAAATGGAAAATATTCTAAAACAAAAAATTTCAATAGTTTTCTTGCTGCTTTTCCTATTGAGAATCCTTCCTATGTTGTTTTAACAATTATTGATGAACCGCAGCCTGAAGATGGACAGCGCTCAGCAACAGCAGCAATGAATGCAGGGCCGATGCTTGCTAACATTATTCGCCGTTCAGCTAGTTTTTTGGGAATAAAACCAGATTTTGAAAAAGAGTACGAGCCTATTTTGAGCATAAAGAACAGTTCGAGTTTCGTTAAACAACGGTAAAATTAATATAAAGGTGCGCTATCATGTTGTTTGGAAAAGTTTTTACAGAATGTGTTGAAGATGAGAACCTTTCTGCAATGGAGATAACAGGAATAAGTGCAGATTCTCGGCAAGTTTTTCCGGGCTATGTTTTTATCGCTGTTCAAGGAAATCAAGGTGATGGTAGACATTATATAAATGATGCACTAAAGCGTGGTGCACGAGCAATTGTTACAGATCATAATGTTGTTTTTGAAGATTTACCTGTTCCCGTTTTACGTGTTTGTGATGTCCGTCATAGTTTAGCGAGAGCAGCTGCGCGTTTTTACGGTTCTCAACCTGAAACGGTTGTGGCTGTGACAGGGACAAGTGGTAAGACATCCGTTGTCTCTTTTGTCCGGCAAATTTGGAATCATGTTGGTTTATGTGCTGCTAGTATAGGGACGGTGGGTGTTGTTTCTCCTAACCGGAATGATTATGGTTCTCTTACAACACCTGATCCGATAGTCTTGCAACGTTTACTTTCTGAAATTGCTCATGAAGGAGTTACACATGCAGCCCTTGAAGCATCTTCGCATGGACTTGATCAAAGCCGACTTGACGGGGTACGTTTAACTGCTGGTGCTTTTACCAATTTAGGGCGTGATCATATGGATTATCACACGTGCGTAGAGGACTATTTGCGTGCTAAAATGAGGTTGTTTGATACGCTTTTGCCTCAAGATGCGCCTGCTCTCATTTTTGCAGATGATGTTTATTCGCAAAAGGTTATTGATACTGTCACGAAAGCGCGCTGTCGTGTTTTAACAATTGGGCGTAAAGGGCAATTTATCACCATTAATCGTATCGAACACCAACGTTCGAAACAGTGTGTTGAATGTCGTCTTGAAAACAATATTTATACATTTGATTTGCCTCTAGCTGGAGACTTTCAAGTGACCAATGCGCTTATGGCAGCGGGATTAGCAATTGTAACAGGTGTCTCTCCTGATAAGGTTTTTCATTCGCTTGAAACTTTGCAGGGAGCACCTGGGCGGTTGGAATTGGTTGGAAAGACAGAAAATAATGCTCCTGTTTATATAGACTATGCGCATAAACCAGAAGCTTTAGAGCAGGTCTTACTTTCTGTTCGTCCCTTTACACAAGGACGTTTAATCCTTGTTTTTGGTTGCGGAGGTGATCGTGATCAAGGAAAAAGGCCTTTGATGGGAAAAATTGCAGAAAATAAGGCTGATATTGTTATTGTAACGGATGATAATCCTCGCACTGAAATGCCAGAAAAAATCCGCAAGGATATTTTACAAGCAGCACCAAGAGCAATAGAAATATCAGATCGTGGTGAAGCTATTTCTCATGCGGTGGGGCTTTTAAAAGCAGGGGATACATTAATTATTGCTGGGAAAGGTCATGAGGATGGTCAAATTATAGGGGAAAAAACATATCCTTTTTCAGATCGCTTGAAAGTAATTGATGCGTTGCAGGAACGTAATAGATGACAGCTTTATGGGATAAACAAGCACTTGTTGCCGCAGTAAATGGCTTTTTCGTGGGGTGTGTGCCAGAAAATTTTTCTGGGATTTCCATTGATAGTCGTACTCTTGCAGAAGGTGATATTTTTTTCTGTATTAAAGGACATCGTCTTGATGGTCACGATTTTGCTGCGCAAGCTTGTGCGCGAGGAGCAGGTGTTCTCATCGTTGCAGAAAATCGTTTGGCTGAAATGGAAAAAATATCCGCTCCACTGATTGTTGTTCCTGATGTTTTACAAGCTTTAGAAAAACTTGCACAAGCCGCGCGTAAGCGTTCAAAAGCTAAGATTATCGCAATAACAGGTTCGGTGGGAAAAACAACGACCAAAGAAGCTCTCAAACAAGTACTTGCAAATTTTGGAAAAGTTCATGCAAATCCTGCTTCTTTTAACAATTGCTGGGGGGTACCGCTCACTTTGGCACGAATGCCTGTGGAGAGTGATTATGGCATCTTTGAAATTGGGATGAATCATAAAGACGAAATTCGCCCTCTGGTGAAGTTGGTGCGTCCGCATATTGCTTTGGTTACGCATATTGCTGCGGGACATATGGGTTTTTTCAAAAATCTTGAAGAAATAGCGGATGCAAAAGCTGAAATTTTTGAAGGATTAGATGATGAAGGTGTAGCCCTTTTAAATGCTGATAATGATTTTTTCTCTTATTTGGTCCAAAAGGCAAAGCAATGTGGTGTGAAAAAAATCTTAAGCTTTGGTGAGGCTGAAAACTCTGATTATCAGGCCAGAGATATACGTCTTCTAACCGATTATTCCTCTATGATTGTACGTATTTTAGGGCAAGACAAGGGGGTTAAAATTGGTGCTCCAGGACGACATATTGTACAAAATAGTTTAGGTGTTATTGCTGCTTGTGATGCCATTGGTGTAGATTTGGAACCTGTTTTTCTTTCTTTGAACCATTTTTCTCTTCAAGAGGGACGTGGTGTTTGTTATCGCCTGTCTTTACCAAGAGGGGGTGAATTTCGTTTAATTGATGAAAGCTATAATGCTAATCCCGCATCTATGCGTGCTGCTCTTGATCTACTTGCTACAGGGCCTGTAGGGGAGAATGGTAGGAGAATTGCTATTTTGGGTGATATGCTTGAACTCGGAGCTTATAGTGAAAAATTCCATCGTGATTTATTAAAGCCAATCTGTCTTTCGGGTGCTCATACAGTTTTTTTATTTGGCGAGGCAATGAAGTCTTTAGCTACTGATCTGTCCGCATACGTTAGGGTTCATTATGCTGAAAATATTGAAAAAATCTTACCGCTCATTTTTGCAGAAATTTCCAGTGGGGATCTGCTCATGATAAAATCATCTCGCAGTCTTTATTCATCAGATATTGTGGTTGCACTCCTTGATCACTATAAAACGGTTTCTCTTTCATTTAAATAGGTTTCTTGTACTATGATGCTGTTTTTTTCTTCATTTAGTGACTGGCTTCCAGGCGTTAATGTTTTTCGTTACATTACTTTTCGCACTATAGCAGCGATGCTTACATCAGGGCTTATTGTATTTTTGTTTGGTCCTAGCATCATTGCTTCTCTAAAATTGCGGCAGGGAAAGGGGCAGCCAATTCGCGCTGATGGACCTCAAACACATTTTAAAAAGGCTGGGACACCTACTATGGGGGGGCTGATGATTTTAACCGGTACTATGGTATCGGCGTTTTTGTGGTGTAATTTATCGAATATTTATTTTTGGATATCGTTGTTTGTTATGCTTTCTTTTGGGGCAATTGGTTTTTATGATGATTATCTGAAGGTAACAAAACAGACCGAGAAAGGTTTTTCTGGTAAAGCACGGTTAAGTTTGGAATTTTTGATTGCAGTTATTGCTGCTTTTGTGATCTTACAAGTTAGTTCGCCAGGATTAGCTTTCCCCTTTGTGAAAGACTATTTTATCAACTTGGGTTGGTTTTTTCTTCCTTTTTCTGCTTTTGTGATTGTAGGAACTGGTAATGCGGTTAATTTGACCGATGGTCTTGATGGGCTAGCTATTGTTCCTGTGATGATTGCAGCCCTTTCTTTTGCTCTGATTGCTTACCTTTCTGGTAATATAAATTTTGCTGATTATCTACAAATCCATTATGTGGCGGGGACAGGAGAGTTGGCTGTTTTATTGGGAGCTGTTGTTGGTGCCGGTCTTGGTTTTTTATGGTTTAATGCGCCTCCGGCGGCTATTTTTATGGGGGATACAGGTTCGTTAGCTCTTGGAGGGCTCTTAGGTATTGTTGCTGTGGCAACCAAACATGAAATTGTTTTGGCTCTTATTGGTGGGCTTTTTGTTTTGGAAGGTTTTTCGGTTGTTATTCAGGTTGGTTATTTCAAATTAACAAAAAAGCGTGTGTTTCTTATGGCACCCATACACCATCATTTTGAGAAAAAAGGATGGACTGAAAGCCAAGTGGTAATACGTTTTTGGATTATTTCGATCATTCTTGCTTTGATTGGTCTTTCAACACTTAAATTGCGGTGAAAGTGTGATTTCTGTTACGTGTTATAAAGGTCAAAAAGTTGCTCTGTTTGGATTAGGGCAATCCGGATTATCTGCTGCGCAAGCATTGATGTGTGGTGGTGCAGATGTGGTTGCATGGGATGATAATTTTTCAGGTGTACAAGCAGCTTGTCGGCTAAATATTCCAACAAGAGATCTTCGACATGAGGATTGGTCTGAGTTTGTTGCATTGATTTTAGCCCCTGGCGTTCCTTTAACTTATCCTTGTCCGCATTGGGTTGTTGAGAAAGCACGTCAAAAAGATATAGAAATTATCGGTGATATTGAGTTATTTGTTCGTGCACGCAATCATTTTTTACAACATCATGGTTTTTGCGATCAGGATGTTCCGTTCGTCGCTATTACGGGAACGAATGGAAAATCGACAACAACAGCTTTGCTTTCTCATCTTTTGGAACAGATGGGCTATGATGTACAAATGGGGGGAAATATTGGTACTGCAATATTGACGCTTAAGCCATTTGTTAAAAAACGTATTTATGTGATTGAATGCTCATCGTTTCAGATTGATCTCACGCCCTCTCTTCAGCCAACCGTTGGTATTTTATTGAATTTGGCGCCTGATCATATTGATCGCCATGGTAGCTTTTTTCATTATGTACGGAGCAAAAGGCATTTAGTTGCTGAGGCTTCTCATGCTTTTGTTTCAGTTGATGATGCTGCTTGTCGTGGTTTGTATCAACAATTGGTTCATGAAGAGCGTCCCGTTGAAGCAATTTCTAAAGAAAACTTTGTTGAAAATGGTTTTTATGCGGATGGGACTAAACTCTTTTCTGTTCGCTATGGGCAGCGTCAGATGCTTGCAGATCTCGCTCATATGCCTGCATTGCGCGGTAGTCACAACGCGCAAAATGCTCTTATGGCGTTAGCTACATTGCAGGTTTTAAAAATAACTGATCCACATATGAACAAGCATTTAGCAAGTTATAAAGGGTTAGCGCATCGTATGCAGCAGGTGCGTAAAATGGGGGTGGTTTTGTTTATTAATGATAGCAAGGCTACAAATGCAGATGCATCAGCTCCTGCGCTTTCTGCTTTTAATGATATTTTTTGGATTGTGGGAGGGCAGGCGAAAGAAGGTGGAATTAGTTCTCTTAGAAGCTTTTTTCATAAAATTCACAAAGCTTATTTGATTGGCACTGCGGCGGAAGAATTTGCCAGTGTTATTGGATCTGCTTTTCCTTTTTCGATGAGCGTAACTTTGGAAAATGCAGTGCATGAAGCTGCTGCTGATGCAATGCGTTGCAAGGCGAAAGAGGTTGTGGTCCTTTTTTCACCTGCTTGTGCAAGTTATGATCAATTTAAAAATTATGAAATACGTGGAGAAGCATTTATTTCTTTTGTTATGCAGTTAAAAGAAACATGAACCTAAAAAAATATTTTTGCGTTAATACTCCAGAATCTTTTTTTGTGTAATTCAGTTTTTGAAGTGTTTGCTAAAAAGTTGGGAACTGTATCACTTTGAGTAGAATTATGAAAAGGATAAAGTGGATATAATGATTACACGTGCAGATAGAGACCCAATTGCGAATTGGTGGTGGACGATTGATCGCTCTATTTTTGCGGCTTGTTTGATTTTAATGGGGATTGGCATTATGCTGTCTTTTGCTGCGAGCCCCACTATTGCGAAAAAAATCGGAATTGCTGATAGTTTTTATTTTGTTCGGTGGCATATTATTTTTAGTATTCCAGCGTTTTTTACTATGGTTACCGTTTCTTTTTTCTCGCTTCGTAATATTCGCCGTGTATGTGCTCTTTTGCTTATTGTAACGCTTGCTCTTATGGTTGCAACCTTGTTCTTTGGTCCAGAGTTAAAGGGAGCACGACGGTGGATCCCTGTGTTTGGCTTTTCTATACAAGCTTCAGAGTTTATGAAGCCAGCGTTTGTTGTGATGTCTGCTTGGTTTTTTTCAGAACATATACGAGGTAGAGGTATTCTTGGTTACACGCTCGCTACAGCGCTTTATGCTTTTTGTTGTATACTTCTTGTTCTACAGCCTGATATTGGTCAAACACTTTTAATAAGTGCAACATGGGGTGGTCTGTTTTTTGTTGCTGGTGTGCCCCTTACTGTTATTTTCCTCTTTATCATTTTAGGCATTGTAGGAATTTTTTTGGCGTATTTTTTTCTTCATCATGTTCGTGAACGGATTAATGGTTTTTTGACAGGTGAAGGTGATACCTTTCAAGTGGATGTAGGACGTGAAGCTATTTTGAATGGTGGTTGGTTTGGGCAAGGACCGGGAGAGGGAACTGTGAAACGTATCATTCCCGATAGCCATACAGATTTTGTGTTTTCTGTTGCTGCTGAAGAATATGGTATTATCCTCTGTCTCTTAATTATGATGCTTTTTGGCTTTATTGTTATGCGCTCATTGTATATAGCGCTGAATACGCGTGATTCATTTATACGTCTTGGTATTACTGGCATAGCAATGATGATAGGTTTTCAATCAGCGATTAATATGGCAGTTAATCTTCATTTAATACCCCCGAAAGGTATGACATTACCGTTTATTTCTTATGGTGGTTCATCTATGGTGGCAATTGCACTTTCAATGGGCATTCTGCTTAGTTTAACACGCCGTTGGCCAGAAGCGCGTCTTTCAGCTTTTTCCTCTCTTTCTGTTTTGGATACCACTCATGACTCATAAAAAAGTTATTGTTTTGGTGGCTGGTGGTACAGGTGGGCATCTTTTTCCTGCAG
The DNA here is from genome assembly GCF_023920105.1 of Bartonella taylorii. Lineage (NCBI taxonomy): Bacteria > Pseudomonadati > Pseudomonadota > Alphaproteobacteria > Hyphomicrobiales > Bartonellaceae > Bartonella > Bartonella taylorii. The sequence continues at coordinate 429,381 of NZ_CP083693.1, forward strand.
AAGCACTTGCCGTTGAATTAAGGCAGCGTGGATATGATGTTCATTTGGCAACGGATGGAAGAGCGCAACGTTTTGTACGCTGCTTTGATGAAGAGCATATACATATACTTTCATCGGCAACATTTACAGGACGCCATCCTTTTGCTCTTATAAAAACATTTTGGGCTTTGTTAAAAGGAATGGGGCAATCGTTGGTGCTTTTTTATAAATTACGTCCTGTTCTTGTTGGTGGTTTTGGGGGGTATCCTACCTTTCCTCCTCTTATTGTTGCTGCTTTAACGCGGCGTGTAACATTTATTCATGAGCAAAATGCTATTATGGGGCGTGCCAATCGGATGTTGGCAGCTTTTGTGCATGCAATAGCAGGTGGCTTGTTGTCGCAAAATAATACTTATACTCATAAAATACTTTTGACTGGGAATCCTGTGCGTGAGGCTGTTCTCAAAGCAGCAGAAATCCCTTATCATTCTTCAGAGGGTGGAAAGCCATTTCATTTCTTGATTTTTGGTGGGAGTCAAGGGGCTTCTTCTTTTTCACAGATTGTTCCGGCAGCGATTGCTTTGTTGGATAATGAGAACCGTAAACGCTTGCGGATTGTGCAGCAAGTTCGGGGTGAAGCTGGAGAGTTGATAAAAACCTATCATATGATGGGTGTGCAAGCAGAAGTTGCTTCTTTTTTTGATGATATGGCAGAACGTATGGCGCGATCTCATTTTATTTTATCCCGCGCTGGTGCATCATCCGTTTGTGAAATAGCGGTGATTGGTCGGCCTGCTTTGTTGGTTCCATATCCTCATGCTCTCGATCATGATCAGTCTGCGAATGCCGCACTGCTTGCACATGTGGGAGGTGCTCAAATTGTATTAGAAAAAGATTTGAACGCACAAAGACTCGCTTCTCTCTTAACAGAAGTTTGTTGTGCGCCGCACTTATTGAGAAAACAAGCGCTTGCTGCAAAAAAAGTTGGACAGCCTCATGCAACTAGTCGCCTTGCTGATATGGTTGAAGGGTTGATTGTGGGGCGATCATTGTCAGATATAAAAGAGGAGTTTTTTGATGAAAATGCCGCTTAATATAGGCGTTATCCATTTTGTTGGAATAGGTGGTATTGGAATGAGTGGAATTGCCGAGGTTTTTCATAATCTTGGCTATAAAGTTCAAGGATCAGATCAAGTTGAAAGTGCAAATGTTGAACGTTTACGAGGAAAAGGAATTAATGTTTATATAGGTCATCGCTCTGAAAATTTAGGAGATGCGGAGGTTGTTGTTTTTTCTACTGCTATAAAAAAAACAAATCCTGAGTATATTGCTGCAAAAGAAAAGCATTTGCCTCTTGTGAGACGCGCGGAAATGCTGGCGGAGCTTATGCGGTTTCGTCGTGCAATTGCTGTTGGTGGTACACATGGTAAAACAACGACTACATCAATGGTAGCAGCACTTCTAGACGCTGGTCATTTTGATCCGGTGGTGATTAATGGCGGTATTATTAATGCTTATGGAACGAATGCGCGTATGGGCGAAGGTGATTGGATGGTGGTCGAAGCCGATGAAAGTGATGGTACATTTTTAAAGTTACCTGCTGATATTGCTGTTGTTACCAATATTGATGCTGAGCATTTGGATCATTATGGGGATTTTGGTGCTGTGCGCCAAGCTTTTCGGCAATTTGTAGAGAATGTACCTTTTTATGGTTTTGCTGTTTTATGTCTTGATCATACAGAGGTTCAGTCGTTGGCTAGTCGTATTGATGATCGTTGGGTGATCACTTATGGTGCAAATCCACAGGCGGATGTTCGTTTTCTTAATCTTTCGATGGATGGTCAAAAAACGCATTTTGATGTTTTTATTCGTTCACGCAAGACAGGGAGAGAGACTGAGTTGAAAAATTTGATCTTACCAATGTCTGGGCGGCACAATGTTTCTAATGCAACTGCGGCGATTGCCATTGCTCATGAACTTGGCATTTCCAATGAATCTATAAAAAAGGGTTTAGCAAAATTTGGTGGAGTAAAACGGCGTTTTACGCAAACAGGAAGTTGGCGTGGTGTTGAAATATTTGATGATTATGGGCATCATCCTGTTGAAATAAAAGCTGTTTTATGTGCAGCGCGTGAGAGTGCAAAAGGGCGTGTTATTGCAATTGCGCAACCACATCGTTATTCACGTTTGTATCATTTGTTTGATGATTTCGCTTCTTGTTTTAATGATGCCGATACAGTGTTGATTGCACCCGTTTATGCGGCTGGTGAAGAGCCAGTTGCTGGTTTTGGTGCTAGAGAATTGGTAGAACACATTCAAATGGCTGGTCATCGTGATGTGCGTTTGATTCATTGTCTAGAAGATGTTGTTTCGATTGTCTCTACTTTTGCTAAATCAGGTGATTATGTTGTTTTTCTTGGTGCTGGCAATATCACACAGTGGGCTTGTGCATTGCCTCATCAGTTAGTGGTACTTGATAGTAATGATAAATTTTCAACTCATTGATGGTGAGGCGCTGTTGGCGCGATTGCAACCGGCGTTAAGTGGAATAAAAGGCAAACTTACGCCTAATGTTAATATGCGTAAGGTGACGTGGTTTCGCACTGGCGGACTGGCAGAACTTTTTTATCAGCCTGCTGATGAAGCAGACTTAGCTCTTTTTCTTCAAAATATTCCTGAAACTATTCCTGTAACAATTGTGGGGATTGGTTCTAATCTTCTGGTGCGTGATGGCGGGATTCCTGGTGTAGTTATTCGTCTTTCGGCTAAAGGCTTTGGGCAAATACAGCAAGTTTCTCCAAAGCGTTTTTTGGTTGGTGCTGCTATGGCGGATAAGCATCTAGCGGCAGCAGCTTTAGAGGCTGAGATTGCAGGTTTTCATTTTTATCATGGTATTCCTGGTGGACTTGGGGGGGCACTTAAAATGAATGCGGGGGCTAATGGTATTGAGACAGCTGCTCGTGTTGTTGAGGTTTATGCCCTTGATCGTAGAGGACAGCGTCATATTTTGAATTTAAAAGATATGCACTACTCTTATCGTCATTGTGATGTTCCTGAAGATTTTATTTTTACTGCTGCTTTATTGGAAGGACATCTAGGAAATAAAGACAATATTCGCGCGGCCATGGATGAAGTTGCTCTTCATCGGGAAACGGTACAGCCTATTCGCGAAAAAACAGGTGGATCAACTTTCAAAAATCCTGAGAATACATCTGCATGGCGTGTTATTGATGAAGCAGGATGCCGCGGTTTGCGGATTGGTGGAGCTCAAATGAGTGAAATGCACTGTAATTTTATGATCAATACAGGGCAAGCAACAGGCTATGATCTTGAGATGTTGGGAGAAACAGTACGTGCTCGTGTTTTTGCTCACTCAGCCCATCTCTTACAGTGGGAAATACAACGTCTCGGTCAATTTGAACAAGGCCGTAGTGTTTCTTCTTTTAACCATTTAATTCATTGATTCAATATAACAAAAAAATTGTAATAAAAAATTGAGTCATTTCAAAGAGATAATGAAAAAAATCTATTAAGAATCAATAAATTAACAAAGAAACTCTTGCGTCATGCCTTTGAGTCTGATTCATTATGCAAAATGCTAGGTTATTGATTCGCAAGGATAAATCTTAGTATTTCCCGTATATGGTGTTGGTGATTTCTATGTGATCTATATATAGTACACAGATGAGGGTAAGTGGTTATGAAAGATGAGCATATAGCTGTATTAATGGGAGGATTTTCCTCTGAACGGTCTGTAAGTTTGTCTTCAGGTGCTGCTTGTGCTGATGTTCTTGAAGCGCAGGGATATCGCGTGAGCCGCATAGATGTTGATGGTCATATTGCTTCTATTCTTGAACAATTGCAGCCTGATATCGCTTTTAATGCGTTACATGGGCCATTTGGTGAAGATGGTCGTATTCAGGGTATTCTTGAATATTTGAAAATTCCCTATACGCACTCTGGAGTGATGGCTTCGGCGCTGGCAATGGATAAAGGGCGTGCAAAGATTATTGTTGCAAGCGTTGGAGTTTCTGTTGCTCCTTCTCGTGTGATGAACCGCTTTGATGTGGGGCGAACACATCCTCTAGAGCCTCCTTATGTGATTAAGCCTGTGTGTGAAGGGTCGAGTTTTGGTGTCGTGATTGTACAAAGAAATGAATCTGCCCCGCCGCATAATATTTTGGAGGGTGAGTGGGTTTATGCAGATGAAGTGATTGTTGAAAAATATATTCCTGGTCGCGAACTTACTTGTGCTGTTTTGGGAAATGAGGTGTTGGATGTTTGTGAAATTCTCCCTGATCAGCACTTTCAATTCTATAATTATGACTCGAAATATAAAATTGGTGGTTCTCTTCATATTTGTCCTGCACAACTTTCATCAAATATTTACCAAAATGTGCAAAGAATGTCTCTAGCAGCACATCAGGCGATAGGTTGTCGAGGTGTTAGTCGTTCTGATTTTCGTTTTGATGAGGAAACGGGAGAATTGGTTTGGCTTGAAATTAATACTCAGCCCGGTATGACACCTACATCTCTTGTCCCTGATATTGCGAAAGTGAGTGGTCGTACTTATGGCGATATTGTTCAGTGGATGGTGGAGGACGCGTCGTGTATGCGTTGAATGTTAATAAAATAGATATGATGGAGGTGCCGTTAGTGTCAGCTTTGCCACGTCTTTATCGTCGCTTTCTTCGGTTTATGTTTGAGTTTATTTTTATCAGAATCCATATTCCACGTCATTTAGGTTCTTTTGCTGTTTTATTATTTTTCTTTGTTACGGTGCTTTATGGGCTTTCATCAAGTGGTCATATGGGAATGATTATAAAGACCGTAGTATCGGATGTTGGTTTTGTGGTCACCGATGTCGATATAAGTGGTAATAAGCGCTTAGTAAAACAGGAAGTTTTGAAAATTTTAGAACTGGATACTGCTCCATCTATATTCACTTTTGATGTTGATAAGGCACGTTCTCTTTTAGAACAGCAGGCTTGGGTTCAATCGGTTAATATTCAGAAGATTTATCCCAACAGAGTGCTTATTTCTGTTGTGGAGCGTGAGCCGTACGCAATTTGGCAACATGATGGCATGATGGATATTATTGATCATACAGGTCGCGTCATTGTGCCCTTTAAAGGAAAGATCGTTCTTGGTTTGCCTCTTGTAGTTGGTCAAGGTGCGCAGAACTCTGCTAAAATGTTTATTCAAACGCTTTCGGCATATCCACAGTTGTACAGTCGTGTTCGCGCTTTTGTGCGTGTAGGTGATCGGCGTTGGGATCTTGTCTTGGATAATGGGGTGCGTGTTATGTTGCCTGAAAAGGATGCATTTGAAAGACTTTCTTCTCTTATTAAGACAGGTACAATGCAGAATCTTTTTACTCGCGATATTCTAAGTGTTGATTTACGTCTTGTTGATCGCATTACAGTTTCTTTGTCTGATGAGGCTTTGGAACGTCGTGGTGCTGCTGTGGCAGAAGAAGAACGCATTTTAAAAGCGCGAAAGGCAGGAAGCCTATGATGTCGCTCAGATCACATCATGTGGGGAGCCGTAAAACACGTTTTTTAACGGTTCTTGATGTTGGCTCCAGTAAGATTGTTTGTCTTATTGCTTGTTTGCGTCCTTTAAAGCATGCGCATTATTTACATGGTCGTACGCATTCTATGGAAATTTTAGGCTTTGGAGTGCAGCGCTCACGCGGTATCAAATCTGGTGTTGTGATGGATATGTTTGCGGCAGAGCAATCAATACGCTTGGCTGTTGATGCGGCAGAAAAAATGGCTGGTTTGGTGGTGGATTCTGTGATTGTGAACTTTTCCTCAAGCCGATTACAAAGTGCTCTTATCAATGGCGTGGTACATTTGAACGGTCGTGAAGTAACCAAGCGTGATGTGCGTGTGGCATTTTCAGATGTTTCGCGCAAAGCTTTTGATGCTGAGCGTCATGTCATGCACTCTGTTCCAGTCTCTTATGTATTGGATGGAGATAAAGGGATTTCTGATCCTGTTGGAATGGCAGGAGAATTGTTTGGTGTTGATGTGCATGTGGTAACAGCAGAAACAGCGTCTTTGCGTAATTTAGAAACTTGTATTAATCGTGCGCATTTGAGTGTTGAGGCAATGGTTGCAACCCCCTTTGCAAGTGGTCTTGCTGTTTTGATGAATGAGGAGGCGCATTTAGGAGCGGCATGTATTGATTTTGGTGGTGGAACAACGACATTTTCGGTGTTTTTTGAAGGGAAGTTTGTTCATGCAGATGCACTTGCTGTTGGTGGACATCATGTAACTCTTGATGTTGCACGTGGATTCTCTATGTCACTTACAGAGGCAGAACGTTTAAAGGTTATCTATGGTTCAGCACTGCTGACAAGTGCTGATGAGCAGCATATGATTAATGTGACGGAGATTGGAAGTGAATATCGTGAAACTCAATATCCTCGTGCTGTTCTTGGTCGTATTATTCGTGCACGTGTTGAAGAAATTTTAGAGATGGTACGTGATTGTTTAAATCGTTCTGGTTTTGGTCATATTATTGGTAAGCGTGTTATTTTAACTGGGGGGGCAAGCCAGTTAACAGGATTGCCAGAGATGGCACGTACTATATTAGGAAGAAATGTTCGTATAGGGCGGCCTTTGGGTATTTCGAGGCTTCCTTCTCTTGCAAAAGGGGCGGCGTTTACATCTGCGGTTGGGTTGTTGATTTATCCGCAATTGGTGGGTTTTGAAGAAAGAACAATGCAGACAGCAGTGAATCATTTATCGACAGGCGCGCGTGGGTATTTTCAGCGTGTTGGTCAGTGGTTGCGTGAGAGTTTTTAAGTAAGTCTATAAAGGGAAGTTAAATTTCATCGCTTTGGCTTGCGGTGTCTTATGAGAAGGAAAAGGAAATGACGATTAATCTGCATCGGCCAGATATCGCGGAATTGAAGCCACGTATTACCGTTTTTGGTGTTGGCGGTGGTGGTGGGAATGCCGTGAATAATATGATTAATGCTGGTCTTCAGGGAGTTGATTTTGTTGTTGCAAATACAGATGCACAGGCTTTGGCTATGTCAAAGGCTGAACGTGTTATCCAGCTTGGTGCAGCAGTTACAGAAGGTTTAGGTGCTGGTGCTTTGCCAGAAGTTGGACAGGCAGCTGCTGATGAATGTATTGATGAAATTATCGATCATCTGGCAGATTCCCATATGGTTTTCATTACTGCCGGTATGGGGGGAGGTACTGGAACGGGGGCAGCTCCTGTTGTGGCTCGCGCAGCTCGTGAAAAAGGTATTTTGACCGTTGGTGTTGTGACTAAGCCATTTCAGTTTGAAGGTGCACGTCGTATGAAGACGGCGGAGGCTGGTATTGAAGAATTACAAAAGTCTGTTGATACGTTGATTGTTATTCCCAATCAGAATCTTTTCCGTATTGCGGATGAAAAGACAACATTTGCTGATGCTTTTGCTATGGCTGACCAAGTTCTTTATTCTGGTGTTGCTTCTATTACGGACCTCATGATTAAAGAGGGGCTCATTAATCTTGATTTTGCTGATGTTCGCTCTGTTATGCATGAAATGGGTCGAGCAATGATGGGAACGGGCGAGGCGTCTGGTGAAGGCCGTGCTTTGAATGCTGCTGAAGCTGCTATTGCGAACCCACTGTTGGATGATACTTCTATGCGTGGTGCTCGTGGCTTACTTATTTCCATTACGGGTGGTCGTGATATGACTCTCTTTGAAGTTGATGAGGCTGCTAATCGTATTCGCGAAGAAGTGGATGCGGATGCGAATGTTATCTTTGGTGCCATTGATGATGAGTCACTAGAAGGTGTTATTCGTGTATCTGTGGTTGCAACGGGTATTGATCGCGAGATGAGTGATGTGATTCAGCCTTCTCATCCTCAAGCTCAGAGACCAGCAGCTCCAATTCGTAAGAACGATCCTGGAATGTCGCAGAGTTCTTTTCATGTTCAGTCGCCTCCTTTGCGTTCTGAGTCAATGGTAGAAGTGATAGAAGCGCTTGAAATAGAAAAGGGCAAATCGGCTGGAGAACAATTCCGTCCTAAAAGTCAAATTTTTGCACAGCCTGCAGATGCTCTTGCTACACGAAGTGCGAATGCTGCTCCTTATGGATCAAGTAGTGTGCATGGGCAGATGTTAAATGGACCACGTATGCAAGTTAACCGTGGTTCTCAGGCATCTATTGTTGCGCCAGTGAGCATGGAAGCAACAGCGCATGTTCTTGATGAGATGTCAGGAGTTGTACAGCAGAAAGAGAAGCAAGTGCAACAAAGACAAGCACAACAAATGCAAGCGCGTTCACCTATGCGTATGCCTGAGTTAAAGGATTTCCCTCCTGTTGCTCATGGTCAACGTGAAAGGGCATCTGTAGCAAACCAAGGACCTCGCAATCTTTGGCAGCGTTTGAAACAGAGTTTGACACATCGTGAGGAAGTTGAGCCAGAAGCTAGGTTGGAGCCTGCTGTGAAATCTTCTCAACAACAAGACGCGCACGTTTATAATAAAAGTTCTCAGGCGCTTTCTCAAGATGCTTCTGTTTATGTTCCACGCCGTTCTGGTGAATTACACCCCCATGTACCGCAAGATCAGCGTAATTTTATGAGTGAAGAAGATCAGTTGGAAATACCAGCGTTTTTGCGTCGTCAAGCAAATTAATCGCAAAGAAGTGAGGAAAAGGGAAAAATTGACCTTTTCTATGATGAGTAAAAGCTTTGTGCAATGAAATATATTGCGTTTTGGAAAAAATACTCTGTTTTTTATAAACCCGCTTATTATAAGCGGGTTTATTATTTGCTATGCATATCATTTTTATGGCTTTATAAATATTTTTAAAAGGCGTAAAAACAATACAATGAAGTGACAGAATGAAGCTGATGCAAAAATATCAGTCTACTCTTAAAAAAGCCGTGACATTTAAGGGCTATGGTGTTCACAGTGGTTGTTTGTCTGTGATGAATGTTTGTCCAGCTGACGCTGGGCATGGCATTGTTTTTAAGCGCTGTGGATTAGATGGGACAGAGCAAATATTTCAAGCGCATGCATCACAAACGGGAGCAACTGAATTATCAACGGTGCTTGGGCATGGAGAGTGTAGAATTGAAACGATTGAACATTTGATGGCTGCAATCGCTGCTTATAATTTAGATAATCTTTTTATTGAAGTGTCGAGTCATGAAGTCCCTATTTTGGATGGGTCTGCATGGCAGTATTGTCAAGCTTTTGAAGACGTTGGCATTGTACAGCAGGATGCATTGCGTTCCTATTTCGTTATAAAAAAGCCGCTGCGAGTTGAAATAGGTGGTGGAGTTGCTGAGTTTTTGCCGTTTGATGGGTGCCGTTTTGATGTAACGATTTCTTTTTCTTCTTTTGCTATTGGTAAACAATATTTAAGTTTTGACCTTACCACACAAGGGTTTAGAGATAATTTGTCACGTGCACGCACTTTTGGTTTTGTTAAAGACGTGGAAAAATTATGGGCTTCTGGAAAGGGGATAGGTGCTTCTTTGGAAAATTCTCTTATTATCGGCCTTAATGATGAAATTATGAATTCAGATGGTCCTTATTGGAAGAATGAATGTGTGCGGCATAAAATACTTGATGCGATTGGTGATACCGCTTTGCTGGGGGCACCTTTTATTGGATTGTTTCGTTCCTATTGTAGTGGGCATAGAATTAATTCGCAGTTGGTGAAAGCTATTTTGGCAGATGAATCTTATTACGAAGAAAGTTATTTATAGGTGGAGTGAAAGAAAAATTGAAAAGATTGTCTTATTGCTTGTTTGATTTTTAAGGGGATGATTGACCTAAGCTACTAAATTGGTTAGTGGATTTTAAAGTGATATGGTATAGAAAATTTTAATAAATAATTTTGCTACAAGGTGATATTCTCTGGAGGTTGGATAAGACTATGACAAAATCTCATGTATGTATTGAAAATACGGCATATAGGAAATCTAACATTGTATGCAAGGTATTGGGGGTGATACTTTTAGGGAGCACTTGCATGTTAGCAGGTTGTTTATTTAAAGAGAAAAATACCCTTAGTCCATCTGCATATGTTTTAAAAATGGATCCACCAGATGTTTTATATAATCAGGCACTTGCTAGCCTTGATAGTGGGCGGCTTGCGGATGCATCAAAAAAGTTTCTTACGATTGAAAAGCAGTATGCTTATACTGACTGGGGCCGTAAATCCTTAGTGATGGGAGCTTTTACAAACTATCGACTCGGCAAATATGATGATTCAATCAGTATGGCTCAGCGCTATATTACTCTTTATCCAGAGGCAAATGACTCCGCTTATGCTTATTATATTATTGGTCTTTCTTCTTTCCGTCGAATTCCTGATGTTACGCGAGATCAACGTGATACGAAACGTGCTATTGCTGCCATGCAGCTTCTCATAGAGCGTTATCCGAATTCTGAATATGTCAAGGATGCTAAAGCTAAAATACGTTTTGGGCGGGAGCAGTTGGCTGGTAAAGAGATGCAGATTGGCCGTTACTATGAGGAAGGTCGCCGCTATCTTGCTGCAAGTAGAAGATTTCGTACGGTCGTTGAAGAGTATTCTGATACAAATCAAATTGAAGAAGCGCTTTTTCGTTTGGCGGAAGTTAATCTTGCTCTTGGTTTAACTGCGGAAGCGCAAACAGCAGCAGCTATTTTAGGACGTAATTATCCAAAAAGTGAGTGGTATAAATTTTCTTATAATTTATTGCAAAAAAATAGCATATCGCCACAGGAGCATAAATCTTCTTGGATCTCACATGCTTTGAGTGGTGGTAAGAATAAGGCACGTTGATTTTATATGCTGGTACAGCTTTCGATTCATAATATTGTTTTGATCGAAACGCTCGATATTCATTTTACAGCGGGGTTATCGGTTTTAACTGGTGAAACGGGCGCTGGGAAGTCTATTCTCCTTGATGCTTTGTCACTAGCTCTCGGGGGGCGAGGTGATGCTTTGCTTGTGCGTCATGGTGCTGCCCAAGGGCAGGTGACGGCTGTTTTTGATGTACCTGTTTCACATCCTGTGCGTCAGCTTATCCGTGAGAATGGTTTTGATGATGAAGGCGATATCATTTTACGGCGTGTGCAATCAAGTGATGGTCGTAGTCGTGTTTTTATCAATGATCAGGTGGCTAGTGTTGCGTTGATGCGTAGTGTTGGCCGTATGTTGGTTGAAATCCATGGACAGCATGATGACCGTGCGCTTGTTGATGTTGCTACACACCGCCAGTTATTAGATGCTTTTGGTGGGCTTGAAAATGAAGTAGAAAATTTGCGTCGCTGCTATCGGATTTGGCGTGAGTTTGAAGAGCGTTTGCAACAACAGCGTATTAAAGTAGAGAATGCTGTGCGTGAGGCTGATTATCTTCGTGCGTGTGTGGAAGAGCTTGAAAAGCTTGATTTTCAAGTTGGTGAAGAGGAAGCCCTTTCTCTGCGTCGTGCAGATATGCTGAAATTAGAAAAAATAGCGGCGGATATTAAGGAAGCAGATGATCTTTTAGGGGGGCCAAAATCGCCAATTCCAGTTCTTTCCAATTTGGTGAGGCGTTTAGAACGGAAAATCTCTGAGGCGCAAGCGTTGATTGCACCTGTGGTAAAATCCATTGATGAGGCATTGCATGCACTTGCAACAGCGCAAGAAGGCATTGAAACGGCAATGAGGGCATTGGATTTCGATACAGGTGAATTGGAACGGATAGAAGAGCGCCTTTTTGCTCTTCGGGGATTTGCTCGTAAACATCACGTTTCTGCAGATGAATTGGTTCAGTTGCGTGATAAAATGGATGCTGAACTCGCTGGCTTTGAAGAAGCTCAGAGCACGTTAATGCGTTTAGAAGATGAGGCAGGGCAAGCACAGAAAGATTATGATACATTGGCGCAAGCGCTGTCAATAAAGCGTCGAGAAGCAGCAAATCGTTTGTCTGAAAGCGTTATGGCTGAGTTGCCAGCATTAAAATTGGAAAAAGCAGAATTTATCGTTGAAATGCAAAGTGATGCTAAAAAGCGTACCGCAGAGGGGATAGATCGTATTGAGTATTGGGTTCGAACAAACCCTGGTACACGAGCAGGACCAATGCTCAGTGTGGCTTCTGGCGGTGAACTGTCTCGTTTTTTATTGGCATTAAAGGTTGTTTTGTCTGATCGTGGTTCAGCTCCCACATTGATTTTTGATGAGATTGATACGGGGGTTGGTGGAGCTGTTGCTGCTGCTATTGGACAACGGCTGCAGCGTTTATCAGAAAGTACTCAGGTTTTTGCTATTACGCATGCGCCGCAGGTAGCATCTAAAGCACATAGTCATTTTCTTATTTCAAAGATGGAAAGTGATGATAAAGGTCGCTTTGTTACGGGTGTTCATAAAATGGAGGAGCATGAGCGTGCGGAAGAAATTGCCCGCATGTTGGCAGGAGAACAGATTACAAAAGAGGCGCGTGCAGCGGCTCAAAAGCTTCTTGCATAGATATAATTGATAAGCGATATTTTAATCGCTTATCAATTATATTATTGGTGAGCATGTGTTCGTTTGGATTCTATTCGTAATAAGGCGCTGAAATTCTTATGACCTTAGCTTATCATTTGGAATAGATTTTATGAACAAGGATGCAATTAAAAACTTAACTGTTCTTGAAGCAGAAAGTGAATTGGAGTGGTTGGCAAAAGAGATTGCACGTCACGATCTGCTTTACAATACTAACGATCAGCCTGAAATTTCTGATGCAGAATATGATGCTCTTCGTCGGCGGAATGCAGAAATTGAAGCTTTCTTTCCAGAGCTCATTCGTGAAGATTCTCCTTCACATAGAATTGGTGCACCGGTTTCTGAAAAGTTTGAAAAATCTGTTCATGCACAGGTGATGCTTTCTCTTGATAATGCATTTAGTTTTGAAGATGTCAGTGAATTTATTGAGCGCGTTCGTCGTTTTTTACGACTTCCAGAAACACAAATTTTGGAAATAACGGCTGAGCCGAAGATTGATGGTTTATCGTTATCTTTGCGTTATGAGAAAGGAAGGCTTGTGCGGGCCGCAACACGTGGTGATGGATATGTAGGTGAAAATGTCACTGCGAATGCGCGAACAATTTCTGATATTCCAAAAATATTGCAAGGTAATTTTCCTGATATTCTTGAGGTTCGTGGTGAAGTTTATATGGGACGGGAGGATTTCCAAGAGCTTAATATGAATCAACAGGGAGAGAGAAAATTAGCTTTTGCTAATCCTAGGAATGCTGCAGCAGGTTCGCTACGACAGCTTGATTCGCGGATAACAGCAAGTAGAAAGCTTAAATTTTTTGCTTATGCTTGGGGTGAAGTAAGTGAAATGCCGGCAGAAAGTCAAATAGGGATGATGAAAAAGCTAAGAGAATATGGCTTTATTATCAATCCATTCACAAAAGTTTTTAAGACATTAAAAGAGATTATTTCATATTATCATGATATCGAAGAGCTTCGTCATTCCTTAAGTTATGATATTGATGGGATTGTTTATAAAGTTAATGATTTGATGCTACAGGTGCGTTTGGGGTTTGTCTCTCGTTCGCCACGTTGGGCAATTGCGCATAAATTTCCAGCAGAAAAAGCTATGGCGCTTTTGGAAGGCATTGATATTCAAGTAGGTCGAACTGGAGCATTAACCCCTGTTGCGCGTCTTGCACCTATTACCGTTGGTGGAGTGGTGATTACCAATGCAAGTTTGCATAATGAGGATTATATTAAGGGAATTGGTCATAAAGGAGAGCCAATTCGTGAAGGGCGTGATATACGTGTAGGCGATACAGTGATTGTACAGCGTGCTGGTGATGTGATCCCTCAAATTGTTGATATTGTTGCTGCAAAGCGTCCAAAAGATGCTTCTGCTTTTGTTTTTCCTCACTTATGTCCCGCTTGTGGGAGTCATGCCGTTCGTGAAGTGGGTGAAGCTGTGCGTCGATGCACAGGGGGGCTTATTTGTCCTGCACAAGCGATTGAGCGTATTCGTCACTTTGTTTCGCGTAATGCCTTTGATATTGAGGGACTTGGGAAAAAACAGGTGGAGTTCTTTTTCCGTGTTCAAGACGAGACGCTTTGTATTCATACACCAGCTGATATTTTTACTTTACAACGGCGCCAAGAAAAATCTTTGACACGTTTAGAAAATATGGAAGGTTTTGGTACTGTTTCAGTTCGTAAACTTTATGATGCCATTAATGCGCGCCGAAAAATTCCTTTAAGCCGTTTTTTGTTTGCATTAGGAATTCGTCATGTTGGTGAGGTTAATGCACGACGCCTTGCGCGCGCCTATCAAAATTATTTTGCTTTCGAGACTGCCGCAATGGCAACGATTATGCCATGTGATAAGGAAAATGAACAAGGTAATGAGGCTTGGATAGAGCTTACTAGCATCGAAGGAATCGGACCACAGGTAGGGAGCGCAATTATTGATTTTTATCAAGAAGCGCATAACCGCGAGGTTTTGTCTGTCTTGTTGAATGAAGTAACGCCTCTTGATGAAGAACTCGTGAAGACAGATTCTTCACCAATAGCAGGAAAGATAATTGTTTTTACAGGAACTTTGGCACGAATGTCACGCGATGAAGCAAAAGCGTTAGCAGAACGATTAGGTGCAAAGACTTCAGGTTCTCTTTCTAAAAAAACGGATCTTCTTGTTGCAGGAATTGGGGCAGGATCGAAGTTAGCTAAAGCACAAGAATTAGGTGTTGAGGTTATAGATGAAGAGACTTGGCTGCAGTTGATTGCGTGACATTACGTTTAAAGTTTTTCCTTCAAGAATGATGAATACACCAATATTATCATTCATCTCATGTAAAACATTGCTTGCGCTTGTGTACTATCATGAGAATGCTGATACTCTCTTTCTTCTCTTGAGATTGTTATGTTCTCTTTTATTTTGTGAAGAATTTTGATTTGTGAATATTCTAAATACGACTATTTGTATAAGGGGTTGTTCTTATATTCTTTGATGAAAATTCTGTATTTTTCTTAAAAAAGAGAAGAGGGAGTTTTTTTACAGAAAGAGTAAAAGTTGTACGCTACTTTACTTAAAGAGGCATTGTTGCTTCTTTTGCCCATTCTTTATCTTCTTCATTCAAGTAAGGTGCATTAACCTGATAAACATGTGCATGGTAGTCGTTGAGCCATTGCCGCTCCTCTAGTGTTAAAAGCTTTGAGAGGATTAAGCGTCGATCAATGGGACAATTTGTGAGTGTTTCGAATGAGAGCATTTCTATATCTCCACCATTAATTTTTTGTGCTGGTTTTACGATCATCAAATTTTCAATACGAATTCCAAAAGCACCTTCGCGGTAATATCCAGGTTCATTAGAAACAATCATTCCGGGGATCAATTCTTGGCACCCATTGCGTGAAAGATTTTGTGGTCCTTCATGAACAGAGAGATAAGATCCAACTCCATGACCAGTGCCATGGGCATAATCAAAACCTGCTTTCCATAAGGCGATACGTGCTAGAGCATCAATGTCTTGTCCGCGTGTACCTTTTGGGAATTGTGCGGTTGAAAGAGCAATCATGCCTTTGAGGACAAGAGTGAAACAGCGTTTTTCTTCTTCTCCAATATTCCCAATTGCTACTGTGCGTGTAACATCTGTCGTGCCGTCACGATATTGTCCACCTGAATCCACAAGATAAAGTTCACCAGCATTGAGTTGTTTATTTGTTTGAGTCGTTACACGATAATGAACAATGGCACCATTTGCTCCTGCTGCTGAAATCGTATCAAAAGACAGGTCTTCAAGTTTTTCTCCCATTTCTTTTGCTGTTGTTGTGCGAAATTCTTCTAATTTTTGAGCAGCAGAAATTTCATTTATAGACCCTAGTGTTTGTTTATCTAACCAAGAAAAGAAACGCGTAAGGGCTACACCATCGCGCAGGTGTGCTTTGCGCGCACCGTTTAGTTCTGTACTATTTTTAATGGCGCGTGGTAGAGCAGCGGGATCAGTAAGCTTAATAAAAGAGCCTTCTTGTTCTTCAATAGTGGTGCGTAATTTTTCGCACGTTAGTCGTGGATCTAAGGCAAAAATTGTTCCCTTTTGAACATAATCTTTAATCTTTGGAATAAGCTGTTCTGGTTCATATAATTTTGCATAACGTTCCAGATATTGTTTCTGTTCTATACCTAATTTTGTGCCGTTAATGAATAAGGCGGGCGTTTCTTTGATAGGAATGAGAGCAAAACAAAGGGCAAAAGGTGTGTTGGAAACATCATTGCCACGTATATTGAATGTCCATGCAATAGAGGAGGGGTCTGTAAAAATAAAAGCATCTGCATTGGCTTTCTCGATATTTTGATGAATCAAGGACAGCTTTTCATCGGTATTATATCCTGCATATTTGAGAGGATGAATCGATAAGGCAGATTGCAGTAATTGTGGTTGATCATGCCAGATAAGATCAATGGGATTTTTTTGGACTGTTATAAGTCTTCCACTTGCGTTTATTTCTAATGCTTTTTTCAATGTATCTATAGCTGCAATGGTGTGGAGCCATGGATCAAAGCCAATAGAAAGCTTGTGCCCATTTTTTTCAAGCCATTGTGAAGGTGGGTAAGTTACGAGATCTTCATACTCAAAAATATCAGGATCAGTTTGTTGGCGAACTTGGAGTTTATAGCGCCCATCTGTGAATATGATGGCTTTGTTTTTTAAAATGAGTGCGATACCTGATGATCCAGTAAAGCCAGTAAGCCAGCTAAGACGTTGAGCATGTGGGGGGATATATTCTCCTTGATGTTCATCTGCATGTGGGACAAGAAAGCCATCTAGTCCGAGGTGATCGAGTTCTTTACGAAGAGAGGTAATACGCTTGAGAGCATGAGTAGGATTTGTTGTTGCTTCAAAAGATTGATACATAACCGCGTCCTTTTCTTTTATTTTAGGTGTATCGTAACCCATTCTTGACGGTGGTATGTTTCAATATGTTGTCGACCTTGTTTGACATAAGCTTCCAATACAGAGGCGTGTTGCTCTTCAAGAATTCCAGAGAGTATAAGTGATCCGCCTTTTTGAAGCGCTCGCACCATTTCTGGCGCAAGTTCAATGAGTGGATTGGCAAGGATATTGGCAATGATAAGATCAAAGGGCGCACGTGATGCAATTTGATCATGGGTAAAACCTGTTGCTGTAACAGTTGTAATATATTTTTTTACACCATTGAGTTCGGCATTGTGTTGTGCAACTTGAATAGCAATGGGGTCAATATCAGATGCAAGTATAGAAACAGGTTTGAGCATCGCGATGCCAATGGCAAGTACACCGCTACCGGTACCAAGATCAAGAACATTTTGTGGATTTTCATTTTGCACCACTTTGGCAATCATTTCCAAACAACCTGCTGTTGTTCCATGATGTCCGGTACCAAAAGCTTGATTAGCTTCAATTTCAATAGGCAAAACATTCGGTGGAATGTCGCTTCGGTTATGGCTTCCATGTAAAAAAAAGGGACCAGCACGCACAGGTGTTAGTCCTTTAAGGCTTTGTTTAACCCAATCAATATCGGGTAAAATTTCATGTTTAATTTTATTAGGATCTATAGAAAGGATATTTGAAAAACGTTCTGAGGCATTCTCTAGGCTTTCTTTATCTACATAAAGTGACAGCTCATACATGGCATTTTTCTCATCTACTTCTGCAAGCGCAAGAGGATATCCTTCTTCATCAAAGGCTGTTTCCATAAGAGTATAAAACCGTTCTGCTTCCTCTTTGAAAACAGTACAATACAGACGAATTTGCTGCGACATTTTGTTCTTTCTTTTAACCAGCTTTTTATTTAGTTCGAGACGAGTTTTTTTAGCCGTTCAATGGCGATGTCATCTCTTAATTCATTGTCGCTCTCTTTTGCATCATAAGGAATAACACCAGATAGTTTTCCGCCTTTTTTGAGTAAAAAAATCGCTGCTGTGTGGTTATAAGTGTAGTTCCCATCTGTTCCTGGTACTTTTTCAGCAACGATGTTAAAAGAATCTACCATTTTATGAACTTTTTCAGGATCTCCACTGATACCAGTAATTTTATTGTTAAAATTACTGAGATAATCATGAAGTACTTCTGGTGTATCACGTTCAGGGTCAACAGTAACAAACCATACCCCTAATTTATCAGCCTTTGGGCCAAGTGCTGTAAGCCATCGATCAAGATTGATCAGTGTGGTAGGGCAGCTCTCAGGGCACATGGTGAAGCCAAAGAAAATTATTGAGGGTTTGCTTCGAATATCAACTTCGGTGATAGTCTTTCCATTGGAATCAGTGAGTGTAAAATTATCGCCTAAAGGCTTATTTCTCAACGTATCATAAATAAAAATGCCTATAAGAAATATGACTGTCAGCCCCAAGATACGTATTACATTTTTCATAGTTTGACTCTCTTAGATAGATCGGGAAATTGTAACATTGGCTAGTTAACTTTGCAATCTCTGTTTCATGGTTGATTTTGTTTAGTTAGTCGGTATGTTTTGCCATGTTATTTATGGGAAAACAATCGGTAGAAGATGAATGGGCATTGAGAAAGATCTTCGATTCCATGACAGTGAGCCTCGTATTCATACGACAGCACGGCTGCATGGGTGTAAATTGGGACGCTATGTGGAAATCAATGAGCGGGTGGTTTTGCGTGATGTAATGGTTGGAGATTTTTCTTATTTTGAGCGTAACAGTGAAGCTATTTATAGCGATATCGGGCGTTTTTGTTCTATTGCCTCTCATGTCTGTTTGAATGCGCTAGAGCATCCTATGGAACGCCTTTCGACGCATAAAATAACATATCGCCCTAACGAATATTTTCGCTATATGCCGTTGGACAGTTCTTTTCGTGAAAGCCGTTGTGCAAAACGTGTTATTGTTGGGCATGATGTATGGATTGGACATGGTGCGGTTATCATGCCTGAGGTGACAATTGGACATGGCGCTATCATTGGTGCTAACGCTGTTATAACAAAAGATGTTTTACCTTATACCATTGTTGCTGGTGTTCCTGCAAAGCTGTTGCGGATGCGTTTTTCTAATCATGTGATTCAGATGCTTTTAGAGATGGCTTGGTGGAATTGGCCACTTGATAAAATTTATAGCGCATTGCCTGATATGCAAAACCTTCCAATCGAGGCTTTTATTCACAAATGGAAGTAATTAAAATAAAATGAAAAAATGTTTTTTGTTAGGAAAGATAATTTCATTAGGCTTTGCTTACAAAATTATCGAGTACACGCTTTTCTCCAGCTTTTTCAAATACAATGGTTAGCTTATGGTCGTCTATTGCTGTGATACGACCATAACCGAATTTTATATGAAAAATTCGATCATTGATTGAAAAATCTGAAGGAGGGTCAGAGACTGATTGGGCAATAACTTTTCCTTCAATGTTTTTTTGTGCACGTTTCCATCCTGATTTGGAATAATCATTATAAAAGGGATTTTGCTGTTTAAAGTGCGATTTTCCATAACCACCATAAGATGTTTCCATTCCTATTAATTCTATATGTTCTGCTGGTAATTCACCTAGAAAACGGGATGGAAGTGCAGGTTGCCAAAATCCATGAATTCTTCGATTGGATACAAACCATATATGCAAATGTTTTTTTGCTCTTGTTAGCCCTACGTAAGCTAGCCGCCGCTCTTCTTCTAAACCTGCACGCCCTCCTTCATCCAATGAGCGCTGATGGGGGAAAAGTCCTTCTTCCCAGCCAGGAAGAAAAACTGTTTCAAATTCAAGCCCTTTGGCTGAATGAAGAGTCATGATGTTGACTGCGTCGGTATTTTCATTGTTTTCAGCATCCATTACTAGTGCAACATGTTCTAAAAAGCTATGAAGGCTTTCAAATTGCTCCATAGAACGGATCATTTCTTTGAGATTTTCTAGCCGTGTTGGTGCTTCTGGTGAGCGATCTTCTAACCACATAGCTGTGTAGCCTGAGTCATCAAGGATTGTTTCGGCAAGTTCTCTATGAGGGGTGTATTGCAGCATATTTTGCCAGCGGCGAAAGTTTTCAATAATGCTTCGCAATGAACTGCGTGCTTTTGGTTTTAGCTCATCCGTTTCAATTATTGCTGCTGCAGCAGAAAAGAGAGGAATAGAGCGTGCACGTGCACTTTCATAAAGGGTGCGTAGGGTTGCGTCTCCCAAGCCGCGTTTAGGCGTGTTGATAATGCGTTCAAAGGCTAAGTCATCTGCTGGTTGAACAACAACGCGTAAATAAGCCATGGCATCACGTATTTCCATTCGTTCATAAAAGCGTGGGCCACCAATGACGCGGTAGTTAAGACCAAGCGTGACAAAGCGATCTTCAAATTCACGCATCTGGAATGATGCGCGCACCAATATAGCTATATGATTTAATGAATGTCCAGCTTGTTGTACACGTTCAATTTCTTCTCCAATTGCACGCGCTTCCTCTCCTGAATCCCATGCTGCATGAATTTTTACTTTTTCTTCTTCTGCATTTATTTGATCAGAAAAAAGTGTTTTTCCAAGTCTTCCTTGATTATGAGAAATGAGATGAGAAGCGGTTTTGAGAATGTGTGATGTTGAGCGATAATTGCGTTCTAAACGAATAATTTTTGCAGGAGAAAAATCTTTTTCAAAACGCAATATATTATCAACTTTAGCACCACGCCACCCGTAAATAGATTGGTCATCATCACCAACACAACAAAGGTTGACATGTTGTTCTTTAGATTGTTGTGCTAAAAGGCGAAGCCAAAGATATTGTGCTGTATTCGTATCTTGATATTCATCCACAAGAATATAGCGAAATTTAGAATGATATTCGCGAAGAATGTCTGGATTATGTTGAAAGATAGAGATAGAATGAAGTAGAAGGTCGCCGAAATCACAGGCATTAAGACTTTTTAATCTATCCTGATAGCTATGATAAAGTTTGCGTCCTGTACCGTTACCAAAGGAATGAGCATCACTTTCTGAAATGCGTTCTGGTGAAAGCCCTTGATTTTTCCAAGAATCAATCATTATAGCGAGATTTCGTGCGGGCCAACGCTTATCGTCCAACCCTTCAGCTTGAATAAGTTGTTTTAAAAGTCGAAGGACATCATCGCTATCAAGAATAGTAAAGTTGCTTTTTAAATCAACAAGTTCTGCATGGCGGCGCAGGATTTTTGCGCCGGTAGAATGAAAAGTTCCAAGCCAAGGCATACCTTCAACAATTTCACCAATAAGCGCACCAATACGCATTTTCATTTCGCGTGCTGCTTTGTTGGTGAAAGTTACAGCAAGTATTTGCTGAGGAGAGGCAAGTCCAGAGCGTAAAATGTGAGAAATACGGGTAGTCAAAACGCGTGTTTTTCCAGTACCAGCACCCGCAAGAACTAAGAGAGACCCTTGTGTATTCATCACAGCTTGTCGCTGTTCGGGATTAAGTTGTTCTAAATAATCGGCATCACATTGTGCAGTATGAGCAACTAACCTAGGGTTATTTTTATGCTTTGGGGGTGGGGATTCATCTTCGAAAAGTGGTATGTCATCGAAAAAACTATTCATTATACCTTCTCGTGTAGTATTTTTTTCATCTGAGTGCTAGACCTAAAAAATATTTTCTTAAAAAAGCCGCAATATCTTCCATTGAATAAGAAGACAAAGATTATAAAAAATAAAACGAGTATTAAAGGCGTTGGGTAAGAACGCTCTGGAGTGCGTAAATGCGTAATGAAGCCGAAAGACTCACTTTTTGTGGTCTTTGGCTGTCAATATCGGTGATAATAAAGGCTAAGGATTTTCCTTTTCTATGTGCTATGGCTTTGAGAACGTCTAGAAATGGTTGCTCTAAAGATACGCTTGTTGTGTGTCCACCAATTCGTACGGATATTTTTCGTGGTACCACTTTTGACCAATCAATAAGATTATTTTCGTGCATTTTTTTACTCTTATTCGTCGTACCATAAACGATTTTGATCAAGAAATTTTTGCGCTTTTAAAGCTTCTTTTTTCTCGAAAAGTTTTTCAGCTTTTGTTCGTCCAAAACGATTGCGATTTTCTTCTGCATGGACAGCTTTTTCTGCACGTTTTTTTTGTTTTCGAAATTGGCGAAGGTTAATCGGTTCAGTCATGAGATATTTATTTTTTTCTAAAAGAATCTAATGAGACAACATCAGCACTTTGTTTGGCATCATTGTTTGAAGTTTCCTGACTTGTAATGGAATTTTGTTCTTTTATAAGCGTATTTTCTTTTTTTTGTTTGTCTGATAGAATGATCGGTGTGGATGATGTATTTTCTGGTTTTTTACTCTCTCCAAGGTTAAGATTTGAAGGAAGGTCAAATGCTGCTTCAAATGACGCTACAGGGTCATAAAATACTTGGATAGAAGTAAAAGGAATCACGAGTTTTTCACTAATTTCTCTAAAAGAGAGTGTTACTTCGAAGGCATTTTCCGAAACACTTAAGTCTCTAAACTGATGTTGTAATACGATTGTCATTTGCTCTGGATAACGACTTTTAAGACGAGGAGAAATTTTTACGCCTAGGGCATTTGTTAAAAAAGTAATAAAAAAATGGTGATTTCCTGGAAGTCCTGCTTTAGCAACTTCCGATAAAACTTTACGGATAACTCCACGAAGCGCATCCTGAACGAGAATATCGTAACGGATTTGATCTTGAATCATCGAATGTTCCTTTTATTTCACGCAGAAGATGAGCGTGCATAATATTGTGCAATAGAATGTATTTTAAAGCTAGCAATATTTCGTCTACGATGCATCTAAATTAACCGAAAATAATATGAAATTTTATGAAAAATAATATCTGATAGATTAATCAATAATATTAACAAAAGTGAAGGCTTCTGTTGCCAGGTGCCTTCGAACCCCGCTTAAACCTGCGACGGTTTAAGGCTTAATTTGAAGCATTCACACCACCTTAAGCGGCGAGACGTGCTTCCGCATAGTTGTCATTTGCAACTACTCATTTAGTCCGATAACGGTGGTACCATGCCGAGTAAAAGAGCGATCTTTACGCCTTTGTCGATCCTATTTCGCCCCCATCAAAATATAACCAATAGAGATTATACTTTGGTGGAGGCGCCGGGTACCGCCCCCGGGTCCAATAGGTTTATTTCACCGTCCATTTATTACCATAGCTGGCAAGCCAGCTCTTTAAATATAGATGAAGAATAGCCTTTCGGAAAGGGGGGGTTGTTAATATTTTAAATCCTCTAATTATTTATAAGCTATATTTAGATGTGGCTGCCAAAATACAGCCGCTAATTCTTGGAGAGGAGATGTCGCAGAATGACAAATGATCTAGCAGATATTAAATTATATGATCCAAATCCTGATGAAGCTGCCATAGAACGGCTAAGACAGCGTTTGGCTTTGGTGATGCAAAAGCAGGATGCATCATTGGTTGCTACATCAGATCCAAAAGAGCTGGAACGCGTTGAAAAATGGGTTCAAGATGTCTTAGGTGCCGATGCGCAGAGCGCTAAAACAGCTGTTTCAAAAGTTGCAGATATGATGTCTGGAGAGCGTAGGAAAAGTCGTATGACTTTTTATTATTTGGTCGCTAAACAATTAAACGCACTTCATAAAATTTAAACAGTATCAAAATTAAATTTTTATACAATTATTACAAAAAAGCCCAAGTAATTGGGCTTTTTCGTTTCATGTGGGAAGTTTTAATGGGGCTCATCCTCTTGAAGATATCCCCCCTTACTCATATCCGGTATAAAAAGGGTAGCTATGAATGCAATGATCATCACGCCGGTTACGTAAAAATAAAAGAGTGATTCATGTCCTATATTTTTTAATCCAAGTGCTACGTATTCAGCAGAACCACCAAATAATGCATTACCAATAGCATGAGAGAGACCAACTCCTAGTGCTCGCACTGAAGAGGGAAACATTGCTGATTTTACGACACCAGAGATGGATGTATACATGCTCATGATACAGAGTATTCCAATAATGGCTGTCAGCGCAATCCATGTATTATCCGTGTGACCGATTATGAGAAGTCCAGGAATCGTAAAGAGAGTAGAGAGTGCACTCCAAATGATAAGTAAATTTTTTGTCCCAATTTTATCAGCTAGAATACCAAATACGGGTTGAAGTAATATGAAAATAAAGAGTGCAGCAGTCATTATGGTTGTCGCGGTATGTTTATCAAAACCGGTAGTTGTGATCAGATATTTCTGCATATATGTCGTACAGGTGTAAAATGTGAGAGATCCTCCAGAGGCGAAGAGAGCAATCACAAAAAAAGCTTTTGTGTGTTTGCTTAGAAGCTCTTTAAGACTCCCAGTTTGTTTTTGAGAGCGGCTTTCTTTAGTGGTTGTTTCATGAAGCGAACGACGTAGATAAAGTATAACTACTGCTGCTAATCCACCAATCGCAAAAGGAATACGCCAGCCCCATGTTCTTAATTGGTCTTCCGTTAGATAAAGTGCCAAAATAAATATAATAAAACTGCCTAAAAGTTGACCAGTAATAAGTGTGGTAGATTGGAAAGAAGCAAAGAGACCGCGATGATTTTTAAGGGAAACTTCGCTTATATAAGTTGCAGCTGTACCATATTCACCACCTGCTGAAAGTCCCTGCATCATTCGAAGTAAAAGCAGAAGAATTGCTGCTGTTATTCCAATAGTTTCATAGGTGGGAAGTATAGAGATGAGAAAAGAGCCACCACACATCATAAAAATAGATATGAGCATTGAGCGTTTGCGTCCATAACGATCAGCAATAAAGCCAAAAAGCCAACTTCCAATTGGGCGCATAAGAAAACCAATAAAGAAGATTCCTGCAGTTTTTAAAAATTGGGTAACAACATCTCCATCTGAAGGGAAAAATTGTGGTGCAAAGTAAATCGATGCAAATGAGTAAATATAAAAATCATACCACTCTACCAGATTACCTAACGCGCTGGATATGATAGCAAAAACACGTTTTCTTGTATCATGTTGTATTAAAGTTGTTTCATTTTTCATGAAGCGCTCCCCTTTTAGAACTATAGTTTATTTTTTTCTATTTAAAGTTGTTTACGATTTGTATTATCAAAATTCAATTGTGTAATGATAATTTCTTGTGAAAGTTCTGTGAGACGGTTTAATTGTGCTAACTGTTCATGCCTTTTGAAACCTATATTTTTGTAGGTGGATAAAAGTTATCAAATCGGATTTCAAGAGAGACAATACCTTGAAAGATAGGTTCAAGATGTCTTTGGTACGGATGAATGGAATGCAAAAATAGCAGCTTCAAAAGTTGCAGAGGTGATGTTTGGTGATTATGGAAAAAGCCCAATTTCTTAGGCTTTTTTATTTCATATAGAAATTTTAATGGATTTCATCATCTTTTAGATATCCTCCTTTGTCTATATCTGGCATCAAGAGAATTGAGATGAGTGCAATGATCATCATACCAACTATATAAAAGAAGAAGACAGTTTCATGTCCTATACTTTTTAATCCAAGTGCTACATACTCGGCAGAACCGCCAAACAGTGCATTCCCAATGGCAAAAGCAAGTCCAACCCCGATTGCTCGGATTGAAGCAGGGAACAGTTCTGCTTTTATGATACCAGCGATGGATGTATAAAAACTCATAATACAGAGCATTCCTATAATAATTAAGAGTGCAATCCATGCATTGTGGGCATGCCCGATCATTTTAAGCACAGGAATTGTACAGATGATGGATAAGGTACTCCAACTGATGAGTGAAGCCTTTTTTCCAATCTTATCGGCTAGAAAACCAAAGAGGGGTTGGAGTAAAACAAAAATGAAAAGTGCTGCAGTCATTATCGTTGTTGCAGTGTGTTTGTCGAAACCGGTTGTTGTGATCAGATATTTTTGCATGTAAGTGGTGTATGTATAAAATGTGAGAGACCCTCCCGCTGTAAAGCCAACAACCAAAAAGAAAGCTTTTTTGTGGTTGCGTAAAAGTTCTCTAATACTACCAGCGTGCTTTTTAGAACGACTTTCTTTTGTAGTTGTTTCATGGAGTGAACGACGCAGATAAATCGCAACTATTGCTCCAAAGCCACCAATCACAAAAGGAATACGCCAACCCCATGATTTTAACTGATCTTCGTTAAGGTAAAGTGCTAGAATAAATATAATAAAGCTGGCGAAAAGTTGACCTGTGATCGTTGTAGCATATTGGAAGGAAGCAAAGAGCCCGCGACGGTTTTTGGGGGCGACTTCACTCATGTAAGTTGCTGTTGTACCATATTCACCGCCAACTGAAAGTCCTTGAAACATGCGGATTAAAAGCAGAAAGAATGCTGCTGTTATTCCAATAGTTTCATAGGTGGGAAGTATGGCGATGAGGAATGAACCACCACACATCATAAAAACAGAAGTGAGCATTGAGCGTTTGCGTCCATAACGGTCGGCAATGTATCCGAAAAGCCATGCTCCAATAGGGCGCATAAGAAAGCCAATAAAAAAGATTCCTGCAGTTTTTAACAGTGGTGTAACGGCATCATCATCAGAAGGAAAAAATTGTGATGCGAAATAAATGGACGTAAATGAGTAAACATAAAAATCATACCATTCTACGAGATTTCCTGATGCACTGGCTATGATAGCAAAAATACGTTTCCTTGTATCATGTGGTGCTAAAGTTGTTGCGTTTTTCACAAAATACCCCCCTTTAGATCTATAGTTTATTTTTTCTATTTAAAGTTGTTTACGATTTGTATCATCAAAATTCAATTGTATAATGATAATATTTGGTGAAAGTTCTTTGAGACGGCTTAATTGGGTTAACTGTTCATGCTTTTTGGGTTCTTTATTTTGGTAGTAAGATGAAAAAATATAATCTTCATAAGAAGCTGTATTTTGCTTGCTTAATTAGACTGTGTTTTTTTGATTTTCCCTTAGAGGAGATGAAATTTACATGATTAAGAAAACTATCATTTTTGTTGCTTCACTATAAATTTAGCTAAAAATCAAGGCATATAATGGCGTTATTGAGGGTATTATGCAATGCTTGACATTTAACGACAAATTTTTCCTATTTGTTGAATATCGTGCATTATAAGATATTGATTTATAACGGGGTAAGATTTTTATTTTTAAGTGTACTGCATTTTGTAGAAGAAAAAATAATGTACTCACAATATGGTGAGAGAGTTTACTTTTCACGGTTTATGTCAAAGAAAAGTATGTGACTTCGTTTATGGTACTAGAGATGGGGATATAACAGATTGTAAATACTGAATTTACACGGTTATCACAATCAAAAGCCCTAATAGGGCTTTTGATTTAGCATAGAAAGTTTTAATGGATTCCATCACCTTGAAGATAGCCTTTTTTTCGGGCATCGGGCATCAGGAGAACTGCAATAAATGCAATTATCATCATGCCGGTTATATAAAAATAGAAGATAGATTCATATCCCATATTTTTTAATCCAAGTGCTACGTATTCGGCTGATCCGCCAAATAATGCATTAGCAATAGCATAGGAGAGCCCAACTCCCATTGCGCGTACTGAAGCAGGGAACATTTCCGCTTTTACGATACCAGAAATGGACGTATAAAAGCTCATAATGCATAGCATTCCGATAATGAT
Source organism: Bartonella taylorii (assembly GCF_023920105.1). Lineage (NCBI taxonomy): Bacteria > Pseudomonadati > Pseudomonadota > Alphaproteobacteria > Hyphomicrobiales > Bartonellaceae > Bartonella > Bartonella taylorii. Next base: position 456,888 of record NZ_CP083693.1, read on the forward strand.
TAATAGAGCAATCGCTGTATCGTTAGTGTCAGCAATCATTCTAAGCCCAGGAATCGTAAAAATAATAGATAAAGCACTCCAGACGAGGAGTGAAGTTTTTGTACCAATTTTATCAGCTAGAAAGCCAAATACAGGTTGAAGTAACATAAAAACAAAGAGTGCAGCGGTCATTATAGTTGTGGCTGTGTGTTTATCAAATCCGGTAGTTGTGATCAGATACTTTTGCATATAAGTGGTATAGGTATAAAATGTGAGTGATCCTCCCGCTGTAAAGCCAATAACCAGAAAGAAAGCTTTTCTGTGATTGCGTAGAAGTTCTATAAGACTACCAGCCTGTTTTTTAGAACGACTTTCTTCGGTTGTTGTTTCATGAAGCGAACGGCGGAGATAAATCGCAACAATTGCCCCTAATCCACCAATTGCAAAAGGAATACGCCATCCCCATGCTTTTAACTGATCTTCTGTGAGATAAAGTGCCAGAATGAATATAACAAGGCTGGCTAAAAGTTGACCACCAATCAGCGTAGTGTATTGAAAAGAGCTAAAAAATCCACGGCGATTTTTGAGGGCAACTTCACTCATATAAGTTGCTGTAGTGCCGTATTCACCGCCGACAGAAAGTCCCTGAAGCATTCGAAGTAAAAGTAAAAGAACTGCTGCTGCCATTCCAATGGTTTCATAGGTAGGAAGTACAGCGATTAGGAACGAACCGCCGCACATCATAAAAACAGAAATAAGCATTGAGCGTTTGCGTCCATAACGATCAGCAATAAATCCGAAGAGCCATCCACCAATTGGGCGCATAAGAAAACCAATAGCAAAGACACCAGCAGCTTTTAAAAGTTGTGCAACAACATTACCATCAGAGGGAAAGAATTGTGATGCAAAATAAATCGATGTAAAGGAATAAACGTAAAAGTCGTACCACTCTACTAGATTACCTGATGCACTAGATACGATAGCAAAGATACGTTTTCTTGTATCATGTGGTGCTAGAACTGCTTCATTCGCCATAAGTCTATCCCTTTATTTATGTTCGTTTATTTAGATCTCTAGGAACGGTCTACAGTATTTTATCTTTTGCGTCAAAAATTTAATTGGATGGTAATAATATTCTTGTGCAAGATGTTTGAGAAGAGAGATTTAAATTGTATTTTTACGAATTTTACAGTTTTTATTTTCTATAATTAATAGAATCGTCCATAATATTGATATGAAAACCTACCTTGATCTTTTATCACATGTTTTAAATCAGGGCATTGATCGTGCAGATCGTACCGGTGTTGGGACGCGATCAGTTTTTGGGTATCAGATGCGGTTTGATTTACAGGTTGGGTTCCCATTGTTGACAACAAAGAAATTGCATTTGCGCTCGATCATCTATGAGCTTTTGTGGTTTCTTAAAGGTGATACAAATATTGCATGGTTGAAGGAACATGGTGTGTCAATCTGGGATGAATGGGCCGATGAAAAGGGGAATCTTGGCCCTATTTACGGTTATCAGTGGCGTTCTTGGCCAGCTCCTGATGGGCGACATATTGATCAAATTAATAATCTCTTAACTATGATCAAAAAAACGCCTGATTCTCGTCGTTTAATTGTATCTGCTTGGAATCCTGCATTGATAGAGGAAATGGCTCTTCCACCTTGTCATTGTCTTTTTCAATTTTACGTTGCTGATGGTAAATTATCCTGCCAACTTTATCAACGTTCAGCAGATATTTTCTTAGGTGTTCCCTTCAATATTGCTTCCTATGCGTTATTAACAATGATGATTGCGCAAGTGAGCGGACTTAAAGTAGGAGATTTTATTCATACTCTCGGTGATGCTCACCTTTATTCTAATCATTTTAAACAGGCTCGATATCAGTTATCACGTGTACCAAATACTTTGCCGTTTATGCGTATAAATCCAGAGGTAACAGATCTTTTTTCTTTTAAATTTGAGGATTTTGAATTGCTTAATTATGAAGCACAGCCACATATTAAAGCACCGGTAGCAATATGACTTTTCAAGTTTGTTTAATTGCAGCTGTTGCAGAAAATGGTGTTATCGGTCATGAAGGTGATCTGCCTTGGCATTTGTCGACGGATTTGCAACGCTTTAAGGCTTTGACTTTCGGTAAACCCATTATTATGGGTCGAAAGACTTGGGATTCTCTTGGGCGTCCTTTACCTGGGCGCACGAATATTGTCATTACCCGCAATCGTGCTTTCACAGCTGAAGGAGCTGTTATTGCTCACTCTTTATCTCAGGCTTGTTCAGTTGCAAAAAGGGTAGCTTCTCAAAATAGTGCAGATGCAGTTTTTATTATTGGTGGCGGTGAAATTTTTCAACAAGGGTTGCCTATTGCTGATAAAATATTCCTTACAGAAGTCTTAGCTTCCATTAAAGGTGACAGTTTTTTTCCTGTTTTCGATAAAGAAAAGTGGACTATTGTACAAACACAATATATTCCAGAAGGAGATAAAGACAGTCATCCATCACGTTTTGTGGTTTATGAGCGGAAGTAATCATTTGTAATTAAGTGGAAGAAGCCTGTTAGTTACATTGTAATCGGGTAAGAGGTATCCTATAAGATCGAGTGAATGGTTGATATTTGATTAATGGTAGTCAGTTAAAGAGGTGATGATGCCCTGGACAAATCAAAATGGTGGTGGCCCGTGGAGCGGCGATAAAAATAAACTGGGTGGTGACAAGAAAACACCAGCTAAGAATCTCTTTGGTTCTGGTGGCAATGACAGTGGTGATAATGGTCCCAATCTTGATGATATTTTGCGTAAAGGGCAGGATCAGTTTAAACAAGTTGGTAAAAGTGGGATTTTTTTTCTATTGCTTCTGCTTGCCATGTTTTTTTTGCTGTATCAGTCAATTTATATCGTTCAGCAAAATGAACAAGCGGTGGAGTTGCGTTTTGGTGTTCCTAAGGCAGGAATTATCAGTGATGGTTTGCATTTTCACTTTTGGCCAATTGAAACCTATATGAAAGTGCCTTTAACGGAAAAGACAATCGCGATTGGTGGTCAGTCTGGTCAGGCGCAACAAAGTGAAGGTTTGATGCTTTCGAGTGATCAGAATATTGTTAATGTCAATTTTTCTGTTTACTATCGAATTTCACGTCCAAGTGAATTTTTATTCAATGTGAATGATCAAGAAGGGACAGTTCGTCAGGTTGCTGAGAGTGCAATGCGTGAAGTTATTGGTTCACGGCCTGTGGATGATGTTTTACGTGACAAGAAAGAAGAAGTTGCTAATGATGTTAGAAAAGTTACCCAGTTGACTGTAGATAAATATCAACTTGGTGTTGAAATAAGCCGTGTGTCGATCAGTGAAGCTGCTCCTCCTACGAAGGTTGCTGCTGCGTTTAATTCTGTTCAGCAGGCAGAGCAGGAACGTGGACGAATGATTGAAGAGGGTAATCGTGTGCGTTTTACTAAGATTGGTTTAGCAAATGGTGAAGCTTCACGCACACGGGAAATCGCAAAAGGTGAAAAGGCGCAAATGGTTGAAGAGGCACGCGGGCGTGCTGAGCGTTTCCAGGCTATAGCTCGTGCCGCAGCAATCTCACCAGAGGCTACGCGTTATCGTCTTTATATGGAGACGATGGGGCGTATTCTTTCTTCATCAAATAAGTTGGTTCTTGATCAAGTAAATTCTCCGGCGGTGCCCTATTTACCTCTGAATGAATTGCTACGTAGCAATTTATCAGAAAACACGAAAAAAACATCAGCACGTTCTACGTCGCTATTGGATTCTCGCTTTTCTGGAGGACGCTAATTATGCAGCAGTCTCGTTTCTTGTTTATGTTTAGTACCATAGTGCTTCTTTTGATGATCTTGTGGATGTCACTTTTTATTGTCTATCCTCGTCAACAAGTGGCAATTAAGCGTTTTGGGCAAATTGTTAAGGTAGAGTCTGATCCTGGGATTTATTTGAAAATGCCCTTTGTGGATAAGATGATTGTTATTGATAATCGGTTATTACGTTACGATGTTCCCACACAATCTGTACAGGTTCGTGGTGGTGCTTATTATGAAGTGGATGCTTTCTTTATTTATCGTATTGCGGATCCTAAGTTGTTTTTACAGCGCATTGCTTCGGGGCGTCCGCAAATTGCTGCACGTGAAAATCTTGCACCGCGTTTTATTGATGCTTTGCGGGCCGTTTATGGTAAACGAGAGTTTAAGGCGGCTTTGTCAGATGAACGGGGAGCGATGATGGCTGAAGTGCAGCGGCAGTTTTCTGTAGATGCAGGTTCATTGGGTATTACCATTCTTGATGTGCGTATTCGCAAAACTGATTTGACTGATGCTGTGTCGGAGGATGTTTATCGGCAAATGGCCGCTGAACGTGAAGCTGCAGCAGAAAATATTCGTGCTCGCGGGCAGCAGGAGAGGGATCGTATTGTCGCGGAAGCTAATCGCGAATATGAAGAAATCGTAGCAGCTGCAAAGCGTGATGCTGAAATTACTCGTGGTGAAGGTCAGGCTGAAAGCATTCGTCTTTTATTGAATGCAAGAGAGGCTAATCCATCATTTTATGATTTTTGGTTAGCGATGGAACAATACAAAAATTTGGAGCGTGTTCCTATGGTGATTTCACCAAACGAGGATTTCTTTTTCTATTTTCGTAATCCACTGCAAGCAAATAGAAAATCTTCATCAACAATGGATATAGGCTTCAGTAAAACTGACCAAAAACTTGGGGGAGATTAGATGAAATGATGGGCTGTGGATAGAAGCTTTGACGTGAGAAATATGGTCAGGGGTCGCTTTTTTATGATGCAAGCTGGGGTATTGAGTCATATTGATTGTGCATAGATAAATTTAATGAGGCTTTTTACAGCATTTTGTTAAAGGCATGTCATGGGTAGAAATATCATAGGTAAAAATACGTCTTTGAAGTTTTTTGCTACAAGAGTTGTTGTTTGTGTGGTTATGTTTTTATCAGCCTCAATCGGTTTTTCTTGGGGGGAGGAGACAAAGAATGCACACCTTCCCATTCCCGATTTAGCTGCTGAGCTTTTAGAGACGGTTGTGAATATTTCCACAGCACAAACCGTTCAAGGAAGCGAACAGGATGAGTATACTTCGGTGCCTGTTATTCCGAAAGATTCATTGTTGCAAGAATATTTTAGTGATTTTTTTACACCCAAAGATGGTCAAAAGGATAGTCAGTTGCAAAAGGTACGTTCTTTGGGATCTGGTTTTGTGATTGATGCGCAAAGAGGGCTTATTGTTACCAATTATCACGTTATTGTTGATGCTGATGATATTGAAGTTAACTTTACCGATGGTACAAAACTGAAAGCAAAATTGCTTGGAAAGGATAGCAAGACTGATTTAGCATTGCTTCAAGTGGATGCAGGAAATAAAAAATTAAAGGCTGTACGTTTTGGTGATTCAGAAAAGGCACGCATTGGTGATTGGGTGATGGCTATCGGGAATCCCTATGGTTTTGGTGGAAGTGTAACTGTTGGTATTATTTCTGCACGCAATCGTGATCTTAATGCTGGTCCTTACGATAATTTTATTCAGACAGATGCAGCGATTAACCGAGGGAATTCTGGTGGTCCGTTGTTTGATAGAAATGGTGAGGTGATTGGGATTAATACAGCAATTATTTCGCCTTCTGGAGGGTCTATTGGTATTGGTTTTGCAATACCATCGGATATGGCTCTTTCTGTGATTAATCAGTTACGTGATTTTGGAGAAATAAGGCGCGGTTGGTTGGCTATTCGTATTCAACCAGTAACAGAAGATATTGCAAAAAGTTTGAAACTAGACAACGCTGTGGGGGCGTTGGTTGCTGGTAAAATAGAACAGGCAGATGTAGATAATAGTCAGTTGCAGGATGGAGATGTTATTCTTTCCTTTGGGGATACGAAAATTAAGCATGCGCGCGATTTACCGCGTTTAGTAGCAGAAAGTCCGGAAGGAAAAGTGGTAGATGTTACTGTTTTGCGGAACGGCCAAGAAAAAACAGTACAAGTTAAGCTTGGCCGTTTGATTGAGACAGATGCAAATGAAGATACAGAAGAAGAATCCGATGATGAAAAAAACAGTTCTGTATCGAAGAGTGTGACGATGCAATTTATGGGAATGACATTATCTGAGCTTACAGTGGATTTGCGTCATCGTTATTCAATTACAGATAAAGTTCAGGGATTGGTGGTGACATCTGTTACACAAAATAGCGCGGCTGATAAAAAGCGTATTCGCATTGGTGAAGTGATTGTTGATATCAATCAAAGTTCTGTCACAACAATTGATGAGGCTAAAAAACGTATTCATAAACTACGTGAAGCTGGACGCAAAAATGCTCTATTCGTTGTTGCTCAGCCAGATGGAGAGTTACGGTTCGTAACAATCCCAATGGATTGATATTTTGGGGTGAATGGATGCTTTGGAAATTATTTTTTTGAATGTGTGTTTAATTGTTTATATCTCTGTTTTTGTTACAAAAGTATGCGATAGATGATAGTTTGCTCGCTTTGGTTCTTTAAATAGCCATTATACAGAAAGATTCATATTAGAGCTCATAATTTATGCGTGTTACTGCATATTGCTTTGTGGTTGATAAAAAAGAAAAAATTATGAGAAAAATGGGAGCTTTAAAAAAGTGATTTACTGAAGCCTTATTATAAATAAGAATATCGTCTCTTTTTGTAGATAATTGTAAAAATTATATTTGTTTATGTTGGTCATCCTGAAAAGAATTTTGTTGCGGTATTTTGTTATTGAATAATGATAGCAAAAGGAAATGCTTTGAGATTTTTTTAAGAGTTATTATTGTGTTTATTTTTTCAAAGGTGGCAGAATAATCATAGGAGCTTTCTCTGTGTTAATTATATACGTTGTTTGTTTGTATTTTCCTTTGAAGAGTTTACTTTCTGACACTATGGATGAAATGCAGGGATTTGGGGGGTAGTTATGTGTGTTGCAATACGTTGTTGATTGATGGATATAGGCATTCCATTCATGATACAGAGAACGATTACATTGATAGCGGGGCCAACGGCAAGTGGGAAGTCAGCACTTGCCTTACGCATGGCTCAAGAAAAAAATGCTCTCATCATTAACACTGATTCAATGCAGGTTTATGATGTTTTAAATATTTTAACGGCACGGCCAACGGAAGCTGATACTGCAATTGTTCCACACTATCTCTATGGTTATGTGAGTCCTACTCTGAATTATTCAGTAGGGCAATGGTCACGTGATGTTGAGAAGCTGTTGACTACATTTACCTCGAAATCACTTATTTTTGTTGGTGGAACAGGGCTTTATTTTCGTGCTCTTTTAGAGGGGATTTCAAAAATTCCTCATGTTCCAGACGTTGTGCGGCAGAAATGGCGACTTCGGCTTGATAAAGAAGGAGCTGAAAGCCTTTATCACAAGTTGTTGCAGGTTGATGCTGTTTTTGCTGAGAAAATTTCTTCACAAGATGGTCAGCGTATCATACGTGCTTTGGAAGTTTATGATGCAACTGATAAGAAGCTAAGTTGGTGGCAGAAGCAAAAAACTCTTCCCTTAATTGTGCCAAATTGTGCCGAAAAAATTCTTCTCATTCCACCACGTCAATTGCTCTATGAACGTATTCATAAGCGGTTGGACTCTATGATTGAAAGAGGCGCTTTAGAAGAAGTGGTTGCTATGAAAAGGCTTATGCTTTCCCCTTTGTTACCAGCGATGAAGGCTATTGGTATACCTGAATTTATAGCTTATTTGGATGGATATAGAAGTTTTGAGAATGCTCTTGAAACGGTAAAAACACAAACGAGGAGGTATGCAAAAAGGCAAATGACATGGTTTCGTAATCAGTTTGATGAAGAGTGGACACTTATTTCTTGATAAGAGAGCTGAGAGGTTTTCAATGCAATTGAAGAAGGGCTGAGAATATTGTAAACGGAAAATTTCTAGTGAGATAATTTTTTATTGACGAATGACATCAATGGAATTAGAATTTCTTTCGTAAAGGAATATTCTTCTTACGTTTTTTATGCGAAGTGGGGGTCATACAATATATGTTTTTTGTGTGTAATGGGCTCTCTCAGAGCCTTTTTTTATGGGCTCCTTCGGGGGCTTTTTTATTATGCTACCAAGTAGGCGAGTGGGAAAAATGACAGATTATCCAAGAATGCAAGAGAGTGCAGACAGAAAAATAATGTCGGGTGCTGAAATGGTGGTTCAAGCTCTTATTGATCAAGGGGTTAAACATCTCTTTGGTTATCCTGGTGGGGCTGTCCTTCCTATTTTTGATGTTATTTATCAACAAGATGCAGTTCGTCATATTTTGGTGCGTCATGAACAAGCAGCGGGTCATGCTGCTGAAGGTTATGCACGTAGTACAGGGAAGGTAGGCGTTATGCTGGTGACTTCTGGTCCAGGGGCAACGAATGCTGTGACACCTTTGCAAGATGCACTTATGGATTCTATCCCACTTGTTTGTTTTTCTGGTCAGGTTCCAACAACTGTGATTGGAACAAATGGTTTTCAAGAGGCTGATACAGTTGGTATTACAAAGCCCTGTACTAAATATAATTGTTTGGTTGAAAATGTGGATGATCTTGCGGAAATCATTCATGAAGCTTTTTTTATTGCTCAATCAGGACGTCCAGGGCCGGTTTTGATTGATATTCCTAAAGATGTGCAATTTGCTTCAGGTGTTTATAGAGCTCCTCAAGTTTTGGCATCTCTGCGTTCTCGTCCACAATTTAAAGAAGATACTAACACTATCGAATGTGCTGTTTCTCTTTTAGTAGAAGCAAAGCGTCCTGTTATTTATTCTGGTGGTGGTGTTATTTCATCAGGCCCTGAAGCTGTAAAGCTTTTGCGCGATTTAGTTCAACTGGGTGATTTTCCAATTACGTCAACACTCATGGGGCTTGGTGCTTATCCCGCTTCTGGCAAAAATTGGCTTGGAATGCTTGGGATGCATGGAACCTATGAAGCTAATATGGCCATGCATGATTGTGATGTTATGTTGGCTGTTGGTGCGCGCTTTGATGATCGTATCACTGGGCGACTGGATGCATTTGCGCCTCATGCGCGTATTATACATATTGATATTGACCCTTCTTCTATTAATAAGATCGTAAAAGTGAAAGTGCCACTTATTGGTGATGTAGCTTGTATTTTAGGAGATATGACGCAACTCTTAAAGATACAGCAACCAGCGTTCAACAGTGAAGTCCGTGAGGCGTGGTGGACGCAGATTAACCGCTGGAGAGCTCGTAATTCATTGGCGTATGCGGAGAAAAAAGATGTTATCATGCCACAATATGCTCTTCAACGACTTTATGCTCTTACCAAAGGTGCAAATGCTTATATCACAACGGATGTTGGACAGCATCAGATGTGGGCAGCACAATATTATCGCTTTGATGAACCAAACCATTGGATGACTTCTGGTGGCCTTGGGACTATGGGTTATGGTCTCCCTGCTGCTATTGGTGTTCAAATTGCACATCCTGATGCGCTTGTTTTATGTATTTCTGGAGATGCTTCAATTCAGATGAATATTCAAGAGCTCGCAACAGCAATTCAACATAATACACCAGTGAAAATTTTTATTTTAAATAATCAGTATATGGGTATGGTCCGACAGTGGCAGCAGTTGTTGCATGGCAACCGTCTTTCTCATTCTTATACAGAATCGATGCCTGATTTTGTAAAATTAGCAGAATCTTATGGAGCGGTTGGTATCCGTTGTTCAAAACCCGATGAACTTGATGATAAAATTCAGCAAATGATTGCTTGTGATAAGCCAGTTCTCTTCGATTGTCGTGTTGCGAATTTAGAAAATTGTTTTCCCATGATTCCATCTGGGTGTGCGCATAATGATATGCTGTTACCTGATGAAGCTAATGATGAATCCGTTGCAAATGCTGTTTCTTCTGAGGGAAAGATTCTTGTATAAAATGAATATGTTAACAAAATAGTGAAGGGTGGTGATGATGAAGTCTTTGGAGTCTTCATCTCTGTCTCTTCTTTGTGGAGAGTTCCTATTATCCTTAGAGCTCATTTTATGATTTTCATTCTTTGTTTAAAGACATGGGGTGTATTGTTATTTGTTCATCTAAAAAATGTTATAAGTCGTGTGCCCAATTATGTTTGAATTTATTTGTATGCGATGTTTGTTTTTTAAATTCATATGTTCACATTAATAGCTATTTCGTTGCATTTTTTAGATAATATATTGAATTATCTGTTATAAATTAATTATGTTGTTTCATATATGAAAGATTCCATCGTGCAAGAAAAAAGCCACCGTGCTTGAAGGGTGCAACCATGCAAACCGTCATGCCTATGAAAAAAATAGAAAAGTTTGTCACTATGTTTTGGTTTCGCATTATGAAATTACTCCAAATCGCTCTTTCAAGGGCTTGATAGGAGAATCCCCTTAGCGGCTTGAAAGGAAGGGAAAAAATAACAAAGATCAAATGCAGCCATAGAAAATCAATTGGACACCATAGCTTATGGTAGTAACCTCACCTGATTATGCGGGAGAAATCTATACATATGAGATGTGTAGTCAATATATATAAACCAGAATAATACTCAACATCATATCATTATCAGGACATTAACATTGAAAATCAAATACTCTTTCTTTTATTTGTTCTACATATCTATGATTCCATAAATCTGCAGACACAAATACTCTTTGAATCCACCGCATTGGATTTTCATAACTATCAAATGATCCCAAAAATTTATCTCTAGAGTGTAGAGCCATTCTGTTATCAATGTATAATAATCTTCCTGGTTGTACATCAATTCCAAAAGATACAGCCTTAATAGCTTCATAAAAATGATCTAAAGCTTCTTTGGCTTTTTTTGACTGTGGCTCTAACATGCCCGGATAAAAAACAGCGCTGATATCTGGGAATTCACCGTCCCCTTGAACTAGGGGCACTTTACTTGTAGAGGTTACCCCATTTTTTCTCCATCTATAGGGAACATTAATTATATATAAATTATCCTTTAAGCTACTCAAATCCTCCTCACTTAAAAGTTTTAAAGCTAGACGTGCATCAGATATTCTCGTTAACGGGCCATCAATATCATTGCGAACACCAGTTAAAAGTATCCCTTTAGGAGATAAATTTAAACCCGTTATAAATTTTAGTGCAGAATTTTCTATATGAAAATCTAACTCAACTTCAGATCCTAATCCTGTATAATCTTTTTTATTCTCCTCTAAAGGAACTAGGTTATTTACTATATGTTCGCCTTCAAACTTAATTGAATAAGGCTCTCCGATCAATAAAGAAAACATCATAATTAAATTTTCGCTAATATAACCACTTTTACAAGACGCATCTAAATTATAAGGATTAGGTGACGTATTAATTTGTCTATCAATGGGAAGGTTTTCAAAGATTAAATATGATCTAGGGGCAATAGACATCTTTTGCTTCATAAGAATTGTCAATACTCTATGTGGTAGCAGCGAAAATGCTATTTTTTTTAACTTAACCGAATATTCAATACTACCGTATGGATCATAAATAACATGGTCTAAAGCCTCCCAAAGTTTGTCTCTTTCGACATTGCTCAACTCAAAAGTACTTTCATTTATCATTATAATTTCCTCCCCAATTATATTTCCCTATTTTTTTATTAAGAAAAGTGAAAAAACAATCATTAAAATTAAAATCAGCCATGTTAGTAAATAAGTGTCTGTAAAATCTTGGATTAATCCAAATAATGGTGGAGCAGTAATAATTGCGATTTGATTTACAGACATTGCTAAACCCAGAGAAAAGCCAACGCTTTCTTTCGGTGAAGAGTCTACAATATAAGCAACCCACGGGCCATACCATCCTAATCCAAAAAAACCTAACCAAGCAGATAAAATAGTTAAATAAATTATGGATCCACTCATGCCCAAAATTAATATTAAAAATCCAAAAACGACTGCAATCATGCAAAACAAGACAGGAAAAAATCGTCCTTTTCTACAATGATCACTCCACGCTGCTAAAATAATTCTTCCTAAGGCACCAGAAGCCTGTGAAACAAAAAACAAATAAGCACTTTTATCTAGAGACAGGTGATAGATTCTATAAAAATAAATCGTTATAAAAATGGTTAAAACATATTGAACGATCACAAGTGAAACGCCTGAAAAAATAATATTCTTCATATGCGGCGCAGCCAACATCGCAAGACGAGACCTTACATTTGCATAGAACGAAACTCTTGCCTTTCTTTCTGGAACGATAGCTACAACTTTTGCTGGTGAGTGATAAAAAATAATAAATATACATCCACCTAAAAAAGAAACTATGGCACCCACCAAAAACGCACCTTGTATACCATAGACAAACGCACTAGCAGGAAGAACTATCCCAGCTAATGCCCCACCTAATGGTAGCCCCGCTTGCCTTATTCCCATTGCAAATCCGCGTTGCGATTGTGGAAACCATGAAGAAACAGATTTAGCGCCACCGGGTTGAGCAGAACTATAAAATCCCCCTACAATTAGCAAACAGATCAAAAGGGAAATATAGTTATCTGCGATTGCTCCCAACAAAAGAGCGACAGAAACGCCGACCGCGCCAACTCCAACAATATAGCGCTCGTTAAACTTGTCTAGTAATTCCCCAGCTACAAGTAACCCCATAATAGGTAGGAATTGCGCTGCTGAAGACAGCAAACCTATCTGAGCATCACTAAGCGAGAAATCCTTCTTAAAAAATTCAGCTAAAGGACCAATCCCTTGAACAAAGAAGCAGGCTGATGCTTGAGCGATAGTGGCAACAAGCAATATAATCCATCTATAATAATTTTTTCCTATAAATTTATTATTGCTCACTCCGCCCCCTCCAATTAAAGTGTATTCCAATGAAGTAGCCTTTTTTAATAATGATTGCAACAATAAATTAGTTATTTTATGCGGATTACATAAAAATCTGTCAATACGATTGGTATTAATATGAAAGCTAAGGAATATGCTTAATTTAAGGAAATAAGATATTATGTGTAGTGCAAATTTGATACGCTAGCGATATAAGACAAATTTTACAAACATTGGCTCAGCCGGCATTAAGCGCTCTTCATAAAAGACGCTATATTTTGGCAAGCTTTTTCAATATAATTCTCAAAGCTTTCTCCAGTCACATAGCCCAGATGCGGTGTGCAAAGAACTCTATCTGATTGCAATAATTTGCTCTCATATACCGGCTCGCTGTCATAAACATCCAGTGCAAAGTAAGTTGAGTTTTCCAAACTTAGTATCTTTTCTATCGCCCCTTTTTCAACCAAAGCTGAACGTGCTGTGTTGACAAAAATAGCATGAGGTTTCATGCTCAATAGATCATCTAATTGAATGATTCCTCTGGTTTTATCGCTTAAACGTAAATGTACGGATATAATGTCAGGACGTGTAAAAAATTCATCTTTTGAATGCGTAAAATGATAACCTAAATTTTTTGCTTCTTGCGTTGAACGCTCGCTCCCATAAACCAAAATGGACATGCCAAAAGCTTGAGCATATTGAGCAACCATTTTACCAATACGCCCAAACCCGAATATTCCAAGAGTAGCCCCTTTCATTTGGTTGCCAAATGTTGTTTGCCATCGTCCTTTTTTCATATCAGACACAGATTCACAGAGTTTTCTACGCGCAGACATAATTAAGAGCCACGCAAATTCAGCAGCAGAAGTTGGATCTCCACCACCGTCTAATATTTCAATTCCTAAGTCTCTACAAGCTTCTATATCAATATGTGAACCTATAGGGCCTGTTTGGCAGATTAATTTTAAATTTGGCAGTTTCAGGAGAAGATTTCTATCAACTATAGTCCGCTCTCTGATTAAGATAAGAATATCTATCTCTTTGAGCTTATCTTCTAAATCACATTCTTTAGCTAAATTATTTATAACCAGCACCTCATGCGATTTCATTAATTTTGTAATAGACTGTAATGTTAGGGTGGCTTTTTGATAGTCATCTGGAATTAATATTTTCAATTTAAACCTCCCGTTTCATTCATCAATATTTGAGCTCATTATTTCATTTCTAAAACAACCAAAAAGCAATCTCACTGCTGATATTTTGACATAACGCCAAGCCTCTTAACAAATTATACCCTTTGATTTCATTGTTATTTCTAGCAATAAGAATAGCATTAATCAGTTAGTTTTTATAAACTTTAAAACATTGCGACAAAAAGAAAAAGTTTGATTCAGTAAATGGAGAATTGCGCTTTTCTCATATTCTAGAGGACGGACCTGAAGTGCTACGCTGGACTGAAACCATGTCCCAGTTTTCTTATAATAGACTACCAAGAAAGCCATACTTACGAACCAGATTTTATTGTCGAAACAGAAAAAGCTACATATTTGTGCGAGATAAAGCGTGCTTCATATAAGCGTGATGTCTCTCTTTATTCGTTGAGATATAACTTATTTGTAGCATGAGGGGTAAATTTATTAAAATCATAATAAGAGGGAGATAGGAACTTTATAGGTGTATCATCATAGAATTAAGTAGTTTTGTTGAGAGCTATTTCTATTTCTGCCAAAAGGTTTTTGATATATTTAATTATTATTTCGTAATAGTGGATATACTTTATTTTTATGTGCAAGAAAGCTGATTGATTGTGTAAAATAGTATTCATAAAATTACCTTATTTTTATCCTGTTAAGGACATTTTTTCTAGCGAGGGTTTTGCAATTGCAATGTTCTTTTTCTCATTTTAAATTTTGGTTAGAAAAAGCGTATACAGGTGTTATTTTAAATTTAAGATATGCATATTCCATTGTTGGTGTTACTGTTGTAAAAAATGATATTTTATTTGATAAGTATAAGGTGTTACCAAGAAGATCGATGTATAGATAAAATTTAGATTGTTACAATATCTTGAAAAAGCGATGGGTAAATAATTGATCATTGTGCTGTGAAAGTAGTAAGATGGCCATGTATCAGAAATTCGTAACGACAAAAACTTTTCTTGATAGTGGTTTTATTTTCAAAACGCTTGCTCTTTTTATGCGAATCTTATTTTGATAAACTATGCAGTTTTCACCGGAACAGGATAATGCCTTGAAGGCTGTTGCCACGTGGTTGAGAGATGGGCGTTCTCCGCTTTTTCGTCTCTTTGGCTATGCGGGGACAGGGAAGACAACACTTGCTCGTCATTTCGCTGAAACAGTTGATGGTTCTGTCCAATTTGCTGCGTTTACGGGCAAAGCGGCACAAGTTTTGCGTTCTAAAGGTGCAAGTAATGCTTGTACTATTCATTCGTTGATTTATTGTCCGCGTGGAGAAGAAGAAGTTTCCGATGAGGTAACAGGGAAAAAGTCTATTGCACCGACATTTGCATTGAATCGGAAAAGTGCTGCTGCGCAAGCTAAACTTATCATTGTTGATGAGTGTTCGATGGTCGACGAGCAATTAGCGCGTGATTTAATGAGTTTTCGGACACCAATTCTTGTTCTTGGTGATCCAGGTCAGTTACCTCCTATATCAGGAGGAGGTTTTTTTTCCAATGGCACACCAGATTTTCTTCTTTCAGAAATTCATCGGCAAGCGCGTGATAATCCGATCGTTCGTCTTGCTATGGATGTGCGCCAAGGACGCGATATTGCTTATGGAGATTATGGGGCAGCTCGCGTTGTTACACGTAAAGAGGTTGATCAACAATTGGTTTTAGAGGCTGATCAGGTATTGGTAGGGGTGAACCGAACGCGTCACCTTTATAATAAACGTTTACGTGTGCTGAAGGGGTTTACAGCAGATTATCCACAAGCAGGTGATAAACTTGTATGTTTGCGTAATGATCCTGCTAAAGGTTTGTTGAATGGTTCTTTATGGAAAGTGATGACTTCACAGAAGGAAACGGTTAAACTGGGAATTAATCTTCTCGTTAAACCAGAAGAAAGTGAGCGTGGGGTGGCAAAGATTAAGCTTTTAAAAGCAGTATTTGATAACCCTGATAATGAGATCTCATGGCAATTAAAAAAAAGATATGACGATTTTGATTATGGGTATGCATTAACTGTTCATAAAGCGCAAGGATCTCAATGGGACAATGTGGTTTTATTTGATGAAAGTTTTGCCTTTCGTGACATGTATGCGCGCTGGCTGTATACCGGAATTACACGAGCTGCAGAGCGATTAACAATTGTTCGATAGAAAATTTATTCTTTGGAACTATGTTGGCGAATGTATTTTTTTCTGTCTTTAGAATTATACACGGAAAATAGGAGTGTGCATGGCAATAAAGCTTTCGGTTAATCTTAATGCTATTGCTGTTTTACGCAATCGGCGTAATCTTCCGTGGCCAAATATCAAAGATATGGGGTGTATAGCGCTTACAGCTGGTGCTGCTGGTTTGACGGTTCATCCGCGGCCTGATGAAAGGCATATTCGTTTTGCTGATTTGTCAGATATACATTATTTAATAAACAGCAGGTTTCCTGCTGCTGAATTTAATATTGAAGGTTATCCAAGCGATAGGTTTTTGGATATAGCAGAAAAATATGCTGATCAGATTACTCTTGTTCCTGATGACCCAGCTCAGTCAACTTCTGATCATGGTTGGAATTTTTCTCAACACGCAGAATTTTTAGCACCTATTATTCAGCATTTGAAAGAAAAAAAAATTCGTGTGTCATTATTTGCTGATCCTACTGTAGATGGTCTTGATATTGCTAAATCGATTGGTGCTGATCGTGTAGAATTTTATACGGGACCTTATGGTAGTGTGTTTAATGATAAGGAAAAGCAAGATCAAGAGCTCAATAAACTTGTTTTAGCAGCAAGAAGAGCTAAAGAGCTGCGCTTAGGTGTTAATGCAGGACATGATCTAACAATTATGAATCTTCCTGCTCTTGTTAACTGTATTCCTTGGCTTGATGAAGTGTCTATTGGTCATGGACTTATTGCTGATGCGTTAGAGTATGGAATGCATGATACTGTTCAGCGTTTCATTCGGTTATTAGTGTGATCCTTTTCTTTTTCTACAATTAGGAAGGATAAATTTTTATAAAGTGCTGTTCGTTTGTCTGAAAAAAACGATTTTGTAGATATAAATATTGCTTGCGGTATGCATTATGATAGCAACAAAAGTGCTGCGCTCAATTTAAAAACAATTAGCAATGGTTTTTTCATATTAGCCTATAAAGAGAAAGGTTATGAACAGAGCTTTTTAGCTTTGGTGCGACCTACTTTAAAGAAGCAGAAAATCAGCGGATGATTTTATAAGAGATACAAGATTTATATAAGTTTGTGTAAGCCTTTATAATTTTCAAGCAGCGTTTGCTCGGGATTTTTTTAAAAACAAATGTCTTATAAGATCGCACTCTTATCTAACCAAAATATTAGATTTCATACATAACGGCGGTGCCGAAATTGAGAGTTTTACGAAGAGTATTCTTTATCATGAGAGAGGTAAAATTGTGTTTTGTGCTCAAGTATAAAAACACTCCTCCTTATTTTATAATTTTTCTTGCTATCCATTTTGATTTAGTTCATGTTAAAAATCGTATAGTGTATCTTAATTTTAAGGATACAATGGTTCACTATGCAGAAGAGGAATCTTAGTAAATAATTTCTCTTCAGAAGTATTATTTTGTATAATATGCCGTTTTTGTAGAGTAGTAGCTGAAGTCTATTGGGGCATTCTGTTGTGTTTTTTGAAGCTTGGGGGCATAGTTCTTTGTATGAAACATATAAAGTTTAAAAGATTGTTCAATTACTGTATGATTATGAGCGGTGTTTTTGTTATTTATAGTGTGTGAAGCACTTAGGGTAATTTTTTATTCAATCAAAATAAGCTTAAATTCAGTTTAAATGTAGAGAGGAAGTATTTCTATGCGTGTTTATTATGATCGTGATGCGGATGTTAATTTGATTAAAGGCAAAAAAGTGGCTATTGTTGGTTATGGCTCACAAGGGCATGCGCATGCTTTAAATCTGAAAGATTCCGGTGTTCAAAAGATACAGATTGCTTTGCGCTCAGGGTCGGCAACAGCTAAAAAGGCTGCGGTGGATGGTTTTGAGGTTATGAGTGTTGCTGAAGCAGCAAAATGGGCTGATCTTATTATGATGGCAACACCAGATGAATTGCAAGCTGACATTTATAAAGAGCATATTCATGAGCATTTACGTGATGGGGCCGTGATTGCCTTCGCGCATGGTTTGAGTATTCATTTTGGCTTAATTGAACCTAAAAAAACAGTTGATGTCGTGATGATTGCTCCTAAAGGCCCAGGTCATACAGTTCGTAATGAATACCAACGTGGTTGTGGAGTTCCTTGCTTAATTGCTGTTGCACAAGATGCTTCAGGGCATGCCCATGATATAGCGTTGTCTTACGCTTGTGGCCTTGGTGGTGGACGTGCTGGAGTGATTGAAACAACATTTAAAGAAGAATGCGAAACTGATCTTTTTGGTGAACAAGCTGTTCTTTGTGGTGGTCTTGTTGAGCTCATCCGAGCAGGGTATGAAACACTAACGGAGGCAGGTTATGCACCGGAAATGGCTTATTTTGAGTGTTTACATGAGGTTAAACTTATTGTCGATCTCATGTATGAAGGTGGCATTGCAAATATGAACTATTCGATTTCTAATACAGCTGAATGGGGCGAATATACGTCTGGTCCGCGTGTGATTACGAATGAAACGAGAGCCGAAATGAAGCGTATTTTGAGAGATATCCAGACAGGTAAATTTACATCGAATTGGATTCAAGAATACAAAGCTGGTGCTGCTCATTTTAAAAGCATGCGGCGTTTAAATGATAGTCATCCTATTGAAGAAGTCGGCAAAAAGCTCCGTTCTATGATGCCTTGGATAAAATCTAATGCTTTGGTTGATAAAGAGCGTAACTAAAATTCATATGAAATATTATGTAAACAGCTTTTATGTTGTATGTATAAAAAGGGTAACTTTGGTTACCCTTTTTGATATGCTTTTCATGTATAGATTTTATTTTTTATCTTGAGTAGCTTTTTTTCTTATAAACAGGAAATACGTTACACCTAATCCAATAAACCATACTATACCATATTTTAAAGCTGTTAGGGTATCAGATTCTAATGTTAACAAATAGAGCATGAAAGCAAAAAAAACTAAAATAACCCAGCACGCGATAACACCTCCTGGCATTTTATAGATGGATTCAGCATGTAACTGAGGGCGATTGCGACGATACACAATATAGCTAACGAGAATTACAGACCATACGAATAAAAATGCAATAGCTGAGATACTAGTCACAATTGTAAAAGCACTTATGATGCTTGGGGATAGCGATGTAATTGTGTACCCTAATAAAATACACAAGCAAGAAAAGAATAGGGCGTTCGCTGGGACATGGTATTTGGAAAGTTTGCCCAAAACACGCGGCGCTCCTTTTTGCGTTGCAAGCCCATATATCATGCGGCTGGTAGAAAAAATACCACTATTTGCGGAAGAGGCAGCTGATGTGAGAACAACAAAATTCACCAAACCAGCAGCTATCGGAATTCCAGCAAGCCAAAACATCTCGACGAAGGGACTTCTATCTGGAATAACTTGATCCCAAGGTGTGACAGACATAATCACAACGAGAGAAAAGATATAAAAAAGTACAATACGAATTGGAATTGCATTAATTGCTTTTGGTAAAACTTTTTTAGGGTTTTTAACTTCAGCTGCAGTTGTTCCGGCAATTTCTATACCAACAAAAGAAAAAATGGCAATTTGAAATCCAGCAAAAAAACCTGTAATTCCCCGAGGAAATATATTTCCATCGTTCCATACGTGACTGAGAGAGGCAACAGTTCCATTGGGAGAGGTAAAGCCAATAGAGATCATGTAAAACCCAACAACAATTAATGCCAAAATTGCTATAACTTTGATAAGGCCAAACCAGAATTCAAGTTCACCGAACATTTTTACGGCAAAGAGATTAAAGACTAAAAAGAAAATAATACAAGAAAAAACGACAACCCATGGATTGAGTTCAGGCCACCAAAAGTGCATATAAGTGATGATGGCAATAATATCCGCGGCACCAGTTACAACCCAACTCAACCAATAACTCCAGCCAACAAAAAAAGCAATTCCTGGCCCTAGCATATCGGTCGAAAAATCAACGAGAGACCGGTATTGTGAATTAGAAAGTAATAATTCTCCCATAGCGCGCATTACGAAGTATAAGGCACATCCAATAATAGCATAAACGAGTACGATGGAAGGGCCTGCTACGCTAATTGTTTTTCCTGACCCCATGAAGAGACCTGTCCCAATAGCTCCACCGAGGGCTATAAGTTGTACATGACGATTATCTAATCCACGTTGTAGTTTTTTCTGAGTATGGTCTTCTAAATTTTGTTCATAGTTCATTTTCTGAAGGTTCCCTTTAATTATTTAAGATTCAAAATTACACTGAAACAAGTAATCTCCTGTATCGAAGCATGATATAAATGAGGAGTAAAGGGGAAAAACATTTTTTATGATTTCATGTGGATAAACAAAAGAATATGGAACTGATAAGGATATCTATTTCATTCCACAACAACGCAACAGATATTTGAGTACAAAGCTGTAAGCTGTCTTAAACAGTTATAAGGAACCTCATGGGTTACGGAAAATCCTACCTGTCTATACGTACTATAGTTGTTTTCGATGTCATAATGGAGAGAGACTTTGATATCCGGTCAAATGTTGACTAAAGGCACTTTTTGTTTAGCAATCTTGGCTAATCTCGTAGTGAAGAGAGTGTTGGTAGGCCAAGTACTAGCTATTTGTGGCACAACAGTGTGTTCTGTTGCGTTAGAGTTAGGATTGAAACCAAGAACTTCAGGTTGCAAACGGAAATTCTAGAATTTTTCCTTCTTGTTATCAAAAAGATTTTGCTCAATATTGACTTTCTTTTGGTTTGATTTTGCTTATAGGTACGCAGCGTATATTTATCTGGTGAAGCATATCTTGTGATATTCCATTACGCGTTTGAAAGAGTCCTCTTTTGCATTTTCAGACATTTGAATACATGAAAGACCATGCATATGTGAAGAAACGTACGTCTTTGCTTTAACATTATTTTCTTCACATCTTGTGACATAGATTGCTGTGGAGCTTATTAGTGTGAGTGAGGAGTCGATCAGTTTTTTGCACACTTATTGCAGTGCCATTACTTCATTGGACGTTGAAGTGAATCTATGCATTCTTTGTTGTGTTGTAGATTGCTATGTTTTTAGGTTTCCTATACGCAATGTTTGGTAATACTCTTCTTCTTAAAAAAAACATCAGTATGGATTTCTGAATTATTAAGATTAACTGTGCCAATTGATAAATCTATCATATCTTCAACGTTACTAGCAGTGAAATTTTTAGTAAGAATTCCAGTATCATTTTCAAAGAAGAGGGGGTATTTGTCAAATTAATCCCATTGCTTTGATGTTGTTTTGGATTGCTTGAATTATTTGAATCAGTATGAGAGATAGCTATGAGCTGAAAACCCTGCTATGAGCGTGGCAGTGTCTATAATCTGTAATTTGTAGCGCTTCTTGATGATGGTGGGGTAAATGGTATCGCTAAAAATATTACCAAACGGACTTATGTTTAATTTTAATTTATTGAAATTCGAAAAATACGTTAGGTTAACTCATAGTTTAATTATACAGAAAAAACGAGGAAGAATTAGTTGTAGTATGAGCTTTGGTAGAGTCCAGAATACCGATATTAATAGCGATAGGCAAATAAAACCATAGGAAGATTTGTTTGTCAACTTATCAATAAGATAAAAAGTTATCCAAAAAAAATGAAAAAAGCAAACAGAGATAAAACTGTTCCTGTCGCTATATTAATATATCCTTTTACGCGTTGCTTTTTTAAAGCGGAGCTCGCAAATGATATAAAAATGGTCATTAAAGTAAACCACGTAAATATGTTGAAGGAATGTATTGCTACAAGTTCAAAGCCTTTTTTTATACCACCGCCAGAAGCCAAAAATTTTGGAAAGGCTGCTATATAAAATATTGATACTTTGGGGTTTAGTATTTGTGTCAGAAAACCGTCCATATAGCTGGTGAAAAACTTTGTTTTACCTACAGAATGCTTTTCATTCTTTGATATTTTTTCTTTTGAATTTAAGCTGTTTATTCCAAATTTAATCGATTTAACTCCCATATATAATAAATAGCCACCACCCATGAGTTTTACTAAAAAAAACAGTGTCTTGTTGTTGAGAATGAGCGCTGATACACCTAATATGGAAAATGCTCCATGCACATATGTTGCTGTACATAGCCCTAAAACGTTCGCAAATGCGTTCTTTTTTCCCAGTCTCGTTGCATTATCGATGATAAGGGCCATATTCGGCCCAGGTGAGATGACTAAAAAAAATGAAACGATAAAAAAGGTGAGTATTTGGTGATTCATTTTACTTCTAATTCTGAAACTAATTTATCTTCGAGATATAATTCTATTTTATCAAACTTAGAAAGTTTCCCTACTCCCTGTGGAGTGCCTGTATATATGATATCATCACGTCTTAGCTGAATGTAGCTACTTAAGAATGATATTATTTTCTCAAAGCTAAAGATCATATTTTTCGTATTACCAAGTTGCCTCGTTTTGCCATTCAACTTCATTGTAAAGCTTATTGGGTTGTTTATTTTTTCCTTGTTTATGAAGTCAGAGACGTATGCCGCTCCTTTAAATCCTTTAGATAAAAGCCAGGGCAGCTTTTTTTCTTTCAGTTTTGTTTGCAAATCCCTCGCTGTGAGATCAAGACCTATTGCTACGGCATCGTAGCATTCTTCAGCTTCTTCCTCCTTGATCATGAAAGTGTCCTTTGAGATTTTGAGCACAATTTCAGTTTCAAAATGGATTTCTTTGGAAAAACTAGGGAGATAAATTTCATTTCCTAAAACGAGTGAACTGTTCGGTTTGCTAAAGATAACGGGTTCATCTTCAATAACATTGCCTAGTTCATGAGCATGTTCAACATAATTACGTCCGACGCAGTAAATGTCATTTATCATAGGAAACCACCAAATTTCTCATTTTCTTTTTGTATAGGCAGGATATCACTGTGGAAACTACATCTTTTCTCATATCGATATGTGAGCTTTCTGAAAAATATGCGTTGTGTGGGGTGATTCTTAACCTTGACGACAGCCACTTAGCATTGTCTCTCCAAGCTTTAATAAGAGGATGGCTACTTGGTGGCTCCATAGGGAAAACATCAAGGAGCGCATGGAACTCAGAATTCTCCCTTAGATGCTTTTCTAAACAATCAAAATCACTCAGAATCTTACCTCTTGCTGTGTTCACTAAAATAGCGTTTTTCTTCATCTTTTTGAGAAATTCTGGATTAATCATTCCCATTGTTTCTTTTGTAAGCGGGTAGTGTAGTGATGCTATATCAGATTATTCTAGAAGGTAATCAATATCTTCGAGAAGTTTGAAGTTGAGTGATTTAGTAAGGCCTTCATCAACATATGGATCTAAGATTGTTTTCTTACCATGTTTCATGGTGCTTTTTTGCTAAATCATTATGTCTGGAGACTTGCCTGCAATCCTCCAAAATCATGGTTAAGGTAGTGTCAGCTACTTCAAGAAAGGTTGCTAGCGAATTCAAAGCCGTGTTTTCTAAGCGTGTCATAATCTACTTGGTCATAACCGATACCAAAGCGTACTGCTATTTTACACTTACGTAATTTCTTGGCTGTTTTCTCTGTTATTTTTGCATATAGCATCACGGTGTTGTAAACTAGCACTTTTATTTTCCTCTGTGGAATTTGCAAATAAATGAGACTGTTTTTCATTTTTATGTCTCGAAATCGAAGTATTTGCATAGAAATAACATGGAAAGCATTGATTTTTATCCAATGCATAATGATTAGTTAAAGCATTACTCATCAAAACAGAAAAGCCTTCTATTACCCCTATACCTGTAATTTGTATTACCCTATTTTCTACTGCTTGCCCCATGGGGAAAATACGTGGTATCTGATAAACTCCATCATCGAAGATACGGTTATAATAAAGCCATTCTCGTGTAAAAGGACTATACGAACTTTGCGTTAGGCATGATTCTTCAAATTCAAAAAACTTTCCTCTTATTAGTTCTTGCTTAACATTATAACTCTAACTTATCTTTTTTACGTCTGAATTGACAAAATTATCTACGGCACTTGCGTGTGTTTTTCGATCAGCATGTGGATAGGTATCGTTAAAATGTTTTACTTCGCTATTATAAAAAGCAATTATATTTTTTGCTAAAACTTTACGGCTAGAATTATATGCTCAGGCATCAAGATTGGTTACGATAGCACAGAAGAATGTTTCAAAGAGGTATTTCTACGGTGTACATTGTATAGTATACAAAAATATAATAAAGTCAATATGTTGAGTTCAATTATTTTATATGAATCCACTTAAGAATCCATCCTTTTATACGTGATTCATTTGACCATTTTTTATATAAGATTGCCATGTATGAATAGACCATAAAAAGCAAATCATGATGTAAATATTATAACGCATGTGTGTATTCAAATGAAATGAAAAGCAGCTATCATTCATAACAGTTCATAAATTTTATGATACGTTTTTATCACTCAAAAATCGCATTGTTTTAAAGTTCAGTCGTTTGAAATTATCGATAACATATGTTTAAAGATCATACCTTGTTTAAAGATTGGTTTGTTAATCGCATAATAAAAACAAAATTAATGGTTCCCAAAATTGGGGAGCGCAAAATCTAAAGATGTTATAGTATCCTAAGAGGGTAGTCGTTTGAAACTGTTATAAGCTTATAGGTTTAATTTATAAGATTGCATAAAAGGATTTAAAGACAAAATCGTTTTTAAAAACGCTTTCTAAAAATTTAGAAGATGATAGGCAGCCATTATACAGGACATTATCATCATAACAGATATGAAAATCACAATGTTATGTCATAAAATTTGAAATACTTTTTATGACATATGCAAGCAAGTGAGCGAAAAACGTTTTAAAAGTTGTCGTTTAAAAATACGAAGCCAAATAGGGTTGATCCAAATTTGGATTGAGAGATTTTAGTCACCCCAAATTTGGGGGCACCTATTGAGACAAAGATAAGCAAGCAAAATTCAAAACCGTTGTATCTCAATACATGGGGTTTTGCTAAATTTTTAGACAAAAGAGACAATGTTTTAAGAATGTTTTATTCTAAAGTTAGCGAGCGCGAGTTTGAGCTGGTTGATTTTAACGAGCCCAAAAATGGACCGGCTAATTTATAAAGAAGTTACGTTTGAGTGCAAAGAGAAAAGGCATTTATGAGAACCTTTCTAAATGAACGTTTAAACGTTTGAAACTGATGTTTATAACAGTTTTTAAAGCTTTGCGTTTGATAAAAGCGTTTGTTTATTTATCTTATGAAAAGCTGCTTTAAAGACCAACGCTCGTAAATGTAAAAAACGGATTTTGTTATAGACATTTACTTAAGACACATTTTTTTGATTGTATTGACAAGCCTACCAAGAGTTTTGATTTATTTGATACGTTTGTTTGATAGCCATAAAAGCGTTTATAGTTTCTCTTATTCAAATAAATGATATTTAAGATCATACCTATCATTTACATTCCTTTTGATAAGTTTTAATAAAGACAATAGAGCGCTTGCAATATGATACGTTTTGTATATAGGCATTACCATTTATTGGTAAATTTATATTTATGAGTCATTCGTTATATCTTCATTCATAAGCCGCGTCACGTAAATGGTACGGCTTTCTTTTTCTCTCTTTTATGATGCGCTTATAGCCATAAGAAAAGCGCCCCCACGCTTGTTTTTTTATTCTGTTGTATCAACAATCTTGATAACATTATCGCTTTCATAAACCTCACAATTTTTGGGTACCACCCTTAGCTTACTTTGTCGGTTTAATTTTGCCTTGCCATAAGCTTTACCCCAGACCTTTGCATAATATGAGATCTTTGCATTGCCATAAACAGAACCATAAACCTCAGCATTGCCCCCCACGCTAGCATTGCCATAAACCTTGCCATAAATTTTTGCACGGCTATTAACAACAGCATAATTATAAATCTTAGCATGGCTATAAACGCAGGCAGAACCCGAAACCTGAGCATGCCCATAAACCCATGCATCATCATAAACCCAGCAATTGCCCTCATGAGAGAGGTTGGCTTCCTTTTCAATAAAGCCGCCTAGATCGCCAGCTTTGACATCATCAAAATCTTTTAGAGCTTTAATGCGATAAAGGTTTGTAATCTGTTTAGTCATCCGATCTTTAATTTGTTTGCTTTCATTTGTTATAATGTATTTTTTGCACATAAGAACACCCTCATAATCTAATGTGATAAACGTTTGCTAAAATTTGAAATGGGAATATTTGGTTGAAAAGCAGGCGCCCCCGCCGCGCCCGTGCGTTCAATTATGCTGCTTTATTTTTGGTGAGACATAGACAATCTCTAATTCACCATAAGGGGAGAGCCGTTCAATATAGGTTTTTATTTTAGTAGACCCACCAACATTTTCACGAATAACAGCAATGCCATGGATATGAGCATTTTCATAAACATGCACGTTATTTGCTATACGGGCGTTTTCATAAACCCTAGCATTGTCATATACATAGGCATTATCATAAATAATAGCCTTGCCATAAACATGGGCATTACCATAGACATAGCCAGCAACGATAGCATTGTCATAAACCCGCGCATTTTCATAAACGTGACCATTTTTAAAAACAAGAGCCTCATTATAAGCCCAGCAATCTCAAAAGGGTTGGCAATTATAAGCCCGAGCAAGTGTTTAAAAGGTTGGGGGGGATGCCTATTATGAATATCGTCTGGTGCGTGAGCAAATTTTTGAACTCACAGGCAATCGCACTCTTCTTGATGTTGAAGATCCCAATGCTCAAATGCAAAGGCTTTATGACAATGCTGTAGAGCAGCAAGGACCCTTGGGGTTAGAGCTAGGAGTGCCATTAACGCCTCAGCAGATTGCTGGGATCAAAAAGGACATGATCTGGCTTGAAACCCACCTTGTGGATGGAAAAGAGGTCTTGGTGCCGCGCGTTTATTTGGCATCAGGGTCACAAACCCACCAAGGCAGTCTCGCCAGTGCTCATTTAAAAGGCCATGGCATCACTTTAGCAGCAGAACGTCTGACCAATAGCGGTGCGGTCTTTAGTGATAATGCACTCCATATAAAAACCACGAAGACTTTGTTCAATGATGGTGGTTTTTTGCTTGGCAGCGGTGCTGTTGATCTGAGCAGTGATGGTCTTTTAGCCAATTCTTCTGGTGTTATTCATGGTGATACGATCACCATGACGGGTAATACGATTATCAATAGCACTGCTAAAATCCGTGACAAGAATGCAAATGGTTTTGTTGATAGAGCTGGGCAGAAGGCGCAAATCCTTTCTGATCATGCTTTGAGCATTCAATCCCTTGGAGATCTTGGTGCAGAAGGAGGGGCATTCACCAGTGGCGGTCCGATGACGATGATTATCGGTGGCACAGGCATGATTGGCGCATTGGCGTTGGAGAGCGAACATAAGGAGACATTGGAAAAAGGGCATTATGATGCTCAAAGCCGTGATCATCGTTTGAGTGAAGTAAACAGTGGTGAGAATCTTACCATTGTTACAAACGGTGCTCTCATCGTGAATGGGGCTAAGGTTAAAGCCAAGGGCGATGCGGACTTTACCAGTGGTGACTCCCTCACCATGACTTCGGTGCAAAACTTTAGCAGCTATGACTTAGACCTTAGGGGCAAAGAAGGTGACAAATCGAAGCAAAAAAATAAATTCCGTCAACAATCCACACAAATCACCACAGACAAAACCACGGTGGAAACAGGTGGCAAGTTCTCTGCGCATGCGAAGGATGGGGATCTCACGCTTGGTGCAGTAGGCTTGAAAAGTGATGGCGAGATACATCTTGCGGCAGATAAGGGGAAGATCCAGTTTCTTAGCAACAAGGATCAAGATTTTAAGGACACTTATCAGCGTAACGAAAACCTTGTGTGGTGGAGTGAGAACGACAAAGGGTATTTGAAAGAGACCATCAAGCATGTGACGATAGAAGCCGGCGGTGGCATGAAGCTTGATGCGGGCAATGGCATTGTTGTTGAATATGAGAAAACCGGTGATTTAGACAAATCTCTTGAACAATTGTCACACTCTCCAGGATTGTCATGGATTAAGCAACTGCGTGATAATCCAGAATTATCCAAGCAAGTTGATTGGCAAGCCGTTCAAGCTGAATTTAAAGACTGGAATTATAAAGCCCAAGGTCTGACAGAAGCTGGTGCGGCACTTGTGGCATTGGCTGTCACGGCGGTTACGGGCGGAGCAGCCTCGGGTGCTGCCAGTGCCATTACCGGTGCATTGGGGCTTGGCTCTAGCACTGCCATGAATGCGGCGATACAGGCAGGTGTGCAAGCGCTGATCAATAAAAGCGCCATAGCTCTTGTCAATAATCGCGGTGATATTGCCGCAGCATTGCATGAGCTTGGTTCTTTCAAGAATGTTCTCAGCATTGTCTCTTCGATGTTAACGGCGGGCTTAACCAGCCAAGTAACGGAAATGGTCGGTGTTGGACAATCTTTGCCTAAAACGGCTCCTTTTGTCGATCGCATTACCCGTGAAGCAGAAAAGAACCTGATCAAAGCAGCCATTGGCACGAGCGTTCAAACGGCTCTTGAGGGTGGCTCTTTTGACAAGAACTTTTTTAACAATCTGCGTACAGCTTTGTCTGATACGGTTGGCAAGACGTTGGCGGAAGAAATCGGTACTGCCAAGGCTGAGGGTAAAATAGATACGGTCACGCAGATCGTTGCCCATGCAGGGCTTGGCTGCTTAAAAGGCGCTGTTGCGAGTGGCGCTTGCACTGCCGGTGCTGTGGGGGGTGCTGTAGGCGAAGCCACAGCTATGCTCCAGTTTAAACTGTGGATGCAAGGCATTATACGCGAGGAAGTGGGAGATCTCAACGGTCGCACCCCAACGGCGGAAGAACAAGCCCGCATCACTGCCAAGATTGATGCGCAGTTTGCTGACTTTAGAGAGCACACCATTGATATCGCACGGGCTGCTGGGGGTGTTGCCGCTGCCCTTGCTGGTGGTGATGTTAATGCCGGTGCCGATGCCGCAGGTAATGCCGCAGAGAATAACTACCTCAGCAGTGCGCAACAAGCTCAGATGAATAAAGAATTAAAGGAGTGTCCTGACCTTTTATGTGAAGCAGAAGTGTCTGCGAAGTGGTCTGTGATTAGTGGTGGGCAAAATATAAGCTTTGCGGCAGGTTTGGTAGCTGGTGTACCGGCTGAATTATACGATACGGTTGATGGTTTTATGCAAATGGCCAGCCATCCCATAGATACTTTGAAAGCGCTCAAAGATTTTGTCACCAGTGGTAAGGTTTTTGCTACCCTTGGGCAATCTTATGTAGAGCGTATTGATCACTTGATGGCGGAATATGAGCGAGCGGGCGCTAGTGGATCCTTTAATGCTGGTGTTGAAGTCGGAAAATTATTGACTGAAGTCGCAGCGCTGTTTGTTGGAGGCGCTGGATTAGCCAAGGAAGGTGTAAAGCTTGGCGAAAAGGCTCTGATCCAGTTCATTGCGAGGAGAGATTTTGCCCAATTCGCTTCCAAGAAAAATCTTCTAGAACTTGCTGTTCAAGGAGATCCTGCCAAACTTGCCGCTAGAAAAGAACTGACCAACTTTGCTTCTGGAGAAAAAAAGCTTTGGTTAAACAAAAAACCCATTAAATTTACCGATAGCAAATTTGGTCAGACAAACAAAGTTTATCAGAGAGACGACCTATTTGATCCTAATAAAAGGGTTAACTGGATGGAAAACAAAAAAGAAGTGTGGGGCACCAATATTGAGAGAATGAAAACAGGAAGAGCACCTATGGGTTTTGATGGCAGGCCTGTTGAGTTGCATCACCTAAAGCAAACGCATGAGGGGCCCATAGCAGAAATTGGTAGTAAAGATCATAATAAATATACTTCTGTGATTCATGCTAATCCAAAAACACATCAATCGCTTATAGATAGAAAAAAGTTTGAGAAGTGGAGAGAGGAATATTGGAAGGAACGTGCTCAAGGCTATAGAGAAGAGGTAAACAGTAACTTAGGAGGAATAATCGATATGAAATGGGGTATCATGGGTATAGATTTTCAGAGATGGGGACAGGAGTATGGGCAGTAATGATCTACGGTTAATTGAAAAGAGAAAAAACAGAAATTTGGAGAATAATTGATGAAAACCTATACCTTAGCTGATGTCATAGAATTAGTTGATAAATATGATGGTGATATTGTTAGTTTTGGGATTGCAGAAAATGCGGTTGATGATCTCGTGATTGAAAAGGCAGAGAGAGCTCTCGGTTTACAATTCACATCTTCCTATAAAGCTTTTTTAAAACATTATAAAGGAGGAGACATTGCTGGTTATGAAATCTATAGCCTTTATAAGGAGGGTGGAGAAGATATTCCTTTTGATGATATTGTTTTACAAAACTTAAATTATTATAGAAAAAATGGTTTTGTGACACCAGAACAGCTTGCCGTTAGCAGAACAGATTTTGGTGAAACATTTTACTTTGATTATACGCAGTTTCGGGATGGTGAATGTCCAATCTATGTCATGCTTCCATCTGAAGATTGCGAATATTACGCAAGTAATTTTTATGAATTCCTTTGCAAAAGAATTAAAGAAAGCGCGGGAGAAGAGATACCTGAAGGTGACCAACCTATTGAAAAGACTGAAAAAGCTCCCATTCCGCAACCTATCCCTTTTTACAAGAGTTTTTGGAAAAAACTATGGAAGAGGTGAAATTGATAGTAAGGAAAGTAACAACCTCTCCATACTTACAAAAATAAGGATCTCACGCTTGGTGCAGTAGGCTTGAAAAGTGGTGGCGAGATACATCTTGCGGCAGATAAGGGGAAGATCCAGTTTCTTAGCAACAAGGATCAAGATTTTAAGGACACTTATCAGCGTAACGAAAACCTTGTGTGGTGGAGTGAGAGCGACAAAGGTTACCTTAAGGAAACCATCAAGCATGTGACCATAGAAGCCGGCGGTGGCATGAAGCTTGATGCGGGCAATGGCTTTCCCACCAAGGCAGTCTCGCCAGTGCTCATTTAAAAGGCCATGGCATCACTTTAGCAGCAGAACGTCTGACCAATAGCGGTGCGGTCTTTAGTGATAATGCACTTCATATAAAAACCACGAAGACTTTGTTCAATGATGGTGGGTTTTTGCTTGGCAGCGGTGCTGTTGATCTGAGCAGTGATGGTCTTTTAGCCAATTCTTCTGGTGTTATTCATGGTGATGTGATCACCATGACGGGTAATACGATTATCAATAGCACCGCTAAAATCCGTGACAAGAATGCAAATGGTTTTGTTGATAGAGCTGGGCAGAAGGCGCAAATCCTTTCTGATCATGCTTTGAGCATTCAATCCCTTGGAGATCTTGGTGCAGAAGGAGGGGCATTCACCAGTGGCGGTCCGATGACGATGATTATCGGTGGCACAGGCATGATTGGCGCATTGGCGCTGGAGAGCGAACATAAGGAGACATTGGAAAAAGGGCATTATGATGCTCAAAGCCGTGATCATCGTTTGAGTGAAGTCAACAGTGGTGAGAATCTTACCATTGTTACGAACGGTGCTCTCATCGTGAATGGGGCTAAGGTTAAAGCTAAGGGCGATGCGGACTTTACCAGTGGTAACTCTCTCACCATGACTTCGGTGCAAAACTTTAGCAGCTATGACTTAGACCTTAGGGGCAAAGAAGGTGACAAATCGAAGCAAAAAAATAAATTCCGTCAACAATCCACACAAATCACCACAGACAAAACCACGGTGGAAACAGGTGGCAAGTTCTCTGCGCATGCGAAGGATGGGGATCTTACACTTGGTGCAGTAGGCTTGAAAAGTGATGGTGAGATACATCTTGCGGCAGATAAGGGGAAGATCCAGTTTCTTAGCAACAAGGATCAAGATTTTAAGGATGTTTATCAGCGTAACGAAAACCTTGTGTGGTGGAGTGAGAACGACAAAGGGTATTTGAAAGAGACCATCAAGCATGTGACGATAGAAGCCGGCGGTGGCATGAAGCTTGATGCGGGCAATGGCATTGTTGTTGAATATGAGAAAACCGGTGATTTAGACAAATCTCTTGAACAATTGTCACACTCTCCAAGTCTAGCATGGATCAAACAACTGCGTGATAATCCAGAATTATCCAAGCAAGTTGATTGGCAAGCCGTTCAAGCTGAATTTAAAGACTGGAATTATAAAGCCCAAGGTCTGACAGAAGCTGGTGCGGCACTTGTGGCATTGGCTGTCACGGCGGTTACGGGCGGAGCAGCCTCGGGTGCTGCCAGTGCCATTACCGGTGCATTGGGGCTTGGCTCGAGCACTGCCATGAATGCGGCGATACAGGCAGGTGTGCAAGCGCTGATCAATAAAAGCGCCATAGCTCTTGTCAATAATCGCGGTGATATTGCCGCAGCATTGCATGAGCTTGGTTCTTCCAAGAATGTTCTCAGCATTGTCTCTTCGATGTTAACGGCGGGCTTAACCAGCCAAGTAACGGAAATGGCCGGTGTTGGACAGTCTTTACCCAAAACGGCTCCTTTTGTCGATCGCATTACCCGTGAAGCAGAAAAGAACCTGATCAAAGCAGCCATTGGCACGAGCGTTCAAACGGCTCTTGAGGGTGGCTCTTTTGACAAGAACTTTTTTAACAATCTGCGTACAGCTTTGTCTGATACGGCTGGCAAGACGTTGGCGGAAGAAATCGGTACTGCCAAGGCTGAGGGTAAAATAGATACGGTCACGCAGATCGTTGCCCATGCAGGACTTGGCTGCCTAAAAGGCGCTGTTGCGAGTGGCGCTTGCACTGCCGGTGCTGTGGGGGGTGCTGTAGGCGAAGCCACAGCTATGCTCCAGTTTAAACTGTGGTCCAAAAATTTTATACAAAAAGAAATAGCAGCATTGAATGGTCGCCCGCTAACCGTAGAAGATCAAGCGCGCATAGGTCAAAAGATTAAAGAGCAATTTTCTGACTTTAAAGATCATGCCATTGATATCGCACGGGCTGCCGGGGGCGTTGCCGCTGCCCTTGCTGGTGGTGATGTTAATGCCGGTGCTGATGCCGCAGGTAATGCTGCGGAGAATAATAGCCTTGCATTAGCAGCACCGCTTGTTTTAGAGGCTGGAGCAGTTGTATCTTCCATAACTCCTTTAGGATGGGCAATTCTGTTAGTAGGTGGTGTAGTTGTTGTCGTATCCTATTTGAATAAAGATATTGTTGCTACAACTGATCCCCTTGGCAATTTAGCTGTTGTGTCAAAAAGTGCAGAAGGAGACAGTGAAAAAACAGACAAAAGTACCAAAGAAGAAAAAAACAAAGCTTCTCAGGCGAGTGCTAAAGACCCACAAAACAATAATGACGATGACAACGATGGAAAAGGTAAAAAGCTTAATAAAGCTAGGGAACATCATGACAAAAAGCGCGATGAAAAAAAAACAAGAATTAAATGATGAAGGATTTTCACCCAGTGAAAAAGAATTAACGATTGAAATTACGACAGATAAAGGCACAATTAAGATAAGAACACGTCCCGATAACACATTTATTAAGGATGGAAAACCAGCGTTTGGTGAAACAAAAACTGGCAATGCCAAACTGACTAAGAATCAAAAACTTTTTGCAAATATTTGTAAAACAACAGGAAGCATAAAATTTTGTGGTCCTGAAGCTGAAAAGTATCTTGAGCAAAATAAAGAAAAATTCAATGAGTATCAAAAAGATCTTAAAGATACTATAGATAATTTTAAAGGTAGTGTAAAAGAATTGGAGAAAGAATTAGATAAATTTAACAAGAATTGGGCTAAAAAACAGCTAGGTAAGGAGTGGAATGAAGGGACACTGCACTATGAAGTTGATCGACATCCAAGCCATTTAAAAGGGAAGTGAAGCATAATGAAAACCAAAGATGCAACAGAAATTTTAAAAAGACTTGGCTGGAAGACTTATCGCCATGAAGTTGGAGATACATTGGCTTATTATCATCTCTCCGATCGTATAATACGCATTCTCTATGATGTTGTAGATTATGGAGAGGATGGTGGAAGGTTGCGGCTATCAGTTGCTCTTACCACCGCCGCTTATTGTCTTGCTGAGGAATATGATAATGGCGAACAGTCGCGCTATGAATATGGTGATATGTTGATTTATGCAGAAGAAAATTTCGGAATTGTGGCACAGAATCTTTCAGGAAGTCATATTGAGGAAGCTTTGAATAGGGTGATTGTGTGGGCGAAAGCACAAGATATTGAACAAAAATTGCGTGAAGAAGCCGCCAATCATTCTGCTGTTGCACAAGCATTGCTTGGCGATATTGATGCTTTAAGGTCTGATAAGCCGGCACCTCAATTACATGTACCAGAATTTGCAGATTACAAAGCGATGACGCGGTATGAGCGCCTCATTCTTTTTGCGCAAGCTTATAAAAACGGAGAGTTAGACGATATTCTAACGCGTAAAAAGCCCAAACAGCGCTCGATAAGCTTTACAGCAGCAAGCCGTATTCTTAAAACCCAAGGGTGGTTTTCTACGGAACCTGGAAAAATGTGGCTCTCTTTGCCAGATCGCTTTATTCAGTTTGATTTTGGTTTTTTACATCTCCATAACAATTACAATGTCCGTCTTGAAGCTGAGATCTCTAACGAAGAGATTTCTGTGGCTTGCAAATATATTTACTATAGGAGAGAATATATTTGGATACGACCTACGGATATTTATCAGTCTTTTAATACGATTGGGGGAGGGATTTTTAGCGGTTTTGATAAAGGGATTGATATTTGTGTGGGAACATTAAATGATCACGAGCTTATCAAAATTTCTGAGCGGGTGATACAATGGGCACGCGCCCAAGATTTACAAGCATCGATCGAAAGTAAAACACTTGTTCAAAAATATAGCTACACTCTACGTATAATCTGGCATTTGGCTTGCTTAGCATTGACCGGTAAGATTGATATCCTGAAATCTTATCAAAGTTTTCTAGAAGCAGGTACGATTTCTGAACATTTGGATGACGATGAAGTAGAAAAATATGTTAACCATGCCGTTGAATTTGCTGAAAAACATCTGAAAATTCTTCATGAGAGAGAGGAAGCAGAAGCACATCTTGGTCCACAAGCTTTGATTACTTTCAATAAAGTTACAGAGCAATTAAAAGTGATGGGCTGGACAGTTTATCGTGATAAAAACTACAATCGCAATGCTTATTTTGTAAGTAAAGACCGTATCATCAATATAATGTATAACCTTCAAAGTGATGAAGAAGAGCCGATTGTTGCATTTAAGGCTTCCCTTTCAACACTTAGTTTTTCTACTGCTCATAGAGAGATTTTCTATAATATGCCTCAATATATAGCCCTCAAAGAATCAGAAGAAGTTTATACAGTTTCTAGTACTGAATTGGATGGAGGCAAAGTTAAGGAGATTTGTACAGATATACTTGAGTGGGCTGATCGGCAAAATGTCAATCAGATCATTTATAATTATGTAGCATTTCCCCCAGACAGTGAACTTGATCTTGTAGCGCGTCACCTTATTGCGCTTGTTTTGATTGGGGATGTTGAAAAGCTCAAATCTTATAAGGAGAATTTTAGAAAGGGAAATCCTTTAGGTTTTGTGGAAGAAATCTCAAAATATAGAATTGATAATCTTCTCACTCTTGCACGGGGTTATCGAGCGGGTTTTCCTAAAAACGCTCCGATTTTGTCCCTTGATCCCCAAACAACATCTATTGATTCCAAAACTGTTGCTGTTGAGGCGATAGAGGAGGTAGATGAAGCGGATGACAATGATGATCGTCTCACTATGGAAAGTGCAACAGCACTTTTAAAAAGCTTAGGCTGGTCGACTAAAAAAATCGATGGTGATGATTATATAGCAAGCTATCAATTGGCTGATCGTGAAGTAGACATTCTTTATAACGATGAAATTGCTAAAGATTGCCCGCAATTTGATAGCGCCTTTTTGATTAGCACGGGCATTCTTTCCACCGCTTGTAAATTCATTGATCCTACCAACATG
Organism: Bartonella taylorii; assembly: GCF_023920105.1. NCBI lineage: Bacteria > Pseudomonadati > Pseudomonadota > Alphaproteobacteria > Hyphomicrobiales > Bartonellaceae > Bartonella > Bartonella taylorii. The sequence goes on from NZ_CP083693.1 coordinate 492,990, forward strand.
CAAGATTTCCCAGATTTAGAACTTAATTTTGAAGCCAAGGGATTAGAAATCTTTGAACCAGAGGTTAGTGAGGACCGCTTAAAACAAGCGCTTGATGATGCGCTAGAATGGGCAGTCAAAGAGATTGATCTTTCTGAAAGACTTCGCTCTGATTATGGCACTTCTCCTTGGCAACAGGATGCAAAGTCCAAAACAGACAATAAGGATTACGCTTTGCTTCATATTGGTGCTCTTGCTTTGTTGGGCGATATTGAGACTTTACAATCTTATCAGAAAAGCTTTACGGCAGGTGATCATCTAGGTTTTGACGAGAGTATCGGCCAAACCCACCTAGAACGTGCATTAGCTTTAGCCAAAAAAGTAGAAAAAACCAAGCAACTGAGCTACGCTTTGATTGAACAGGTGGCAAAAGATTTTGATGATCAACAAGAGGATATCAGCAAGGAGCAACCCCGCTCGTGGAAAGAGAAAATAGTCAATTTTATCGGAAAAAAAGACAAGAAATAGCACTTTAAAAATATCAAAAAGATTTCAGAAATTTAGAAAATAAGGCGCGATCCAAAGCCTTGATCACTAGTTGAGAAACTCAACAGTGGTGTGGCTCTGATCATGGTTTTGGTGCAAGATTTTAAGGAAATAACCTATTATTCCATAGATTATCAAAATCTCTTTATAATGGGTTTTTGTCACTTTTATTAGTTCTTTTTTACATCACTATCTTTCATATCGCCCTCTTTTTAGAAAGTAATACGTTATTAAAATCGGTTCCGTGAGGGGCTTGCATCATAAAAACTTCAAAGCCTTGGCTATAGGCACGCTTTGGTAGGATGAAACCTGCTTTACGCCCCGCATTATCACCATCATTGCAATTGTGAGACGTGTTTTGATATCGGGTAAATTTACACGCATCATGCCATGGGTAGAAGTGGATGCCCGCAAACGCACAAGATGCGATAACAAGCAAGACAGCAAAGCCATACCGGTTTCATGCCCTCATAAATGACAAGATACGGTTGATTGGCTTGGCTTAAATGCACATCGCCGTCTAACAGAGCCCAACATAGCTTTTGTTGGTGACAAATCTGTTTTGCTTTTTATCTTCAGAACAAAACTGTTTTGAAAAAGAGAACATGTGAGAATAAGCTTGTTTACCAAGGTAACCAATTCTGATGAGAGTTTGTATGATCTTTCTAAAAGAACAGCCAGCATAACAATATACTAAGAGACGCTCATCATTTCTATTGGCAGGGGATAAACTAGGCAGCCTATCATTATGGGTAGGACAATGGGGAAGTCCATAATGCTCATACCAAACACCATGCAATGCATTGGTTATGCTCTGAGCATTCATATATTTGTACATTTTCTACCCTATGATGTTGCGTCACAGGAGGTTTTTTCTATAGGAACGCCGACAATATTCATAATTGTTCTTGAAGTTAGAAACTAGGATACAAAAATATATGGATTGTTTTATAGTATGAAAAGTCATTATAGAGAATGAAATGAAGAAAATCTTAAAATTATTGAGTGGAATAGCGTTTTCCGCTATATCTGGATGTTACTCAGATCAAACTCCCCTAACGGTTGTAGATACATGGGAAAAGTCTGGTGCAGATAAGCTTGAGATAAAAAAAGCTTTGTTAGAATGCGGAACGCAGACTTTTTCTGATCTTTCTTCAGAAAAAGGTCTGAGCATTCGTGAAAAACTCAATGCGCATGCATCCGTTGATGCTTGCATGCTCCAAGCGGGATTTCGTAATAAATTTGAAGAGCCGAGGTGGTGTGAGCGTGAGAAGTATAAAGTTTATAATCTTTCCATTTGTCGTCCAGGCGCTGTTATTCCTCAGCGAAGTGTTGAGATACGCTTAAATAGTCCTTATTGTAAAGAGAATAAAGATCAACCGGAATGCCAGCCTTAAGTCTTGCTACTTGTGATGAGAAACAATTCCCCATCTCAACAATGTCTGAAGCAATATGACAATAGGGAATGCGTTGAGCATTTATCTAGTTAACATTTTATTGTATATCGTTGCTGTTTTGCTTGCTCGATGACATTGATAAGATCTGATTGTAACCAACGCGATAAAAAACCAAATTTTAAAGGTTTTGGGAGAGATCCATTAGTCACATGACGGCGAAATGTCGAAACACTCATATGAAGCAGTTTTGCACTTTCACGGTCTGTTAAAAGAATATCATTTTCTGTCATACTAAAATCCTTTCAGTCTCAAAAAACAGAAACAAATCATAAGTATTTATTAACCATATTTTTGAATCATTTGAAAGGTATTTAATCTATAAAAAACAGTGTTTTATTATAGTTTTTCTGATGTGATAATTTATGACTCTTATTGAGATGATATGAGAGAAAAGAAAGCTAAAGTTATCCACAAATCATGGGGTTATGCACCCCATCTGTTAAGATTGACCGGTGACATAAGCTGCTCATTTATCCATATAGACACGACGCTGTTCTAGATAGTCAGTACGACGATAGGCACGTTCTACTTGCCCTCCTACCACATGCCCCAGAATAGTTTCAGCGACCTCATAGGGGGCATCGGTTGTTTCAGCAAGCCAATCGCGTAAACTAGACCGAAACCCATGGGGGCATGCTTTTAGTCCAGTCTGTTGCATATATTTTAACATACATTTCTCACCAAGAGGATCACGACCAGTTGCAGAAAAAAAGAAACCATTACGAAAAAGCAAGCGCGCTTGTTTCAAAATTTCTAATGCTTCTGTTGATAAGGGCACGCGAAATTCTGTTGTAGCATCACGCCTTCCTTTCATATTTTCAGCAAGGATTGTTCATAGATCCCCCTCAACCTGATATGACGCAAAGGACGTGTGCAAACGCCTGTCAAAATAAGCAAACGTAATGCCAGATATGTTATGGTTGTTGTTTTACAAAGCGCCTGATAAAAGGCAGGGACATCTCTCCAATCCATAGCTGGTCTATTCGTGATCTTATGGCGTTGTTTGCCTAATAAAGCTTGTGCTTTTTCTGTTGCCTGTAAATCAACATCCAATCCTAAGGCAGCAGCATGTTTAAGACAAAGATTAAGACGCATCAATGCTTTCTCTGCTGTTCTAGCTTTTGTATGCCAAATAGGGGCAAGAGTATTGCGTATCTCTGTTTGAGTAATCTCTGAAACCGGCAGACAGCCTAATTTAGGGAGAATATGTAGGCGTAAAGGTGCAAACCAGTTCCCATCTTTGCTGTCACCTTTTAATTCAGCTTTACGGCTTTCAAAAGCATCTAAAGCAATATCTTTTAAGTAATGGAGATTACGCATTGCCTCACGCTTTTGTTTATTGCGTTCTTTAATGGGGTCACGCCCCTCACGTAAAACAGAGCGCCACCCAGTTGCACATTCACAGGCTTGTTTTAAAGAGACGTCTCTCAAGGTACCCAAGCCCATTTCATAGCGGCGCCCATGAAGGGTATAGCGTAAAATCCATTGAGCACCTCCATCTTTACGCTTATGAAGAAGCAAGCCTGCACCCATCATTATATTTTCCAGCCCCCAATGTTGCGACAGCCCTTGCATTAAGACGGTTCATAAGAGCCATTTTTACTCTTTTATTCTAGTGTTTTTACCCACACACTTATCCCGCTTATAATGTGCAAGCAAATGATTTTGATTGATTCAATATAAACAGGTTTAAAATGAGAGAATTTTACGATATTAGGGAGTCTCGTTCAAGTTACAAAACAACGATTTATCTTTATAAATAAATATTTTGCCTGATACAGATAAAAAATCCCATTACTTCGTTACTTTTGAAGACAAAGCAACTGTTGTAAAATTTAGCAAATGAACACCACTCTACGTAAAATCATCAAAAAGCACTTAGGAATATAAATACTTTTGTTTCGAATATAATGAACTAACTGTCTTAGAAAAAAAACAGCATGTAGATATCAAATACATCAATGATCGTCATCTACTGTAGTGTTAAGGGGTGTTATATCTTTATTTTTCTTAATTTTTATAACTCCAATAATTCCAGTGAAAATAATTAATGCAGACATAGCTAAAAAAGAGCTCACTAATCCCACGAGTGCAAAAAGTCCAGCAATAAAGCCAGACATTGCTTCCGCAGAGTTCGCTAAAGTTGAAAAAGTTCCAAAACTCTTACCAAAATCATCACGACGAGAATATAATTGAATAGCTGAGACTAAACTAATATCCACAAATGCACCAATAAATCCTAAAACAAAGGCTAGCCCTAAAATTAGTTTTAAATAAAGTCCTGCTACTAAGGGCATAACAAACATAATAACCCCATACAGAAGCCAAAATACCATTAGCTTTAATGATGTAACATTTAATATAATTTTGCTATATAATAAACCACCTACAATAGTTCCAACAGCAATGAGAGAAAAAATATAACTAACAAAGCTTTCCTCTCCACCCACAGAAAGCACAAAAGCTGGAATTAAAAATCTTAAAGTTGCACCAGTAAATAGAATAGCAAACGATGAGCCAACGAGCGTAATAAATAAATTATTATTTTCTGTAGAAATATATTTAAGATAGGAAGCTATTTCTCGATAAATTTTTATAAAATTGAATAGTTTATTCTTACTTGAATTTAAATTCATTAGATTAAATAACACTATAATAGATATAAAATAGGTAAAAAAATCAAAAATGAGTACTGTCGATTTATTTGCTAAAAAAAGCAGTACCGAACAAACTAAAGGGCCAATTATGGATGCAGTTTCGTCTATAATTTGTGAAATGCTATTTGCCTTTGTAAGCTCATTTATTGAAAACATTCTCGGAATAGCAGCTTGAAAACTTGGTTGAAAAATACTTCTTCCTATCGTTGTACATATTGCTGCAAAAATAAGAACAATAATATGTGCGGTATCTGTTATATAGGTTATAAAAACTAATAATGAGGCTAATAATCTAACAAATTCACTTAAGATCATATTTTTCTTCAAAGAAAAATTATCAGCTAACCAACCTCCTATCGGGCCAAAAAAGAGAAAAGGGATAAATCGAAAAAAATACACAAGACCTGTAAAAAAGTAGTTATCTGTTAATTCTAAGACAAGTAAAACAAAAATAACTTCATAAGCATAATCACCAACTTTAGAAATAAAGAGAGAGCAAAAAAGAGTTAATGGACTCTTTTTAAAAAATAAATTCATATCAACCATCCGATATTAAAATTTTCTACAGTTAAAGTTACACTCCATTTAATACAATTTGTTATATGAACTTCGAAAGAATTGTATATTTTAATAAAACACTTAATAAGTTAATAGAAAACTTTTAAATAAATAATCATCATGATACAATCATTTAGACCAATATAAAGCAATATAATAATTTTTTTATTAGTTTCTTTTTAAAAAAATAAATAATGTAAAAACTATTATATTAAAATATACCATATTAGTACAATAAATATCTCACTTTATTTCACACTAGTGTGATATTGTTATTAATATTTATATAATGTAATATTATATTTATTCTTTTATAAATATTTTTTGATAAGAATTGATAAAGTCAACACGAATAAATAGGGAACCGTACTTACTTTTGTCAAGAATGCTGTAACACTCACTATTCTTGATGACAGGTAGAAGATGCTTTTTAAGTAAATATTGATCATGTTATTTTTTCCTGAAGATAGCAATGTGTAGGTACTCATTGCCTATAAGGAGATGTGCTTTAAATTTCTTGCTGAAGTAGGAAATTATCAAAATAAGTCAGATTTTAATTTTGATTGCAGTAGAAATATTTATTTTAGAATGACAAAGATATTTATGCACAAGCCATTATCATAAACCTTGATAAACTCAGATTCACTCTTGGCTGTTTGCAACACAGCCCCAGTCGTTCTATAGGCTTCATCATAAATGATCAGATGAAATTTCGGTAAATAGTATTTCTTTTGCGCATCCGCTTGATTCACTTAACCATGAAATTTGTGGCATGTTTATTAGAAATTTGCATAGTTTTTCACAACAGGATTTAGAAAAACTTGGAGAAAAGAGACGCGCTTTGTAGAGGAATGTTAAAAAATCCTATTCCCTTACTTTTATTTAGGCATCCAGAACCTTAAAAAAGATATATAATATCAATAAGTTGTTTATGGTATAAAATTGAATGGTGGGTGATGAGGGGATCGAACCCACGACCCGCTGATTAAGAGTCAGCTGCTCTACCGACTGAGCTAATCACCCACGTTATCTCAAAAGATAAGAATGAGCGGATCTATAATGCTCCTAAGGAAAGATGTCTAGATATTTTATTGTTCTTTATATGAAAATGGTAAAGTCTATAGCTTAATTGGCTAATTGGCTGTACGATTAAATATGATACCCCTCTTGATCTTATATAAAAATAAACCCATTATAGAAGAATCTATGAATAAATGTTCTGATTGTTATACGGGACTATAGTTGGAGGATCGTCGAGCGTAATGCCCGAACAAAATTCAGAGGAGCCTTCTTGTGGTTATAAGCAGTTTAGGCCTTCGTTCTGTTTTATAAATTTTATCAGTAATTGTATGCATTTAAGGGATATTTTGCCGTTGTTTGCTTTGAGCGAAATCTTTTTGCGTTCAATGTACTTGAACAATTGTGCGAATGAAAGCTCATGAATTTGTTTTGTCAATTGCGCGCTTTTAAGCTTTTAAAGAGATTTTTGAAGGGTGAACTATGATGGAATGGATCACTGATCCCCATGCGTGGTTTGGTTTGGTCACATTGGTTTTTCTCGAAATTGTTTTAGGCATAGATAACCTTGTCTTTATTGCAATTTTAGCCGAAAAATTGCCGCTACATTTGCGTGATCGTGCGCGCATGATAGGCCTTACTTTAGCACTAGTTATGCGACTTTTTCTTCTTACGGTTATTGGATGGGTGATGAATCTCGATACGATAATTCTTTCATTCTCGTCTTTTGTATTTAGTTGGCATAGCATTATTTTAATTGGCGGTGGGGCTTTTTTGCTGGCAAAGGGAACGCTAGAATTACATGAGAGGTTGGAAGGGGTACCGCATGAAAGAAAAACAAGGGTTGCTTATGCTGTTTTTTGGCAAGTAATTGTTCAAATCGTGGTTCTGGATGCCGTTTTTTCCTTAGATAGTATTATTACTGCCACAGGTATGATTATAAAAGAGCAGGCAGTGGTTATGTATATTGCAGTTATTGCTGCTATGGGTGTGATGATGTGTGGATCTGGCGCTCTTATGCGTTTTATTAATCGTCATTCTACTATTGTAATTCTTTGTCTTGGCTTTTTGATGATGATTGGATTTACTCTCATTGTTGAAGGATTTGGCTTTCATATTCCAAAAGGGTATTTATATGCTGCTATCGGTTTTTCTGTTCTTATTGAAGCTTTTAATCAAATTGGACGTCGTAATCGTGAAAAGATGATTACAACAAATGATCTACGTGGTCGAACAGCTGATGCTGTTTTGAGGCTTTTGGGAGGGGGAAACAAAGAGGGTAATCTTGGTGAGACTGTAGATGTCATTGCTGAACAAGCTGCAGCTTCTGAGTTATTTCGACCGGAAGAAAAAGAGATGATTCGTGGCGTTCTTGATTTGGCTGATCGTCCTGTTCGCTCTATCATGTCGCCGCGCAATGAAATTGAGTGGTTGGATTTAAATGGCGATGAGAATGAAATGCGTGAAGAACTACAACAGGTTAAACATAGTCGCTTAATTCTTGCACGTGATAAAGTGGATGAATTTGTTGGTGTTGCTTTGACAAAAGATCTTCTTTTGAATTTGGCTGAGGGAAAAAAGATTAATTGGAAAAAAGCTATGCGAGAACCACTTGTTGTTCATGAAAATACAAGCGTTTTACGATTGATGGAGCAATTACGCCATTCTTCGATTCAGCTTGCAATTATTGTTGATGAGCATGGCTCTTTTGAAGGGATTGCAACACCAACCGATATTCTTGAGGCTATTGCAGGTGATTTTCCTGATGATGATGAAGAGCCCATGATAGCAGAACAACTTGAAAATGGAAGTCTTCTTGTTGAAGGATACGCTGATATTCGTCGTTTAAGTGGTTATCTTGGGCGTAATCTTGTTGATGAGGCAGATCGTTATACTACTCTGGCAGGATTTATGCTTTGGCAGTTTGGTCATTTGCCGAATGAGGGGGAAAGCTTTGAAACTGACGGTCTATGCTTTAAAGTTATCGAAATGGATCGTCGAAATGTATCTAAAGTCCTTATCTCTCCTCTCGTGTAGTCGGAAAAAGCTTATTATTTTAATAGGCAAGGTAATAGGAAAATATCTTTTTATTGTAGAGAGCGGAAAGGATATGGAGATTGGTGGTTCGATTATGATGTCATTGTTTTCTAGCGGGGTTTTAAGAGTAAAGGATGGACTATGCAAAAGTTAAATTATCAATGAATTTTTATGCTAAAGAAGGGTTTTTATTGATAATCTACTAGAGGAAGAAGTGAGAAAATGACGCAGAGCTATTTGTGAAATGGTCATTAAACTTAAAAAAGAACTCCTTTTATGGAAAGTATTATAGAGTGTATTGCACTAAAAAATGACAATCCTAATATTCAATGTTGAAAATCGATTGAAGGTTATAGAATCTACTATTTTTCTATAAAAGATATTCGGTAGACTGGTGAGGTAGGTCTTTTTAAAGGGAAATTGCAAGTTTATGTATCTTGATACAGTGGAACTAGTACAGAAAAAGGGCGCTTTAATACTTAGTATAAAAAAGATAAGTGAAGAATAATGATTGCGTTAACTTACATAAGAAGCCTAGTTTAACGCGGTTATTTCTATTTACACATGTACAAAAAAGAGAAAGGCTTTGATCTTTTTTTATTTATTCAGGTGGTGTTTTGGGAACTTGCTTCCAGTATTGTTGCGCTTCAAAAATTGCTACAACAAATAACGAAATGATAAGCGGTATAATCAAATAAAGCATTCTAAATACAATAAGTGCTGCGATAACATCAGTTGGATTTATATTGGGCATACCTGTTATGAATAATGCTTCAAGAACACCAATCCCCCCTGCTGGAGCATTGGAGAGAAGAGTTATCGTAAAAGATGTTAGGAAAACACCGAGCACAGAAATAAAATTAACATCTGTGTTGTGTGGAAGAACCGCGTATATAATTCCTGCTGCTGCTAAAAGTTCTAAAGGGCTAATAAGGAGCTGTTGAATGACAATTTTTAATCGTGGATAGGAAAGTTGAATTTTTTTGCCCAAGTGTAAGGGTTTTAATTGAAGCCAGCTGCCAAAAGCATAGAGTGCTATACAACCAAGAAGGATTGCGCCAATTGTTGTTCCAAGCCATTCAGGAAGCTCATCATGAATGAGAGTGATAATTTCGGGTTGCAAAATCAAAACGATCCCAAAGAGTAAGATTGTGCCTATCACAAAGGTAAAAGAGCAAAAACCCACCAATATCGCGATTTCTGTTCCATTTAATCCTTTCATTTTATAGGCGCGATAGCGCACGACCGCACCAGAAAAAACGGAAGCACCAATATTATGTGAAAGGGCATAAGTAGTAAACGAACATATCGCGATAAAAATCCAAGAAATCTTATGACCAAGATGCTGCAAGGCAATTCGGTCATATCCAGCAAGAGCCGCATAAGCCAAGAGAGAACACGAACAGGCTAACAGCCATTGTTGTGCATTTAAATTGCTCAAGCGTTCCAATACATCATTAAAAGAAATGGCAGAGAGCTTTATATAAAGAATGCGGATAGATACCAGCATTGCTAAGATACCAATAAATGGCCATATAAATTGCTTTATTTTCACGCTTCTATACCCATTTTATATTTTCTGTAAATTCAATTCATGATTTTGCATATTTTTTACAGATCTCTTCCCTGTTAAATGTTCTATAACACCATTGGCAATTTCTTCACCATCAGTTACTACAACATCTGCACCTAAATCAACGAGATAAGTTGTTTCTACATCGGATAGTGCATGCGTGATTATCTGGATATCCTTCTTCATACCACGTATATTCACTATACATTCTCCTACTTCAATGGTACTTCGCATTGTAATAACAACTTTGTGTGCATTGCTCATATTTGTTGCGTTCATTATTTCTGGTTGAATGATATTGCCACAAATCACCTCGAAGCCATCCGTAATCGCTTGGTCAGCGAGGCGTTTTGATTCTTCCACTATCACCACAGGTTCACCTCTGTTTACTAAAGATAATGCAACACATTTACCAATATGACCGTAGCCAATGATTACGATATGGTTGGTTTTTAAGGTTATTGGTAAAAATTCATTGTCAGGATTTTGCGGATCAATATCAATGATTGTTTGTGTATTTTGTAAATTTGTAGGAGAGTTCTCTAGACGTTTTTTAATTTTGTTGCAAGCCATGAAAACAAGTGGATTAAGCAAAATAGAAAGAATTGCTCCTCCAAGAATTAAATCGTGGGCATCGTTGTTTAAAAGCCCTAAGCTCAGACTTAAGCCTGCAAGAATAAAAGAAAATTCTCCGATTTGGGCAAGACTTGCAGAAATGGTCAAAGCTGTTGCATTAGAATAGCGAAAAGCTTTAACGATGAAAAAGGCAACAGCTGATTTTCCTAGTATAATAATGAATAACGTTGCTAAGAGGGGGAAAAAATGAGTCAATAGCTTCCCTGGGTCAAATAACATGCCCACAGAAACAAAAAAGAGAACAGAAAACGCATCTCGTAGTGGTAAAGATTCTTCTGCTGCACGATGGCTTAACTCTGATTCACTCATAACCATGCCAGCAAAAAAGGCACCAAGAGAGAGAGAAACACCAAATAAATGAGCTGCTCCGAAAGCTACTCCTAATGCAATAGCAAAGACACTTAGACGAAATAATTCACGTGATCCAGATTGTGCACTCATTTTTAGTAACCACGGGATAACACGTCGCCCAATAATTAGCATAAGTGCAATAAATACAATAACTTTCAGGATAGTAAGACCAAAAATTCCCCAAATACTTAAGTCTAGCCATTGAACAAGAGGATCAAACGCTTCTTTTTTTGTATTGCTAAGGACGTTTGCTAATGATGGTATAAGGACAAGGATAAGAACCATCGCTAAATCTTCAATAATCAACCATCCAACAGCAATGCGTCCTTTTTCTGTTTCAATAAGATGGCGTTCTTGCAAAGCACGCAGCAGGATAACGGTACTTGCTATTGATAAAGCTAAACCAAAGACCAAACTACCGCTGAAGCCCCATCCCATGATTAAACCAAGGCACAAGCCTAGAAAAGTAGAAAATGCCATCTGTGCAATGGCCGCAGGGATAGCGATAGCTCTTACAGATAAAAGGTCTTTTAATGAAAAATGAAGCCCAACACCAAACATCAGCAAAATGACACCAATTTCAGCGAGCTGGTTGATAATAACGGAATCTATTCTAAAGCCACCTGTATTGGGACCGACAATAACACCGGCTAACAAGTATCCTACAAGTGGTGAGATACGCAAACGGCTAGCAATCATTCCTAAAAGAAATGCTAAACATAAACCTGCGACAATAGTTGTAATCAGTGGTGTATCATGGAGCATAGAATATTTACGACTTTTTATTAAAAATGAATGTGTTGAAACGATTGTAACTTTTTTATGAGAAGAAGAGGGTGGTCGTTATATGAATTGACATGGCATTTTCATTTTAATTTGGTATTTGTACGATTATTCCGTCTACGCCACCAATCCCCTAACAGGAGTAAAATAGGAGCGGCAATAAAGATAGAGGACGATGTTGCAATTATAATTCCAAAGACCATGGGCAATGCAAAATTATGGACAGCGCTTCCGCCCCATATCGCCATAGGTAACATAGCGAGAACCGTGGTAGCTGATGTAAAGAGACAGCGGATAAGAACTTGGTTAATTGAGAGATCAATGAGTTCTCGCAACGGCATTTTTTTATAAAGACGCATATTTTCGCGCATTCGATCATAGACAACGACTTTATCATTTATGGAATAACCAACAATTGTTAAAAGAGCAGCGATGGCTGTTAAATTGAAATCAAATTGAAATAAAGCAAAAAAACCAATCATTTTGGTGGTGTCTAAGATGAGCGTTACAATTGCTCCAACTGCAAAGAACCATTCAAAGCGCAACCATATATAGAGAGACATAGCAATTGCAGCTAGAATAACAGCAGTAAAAGCAGCGGTGGCAAGCTCGCCTGAAATTTTGGGGCCAACAACCTCTATCTGATCGAATGTGACATCAGGATAGATATTTTGTACAGCTGTTTTGACCTTATCAATGACGATGCTTTGTTGTGCTTCGCTGCCATTTTGTTTCTGCATGCGAACCAGTACAGTGTTTGCATTATCAATATTTTGCAACGTAACTTCACCAATGTTCAGGGTAGAAAGCTTAGAACGTAAGGTTGCTAAATCTGCCGGTGCTTTTGTGGTAATACTCATTTGGCTGCCACCAATGAAATCAATTCCGAAATTCAATCCAGGCTTAAAAAACAGAAAGACTGAAGCAATTGATAAAATAATTGAGACACCAATACCAATGAAGCGCGCTTTCATAAAGCGGAAGTTTGTATTTTGTGGAATGATATTGAAAATAGAGTGAAGATGCAGAGTTTTAATTTTCCACTTACGGATTACCCAAATCATCATGATGCGCACAATTGTGATATTCGTGAACATGGAGATAATAATGCCAAGCAACATTGTTACAGCAAAACCGCGAACAGGACCGGTACCAAACCAAAAAAGTAAAATAGTTGCAATAATTGCAGTAACATTTGCATCAATAATGGTTGCGAAAGCGTGTTTGAAACCACGGTCTAAGGCTGCAAAGGCGCTGACACCTTTTCGGCTTTCTTCCCGGATTCGTTCATTGATGAGAATATTGGCATCAACAGAGATACCAATGCCTAAAATAATACCAGCAATACCTGGTAGTGTGAGTGTCGCACCGAGGAGACTTAGTGCAGCAAATGTTAAAATAGTGTGGAGTGCTAGTGCTATATTCGCAATGATTCCCCAAATTCTGTAGAGAAGGAAAATAAAAACTGTAACAAGAATAAAGCCGATTATGCCGGTATAAAGCCCCATTTGGATGGCGTCAGCACCAAGATTTGGGCCTACAGTTCTCTCTTCAATTACCGTTAATGGTGCAGGTAAGGAACCAGCACGGAGGAGCGCAGCCAGAGTTGATGCTTCTTTGGGATCAAAATTTCCTGTAATTTGACCTTGTCCATTGGGAATGACGCTATTGATGGTAGGAGCTGTCAAAACTTTGTTATCAAGAACGATTGCAAAAGGGCGGTTAATATTTTGTCGTGTTATATCTGCAAATATCTTTGCACCAGCGGAATTCATGGTAAATGAAATAATAGAACGTCCTGGCATTTGCGGATCAAAACCTGCACGGGCGTCTTTCAGTACATTTCCGTCTAAGGCGATTTGATTATAAATTGCGTAGCGTTGTGTCTCATCCGTATATCCAGGAAGAATTGAAACACCTGCGGGTGGTTTATTTATATCCACATTAGAGGGCACAAGATGAAAGGACATCTTAGCAGTTGTTCCTAAAAGATCACGCAGCTGCTTTGGGTCTTGTAAGCCTGGCAGTTGAACCATAATACGATCGGTTCCTACCTTTTGGATGGCTGGCTCACTAACACCAACTTGATCTATACGTCGACGGATGATTTCTAAGCTTTGTTCAACAGCATTGCTAATACGATCCTTCATACCAGCTTCAGTTAATATGATACGGATAGTTTCATTTTGAACACTGATGGTGATGTCATTGGCTGTAGAGCCAAAGCTACTGTGTATGGGGGTTATCAATGTCTTCAAAGCTGAGAGGGCTTTTTCAATTTGTGATGGATCAGAAATAAGTGCAACAACACCCCCTTCGATGATACGAACACTTGTTGTATGAATTTGTTTTTCACGGAGTATGTTACGCACATTTGCTAAAATTATGTGTAATTGATCGCGTTTTAATGTTTTGCTATCGACTTCAAGTAGGAGAGAAGAGCCTCCTTGAAGGTCAAGCCCAAGTGTCACACGGGTGTTGGTTAAGAATTGTGAGTTTGTAACCTGTTCTTGCGAAAACAAATTGGGTAAAGCGACGTAAATGCTGCTTAAAAGGATAAAACAATAAAGGGTAGTTAACCAACCGGGTGTACGCATGATATATTCCGCTAATAGGCAATCTAATAGTTATTAAAGTTAAAGGCAGAGATAAGATGATAGTTGCATAATTCAACCAAGAGGGGGAGCGCGTTTATTTAAAAAAAATTGTGTTTGAAGATTTCCAAGCTGTTTGCAAATAATTACAGCATTCATTAAAAAGCGCTTTAATGCAGAGATGTTTTGAAAAGCACTGATAGGCAGAACAGGATCTGTATGAAGTATTCCAAACTTTTTCTTCTCAGTTGTTGCAACTCTTAATTGGGCATGCTTGTTATGTAGTTCCAGCGTATTTGTTTTAACTACATTACTTGCTTGTGGCTGTTTGAGCCAATAGGTGCGTGTTCCTAGATTATTTACCAACAATATGCCAAAGCTGGACAGAAGAAACCAAGTCGCAAAAGGGAGAAAATTTTCTTTTTTGCAATAGAGGTGCAAAAAAAGCATGCTCAAATCCCTTCTTTTTAATCTTATTGAGTCCACTACTATTAGTCTCACTCTTATTATCAGTATTATAGGAAGAGGGAAAGCTTTTATAAGATTATTCTACAAAAGTTGAAAATATTTGCCTCATGTCATATTCTAAGAGGGGGGGGTAGATTCCTCTTTATACATCTAAGGTAGATATGTCTTCATTTTTTAGAAAAAAATTACGTATACTTTTCTTTATTTGGGGGATTATTGTTGTATTCAGCTCTTGTGCATGGGGGGGGCTTGGATCGCAAAATGCAATCATTGAACAAGCAATAACTTCTCACTTAGTTGATGAAATTATTCAACAAAAACAGCTTATTATTAAGGATCTTGAACGTGATACAGAAACTTTAAAAAAAGACTTTGAAAATAAATTAGAAGATGAGCGTTCTTTGTCACAACTGCGGTTGCGTGCACGAGATATCGCTAAACGTGCTATAGAAGAAGCCTTTGTTTTGCGTACTCCTCTTAATGATATTAATACACTTCTTGATCAATTAACAGAGCTCCGTGATGACCTAAAAGACTTGAAAATCTTAAGTAAGGAACGCTCTCATTTAATAGAGAAAAAAGCTAAGATTAATAATATAGTGCTTCAATTTGAAGCAATCTTTTTGACCACAAATAGAATAGCCGAACTTGCTATTTCTCAATCTCGAGAGCTTTTTAAACGCACACTTACACATAGGCTTGAGTTTTCGCTCTCGATGGTTAAACATCTCGCCGAGAAAACCAAAGAGGCTTCATCTGATTTTCTTTTTCTGTTGAGCTCTTGGTGGAATTTCGTATTTTATTTCAAATTATTACAATTATTTCTTTCTTTTTTGATTCCGCTTTTAATTGCTTTGGGACTTTCTTATTTTTCTCATAAAGTTCTTGCACATATGCGCTGCCACTTTACCAAGAGCAATGAGGAAGTATCTTATTTACAACGCTTATTGATCGCTTTTGTTTCAGTTCTTTTACCTTCGCTTATATGCGTTGTTTGCGTTTATCTTGTATTATTCTTGTTCCGTGGTTTTAGTTTGGATCCAGGGAAGCTCACAACAGTATTTGATATGGTAGGGTGCCAAATTATATTAATCTTTTTGATAAATCGTTTAGCCGTTGTTCTTTTATCATCGAATATGCCCCATATACATCTTCTCAATATTGCACCGTCGGCAGCACATCAATTGGTGATTTTACTTACTTCTTTAGGTGTAATTTTGGCATTTGATGCTGTTCTCGATAGTATTTATCAAATAGTTTCAGCCTCTCTTTCTCTGACAATAGCTAAAAGTTTCGTTGCTGTTTTTTTGGTAGCGATACTACTGTTTATTATTTCGTTTGTGCCTTTGCGGTTTAGACGTGGGGATTTTCAAAGTGAAGAGAGAGAGCCGCGCTTTTGGCCACTTTATATACGTATTCCTCTCATTTTATTGGGAGTATTGCTGATTGTGATGGATTTTTTAGGCTATGTCGGTCTGGCACGTTTTATTATGCAGCAAATTATAATCGGTGGGGCATTTTTAGTTTTAATGTATTTGGGGATGAAAAGCGCTCAAGTACTTGGGACTAAAGGCCAATTTATGAAAACGAGCGTTGGCCATGTTTTAATGCAACGGTTGCATTTAGAAGAAAAAACGATGAATCAATTAGGGGTTGTTATTAGTATTTTCCTCAATTTTTTTGTTGTCGTATTTTGTGTAATGCCAATTGTTGCGCAGTTTGGATTTTCGTATTCCGACTTTAGAGCAGTGTTGTGGCAGTTGATTACTGGTTTCCAAATTGGAAATGTGTCTATTTCTTTGATTTCTATTGTAACGGGGATAGTTGTTTTTTTCTCTTGTTTTTTCGTCATTCGTCAATTTGTCGGTTGGCTGGATGGCACTGTATTGGCACATGGTGAATTTGATCCTGGTGTGCGTAATTCTATCAAAACGGTTATAAGTTATTGCGGTGTTGTCGTGTCAGTTTTGATAGGGCTGTCAATGGCAGGTTTAGATCTTAAAAATTTTGCGCTTATTGCTGGTGGGCTTTCGCTTGGTATAGGTTTTGGCTTGCAAAATATTGTTCAAAATTTTGTCTCTGGGCTGATTATTTTGGTTGGGAGACCATTTAAATTAGGAGATTACGTAGAATCTGGATCAGTAGGTGGTATTGTTAAACGTATTAGTGTGCGTGCAACAGAACTTGAAACGTTTCAGCGTAAGACGATCATTATTCCTAATTCAAGTCTTATCAATAATAATGTTAGTAATTGGACTCGGCGTAGTAAAATGGGGCGTATTGACATTCCTGTTACTGTTTCCTCCAATCTTGCTCCAGATCGTGTTGTTGAAATTTTATTAGAAATTGCTTCTGCAACAGAAGGGGTTTTAAAAAATCCTGCACCACAAGTGAGTTTTACTGCATTTGATAGTAAGAAATTTTCATTTAATTTGGCTATCTATGTGCCTAATATCACTTCACCCTCTAAGGTGACTAATACTCTTCGCTTTGTATTATATAAGCGTTTTGTTGAGGAAGGAATTTTAGAATGCTAAAATATTTTCATATTTTTATGGTAGCCGCACTGTTGGATATTTTGATTATGAAAGCTTTTGCAGCAACGGTGAGGAATACTGATTTAAAGGCACAATCTCTCATTATTGTTGAAGGGAGTATACCTTTAAATATCTCGTTGAATGCTCATCAAACAGTTAAAATTTGTATGAAGGGGTGTTTTATTACTTTTCCTAATAAAGACCGTTTTGTAGTAATGGCAGAAGATAATATAGAAATCAGTAAGGGTAGAGCAATTTTCAAATAAAATGATTTAAGGTTTTTGTTATTCAGTAAAATTTGGAAATACAATGATGTCATCTTGCATTCATAAAAAGTTTTATGATTATAGAGAGGGGCGAAGTTATGATTTTAGTATGAGATTGCACATTGGGTAAGTAAGATAGATAGATTTTTTTATGTGCAGAATCTGAAATATGTATTTTCAGTGTGCTAATCCTTAAACATTTTTAAAAAATAAACAACTGAAATAAAATCAGTTGTTTATTTTCTTTTGTGACTTTCGTTGTATATTTTGCACGTATGGAATAATTTTATTGTTATACGATAAATGTATTTGACATCGTTTTTTCTTATTATTCAATAAGATAATTTATTTTTTAATGTATTTATGGTAATATTTGATGAATAACGATGATGTTAAAATTCATCGACATTATTTCATATGGGATGCTTCAGGTAAACAGAATATTGAATGAACTAATTTTGGATCTTTGATGCGACAGTTTGAATGAGAAGAGTATGATAGTTTTATTTTTAAAAAGAAAATATCACAGCTATTTTGGATAAAACCTCATATTTCTAAGTATTAATATTTATTAAATATTAAAATTTATTTACTAATCTTAAATTTTGATGTAATTATAGAAGAGTATATGTGATTTTGCAGCGTAAAATTTTAAGCACTTTGTTTTTTAAAATGTGATTTTTGATTATATTTGAATAATAGCAGTGGGGTATAATTTTATGAATACAAAATTTATAACAGCATTCGTTTTTACTTTCGTTTCAGCTTCTATAGTACAGGCAGCAGATGTGGTTGTTCCTGAACAGCCAGAACATGTTGCTTCATCAGTTATTGTTTCTCCACCTTTTTCTTGGACAGGTTTTTATTTCGGAGGTCAAGTTGGTGGTTTTTCAAGTAAGCTTTCTGCAACTGCTCCTGATGTTGATATTCCTCTTTTTCCTGATAAGGAAAGTAAAGATAAAAAGTGGGTACCACTTGAGAAGGAATATTTACCTGAACTTTCTGGTTTTGTAGGTGGTCTTTATTTAGGTGCCAATATGGATCTTGGCAATAATTTTATCTTGGGTATTGACACAGATATACTTCTTTCTGGTCGAAAAGATACAAAAACTAAAGTCTATCATGCTGGTTCTGCTGCGGCTGGAGGTGGAAAGACTCCAGAGAGTGGAAAGAAGTCAGCAGAATCTCCAGAGAGTGGAACAGACACAGATGGAGGAGCAGACACAGATGAGGGAACTACGGAACAGAACAAACGAGAAAGGGGTAAGAAATTAAGAAATGGGGTAAACAGAGATGTAGGAGGGACAGAAAAGGACAGCGTAACTGTTAGCCACAAATTAAAAGAGAAATGGGTTGGTGCCACACGGATACGTGTTGGTTTTTCTGCTGATCGTATTATGCCGTATATCTCGGGTGGTATTGCTTATGGGCAATTTCAAGATATACTGTCGACATCGGTTACTGGAAAAGAGCCCTTTAGTGCTACATCAGATGATACAAAGATGATGATTGGTTATACTCTGGGTGGTGGTGTTGACTTTGCAGTGGCAGATAATGTTATTTTACGTGCGGAATACCGTTATTCAGATTTTGGTAAAAAGAAATTCAAAGATGAGATTGAACTTAAGTATAAGACAAATGATTTGCGTATTGGTGTAGCTTATAAATTTTAATTTTTGTGAGCTTAAATTGATTTGCAGAGGTCCTATCTTTGATGGGGCCTTTGTTTTTATTTGCTATCCTATAGAATATTATTTTTGTGGAGATAAGGAAGCCTTTAATTTTTAATGCTTGTGATGAAGTGAGAATAACTGTGAGATTTCCATTTTTTAGAATGAAAACTTTCAAGGTCATTGGCGCGACTAAAATACATGTTCAAAAAGGAGTTAGATTCGCAATCAAGTCCGCTAAGTGCTCTTTGGTAATGTTATAATGGAGTTGCAAAAGGTGGTTTAGAAGGTGTTTAATTTTTTTGATCTAATAACCTATTGAAAATAAGGGGAAATCCACATACTGTGGTGCGGACGGCGGGACTTGAACCCGCAAGGTCTTAGACCGGCAGATTTTAAGTCTGCTATGTTTACCGTTTTCATCACGTCCGCGATAAGAGCTCTCTCATAAGCTATATCTTTTATTGAATCAAGAATTAATGATTAAGAGCAGAACTTTTCGTATTTGGTTCAATTTCTGACTGACAATGGTTGTCTTTATAGTTAGAAGGAGCCTGTATAATATTAACGAAGCATGAAATGATTGGTGTTATGAGTAGTAAATTTATTCGAGACGTAAATAAAGCTATGGTGGCTTTGCATCATGTGTTTGCTGAAACACCACTTCAAAGAAATGATTTTCTTAGTCAAAAATATGATGCAGAAATTTATTTAAAACGTGAAGATTTAACACCAGTACGGTCATATAAGATTCGCGGTGCTTTTAATTTTGTTTCAGAGATGCTTGATAAGATCTCTCAAGATGCTGCATTTGTTTGTGCATCAGCGGGGAATCATGCACAAGGAGTGTCCTTTGTTTGTCGTTATTTTAAGCGTAAAGGCGTGATTTTTATGCCTGTGACGACTCCACAACAGAAAATTGATAAGACACGCGTTTTTGGTAAAGAGTTTATTGATATCCGTTTAGTTGGTGAGACGTTTGACCAATGTTATGCGGCTGCGCAGTCTTTTGCTGTGGAGAGTGGGGGGGTGATGGCACCACCTTTTGATGATATTCGCATTATTACGGGGCAGGCGACGATTCTTTGTGAGTCTGTTTTGCAATGGAAAAAACTTAATGGGGAGAGTGAGCCAGATTTGATGATTGTACCTGTAGGTGGTGGTGGTTTAGCTAGTGGTGTGAGCAAATTTTTACGTGAATATGGTTGGAAAACCGAGCTTCGTTTTGTTGAACCACAAAGAGCTGCAAGTTTGCTTGCTTGTTTGAAGAGTGGAAAACGTGTCAAACTTGAAAATATCGATACATTTGTAGATGGTGCTGCTGTGGCTGAAATTGGTGCGTTAAATTACACAATGCTAAAGCAATTTTCACCCGATTCTGTTATTACAGTTCCTGAAAATCGTGTTTGTTCTACAATGGTTGAAATGCTCAACGTTGAAGGTGTAGTCCTTGAACCAGCGGGTGCTTTATCAATCGATGCTCTTAACAGTATTTCTTCTCAAGAGTTGAAAGGCAAAAAAATTCTTCTTGTTATTTCAGGTGGTAATTTTGATTTTGAGCGTTTGCCAGATATTAAAGAGCGTTCTTTGCGTTTTCAGGGTTTGAGAAAGTATTTTATTTTTAGTTTTCCACAACATCCTGGTGCGTTGCGTAATTTTCTTGCTCAACTCTCTCCAGATGATGATATCGTGCGCTTTGAATATTTTAAAAAATCGGCTAGAAACTTTGGCTCTGTGCTAATTGCAATTGAAACAAAAAAATACGATAACTTTTGTCTCTTAGAGAAAAAGTTTCAAGCTTTAGGTTGGCGTTATCGTGATATTACTGACGATCAAACATTGTTTGATTTTGTTATCTGATAAACTAAAATTTTTGCTAAACGAGAAATATTAAGAATGAAATCTGTTTTTTATTTTTTACTGAGTCTATTCTTGTTTTTAAGTGTTGCTAAACAGATTTTAGCATTTGAGCCAGCGATAATACAAAAAGCTGAACTTTCAAGATTAGTTGTTGATGTTAATAGTGCTGTAAAAAATGGGAATTTTGCATCTATTTCTGCTTATATGCCTGATCGGCTTTATAAAGAAATGGCGCGCCGATTGAAGACGACAGAGGATAATTTACGTCACAGTTTTCTTCAACAGGTGCGTGTTCAATTTGAGAGTTTGCCTGATGGTGCTTATCTTTTAGATGAAACAAACATAGACTATTTGCAAACTGATAAAGGTACTTTTTATGCTTTGATTCCGACTACGCTTGAGATGAAAGATCGCATCATCCAATATAAAACTTTGGCGATTTTTGATAAAACGCAATGGTATTTGATCTATGGTGGTCAGAAAACTTTACAAAATCCAGTTTTTCTGGAAATTTATCCTGATTTTAATGGGGTAAACTTACCGAAGGAGACAATAATAAAGAAATAAGTGAT
Organism: Bartonella taylorii; assembly: GCF_023920105.1. NCBI lineage: Bacteria > Pseudomonadati > Pseudomonadota > Alphaproteobacteria > Hyphomicrobiales > Bartonellaceae > Bartonella > Bartonella taylorii. Next base: position 514,551 of record NZ_CP083693.1, read on the forward strand.
TAAAACATTGTGTTTCTTGTTTGTGATAAATAACTTTCGCAAAGTACTTGCTTTTTTGTCATAATCCTACGATAATACAAATGAAGGTGTTTAAGCTGGTTAATTGGCTTTTTGTAGAATGAAATTTATGCACCTTTCTCCTTGATTTCAGGGTGTTCATTGGGTGCGCAAATCGCTCTTTCAGGCGTTGCTTCACAAGTTTGTAATATCAAGATCTTTTTTGCGCGGATTCTTGAGTAACAGAGTTCAGCTTGTTACTTGTTTAGAGTCGTTGAGCTGAGGAAAGATTTTATTTTGACTATAAATAGAGAAAATATTTTCATAAAGTTGGGTTTATCTACTCTTTTGAGTAAAAACTTGCTCATGGCTGGTATGAGTAAACCTACACCTATTCAAGAAAAAGCTATTCCAGTGATGTTGAATGGGCATGATATATTAGGTATTGCACAGACAGGTTCTGGGAAAACTTTGGCATTTAGTTTACCTATTCTAAGCCAGATTTTGGCTTTAGGCGATAAACGCTGCCCTAAAACTGCGCGGGCTTTGATTTTGGTTCCTACGCGTGAACTCGCTGTTCAGATTGATGAAACAATTCGTGTTGCTGCGAGAGGAACGCATCTTTCAACATGTCTTATTTTTGGTGGGGTATCACGTTTAAAACAAATTAAACGCATAGGAGCTGGTGTGGATGTTTTGATAGCAACGCCAGGGCGGTTAAGAGATCTTGTTCGTGAAAAATGCGTTGATCTTTCTCAATCTCGTTTCTTAGTTTTGGATGAAGCAGATCGTATGTTAGATATGGGGTTTATTAATGATGTACAGCAAATCGCAAAGCTTTTGCATCAAGAGCGTCAGACAGCGCTTTTTTCTGCGACAATGCCGAAAGAAATTACTGTACTTGCAAAGTGTTTGCTCAATGATCCAGTAAAAATAGAGGTTACTCCTCAAGGGACGACTGTTGCAGAAATCACTCAGAAATTATATTGCGTTCCTACCAGTGAAAAAAAGAATGTTTTAGGTAAACTTTTGACAAATCCAGCTCTCACTTCGGTCATTGTTTTTACTCGAACTAAACATGGTGCTGATGCTGTCACGCGTACTTTAACAAAGATAGGGTATTCTGTTGCGACAATTCATGGAAATAAATCGCAAAGTGCTCGCCAGTCTGCCTTAAAAGCTTTTCGTGAACGGGCTGTGCGGATTCTTGTTGCGACAGATATTGCAGCGCGCGGTATTGATGTACTAGGAATAAGCCATGTTATTAATTACGATTTACCAGATGAAGCTGAAAGTTATGTGCATCGTATCGGTCGCACAGGACGTAATGGTGCGTCTGGTGAAGCACTCACACTTTTTGATGAAGGAATAGAAGGAGCGCGGTTACGTGCTGTAGAACGCTTGATTTCTATGCGGTTAGTGCGTGAAGCTGTTCCAGTACAGTTTGCTGCATTTCCAGAAAAGCTGATTGTGTCAGAAGATGAAAAAATCGAAAACAGTAAACTTTGTTTTAGAAAATCTAAACGTCAGAAGCGGTTTTTGAATTGTAAAGATAAAGCTGAACAATTACAGGGCAAAAATTCTCCATCTCCAAATGAAAGACATAAAAAAGCAAAGGCGGCTGCAAAGCGTGTGAAATCTTTGCGTTTTCGCAAGTCAGTGCAGAAGGCAGCTTGAGTAAAATATTTAGAAGAAATCGTGAGCTTAGAATATTTTCTTCTTTTCGATTTCTTCTCAGTTTAAATGAAGAAAAGAGAAATACAAACAACACTCTTGCAAAAATAAGAGAGCTTTTTAAAGGCTCTTATTTTTTAAAATGAAAACATTTTGCATGTCTGGTATAATCAAAAAATCTCTTGGAGAGAAATTATCACTCGTATTACTCAGTAGAGGCGACTTTGAAAAATTTATTCTCTCATATCTATTGGTGTATACTCCATTTTTAAAGATGTGAATAAATACAAACATTAATTAGTAATAGGGATATGTTATTTTGTTTTTTTATGCTGACTTATAATATAGGATATGTTATAGTTGAAGAAAATTATTTCAGTATCCTTCCAACTTAATTGCAATAATATTTTGGCATATCTGGAGATGATATTGATAGATTTTCGCTTTCGTTTGATACTCATTGCAATTGGAAGAACAGAATGCAGGGCGATTTGCCTTCTTCCCCCATATTTTTTGAGTAATAGGAATTTTTATTATGTTTGATAATAAGTGAATAATATCTGATAATAAGACTTTAACTATTGTCTTTCAATTGATTTGTTTAGTTATGAGATTGTTGATATGTCATAGGCTCGTTGAATAATTTTTCATAACAGAACTTATTAGAACTCAAAGAATAGCTAGAAAAATCAAAAAATAATGCACTTTACAAAAGCGTACTTTAAATTCTGTTCTCTTGAATCTACTTGTACTTTTTAATCTTAAAAAACGCTATTAAAAACAGAGTGGCTCCCCGGGCCGGATTCGAACCAGCGACCAACCGGTTAACAGCCGGTTGCTCTACCGCTGAGCTACCGGGGAACAGTGCCAAATTATTCAACTGCAAGGGCTATAGCAAAGCAATACTGATTTGCAAAGGATAAAATTACTTTTTTTAAAAAAAATGTCATAAATCGCAGAAGAAGAGGAAAAAAGAGCAGAGAAGATTTTCTATACCTTGACGGATGCGTTGCCTTCCCTTATTGACATTTTTATGTTTGTCGACGAGGCCTCGTGGCAGAATGGTTACGCAGAGGACTGCAAATCCTTGTATCCCGGTTCGATTCCGGGCGAGGCCTCCAGTTGGTTTTAAATAAAATGGCTTTGAGGGGATAATATGCGCAAGTAAACGGCTTTCTTTTATGGTAAGAGATTTCATCACGAGAAATAGTGCGGTTAGAATCTAATTGTTGACTGTAGCGTACTTTTTTGTAACACCCACAGTAAAAGATTTTAGGCCCTCATTATCGCCGTTTTGTTGTGGTTTTTGTTGTATGTAGGAGAAGATGGTCGTTATGGTTGCAGATTTTGCAGAGCTTCGCCGCAAAATGGTCGACAATCAAATTCGTACAGTAGATGTGACGGATTTATCGGTTCTTGAAGCTTTTTTAACGGTACCGCGTGAAGATTTTATACCAGAAGATACAAGAGCCTTAAGTTATCTTGATAGCGATATTATTGTATGTCCTGCGCAAAATGGATTACCTGCGTGCTATTCAATGGGGCCTGCTTCTCTCGCAAAATTATTACAGCTTGCGGCTGTAAAATCATCAGATATTGTTTTAGATATTGGTGCAAATAGTGGTTATTGTACGGCATTGCTTTCAAAGCTTGCACGGTCTGTGATTGCATTAGAAAATAATAAAGCTCTTTCGGAACGAGCAGCTAAGATTTTAGAACGTAATCAATATGATAATGTGGTTGTGATTCATGGCCCTTTGGAGCAGGGATATGCCGTCGAAGGACCTTATGATCTGATTTTTATCGAGGGTTCAGTTGATTTTATTCCGGAGGGGATCTTTGATCAAATGAAAGACACTGGACGTCTTGTTGTGGTTGAAGGACAGGGTAATTCCGGTGTTGCACGAATCTATGTAAAACAAGATGGTATCATTGCGGCTAGTTGTGCTTTTAATCTCGCTGTAAAGCCCCTTCCTAGTTTTTTAAAAACACCTGATTTTATATTTTAGTGTTTGTTTTGTTTGTGAATAAAAGATAGTTTTATGATTAATTTAGAGTGTGTTATTGTGTTCAAAATAAACAAGAAATTTCAAGCCTGTTTGTTGCTAGTTTTGAGTCTTTTACTATCAGGGTCGGTTGGTGCTGAAACATTGATGGATGCTTTTGCTAAAGCGTATATACACAATACTAAATTAAATAGTGAGCGGGCAGCTTTACGTATTTCAAGTGATGATGTAGTTATTGCACGGTCGGGGTTGTTGCCGCAAATTGAGGGGATTGGAAGTTATGGGCGGAATAAGTCTATGTCTGGTCCTTATATAACTTCTGGGTCTATAGGAATAAGATTAAATCAAAGATTATTTGACGGTTTTGTTACGCAAAACATGTTTTCTTCAGCTCAGGTTAAGCTGCAGGCACAGCATGAATATCTTCGTAATACTGAGCAAAATACCTTTCTCGATACTGTAACAGCATATGCTAATGTATATCAAGCACGTCGTGTTGCTGATCTTCGTAGAGAAAATTTGGCGGCTCTTGAAGAGCAAGTTCGTTCCAATAAGGCAAAATTTGATGTGGGAGAGGGAGGGCGTGTTGATCTTTCCCAAGCGCAAGCTGCGCGTTCTGTGGCTGTTTCAGAACTGAGTCTTGCACGTGCTGATGTAAAATCAGCAGAGGCAGTTTATCGACAAGTTATTGGTTCTGATCCTGAAAAATTAACATATCCACCAGTGGCAAAAGATTTGCCGGTTAGTCTTGATGCGGCTTACCAAATGAGCGTTGCATTGCATCCAGCGATTCTTTATGCAAAATATTTGGTTGATGCTAGCCTTTACAATGTAAAGGCAAAAGAAGGAGCGTTGCTTCCTAAAGTTGATTTTTCTGCAACAGCGTCTTATAATCGGATTTACAATGGTGCTGGGGAGGATGGTGTTTCTAAATCAATAGGATTGTCTTTAAGTGTTCCAATTTTTGAAGGGGGGCGTACATCTGCTCAGATTCGCCAGTCCAAGGAACAACTTGGACAAGCTCATCTTCAACTTGATTTAGCTCATAGTAATATAAGACAGTCTCTTACCTCTGCTTGGTTTCAGTTAAAGGGGGCACGCGCATCTGTCGTTGCTTATCGTGAAAGTGTACGTGCTGCTGAAATTGCTCTTAAAGGTCGTCTTCAAGAAAATCGTGTGGGACAGGCGACGACATTGGATGTTTTAAATTCTCGAACTCTGTTGATTAATGCTCAGATTGCGCTTGCTACGGCAGAACGTAATGCTGTTATAGCAAGCTATAGTGTTCAATCTTCTATTGGTAAATTAACTGCAGGTTATTTAGGTTTAAAAACAGTAAAATATATCCGATAATGCTTAAAAGTGGCTTTTAATCTGCAAATAGTTTTAATTTTTAAAAGGTCAGAAAATCCGTAGTTGAGCATGTTGAAAAAGATAGTGGTTGGATATTGTTTTATATAAAGAAGGAAAGTTGTGTATAGCGTCTTCTTCGTGACAATTATGTTTGAAAATATAATGGCATGTTTGAAAATATAATGGGAGATCATGTTGATCTTATGATTCTTTTCCTTACACTAAAAGTGTGATTCTGTTTGTTGTTGCGTCTTTGAGAGGTTTTAAAGTATGGTACAGAGTTCAAGCGTATTACGTGAGCCAAGTATGGATGAAATTTTGACATCTATTCGTGAAATAATCGAAGAAAATGCAGTTCAACCTGATCACTTTTTAAATGAAGATGTTGCAGTGAATGCGTCTGCAGATCGTTCACCAGTCGCACCGGAAGGTGTTTATGATACGGCTTTATCGGTTGATGATGCGATGAAGGCTTTGGCTGATCGTATTGGTCTTTCTTCTGAAAATCACGATTTTTCTTTAACACAAGAGAAAGAGAATAGGGTGGAAGGAAGTGATACGGTTGGTGCGGATATGCAAAAGATGAAGTTTTCTTCTGAAGAACAGCGTTCTGTTCATAAAACAAAAGAGTATGGTGATGAGGTTTGTACATTACACTCGGAAAATGTGGCTGCTGGTCATGTGGAATTGTCTGAATATTGTATTTCTTCTGCGGAGAAGATTGCAAAGGATGTCTTGCGTCCAGCTATAGCAGAATGGTTACAGTCTAAATTGCCTGTTTTACTTGAGAATATTTTACGTGAAGAGATTGTTAAGGCAATTAAAAAGTCGTCTTAACTCTTCGTTATTTTTGCGTTTTTCATTTTATTTTATAAGGATTTTGTTTGCAATTTTGCAGGCTTAATATGAATATGTGAGGATTGCAAAGGATATGATCAGATTTTAGATCATATATTGCGTTTTTCAGCGGCGTTATGGATGGATGGAATGTTAGAAAAAAACTATGATGCTGCTTCCATAGAGCAACGGGTTGCGAAGAGGTGGGAGGCTCGTGGTGCTTTTAAAGCGGGAGCGGGTTCAAAAAGTGATGCAGAGGCTTTTTGTGTTATGCTTCCGCCTCCCAATGTTACGGGTTCACTTCATATGGGGCACGCACTCAATACGACAATTCAAGATATTGTGGTTAGATTTCAGAGGATGCGTGGTAAGAATGTGTTATGGCAGCCTGGCATGGATCATGCAGGGATTGCTACGCAGATGGTTGTCGAGCGTCAACTTGCCGAGCGTCAAGAGCCTACGCGTCAAGAAATGGGTCGAGAAAAATTTGTTGAGCGTATTTGGGAATGGCGTCACAAAACTGGAGGTGTTATTGCAAACCAGCTGCGTCGTCTTGGTGTTTCGTGTGATTGGTCGCGTGAGCGATTTACAATGGATGAAGGTTTGTCTCAAGCTGTTCGTGAAGTTTTTGTTACACTTTATAAACAAGGGTTAATATATAAGGATAAGCGCTTGGTTAATTGGGATCCTAAATTGTTGACGGCTATTTCGGATCTTGAAGTTGAACAAAAAGAAGTCAAAGGCCATTTGTGGCACTTTAGGTATCCACTTGAAGGTAAAGTTTTTGATCCGAATGATGCCACAACTTTTATAACAGTGGCGACAACACGGCCAGAAACAATGCTTGGTGATACGGGAATTGCGGTTAATCCTGAAGATGATCGTTATAAAAATCTTATAGGTCAAAACGCTGTTTTGCCGCTTGTTGGTCGTAGGTTATTGATTGTTGGCGATGCTTATGCAGATCCTGATGAAGGAAGTGGTGCTGTAAAAATTACACCAGCACATGATTTTAACGATTTTGAAGTAGGGCAGCGCAACAATCTACGTTTGATCAATATTTTTACGAAAAAAGCGGAGATTTTTCTACGTGAGAATGAAGCATTTTTTGATGGTTTGATTTTATCGGATGAATTAAAAATATTGGTAGAAAATCTCGATAAATCTGATCGTTTTGTTGCGCGCGATAAGATTGTTTCTTTAATGGAAGAGGGAGGATATTTAGCAGCTGTGGATGATCATCCACACACTATTCCTCATGGGGATCGTAGTGGAGTACCTATTGAACCATTCTTGACAGATCAATGGTATGTCCATGCTGCAGAATTAGCTAAGCCAGCGATAGAGGCTGTTCGTCAAGGGGAAACACAATTTGTTCCCGATAGTTGGAAGAAAACCTATTTCAATTGGATGCAAAATATTCAACCTTGGTGCATTTCGCGCCAATTATGGTGGGGGCATCAAATACCGGCTTGGTATGGTCCTGATGGTACGGTTTTTGTTGAAAAAAGTGAGGAAGAAGCTTTGGATTCAGCTCTCTCTCATTATGGTGAAATGGTTGAATTAACCCGTGATCAAGATGTTTTAGATACATGGTTTTCATCAGCTCTTTGGCCTTTTTCAACGCTAGGCTGGCCCAATAAAACGACTGAATTAGCCACTTTTTATCCAACATCTCTATCCGTTACAGGATTTGATATTATCTTTTTCTGGGTTGCCCGTATGATGATGATGGGGCTTCACTTTATGGGTGAGGTTCCTTTCCCAACGGTTTATGTGCACGCTCTCGTTCGAGATCAGAAGGGGGCAAAAATGTCAAAGTCGAAGGGGAATATAATTGATCCATTGGAGCTCATTGATCAATATAGTGCAGATGCATTGCGTTTTACTTTGGCTATTATGGCGGCACAGGGGCGTGATGTAAAACTTGATCCCTCTCGTATTGCAGGTTATCGTAATTTTGCTACGAAATTATGGAATGCTACCCGATTTGCACAGATGAACGGTGTTAAGCATGATCCTACTTTTAAGCCAAAAAAAGTGAAACTTGCACTTAATCGTTGGATTTTAACAGAGTTATCTAAAACTGTTTCTCTAGTGACCGCTGGTATTGAAAATTATAAGTTTAATGAGTCTGCTAGTGCGCTTTATCGCTTCATTTGGAATACACTCTGTGATTGGTATTTGGAGCTTCTCAAACCTATTTTTCAAGGTTCGAATGAGGATGATAAAAGTGAGGCTCAAGCCTGTACTGCTTGGGTTTTAGATGAGGTTTATAAACTTCTTCATCCTTTTATGCCTCATGTGACGGAGGAGTTGTGGTCTCTTACAGAAACGCCAAGCATGAAGCGTGAAGATGTGCTAGCATTGATACAATGGCCAGAGGAAGAGTTTGTAGATGAAGAGGCTGCTGCCGATATTAATTGGCTTATTGATGTTGTCAGTGAGCTTCGGTCTGTTCGTTTTGAAATGAACATTCCAGTAGGGGCATTAGCACCTCTTGTTATTGTAGAGGCAGGGGATTTAACGCAAGAGCGTGTGCAGCGTTATGGTACTCTTCTTAAAAAGTTAGCGCGTATTGAAACAATAAATTTTTCTGATAAAGTTCCAGCTGTTTCAGCGCAAATGATTTTTGGAGAGGCGATTTTTTGTTTACCATTGGGGAAATTGATCGATCTGGAAGCTGAACGTGCTCGTTTGATGAAAGACGTTAGTAAAATTGAGCAAGATATTGAAAAAATATCGGTTAAATTAAACAATCCAAAATTTATAGCAAATGCAAGATCGGAAATTGTTGAGGTTGAACGTAACAGAATTGTAGAATTGCGTGCTACGCAAAAAAAAATATCTATTGCTTTAGAGAGATTGGTGTAATTGGACCTTTTATTCTATTCTTTCCATGGACAACTTCATGCCATTAGGTTACTGATTGATAGGTTTTCTTTGAAAAATGTTCTTTTCTTTAATTTCATCTTTTTACGTTTATAAAATAGTAAGTTAATACTGTATTATGTTTATTTACCTCTAATCTTGCTTGTTGTTCTCCATTTAAATGATTTATTAATCATATATTGTAATCTATTCTAAAACTGCTTTTTAGTATATGTGTTCTTCTATTGAACAACATAATGAGAATATTAAAACAACCAAATGCTATATACCAAGAGATCTGATATAAAATACAGAACGATAACTTATGATTAAAAATCGTTTCATTGTCCATAAAAATGAGAGTTTTTTGTCAGATATTTTGGTAGATTTTGTTTTATTCATCTTTCTGCTAGAATATAAGGTATTGGAAATAGCTTGTTTCTCTTACTAAAAGGGTTTCGAATACATAAAAAGAAATTTGTGATAAATGTAATGATTAAAACTGAGATGAGGGGAGAAGTTTTAGATGGTAAACGGGCTTAGAGTATGGGAAAAAGTCTCGATTATTGCTACTTTGGGAGGAGCTCTTTTGCTTGCTTGTGTGATAGATGCAAATAGCGCGCAGAAAGCTATTGACAATTCGTTTTATTTTTTGAAACGTGGTATGTCTGCTTATAAAAATGGGCAAATAAATCAGGCACTTTCAGCGTTGCGTTGTGCAGCGGATATGGGAAATATTGGTGCACATTGGAAGCTTGGCTATATCTATGCAGAGGGTGATGGTGTCCCTGAAGATGATTATAAGGCATACAATTTTTTTGCGTATATTGTTGAAAAAGGTGCTGATCTTGGTTCAGAGGATGAAAGTTATATTTCTGATGCATTGGTTAAACTTGCGGGTTATATAAAAAAAGGTATCCCTCATTCACCTGTAAAACCTAATCCTTCTTATGCTGTTCGTCTTTATATGCAGGCTGCGGTGAATTATAAAAATCCTAAAGCTCAGTACTATTTAGGAAAAATATTTTTAAAGGGGGAGGGAAGAGAAAAAAACCTTGTACAGGCGGCACGATGGTTCCAGCTTTCTGCAAGAAAAGGAAATCCTCCTGCTCAGGCGATGTTTGGGAATATGCTGCTTCAGGCAGGAAAAGTTGTTCGCGGCACAGCATTACTAACTGCAGCCTATGAAAAAGCGAATGTAAAAGATCGGGATTGGATTCGTCCTATGCAAGAACACGCTTTTGCCATTTGTGATGAATTTGAAAAGGGTATAGTGATGTCGCTAGTTGGTGATATTTTAAAAAATAACAGTTTTTGAATATTTTATTGCAATATTTAGCAGCTTCTCTGGCACTAAATCTTCATCTCTTATGTTTGGCTTACAACAGAGATGTTTTTTAGGGATATTATAATATGATGGTTAATGGCTAAGGATTTTAGATAAAAAATCCTGCGTACGAGGTGTTCTGGCTTGTGGATCAGAAAAAAACTCTTTAGATGAGCAATCTTCAAGGATTTTTCCTTGATCCATGAAAATAATACGCTCAGACACTTTTTGCGCAAATCCCATTTCATGTGTTACACAAATCATCGTCATACCTTCTTCTGCTAAACTAATCATAACATCGAGTACTTCACCCACCATTTCAGGATCTAGAGCAGATGTTGGTTCATCAAAAAGCATAACGAGTGGATTCATAGTTAAGGCGCGAGCAATAGCAACACGTTGTTGTTGGCCTCCAGAAAGTTGACCAGGGTATTTATTTTTATGTTCAATGAGTCCAACACGTTCAAGATATAACAAACCACGTTCAAGTGCTTCTTTTTTGCTGCGCTTTAAAACTTTGATTTGTGCAATTGTTAAATTTTCTGTGACAGACAAATGTGGGAAAAGCTCGAAATGCTGAAATACCATTCCTACATGGCTGCGTAATTTAGGCAAGTTTGTTTTTTTTGAGTGAACTGGTATTCCATTAATCCAAATCTCCCCCTTTTGAAAAGGGACAAGGGCGTTAATAGTTTTAATGAAGGTTGATTTTCCTGAGCCCGATGGACCACAAACTACAACAACTTCTCCTTTGTTAATATTGGCTGTGCAGTTTTTAAGAACATTAATTTCGCCATACCAGTTGGAAACATTTTTTATTTCGATCATATGATTAGACATTTTTTTTCCTGTTAGCGAATAATGGATATTTTTTTCTGTAGATACAGAACTATTTGCGATAGTGTGAAACAGATAACAAAATAAAAAATAGCTGCCAAGACATAAGCTTCTTGCTTCACACCAAAATTATTAGCAACAATATCAAAACCATTCAAAAGGCTATTCCCACTGATTGCGTAAACAAGCGTTGTATCCTGAAAGAGGATAATGACTTGTGTTAAAAATACTGGAAGCATATCTCTAAAAGCTTGAGGCAGAATTACAACATACATATTTTGCCAATATGTCATTCCGAGAGCTTGCCCTGCCTGTTTTTGTCCTTGCGAAATAGAATTTATGCCGGCACGCATAATCTCGGCAAAATAAGCGGTTTCAAATGCAGTAAAGGTAATGAGTGCTGATTTATTTGCACCAATTGATGTTCCAGTTAGGAAAGGTAAAAGGACAAAAAACCATAAGATAACCATAACAAGCGGTATTGAACGCATGGCAGTTATATAAATTATTGCAAGCCAAGAGAGTAGTTTTATAGAAGAAAGCCGCATCATTGCTAAAAGCGTACCGAAAATAAGTCCAAATACAGTCGCAAAAAGGGTTAGAAAAATACTAAAGAGCAAACCTGATAAGATGTAAGAACAGAATACATCAAAAGTAAAAAATGAAAAATCAAAATCTGAAAAATTGAAAGGAGAAGAAAATCCAAACTGAGAGGTTATAAAATTTATCATATTTAGTGTTCCTCTGTTTGAGAATTAGGAACTTTGAGCATTTGCTCAATTATTGTCATAATAATAAATACGAATAAGGCTATAAAAATATAAAGAATTGTGACTATGAGATAGTTTTCATAAACATGACTTACTTCTTCGATTGTTTGGTATTGGAATTGCATCAGTTCATTTATTGAAACGGCGAATGCAATAGACGAATTTTTCACAATGCCCATTGCTTCTGAAGTAAGCGGTGGCATGATTGTGCGCATAGCGCGCGGTAATATGATATAACGATAAACTTGGTAAGTCGTAAATCCCATTGCCATAGCTGCGTGGCGCTGTCCAGAAGGAATCGCTTCAATGCCTGAGCGGACCTGTTCTGCGATACGGGCGGATGTGAAGAATCCCAAGGCACATGTTATTAAGAGAATGGGTGAAAAGTTCATCGCTGGTGGATAAACTTTAGGTACAACAAAATACCATAAAAATACTTGTACAAGCAAAGGAATGTTACGCATGATCTCTACCCACATACTTCCAATAGCACGTAATAAGCAGCGGATCATGGAAGTATTAGGTAGAGTGCGCATTGTTCCTATAATGATGCCTAAAAGTACCGCTAAGATTAGTGAAGAGACCGATAATATAACTGTATTTTTTAAGCCATCAAGCAGTGTATCTAGATAGGTATGACTTACACCAGGAGTGCCAAGACATCCCGCCACAAGTGCTTGGTTCAGATCATCTGTACAAAGGAAAGAAAAGTCCATTAATTAATATTTCCTAAATTTAGTCATCTGCAAAACAGAATAATAAATCAGCAGTATTTTTACATATGCTGAATTTATTAAAAAATAAACTAAAATATAACCACACTCAATTTTCAAAGAGTGTGGTTATTCTTTTCTAATACTACAAATTATTCTCTGTATAGTCTTCGCGAGGTTTATTATTTGGATGTTCCCAAGCATATCTTGTTGATTTAGATAAAGGAAGGTTGACAATAGCGTTTGCAGGCGGAGTTGGTTTCATAAACCATTTATCATAAAGTTTTTCAAGTGATTCGTCTTTGATTTGACGCACGATGCTATCATTAATTGCTTGTTCGAAGTTTTTGTCATTTAATCTGAGCATGCAGGCGATAGGTTCAACTGAAAGTACAGTATCTAGGATGATATAATCAGATGGATTTTTCGATTTTGTAATATGTCCCGCAAGAATTGAAGCATCCATAACAAATGCATCTGCACGACCAGATTCTAATAATAAGAAGCTATCTCCGTGATCTTTTCCTTTCACAACATTAAAGTGAATATTTTTTGCACGTTTATTTTTACGGATAAGCTGAACAGACGTTGTACCAGTGGTAGTCGCGACTGTTTTTCCATTTAAATCAGCAAGAGATTTAATGTTAGAGTTTTTCTTTACAGCAATTCGAACTTCTTCGACATAAGTGGTATAAGCAAATGTGGCTTCTTTACTACGAGCAACATTATTTGTTGTTGAGCCACATTCAAAATCATAGGTACTATTTTTCAAGAGGGGAATTCTATTTTGTGATGTGATAGGGAGATAATGAATTTTGATTGGTTTGCCAATTTTTTTTGAAATATCGTCGATAATACGCTCTGCCATTTCTGTGTGGAAACCTACATATTTGTCATTACCAAGGGCATAGGCTAGACCTGATGATTCACGGACACCCAGCGTGATCTCTCCTGTCTTCTTTATTTTTTCAAGGGTATCATTTCCAGCATGTGCGACACTTGTGAGCCCAATGGCAGTTGCTGCAATAAACATTAACAGTGATTTTCTCATTGATGTCCTCCATTCATTTACGATTTTTAGTGATTAATTTTATTGTTTAAGGTATTTTTTTATGCACGGTGTAGCACATTTATTTTCTAGGTGGGATATTTTTTATCACAATAAAATTAGGTGTTGTACTTTAGCTAACTGAAATTAAGGTGAATCCAAACGGGTACATGGTCTGATGGTTTTTGATATCCTCTTACTTCTGTTTGGCTATAAGCGCAGATAAGTTGATCAATAGCTTCTGGTGATAAGAGCAAATGATCAATGCGAATTCCGTTATTTTTGTGCCATGCAGCAGCTTGAAAATCCCAGAAACTGAATGAGGAGGTATCTGTTACATTACGAATGGCATCATAAAAACCTAAATGAATAATGCGTTGGAATGCTTGTCTTGTTTGTAGAAGAAATAAAGCGTCATGACTCCATTCTTGAGGATTTTTTGCATCTAATGGGGTAGGAATGACGTTGTAATCACCGGCTAGGACAAGGGGTTCTTCATACGCAAGTAATTTTTTTGCATGTACATACAATCTTTCCATCCATTCCATTTTATAAGGATATTTCTCGCTTTTGATAGGGTTTCCATTTGGCAGATAGAGGGATGCAACACGAACAATGCCTTTATTTGTTGAATAAACGGCTTCAATGTAACGTGTTTGTTCATCATTATCATTGCCAGGTAATCGACGGATCACTTCATCAGGTGTTTTTTTAGAGAGAATCGCAACGCCATTAAAACTTTTTTGTCCGTGTGTCTCTATGTGATAACCTAGTCTTTCAATTGCATCGCGTGGAAAATTCTCATCGGTACTTTTAATTTCTTGTAGACAGACGATATCCGGCTGATTGTGTTTTAGCCATTGATATAATGTTTCATGTCGTGCTTTTATTCCGGCAATATTCCACGTTACTATTTTCATTGTGTTTGTCTTAAATTGTGTGCAATTTATTAAATTGCTACGTTGAAATGTTTTATAAATAAATGCCCCTGATATTATGTGGCCTTTTAAAATTATTGTATAGGAGATGTTCCTATGGTAATCTAGCTTATCAAGAACTCTTGTAGAAGTCCGATTAAAGCTTTGCAATGTTAATTATTTTTCATTTTTAAAAACTTTCTGATGTTTTAGTCCTTGACGAATGTATGTGTTCTCGCTATTAGAGATTACCACGGCCGATGTAAGAGTGATGTGTGTTTTTGGTTTTTATCCAGAGGGTCATTCAAACAGGTTTTTTAAAAGTTAAAAGCAAATGCCAGTGCAAGAGGCTATTGCCTTCTCTGCTTTTGATCGGGTAAGCTGTTTATAGCAAGCGTGCCCGATTTTGTGTGTAATTAGTATCTGCTCCGATTATCGGAGAAAAAAGAAAAAGCCCAAGTGGGTGAGACGAACGTAGATCGAATAAAGAGGAAGGTCGCATGCCTACCGTAAACCAGTTGATTCGCAAACCGCGTGTGGCGCCAGTTAAGCGCAATAAGGTTCCTGCTCTTCAGTCGAATCCGCAGAAACGTGGGGTTTGTACTCGTGTCTATACAACGACACCGAAGAAGCCAAATTCTGCACTTCGTAAAGTTGCTAAAGTCCGTTTGACAAATGGATTTGAGGTGATCGGTTATATTCCTGGAGAAGGGCATAATCTTCAAGAGCACTCTGTTGTTATGATTCGGGGTGGTCGTGTAAAAGATTTGCCAGGGGTTCGTTATCACATTATTCGTGGTTTGCTTGATACGCAGGGTGTCAAGAATCGTAAACAGCGTCGTTCTAAGTATGGCGCGAAGCGTCCAAAATAATATTGAGAGACAAAGCCAATGTCCCGTCGCCATAGAGCAGAAAAGCGTGAAATTAATCCAGATCCAAAATTTGGTGATTTGGTTGTTACAAAATTTATGAATGCCATTATGTTTGATGGTAAAAAGTCAGTTGCTGAGCGTATTGTTTATGGTGCGCTTGAGGTTGTGGAAAAGAAGGTAAAAACAGATCCCGTGGCTCTGTTTCATCAGGCGTTGGAGAATGTTGCTCCTCATATTGAGGTTCGTTCGCGTCGCGTTGGTGGTGCTACTTATCAGGTTCCTATTGATGTTCGTCCTGATCGACGTCAGGCTCTTGCTATTCGTTGGTTGATTTCAGCGGCGCGTGGTCGAAATGAGACGACAATGATTGATCGTCTTTCTGGCGAGCTGATGGATGCGGCGAATAATCGCGGTTCTGCGGTCAAGAAACGTGAGGATGTTCATCGTATGGCTGAAGCTAATCGTGCATTCTCTCACTATCGTTGGTAGGCGTGTTAAAAATTTAAGGCAAGTGCAATGGCTCGCGAATATAAAATTGAAGATTATCGTAATTTTGGTATTATGGCACATATTGATGCTGGTAAGACCACTATGACTGAGCGTATTTTGTTTTATACCGGCAAAAATCATAAAATCGGTGAAACCCACGATGGTACTTCTACGATGGATTGGATGGAGCAGGAGCAGGAGCGTGGTATTACGATTACATCTGCTGCGACAACAACCTTTTGGGAAGGGCGGGATGGTCGGAAGCGGCGCTTTAATATTATTGATACGCCAGGGCACGTTGATTTTACGATTGAAGTTGAGCGTTCTTTGCGTGTTCTTGATGGTGCAATAGCGTTGTTGGATGCGAATGCTGGTGTGGAGCCTCAGACAGAAACTGTTTGGAGGCAGGCTGAAAAATATCGTGTGCCGCGCATGGTCTTCGTTAATAAAATGGATAAAATAGGTGCTGATTTTTATCGTAGTGTAGAAATGGTTGGTTCGCGTTTGGGGGCTAAAGCGCTTGTTTTGCAATTGCCAATTGGTGCTGAAAATGATTTTGAAGGTGTCGTTGATCTTGTTGAGATGAAGGCATTAAAGTGGGATGGTTCTATTGGTGCTCCGGCTGTAGTGGTTGATATTCCTTCTGATTTGAAGGAGAAGGCGGAAGAATACCGCGAAAAACTCATTGAAATGGCGGTTGAAGTTGATGAGGCCGCGACCGAGGCTTATTTGGAAGGTGTTATGCCAACCGATGAACAGCTTGTTGCTCTTATTCGTAAAGGGACAATAGAGGTTCAGTTTCATCCGGTTCTTTGTGGTACGGCTTTTAAGAACAAGGGTGTTCAACCGCTCTTGGATGCTGTTGTGTCATATCTTCCTTCTCCGGTTGATGTCCCTGCAATTAGTGGCGTTGATGTGAAAACTGAATCTGAGGCGACGCGTGAATCTTCAGATGACGCTCCTCTTTCCATGCTTGCTTTTAAAATTATGAATGATCCTTTTGTTGGATCATTAACTTTTTGTCGTATTTATTCTGGTAAGGTTCAAAAAGGTGTTTCTCTCGAAAATACTGTGAAGAGAAAGAAGGAGCGCTTGGGGCGTATGCTTCAAATGCACTCAAATTCTCGTGAGGACATTGAGGAAGCGTTCGCTGGTGATATTGTTGCTCTCGCGGGGCTTAAAGAAACAACAACAGGTGATACTCTTTGTGATCCTTTGAAGCCTATTATTTTGGAACGGATGGATTTTCCAGAGCCTGTTATTGAAATTGCAATTGAGCCAAAAACGAAAGCAGATCAGGAAAAAATGGGTATAGCGCTTAATCGTTTGGCTGCTGAGGACCCTTCGTTTCGTGTGAAGTCTGATGAAGAATCGGGGCAAACCATTATAGCTGGAATGGGAGAGCTTCATCTTGATATTATTGTTGATCGTATGAGGCGTGAATTTAAGGTTGAGGCAAACATTGGCCAGCCTCAGGTTGCTTATCGTGAGTCTATTACCAAGACGGCAGAAATTGATTATACACATAAGAAGCAATCTGGTGGTGCGGGACAATTTGCGCGTGTAAAGATTATTTTTGAGCCTCATGATGGTGATGATTTTATTTTTGAGTCGAAAGTTGTTGGTGGTGCTGTTCCTAAAGAATATATTCCTGGTGTTCAAAAGGGAATTGAGAGCGTTATGGGGTCGGGGCCTCTTGCAGGCTTCCCTATGCTTGGTGTAAAAGCTACTTTGATCGATGGTGGTTATCACGATGTTGATTCTTCTGTTTTAGCTTTCGAAATTGCTGCTCGTGCGGCTTTCCGTGATGGAGCAAAGAAGGCTGGTGCCCAACTTCTTGAGCCAATCATGAAAGTAGAGGTTGTGACTCCGGAAGATTATGTTGGTGATGTCATTGGTGATCTAAATTCTCGTCGTGGTCAGATTTCAGGAACTGAGGCGCGTGGTATTGCTACAGTTGTGAATGCAATGGTCCCTTTGGCAAATATGTTTGGTTATGTGAATACTCTTCGTTCGATGAGTCAGGGGCGTGCACAGTATACAATGCAGTTTGATCATTACGAGCCTGTCCCTTCGGCGGTTGCTTTGGAGATTCAAAAGAAATACGCGTGATTTTTGGTTGTGTAATTAATTTTTAACTTAGTCCTTGATTTGGACGGAAAATGGAGAGCTCAAATGGCAAAGAGCAAATTTGAACGTACGAAGCCGCATGTTAACATTGGTACGATTGGTCACGTTGATCATGGGAAGACCTCATTAACAGCAGCGATTACGAAATATTTTGGTGAATTTAAAGCGTATGACCAAATTGATGCGGCACCAGAAGAGCGTGCACGTGGAATTACCATTTCTACAGCGCATGTTGAATATGAAACAGAGAAACGGCACTATGCGCATGTTGATTGCCCTGGTCACGCGGACTATGTGAAAAACATGATCACGGGAGCAGCGCAGATGGATGGAGCGATTTTGGTTGTTTCAGCTGCTGATGGTCCGATGCCTCAAACACGTGAACATATTTTGCTAGCACGTCAGGTTGGTGTCCCAGCAATTGTTGTTTTTCTCAATAAGGTTGATCAGGTTGATGATGCTGAACTTTTGGAGCTTGTTGAGCTTGAAGTGCGTGAGCTTTTATCAAAATATGATTTCCCAGGAGATGATATACCAATCGTTAAAGGTTCGGCACTGGCCGCACTTGAAGATAAAGATAAAAGCATTGGTGAAGATGCGGTTCGTCTTCTGATGAGTGAAGTTGATAATTATATACCAACGCCTGAGCGTCCAGTTGATCAGCCATTTTTGATGCCGATTGAAGATGTTTTTTCGATTTCAGGACGTGGGACAGTTGTTACTGGTCGTGTTGAGCGCGGTGTCATTAAAGTTGGTGAGGAAATCGAGATTATAGGTATTCGTCCGACATCTAAGACGACGGTTACAGGTGTTGAAATGTTCCGCAAGCTTTTGGATCAGGGGCAAGCTGGTGACAATATTGGTGCGTTGCTTCGTGGGGTTGATCGAGAAGGAATTGAACGTGGACAAGTTTTGGCGAAGCCTGGTTCAGTTACACCTCATACACGCTTTAAGGCAGAGGCTTATATTTTAACGAAAGATGAAGGTGGTCGTCATACTCCATTTTTCACGAATTATCGTCCTCAATTTTACTTCCGTACAACGGATGTGACGGGGATTGTTACGCTTCCAGAAGGAACAGAGATGGTTATGCCTGGTGATAATGTTGCGATGGATGTTTCTTTGATTGTTCCAATTGCCATGGAAGAGAAACTTCGTTTTGCTATTCGTGAGGGCGGTCGTACTGTTGGTGCAGGAATCGTTTCTAAGATCATTGAATAAATAATGGTTGTTGAGGGCGTCTTTAGTTATTAAAGGCGCTTTACATGACAAGGAAATAAAAGAGCATGAACAGTCAGAATATCCGCATTCGCTTGAAAGCGTTTGATCACAGAATTCTTGATGCATCGACACGTGAGATTGTGTCGACTGCCAAGCGTACTGGAGCAAATGTCCGTGGTCCTATTCCGCTTCCAACGCGGATTGAGAAGTTTACGGTCAATCGCGGGCCACACATCGATAAGAAGAGCCGTGAGCAGTTTGAAATGCGTACACATAAGCGTCTTCTTGATATTGTTGATCCAACGCCGCAAACAGTGGATGCGCTTATGAAGCTTGATCTTTCTGCTGGTGTGGATGTAGAGATTAAGCTCTGAGGTTTGAGGACAGAAGGAACAGACCCTATGCGTTCAGGTGTAATAGCACAGAAGCTGGGCATGACCCGTATTTATAATGAAGCTGGTGAGCATGTGCCGGTAACAGTACTTCGTTTGGAGAACTGTCAAGTCGTTGCTCAGCGTACAGTTGAAAAGAATGGTTATACTGCTGTTCAATTAGGTGTAGGCTTTGCTAAGGTTAAGAATACTTCGCGAGCTCTTCGTGGACATTTTGCTAAGGCTTCCGTTGAGCCAAAAGCTAAGATAGCGGAATTTCGTGTGAGTCCCGATAATCTTCTTGATATCGGTACTGAAATTACAGTGGAACATTTTGTTCCGGGGCAAAGAGTTGATGTAACAGGTACAAGTATCGGTAAAGGTTTTGCTGGTGTTATGAAACGGCATAACTTTGGCGGGCATCGTGCTTCTCATGGTAATTCAATTACACACCGTGCTCACGGTTCGACAGGACAGTGTCAAGACCCAGGTAAAGTGTTTAAAGGTAAAAAAATGGCTGGTCATATGGGGCAGGTCCGTGTAACAACACAGAATATAGAGGTTGTTTCCACAGATGTTGAACGTGGTTTAATTTTGGTGCGTGGTGCTGTTTCTGGTTCCAAAGGCTCTTGGATTTTAGTGCGGGATGCCGTAAAGAAACCTCTTCCTGATAATGTGCCGAAGCCTGCTGGTATTCGTTGTATTGTGAAGGAGAAAACTGAAATGGTTGCTCCGGTGGTGATGGAAGCTTCTGAAGTTGTGGGAGCCGAGTAATGGATCTTGTAATTAAAACGCTTGATGGTAATGAGGCTGGTAAGTTAAAGGTTTCTGAGGCTATCTTTGGTCTTGTTCCGCGTGAGGATATTTTACAACGTGTTATTCTTTGGCAACTTGCGCGTCGTCAGCAAGGAACTCACCAGTCACAGGGGCGCTCTGATGTATCTCGAACAGGGGCAAAGATGTTTAAACAAAAAGGAACTGGGCGTGCGCGGCACTCGTCTGCTCGTGCACCGCAGTTTCGAGGCGGTGGTAAGGCACATGGTCCGGTGACGCGTAGTCATGCGCATGACCTTCCTAAGAAAATTCGTGCGCTTGGATTGCGTCTTGCTTTATCAGCAAAATTAAAGGCAAAGGATTTAATTGTTGTTGACGCATTGAGCGTTAAGGATGCTAAAACCAAAATGCTTGTTTCTCATTTTTCTAAGCTTGGGATTGATAATGCTCTTTTAATTGGTGGTAAAGAGATTGATATTAATTTTTCTCGTGCAGCATCTAATATTCCTAATGTTGATATTCTACCAATTCAAGGAATTAATGTTTATGATATTTTGCGTCGCAGCAAACTTGTTTTGTCAAAAGAAGCTGTCGAGTTTCTTGAGGAGCGTTTTAGATGACAGATCTTCGCTATTATGATGTAATTGTTAGTCCGGTTATTACTGAAAAGTCGACTATGATTTCTGAGTATAATCAGGTTGCTTTTAATGTTGCGCCGAAAGCGACGAAGTCTGAGATTAAGGCTGCTGTTGAAACCCTTTTTGGCGTTAAAGTTAAAGCAGTTAACACGATAATTCGTAAGGGTAAAGTGAAGCGTTTTAAAGGCATTGTTGGTCGTCAGAGTAATGTTAAGAAAGCGATCGTGACGTTGGCCAGTGGGCAGTCTATCGACGTTTCGACAGGTCTTTAAGAAAGTTCGGAGATAAAGAATAATGGCACTTAAGCACTTTAATCCAACAACGCCTGGGCAACGTCAACTTGTTATTGTAGATCGTTCTTGTCTTTATAAGGGTAAGTCTGTAAAAACTCTAACTGAGGGCTTGTCATCAAAAGGTGGCCGTAATAATCGTGGTCGCGTTACTGCTCGTTTTCAGGGTGGTGGTCATAAACGCAGCTATCGGTTTGTTGACTTTAAGCGTCTTAAACGTAATATTTCTGCAAAAGTTGAGCGTTTAGAATATGATCCAAATCGCACTGCTTTTATTGCGTTAATTCGTTATGAGGACGGGCAGTTGAGTTATATTCTTGCGCCACAGCGTCTTGGTGTGGGTGATGCTATTATAGCTGGTTCTAATGTTGATGTTAAACCAGGTAACGCTATGCCGCTTGGTAATATGCCAGTGGGTACGATTATCCATAATATTGAAATGAAACCTGGAAAAGGTGGTCAGATTGCACGTTCAGCTGGCACTTACGCACAGTTGGTTGGACGAGATCAAGGGATGGCTATTCTTCGTCTTAATTCTGGAGAGCAGCGTTTGGTGTCTAGCAGCTGTTTTGCAACTGTTGGTGCTGTTTCAAATCCGGATCATGGAAATATTAATGATGGTAAGGCTGGGCGGTCACGTTGGCGTGGCAAGCGTCCACATGTTCGTGGTGTTGCTATGAATCCAGTGGATCATCCACATGGTGGTGGTGAGGGGCGTACATCAGGGGGGCGTCATCCAGTGTCTCCTTGGGGTAAGCCTACGAAAGGTAAGCGTACGCGCTCCAATAAAGCCACTGATAAGTTTATTATGCGTACGCGTCATCAGCGCAAGAAATAAGAAAGGTAGTCTGAAGTGGTTCGTTCAGTTTGGAAAGGTCCGTTTGTTGACGGCTATCTTCTTGGAAAAGCAGAGAAGGTACGTGCAAGTGGACGTAATGAAGTTATTAAAATATGGAGTCGTCGCTCTACTATTTTACCACAATTTGTTGGTTTAACTTTTGGTGTTTACAACGGTAATAAGCATATTCCTGTTTCTGTTTCTGAAGAGATGGTTGGACATAAGTTTGGTGAGTTTGCTCCAACTCGGACTTATTATGGGCATGGTGCAGATAAGAAAGCGAAGAGGAAGTAGTAATGGGAAAAGCTAAGGTTCCGCGCCAGCTTAAGGATAATGAGGCAAAAGCTATTGCACGGACAATTCGTGTTAGTCCACAAAAACTTAATTTGGTTGCTGCGATGATTCGTGGTAAAAGAGTGAATGTGGCGTTAGCTGATTTGACGTTTTCACGTAAACGTATTGCTGAGACTGTGAAAAAAACTCTTGAATCAGCAATTGCAAATGCAGAGAATAACCACGATCTTGATATTGATTCGCTCGTTGTTGCAGAAGCTTATGTTGGTAAGTCAATAGTAATGAAGCGTTTTCATGTTCGCGGTCGTGGACGTGCTAGTCGGATTGAACGTCCGTTTTCGCATCTTACTATTATTGTTCGTGAAGTTACCGAAAAAGTGGAGGCCGCGTAATGGGTCAGAAGATCAATCCAATAGGACTTCGTCTTGGAGTTAACCGGACTTGGGATTCTCGTTGGTATGCTGATAGTGGTGAATATGGGCGTCTCCTTCATGAGGATTTAAGAATTCGTTTATATGTGCTTGAAGAGCTGAAGCAAGCAGCTATTTCTAAGGTTGTTATTGAGCGTCCCCATAAAAAATGTCGTGTAACGATTCATTCGGCGCGTCCTGGTTTGATTATTGGTAAAAAAGGTGCTGATATCGAAAAGCTTCGCCGTAAGCTTTCGGAGATGACAAATGCTGAGACTTCATTGAATATTGTGGAGATTCGTAAGCCGGAAATTGATGCTACGATTATAGCGCAATCGATTGCTCAGCAGTTGGAACGTCGTGTTGCTTTTCGGCGTGCGATGAAGCGTGCGGTTCAATCAGCTATGCGTCTTGGAGCGGAAGGAATTCGTATCAATTGTTCTGGTCGTCTTGGTGGAGCTGAAATTGCTCGTATGGAGTGGTATCGTGAAGGTCGTGTTCCGCTTCATACCTTGCGTTCTGATGTTGATTACGGTACAGCAGAAGCTAAGACTGCTTATGGTATTTGTGGTGTTAAGGTTTGGGTCTTTAAAGGTGAAATTCTTGAGCATGATCCGATGGCTTCAGAGCGTCGTGCTACAGAAGTTGATCATTCTGGTTCCTCATCGAATCGTCGCCGCGAAAATGCTTAGTTTTTGTGATTGAACTAGAATTTGGAGTAGAGAACAATGTTGCAGCCAAAGCGCACAAAGTTCCGTAAACAATTCAAGGGCCGTATTCACGGCGTTTCGAAGGGTGGTACGGATTTGAATTTCGGTGCTTACGGTTTGAAGGCTGTTGAGCCAGAACGGATTACCGCCCGCCAAATTGAAGCGGCACGTCGTGCGATTACACGTTATATGAAGCGTTCCGGTCGCGTGTGGATTCGTATTTTTCCGGATCTTCCGGTTACATCTAAGCCGACTGAAGTTCGTATGGGTAAGGGTAAGGGAAGTGTAGATTATTGGGCGACTCGTGTTGCGCCTGGGCGTATTATGTTTGAGCTTGATGGGGTTCCTGAAGATGTGGCACGTGAGGCACTAAGATTGGGTGCTGCCAAGTTGCCTATAAAGACACGTTTCATCCAGCGTATTGCTGAATAAAGAGGTTAAGCGATGAGAGCCATAAAATTACGGGCGCAAACGCTCGACCAAATGAAAGATGAGTTGGTGAAGTTGAAGAAAGAACAATTTAATTTGCGCTTTCAAAGAGCAACAGGTCAATTGGAAAAGACTGCACGTGTTAGACAAGTTCGTCGTGACATTGCACGTGTTAAAACTTTTCTTCGCCAGAAGATAAACGAAAGTAAGGCTTAAGGAAATAAGTTATGCCTAAACGCATTTTGCAGGGTGTTGTTGTTAGTGACAAGAGCGATAAGACTGTGGTTGTTAAAGTGGAGCGTCGTTATTCTCATCCACTTCTCAAAAAGACCGTTCGACAGTCTAAAAAGTATAAGGCGCATGACGAGAGTAACCAGTTCAAGATTGGGGATCAGGTTTCTATTCAGGAATCTAGACCAATTTCGAAAGACAAGCGTTGGACTGTTTTTAAAGGCAGTGTGGCGTAGTTGATTAGCTTTGTTGTTTTAAAATTTGACAGTGGTTTTGTTTCCGTTGGTAGATTTAAGGACAATATTTTTCGTTATTTGGCAGGCAAGTCTGGATATGTAGAGATATAACCGGATATAAGTATTAAAAGAAGGTGGCCATTCATGATTCAGATGCAAACAAACCTCGACGTTGCCGATAATTCAGGTGCTCGTCGTGTCATGTGCATCAAAGTGTTAGGCGGTTCAAAGCGAAAATATGCTTCGGTCGGTGACATTATTGTTGTTTCGGTCAAGGATGCTATTCCTCGTGGCCGTGTTAAAAAGGGTGATGTGATGAAAGCTGTAGTAGTTCGTACTGCTAAGGATATTCGTCGCGCAGATGGTAGTGTTATTCGTTTTGATGGCAATGCTGCTGTTTTGGTGGATAATAAGAAAGAGCCGATCGGTACACGTATCTTCGGACCAGTTCCCCGCGAGCTTCGTGGTAGGAATCATATGAAGATCATTTCGCTCGCTCCTGAAGTGTTGTAAGGAGTGGGTGGTATGCAAAAAATTCGCAAAGGTGATAAAGTTGTTGTTTTATCCGGTAAGGATAAGGGATGTAGTGGTGAAGTAATTAAGGTGAATCCGAAGGAAAACAAGGCTTTTGTTCGTGGGGTTAATATGATTAAACGTCATCAGCGTCAAACGCAAAAACAAGAGGCTGGGATTGTTTCTAAGGAAGCTCCGATTCATCTATCTAATTTGGCGATTGCTGATCCTAAAGATGGTAAGCCTACACGTGTAGGTTTTCGTGTGAATGCAGATGGTGATAAGGTTCGTTTTGCCAAGCGTTCGGGAGAATTGATTAATGGCTGAGGAAAAACAAACGCCGCGCATGAAGATGCATTATTTTGAAGTGGTTCGTAAAGCTCTTCAAGAGAAGTTTAATTATAAGAATGCAATGCAAATTCCGCGGGTTGATAAAATTGTGATTAATATGGGGGTTGGTGAAGCAACTGCCGATTCTAAAAAACCATCTATTGCTGCTGAGGATTTGGGGTTAATAACAGGTCAGAAAGCTGTTGTGACCCGTGCACGTAATTCTATTGCGACCTTTAAGGTTCGTGAAGGAATGCCGCTCGGGGCTAAAGTTACGTTGCGTAAAGATCGTATGTTTGAGTTTTTGGATCGTCTTGTTACGATCGCGCTTCCGCGGGTTCGCGACTTTCGTGGTTTGAATCCAAAAAGTTTTGATGGTCGTGGCAATTTTGCTATGGGTATTAAAGAACACATTGTGTTTCCAGAAATTAACTATGACAAAGTTGATCAAATTTGGGGCATGGATATTATCGTTTGTACGACAGCAAAAACGGATGATGAGGCACGTGAATTGTTGCGTGCTTTTAATTTTCCTTTTCGTTTGTAACGGCAAATGTAGCGAGGTAGGATTATGGCCAAAGTAAGTGCCGTTGAGAAAAATAAGCGTCGTGAGGTGATGGTAAAGCGTTATGCTGCACGTCGTGCACGCTTGAAAGCGATAGTTATGGATCAGAAGGTTTCTCTTGAGGAGCGTTTTAAAGCTTCTGTTCAATTGGCGGGGTTGCCGCGTAATTCTGCAAAAGTTCGGGTTCGTAATCGCTGTGAGGTTTCAGGGCGTCCTCGGGCTTATTATCGTAAATTAAAAATGTCGCGGATTGCGTTGCGTGAGCTTGGTTCCGTAGGGCATATTCCAGGCATTGTTAAGTCTAGTTGGTGAGAGGAGATTACTCAATGTCTATGTCAGATCCTCTTGGTGATATGTTAACGCGTATTCGTAATGCGCTTGGTCGTAAAAAAGGAAAAGTGGTTACACCTGCTTCTAAGCTTCGTGTTCGCGTTCTTGATGTTCTCCAGTCTGAAGGTTATATTCGCGGATATAATCAAGTTGATTGTGGTGATGGAAAGTCTGAAATTGAAATCGAGTTGAAGTATTTTGAGGGGTTAGCTGCTATTCGTGAAATTTCACGTGTTTCAAAGCCGGGTCGTCGTGTATATGTTTCTGCTAAGTCACTTCCTCAAGTGGCAAATGGTCTTGGTATTTCTATTTTATCAACTCCTAAGGGGGTTATGGCAGATCATGAGGCACGTGAACAGAATGTTGGTGGAGAGCTCCTTTGTCGTGTTTTCTAAGTTATGTCAAGAAAACAAAAGAAAAGTAGGTTAGAACAATGTCTCGTATTGGAAAAAAGCCCATTTCAATTCCTTCTGGGGTTACTGCAACGGTTGAAGGTCAGCTGGTTAAGGCAAAAGGTCCGAAAGGTGAATTGAGTTACGTTGTTAATGATGAAGTCTTAGTGAAATTTGAGGAAAATGTCATATCAGTTTCACCGCGAGATCAGTCAAAAGATGCGCGCTCAAAATGGGGAATGTCACGCTCAATGATTGAAAATATCTTTTGTGGTGTGAAAGATGGTTTTGAAAAGAGATTGGAGATTAACGGAGTTGGTTACCGTGCTGCTTTGCAGGGCAAGGATGTTCAGCTATCGTTAGGTTTTTCGCACGATGTGATTTATAAAGTGCCATCGGGTGTTACTGTATCAGTTCCTAAACCTACAGAAATTGTTATTTCTGGAATTGATAAGCAGCGAGTTGGGCAAGTTGCAGCAGAGATTCGTGAATATCGTAGACCTGAGCCTTACAAAGGTAAGGGTGTTAAGCATGCAGATGAGCGTATCTTTCGTAAAGAAGGTAAAAAGAAATAAGGATTTTGTATTATGGTTTCATCTAAGAACATTATCCAGCGTCGTGCACGGCGTGTTCGTCGTAGAATTAAAATGGTTTCTGGTAATCGTCCGCGATTTAGTGTTTATCGTTCAAATCAGAACATCTATGCTCAAATTATAGATGATTTGCGTGGGTGTACGCTTGTTTCAGCATCTACTCTTGAAGGTGATTTAAAGAAGTCTTTAAAAACTGGTGCTGATAAAGAGGCAGCTTTTGCTGTTGGTAAGTTAATTGCTGAACGTGCAAAGCAGGCTGGTGTTAATGAGGTAGTTTTTGATCGTGGAGCTTATGTTTACCATGGCAGAGTAAAGGCTTTGGCTGAAGCTGCTCGTGAAGGTGGTTTGAGCTTCTAAAGTGTTTTGTTTAGAAATTTGAGTTAGGGGATTTTAGGGTGTTTCGTGTGGGTTCCTCTGGTTTGATGATGGGACTTTGTTAGCGTGCTTCCGGAAAAGAAAAAGGAATGAGGAATGGCACATAAAGAACGTGGTGAGCGAGAAGAGCGTGATAGTGAATTTGTCGATAGACTTGTTCATATCAATCGTGTTGCTAAAGTTGTGAAAGGTGGGCGGCGTTTTGGTTTTGCTGCTCTTGTTGTTGTTGGAGATCAAAAAGGTCGTGTGGGTTTTGGCCATGGTAAGGCGCGTGAAGTGCCAGAAGCAGTTCGTAAAGCTACAGAAGCTGCAAAGCGTGCAATGATTTATGTTCCGTTGCGGTCTGGGCGTACATTACATCATGATCTTGAAGGTCGTCACGGCGCTGGTCGTGTTTTACTGCGTTCTGCTTCTGCTGGTACCGGTATTATTGCTGGTGGGCCGATGCGTGCTATTTTTGAAACTCTTGGTATGCAGGATGTTGTTGCAAAATCATTAGGATCGTCGAATCCTTATAACATGGTGCGTGCAACATTTGACGCCTTAATGCATCAAATGCATCCTAGAGATATTGCGGTTCAACGCGGTATTAAATATTCAACTTTGCAGGCACGTCGTAGGCATTTAGTTGATGCGGAAAGCTAGTTTCTGAGATTATCAGAAAGGGAATTAGGAAATGGTTCAGAAAAAATCTCAGAATGGCAAAACTGTGACGGTAGAACAAATTGGTAGTCCAATTCGGAATTCGCAGATTCAGCGTGCAACCTTGAAGGGACTCGGGTTAAATAAAATACGTCGGCGACGTGTTTTAGAGGATACGCTTTGTGTGCGAGGTATGATTGCTAAGGTTCGGCATCTTGTTCGCGTTATAGATGAAGATTAACGGTTGCGGGAGTATAGGATATGAAACTCAATGAGCTGCGCGATTGCGAAGGTGCAACAAGAGGTCGTAAACGTGTTGGGCGTGGTATTGGTTCTGGTGCCGGTAAAACTGGTGGACGTGGTGTAAAGGGGCAAAGTTCACGTTCTGGTGTTTCACTTAATGGTTTTGAAGGTGGGCAAATGCCTATCTATCGCCGTTTACCAAAACGTGGATTTAAGAATTTTTTTGCTAAGACTTATAACGAAGTTTCACTGAGACGTATTCAATGGGCAGTTGATGCAGGCAAGTTGGATATTGAGAAACCTGTTGATATTATGGCGCTGAAAGAGGCTGGTATTATTCGTTGTGTGAGGGATGGTGTACGCCTTCTTGCTGATGGTGAGGTAAAAGCAAAGATTATAATTCATGTGTCTGGTGCTTCTGAGGCTGCTCGTATTAAGATTGAAAAAGCTGGTGGTCAGGTTGTTTTTCCTGAGGCTGTTCGGTGAGCTTATTTTGACATGAATGATGTCCTAAGCAGTTTTTATGCTCTTTGTTTGGGGATATTTTTTATGGAGAATTGTTTAAGTTTTGTATTTATTTATGTATGATGACAGGAATTTCTGGAGTTATGCTTTTGTGATTTAAAGAACTAGAGTGGGGATTGGAGAGGTTTTATGGCATCAGCGGCAGAGCAGTTTGCTTCCAATATAAACTTTGGGGCTTTTTCACGTGCAACCGAATTGAAAAAGCGTATTTGGTTTACCTTAGCTGCGCTTCTTGTTTATCGCTTTGGTACTTATATCTCTCTTCCCGGTATTAATATTGATTCTTTACGCCAAACATTTGAACATCATGCTTCTGGTGTTTTGGGGTTGTTTAATATGTTTGCTGGAGGTGCTGTTGGGCGCATGGCAATTTTTGCGCTGGGAATTATGCCTTATATATCGGCATCAATTATTGTACAATTGCTAACCTCAGTTATCCCTTCGTTAGAAACCCTTAAAAAAGAAGGTGAAGTAGGTCGTAAGGTTATTAATCAGTATACTCGCTACGTAACAGTAGTTTTAGCAATTCTGCAAGCGTTTGGTATCGCGGTTGCACTTGAAACGGGTATAGGAACAGGGCTTCAAATTGTTTTGGAGCCGGGGTTTATGTTTCGTGTTTCTTCTGTTATTACGCTTGTTGGTGGAACAATGTTTTTGATGTGGCTTGGCGAGCAAATTACGTCACGCGGTGTTGGTAATGGGGTTTCTCTTATTATTTTTACAGGTATTGTGGCTAATCTCCCTTCCACTTTTGCTCAACTTTTAACTGCACATAGTCAAGCTGATTTATCAACTTTTTTGTTAATAGCGATCGTTCTTATTGCAGTTTCTGTTATAGGAATTATTGTTTTTGTAGAACGTGCGCAACGGCGGATTCTTATTCAGTATCCGAAACGTCAAGTTGGAAATCAGATGTTTCAGGGAGATATGTCACATCTTCCTTTAAAATTAAATACTGCCGGTGTTATTCCACCAATTTTTGCTTCATCTTTGTTGTTATTGCCTGCAACTATTAATAATTTTTCTGACAAAATGCCGCAATGGGTTCAGGCTATTTCTTATTCTCTTGGTCACGGACAGCCGCTTTATATGATTGTCTATGCTATTTTAATGGCGTTTTTTTGCTTTTTTTATACAGCTATTGTGTTTAATCCAAGTGATACGGCGGATCAGTTGAAAAAGCATTCTGGTTTTGTTCCAGGTATTCGTCCCGGTGAGCGTACAGCGGAGTATATTGATTATGTTTTGACGCGCATTACTGTTGTGGGAGCGATTTATATTATTTTGGTTTGTTTGTTACCTGAGTTTATGATATCTGCACTACAGGTTCCTTTTTATCTTGGGGGGACGTCTTTGTTGATCGTTGTTACTGTTACGCTTGATACAGTTGCTCAAATTCAAGGACATCTTGTTGCGCACCAATATGAAGGATTGATTAAAAAGTCAAAACTTCGTGGAGGTAGAAGGAATCGATGAGAATTGTTCTTTTGGGTCCTCCTGGAGCTGGAAAAGGTACACAAGCTAAAATGTTAACTGAGGAGTATCATATCCCTCAATTATCGACGGGCGATATGTTACGTGAAGTTATTACCAGAGAAACAGAAGTTGGTAAAAAAGCTAAAGCTGTTATGAGTTCTGGTGCTTTAGTTCCTGATAGTATTGTTAATCAAATTGTATCAGAACGAATTGACGAAAGTGATTGTATAAACGGTTTTGTCTTGGATGGGTATCCGCGGACTGTAGGACAGGCAGAAGCATTGCAGCAGATTCTGCAGTCAAAAAATATGCAGCTTGATGCTGTTATTGAATTGAGTGTTGATGAAGATGCGTTGATTGAAAGAATGAAGAAACGCGTTGAGGAAACTATAGCTGCTGGTGGGCAAGTTCGTTCAGATGATAATCCTGTTGCTTTTGCGAAGCGATTAGTAGAATATCGTGAAAAAACAGCTCCCTTATCAAAATTTTATTCAGAGAGGGGATTGTTGAAAGTGATTGATGGGATGATTGATATTACTGAGATATCACACATGATTAAAAAGTGTCTTCTATAAGGAATTTTTTAGAAATAAATGAAAAGTATTGACTTTTTGGGTAAAATCTATCAGAAACAGCTTCAGTTTATTTCAATAAAGTGATTGGATTCGGAGTGTGTTTATGCCGGATCGTTTTTTTCTGTAAGGTACATCAGGTATTTTATGGTTAATTTTTAACATAACCAAGGAGAGTAGGCGTGGCTCGTATTGCTGGCGTCAATATCCCGACAAATAAGCGTGTAATTATTGCGCTTCAATATATTCACGGGATTGGACCAAAATTTGCTCAAGAAATTACTAAGAAGGTTGGCATTCCCATAGGGCGTCGTGTGCATGAGCTTTCGGATGCAGAGGTGTTGCAAATTCGTGAGGCTATAGATCAAGGCTATCAAGTTGAAGGGGATCTTCGCCGTGAGGTTGCGATGAATGTTAAGCGTTTGATGGATCTTGGTTGTTATCGTGGTTTACGTCATCGCCGTTCTTTGCCTGTTCGTGGACAACGTACGCATACAAATGCACGTACGCGCAAGGGGCCGGCTAAGGCAATTGCTGGAAAGAAAAAATAATAGTCTTTTTTAAAAGAGTTTTATTTTTTTTAGGTGTTTTGTTTTTTGTTAAAGTTTTTTTAATAAGAACAAAGAGGGTGGAGCTGCTGGTATTACGGCAGTGAAGAGATCGTTGAAAGGAAGACTATGGCCAAGGAAGGCACACGGGTTCGTCGCCGCGAGCGCAAAAATATTTCATCAGGTGTTGTGCATATCAATTCAACATTTAACAATACAATGATTACCATTGCTGATGCTCAGGGGAACACAATTGCGTGGTCTTCTGCTGGTGCTCAGGGATTTAAAGGTTCGCGCAAATCTACGCCTTTTGCGGCTCAGGTTGCCGCAGAAGATTGTGCTAGAAAAGCGCAGGAACACGGTATGCGTTCCTTGGAGGTTGAGGTTTGTGGTCCTGGTTCAGGTCGTGAGTCTGCTTTGCGTGCTTTGCAATCTGTTGGTTTTATCATTACTTCCATTCGTGATGTAACGCCAATTCCTCATAATGGATGCCGTCCCCGAAAAAGACGGCGTGTTTAATTGGTGTTGTTTTTTCGTTGTCAGAGGCTTCTCTGATGTTCACATTGTCCGTTACGATTGAATGGTAGCGGAACTAGAGAACGGGAATAAAAATATGATCCAGAAAAACTGGCAGGAACTGATTAAACCCAATAAGGTTGAATTTTGTACACATGATAATCCAAATGTTTTGAGTGTGATTGCAGAGCCTCTTGAGCGTGGTTTTGGCTTAACGTTGGGGAATGCGCTTCGCCGTGTGTTATTGTCTTCGCTTCGTGGTGCCGCGGTTACCGCTGTGCAAATTGATGGAGTGTTGCATGAATTCTCATCAATTCCGGGCGTGCGCGAGGATGTTACAGATATTATTTTAAATATCAAAGAAATTGCGCTTCGTATGGAAGAAGAGGGACCTAAACGTATTGTCCTTTGTAAAGAGGGCCCTGGTGTTGTAAGAGCTGGAGATATAAGTACTGTTGGGGATATGGAAATCCTGAATCCAGAACATGTTATTTGTACTCTTGATGAAGGTTCTGAGATTCGTATGGAATTTATTGTTAATACAGGAAAAGGTTATGTTCCATCTGACCGTAATTGTGTCGATGATGCGCCCATAGGCCTTATTCCAGTTGACAGTCTTTACTCACCAATTCGTAAAGTCTCTTATAAAGTAGAAAATACACGCGAAGGTCAAGTGTTGGATTATGATAAATTAACACTCACGATTGAGACAAATGGTGCTGTTAATGGAGAGGATGCTGTTGCTTTTGCGGCGCGTATTCTTCAAGATCAATTATCATTATTTGTCAATTTTGAGGAGCCGCAGAAGGAGATTGTTGAAGAGTCTGATTCTGAACTTGCTTTTAATCCTGCGCTGCTCAAAAAGGTGGATGAGTTAGAACTTTCAGTTCGTTCGGCAAATTGTCTTAAAAATGATAATATTGTCTATATTGGTGATCTTATTCAGAAAACGGAATCTGAAATGCTTCGGACACCGAATTTTGGGCGAAAGTCGTTAAATGAAATTAAGGAAGTTTTGGCATGTATGGGACTGCATCTTGGTATGGAAATTCCTGCATGGCCTCCTGAGAATATCGATGATCTTGCTAAACGCTATGAAGATCAGTATTAAAGTTAAAATTTAAGGAGAAGGCTCATGCGCCATAGTAATTCAGGTCGCAAATTGAACCGAACTGCTAGTCATCGTAAAGCTATGTTTGCAAATATGGCGGTTTCACTGATAGAGCATGAACAAATTGTGACGACGCTTCCAAAGGCTAAAGAAATTCGTCCTATTGTTGAAAAGTTAGTGACTCTTGGTAAGCGTGGAGGATTGCATGCGCGTCGGCAAGCAATTTCTGCGCTTCGTGATGCGGGAAAAGTTGCGAAATTGTTTGATATACTTGCGCCGCGTTATGCATCGCGCAACGGTGGATATTTGCGTATTATGAAAGCAGGGTTTCGTACAGGTGATAATGCTCCCATGGCTGTTATAGAATTTGTTGATCGAGATATCGATGCGAAGGGTGCTGTGGATCGTGCACGTGCAGAAGATGTTTCAGATGAAAAAGAATCTTCTTCATAAATTATTTTCTTTTCGTTGTGTTTGAGAAGGCCGCCTTTTAGGGCGGTTTTTTGTTAGCATTACAGAGTAGGCTTTATTTAAGTGATAAAAGCAAAAAGGGGGTTATAAAATATTGAATTATTTGTTTTTTATAATATTTGTTGTTCAGATAGGTTGTTTTTATTTTCAATTGTAAATATTAATGGAGACGCTTAATTTATAAGGGATGAGAGGTGGCTGTTCTCTTAAAGGGTAGATTAGTTTATAAGGAGCGAATAATGAAGAATTCTCTTTTTGTTGGGCTTTTTTTTGTAATTATAGCGCAAATATCATTTCCCTGTACATATGCGCAAATTCCGAAAACACAGTCAGAAATTACTCTTTCATTTGCTCCTTTAGTTAAAAAGACTATTCCGTCTGTTGTAAATATTTATGCAGCTCGGCAAATTAGAGCGCGTTCGCCTTTTGAAGGCGATCCATTTTTTGAGCAGTTTTTTGGTCGTTTTCAAAACAATCTGCCTGTACGTAAGCAATCTTCATTAGGGTCTGGGGTGATTGTTGATACGCGTGGTCTGATCGTTACGAATTATCATGTCATTAAGGATGCAAATGAAATTAAAGTTGCTCTTTCTGATGGACGAGAATTTGAGAGTAAGGTTATGCTCAAAGATGAAGCAACGGATATTGCTGTACTTAAAATTGATGCAAAAGGTGCGCAGTTTCCCGTTCTTCCTTTGGGAGATTCCGATGCAGTTGAAGTTGGTGATCTTGTTTTAGCAATTGGTAATCCTTTTGGTGTTGGTCAAACAGTTACAAGTGGTATTGTGTCAGCGCAAGCACGTACACGTGTTGGTATTTCTGATTTTGACTTTTTTATTCAAACAGATGCTGCCATTAATCCAGGTAATTCTGGTGGGGCTTTGATTGATATGAAAGGGCAATTAATCGGGATTAATACAGCTATTTATTCGCGTTCTGGTGGCTCTGTAGGGATTGGTTTTGCTATTCCGGCGAATCTTGTAAAGGTGATGCTTGATACCGTTAAACATGGCGGGAAGTATTTTGTACCACCTTATATTGGTGCATCTTTTCAAAATGTTACACCTGATATTGCAGGTGGTTTAGGTTTAGAACGTCCCTATGGTGCTCTTATTATTGAAATTAGCAAAGATAGTCCTGCTGAAAAAGCTGGTTTGAAAGTAGGTGATGTTATTTTGAGTATGCAAGGGGTACGAATTGATAGTCCAGATAGCCTTGGATATCGTTTGATGACAGCTGGCATGGGGCAGAGCCTTCCTTTAGAATATTTACGAAACGGCAAAACTTTCAAAACAGAAATAACCGTTTTATCAGTACCAGAATCTGAATTCTTAAAATCTGAAAAAATTATTGATGAAGGTCCTCTTTCCGGTGCTGAAGTATTAGATTTAACACCGCAAAATAGTCGACGTTTTCATCTTCCTGTATCTGCAAGAGGTGTTGTGATTACCAATCTTGACGAACTGAGCAATGCTGCTGGAATTTTTCGTCCAGGAGATATTTTGCGTGTTGTTAATGGCCATAAGATTCAAACAGTCAGTCAGTTGAAAAAGATTCTTATGCAAAGTCGTCCGCGTATTTGGCAATTGGAATATGAACGTGATGGTATGTATATTCGCCAATTTATTCGCTGAGGTTTTTTTTGAACAAAGATTTTTTTACTTCGTCGCTTGATTTCCAAGTTAATAAAAATCAGCCGCTTGCAGAAAGGATGCGTCCTCGCTCTCTTCATGATGTAATGGGACAATATCACTTAGTTGGGGAGGAGGGGGTGCTTTCACGCATGATAGCAGCTGGTTCATTTGGTTCGATGATTTTCTGGGGACCACCGGGGACAGGAAAAACAACAGTTGCACGTTTGTTAGCTCTTGAAACAAATTTCTCTTTTGAGCAAGTTTCTGCTATTTTTACTGGAGTTTCTGAACTTAAAAAGATTTTTGAAATTGCTCGGACTCGTTTTATGTCTGGGGGGCGAACGATTTTGTTTGTCGATGAAATTCATAGATTTAATCGTGCTCAGCAGGATAGTTTTCTTCCCGTCATGGAAGACGGTACGGTCATTCTTATAGGTGCAACAACAGAAAATCCTTCATTTGAACTTAATGCTGCTCTTCTTTCTCGTGCACGTGTTTTGACGTTCCTTCCCCATGACAATGAAAGCTTGAGCAAGCTTTTGAAACGCGCGGAAGAAGTGGAAGGAAAGCTTCTTCCCTTGGATGATGATGCTAGAGGTATTTTGATCGGGATGTCTGATGGTGATGCGCGGGCAGCGTTAACATTGGCAGAGGAAGTTTGGTGTGCTGCACGACAAGGAGAGATATTTGATACTGTTGCTTTGCAAAAAATCATTCAACGTCGTGCTCCAATTTATGATAAAGGACAGGAGGGTCACTATAATCTCATTTCAGCGTTGCATAAGTCAGTTCGTGGATCTGATCCTGATGCTGCTCTTTATTATTTGGCGCGTATGTTTGATGCGGGAGAAGATCCTCTCTATATTGGGCGAAGATTAGTTCGTATGGCTGTTGAAGATATTGGTTTGGCAGATCCTCAAGCTCTTGTCATTTGTAATGCAGCAAAAGATGCTTATGATTATTTAGGATCACCTGAGGGAGAATTGGCTTTAGTACAAGCGTGTCTCTATGTTGCAACTGCGCCAAAATCAAATGCAACATATCTTGCATATAAAGCAGCTATGCATTGTGCACGAAAAAATGGCTCTTTACCCCCTCCTAAGCACATTTTGAATGCACCTACAAAATTTATGAAGGAAGAAGGGTATGGACATGGTTATCGTTATGACCATGATGAACCAGATGCTTTTTCGGGACAGGAATACTTTCCTGAGAAACTTGGGCGCCAGAGCTATTATCAACCACGAGAACGTGGTTTTGAACGTGAAATCGCGAAACGTCTTGAGTGGTGGAAAAAATTGCGTAAAAAGCGAACCAGTTAAAAATGTAATTTTAATTAAGATATGATTTTTACGGATCTTAAACTTATTTTACGTCAGTTATGTGATTATAATTTCATTAAGAGACTATGGCATGTCTTAAATGCTTATTTCTTCATAGTAAGAATTTATATACCCTTAAAAATCAAATTTAAGAGATATTTGTCTAGCTATAATTCATGCGCTGCTTTGTACTTGTGATTTCAGTTGTGTGCGATGTATTGTGGTTTTGATTGATGAGAAATTTTTTGGCTATCAATAGGGGGGGATTAGATTAAGAGATATGATTTCTTCAGTGTTTGTAAAAAAGTATCAGAAATGCTGTATATAAAGTACCGTGTTGAAATTTAAATTGTTTCTTTTCTAGAGGAGAGATATAAATATGCCAAGTTTCTTTCCTTACTATGGAGGTTTTTTGTCATAAGATAAGGAATAGTAATTCTTTCTATTATGGTAATGATCTGTTGTTGACACAATGTGGGGTTAAAAATGGAAATAGTCTGTGAAAATTTAAATTCAAGACTTTAGTTAAGCTAAAATAACAGTGTACACTAAGCATTTGGTTGTTATGAATCGGTCAAGGATATAATTGTGGATAAAACAAAAGCTCTCGATGCTGCTCTCTCACAAATTGAACGTTCTTTTGGTAAAGGCTCAATTATGCGTCTTGGGCAAAAAGAGCAGGTTGTTGAAATTGAAACAATTCCAACGGGCTCATTATCCTTGGATATTGCTTTGGGTGTTGGTGGATTACCGAAGGGGCGTATTGTTGAGATTTATGGACCAGAAAGTTCTGGAAAAACAACATTGGCTCTTCATGCTATTGCTGAGGCACAGAAAATTGGTGGGATTTGTGCTTTTATTGATGCGGAGCATGCTCTTGATCCTATTTATGCGCGTAAGCTTGGTGTTGATTTAGAAAATTTGTTCATTTCTCAACCCGATACTGGTGAACAAGCACTGGAAATTACAGAAACGTTGGTTCGTTCTGGTGCTGTTGATGTACTTGTTGTTGATTCTGTAGCGGCTTTGACGCCACGGGCGGAAATTGATGGTGAAATGGGTGATGCTTTACCTGGGCTGCAGGCTCGGTTAATGAGTAAAGCGTTGCGAAAACTAACAGCAGCAATTTTTCGCTCTAACTGTATGGTTATCTTTATTAATCAAATTCGCATGAAAATTGGTGTCATGTTTGGTTCTCCCGAAACGACAACAGGCGGAAACGCTTTAAAGTTTTATGCTTCTGTTCGTTTAGATATTCGTCGTATTGGATCTATTAAAGATCGGGATATGATTGTTGGTAATCAGACACGTGTTAAAGTTGTCAAAAATAAATTGGCTCCTCCGTTTAAGCAAGTTGAATTTGATATTATTTATGGTGAAGGCATTTCCAAAGTAGGTGAGTTAATTGATTTGGGTGTCAAAGTTGGCGTTGTGGAAAAATCTGGTGCATGGTTTTCTTATAATTCTCAGCGTTTAGGGCAGGGACGGGAAAATGCGAAGCAGTTTTTACGCGATCACGTAGAAATAGCTACAGAAATCGAGACAGCTTTGCGTCAAAATGCTGGTCTGATTGCGATTGAATTGTTAGAAAATGTAGGGGCAGAAAGTATAGAAAACGATGAAGAAATTTGATGGAATGCTTGTCTGAATGTGTGGCCGTCATTTATTTTTTTATTTGTTAGAGTTTTAAAATATTAAGATCGCTTATTTCTAAATTTCTTTGAACAAAAATCCACCCTTTGATTAAATTAACTCTACGTGTAGAAAAGAGGATATTTAATGAGGGGAATTTTGTTTTTATGGTTTTGCGCTGTACTCTACAGGTTACGATATGAATAGTGTTAATAGTATACGGTCAACTTTCCTAGATTATTTTCATCTTAATGGGCATAAAGTTCTTTCTTCTAGCCCTCTCGTTCCGCGTAATGATCCTACACTCATGTTTACAAATGCAGGAATGGTGCAGTTTAAAAATGTTTTTACTGGACTTGAACAGCGTCCTTATAAGCAGGCAGCAACGGCGCAAAAATGTGTCCGTGCCGGTGGAAAGCATAATGACCTTGATAATGTTGGCTATACAGCACGCCATCATACATTTTTTGAAATGTTAGGTAATTTTTCTTTTGGTGATTATTTTAAAGAAGAAGCCATTTTTTTATCATGGAATCTTTTAACAAAAGAATTTTGTCTTCCAAAAGAGAAGTTGTTGGTGACAGTTTATTATAGTGATGATGTAGCTGCTGAATTATGGCGTAAAATTTCAGGTCTTCCTGATGAAAAAATTGTTCGTATTGCAACGTCTGATAATTTTTGGGCGATGGGAGATACAGGTCCTTGTGGTCCTTGTTCGGAGATTTTTTATGATCATGGTGATGGAATTTTTGGAGGACCACCTGGAAGTGCAGATGAAGATGGTGATCGCTTTATTGAAATTTGGAATCTTGTTTTTATGCAGTATGAGCAGATAAGCAAAGAAGAGCGTGTTGAGTTGCCTCATCCTTCTATTGACACAGGCATGGGATTAGAGCGCATTGCAGCTGTTTTACAGGGTGTTCATGATAATTATGACATTGATCTTTTTCGTGCATTAATTGCTGTATCCCAAGAGATAACAGGGGTTGAGGCGACGGGTGAATTTGTTGCGAGCCATCGCGTGATTGCTGATCATCTTCGCTCATGTGCGTTTTTGATTGCTGATGGTGTTCTTCCTTCCAATGAAGGAAGGGGATATGTTTTACGCCGTATTATGCGTCGTGCTATGCGTCATGCGCACCTCCTTGGTGCTAAAGAACCTTTAATGTGGCGGCTTTTGCCTGCTTTAATTCACGAAATGGGACAAGCGTATCCTGAGTTGGTGCGTGCTGTATCTTTGATTTCAGAAACTTTGAAGTTAGAAGAAACGCGTTTTCGTAAAACACTTGAACGGGGACTCGGTTTGTTGAATGAAGCAAGTACTACTCTTAAAGAAGGAGAATCTTTGAGTGGTGAAGTTGCTTTCAAGCTTTATGATACCTATGGTTTTCCGCTTGATTTGACGCAAGATGTTCTGCGTCGTCGCGGAATATTTGTTGACGTTGACGCTTTTGATAAGGCGATGGAACGTCAGAAAGAGGAAGCACGTGCCAATTGGACTGGTTCCGGAGAAGCCGTTACGGAAAAGATCTGGTTTTCTCTTCGTGAAAAAATGGGGGCCACAGAATTTTTAGGTTATGAGACTGACACAGCTAAAGGTATTCTTACAGCTCTTGTGTATGACGGTAAAATTGTTGATCATATTTCTTCAGGGCAGAAAGCCGTTCTTGTTGTAAATCAGACACCTTTTTATGGTGAATCTGGTGGGCAGATTGGTGATAGCGGTATCATTTCTCATGAAAATTTTATTTTTGAGGTGCATGATACCCAGAAAAAAGGTGATGGTGTTTTTATCCATATTGGTGAAGTGAAATCTGGTCGGGCAAAGACGTTTGATTGTGTAGAATTAACTGTTGATGTTGTTCGTCGTAAGAAAATTCGTGCGAATCATTCTGCTACCCATTTATTACACGAAGCTTTACGCCAAATATTGGGAGCTCATGTTACACAGAAGGGATCTCTTGTATTGCCAGATCGGTTACGATTTGATTTTTCTCATCCAAAACCTGTTTCTTTAGAAGAACTGAAAAAAATAGAAGATTTAGCAAACGATATTGTTTTGCAAAATAGTGAGGTAACAACTCGCCTTATGCTCGTGGATGATGCAATTTCTGAAGGGGCTATGGCGTTATTTGGTGAAAAATATGGTGATGAAGTTCGTGTTGTTTCTATGGGGAACCAATGTGAACAAGGAGAATTAAAGAAGAATTGGTCAATCGAGCTTTGTGGTGGCACACATGTGAAGAGAACAGGAGATATCGGTTTTATTCATATTGTTTCTGAAAGTTCTGTAGCAGCTGGAGTTCGTCGTATTGAAGCTTTAACAGGTACAGCGGCACGCCTATACCTGAACCGCCAAGAGGAGCATATCCGTGAAATTGCTGATCTTTTAAAGACTTCTTCTGCTGATGTAGAAGAACGTGTTCGGATTTTGCTTGATGATCGTCGTAGACTTGAAAAAGAGTTGAATGATGCGCGCAAGAAAATTGCTTTAAATTGTGGGGACATGAAGAGTGGTCAAGCAGATATTACCATCATCAATGGCATTTCTTTTATGGGGCGTGTTGTTGAAAATATTTTACCACGAGATCTTAAAGCATTAGTGGATTCTGGAAAGAAGCAAATTGGATCTGGTGTTGTTGCTTTCATAGGTGTTTCAGAGGATGGTAAGGGGAGTGCTGTTGTTGGTGTTACGGATGATTTGATTGATAAGTTAAATGCTGTTGATTTGGTGCGCATTGTTTCAGGTATCCTTGGGGGCAAAGGTGGTGGTGGCCGTTCTGATATGGCGCAGGCTGGTGGGTCTGATGGGAATAAGGCTGCTGAGGCACTCGCGGCACTAAAAGCTTTTCTTGAAAGATAATTTCTGATTGGTTATTTGTGTTGCTTCGCTTCGAGATTTTTTTAAGAGGGAGCGCTTATTCTATGATGCCATGGCTTTGTGCAATGGGAACACGTTTTCATCTTCTCCTATCGCTGGTTGCTCGATTGTTAAACCGCTGGCTTTTAGTAGTTTATAAAAGCGCCCGCCTTTATTGATCAGTTCTTGAAAGCTTCCTTTTTCAATTAAGTGACCATTTTCTAGAAATAGCACAATATCAGCATTGCGTATTGTTGAAAGGCGATGTGCTATAATAAAAGTGGTACGATTGTGACTTATGCAATCGAGAGCATCTTTAACGCGCGCTTCCGTTTCAACATCAAGGGCACTTGTTGCTTCGTCTAGAAT
Source organism: Bartonella taylorii (assembly GCF_023920105.1). Classification (NCBI taxonomy): domain Bacteria; kingdom Pseudomonadati; phylum Pseudomonadota; class Alphaproteobacteria; order Hyphomicrobiales; family Bartonellaceae; genus Bartonella; species Bartonella taylorii. The sequence continues at coordinate 555,853 of NZ_CP083693.1, forward strand.
GAGGATGGGGGAATTTTTTAAAACAGCGCGCGCAATTGCTAAACGTTGTCTTTCTCCACCTGACAATTGAGAACCTCGCTCGCCCACCATTGTTTCATAACGATTGGTTTTTGTTAGAATAAAATCATGGGCAGCTGCTATTTTTGCCGCTTCATAAAGTTCTTCATCCGTTGCGGTTGCTTTTCCTATCGAGATGTTGTCGTGAATAGTCCGATTAAAAAGGCCAGCGTCTTGAAATACTGTTGCTAAAGATTTGCGTAAGGATTCGCGATTAACAGAGCGTATATTTATTCCGTCAATAGAGATATGTCCAAATGTAGGGTCGTACACGCGTTGCAACAAATTGATTAATGTTGTTTTTCCAGCCCCTGTTGGTCCTACAATTGCAACAGTTTGTCCTGTTTTAACTTCAAAGGAAATGTCAAAAACACCTTGAGAAGAATTTGGGAATTTATAAGTAACGTGATGAAATTGTATGGCACCTTTAACATTTTGGAGGGAAGGTAGATTTACAGGTTCTTTGATATGAAAGGTTGAGTCTTCCATTGCAAAAAATTCTTGTAATTTTGCTTGTAAGGATATGGTTAAATTAAAGAAATTGCTCATTTGATCCAAACGACAAATCATTAATTGTGCAAATCCGACGAATGCGACCACCTCACCTACACGTAATTGGTTTTTTGCTACAAAAAAAGCTCCAAGCAGAAGAACACAAACTATTGAAATAGCTGAGGCCATTCGGTTTAAGCCACTTGCAAGAGCCCACCAATTGAGAACAGGGTTTTGTGCTTTAAGAAGATTGTTTGTATGTTGATGCAATGTGGAACTTTCTTCCTTTATTCGGTTATAGCTTTGTACAATGGAAACGTTAGAGATTGAATCGCTGACATGTTTAAAAAGGTTATGATGGTAACTTTCTACAGCGGCTTGCCCGTCTTTTGTTTTTCGCATCACTAAACGTGCAATCAGTACATAAATGATGGCGAGTACAACCAAGACTGTTGAAAGACGCCAATTCATGTTAAAGGCTATGGGGATAAGAACGAATAAGGCGACAAGCGTTGAGAGATGCTGACGCATAAAATCAAGCCATATGGTTGACATAGAGTCTACGGCGCGTAAGAGTGTATGGAGAGTGTTAGAAGTTCCACGTTGTTGATGCCAGATTAAAGGCATAGCAATGATGCGCTCAAAGGATTCCGTTAAAACAGCTAAGCGACGTCTATGTGCTAAACGATCAGCACCGCGAGCAACAAGGACATAAGCAATAATATGTGAAAGCCCAAAACAGACCCAAATGGTGAGAGTTAAAACAATACCTGATTTTTCTGCGATAGCATCAATGACACGCCCAAATAAAATAGGTTCTGCAATGGTGATAATAGCCAATATAATATTTGCTGAACAGATTAAAAGAGATGTATTTTTTTCTCTGTTTAGGTAGCTGAGAACACGTGTATAGGTTTTGAATAAGGACACAGAGCATTATCTCCAATAGTTATCACAAGTATAAAGGTTATAGTTCTGATAATCATTAGGTTTTGAGTTAATAAAATTTTATCAGTAAGAAAATGCAATTTTAGATACTGACTGTAATATGGTGTGATAAAGCCAGTTCTATAAGATATGTATTTTTGCGTTTAAGGCATAAAACGGGTCAAGAAAATTATCTGGTAAGGGAAGTATTATGGTAGGCGTCGAAATAAAACAGGTTGAGGTAGATGAAAACGGAATGCGCTTGGATCGCTGGTTTAAATTGCATTATCCAAGAGTTGGATTTGGATATTTACAAAAGTTGCTCCGTTCTGGCCAGATACGGGTTGATGGTGGGCGTGTTAAAACCGATACGCGTCTTCTCAGGGGGCAAGTTGTGCGCGTGCCACCTTTCCCTATTGATGATAAAGAAAGCTTTCCTATAACGGATAAAACACTTCGTGGACAGGATGATGGAACCGTTTTAAAAAAAATGCTTCTCTATGAAGATCCAAAGATTTTTGTTTTTAATAAGCCTGCGGGGTTAGCTGTACAAGGTGGTTCTGGTTTGGCGCGCCACGTGGATAGCATGCTTGAGGTATGGCGCAATAAGAAAGGCGAAAAACCACGTTTAGTGCACCGTCTTGATCGTGAAACATCTGGTGTGCTCATTGTTGCACGGTCTAGGAGTGCTGCACAGGCTTTAACGGCTGCTTTTAGAGAGCGGGAAACGAAAAAGACTTATTGGGCATTGGTTCGGGGAGTGCCTAAAAAAAAGCAGGATAAAATTTCAACATGGATGGTGAAGGATATCACTGCACAAGGTGATAAAATGCGTGTTTGTGAACATGGAGAGCCAGATTCTAACCATGCGGTTTCTTACTATCGCGTTTTAGATACTAGGGGGAGGGCTCTTTCGTGGCTTGAAATGGAACCCTATACGGGGAGAACACATCAGCTACGTGTGCATGCCGCCCATATGGATCATCCTATCATTGGTGATTCAAAATATTTTTTTTCTGATAGTAATTGGGCATTACCAGGGGGAATTCAAAACCGTCTTCACCTTCATGCGCGCCGTATTCGTATTCCTCATCCTTCAGGAGGGGTTTTGGATATTATCGCACCTTTACCACCTCATATGGTACAAAGTTTTAATCTTTTGGCTTTTAATGAAAATGATGGTGAGACAGAATAGATAGAATCACAGAAGGATTTTTTTCTTTTTTTCGTTTTTATTTGTGCAATTTTTGTAGATTTGATAAAGTGTTACAGAGATCTCTTGATAAGTAATTATTGTTAAAGAGTTGTATTTTTAGTGATAAATCTGGCACATATCATTTATAATTTTTTCTACAGTTTCTTTATCCTATTATGCTGAAAAATACCGTTGTTTAAGGGGATATAAGGCATATAAATTTTACATATCAGGTACGTTCTGTTGTTGTTGATATAGTTGACGAATAATGTCAATTGGTGCACCACCACAGCTACTAGAAAAGCAGGATGATGACCAAAGGGTATTGCTCCGTAACTTTTTTGAGTGATAAGCATTTTTTCTGCTTTAGCGTTCTGCTAGAAACATCTTTTAAACTATTGACGCGTGCAGATATTGCTAATTTAGGTGGGTATTTAATTTGATCAATATAATAAGCCAATGGAAATAAATACTTCCTCAAAATAGGAAAACATAGCCTTAATTTTTTATATTTTTTGTTAAGGACGGATTATACTTTAAATTTGCATTTATATATATTGTTTAAAATATTAATTTGAAGTATTATGGCTAATGAAAGCTCGATTCATTGTGGTTGATTCTATTCTACATATTTTAGTAATTTAGTCACATAATTGAAAGAATAGAGATCATGCAACCTGAAAATAATACTTGTATCTATACACTTGTATCTATACACTTGGCCCTGCGGATACTAACTGTGCGGCTGCGGCTCAATGGTGGTTTGACAATCATAATTTAAATATCTCTCCCACTGATTCAAAATCGCGTATTATCTTATACGCAACTCTTGAAGAAGCCTTTAGTGAACTTGCTCAGAAAAAAGATGGTTATCTCCTGAGTTGTGCTGCTTACCCCGATTTGCATACACTTATATTCACACGTTTAGGTGATATGCAATTATTTGATAGCTTTATCATGCCTACTCATCCTATGGTCTTGGCTAAACGCAATAACTCTGATGAAATTAAAACTGTAGCTACTCATCCTGCCCCACAATCTCTGGTGGCACATCAATATGACAAAATATTTGCCAACAGCAATGCTGACGCAGCGGTTCTTTGTAAAGCTGAAAGAGCAGATGCTTGTATCACGACGTTGGTTGCTGCAAAGCGCTACGAGCTGAATATTGTCAAAAATTTTGGGCAAGTGCCAATGGCCTTCTTGCTCCACTCGCTAAAGTCAGCTCATCATGAAGCAATTTGAAACACTTCTTTCTATTGTTGACCTGGTTGACAAACTTCGTGTACGCCAAGAACTAGATGGTAGTATTAAAGAACCAATTTCAGCAGATGGTGATATGATCAATGAATTGATCACTCTGTTGAACCGTCATGTAGATATTATTGACGGATTATCTCCGGAGCTTTTAGCTACCACTTGTGATGATTTTAATCAGTGGATGCTCAGCGGTTTAAATACTCCCCCAAAATTTGATAACACTTTGGCTGCATTCAAAGCGCCATTACCAGATTCCCCTCTATTTTTTTTAGCTCCAATGCGTGCTACGAATGGGCCTGATCCAGAAGGATTTCGGCTAGAATTAGTTACAGGCTACCGTCATGAAACACCCTATCTTGCAGAGGCCTTAGAATATACAAAGAATTATGTATCACCGTTTCAATGTATAAAAATGGGAATAGCGTCAAGGGGATTTTTAGAGGGAAATTGTATTGTTCTATTCCCAGAATCTGTGGCTACTGCTAAGAAAATTGATAAGAAAGCATTTGCTTTGTTTTTTTCAGCAAATTCTTTGATATTTACAATGAGCAGACAATCGTGGAAGCTGAACGTTTACTCGGTCGAGATAGTAAATTCCTATTTGGCCAATTGAGTAGTCGTAGCTTATCTAAAGATGACGTTTATGATGTTCGTTGTTTGTGGGGCTATTATCATGACTATGCACACCATACTGGACCGAGGCCATTAGATAAGAATCTGTATATAAAATTAAATTGGTTTGCAGGTCTTCTAGAAGAAATTAAAGTGGACTTAATTACAGTGCGTATTATGCTACAAAATCGTCCAAAGTTTTGGAAAGAAATATCTGAGTTTGTCCTATTAGAACGCATATTTCGTTATCCAAAAGGTTATGACCACCATATGACGTTCGATGCTGGTACAGGTATCTTACTTTTTGAAATATTGATGCGTAACAAAGCATTGATTAAACGGGGTGAGGTTATCTTCAATTTGATTTGGAGCGTCTTAAAGAAGTAATACCATTGATAATCGTAGATATAGAAGCACTTGAAGCATTGGATGATGACGCTTATTTAGCAGGTGCTAAAGATTATATCCAAAATAACCTTGGGAAGCCGAAAACTCCAAAGTCACGATTTGATTTTTCAACATCATATTATGCACGGCGAGTGATTGGAGGATTAAATCATTGAGTTTTTTAAAAGGACGGTTATTATTCTTTACTTTTACTATTCTAGCGTTGTTTTCCATAAGTTGGTTATTATCTAAGAATTTGGTTAACAGTATACCGGTAATGCATGCAGTTGGACTTAGGTTATGTGCTACTGCTGCAGCTTTGTGGTTGATCGTAGTATTTCGTGAGAAAGCCGTTTTAAGATCATTACCGTTGCTTGCAATGATGCCTTCTTTTTTAATTCTATCAGTATTAGGATTCTCGCTGTATTTTGTATGCAGCTTTGGCGCTTTAAAATCGCTCAAAGCTAGTGATTTAACTATGGTGCTCGCCACTATTCCAGGTATTACCTATATATTGGGTGCACTGACTCATGGCCTTGAGTTCTCATGGCTGAAGCTTGGCGGGGTGATAATTGTTAGTGTAGCAGCTGTAGCATTCAATATAAACAGTGTAGAGGATGGATATTATAGCTTGATAGGGATAGGTCTTGCTTTAATAGCAGCACTTTCTTACTCTATTTATGGCTTGTTGTCTAAACGTTATCTTAAAAATTTACCTTTGCTATCCGCACTGGCTTGGATTACTACAATTTCTGCAGCATCATTTATGCCATTATTCATTTTTGATTCTGCTCCACTATTACATCTTAAGTTAGAAGATATATTTAAGATATTGATTTTAGGAGCCTTTTTATCTGCACCAGGTTACGTATTGTACCAAAAAGTTTTAGCCGAAGGAGGCGTATTATACGCCAATACTATCGGCGTATTAGCTTCTTTTGCAGTAGTGGCATGTGAATGGATAATCGGTTCTAGAACTTCTCTACGTGCTATCAGAATAATTGCTATGATTATAGTTGTTATAGGGATGATACTCTTATTTATAGATGCATCAAAAATATCTGGATGGCAACTGAAAAACCGTTCCAAAAATTCTAAGGTATAAGGAAAAAAATAAAATGAAAAAACTGGCGTTAGTTTGTCAGCGTAATGCAAAACTACCCTTTATATTTGAAGCTGCGAAAGCAGCTAACATCGAATTAGTAATGATTTATGATATCGCTGAAAGTGTACCTATTCAGCCACCTGCGGCAGTAACTTCAAGTTGGCAACTTCCTGTTTTTGATAATCCAGACTTAGCTCTAGACGCTTTTGCAGCCGGAGTGAAAGAACGCAATATTGGTGGGGTTATGACTCTTTGCGAAAAAGCCATCATATGGACAGCTTTAGCTGCAAAAAAAATCAATACTCCCAGTATTGAACCAGAAGTAGCGGCATTAACTCGGAACAAATATCTAATGCGTCAAGCTTTTGTTAAAGCAGGGCTTAGAACACCAAGATTTTTTTATATAGATAATCCAGAAGATCTATCACAAGCCCATGCTTTGGGTTGGCCGCTAGTCATTAAACCCGTTTCTGGAGCTGGTAGTATAGGCGTAATGTTAGCTAAAAATTCTGAAGAATTTCCTGATCTCATCAAAGCGGTATGGAATGTTCAGCATAAAGATATGGCACGTTTCAACTATAAAAATAAATCTGTAGGTTTAGTAGTAGAACAGTATTTACCAGGAAAAGAGTTTGTTGTGGAATGCTTTGTCGATACAGCAGGTGTGCACGTTTTGGCCGTTGGAGACAAGGGACAACCTGAAGGACCATGGTTCGAAGAAACAATTTATCGTCAACGCCGTGATATAGACGATCCTTTAATTATTTCTTTATGTAAGGCTGCATGCTCTGGGGTTAAAGCTCTTGGTATAAATATGGGAGCTGCTCATGTAGAGCTACGCTTAGATGCCAATGACTTACCTTATGTAATTGAGATCGGCGCTCGTATAGGTGGGTCAGGTGTTTCCCATTTTATTGTGGAGCAAGGTACAGGGATTTCATTTGGAAAACTATGCATGAATGCTGCTTTAGCTAAACAAAACTTAGATCTTCCCGATGTACTCCCAGCTGAAAAAGTGGCAGCAAATTACATTATTCCTCTTCGTGGTCATGGACGGTTTTCTGGATTTTCAGGTTTAGATAAGGTTGTACAGCATCCACTAACTACTAGAACTATCATTTTCTTTGAAATTGATCATATTTCACCACCTCCACCAGCATTCGGTGGATATCCTGGTTTTATTTTCTCTGTTCATGCCTCAAACGAAGAAGCTCGCGATTACCATAAATGGCTTGATGACACCTTGAGCATCATATGGAAAGACCACGTTTATCAATAGCTCAATAGAGATATTTTCCCTTGCTTTTAACTTTGATATAAGTCTCATCGATACAGACAGAGCCCAATGCGGTTTTCTAAAATTTCGCAAACACTGTGGGCAGTAATGGTGGAATGGAATTTTTTTAAATTCAACACATCTAGTCTTTAGATTAAGTCCAATACTTTAAAAAAATTGTTCTGACAGTTGTTGCTGAATATAAACAAGGCATTCACCATTGTCTTGTTTGTAAAATAGACATGAAATATAGTCTTAACTCAGATTGATGCTGGTAAGATTGTTCCTTCTTTAGGGTGGGGAAGGAGGGCAAATTAAACCTCATTGAGATACATAGAACTTAGAAAAAATAATGTTTTTTGAAAATATCAGAGGTAAATAATAAATAATATGCGTGAAATTTTGAATCAGTTTGATATGCCATTGAATAAAAATAACCTCGTTCAAAAGATGCAAAAATTTTCATGTCAGTCGCTACCAAAACGATTCTATAAAGAAGTGAAAACTTTGTGTGAAGAAGAAGGCTTTTCTATATTGTTGGATGGATGTCCAGTTAAAACACCAGCAAGACGCCATTTTCTTGTACCTACAGCAGCATTTGCTACATTAGTAGCACAGGAATTTGAGAGCCAAAAGCAAGTTATTGATCCATCGAAAATGCCGATTACGCGTTTGGTTAACACTGTTATTGATGGTATAGCTGATGATATGCAGGTTGTTTTTGAAGATCTATTACGTTTTGTTGCATGTGATATGATCTTTTATCGGGCACAAACCCCGCAAGAGTTGGTGGAGCGACAACGTGAACAGTGGGATCCTTTATTGGATTGGGCAGAAGAAAAACTTGGAGCACGGTTTCAGGTGACAGAAGGGCTTATGCATGTCGAACAATCACGGGAATCTATCCAAGCAGTGAGTAATTATTTACGTCAAGTTGAGTCTCCTTATACGCTTGCTGCACTTCATACAATGACAACCTTAACAGGATCAGCTCTTATTTCTCTGGCTGTTGCTGCAGGAAATTTTGATGCCGATCATGCTTTTGATATTGCTCATTTAGATGAAGACTGGTTGATGGAACAGTGGGGTGTTGATGAAGAAGCAATGACGCGCCGTGCTCATAAGAAGGCTGAATTTAATGCTGCTGCTATAATCATTACAACTTGTTTGTAAATTCAGCTTTTCTTTTGTTCATGCGTGCGCTTTTTTAAGTCATAGTATTTTTGTAATTTTTTGAGGGCTGATTTTTATTTTTTCAAGTCCAGGAAATGCTTCATTGCTTATATTTAAGATAGCTTTGTCATTACCACGGATAAAATACCATTGGCTGTTGTAAAGAAGGGCAATAATTTCAGTTTGGATGCAACATTTTCCAGCATTCGTTACGGTTACAAACTCCACAGGTATAACGAAATAGGGAATACCATTATCAAGTTTGCCTTCACGTTTTTGTTTTGGATCTATATGGATACTTTCAATTTTATAACTCTCTGCCAACTGCTCTATTTGACTTTTCATGATTTGTTGAAACTGTGATTTACTGATATTTTTTTTGGCAGCTAGACTATCGATAATTTGGGGAGGGATAGCATTTAAAATGGCATCGGTATCGGCATTTTGAATTGCTTCACTGTAAGCAGATGTCGCTTTTTCAAGTGTTGTAAGTTCTTGATTGGTAATGGTATAGGCTTGAACTGCTGATATAATAAAAGCAATGCATAAAAGAATGGGAAAAAGGTAACGAATTCGCAGCATTGGAAACCTTGATAATTGATTTGAGTGGACTCAACTAGATTTATAAAGGAAAAGCATATTGGGAGAAAGCTATCGGTGCCCTTTGAAAAGAGGAATATCCACAAAAATGGAGATTCTAACCTCCATTTTAAATCAAAAGGAATGACTTTTTATTCTTTAAACAGAATAGTACATATCAAATTCGATAGGATGAGGAGTTGTTTCGTAACGTAAAACTTCCTGCATTTTTACTTGAATAAAGGAATTAATTTGATCATCATCAAAAACATCGCCGGCTTTAAGAAAACCACGATCTTTATCAAGTACTTCGAGTGCTTCGCGCAGACTTCTTGAGACTGTAGGGATTTCTTTGCGTTCTTTTAAGGGGAGGTCGTAAAGATCTTTATCCATAGCGTGTCCAGGATGAATTTTGTTTTTGATGCCATCAAGACCAGCCATTAAGAGTGCTGCAAACGCCAAATATGGATTTGCTGTTGGGTCTGGGAAACGAACTTCTACACGTTTTGAATTTGGTGAAGCACTCATGGGAATACGGCAAGATGCAGAACGGTTGCGTGCGGAGTAAGCAAGAAGTACAGGAGCTTCATAACCAGGAACCAAACGCTTATAGGAATTGGTGGATGGATTGGTAAAGGCGTTGAGTGCTTTTGCGTGCTTAATGATACCGCCGATAAAGAACAAGCAAGTTTCCGATAGCCCTGCATATTCATTTCCCGCAAACATTGGTTTTCCATCTTTCCAAATGGATATATGAACATGCATACCTGAGCCGTTGTCACCAAAAATTGGTTTTGGCATGAAAGTTGCTGTTTTCCCATAGCTGTTTGCTATTTGATGCACGACATATTTAAAAATTTGCATTTTATCAGCTTCACGAACAAGAGTATCAAAGCGAATACCTAATTCATGCTGGCTTGCTGCCACTTCGTGATGATGTTTCTCAACTTGGACACCCATATCTTTGAGTGCGGTGAGCATTTCAGAGCGCATATCTTGGCAGGAATCGATGGGGGGAACAGGAAGATAACCGCCCTTCATGCGTGGGCGATGACCTAGATTGCCCATCTCATATTCCGTATCGTTATTGGATGGAAGTTCACTTGAATCGAGCTTAAATCCTGTGTTGTAAGGATCAGTTTTATAGCGGACATCATCAAAGATGAAAAATTCTGCTTCTGGACCTACATTGATTGTATCTCCTATTCCTAAAGATTTCATATAAACTTCAGCCCTCTTGGCGATAGAACGAGGATCTCTACGATAAAATTCTCCCGAGACAGGATCGAGCACGTCACAAAATAGAATTAAAGTAGATTGTGCAAAAAAAGGATCAATATGCGCTGTTTCTGGATCTGGCATCAATGCCATGTCAGATTCATGAATCGTTTTCCATCCGGCAATTGAAGAACCATCAAACATAATACCATCGTTAAATGTATCTTCACTAATTTCTGTGATATCCATTGTGACGTGGTGCAACTTTCCTCGTGGATCAGTAAAACGTAAATCAACAAAACGGATTTCGTTGTCTGCAATCTGTTTTATAATATCTGATGCGGTTGTCATATTCAATTTCCTTATGTGGGATTGATGTAGATAAAAAAGGTGAAAAATTTTGTTGTTATTTATTAAAGGGCATCGATTCCAGATTCGTCAGTGCCAATACGAATGGCATCATCAATAGAAAAAACAAATATTTTTCCATCTCCAATATGTTTTGTTTGAGCTGCTTTACGTATTGTGTTAACAGCTTGTTCCAACTTTTCATCGGCAACAACAATTTCAATCTTTACTTTAGGTAGAAAATCAACAACATATTGAGCACCACGATAAAGCTCTGTATGTTCTTTTTGACGACCAAAACCTTTTGCTTCTGTTACTGTGATGCCATCTAAACCAATTTTTTGAAGCGCTTCTTTTACTTCATCAAGTTTGAAAGGTTTTATAATGGCTTCAATTTTTTTCATGCTGAAATTATCTCCAACGTTAATTTGTCTTTTTAGACTGCACCACATTATATTGGCAACTGTGAGATGTCCAACAGATACTTTTTACACAAAAAGTCAAAAATTGTGTTACTAGATATTTTGGGAAGAAAGCCTTTCTTGTAGCATAAAGTGAAATGTTGTTATCCGTTGAAAAAAATCTACAAGGTTGGTAAAAAATAACAGTGATATAACTAAGAGATATTTTGCTTTATTTATTGTAGCACACTGATTTTATGATAGGAATCGCTTTAAAAATTGGAATTATATAAAGGTCGGCGCAGCAAAATTTCTTTCAGAAATTTTCCTGTATAAGAAGTGGGAACATTAACAATATCTTCAGGACGGCCAACGGCAACAATTTCACCACCACGATCTCCACCTTCTGGTCCTAAATCAATAATCCAGTCGGCTGTCTTTATGACTTCAAGATTATGTTCAATAACCACGACTGTATTGCCTTGTTCAACGAGTTCATGCAAAACTTCAAGTAGTTTAGAAATATCATGGAAATGCAGACCTGTTGTTGGTTCGTCCAAAATGTAGAGTGTACGACCTGTTGTTTTGCGTGAAAGTTCTTTAGCAAGTTTTACACGTTGAGCTTCACCACCAGAAAGCGTTGTGGCTTGTTGTCCTACTTTGATATAGCCGAGACCAACTTTGATAAGGGTCTTCATTTTGTTGTGAATGGTAGGAATAGCTTGAAAAAATTCTTCAGCCTTTTCGATTGTCATATCTAAAATATCGGCTATGGACTGTCCTTTAAATTTTACTTCTAACGTTTCTCGATTATAGCGTTTTCCTTGACAAATATCGCAAGTAACATAAACATCAGGTAAAAAGTGCATTTCAATTTTGATAACTCCATCACCTTGACATGCTTCGCAGCGCCCTCCTTTAACATTAAATGAAAAACGTCCTGCTTGATAACCGCGGGTTTTCGATTCTGGGAGTTCGGCAAACCATTCACGGATCGGGGTAAATGCGCCTGTATAGGTTGCTGGATTAGAGCGTGGGGTGCGTCCAATAGGTGATTGGTTTATATCAATGACTTTATCGAGAAATTCTAATCCTTCAATTTTGTCATAGATTGCGGGGCTGTGATGGCTTCCCATGATATGGCGTGAAGCAGCTTTGAAAAGAGTTTCAATGAGAAATGTTGATTTTCCTCCTCCTGAAACGCCAGTTACGCACGTAAAGGTTCCAAGAGGGATATCCGCACTGATATTTTTGAGGTTATTTCCACGGGCTCCTATGATTTTAAGTGTTTTCGATTTTAATATCTTTCGTCGTTGAGCAGGTACTTTAACAGCCATTTTTCCTGAAAGGTATTGACCTGTAAGAGAGGATGGATTTTCTATAATTTCTTGCGGTGTGCCTTGTGCTATTATTTCTCCACCATGAACACCAGCAGCAGGGCCCATATCAACTACATGGTCTGCAGTAAGAATAGCATCCTCGTCATGTTCAACAACAATAACCGTGTTGCTAAGATCACGTAGATGGCGCAGCATTTTTAGAAGGCGTTCATTATCGCGTTGGTGTAAACCAATGGAGGGTTCATCTAAAATATAAAGGACACCTGTAAGGCCAGAACCAATTTGGGATGCTAATCGGATACGTTGACTTTCTCCACCTGAAAGGGTGCCTGAGCTTCGAGATAAGGTAAGATATTCTAGTCCTACATGATTTAAAAAAGTTAAGCGTTCACGAATTTCTTTTAAAATACGTGTTGCAATACTGTGTTGTTTTTCCGTTAAATATTGAGGAAGATTGGCAAACCAATCATCTGCTTTTAGGATAGAAAGTTCTGATATTTGCCCAATATGCATCCCGTGAATCTTGACAGCTAACGCCTCTGGTTTTAAACGATAACCATGACAAGCTGGACAGAGTGAAGAAGACATATAACGCTCGATTTCTTCACGTGACCACGTAGAATCGGTTTCTTTCCATCGCCGCTCCATATTAGGGATAATTCCTTCAAAATGTTGGGTCGTTTTATGCGAACTTAAGTCATTTTTATAAATAAAGGAGATTTCTTTTCTTTTTGTACCATAGAGAATAGCTTGTTGTGCTTCATCTGAGAGCGTGCACCATTTATCCGTAAGTTTAAATCCGTAAACTTTGCCTAATGCTTCTAAAGTTTGACTATAATAGAGTGAAGATGATTTAGACCAAGGGGCAATTGCTCCCTCCTTTAAGGTAAGATTTTCATTTGGTACAATTCTTTTGGGGTCTATTGCCTTTTTAAGGCCAAGTCCGTCGCAAAGAGGACAAGCGCCAAAAGGATTATTAAATGAAAAAAGGCGTGGCTCAATTTCAGGGATAGAAAATCCAGAGATGGGGCAGGAAAACTTTTCTGAAAAAATAAGTCGTTTGTGGGTTTCATTTTTTGATTTATAAGCAGACTCCTTTGTGGTTTTTTTTTGTGCCAAAGGCTGATCTGCCATTTCAGCAACTGCAAGCCCATTTGCTAGCTGTAAACAGGTTTCTATACTGTCCGCTAAGCGAGAGGAAATATCATTGCTTACAACAATGCGGTCTACCACTACATCTATGTCATGTTTATACTTTTTATCAAGAAGAGGAATGTCAGGGATTTCATAGAATTTTCCATCAACTTTAGCGCGCTGGAATCCTTTTTTTAAAAGCTCTGTCAGCTCTTTTTTATATTCTCCCTTTCGTCCTCGGACGAGAGGTGCCATAATGAAAACCCGCGTACCTTCTTGTAAGGACATAATTTGATCAACCATTTGGCTTACGGTTTGGCTTTCAATAGGAAGTCCTGTAGCAGGGGAATGAGGAACACCGATACGTGCAAAGAGAAGGCGCATATAGTCGTGGATTTCAGTGACGGTTCCTACTGTTGAACGAGGGTTGCGGCTGGTTGTTTTTTGTTCAATGGAGATCGCTGGAGAAAGACCGTCTATTCTGTCCACATCTGGTTTTTGCATCACTTCTAGAAATTGGCGTGCGTAGGCAGAAAGACTTTCAACGTAGCGGCGTTGGCCTTCTGCGTAAATTGTATCAAAAGCTAAGGATGATTTACCTGACCCAGAAAGCCCCGTGATCACGATCAGTTTGTCACGAGGAAGATCGAGATCAATATTTTTAAGGTTATGTTCACGTGCGCCGCGAATGGAGATGTATTTTTGATGAGCCATATTTTATCCTTGGCATATGTGACAAAAATTAAGCATCGTAAAATAGAATAAAACTGTTTTTTAAAATTACAACGCGTTTAATTGCTTTAACGAGGAAAAAAAATGCAAGTTTCGTGGAAAGAAAAATGTAAAGAGCAGCTTTTTATTCGGTGATGATGGAATAAACTATGCGTTGTTATCATTTTTTGTTATAATTGCACGATACGATATCTTGAAAAGGGTAGCAAAATCCATATTGAAGGTCAATTGTAAATATGCAAATGGCAAGGTCAAGATGGTAACCGTTATACGGCAAAGATCGTTTTGCGAATTAAGATTTTGGAGTTTATGCGATGGCTGGTAGCCTTAATAAAGTTATTTTGATTGGTAATCTTGGTGCGGATCCTGAGATCCGCCGTTTGAACTCTGGTGATCAAGTGGCAAACTTACGTATTGCTACTTCAGAAAGCTGGCGAGATCGTAATACAAATGAGCGAAAAGAACGTACGGAGTGGCATAGTATAGTTATTTTTAATGAAAATCTTGTTAAAGTTGTAGAGCAATATTTAAAAAAAGGCAGTAAAATCTACATTGAAGGTCAGTTGCAGACACGAAAATGGCAAGATCAAAATGGGAATGACCGTTATACAACAGAGGTTGTCTTGCAAAAATACCGTGGTGAATTACAAATGCTTGATGGGCGTGGAGCTGCTGGTGGGGAGCAAATCCAAGGAGCGAATCAGGCGAGTGGTGGTTATACTAGTGGTGGTTTTGGTGATAATGGCTCAAATAAGAGAAATGCTTTTGATCAAAGCAATAGCCAATCGGGAGAAAGTTTTTCACACAAATTGGATGATGATGTACCTTTTTAAGAATCCTTAAAGTGTGGTATTATTATCATTTTTTGGGTGTTTGTTTCAGTTTTTTAAAGTTTAGCAAAATTAAGTCCTATTCATTTTATTTGTGCTTTTTAATAAAATAAATAACATGTTGAAAATTATTGTTAAATTTCTTTTCTGTCATGGCAGAGAAATTGGCATTTTGATGTGTTTTTCGATATAAACAAAATGAAGTGATTCTTTATTGAAAGTCTTGAAGCAGTGACCGATCTTACTCCACTACCAGAACGTGATGTGCTGACTGGTATTGAGCCAATCAGCATTATTGATGAAATGCAACGCTCCTATCTCGATTATGCGATGAGCGTGATTGTTTCGCGTGCACTTCCGGATGTACGTGATGGTCTGAAACCTGTTCATCGGCGTATTCTTCATGCCATGAATGAAATGGGGCTTTCTTTTAATAAGTCTTATCGTAAGTCTGCTGGTGTTGTTGGTGAAGTTATGGGAAAATTTCATCCTCATGGTGATGCGTCAATTTACGATGCTTTAGTGCGTATGGCACAGGACTTTTCTTTAAGAAATCCGCTGATTGATGGTCAAGGAAATTTTGGTTCTGTTGATGGTGATCCACCTGCGGCAATGCGTTATACAGAATGTCGTTTGGAAAAAGTTTCGCAAGAGCTTTTGGCTGATATTGATAAAGATACTGTTGATTTTCAGGATAATTATGATGGGCGTGAACGTGAACCGGTTGTCTTACCAGCGCGTTTCCCTAATCTTTTGGTCAATGGGTCAGGTGGTATTGCTGTAGGGATGGCAACCAATATTCCTCCCCATAATCTTGGTGAAGTCGTTGATGGTTGTATCGCCTTAATTGATAATCCCGATATAACACTTGATAAGATAATTGAAATCATTCCTGGTCCTGATTTTCCCACTGGTGGTATTATTCTTGGTCATTCTGGTGTCCGTTCGGCTTATGAAACAGGGCGTGGTTCAATTATTATGCGTGCTAAGGTTGATATTGAAGAAATTCGCAATGGTCGACAGGCAATTATTGTGAGTGAAATACCTTATCAAGTTAATAAAGCAACGATGATTGAGAAAATGGCCGAATTGGTGCGCGATAAACGTATCGAAGGAATCTCTGATTTGCGTGACGAATCTGATCGTGATGGGTATCGCGTTGTTATTGAGCTTAAGAAAGATGTTGTTGCGGAAGTCATTTTAAATCAATTATACCGTTATACACCACTGCAAACTTCCTTTGGTTGTAATATGGTTGCATTGAATGGGGGAAAGCCTGAACAGATGACGTTGCTTGATATGCTTCGTGCGTTTGTTTCTTTCCGAGAAGAGGTTGTAAGTCGGCGAACAAAATATCTTTTACGTAAAGCGCGTGAGCGTGCACATGTTTTGGTTGGTCTTGCACTTGCGGTTGCTAATATTGATGAAATTATAGCGCTCATTCGTAAAGCTCCTGATCCTCAGACAGCGCGTGCACAATTAATGGAACGCCGCTGGCCCGCTACTGATGTGGCGCCTTTGATTAAACTTATTGATGATCCTCGTCATATTATTCATGGGGATAGTACTTATAATTTATCTGAAGAACAGGCGCGTGCTATTTTGGAATTGCGTTTGCAAAGGTTGACGGCACTTGGGCGTGATGAAATTGCTGATGAATTGAATAAAATTGGAGTGGATATTGCCGATTATCTTCATATTTTGGCTTCGCGTTCACGGATCATGGGTATTGTTAAGGATGAATTAAAAGTTCTTCGTGAGGAGTTTGCAACGCCCAGACGCACTGTATTTGGGTTTGGTAGCGCTGAGATGGATAGCGAAGATTTGATCGCACCGGAAGATATGGTGGTAACGGTTAGTCATAGTGGTTATATTAAGCGTGTTCCTCTCAATACATACCGTGCGCAGCGTCGCGGTGGTAAAGGGCGTTCTGGTATGTCTACGAAGGATGAGGATTTTGTAACTCGATTGTTTGTGGTTAATACGCATACGCCTGTTCTTTTCTTTTCGTCGCGTGGAATTGTTTACAAGGAAAAAGTTTGGCGTTTGCCTCTTGGTACGCCGCAGTCGCGTGGGCGAGCTCTGATTAATTTGCTTCCCTTACAGCAAGGTGAGCGCATAACAACTATTATGCCCTTACCAGAAGATGAAGCGCGTTGGAGTGCATTGGATGTTATGTTTGCAACGACGCGTGGGACTGTGCGTCGTAATAAATTATCAGATTTTGTTCAGGTTAATCGTAATGGTAAAATTGCAATGAAACTTGATGAAGAAGGAGATGAAATTCTTTCTGTTGAAACCTGTACAGAACATGATGATGTCGTTCTCACAACGGCTAATGGGCAATGTATTCGTTTTCCAGTTGTTGATGTTCGTGTTTTTGCAGGGCGTAATTCAGTGGGGGTACGTGGTATCAATTTGGCTGAGGGTGATAAAGTCATTTCGATGACACTCTTAGAGCATGTTGAAGCTACGTCGGTTGAGCGTTCTGCTTACGTCAAACGTGTGATGAGTGAACGGCGTGCTGCTAGTGGCGATGCTGAAGATATTGTAGCTCTTGATGAAGAAGATACGGGAGCTGAAACAGAGTTGTCAGATGAGCGTTATGCAAAACTGAATGCATGTGAACAAATGCTTTTGACAGTGAGCGAGTTTGGTTATGGAAAGCGGTCTTCCTCGTATGAGTTCCGGATTTCTGGTCGTGGTGGAAAAGGGATTCGTGCAACAGATCCAACTAAGACGGCTGAAATTGGTAAATTAGTGGCGGCTTTTCCAGTAAAGGCGCAAGATCAAATTATGTTAGTGTCAGATGGTGGGCAGCTTATTCGCGTCCCTGTTGATGGTATTCGTATAGCTGGTCGTTCGACTAAGGGGGTGACAATTTTCAATATAGCCGAAGGTGAAAAAGTTGTGTCTGTTGAGCGTATTTCTGAATCTGAAGAAGATGATAGCCAATTAATTGATGAAGCTGGAGAACATTCTGGTACGGTTGATGTGAGCGAAGAGAAATAGTTCTGAAGGAGCGGAGTGAAATGATGAAAATTGCTCTTTATGCAGGTTCCTTCGATCCTCTTACAAATGGTCATCTTGATGTTTTGCGGGGCAGTCTTGTCTTGGCTGATAGGGTTGTTGTGGCTATAGGCATACAGGCTAAAAAAATTCCACTTTTTAATTTTGAAGAGCGTGTTGAGTTAATTACTCAGGTAGGAAAAGATTTATTAAGTGTAGGTTCAGATCGGTTACAGGTTATTTCGTTTGATACTCTTTTAATTGATAAGGCTCGTGAAATTGGTGCTTCATTTCTTATTCGTGGATTACGTGATGGCACGGACCTTGATTATGAAATGCAAATGGCGGGGATGAATGGTATCATGGCTCCTGAATTGCAGACTGTTTTTTTGCCAGCGAGTGTTTCCGGACGCGCAATAACTTCCACATTGGTCCGCCAGATTGCCTCTATGGGAGGTGATGTAACACCCTTTGTCCCTGAAAATGTTGCTAGAGCTTTGCGTTTAAAATTTCAATCTTCAGGAGAGAATAATCGTGTACCTTAGAATTTTTATTGTTTTGACATCTATTTTTTGTTTTTTTTCATTGAGTGCTGTAGCGGATGATTCTAATACAGCTGATAATTCTAATGTTCTTGTTTTATCTCTCGAAAATGGTGATGTGGTTATTCGTCTTCGCCCTGATCTGGCACCAAAACATGTTGCACAAATTAAGAGGTTAACAAAGGATGGTGCTTACAACAATGTGGTATTTCATCGTGTTATTCCAGGCTTTATGGCACAAACTGGTGATGTAGAATTTGGTAAAAAGGGCAGTGTGAATTTTGATCCTAAACGCGTTGGCACGGGTGGATCGAAGTATCCTAATATATCGGCGGAGTTTTCAAAGCAGCCATTTAAGCGCGGTACAGTTGGGATGGCACGTGCACAAGATCCAAATTCTGCTAATTCTCAATTCTTCATTTGTTTTAATGATGCTGCTTTTTTAAATGGTCAGTATACTGTTGTTGGAGAGGTTATAGAGGGAATGGATGCTGTTGATAAAATTAAAAAAGGTACCACAAATAATAATGGCTCTGTAACAAATCCTGATGTTATTAATGCTGCCACTTTGCAAGTTGATAGATGAGTGCGAGGAGTTTAGCCGTATGGCCGAGATTAAAGATTTAGAAAACACCTTAATCCTTGAAACAACGAAGGGGAGAGTTGTTATTGATTTTTTTGCTGATTTAGCACCTAGCCATGTTGCACGTATTAAAGAGCTCGTGCGTGAAGGTGCTTATGATAATGTTATTTTTCATCGTGTTATTGATGGCTTTATGGCACAAACTGGTGATGTAGAATTTGGTAAAAAGGATGGTGACAAGTTTAATTTATCGCGTGCAGGTATGGGTGGTTCAGAGAAGCCAAATTTGACAGCAGAGTTTTCAAATCTTTCTCATAAGCGTGGTACAGTTTCTATGGCACGCAGCCAGAATCCGAATTCTGCTAATTCACAGTTTTTTATTTGCTTTGCCGATGCTCCTTGGCTTGATCGTCAGTATTCCATATGGGGGCATGTTGTTGAAGGTATGGAAAATATCGATAAAATTAAACGCGGTGAGCCTGTTGTAGAGCCTGATGCAATTATTAAAGCTGCAGTTGCTGCCGATATAAAATAGTATAGTTATATTGATTTCAGCTATAAGATCGCCAAGTGAAGGTATTCTGTCTGATTGTTGTTTTACGTTGATGAAGGATGATTGATGCGGATTGGATCTGTAAAAGGATTCTACGGTTATGTATTCATTCTCCACATTAAGCTTTGTCACCTTATTTTTATGCAAGTAGAATTTAGAGATTTCAATTGTTGAGTACAACAGTTTGCATAAAACCTTGTTGATCTGGATGAAAGAATTATTTTGCTTTGTGTTTCTCAAAAGCAGATATGAGGAGATTTCTGATGAAGGGGAGGTCTCAATTTGAATGATATAAGATTATTGGGCTATAGTAGTATTTCAGGTGTATTGATATTGGCGATGATGTATTTTTTTAACATGTATATTTTTCTGTTATGCTGCTGTCAAAGCATGTTTAAGATATTGAAGATAAGAATGTGTAGCTCTTTTCACTTGTAAAAAGTGGTCAGGAGACTCCACTACTGGTTTACATTTTACAGGGAAGTTACTAGGCAGCTTTAGAAAATATTCAGATTCCCTGTAATTTTTATCTGTGAAAGTAATCCGTATCCGAGGTTATATAGTATATTTAGAGATTTTTTTATAAATGCTAAATTCTCTAGGTATTATTGGTAGTGAAGGTTGAAGGTGAGTGGAAATAAGAGCGTTTCTGTTGAAAAAAACAGTTTTGCGGTTATTAAAATTATAGTCAATGAGCGTAGGTATCTTAAGATTTTGTGTTATCAGATATTTCAGTATTTTTATGAAATGAGATTATCATTTTTACTATGGTAATTACCTAAGAGCAAAACTTTATTTATCTCGTTTAATTTTTTTATGCTAATTACAATATTCAGCGAATCGAAAATCAATCCGTAAAGTTTATGACGAATCTGGCAAGAGAGGCATAGCTTTTCTTTCTATAGCCATATGAGTTTATGGAATCAAAAAGACGAAAGTGATGATAAAGACGTTTCATTATAGAAAAATTGCTCAAGATGGATGTGCGCGTCGTGGCGAAATTATAACGGATCGTGGGTGTATTCGTACACCCGCATTTATGCCAGTTGGGACGGCAGGAACCGTTAAAGCTATGTATATGGATCAGATACGTGCTCTTGGTGCAGATATTATTTTGGGCAATACTTATCATTTAATGTTGCGTCCGGGGGCTGAACGCGTTGCGCGTTTAGGAGGCTTACATGAATTTTCACGCTGGTCTGGGCCTATTTTAACCGATTCTGGTGGATTTCAGGTTATGTCACTGGCGGGAATTCGTAAAATTACAGAACAGGGTGTAATTTTTCGCTCTTATGTTAATGGAGCGTACTATGAAATGAGTCCAGAGCGTTCCATCGAAATTCAAGAGCTTCTTAATGCTGATATCCAGATGCAGCTAGATCAGTGTATTGCATTACCTGCAAGTGAAAAAGAAATAGAAGCTGCTATGGAACTTTCATTACGGTGGGCACAGCGTTGTAAAACAGCTTTTGGCGATCATCCAGGCAAAGCACTGTTTGGTATTGTTCAAGGCGGTGATAATATGAAACTGCGTGAACGTTCTGCCCAAGCATTAAAAGAGATGGATTTGAAAGGTTATGCTATTGGAGGGCTTGCTGTTGGTGAACCACAGAGCGTTATGACTTCTGTGTTGGATGCTACGTGTCCGATTTTGCCAGAGGATAAGCCACGTTATCTTATGGGAGTAGGGACGCCTGATGATATTTTACAAAGTGTTGCTCGTGGTATTGATATGTTTGATTGTGTTATGCCGACTCGTGCAGGGCGTCATGGTTTAGCTTTTACACGCTTTGGTAGAATTAATTTGCGTAATGCACGTTATACAGAGGATCCATATCCTCTTGATTCACAGTCGCTTTGTCCTGCGGCAAATGATTATAGTTGCGCTTATTTGCACCATTTGATCAAATCTGGTGAATCTCTTGGTGGTATGTTGTTGACTTGGAACAATCTCTTTTATTATCAGCAGCTTATGCAAGGAATTCGTGATGCGATTGAAGAAGGATGTTATGCTGATTTTTGTGCTGAAACACGTGCTTTATGGATGCAAGGGCGATAAGACATTGGTTGTAGCTTAATTTATTTTTGGTCAAGAGCTTTTGCTAAAATCAAATTAGAAATGTTTTTTAAAAGCATAAAATTGTACTGATTTGAAAGATGAATGCATAATTTTAACGGTTATATATTTTAATAGTAAACAGAAACTGTTACTCCGGTACGCGCTACCTGACCCGGAGATGAACAGTTTACTTCTGTTTCTGATGATTGTTTAGATCAACAATGTTAATGAGGGGTTAGCGAACTCTTAAAGAAGTATGAAAACTGCATTTTTATAGGGTGCTTTGTGCTTTTTTCATTTGAAAATGAAGTTTTAACAAAAGATGTTTCATTTAGGAGTGGATGTGAAGGAGAGTGGGTCTAAATTAAATTCTAGAAAATGCAAACTGTTAATATTGTAAAGTGCTAAGCTTATTTTTTCTAGTAAAGACATTCTATTAACTGAAGTTCCATTTAAGTTACAGAATATTGCAACTGCTATGCAGTTAAAAAAATAAATTCTATTATACTACTATGAAAAAACGGAAGATGTTGTTCTTTTCATTGTGGAAAATATTTTAATGCTTCATTGGAAGTTTTTAGGCATAGATGTAAGAAGGATTCGCGTTCATTTATGCTATATCACGGATATTTATGATTATAGTGCACTATACAGAAATGATGACAATGAAGAATTCTCATAGGAAAAATATTCTTGCATCAGGAATTAATTCTAGCACACGGCGTTTGGCAATTTTAGCTCTTGCAGTGGGAAGTTTTGCTATTGGTACTGCAGAGTTCGCTGCAATGGGTTTACAGCCAGAGATGGCATGGAGTTCATCTATTGATATTCCTACAGCTAGTAAATATATTTCTGCTTATGCATTGGGAGTTGTGATTGGAGCACCTCTTTTAGCTGTTGCAACAGCTAAATTATCACGCAAAATTGTTCTCATAGGATTGATGTTTTTTTATGCGCTGGCAAATATTGCCAGTGCCTTTTTTTCTGATTTTAGCATATTAGTAGCGCTACGGTTTATCAGTGGTTTACCGCATGGTATCTATTTCGGGCTTGCAACGTTGGTTGCATCTTCAATGGTAGAAATGAATGAACGTTCCCAAGCTGTTGGTTATGTCATGCTGGGTTTAACAATTGCAACGGTTTTGGGAGCTCCAGGTGCAACTTGGATTGGTCAGCTTGTTGGTTGGCAGACTGCTTTTATTCTTGTAGGTGCTATTGCTTTATTATGTTGTTTGCTTGTTTGGAAGTTTTTGCCTTCAGGTTTGAATATTTCAAAAACAAGCCCTCTACGCGAACTGGGTGCATTGAAGCAAAAGCAGGTGTGGTTTCTCTTGACGATGGTTGCAGTTGGAGCATCGGGATTATTTTCTGTTTTTACTTATATTAAGTCAACATTAATGCATATTTCTGGTGTTCCACTTGATTGGGTGCCATTTATTATGCCGTTAGTTGGATTGGGGATGGTGGTAGGTAATATTTTTGGACCTAAATTTGCAGTTAAAATTGGTACTTCACCGATGATATTTTTTTCTATGTTTTGGAGCGCGTCTGTTTTTTTTCTCTTTTTCTTTTTATCCTATACTCCATTAACGGCAGCATTAGGATGCTTTCTTGTTGGTACTTCTTTTGCAGCTATGCCGTCTATACAGACGAAAATCATGGATGTTGCTCTTCATGGACAAATTTTGGCAGGAGCGTTAATGCAATCTGCTTTTAATATTGCCAACGCTCTTGGAGCAGAATCTGGAGCATGGGTTTTGAATTTGGGATATAGTTATGAATATACTGCTGTTCTTGGAGGTATTTTAACTCTATGTGGATTATTGATTTTTTGCTTTTCGTGGTATGTGGAAAAGCGTGCTCAACCTTTTTTTCGTTATTGAGAGAAAAAACATTTTTTCGTTTGTTTAGTTATTTGATTGTCCTGTTGGATTTTTAAATATGCTATAGGAAACACGTAGAGCAAATGGAATACCAAGACAAAATAAAAGACCGATGAGTGTTATAAGAAGAGTTTTTGCTGCTAAAATCATTCCTACTATCCCTCCAGGATTAAAGATTCCAGCTAAATTGGTGACTGTTCCTGCAAGTGTTGCGCTTAATGCAGCTGAAAATAGTTGTACAGAGGTAAGAGATTCGCTGGCACGTAGAGCGTCCTCATTGTTTGCACATTGCAAGATTCGTGTTAGTAAATGTGGCCATGCTATGCCAGCGCTAATCCCTATAGCAAACAATGCTAAGCAAATAATAAAAATATGTTCAGATGTGGAATCTTTTGTTGGAATGAGCCATAAAAGACCGCTTATGCCGAAAAGGCTTAATATAGGAGAATACACAATAACACTGCGAACTTTTTTTTTGGATACACCAGCACTGGATAGGGAACCACATGTCCATCCCAAGCTCATAAGTGATGCTATATAACCGGCAATAAGTGGGGTTTGTCCATGAAGCTCTTGAAGAAAAAGTGGAAAATAAAGCTCTATACTGTACACTACTGTTGTCATAACGAGTATCAATGCGTAAAGAGGAAAAAACTCAGAGGAGAAGGAAAAGGAGTTGCGTGGTAACATAGGATAAAATGCAGATGATTCGATCTTTGCTAGAACAAAGAGAAGACTAAATCCGATAAATAGCCCGCAGATTTTTGCAACTGTAGTATCCATAGCCCCCCCAGCAGAAATGATAAAAATTAATAAAATGAGTGTGAGGAGTTGTGCGAGGGGGAGTGGGGGTGTTGGAACAAAACTTTCATTTTCTTTTGGTAAAGTTTTCAGGGCTATGAGCGAAAAAATTATTGCTAATGCGCCAATGATCCAAAAGGATGCTCTCCATACGCCATAGTACACAGAAATGCCACCGATAGCTGGCCCTAACAGGGTTGATATTCCCCACATTCCAGAGATAATGCTCAATGCGTGCGACCAAATAGATGGGCTGAAAACAATACGTACCATAGAATAAGATAGGGATAGTAAGGAACCGCTTCCGAATCCTTGAACAAAGCGTCCTATTAAAAATAACGGCATAGTTGAAGCTATGCTGCACATAAAGGTTCCAACGGTAAAGATAAGTCCAGAGATAGCATAAGCTCTGCGAGGACCTATTTTTCCTAATACTTTTGTTGCAAGTGAAGTACCTAGAAGTGATGCTGTAATAAAAACAGTCGCTACCCAAGAGTAATAAAATTCACCGCCAAGATCACTCATAAGAGAAGGCAAAATAGTAACAACAATGTAAACGTTGGTGGCATGCAATACAACACCGCCTATAAACGTTAAAAAGCGGATACTATTCTTATCCAATAAAAGCGCAGACCAGCTTTGTTTTTTCACGGTTTTTGCTATTTAGTAAAGAGTTGACCTCTTTTACTTATAAGGCAGTTATTTGAATTTGCCAAGAGAAGATTCAAAGCTCTCCTTTCGCAGAGCTTTGGAATTTAAATTAAGTTATAACTTAGTAGCCCATTGCTTTTTTGAGATTTTCATCAATTTTATCAAGGAACCCTGTTGTAGAAAGCCATT
The DNA here is from genome assembly GCF_023920105.1 of Bartonella taylorii. Lineage (NCBI taxonomy): Bacteria > Pseudomonadati > Pseudomonadota > Alphaproteobacteria > Hyphomicrobiales > Bartonellaceae > Bartonella > Bartonella taylorii. The sequence continues at coordinate 581,189 of NZ_CP083693.1, forward strand.
TTTGTTTAGGTCCAATCAAAAGTGCAAGATCTTTGGTCATAAAACCTTCTTCAACGGTTTCAATACAAACTTCTTCTAATGTTTTGGTGAAGTTTTTTAATTTCTCGTTGTTATCTAGTTTAGCACGGTGCGCCAGTCCACGTGTCCATGCGAAAATAGAGGCAATAGAATTTGTTGATGTTTCTTCGCCTCTTTGATGCTGACGGTAATGGCGTGTTACTGTACCATGTGCAGCTTCTGCTTCAACAATTTTACCGTCTGGTGTCATGAGAACAGAAGTCATTAGACCAAGAGAACCAAAGCCTTGAGCAATGATATCAGACTGAACATCACCGTCATAGTTTTTACATGCCCATACGTAGCCACCTGACCACTTAAGCGCAGAAGCAACCATATCATCAATTAAGCGATGTTCGTAATATAATTTACGATTTTCAAATTCAGCTTTAAATTCTGCATCAAATATTTCTTGAAAAATGTCTTTAAAACGGCCATCGTAAGCTTTCAGTATTGTGTTTTTTGTTGAAAGATAAACTGGTAGATTCCGCTGTAATCCGTAATTAAAGGATGCTCGGGCAAAGTCACGAATTGATTCATCAAGGTTATACATAGCCATGGCAACGCCTGAGCTTGGGGCGTCAAAAACGTCATGCTCGATAACTTGATCGTCATCGCCGACAAATTTAATACTTAACTTTCCTTTGCTAGGAAATTTAAAATCTGTTGCTTTATATTGATCACCAAAAGCGTGACGTCCAATAACAATTGGTTTTGTCCAGTTAGGAACGAGGCGTGGAACATTTTTGCAGATAATAGGTTCACGAAAAATGACCCCTCCTAAAATATTGCGAATCGTACCATTGGGTGATTTCCACATTTTTTTTAGATTAAATTCTTTAACCCGTGCTTCATCCGGCGTGATAGTTGCACATTTTATACCAACACCATATTCTTTAATAGCATGAGCAGAATCGACAGTTATCTGATCCTTTGTTGCATTTCGATTTTCGACAGAAAGATCATAATATTTGAGATCAATGTCGAGATAGGGGTGGATCAATTTATCTTTGATATATTTCCAGATGATACGGGTCATTTCATCCCCATCGATTTCAACAACGGGGTTTTCCACTTTTATCTTTATCATTAGAAGTCCTTTTTGTTTAAGTGATATTATTTTTTATAACACTTTCAAGTTTATTATGAAAAGTAAAAACAGGGATGATAGAGGGGTATCTGAATAAGATATCGATGATATATCATTACAAGATGTAAAAAATTTATTGAGAAACGGACTCATTGAAAAACCAATATATATTATCGTGTAGTTGAATGAAAATCCTATGCAACAAAAGGATTAAGTGAAATTTATCGAGGATATAGGCAGGATTTATTGTTTCTCAGAGATTTTATTTTAATTCTGGCTTCTTGAGATATCGTATTGGGGGGGAATAAAGTGGTAAATGAAACTATAAATCTTTGTGTTGTTATTTTAGTTCTAGGCTTGCATCCTGTTTGTCTAGATAAAAACCAAATGTTAATAGATAAGAAGCTGTAATCAGGGAGGGAGCATGTAAGCTGATTTTTGGATGAGTTTTTCAGGATTTATTGGAAATTCTTAAAATTCTTTTGGGTTTAAAGAAACTCATAAAGGTTGGGGTTACGTTTGACTAAAAAATAATGGCATATGCGCTGGCATGGCTTACAAATTCTAACTTATTACGAAATAATATTTTTGAGAGATTTTATATCTAATGGATCTCCATTTTTGTGTGCTAAAGCAATCTTCTTAGAAAGGAAAATCAATAACATAACAACTTCGATAATTCTCTGTATTCAGGTGCAATTTTGAAAACATTCATCTATATGCTTTACACGTTAAAAAAGGGTATAATAATCAATACATTACTTGTAATAAAAAATAACATGGTACGCCCAAGGGGAATCGAACCCCTGTTTCCGCCGTGAAAGGGCGGCGTCCTAACCGCTAGACGATGGGCGCAAACCAATGATGAGGCTTATAGAGAGGATCTTTTTACTTCGCAAGCCCTCTGCGTAATTTTTTTGAAAAAAAACGTGTTTTATTGAATTATTTACTTGTTTTTCTGAAAGGTCTGTTTGGTACTTTACTTTCTCAAAGATCTTCTATGAAAGAGAGAGGTTATCTAGATTTTCGGTAAAACTACAAGCTACTACAGAGCAGTTTGTGGAAATAGAACGATAAATACTCATTGATAAGCTAAAAAATGATTCGAATCACCTAAAAATTGCCTTTACAATGTAGACTTATTTCATTTGATAGAATGAAAGAAAGTCCACACCGTAAAAATGAGAACAATATTGCATCATATCCAAAGAAAAAGGGAAGTTAATTATCGCTTTTTCTCATTTTCATTTTTACGTGGTTGAATAAGAAAATTTTGGAAAAAATGAAAGTTTACTGCTTGTTTTTTTACATATCTGAAACAATTTCTTTTTAAAAACTGTTATGTTTATGAGAAACGATGTAGGTGTGTTTAATCGTAATGCGTCAGCATTTTAAAGTGTTGATGATAAGGTGATATGAAGCGTTTGAGTTAGTAAATGTTGTCGTTACGCTATAGTGCGCAATACTTTAGAATTGGGTTGTGGTACAAACCAAATTTTGTGACCTCTGCTTTGTTTAAGGTTTCATTTAGATATATAGAGTGTTAAGGCTGAATTAAAGAGAGGGTATTCCTAATATCTCTCAAGGAGTGAAACGCTAGCAAGAGATATGATTTTATTTTCTAATCTAGTTTTTTTTATTTTGTTCTCTTAATTCATCATGTGTAAGAATGTTGTTTCCTCAATATGCGTTGTTAGAGGAAACATTTTTCCGTGCACTTTACCAAATCTTCAATAGCCAGTTGTTGATTGTTCTTTGGAATTTTTTGTTTCTATGCTTTATTTATTGAGTTTTTCCTTTATGAAAAGGCTTTTGTTTTTGCTAAAAATAAAACTATCCTTTTGTATAATTTGTTGATGATAATCTGCACCTATAAGTTTTGGATGTTTCCATCGAGAGATTCTGCAATAATTTAGTTTATATGTAAAACATCTTTAATGTTAGGAAAGCAGATAAGTTTTTCTATTGGAAATCGATGGTTTATAGTTTTTGATATATATAAAGTTTTGTTAAGGGTTATGGCACACTTCTATTTTCATAAAAGTTATCATTACGAATGATACAAAATAATGTCTCTTTATGGTGCTATTTTTTGAAAGGTGTATAAAAAGCAATATGACGTTTGTAATTGAAAGTTTTTCGTGTGCTTATTACTAATCTTTAGTATCTGCAGAAGTAGCTTTTATGAAGGCTATTATTTTTTGAAAGAGATAAATATTTATGTTCTTAGAGGGGTATTGAACGCGTGCTGTTGTTGTATTAAGGGAAAAATTGGGTTGAAGAGAGTTGGGGATTTCTCTAGATTGTATTTATTTGTAAGTATTATTTACGTTGGGTTACGCGTCTTTTAAGTATTTTTCAGAAGATAGGGATAAGTAGTTAGATAATGGCAGAAGCTTTAAAAGTTGGCATTGCCGGTCTTGGTACGGTTGGTACTTCAGTTATTAGAATTCTACGTGAAAAAGCTAGTGATTTGGCTTGCCAATGTGGACGACCAATCAAAATTGTTGCTGTTAGTGCGCGTGATAAGGGGCGTAATCGTGGCATTGATCTGAGTGATGTGAAATGGTTCGATTCACCTGTGGATATGGCTGCTTCTAATGAGATTGATGTTTTTATTGAATTAATTGGTGGTGAATTAAATGTTGTATATGAAGCTGTTAAAAAGGCGCTTGAAGTGGGACATCATGTTGTTACTGCCAATAAGGCGCTTCTTGCTCGACATGGGGTGGAATTTGCTGTAACTGCAGAAAAAAAAGGTATTTTTCTTCATTTTGAAGCTGCCATTGGAGGGGGGATTCCTATCATCAAAGCGATGAGGGAATCGCTTGTCGCTAATCGTATATCGCGGATTTATGGCATTCTCAATGGAACTTGCAATTATATATTAACACGCATGTTTACTGAAGGTCTTTCCTTTAAAGATTGTTTGGCAGATGCGCAGAAACTTGGTTATGCTGAAGCTAATCCCACTTTTGATATTGGAGGCCATGATACCGCTCATAAATTAGCTTTATTGACAAGTTTGGCATTTGGAACTGCGGTTTCGTTAGATGACGTTTATGTTGAGGGAATTAGCAATATTTCGCAAATTGATATCTGTGCAGCGGATGAGTTGGGTTATCGGATTAAGCTTTTAGGAGTTGCATTAGAAACCGATTCTGGAATCGAACAACGTGTTCATCCAACAATGGTACCAACATCATCAATGATTGCGCAGATTCACGGTGTAACGAATGCTCTTTCTATCCAAAGTGATTTATTAGGTGAATTATTGTTTTCTGGTCCTGGTGCTGGAGGAGCGGCAACAGCATCAGCGGTTATTGGCGATTTGGCTGACATAGCGAAAGCGCGTCCTGGTTTTCAGTATGCACCTGTTTTAAGAAGTCCTGCATTGGGGCTTTCTCCTCATAAAAAAGCACGTATTTCTCAACATGCAGGTGGTTATTTTATTCGTTTGAATGTTCATGATCGTGCTGGTGTTTTTGCGGCAGTTGCAAGGCATATGGCTGATAATCACATTTCATTAGAGTCAATTGTTCAAAGGTCTTTTATAGAGAGTCAGATTATAAAAACAATCATTTTAATAACGCATGAAACAACGGAAGTGAATGTACGACAAGCACTTGCAGCAATTGAAAAAGATGGTCATCTTGTTGCAAAATCTCAATTTATTCGTATCGAACCTATGGCGTAGAATTGATAATTTGATTTATAATAGTAAGGGGAGAAGCTTGAATACTTTTTTCTCTTGTGGAAAGTTCTTATCTTTGTCAAAAGCTTTCTTCTTAATACTTAGCAATAAATGCTAGTTTCTGCTAGCACTCATTCGGTAGGATTTTTCATATGCCCACAACCCAGAAAATTTTAAATGGACTTGATCGTATTTTAACACTTGAATTGGTCCGTGTAACTGAACGTGCTGCTGTTGCAGCTGCACGCTGGCGCGGGCGTGGTGATGAAAAGGCTGCTGATCAAGCTGCTGTAGATGCGATGCGTCGCGAACTTAATCGGTTGCCTATTGATGGTACAGTGGTGATTGGCGAAGGTGAACGTGATGAAGCTCCTATGCTTTATATTGGAGAGAAAGTAGGTCTTCAAAATGGGTTGGCAATTGATATTGCACTTGATCCACTTGAGGGCACAACGATTTGTGCTAAAAATCTTGCTAATTCCCTAGCGGTGGTTGCAATTGCTAAAAAAGGTAATTTACTTTATGCCCCTGATGTTTATATGGAAAAAATTGCTATTGGTCCTGGTTATCCAAAGGGGATTGTTGATATAGATGCCTCTCCTACGGATAATATTCACGCTCTTGCAAAGGCTAAGGGAGTTGCGGTTAATCAGGTAACTGTTTGTATTATGGATCGTCTTCGCCATGAAAAACTAATTAATGAAGTGCGAACAACGGGGGCGTCAATTCGTTTAATTGGTGATGGAGATGTTGCTGCCGTTATTGATACAACTCATCCAGATGAAACGGGTATTGATATCTACATGGGGATTGGGGGAGCACCAGAGGGCGTGCTAGCGGCTGCAGCTTTACGCTGTATTGGTGGGCAGATGCAAGGACGTTTGCAGCTTGATACAGAAGAAAAAATTGTACGTGCGGCCAAAATGGGAATCGATAATCCCAATAAAGTTTATACAATGGAAGAACTGGCAAAGGGTGATGTGTTGTTTTCTGCAACGGGTGTAACGGATGGCAATATGCTTTCTGGTGTTAAATTTACTCCTCGTTATATCCAGACGGAAACTCTTGTGATGCGTTCACATACCGGTACAATCCGTAATATTAAAGCACAGCATAGGGATTATTCAAAATTTGATTAATGCTTTTTTCTGTCGTAGTTACTTAAGAAATAAAAGAATATCGTTGAAAGTGTGCTTCCATAAAAACTTTAAGAGGACTTTATGGAAGCATTGATGATAGTTTAGAAATATCTTTTATTGTTATGAGAGCTGGACAGCATGCACCCAGCCATTTTTATCTTCTATATTGCCTCTTTGAAGGTCAACCAGTTGGGTGCGAAGTTGTTTTGTGATCTCACCAATCATTTCATTTCCAATAACGAACTCGCCACCTTTGTATTTGAAACGGCCAATTGATGTAATAACGGCTGCTGTACCACAGGCAAAGACTTCTTTAAGGTGACCACTTCGTGCATCTTCCTTGAGCGCTTCAAAAGAATAAGCACGCTCTTCTATTGTTAATCCCATTTGTTGTGCTAACTGTAAAATTGAATGACGTGTTATTCCTGGAAGGATAGTGCCATTAAGTGCAGGTGTTACAAGTGTATTATTTGCCATAATAAAGCAAACATTCATGCCGCCGAGTTCTTCAATCCACTTATGTTCAAGCATATCAAGAAAAAGTACTTGGCTACAATTATTTTGTGTTGCACTGTTTTGTGCAAGTAAGCTTGCTGCATAGTTGCCCCCACATTTGGCAGCGCCTGTACCCCCTGGACCAGCACGGCTATAATCTGTTTCGATCCATACGCTAACAGATTTTTCTTCTCCTTTAAAATATGATCCAACAGGAGATGCTATGATACAGAAAATATATTCTTCAGAAGGGCGAACTCCCAAAAAGCTTTCATTGCCAAACATGAATGGGCGTATGTAAAGGCTTGCATTTGGAAGATCAGAAACCCATTTTTGATCGATTTTTACCAATTGATGGACTGCATTCAAAAAGATATCCTGTGGTAATTCCGGCATAGCTAAACGCTTCGCCGATTCTATAAAGCGTTGTGCATTGGCATCAGGGCGGAATAACAAAATGCGTCTATCTTTTGCACGATATGCTTTTAACCCCTCAAAAATTTCCTGCCCATAATGCAAAACGGTACTTGCTGGGTTAATCTCTAAAGGTTTGTATGGAGAAATAACGGCGTTATGCCAACCTTTGGGTTTAGACCATTGGATGGTACACATGTGATCTGTAAAAAATTGACCAAAACCAGGACTTTTTAGAATTTCTTCACGGTTCCCGTCTGACAGAGGTGATGGGTGCTTTTCTATTGTAAACGGAAGCGGTGATGTAGGAGATTTCATAAGTAAAACCTTTTGGGATGTGCTCTATTTCTACGTGTTTTTTTATTATAAAAATAATGAGATACATTTATTACAACTTTATTACTAGTGAGTCATTTATGTCAATGACCTTATTATAGAATTAAAAGGAAGGGCTCTTAAGAGATATTTTTGTTTCTGTTTTATAATCCTTCTTTTCAATTTTATCATGTAATCTGGAACCTTTATACATAGTTATCGTTTTTCAAAATAAGTGTCTGAATAATTTAAAACGCATATCTTATAGCTTAAAGGCAGGGGGATTGAGAAAAGGAACTTACTATGATTGATAGAAATTACCACACATACGAGGAACGTATAGCTGCAGAAAAGAAAGATCGTGAACAGCGTAATTCGATTGGTAAAGGTATTCTTGCTATTCTTCTTGGACTTTTTATTATCTGGTTTATTTTTGGTTTTTTAGGATCTTTTTTTGAAAAATCTCCTGAGCGTATCTCTCACTATAATAGTACAGAATCAAATCAAATGATAACAAGTCCGAGGAAAGATTTAAATCCAACATCTCCAGTACCTTATACCTATAAGGGTACGGGTTCACCTTTAACTCATGAACAAAACTCTTCAGAGTAAAGAATCTAATCTAGTATGGATTAAGGAATAAAATTACTTCACGTGTATGAGATAGAAAAATATAATAGGATTTTAACTCCTGAAGTTAATCAATAAGTTAATTAAATGGCAACACAATAAATAGTGCAGCGGTTTTAAAAGCCGTCGCATTATTTATTTAGCGTGTAATGAAACAACTTCCTCCAGAATTTTTTATGTTTTCACAAAGGTTTATGGCGTCATTGCGATTTTGCGTTTGAATACGAACACGATAATAGATTCCTTTTCCTGGTATGAGAGCAGACTGAATATTTAAAGGACGAGTGCCGATAAGGAATCCAAATCTGGACTTCATGTTTTTCAAAGAATCTCTAGCTAGTGCTTGGGTTGGTTGGGATGCAAGTTGTACGTAATAACTTTCTGAATTTTGTGTGGCTACTTGGCTTGATGATGTTGGGTGAGAAGCAGCATGTGTTTGTGGTTCTAAACTTCTCTCTGCATGCGAAGGAAGTGGTATAACTTTTCCTTTAATACTAGAGGTAGAAGTATTCTCAGCTATTATTTTATCAATATCCCTCATGAGATTATCTTCTGTTGCTTTGTTATTTATATCGGAATCGTGCGAAGAAACAGGGGGAGAGTCTTGAAATTTCTCTACAATAGTTTGATCAGTTGTTTCTTCTGTTTCATAAGAATTTTTTTTCTCTGTGTGATGCATTGGCGCCAGTACAACTGTGCCATCTTGGTTTACAATAACAGTCTGTACTTCTCGCGTTGGAATGGTGTGATTGATGGCTTCTGTCACGGCATCTTCAACGTCAGATTCATTAAGAGAAGAGGATGAAAAACTCGTAGATTCCTGTTGGTTTAATTCTGCTAACTTTTCAGGTTGTTCAGAATTATCAATAAGAGATTGTTGCATGTTTTCTTGTTTTTCATTTTCTTCAGTTGTTTGTTTATAAATATCTAAATTATGTCCAACATCATTCTTCGTTTCAGTTGTTTCGTGTTTGAATTTGAAGGGCGTATTATCAGCATGGATAATGGGTGTGTTTTCATTTTTTGATGGCATAAAAAAGTAGGAATAACCGGCAAAGCCAATTGCTATTAAGATAAGAAGAACAACACTTTTTGTAAGAGTTTTGCCAACAATAAAACTTTTTAAAGGAGGAGTGGCTGATATATGGGTAGGGATTTTATTTGCAGCTTTGTATAAAGAATCCTCGGGAAAAGAGGAGGAGTCATATCTCATATTGTCGGCGGGAAAATAGTTAGCATTTTGATCTTGAGAATTTGTATATGCATCGTCTTTTGGATTTTGCATGGTTTGATGAAAGATTTCATTGAGGACTTCATTTTGCTGTTGTTGTTGCGAAAAATCCGCTTCTGTAATATTTCCTACATTGAATACATCAGCAAACTCTTCTTTTAAATTATCTGTTGGTACATCATATTCTGGGGCTTCATACGGGACTTCAGGAACCATAATTGGTCCAGTTTTTTCTACGATTTCCTCTGCAAATCTATAAGTATCGACATTTGGAGGGGGGGTATCCCTGTGTGTGTAGTTATGAGAAAAAAAACTATCCTTTTGTATTGTACGAGGGATTTCTGAGGAAGGACGTATACTATTTAAATTGTTTTGATCAGAGATATTTTGAGCATTATTGATGTATTGGGCTTGTGCTTCACGATATTCTGGAATTTCTGCAGCATAAACTTCTTGTTCTAAGAATTTTTCTTCGTAAGACTGCGGATAATCGGTAGTATGGCTTTTTTGCGAAAAGCTTTTTAAATCAGATTGTTTGTCGATGTATGTTGAATCTAAAGATAATGGGAAATTACTTGCTGGTTCATTTCTTGCGGTGTTCTTTCTCTCTGAAATAATATCAGAAGGTGAGAAAAATATGTTTGTATCCGTAGAAGGGAGAGGAACATCAGTATAATATTCTTTAACCCAATTTTGTTGATCATTTGAAACTTTAGATGGAGGGTTTACAGGAGTGTCGTGGAAGCTTTGATTATCGTCATAATTTCGTTGTATATTAGGAGTATCTGCTTGTTGTGAGGCTGTTTGTGAAAAACGGTCGGATTGTTCAGCCGGTTCTGTAGTGACACCTTTATTATTGCGTTTATCAGTTTCATCAAAAAAGAATTTTTCTGATTGTATACTAAAATCGCTTTCTTCAAAAAAAGGATCGCTACTGATTGGTGTAGCACTATTTTGAGGTGATTGATTCTTTTGAATAGGTAATGGGGAAAGTGAGTCTAAAATTTTTTCCTCATCATGACTTATAGGTAAAGAATGTGCTTCTTCAGACAAAAAACCACTTTTTTCTCGATAGTTAAAAGAAGTAGTTGGTGTAACGTTTGAAATTTGCTCATTGGTGACTGTGCGTAAATTCTGTTGCTTTTTTTGATCATCAAATGGCAAGTCATGCGTTAAACTATTTTCAAGCTCTGTTTCTAGAAAGGATAAATCAAAGTCGTCATCATGAGATGAAGTTTTAGGGGGATGAGGTACTGATCGATCAGTTTGTAAAGAAGATTGATCGTTTTGGTTTTCGTTTTGTTTGTACGGATGAAAAATTCGTGTAAGCCTCTCTAAAGGATCATGGTGTTCATGAACTTTTTTCATTTCGTGCGGATTTTTGCGATCGTTATCGCTCATAGCTTTTCTCACATGATGATTTGCATTCGCGTGCAATAAAAAATGGTTAATTTTAATGTATTATATTTTGAAATTATAAAATTTCCCCCTCCTATGACAAGGATATATGAAAAAGTTTATCAATAAAGTACTTATTTTATGTATTTAGAGAACTTTTTCAACGCATTTCTGTTGATGCTTCTACTCCTACAATTGTAAGCCCTGATGATAAAATATTCATGATAGCTTGTATTAATCCCAGTCTGGCAAGTGATAGTTCCTTGTCACCGGGCTGAATAAAGCGTAAATGGGGATTGTTACTCCCTTTATTCCAATGAGCATGGAAATTGGAAGCAAGGTCATAGAGATAAAACGCCAATCGATGTGGTTCTTTATGAATTACAGCTTGTTCAATGATGCGTGGATATTCAGTAAGTTTGCGTATTAGGGATATTTCATTATCATCTGTTAATCTATTAAGGTGGAGGATCATTGTGTCTTTTGAGAAATTTTTAATATGAAGGGTTTCTTGCGCTTGACGAAAGACTGAATGACAACGTGCACTTGCATATTGTACGTAAAAGATGGGATTATCTTTTGATTGTTCTGTTACTTTCGCAAAATCAAAATCAAGAGGTGCTTCACATTTACGGTATAGCATCATAAAACGCACAGGGTCACGACCTACTTCTTCCACAACATCACGCAAGGTGACAAATGATCCTGCTCTTTTTGACATGCGCACAGGCTGATCGTTGCGAAAGAGCCTTACTAATTGACATAAGAAAACACTCAATTTGGCTTTATCGTCAGAAATCGCTTTTGCCATCGCTTCTAGCCGCTTTACATAACCAGCATGATCTGCACCTAAAATATAAATCATTTCATCAAAATGACGATTGAATTTATCACGGAAATAAGCAACATCAGCAGCAAAATAAGTGTAAGAACCGTCAGATTTGACTAAAACACGGTCTTGATCATCTCCAACATCTGTTGAACGGAACAAAGTTTGTTCGCTTGGTTCCCAGTCTTCTGTGTTCTGTCCTTTTGGAGGAGGGAGCTTGCCCTTGTAAATATAACCATTTAAAGTAAGGTCATTAATTGTGTTACGAATAGCACGCGCATTATCTGCATAAAGCATACGTTCAGAAAAAAAGATATCGTGATAAATATTAAGAGCAGCCAAATCTTCGCGAATCATTGACATCATTGCATGAATTGCACGCTCTTTCACGATAGCTAAAGCTTCATTTTTATCCATAGTTAGTAATTTATCGCCAAATTCTTGAACAAGCGATTGTCCCAATGGAATCAAATATTCACCAGGATAGAGTCCTTCTGGAATTTCATTAGTTTTTTGTCCAAGAGCTTCGCGATAACGCAACAGTACGGAGTGGGCGAGAACTTCAATTTGTTTACCAGCATCATTGATGTAATACTCTTTTGTAATGTTATAGCCGACAAATTGTAGCAAATTGCAGAGAACATCCCCAACAACGGCACCTCGGCAATGTCCTACGTGCATCGGTCCTGTCGGATTTGCTGATACATATTCAACATTGATGCGTTTTCCCTGTCCTATTGGTATACGACCGTAAGAGATTCCTAATTCAAGCATGGATTTTATTGCATCTTGCCAAAATGATTTTGTAAGCTTGATATTGATAAAACCAGGACCGGCTACATCAATACAATCGATAGAGGGATCATTTTTGAGAAGTTCTACGATCTTTTCTGCAAGTGCACGGGGGCTCAGTCCAATAGACTTTGCAAGCACCATAGCAGCATTGGTTGATAAATGGCCGTGTGAAGAATCACGTGGGGGGTCAACGGTGATTTTTGATAAATCTAAATATTCTCCATTTTTTCCTTTTATATCAGATAGTTCAAGTGATTTTTTAATTTTTTTTTCGAAGTTTTTAAAGACATTCATATTCAACTTCCATCATGGTATTCAAAAGCAATTAAATGAAATTACCTGTATGGTCAAATAAACGGTGATATTCGCGTAGAGCATAGTGATCGGTCATACCTGATAGAAAGTCAGCAATAAGACGTGCTAACTCTTGATTCGTCAAGTGAGCTGTTTTGCTGCACCAGCTTTCAGGCATTGTATTTGGATTTTCATAATAACAGTCGAATAATTTTTGTACAATGCATTTTGCTGCATTGCGACGGCTGAGGACTTGATCATGGTAATAAAGATTTTTAAACAGAAAGTCTTTTAGTTCTTTTTCATAAACGCTCATTGTGGGCGAAAAGGTAATAATGGTTTGTTTTGCTTGGTGAACATCCTTTATGCTTGTTGGTTTGAGACGAGTTAAGTTTTCTTGTGATTGTTTGATAACATCTTCAACCATGGTTGTTATCTGTCTTCGTACAAGTGTGTAACCGCGCCGATCTTGATCGAGTTGTGGATGTTCATCTGTTATATCTTTTAATAATGTTGCTGTCAGTGAAATATGTTCGAACTGATCGAGTGTTAAAAATTGCGAACGTAAACCATCATCGATATCATGCGCATTGTAAGCAATATCATCAGCAATAGCAGCACATTGTGCTTCTAGACCAGCAAAACAGTCTAGCTCAAGATCCTGCTTTGCATTGTATTGTAGAATATCGATTGGAACATCTTTGCTGTTTGCATAGGGACCTAAAAGGGGACCATTATGCTTTACAAGTCCTTCGAGTGTTTCCCAAGTAAGGTTAAGTCCATCAAAATTTGCATAACGCTGTTCCAGCTTTGTGACAATGCGTAACGCTTGTACATTATGGTCAAAACCGCCATAAGGTTTCATTGCTTCATTAAGGGCATCTTCTCCTGCGTGGCCGAAAGGCGTATGCCCAAAATCGTGAACAAGAGCAATGGCTTCGGCAAGGTCTTCATCAAGACAGAGTGCACGGGCTAATGTTCGTGCAATTTGAGAAACCTCTATTGAGTGTGTCAGTCGCGTACGATAATGATCGCTTTCATCAGCAATAAACACTTGAGTTTTATGTTTAAGGCGCCGAAATGCATTAGAATGAATAATACGATCTCTGTCTCGTTGAAAAGGTGATCGCATAGTATTCACAGCTTCATGGAATAATCTACCACGGCTTGTTTGCGGGTTAGCACTATAGACCGCTCGAGATTGGTAATTGAAATTGATATTGTTTATATCCATTGCAAGCTGTCCATTCTCATCCTAAATTAGGATTGGTTTATAATTAATAAACTTTTCTTGAGTTGGGGATACTCTTTCTTGATAGTTTAATGCAAGGATATATAAGATGGGTGTGAATATTTCAGATGTTGCTGCCAAACGGATTGCACAGATACTTTTGAATGAACCCGATAAAATAGGATTACGTATTTCTGTTGAAGGTGGTGGGTGTTCGGGTTTTTCTTATAAATATAATTTGGTTTCTGAAATGAGCGAAGATGACCTCATTCTTAAAAAAGATGGGGCGATTGTCTTTATTGATTCACTATCACTTCCCTTCATGGAAGGAGCTGAAATTGATTTTGTTGATGATCTTATGGGACAGTCTTTTCAAATTCATAATCCTAATGCTGTTTCATCATGCGGTTGCGGTGTAAGTTTTTCAATTTAGAATAGTGGTTTTGTGATATTGCTTCTTGAAAAGATTATTACTTTGGTCAACAATGCAAAAATGGGAACTATTACGAAAATATTAGGCCGGTGTGTGTGGTTATGTGTGGCGCTTATCCTATTATTTTTTAATGATTGTGCGTTTTCAGAAGAGGGGAGAGAGCAATATTATTCACAAAAACAATCAACAAATATTATTTTAAAATCTCAAGATCACGAAAAAGAGGATTTAGTTTCTCAGTCTAGACTCATATTGCATGCTCGCTTAAAAAACAGCAATGAAGATATTGTGAAGGGGCTCGTATGGCGGATTTATGCCCCTATCTTAGGGGTTGATAATAAATTACCATTGATTGCAACTTATGAAGGAGGGAGCGCGCGTTTTGATTTAGAACCAGGGAGTTATCTTATTCATCTCTCATTTGGTCACGTTGGTGCGGTAGATCATGTAAATTTAGAAAGTGGGCAAAGTCTTGTTAAAAATTTTAATCTTGATGCTGGGGGGGTTATTTTAAATGCTACACTGTTGAATGGCACAATCAATGAAAAGGAGCTCCATTTCACTATCTATGAAGATGAAAAAGAAAATGATGATACTGGCGTAATTTTATCAAATGTTAAACCTCAGTCAATTGTGCGTTTGAAAGCTGGGCACTATCATGTTGCTTCGCATTATGGTTCTATTAATGCTATTGTTCGTTCGGATATCCAAGTGGATGCGGGTAAAATTACAGAAGTTATTCTTGAACATCAAGCGGCTCAAATTGTTTTAAAGTTGGTACGGCAAGAAGGAGGGGAAGCGCTTGCAGATACAAGTTGGTCTATTACAAATGATTCTGGTGATATCATTTACGAAACAGTTGGTGCTTATGTTTCGCTCGTGTTAGTGGAGGGGGAGTATATTGCGATTGCTAAAAATAAAGATAAAATTTATCAAAGGGTTTTTTCAGTTGTTTCTGGCCATGATGAAGACATAAGTGTTGTGGCGGATGCGCAAAATATGCAAAAAATTGATGAAGAAATGGATTGATAATTGTGCGTGGATATGACTGGTAATGGGAAGCGGATAGAGATTTGGTTGTAGAAATTTCAACAGTTGGTGTATTTTTTGCTGGTGCATTATCTTTTTTATCACCATGTGTCTTGCCGTTAGTTCCTCCTTATTTGTGCTATATGGCAGGGATTGGTATTAACGATTTTCGTTCAGAAAAGCAGAATGAGAAAGTATTTATACGGCGGGCGCTTTTATCTTCTGTTATTGCTTTTGTGCTAGGTTTTACAACCGTTTTTGTTGCTTTAGGTGCTAGTGCAAGCACAATCGGTAAGTTCATTGGTTATTATCGTGATTGGTTTGCTCTTGCTGCTGGTGTTATCATTATTATTTTTGGTTTAAATTTTTTGGGTTTTTTTAAGATTGCTTTTTTGTTTCGTGAAGCGCGTTTTCAAACACGCAATACGCCTGCTGGACCTTTAGGAGCTTACATTATTGGTTTAGCTTTTGCATTTGGTTGGACACCGTGTATTGGTCCGATTTTAGGACCTGTCATAACTCTTGCTGGAACAAAAGAAACTGTAGGCGAGGGTGCTGTCCTTTTAGGGATTTATGCGTTAGGTCTTGGCGTGCCTTTCGTGCTGGCGGCTTTATTTTCAAGCAGTTTTATGAAATTTTTGGGAGCTTTTCGTATTCATTTAGGAAAAGTTGAAAAAGTTATTGGAATTTTTTTGGTTGTCACGGGTATTTTGTTTTTGACAGGTTCTATGCAGGATCTTTCATTTTGGCTTTTGGAACATTATCCTTCGTTGAATGATATTGAAGGCATTCGTTGGCATGATATTGTGCATTTTTTTGGATTTTCTCGTTAGTTTTATGTGGTTTTATGGTTAGAAATTGTCTTTCTATTATTCTTGCAGCAGGTGAAGGGACGCGTATGAAGTCGTCTCTTCCTAAAGTGCTTCATAAAATTGCTGGTTTGCCCCTTATAGGACACGTCATAAAACAAATAGAATTGGTAGGCGTTTCACAATTAGCAGTCGTTGTAGGATTTGGTGCTAAAGATGTTACGGAAACTGTTCAGTCATTTGTAAAAAATGCGATGATTTTTGAACAAAAAGAACGTTTTGGAACTGCGCATGCGGTTCTTTCTGGGCGTTTAGCTTTGCAAAAAGAGGTTGATGATGTGCTCATTGTTTTTGGTGATACTCCTTTAATTGAGCAAGACTCATTGCTACAAATTCGCGCGCAACTTGCTAAAGGAGCAGATGTTGTTGTTGCTGGTTTTCATGCTCCAGATCCAAAGGGTTATGGTCGTCTTCTTGAAAGAAATGGGAAACTTATCGCGATTGTAGAAGAAAAAGATGCTAGCGATGAAGAAAAAAAGATCTCTTTTTGTAATGGTGGCATATTTGCTCTTAACGGAAAACATGCACTTTCTCTTTTAGAGAAAGTTAGTAATAATAATATGAAGAAAGAATATTATCTGACAGATATTGTATCTATTGCAGCGCGGGAAGGGTTAGATATTCGTATTGTTGAAGTGCCTGTTGATAATATTGTAGGAATTAATAATTGTTTTGAGCTTTTTGAGGCTGATTCTTTGTGGCAAAAACGCAAAGCGCGCGATTTAATGTTGTCTGGTGTTACCATTCTTAAACCGGATAGTGTTTATTTTTCTTATGATACTGAGATTGAACCGGGAGTGGTGATTGAGCCAAATGTTTATTTTGGGCTTGGAGTAAAAGTACAATCTGGTGCAGTTATTCATGCCTTTAGTTATTTGGAGGGCGCTGTTGTTGGTGTGAATGCGCGGATTGGACCTTATGCGCGTTTGCGTCCTGGAACAGAGTTGGCATCCTCAGTAAAGATTGGAAATTTTTGTGAAGTCAAAAAGGCGAAGATAGGAGAGGCTTCTAAAATTAATCATTTGAGTTATATTGGTGATACAGAAATTGGTGTACATACCAATATTGGGGCCGGTACTATTACTTGTAATTATGATGGATTTCACAAATATAAAATTACAATTGGTGACCATGCTTTCATTGGCTCTAATTCAGCACTTGTTTCTCCATTGGTGATAGGGAGTGGTTCTTATATTGCTTCAGGAAGTGTTATCACTGAAAATGTTCCTAAAAATAGTCTGGCTTTAGGACGTGCGCGACAAGTGATAAAAGAGAATTATGCAACAAAGTTGCGCGCACGCTTATCAGCAAATAAAAAGAAAAAGTGATTATTTTTGTTCATTTCTTTGCTTTATGTTGACCTAATAATTGTGTAGGCGGCTACTTCTTAAGTATTGCCTTACTCTATATTTGGTTTATCTGATACCTTAATGTTTTGAATGAAGAGTTATTGAATTATTTTATGGGATATATAAATCTGGGATGTGAATTGGAGCTTTTTAATGTGCGGAATTATCGGAATTCTTGGAAATAGATGTGTTACATCTTCTTTGATTGATGGTTTGAAGCGCCTTGAGTATAGGGGGTATGATTCATCTGGTATCGCGACAGTGCATGAGGGGCGTCTTTATCGTATGCGTGCTGAGGGGAAGCTCACTCATTTAGAAGAAAAATTAAAAAAAACACCTCTGCAAGGAAATTTAGGGATTGGTCATACGCGTTGGGCTACACATGGAGCTGCGGTAGAACGGAATGCTCATCCTCATGTAACTGAACGGCTTGCAATTGTTCATAATGGTATTATTGAAAACTTTGTAGAATTGCAACGAGAACTCATTGAAGATGGTTATATCTTTGAAACAGAAACGGATACGGAGGTCATTGCCCATTTAATTACGCGCGCATTAAAAAATGGTCTTTCTCCCCAAGAAGCAGTGCATACAAGTTGGAAAAGGTTGCAAGGTGCTTTTGCTATTGCTCTTATTTTCGAAGGTGAAGACAATCTTATGATTGCTGCTCGCTCTGGTCCACCGCTGGCAATTGGCTATGGAAAAGATGAATTTTTTGTCGGATCGGATGCAATTGCTTTAGCTCCATTTACAGATCGTATTAGCTATATGGAAGATGGGGATTGGGCTGTTCTGACACGGGAAGGTGTAACAATTTACGATGCCAAAAATCAACGGGTAAAACGTCCTCTTACAACATTGTTTGAAGAAACTTTGTTGGTTTCTAAGGGGAATCATCGTCATTTTATGCAAAAGGAAATGTTTGAACAACCTGAAGTGATCTCTCATAATTTAGCGCATTATCTTGATCTTGGAAATTATACAGTTCGCCCACTTGAAAATTTGATTGATTGGAAAAGTATTAATCGAATACTCTTTGCAAGTTGTGGAACGGCTTATTATTCGGCTTTAGTTGCACGCTATTGGTTTGAGAGATTGGCTGCTTTAAGTGTTGATAATGATGTCGCTTCGGAGTTTCGTTATCGTGAACCACCCATGACATCCGATGTGCTATCAATGTTTGTTTCTCAATCTGGTGAAACAGCTGATACATTGGCTTCTTTGCGTTATTGTCGCGAACGTGGTGTGAAAACAGCAACAGTTGTGAATGTTGAGCAATCGACAATGGCAAGGGAAGCTGATTTTGTTTTACCAACACTTGCTGGGCCGGAAATAGGTGTTGCCTCGACAAAAGCTTTTACCTGCCAATTGGCAACGCTTGCTGCAATGGCGCTTAATGCTGCTAAGCAACGTGGGTATCTTTCTGAGAAAGAAGAGCATCAGTTTGTCCAACAATTGGCAGAAATTCCTCGGATTTTAAATGAGGTTTTAAAACTAGATGACAAGATTGAACGGATTTGTCGTAATTTAGTAAATGTAAAAGGTGTTCTTTATCTCGGGCGAGGGACTTCTTATCCAATTGCATTGGAGGGAGCACTTAAACTGAAGGAGCTTTCTTATATTCATGCTGAGGGTTATGCGGCGGGTGAGTTAAAACATGGGCCGATTGCACTGGTGGATGAGACAATACCAGTGATTGTTGTGGCACCTTATGATCGGTGGTTTGAAAAGACTTTTTCTAATATGCAAGAAGTGGCGGCGCGCAATGGTCGTATCGTTTTGATAACCGATAAAAGAGGGGCAGAAGCAGTACGTTTTGATACCTTGTCAATTATTGTTTTACCAGATGTTACAGAATTTATTGCGCCTATTATTTATGCTTTACCTATTCAGTTAATCGCTTACCATACAGCTGTTTTATTAGGAACAGATGTTGATCAGCCTCGTAATTTAGCAAAATCAGTCACTGTGGAATAAAAATTTATCTAAGGTTTTGTCGAAAAATAATGAGAGGTATAAATTCATAATAGAATGTGCAATCAACAGTAAGGCTTTTAATTTTTATTTGATTGCTTTTTTATTGTTATCCTGCTCGTAACAGACGTGTAGCGTCGTCGCGTCCAAAAAGGTAAAGGAGCAAACGTAAAGCTTGTCCTTGTTCTGAAGAAAGGTTAGGATCATGTTGCAAAAATAAACGTGCATCTCTTCTTGCCATTGATAAAAGATCACTATGGACTGCAAGGTTTGCTATGTGGAACTCGGGCATACCGGATTGTTTGGTTCCTAAAAGCTCTCCTTCTCCTCGCAGGCGCCAGTCTTCTTCAGCAATTTTAAAACCATCTTCTGTATTGCGTATAATATTAAGGCGTGTTGCAGCCATTTTTGTTAGTGGGTCTTTGTAAAGCAAAATACAGGAAGATTTTTTTTCTCCTCGTCCAACACGCCCACGCAATTGGTGTAGTTGTGAAAGGCCAAAATGTTCGGCATGTTCGATAACGATGATCGAAGCATCTGGAATATCGACTCCTACTTCAATGACTGTAGTTGCAACTAAAATACCTATATTTCCGCATTTAAAGGATGCCATAGCTGCTTCTTTTTCATCTGTTGACATTTTCCCATGTATCATACCAACACGTGTTCCAAAATGCTCTTGGAGAATAGCAAAACGAGTTTCAATTGAAGTGAGCTCAAGAATTTTAGATTCTTCCACTAAAGGGCAGATCCAATAGAGTTTCTCTCCTTTTTCTAATGCAATGGCAATTCGTTCTATGAGTTCATCAATACGTTTCAAAGAAAGCGTTGCTGTTGTAATTGGTTGGCGTCCCATTGGTTTTTCGGTAATTTTGGAAACATCCATATCACCAAATGCTGTCAGGACTAACGTACGTGGAATCGGAGTGGCTGTCATGACCAGCATATCAGGTTTATGGCCTTTTGCTGTAAGGGCAAGACGTTGATGCACGCCAAAACGATGTTGTTCATCTATAATGGCTAAAGCAAGATTATTGTAAATGACGTTATCTTGTATAAGAGCATGTGTTCCGATAATAATAGAAGCTTGGCCTGATAAAATATCGTTCAAAATATTTGTGCGCAATTTTCCTTTTTCTCGCCCTGTTAAGAGAACTGTTTGTAATCCAACCTTTTCGGCAAGAGGTGCAATTGTCGCAAAATGCTGGCGGGCAAGAACTTCTGTTGGAGCCATTAATGCTGACTGTCCTGCATTTTCAGCAATTTGTGCCATAGCTATTAGTGCAACAACAGTTTTTCCTGCTCCTACATCACCTTGGAGAAGTCTTAGCATTGGTTCTGGCGAAGCGAGATCGTTGGCAATATCTTTTATTGCCTCCCTTTGTCCATTTGTAAGTTGAAAGGGTAGGGCTTGCAGCAATTTTTTAGTGTATATTTCTGTTGGTGGGCGAGAAGCTCCTGAAAAAGATTTAGTCTTTAAGCGTACAAGTCCAAGAGCTAATTGGCTAGCGAGAAGTTCATCATATGCAAGACGTTTACGTGCTAGACTTTCTAAGGTTAGATCATCGGGATTTATGGGAGTATGGATGCGACGTAAAGCAACAGAAAAAGAAGAAAAGTTTTGTTGTTTTTTAACGCTTTCCTCTATCCATTCTGGCAAGAGAGGAATATAATCGAGGGCGTTTTGTATTGCATGCCTTAGTGTTTTTGCTGATAACCCCGCAGTAGAGGGGTAAACGGGTTCGATCAGCGGTATCTGATTTGATTGTTCGCTTGGTGTGATATGATCTGGATGCACCATTGAAAGTTGCCCATTAAACCGTTCAGCTTTACCTGATATGATGACTTTTTTTCCTTCCGGTAGTTGTTTTTTTAGCCAAGAAGGTTGTGCGTGAAAAAAGACTAAATTTATTTTTCCTGTTGGATCATGTGCAACGACCTTATAGGGTAATCGGCTACGGCCAATTGGGGGTGGTTGATGCTGATCGATAATAATTTCGAGGGTAATGGTGACTCCTTCTTGTGCACAAGCAATGTTGGGACGTATTCTCCGGTCTATAACGGAATAGGGCATTAATTGAAGAAGATCAATAAGGGTAGGCTCACGTTGTGTAGGGTTAATGTTTAAGACTTTGGCTAGTAAGCTATATACTTTAGGTGTTACCCCAGAAAGGGTATGGATAGAATTAAAAAGAGGGGCAATAAGGCTTGGATGCATAAGGAAATCTAGCTTGCTCTTTTTGTTTTTTCTAGTGCTTCAAAAGAGCTTTTTGGGGATAAGTTATAGAAGAGAAAGTTGCTTTATTTACGCTTTGAGTTTTAGATAGAAAAATAAATATTTCGATCATGTGTAAAATAAAAATAGTGCAAAAATAGAGTGTTAATATGTGTAATACTCTATATGATTTTTTCCTTTTTGTTTTTGTATGTTTATTTGCTGTGAATAGAGATAGTTTCTTGATGGAAGTCTTTTATGAATAACAATAGAACTGGAATGCCATCGATATGCGGAGGATAATAAATTTATAGATTGAAAGGTACAATAAATTATAGATTTTTTTATTATAATACAGTTAAAGGTGGCGATTTAGTATTTATTTTGTAGTGGGAAATTGTGAGAGTGGCGGAAGATAAAATTAAAATACGAGATGAAAAAAAATCTCTCCCTCGCTTTATTCATTTAAGGGTACATTCTGCTTACTCACTACTTGAAGGAGCTTTAAAAATCTCACAAATTATTCAACATGCAATTTCAGATCATACACCAGCAGTTGCTATTACTGATACGAATAATTTATTTGGTGCTTTGGAGTTTTCGCAATATTGTTTTTTGCATGGGATCCAACCTATTATTGGTTGTCAGCTTACAGTTGATTTTGGTGATGGAAATGATAACCTGCCTTTTGTTAAAGCGCGCTCTTCTTCTGATTTTTGCTCTCTTGTTTTCTTAGCTGCTAGCGAGAGTGGTTATGCGCATTTGGTTCGTCTCGTTAGTCGTGCTTATCTTGATAAGTGTGATACTGATCCTCCTCATATCAAAGTCGATTGGCTGTTGTCACACAGTGAAGGAATAATTGCTTTGACGGGTGGCAAGGGAGGACCTATTAATTTTTCTTTGGCAGAAGGTAGAAAAGAACGTGCTGTTGAGCGGTTAACTTATTTAAAAAAAATTTTTGGAGATCGTCTTTATGTAGAACTACAGCGGCATGGTACCTATGACCGGAAAATAGAGGCTGCACTTATTGAGTTGGCTTATGCACATGAAATTCCTCTTGTTGCAACCAATGAGGCCTTTTTTCTGAATAGGCAGGGATATGAAGCACATGATGCGTTGATGGCGGTTGCGGAGGGACAAATTGTCTCTAATCCAGAACGCACACGTGTGACGCCAGATCATTATTTAAAGTCACAAGATGAAATGGTTGCGTTGTTTTCTGATTTGCCAGAAGCTTTGGAAAACAGTGTTGAAATTGCATTACGTTGTCATGCTGCTACTCCGACTCACAAACCAATTTTACCTCGTTTTATAGAGCAATCTGTTGATTCAAATTTTACTTTAGAAGTAGAAGATAGTGAATTGTTGAATCAAGCTAAAGCTGGTTTAAAGAAGAGGCTTGAAACAATTGGATTGGCTGAAGGATATACGATTGCAGATTACGAGCAACGACTTGATTATGAAATTTCAGTTATTACGCGTATGCAATTTTCTGGTTATTTTCTTATCGTTTCAGATTTCATAAAATGGGCGAAGTCCCATGGTATCTCTGTTGGTCCAGGGCGTGGTTCTGGTGCTGGTTCGCTTGTTGCTTATGCATTGACTATCACTGATATTGATCCATTGCGTTTTTCTCTTCTCTTTGAACGTTTCCTTAATCCAGATCGTGTTTCTATGCCGGATTTTGATATCGATTTTTGTCAGGAGCGACGCGAAGAAGTTATTCATTATGTTCAAAAAAAATATGGACGTGATCAAGTTGCCCAAATTATTACGTTTGGTAAATTACAAGCACGTGCGGTGTTGCGTGATGTTGGGCGTGTTTTAGAAGTACCTTATCGTCAGGTGGATTATCTTACGAAATTAGTTCCTGCTACGCCTGGAAGTCAGGTTGAATTAGCTGATGCTATCAAGAATGAACCAAAATTTGAAGAAGAAAAGAAAAAAGATCCCGCTGTTGCACGTACATTAGATATAGCGCTTCAGTTGGAGGGGCTTTATCGTCATGCATCAACCCATGCAGCAGGGATTGTTATTGGTGATCGACCACTTTCAGAGCTTGTCCCGATGTATCGTGATCCTCGTTCCAATATGCCTGTTACACAATTTAATATGAAATATGTTGAACAAGCTGGGTTGGTAAAGTTTGATTTCCTTGGGTTGAAAACGCTTACTGTTTTGAAAATGGCAGTAGATTTTGTTGCGCGAAAGGGTATCAAAATAGATTTGTCGAATATCCCCCTGAATGATGAAGAAACCTATGCTATGATGGCACGTGGTGAAACGGTTGGAGTATTTCAAGTTGAAAGTTCTGGGATGCGTAAGGCGCTGATTGGGATGAAGCCAGATCGTATTGAAGATATTATTGCTCTTGTCGCGCTTTATCGTCCTGGACCGATGGAGAATATTCCGACGTATAATGCACGCAAACATGGAGAAGAGGAAATCGCTTCTATTCATCCTAAAATAGATTATCTGATTAAAGAAACACAAGGTGTTATTGTCTATCAGGAGCAGGTGATGCAGATTGCTCAGGTGCTTGCTGGTTATTCGCTTGGGGAAGCGGATTTATTACGTCGCGCTATGGGTAAAAAGATTCACAAAGAAATGCAAGAACAGCGTACACGCTTTGTGAATGGAGCTGTTGCTGGCGGCGTTGATAAGGGTCAGGCCGATATTATTTTTGATCTTTTAGCAAAATTTGCAGATTACGGTTTTAATAAGTCGCACGCCGCTGCTTATGCGATTGTTTCTTACCAAACAGCTTATATGAAAGCACATCATCCCGTTGAGTTTTTAGCTGCTTCAATGACATATGACATGGCAAATACGGATAAGTTAAATGATTTTCGGCGTGAAGCATTAAGATTGGGTATTAAAGTTGTTGCACCTTGTGTGCAAACATCACATCGTGTTTTTGAGGTTGGTGATAATTGTATTTATTATTCTCTTGCTGCCATTAAGGGTGTTGGAGAAGCGGTGGTTGATCATATTGTAGCTTGTCGTGGAAATAAACTTTTTAAGGATCTGGAAGATTTTTGTGAGCGTATTGATCCTCGTATTGTTAATAAGCGTGCGATGGAAAGTTTGGTTTGTGCTGGTGCGTTTGATTGTTTTAATATTGCACGTGAGATTTTATTGGCGAATCTTGGAACTCTTCATGCGTATGCACTTCGTATTCTTGATAATAACTCTAGTGGGCAGATTGATATATTTAGGATGACGGGTGGGTTAAAAGCCCCCTTGATTTTATCGCAAACATCTCCTTGGTTACTGGATGAAAAACTTTATCGAGAATTTCAAGCAATAGGTTTTTATTTTTCTGCTCATCCTCTGGATGAGTATCGGGCTATGCTGGAGAAAAAGCGTGTACAGACTTGGGTTAATTTTGCCAATGCCGTTAAAGGAGGAGCAACTGCTGCTAGGCTTGCTGGAACTGTTGTGGCAAAACAAGTGCGCAAAACAAAATCTGGTAAAAAAATGGGGATTATTCATTTTTCTGATATGAGTGGGCAGTATGAAACAATTCTCTTTTCTGAGGTACTTGCGGATTATGAGGATATACTAGAACTTGGAAAATCTTTTATCATTACCGTGAGTGCAGAAAATCGCTCTGAGGGCGTTAGTTTGCGACTTGAAACGGTTCAATCTTTGGAACAGGAGGCGTTACAGCATCATAAAATGATGCGTCTCTTTATAAAAACAGTTGATATGCTTCCTCAAATTGAGCAAAATTTAATTCCTAGTGGCAATGGAGAAGTAGGGCTTATTCTCATTCAAGAGGATGGATTACGGGAAGTCGAAATTACCCTTCCAAAGCGGTACAAGGTTAATTCACATGTGGCGAATGCTATGAAATCGATACAGGGTGTTGTTGATGTGGAGTTGACTTGAATAGGTATCTACAGAGGCTTTTTGTTTTGAGTGGAAGTATTGTTTTTATTAGCGATTTAAATTGGTGATTTGAATCGAGCTTGACATTCTGAAAGATTTTCTTTTCAGATATGCTGCATTTCTCATGTAACAAAATTAAAAAAATGAGCCTATTTCGTTTATGAATATTCAAAGTGATTTGGGGATTAAGGATTTTATAAGTTTTTATAGCATAGCGCTTCGTATCATTTTTGCTAAGTTTATAGCATTATAACTATAAAGCCAATCAAGGCTCGACATAATAGTTTCTGGTGTGCGAATTTTCATTACGAAATTGCGTGCGATTGCTATGGGGCCAGTTGCATGATAAGCTATTTTATTAAAATCTCCACGTTTTTTTACCGCAGTAATGCGGGGCTTGCGTATTTTTTCGTAAAATGAAAGGGCTTCAGTGAATGAAAGATCTTCCATAGAGAGTGTTTCTGCTAATGTGGCAGCGTCTTCTATTGCCATAGCAGCACCTTGTGCAGCGAAAGGCAGGGCAGCGTGCGCACAATCACCAACAAATACTTGTCTTTCTAACCCTAAAAAACGGTTCTGTTTCATTTGAAATACTGGCCAATAGCTCCATTCGTCAATATGGTCAAAGATTTGCAAAATTTGCAGATTCCAATCTTTAAAAAGAGATTTCAAATTTTCTTTATTTCCTTTATGTGCCCACCCTTCTTTTGAATTTTCGCCATGGGTAATGGCTACAAAATTAAAAATTTTTTCGGATGATTGAATGGGATAGACAACAAGATGATTTTTGGGGCCCATCCAAGTAGTAATTGTCTTCACATTTTGCAATAATGAACGAAAGCCTTTAGGGAGATGTTCGAATTCTGTTGTTGCGCGCCAAGCAATAAAGCCACTAAAATCTGCCGTTTCATGCAAAGGAGACAATTTCCGTAATGTGGACCAAACTCCATCACATCCGATAAGGAGCGGCGTTGAATAAAATTGGTGTTGTTGTGTTTCAGTTGGTACATCTGCTTTTATTGTTTTTATATGAATGTTGTTTGTTGTCGTTTGGGTGGCTGCTACAACAGTTTCTCCTGTTTTATATTTAATAAAAGGATTTTCAATAACAGCATTGTATAAAATTTTTTGTAAGTCGGCACGATGGATCGTAATATAAGGAGCTTTCCAGTTTTTTTCTGATAAATTGATAAGCTCAGCACGCAGTCGCGTTTTTAAAGATACTCCTTCTCTTAATTCAAGAAAGTGCGGTGTTGTACCTACTTTAGTAAGCTTACTAAGAATTCCCCAATGAGCAAGTATACAGGTTGCATTTGGGGTGAGCTGAATACCAGCGCCTATAGCATTAAGCTGTTTACGCTTTTCAAAAATGGTACTTGCAATTCCTTTATGGGCAAGTGCTAAAGCAGTGCTTAATCCAGCAATACCTGCTCCAACTATTATTGGCGATTGATCCATAAGTTACTTCATATTGAAAAAGCCGAGAATACACTATAGTGAATTGCTTGGATAATAGAGACATCCTGTGGGGTTTGTTTGATTGTAGGATAGTGAGGGAACATAGCGATAAAGTGTTGAACAATAAGGGCAAATTTTTTCATCAGCTGATCCCATGTCGATAAAAATATGAGGATGATCGAATGGTTGTGTAGCACCTACACACATAAATTCCTTCACACCAATTTCGATTGTGCTATATCCAAGGTCATTTTGGAAATGGGGAATGTTGTTATCAGCCATGGTATAAAAACTCCCGATAAATTACCTTAATCAGGTATGATTTTGATCCTCTATTCTATATGTATCAGTTTATAATTTTGTAATAAAGCTTATAATAATGCAAGGTGCTTTTTAAGAAAACTTAATTGTCTTTTATGTTATGCTGGTTTTTTTGCGTTTTCTTAGCATTTCGTGCATAGAAAAAGTTTCAAGTGTGTTGAAATATTAAATGTAAATAACATAAGAAAAACTGACCATTATATATTATTATACGGTAACATATCGTAAAACGTTTTGTGAAATATCTATCCAATAAGGGTTTCAGAAAGTATAAGAAGATTAGCTAGAATATATGGAACAAATGGTGGCAGATCAGAGTTTGTTGTCGGATATAATGATGAAAAATCCGGCACGGTTTATTAATCGAGAATTTTCATGGCTACAATTTAATAATCGTGTATTGATGGAAGCTGCTAATCCGAAGCATCCTTTATTGGAGCGGCTAAAATTTCTTTCGATTTCAGCAACAAATCTTGATGAGTTTTTTATGGTTCGTGTTGCTGGCCTTGTTGCACAAATTCGTGCTGGAGTTACATCGTGTAGTGCAGATGGACGTACACCACAAGAACAACTTGATTTTGTGTTAGCTGAGATTTCACATTTGCAGGTTAATCAACTACAAGAATTGAGTCTTTTACGTTATGAGTTAAAACAGAATGATATTGAAATTGTTTGTCCTAGTAGGCTTTCAAAAATTGAAAAATTATGGCTCGAAAAATATTTTCTTGATACGATTTTTCCTGTTTTAACACCTTTACCTGTTGATTCTGTTCATTCTTTTCCATTTATTCCTAATTTAGGGCTTTCACTTGCTCTTCAGTTGTCTCGGTGTACTGATCAACAATCACTCATAGTGTTGTTGCCTATTCCAATTGTTTTAAGACGTTTTATTCTGCTTCCTCGAGAAGAGGGCAATTGTTTTCGTTTTATCGCGTCTGAAGATATTGTTAGCCTTTTTATAAGTCATGTATTCCCTACTTATAAAGTTGATGGAATTGGTACATTTAGGGTTATTCGCGATAGTGATATTGAAGTAGAAGAAGAGGCTGAAGATCTTGTTCATTTTTTTGAAGCAGCGCTTAAAAGGCGTCGTCGCGGGCAGGTTATTCGAATTGAATTTGATGCGAAGATGCCAAAGAATTTACGCCAATTTATAGCGAATGGACTTGCTGTTCCTGATAATTGTATCAGTGTTCTCAATGGATTTTTGGCGCTTAATATGATATCAGAGATTGTTTCTGTTCCACGCGATGACCTAAAATTTGTTCCTTATAATCCTCGTTTTCCTGAATGTATTCGTAAGCATAATGGTGATTGTTTTGCAGCTATTCGTGAAAATGATATCGTGCTTCATCATCCTTATGAGTCATTTGATGTTGTGGTACAGTTTTTACGTCAGGCTGCTAGGGACCCTGATGTTGTTGAAATCAAACAAACTCTTTATCGTACATCGAATGATAGTCCAATTGTTAGCGCTTTGATTGAAGCTGCTGAACAAGGTAAGTCGGTGACCGCTTTGGTGGAACTTAAAGCGCGTTTTGATGAGGAAGCGAATATTCGTTGGGCGCGCGATCTTGAGCGTGCAGGTGTTCAAGTTGTTTTTGGTTTTATTGCATTAAAAACACATGCTAAGATGTCACTTATCGTGAGGCATGAAGGAAAACGCCGTTGCTCTTACGTGCATCTTGGAACTGGAAATTACCATCCAATTAATGCTAAAGTTTATACTGATCTTTCTTTTTTTACTACGGATGATGATATTGCGCATGATGTTACTTTATTGTTTGATTATATTGCGCAGTATGCGCGTCCAAATGAAGTAATGAAAGTTGCTTTTTCACCCTTAACATTGCGCAGTCGTATTCTTAAGCATATTGAAGGAGAAATTACTAATGCACAAAAAGGGCGGCTTGCTGCTATTTGGATGAAAGTCAATGCATTGGTTGATCCTGAAATTATTGATGCTTTATACCGCGCTAGCCAAGTAGGAGTGCAGATTGATTTAGTTGTACGTGGTATCTGTTGTTTACGTCCTGGTATTGTAGGGATTTCAGATAATATTCGTGCAAAATCAATAGTAGGACGTTTTCTTGAACATAGTCGCATTTTTTGCTTTGGTAATGGTAAAGATTTGCCTAATGAGAATGCACTTGTTTATTTAGGGTCCGCTGATATGATGCCGCGTAATCTAGATTATCGTATTGAAATATTGGTTCCAGTTTTTAATAAAACGGTTCGTCAGCAGATTCTTTTACAAATTATGTTAGCTAATATCATTGATAATCAGCAAAGCTTTGATATACTAGATGACGGGACATCAAAACGTATAACGCCGCAAAGAGGTGAGAGACCGTTTAATGCACAGGAGTATTTTATGGCAAATGCAGGTCTTTTGAGTGGGGAAAAATCTTTTGTGTCTTCTGCTTCGCGTTTAATTATGTTGCATCGGCAACAAGCTGAAGTGCATAAAGACTGAAATCCAATGACATATATAAATGCTCAAGGTCGGCTAAAAGGGTGCAAGCCTATCGCTGTTATCGATATTGGCTCAAATTCTGTTAGGCTTGTTGTTTACGAAGGTCTTCTTCGTTCACCAACAGTTTTATTTAATGAAAAAGTTCTCTGTGGTCTTGGTCAAGGAGTTGCAAAAACTGGATTTTTAGAAGAAAAATCAATGGAAATGGCATTGCGAACACTGAAACGGTTTCGTGCACTTTGTCGACAAATTGGAGCAGATGAGGTTTATACTCTAGCAACAGCAGCAGCGCGGGACGCAAAAAATGGGTTAACATTTATTCAAAATGCTGAAAATATTTTGCAAGATAAAATATATCTTCTTTCAGGAAATGAAGAGGCTTTTTATTCAGCGTATGGAGTTGTTTCTACCTTTTACCGGCCAAAAGGTATTTCTGGTGATCTTGGGGGAGGGAGTCTCGAGCTTATTGATGTTGATGATTCTGATGTAGGTGAAGGGATAACTCTTCCATTAGGTGGTTTGCGGTTACAGTATATGTCCAATAATGATATTGCTGTCGCTGAAAAAATTGCACATGAGCAGTTTTGTAAATCTTCTGTCCTTCGTAAAGGCATGGCACGTTATTTTTATGCAGTAGGAGGAACTTGGCGTAATTTGGCAAAGCTTCATATGGCAACAAAACACTATCGGCTACCTGTGATGCATGGCTATGAAGTTGATGCAGTTGAGATGGAGGATTTTTTGCGTTTTGTCGTGAGTGGCAGTATTGATGATATGAAAGGGATTTCAGCTGTTTCAAAAAATCGCCGTCAGCTTTTGCCTTATGGGGCAATCATTCTTATTGAACTTATTCGCTGTATGGGTTTTGAAAAAATAATCTTTTCTGGAGCTGGAGTCCGTGAAGGCTTTCTTTATTCACGTTTATCACAAAAGATTCGTCTTTCAGATCCTTTAATTGCTGCGTGCACGGAAGTGGCTATTTTACGGGCACGTTCACCAAAGCAAGCAGAGGAACTCATTGATTTCACGTCCAATGCTTTTGAAACTTTTGGAATTTCAGAAACAGAAAATGAATGTCGTTACCGTAAAGCTGCCTGTCTTCTTGCTGATATTGGTTGGCGTATACATCCAGATTATCGAGGCAATGAGGCGGCTCATCAGATAGCATTAGGATCTTATCCGGGAATTTCTCATGAAGGGCGTCTTTATGCTGCGCTGGCTGTTTTTTTTCGCAACACGAGTTTGCTCATTGATGAAGAATCCTTGCCCATTTTTCAATTGGCTACCAAAAATATAATTGAAAAAGCACGCATTCTTGGTGCAACTATGCGTATTGCTTATCTTTTTAGTGCTTCTACTACTGGTATTTTGCCTCATTTATCATGGCGTAAAAAAACAGATCACGTTGTATTGTATATCCCAAGGCGTTACGCTGATTTAATGGGAGAACGGCCTCTCGGGCGGTTGAAAAAATTATCAAAAATAATAAAAATACCCCTTGCTTTTGAAACTTTCTGATTTTTTCCTCCTGGGTTATAAAAATCTATTCATATATTATATTGCTGTGTATTTTAGATACTGTATTATCATATAGAGGTTATTTCCATTTATATTGAGACATAATGAGGTTGAAAAGTTTTGGTCTTTTGATTTTCGATCAGTTTTTGCAACAACAAAAATGGGTAGTTTTCTTCTTTAGAAAATTTTGTTGCGAAATGCTTAGTATACAAATGGTTAAATTTTTCTTTGTATATTAGAACTGTTTTATGCTTATTTCTCCGTTGCTAAAATAAAACCCTATTTGACCTTTTAGCATTTTTTCGGCTTTCTGCCCGAATATTTCATAACGCCAACCATTCATAGCAGGGATATTTTTCTTTACACATCCATTTGCAATTTTTTCTAAATCACTGGAAGTTGCAATAATTTTTGGTGCAATATTATTTTCATTAGCAACAAGTTTTAAGAGTACTTTGAGAAGATCGACAGCAGCGGTTGTCGTATCATTAAGTGGTTTATGCTTAGGCAGGGCAGGTAAAGTCGCAAGATCGACTGCTAAGCCTTCGTGAACAGCTGTGATTAATGTTTGCGTGATTGAGAATTTATCCCAGTTTTTGTTAAGACTGCGCAAACGTTTTAGTGCAGTTTCATCTTTTGGTTGTTGCGTTGCGATTTCGATAAGGCACTCATCTTTCATAATATGGCGACGTGGAATATTATATTTTCGTGCTTTACGTTCACGCCAAGCCGCTATTTTTTGTAATACAGCAAGCTCACGAGGTTTTTTGACTTTTCCTTTCACTTTTTTCCATGCTTCATCTTCTGGCATATCATAAGTTTTTGGTGATAATAAGATTGCTATTTCATCATCCATCCAGTGTATGCGTTTGTTTTTTTCTAACTGTTTTTTCAATAAGAGGTAAATATCTCTCAGATAGGTTACATCGGCAAGTGCATAAAGCAGTTGTTTTTCAGAAAGAGGTCTGCAGCTCCAATCTGTAAAACGAGATGATTTATCAAGTTGATGCCCTGTGCAGCGTTGTACAATTTGATCATAGGAGATAGAATCACCAAATCCACAGATTGATCCTGCTATTTGCGTGTCGAAGAGAGGGGAGGGAATAATTCCTCCGAGATGATAAATCGTTTCGATATCTTGGCGTGCAGCGTGGAAAACTTTGACAATTTTGTTATCTACCATTAGATCAAAAAATGCTTGTAAATCAATATCTTGTGACATTGGGTCAATTAGAACGGTAGTGTCTGGTGATGCAAGCTGGATTAAACACAGTTGCGGCCAAAAAGTTGTCTCGCGGATAAATTCAGTATCGACTGTTATAAAATCTGATGTACGTAAAGTGGCAAGTGCAATTTCAAGATCTGTAGTTTGTGTAATAGGATTCATCATTATTTTATTATAACCAGATAAATTAAATTTGTCTTTTATTGACTTTTTTTTTGAGTCTTTATCCTCATATCTTGACAAATGGTTGTTAAAAAGCGTTTGTAGCGCATATAGAATGTTATAATTAAAGGCAAAAGCTATGCACCGTTATCGCAGTCATCATTGCGCTGCTCTTCGTAAATGTGATGTAGGGACAAACGTTCGTCTTTCGGGATGGGTTCATCGTGTCCGTGATCATGGAGGAATCCTTTTTGTAGACTTGCGTGATCATTTTGGAATTACACAGATTGTTGCTGATCCTGCTTCGCCAGCTTTTAAAATTATCGAAAAAGTGCGTTCTGAATGGGTTATTCGTGTAGATGGCGAAGTATGCGCACGTTCTGATGAAGTTATTAATACATCTCTTCCAACAGGCGAGATTGAAATTTTTGCAAAAGAGGTGGAGATTCTTTCGAAGTCTGATGAGCTTCCTTTACCTGTTTTTGGCGAACCTGATTATCCAGAAGATATTCGGTTGAAGTATCGCTTTCTTGATTTACGTCGTGAAACTATGCACAGAAATATAATGCGTCGTTCTGAGATTATTGCTGCTATCAGACGCTTTATGCAAGATAATGGTTTTACGGAATTTACCACGCCGCTTTTGACAGCGTCATCACCGGAAGGGGCGCGTGATTTTTTGGTTCCAAGTCGTATTCATCAAGGAAAATTTTACGCGTTGCCACAAGCACCACAACAATACAAACAGTTGTTGATGATGTCAGGTTTTGATCGTTATTTTCAGATTGCTCCATGTTTTAGAGATGAAGATCCACGGGCTGATCGTCTTCCAGGAGAATTTTATCAATTAGATGTTGAAATGAGTTTTGTTGAACAGGAAGATGTTTTTATAACAATGGAACCCATTATGCGCTCTCTTTTTGAAGAGTTTGCAAATGGAAAGCCTGTAACACAAAACTTTCCTCGTATTTCTTATGATGAAGCAATGCGAAAATATGGCTCTGATAAGCCTGATTTACGTAACCCGATCATTATGGAAGATGTCTCTCAGCATTTTTATGATTCTGGTTTTAAAGTTTTTGCTCAAATTTTAGCAAATAATGAGAAAGCACAGGTATGGGCTATTCCAGCTAAAACTGGTGGAAGCCGCGCTTTTTGTGATCGTATGAACGTATGGGCACAAGGTGAAGGACAACCAGGGCTTGGTTATATTTTCTGGCGTGAAGAAGGAGGAAAGTTTGAAGGAGCAGGGCCTATTGCTAAGAATATTGGTGAGCAGAGGACCGAAGCACTTCGTATACAGCTTGGACTTGAAAATGGTGATGCTTGTTTTTTCGTGGCAGGAGATCCAAAGAAATTTGCATCTTTTGCAGGATCAGCACGTACGCGGGTAGGCGAAGAATTAAACCTTATCGATCGGGAATGTTTCTCTTTAGCATGGATTGTTGATTTTCCATTTTTTGAATGGAATGAAGATGAAAAAAAACTTGATTTCGCTCATAATCCTTTTTCTCTTCCTCAGGGGGGGCAGGATGCGCTTGAATGCCAAGATCCTCTTACTCTTAAAGCTTTTCAATATGATCTTGTATGCAATGGTTATGAGATTGCTTCGGGTGGAATCCGTAATCATTCACCAGAAATGATGCTTAAAGTTTTTAATCTTGCTGGTCTTACTAAGGAAGTTGTAGAAAATCGCTTTGGTGCTCTTTATCGTGCATTCCATTATGGGGCACCACCGCATGGTGGTATGGCGGCGGGTGTTGATCGTATTATTATGCTTTTACAAGGTGTCAAAAATTTACGTGAGGTTGCTTTATTTCCTATGAATCAGCAAGCGCTTGATCTTTTGATGAGTGCTCCGTCTGATGTCGCAGCTGTACAATTACGTGATTTAGGAATCCGAATTGCTCCTGCTGACAAAAAGAGTTCATAAAGTTGGTGGATTTTGAACGTTGATGACACGTTTACTGTGTTATAAAATTTTAATGTTTTCAATGATATGAGAGTATATACTGTTGATAACAGGCTTAGGGCTATGCTTTTTAGATTTTCAACGATGTAGAAAATAACACGTGTCTTAGTGTTTATGAGAATAAGGTAGTGTTGCTAAAGGTTGAGATATTCTAGAAAGTTTGAATTTTATAATCTTTAAATGCTCTGTAAAGCTCATCACATAAAAACTGGATGTAGTTGTTATGCAATATGGTTGCTTTTTAAAGAGTTATGAGGTTAGATAACTTATTTATCGTTAGATTTTCCGTTTATCCTGAAAGTGTTCATTTCTAAGTATAACGATGGATGTGTTTTTCACTTCCTTTTATCTATTTATTTTTTGCGTTAAGTTTTTAAAGACGATGTTTTATCATTCCTTCAAAAGCTTTTGAATTAATTCGTTAAGCATTTCCATGTATTGTTTTAAATGCGCATATAAATTTTTCAAATTGATATAATTTTCTGTTCATGTTTTAATCATAACGTTTATTTTTATATAGTCGATTTTTGATAAAAATATTCGACTCATAAAAGATTGTACTGAAGAAAGCTTATGAAATAATTTCTCATTATTTTGAGAATTGTTATTCTAATATTGTGTCTGATAAAATGAATTTACCTTTTGATAAAGAACATATTGAGCCAATAGAATTACGGTCTGCTTTACAAGAGCGTTATTTGGCTTATGCGCTTTCTACTATTACACACCGTGCGTTACCTGATGTACGTGATGGTTTGAAACCTGTGCATCGGCGTATTGTCCATGCAATGCGTTTGCTCAAACTTA
Source organism: Bartonella taylorii (assembly GCF_023920105.1). Lineage (NCBI taxonomy): Bacteria > Pseudomonadati > Pseudomonadota > Alphaproteobacteria > Hyphomicrobiales > Bartonellaceae > Bartonella > Bartonella taylorii. The sequence continues at coordinate 616,503 of NZ_CP083693.1, forward strand.
ATCCAGGACAGTCCTATGCAAAATGTGCACGGATTATTGGTGATGTGATGGGAAAGTTTCATCCGCACGGTGATGCATCTATTTATGATGCATTAGTGCGTTTGGCGCAGAATTTTGCTGTTCGCTATCCATTGATTGATGGACAAGGTAATTTTGGTAATATTGATGGTGATAATGCTGCTGCTATGCGTTATACGGAAGCACGTATGACTGAAGTGGCAGCGTTGCTGCTTGAGGGTATTAATGAAAACGCCATTGATTTTCGTTTAACCTATAATGAGGAAGATGAAGAGCCTGTTGTTTTGCCTGGGGCTTTTCCTAATCTTTTAGCAAATGGTTCATCAGGTATTGCTGTTGGTATGGCAACATCTATTCCACCCCATAATGTTGCTGAGCTTTGTGATGCGGCACTACATTTAATTACACATCCTGATGCACATGATGAGGAATTAAATCAATTTGTGCTTGGACCTGATTTTCCAACAGGTGGCATTTTAGTTGAGCCTAAAAAGAGTATTGAGGAATCTTATCGGACAGGGCGTGGTTTTTTTCGGTTGCGTTCACGTTGGCATCAGGAAGCCGGCAGTCGTGGTTCTTATGTGATTATTGTTACTGAAATTCCCTATCAAGTTCAAAAGTCACGACTTATTGAAAAAACAGCAGAATTATTGCTTGCTCGGCGATTACCAATGCTTGAAGATATTCGTGATGAATCGGCAGAAGATATTCGTATCGTACTTGTTCCTAAAAATCGTACAATTGATCCTGAACTCCTCATGGAATCCCTTTTTAAATTGACTGATTTTGAAGTAAGATTCCCTCTAAATCTCAATGTTTTGTCTTTGGGAAAGATACCGAACGTTCTTTCTTTGCGCAAAAGTTTGCAGCAATGGCTTGAACATCGTCAAGAAGTACTTATTCGTCGCTCTCATTATCGTCTTGATGAAATTGATCGTCGATTAGAAATTCTTCACGGATATCTTATCGCATATTTAAATCTTGATGAAGTGATTCAGATTATTCGAGAAGAGGATGAACCCAAAAAAGAACTGATCGACCGTTTTGAATTAACGGAAAATCAAGCTGAAGCGATTCTTAATATGCGGTTACGGTCTCTCCGTAAGCTTGAAGAATTTGAAATTCGTAAAGAATTTGAAACTCTGAAGGCTGAAAAAGAAAAATTGCAGAGTCTGTTAGCTTCTCATACAAAGCAATGGGAAATAATTTCAGAAGAAATCATAAAGGTTCGTAAAATTTTTGGTCCTGATACTTTCTTAGGGAAAAGGCGTACAACATTTGAAGAAGCACCAAGACATGATATTAGTGATATTCATCAAGCAATGATCGAAAAAGAACCAGTCACGATTGTTATTTCTGAAAAGGGGTGGATGCGTGCTTTAAAAGGACATTTAAGTGATTACAAAGCACTTTCTTTCAAAGAAGGGGATTGCTTAAAGTTAGCATTTCCGGCTTTCACTACAGATAAGATTGTGGTGGTAAGTACTGGCGGAAAATTTTTTGCTATTGGTGCAAATAGCTTGCCTGGAGGGCGTGGACATGGTGAACCAATTCGTATTTTAGTTGATATGGATGATGAACATGATGTTCTTACAGCTTTTGTGCACAATGCAGAGGAAAAACTTCTCTTGGTTTCATTTCATGGAAATGGTTTTATTGTACCTGCAGCTGAAGTAATTGCTAATACACGAAAAGGCAAGCAGATTATGAATGTGAAGTCCCCTGATAAAGTAAAGCTTTGTGTTCCGGTAAAAGGTGATCATGTTGCAGTGGTTGGTGAAAATCGTAAAATGCTTATTTTTGCCATTGAACAAATCCCAGAAATGAATCGTGGTAAAGGTGTTCGTTTGCAACGTTATAAAGAGGGTGGTATTCTCGATGCCAAAACTTTTAATTTATCAGAAGGTTTAACTTGGCAAGATACAGCTGAACGCTGCTTTAATCGTCAAGTTAATGATCTCATTGAATGGATGGGAACGCGTGCTGGGGGAGGGCGTTTGGTTCCAAAAGGTTTTCCTAAATCAGGAAAATTTACCAATTAAATTGTACTGCATATTTAATCTTTGGTAAAGGTGGCTTTTAACCTTCTTTATCACGATATTTATTCAGGATTATTTTTTTGCCTAAAGAAATGCCCACGTTCGGCCCATAAAACTAGAACTATGGCAATGAGACTAAGAAAGAAAAAACCTGCCGAATTAGGGATGGTTGTTTCATTAAATTGTTGCGCAATAAAAAAGCTAAGGCCTGTTCCGATAGATGTTTGAAGAAAGCCAGATACAGAAGATGCTGTTCCTGCGATTTTTCCTACAGATTCGAGAGCAAGTGTATTGAAATTTGCCATAATACCGCCGCATGCAAACATTAGTATGCAGAACAACAGCATGAAAAAAGGAAAAGGGATAACGCCATCTGCTAAGATGGATCCGACAAACCAGATGAATGAAGTGGCACAAAAGAGTAAAAGCATTGTGTGTGCGATACGGCGCATTCCGAGACGTCCGACAAGTTGAGAATTAAAGAATGAGGATAGAGCTTGAAACGCAGCACCAAGAGCAAATGCAAGGGGAAACCAGAGACCTAGGTTATAAATCCCCTCATATGTTTGTTGTGATGTATTAACGGCGGTAAAAATGCAACCTAGAATGATAGAAGTTGCCAGTGTGTAGCAAAGTGTTGTGCGATTGGTTATAACGATCCATAGATTATGTCTGATCGAAGAAAAAGAAAGAGAGCGTTGTGCATAAAGAGTTTCAGGCAAGCGCAATTGAATCCAAATCATGAGACCAAAACCGATCATTGCCATGAATATAAAAATAAATTGCCAGTGCCCGAATAGTAGAATAACTTGTCCTGTTGCGGGTCCAATCATTGGTGCGATAAGAAAAACCATCATGACGATAGACATGACTTCTGCCATTTTTCGACCACTATAAAGATCACGTACAATGGAAACAGTGAGTACACGCATAGCGGCACCTCCCATGCCTTGCAAGATACGTAAAATAAGCAATAAAGAAAAATTGGATATAAAAGCACAACCAATCGCCGTAAATGAATAAAAAGCAAGACCAATGAGAAGGATCTTACGTCGCCCATAACGATCACTTATTGGACCAAAAAATATTTGTGTGATACCATAGCTAATAAGATAACAAGAAATGATATAATGCTGATCATTTTCATTAATGACATGTAAGCTGTTTAAAATATCAGGCATAGCCGGCAGCATAATGTCAACGGCTATAGAATTGATGGCCATAAGCGAACCAATGAGGACAACAAATTCTTTATAGCCGATTTTTTTTCTAATCGTATCACTATGCGTTTGTTCGTCGATTGAATGTGACATATGCGTCCTTGAAATAAAAGTTTCGACTGAACACGGTTCTATAAAAGACTGGATAAAATAAGAGATGCTTATGATTTATTGCAGGGAATGTCTTTTTCTTTTAGCAGTTCTTGCAATTCATTGTTTTGAAACATTTCTTTAACAATATCACAGCCTCCAACAAATTCACCTTTTATATAAAGTTGCGGAATTGTTGGCCAATTTGAATAGTCTTTGATTCCTTGACGCAATTCATTAGAAGTTAAAATATTAATTCCTTTATAATTTAACCCTAAATAGTCAAGGATTTGAACAACTTGACCTGAGAATCCGCATTGTGGAGCATCAGGTGTTCCTTTCATGAATAAAATGACATCATTTGTTTTAATTTCGTTGTCAATAAAATTATGAACAGTAGTCATCTCTATTCCTCGATATTGCAGATTTTATAAGTGTGCATTTATGTTCGTACTATTTTCTAATCGTATTGAGTGAATGAATGCAAGAAGAAATTTTTAAATTATTTGGGAATATTGGTTTGTAGTGCTAAAGCATGGAGGTCGTTTCCCATATTGCCTTTAAGAGCATCATAGACCATTTTATGTTGCTGAACACGGCTTTTACCGCGAAAACTTTCGGAAATAACTTCTGCAGCGTAATGTTCTCCATCGCCAGCAAGATCATGAATTGTTACAGTTGCATCGGGAATGCCTTCGCGAATAAGTGCTTCAATTGCACTGGCACTCATTGCCATGATTGTTCTCCTGTGTTTGTTAATTTGTTAGTAAGATTAGCATAAGGTCCAAGAGAAATGAAAAAAATCTTTATTTTTCGCCCATAAATTCTGGAAACCAGCTTTCATAGGCTTGTATGAGCTCATCTACAGAAAGTTTTAATATCCCATCTATATTAAGCAAAGTGCCTTCAACTATACCAAGCTTTGTTAAGGAAATTGCACTTATTTGTGCAAGTTCTTTAAGGCTATTCAGTGCTTCAGGTTTGATTGCTAAGAGATAACGCCCTTGGTCTTCTCCGAAAAGTTCTGCATGCTCTGGTGATTGATTGCTTAATTTTGCTTTGATTCCTTTACCTGCTTTCATGACCATTTCTGCAAGTGCAATAGCTAATCCTCCATCAGAAATGTCATGCGCGGCATGAACAAAACCACGATGAATGACATCTCGAACAAATTGTCCATGCTTTTTTTCAAGTTGTAAATCGACATGAGGTGGTGCACCTGTATCAATATTTAAAATGTCCCGTGCGTAGATTGATTGTCCTAGATGAGAGCCGCAAGCTCCAATCAGAACAATATTATCTCCATGTTGCATACCGCTGATTGTCACCATTTTAGACCAGTCGTCAAGAAGACCAATACCAGCGATTGTGGGGGTAGGAGGAATTGCTTCTCCATTGGTTTCATTATAAAGAGAGACATTGCCTGAAACGATAGGAAAATCGAGAGCTTTACAAGCTTCACCTATGCCTTTAATAGCAAAAACGAACTGTCCCATAATTTCAGGCTTTTCAGGGTTACCAAAATTGAGATTATCTGTAGCGGCTAGTGGTTTTGCGCCCGTAGTGCTAATATTTCTCCAGCATTCTGCAACGGCTTGTTTTCCTCCTTCGTAGGGATCAGCTTCACAATATCGAGGTGTCACATCAGAAGAAAAGGCAAGAGCACGTTTGTCGTTATTGCTTACACGGACGACTCCTGCATCGCCTCCTGGGCGAACAAGCGTATTACCTTGTATAAAAGTGTCATATTGTTCATAAATCCATCGCCGTGAACTTTGATTGGCAGAGTTTAGCAGTGTAAGGAGTGCATCACCAAGATTTTCGACTTTCTCAACGTCTTCTGCTTTAAGAAGTGTTTTTTTAGCAGGCTCACTCCAAGGACGATCATAAACAGGTGCTTCATTCCCCAGTTCTTTTATAGGAAGATTAACAACTTCTTCCCCTTGATGCTTTACGCGAAAACGTAAATCATCTGTTGTTTTGCCAATAATGGAAAAATGAAGTCCCCATTTATGAAAAATTTTAGCTGCTTGTTGTTCCATTTCTGGTTTCAGAACCATGAGCATACGCTCTTGGCTTTCAGAAAGCATCATTTCGTAGGCTGTCATGTTTTCTTCACGAACAGGAACTTTATCGAGGTTAAGCTCTATACCCAAATTTCCTTTTGCTCCCATTTCAACTGCAGAAGATGTTAAGCCTGCTGCTCCCATATCTTGGATAGCAATGACAGCTCCTAGCTCCATGAGTTCTAAGCAAGCTTCAAAAAGGCATTTTTCCGTAAAAGGATCACCCACTTGAACGGTTGGGCGTTTTTCACTGATTGAATCATCAAATTCGGCAGAAGCCATTGTTGCTCCACCGACACCATCACGTCCTGTTTTGGCACCAAGATAAACGACAGGAAGCCCTACTCCTTGCGCTTTAGAGTAAAAAAGAGAGTTTGTTTTTGCAATACCAGCGGCAAAAGCGTTGACAAGGATATTGCCATTGTAACGCTTATCAAAATTCACTTCTCCTCCAATGGTTGGAACACCAAAAGAATTTCCATAGCCACCAATTCCAGAAACGACACCAGCAACAAGATGGCGTGTTCGAGGATGATCAGGAGAACCAAATCGCAATGCATTCATGGTTGCGATAGGGCGGGCACCCATTGTAAAGACATCTCGTAAAATGCCACCAACACCTGTCGCCGCACCTTGATAAGGCTCAATGTAGGAGGGATGGTTATGACTCTCCATTTTGAAAACTACGCATTGACCTTCACCAATATCCACAACACCAGCATTTTCACCAGGTCCTTGAATAACACACTTTCCTTTTGTTGGGAGAGTTTTAAGCCACTTTTTAGATGATTTATAAGAACAATGTTCGTTCCACATTGCAGAAAAAATTCCCAGCTCAGTAAATGTTGGCTCTCTCCCAATTAAGGTTAGGATATGTTGATACTCATCATCTTTTAAGCCGTGTTGTGCAATTAATTCTGGTGTAATGGCGATATTATTATTGCAAGGATTCATGAGTAGTTTATCCGTAAAATTAATCAAAATTTAGCATTTTTATTCTTTTAAATCTAGCAGCTTAGATCATAAATGGTTGTATTGTTTGATAAGGCAGAAGTGCACAAACCATTAACTGAGACTCTAGTGATTTATTCGGTGATTCAAAGACCAGAAACGGCTTTTGAATAAATCTTTGTGTGTTTTTAGAGAAATACCATCCACTGGGTCTGTAAAGTCTTTGATTCGTAAATTTACTGCATAGGAGATGATAGAGATTTTTGACTTTAAAAAAGTTAAATAACATAATTTCTCTTTTATTATTACCCATTTGCAAATTCTAAAGCACTTTGGAAAAGTAAGCGGCCATCAGTACCACCATGTGCTGGTTCAATGAAATTTTCAGGGTGAGGCATCATACCAAGAATATTACCAGCTTTATTGGTAATACCAGCAATATTATTAAGTGAACCATTAGGGTTTGTATTTTCTGCGTAGCGGAAAACAATTTGCTCATTATCTTCCATTTGTTTTAATATTTCACTGTTAACAAAATAATTTCCATCATGATGTGCAACAGGACAACGAATGATTTGTCCTTTAGAATAATATCGAGAAAATTTTGTATTGGTATTGGTTACTTCAAGCTTTATTTCACGACAAACAAATTTCAATGAAGCATTACGCATTAAAGCACCGGGTAATAATCCAGCTTCCAATAGAATTTGAAATCCATTACATATACCGATTATTGTAATACCTTTTTCTGCTTTCTCACGAACGGCTTGTAAAACTGGTGTTCGTGCGCCAATAGCGCCACATCTTAAGTAATCCCCATAAGAAAAACCACCAGGAATAACAATGACATCTACATCTGGAATTGTTGAATCTGTTTGCCAAATTTTGAATGGTTCAACGCCTGTTATATGATGTAATGCTGCGACCATATCTCGATCGCGATTTAGTCCAGGCAATTGAATGATGGCAGTTTTCATGGAAAGTTCCATTTAAAGGAGTTCTATAGTGTAATTTTCAATAACAGTATTTGCAAGTAACTCTTCACACATCTTTTCGAGTTTTTGCTTTGCCGTTTCAGCAGGTTGATCATCAAGCACAACATCAAAAACCTTCCCTTGGCGAATAGAGTGAATGCCTTTGAAAGCTAAACTTTTTAAAGCATTAACAATCGCTTCTCCTTGTGGATCAAGAACGCTGCTTTTTAGGGTAACTGTAACGCGTGCTTTCATTTCTTATTTCCTGTTGCTAAAATCTCTCTCTTTGAGGAGATCTACTTACCAATGTCAAGGAAGGTGATATAACGTCATCTTATTGTTTATTTTACTAAAACGGGACCACTTGGTCGTGGAGGCTCATTTTCATTGATGATTCCGAGACGTTTGGCAACTTCTTGATAAGCGTTAATAAGTCCTCCCATATCATGCCGAAAACGATCTTTATCCATTTTTTCTCGTGTTTGCATATCCCATAGTCGGGCAGAATCAGGTGAGATTTCATCAGCAAGAACAATGCGCATCGTTTCATCTTCCCACAAACGACCAAATTCCATTTTAAAATCAACTAATTGAATATTAACACCTGCAAAAAGTCCAGAAAGAAAATCATTAATACGAATCGCAAGTTGCATAATGTCTTCTATCTCTTGTGGAACAGCCCATCCAAAGGCAGTGATATGTTCTTCAGTTACCATTGGGTCATCAAGAGAATCATTTTTATAATAAAATTCAATGATGGATTGCGAAAGAGCGGTTCCTTCTTCCAATCCCAAACGTTTAGAAAGAGAGCCAGCGGCAATGTTTCGAACAACAACCTCCAACGGAATAATTTCAACGGCTTTAATGAGTTGTTCGCGCATATTTATACGCTTGATAAAATGTGTTGGGATACCCAAACGGCTAAGATGGCTGAAGATATGTTCCGAAATACGGTTATTTAAAACCCCTTTTCCGTCGATAACTTCATGCTTTTTTGCATTAAAGGCAGTTGCGTCATCTTTAAAAAATTGAATATAGGTCCCTGGTTCAGGTCCTTCATATAAAATTTTGGCCTTGCCTTCATATATACGGTGGCGACGATTCATTATAGTTCTCTATTGGTTTGAGAGGTTTTAAATAGCGTTGATAAGTGATACTATCCTAATTGGCAGAAATTCTCAATGATTGCTATAACACTTCTTATAACTTTTGTCATTGTGGGGCTGCAAAAGAAAAATGGAACTGCGTAGATAGGGTAAAGACGATTATCTTTTTTGGATCAGATTTTTGCAAGGAAATGGGAGAGAACCATAAGCCCTTCAGGCCAAGGTCCATATCCAGATTCTGCATTAATATGGCCTGACTGACCAGCGTCAACAAAGAGAGCTCCCCAATCATTGGCAAGATTCTCTGCTACTGAGAATTGACAAAATTCATCGTTTCGGCTGGCTACAACTACAGAAGGAAAGGATAACTTTTTGCAATAATAGGGGCCAAATGTCATTAAATGTTTGGGGCGTATTTTTTTATTACTTACATCTGGAGGTGCAACAAAAAAGGCACCACAAATTTTTTCTGCGTTTTGTAGCGTTGCTTGAATAGCCGTTGGAACTCCTAATGAATGGGCAATAATCATAACGGGTTTTTGAGCTTGTGCAATGGCGATTTCAACCTCATTAACCCATTCTTCACAAACAGGTTTTGACCAATGGGCTTGTTTAACGCGGCGGGCTGTAGACAATTTTTTTTCCCATCGTGTTTGCCAATGATCAGGACCAGATCCTTTGTAGCCAGGAACAATAAGAATATCGAGTTGATTTGCTTTCATGAACTATTTCTTTCATTACAATAGGTTTTGTCTCATAGGTGGAAGACAATAACTCTGTTCCTGATATGCAATCTTCGTCATTCCCCAAAAACGCGTTTAAAAATCGTGTTGATATGTTTGGTGTGGTAAGAAAGGTCGAATTTTTCGCGAAGTTCCGCTTCACTTAAGACTTTTGTAATATCGCCGTCATTGAGCAGTTCTTCTAAAAAATCTTTTCCTTGTTCCCAAACCTTCATCGCATTTCGTTGTACAATCCGATAAGAATCTTCACGACTAATCCCAGCTTGCGTGAGTGCTAAAAGCACTCGTTGTGAATGAACAAGCCCGCGGAATTTATTAAGATTTTTTTGCATATTTTGGGGATAGACAATTAGGTTTTCAATGACAGATGTGAGTCTGGCAAGAGCAAAATCAAGTGTAATGGTAGCGTCAGGGCCAATATAACGCTCAACAGATGAATGAGAAATATCTCGTTCATGCCAAAGTGCTACATTTTCCATGGCAGGTATTGCGTATGCACGTACCATACGCGCTAACCCAGTTAAATTTTCTGTTAAAACTGGATTACGTTTATGGGGCATAGCAGATGAGCCTTTTTGCCCAGGTGAGAAATGCTCTTCTACTTCAAGTACTTCTGTTCGCTGTAGATGACGTATTTCTATAGCTAGCCGTTCAATAGATGAAGCAATAACACCAAGCGTTGCAAAGAACATAGCATGACGATCACGTGGTATAACTTGGGTAGAAACGGGTTCAAAACGCATACCCAATGCTTTTGCTACATGTTCTTCAACGCGTGGATCAATGTTAGCAAAAGTTCCTACGGCTCCTGAAATAGCACAAGTAGAAATTTCTTCACGTGCTGCAAGAAGGCGTTTGCGGCAACGGGAAAATTCAGCATATGCAAGGGCGAATTTGACTCCAAATGTTGTCGGTTCAGCATGAATGCCGTGACTTCGCCCAATGGTGATTGTTTCTTTATGTTCAAAGGCACGTTTTTTTAACGCTTCAAGAAGTTGGTCTATGTCTTTTAGCAAAATATCACTGGCACGCATCAACTGAATATTTAGCGTTGTATCTAGAACATCTGATGATGTCATACCTTGGTGGATGAAGCGTGCTTCTGGTCCAACAAATTCAGCTAAGTGGGTTAGGAATGCGATAACATCATGCTTGGTGATTGCCTCAATTTCATTAATGCGATTAACATCAAATTCGGCTGCGTCCCCTTTTTCCCATATAATCTTTGCTGCTTCTTTTGGAATAATTCCTAGTTCAGCAAGTGCATCACAGGCATGTGCTTCAATTTCAAACCAAATACGATATTTCGTTTTTGCTGACCAAATTGTTACCATTTCAGATCGGGAATAACGTGCTATCATGATTTTTCCTTATTGTGAGAGAGCTGCTGCTTGGCGCAGTGCGTTAATACGTGTTTTGTAAAGTTCTTTGTTTCCATCTTTATAAATTGCAGAACCTGCAACAAATACATTTGCACCAGCTTTTGCAGCTATTCCAATTGTATCAACTGTGATACCACCATCTACTTCAAGATCAATAGGCCTGTTAGCGATCATACTTTTAACGCGTTTGATTTTATCTTTCATTTCTGGAATGAAATTTTGTCCACCAAAACCAGGATTGACTGTCATGATGAGGATAAGATCTAATTGATCAAGCAAATATTCAAGCACATGTTCTGATGTACTTGGATTGATTGCAATTCCTGCTTTTTTTCCTGTTGCTTTGATTATTTGTAGTGAACGATGAAGATGGGGACTTGCTTCAGCATGAATAGTTATAATATCTGAACCAGCTTGTGCAAAAGCTTCAAGATAAGGATCTACAGGTGCGATCATCAGATGAACGTCAAATATTGCTTTGGTTAATGGACGAAGTGTCTTGACGACATCAGGACCAAAAGTGATATTAGGGACAAAATGGCCATCCATTATATCAAGATGCAACCAATCTGCACCTGCATCAACAACATCTAATACTTCTTTGCCAAGTTTGGAAAAATCAGAAGCCAAGAGTGAAGGTGAAATGAGATGAGAATGAGGCATTAAAATCTCCTAGGTTGGCCTTTTTAGCATGTAGTTTTGTATACTAAAACATCATTTGTATTGTAGAGTATATGAATAGATCTTTTTATGGAAAGATCACTTGGAATTTTAAAACTGTATAAGTGAGAGATATGTCAAACCATACAACACATTTAATGCCTGAACTTCAACATAATATTACTGTTTCTTCGCAAGAATATCGAGATGCTATGAGTCATTTTGCAGGAGCTGTGCATATTGTGACAACAAATGGCATTAAAGGAAGGCGCGGGGTGACAGTTTCAGCGTGTTGTTCTTTATCTGATGATCCCCCAACACTTCTTGTTTGCCTCATGCGGCATAACCTCAAGAATCATTTGTTTATGGAAAATGGAAATTTTTGTGTTAATAGTTTAGCAGGAAAACATCGTTCATTAGCAGATATTTTTTCTAGGTCTTGTAATTATACACAAAATGAACATTTTAGTATAGCACAATGGAGAACTTTGCAGACTGGTGCACCTAGTCTTTCAAGCGCCTTAGCGTCTTTTGATTGTCGTTTAATTTGTTGGCATGAACATGCAACCCATTTTGTTTTGATTGGTGAAGTTGTTGCAATCAACCGTAATCAAGAAAAAGACGCTTTGATGTATTTGAATCGTGAATATCACACTCTGCTTTTGTGAAAATTTTTATTTTTTGCATATTGAGATGATTTGTTGTTAGTAGATTTGAGTCTTGCTCAATAATTCAGTAAGGTTGTTGCGTATGATGATGAATGTCTGCATTTTTTATGCTTTTAGATAGATTAGAAAGGGGATTTATGGATAAGCCTTGATTTTAGTTATTATGTCAAGGGAATAATGTGCTGTGCAGAAAGAATAGCTGAAGACTTAAACAGTGATTTTAAACATATTATAGGGTGTATAAAAAAATATTTTATACTTGTGTTGATCAGTGTTGGACAATATATAGACCGCACATACCATATGTGGAGGTTTTTATGGCATGAGCGAAGAGATTGATGATCAGTATCGCCCTAGTGAAGATGAGCCTTTTATGAATGAGCGACAAAAGGCGTATTTTCGTGCTAAATTAGTTTCTTGGAAGAATGATATATTAAGAGAAGCGCGTGGGACTTTGGAAAATTTGCAAGAAGAGAATGTTGGTCAACCCGATTTAACTGATAGAGCATCCTGCGAAACTGATCGTACAATCGAATTACGTGCTCGTGATCGTCAGAGAAAACTCATTTCAAAGATAGATGCTGCTTTGGAGCGCATCGATAATGGAACTTACGGTTTTTGTGAGGAAACTGGTGAGCCTATTAGCATAAAGCGTCTTGAAGCTCGACCGATTGCAGTTTTATCGTTGGAAGCACAGGAACGCCACGAACGACGGGAAAAAGTTTATCGTGACGATTAAAGTCGATTGAGATGATGAGCAAATGAGATGTACGGCGCTAGAGTCGCGTATTTTATTTTTTTGCGGCAGGGATAAATAAGGATGGCTCCTGCCGTCCTTCAATTTCAGCAGTAATTGCTGAATCTTCTACGTTTTGCTTCATAAAAGAGCTAGGGGAAGTGTTTTGTGTATGTTTTCTTTCATTTCTGGAAAAAGATATTTTTTCTGTGAGATCTGGATTGATTTCTGTTGTTGTTAATGTTGGCTGTGTTTCGTTCTTTTGTATCATGGATGTAGTGGTAATATTCGATTCTACAACAACATCTGTCAGTCCGCCAATAAGAAGCAAATGCTCTTTATCATCACAACGTACCAAAATAAGACGACGTGCGCGATCGATAGAAAGTGTATCACATAAAGTTAATCGTGATAGATGCTTTTTTTTGTTGATACTGAATCTTCCTGTATTTAAACGACGCACAAATAGGATGATTGTAGCAAGAGCTGTGATTGTTATTATAAAAAACACAACGCTTGTGGTTATGTTCGCGGCAGATGTGCCTATTTGGTTTGATAACCAGATATACATGGAGTTTCTCTCATTTTGAAATGGAAATATTATTTTTTATTGAGATAAGTTTGTAAATATACCCTTAAAAGGTTTGCTTATAACATAAGATGAGTGATTTTTCTTAAGGAGATATTATCATGGTATATACTTTATAACAATGATTATGGAGGTAATTTGTGGTAACAGCTCTAATCAAGGCAAAGTGAGATGGATAAAAGTTTTGAGAATAGTGGGAAATCATCGTCTTCTTCTGTAAATCGAGGAGGTGTTGTTTTTGTAATAGCTTTTCTCTTCATTGTAGGTATTCTAGATTTTTTTTATCCGCAAAGCTATTTGCAAAAGATTGGATTGATTTCTTTTTGGGCTTTAGCGATTATAGGGGTTGCTTCACTCGTTCTTATTGGAATGGGGGTTTTAAAATGTAATGTATTACAGTTTCATGAAGATTTTGATCTTAGCATCTTTAATAGTAGCGATGATGCAATTATAGTCTCCGATTTGTCTGGTTTTGTTTATTACTCTAATCAAAATTACCAAAAAATTCTTACCTATAAGCCTGAATCCACTTGTTATGTGGTTATTGCTGATCTTCCAGGGGCTGGTGCACTTGCGTATCGCTTAAAGGTTGCGGCACGTAGTCATCTTGCAGCGCAAGAAGAATTAAGGGTAGAGCAACCGATTTTTGCCCATTCTACACAAAAAAAATCTGCTTGGTATAATATTTCTGTTCAACCAATTACAAGGAGGAGAAAAAAACTTTTATTTTGGCGTATTGCCGATATTTCGCATCTGCAAGAATGTCGTGAAGTTTTTTTCTCGAATCTCCAAGAAGCTATCAATCATTTAGATCAAGCTCCTGTTGGTTTTCTATCCATTAATACCCAAGGGAATGTTCTTTATGCAAATACAGTTTTTGCTGAATGGTTTTCAATTGACTTGGCTAACTTTACTATTGGGCAATATAGTTTTGATCAATTATTTGGTAGTGTTGGAGTTAATAGCGCGTGGCGTGATATTTGTTTGCAATACGACAAACATCAAAGTTCAGGGTACTCTTTACCTTATATGTTTTCGTTATGTTTAAATTCAGAGACCGGTATTAAGAAAATATTGAATTGTTTTATGTGTGTTTCTTCTCTCTTAGAAGGTGAAGCTATTTATCGTATTGTCGTAATTCCACAGCAGGTACAAAAGGAAGAGGACGGTGATCAATCAAAATTACCTAGTGCACTGGTAGCGTATTTTGATGCAAGCCCTTTTGCAATAGCAGTGGCGGATCAGAAAGGATATTTGATTCACATGAATAATGTCTTTTCATTACTCACGGGATGTACGGGAAAAACTATCAATCTTTATGATGTTATATTTCACCATGATCGTGCACAGTTAGAGCGTGCCTTTCAGAAAATCATGACAAATAAAAATTATTCAGTCTCTCTAGAAACAGTTTTAGAAAATAATGAAGAACGCCATTTACGTCTCCATATTATGCCTATATTGTCCTATCACGGCGAAGCATTGCGAGATTTGGTCATTATCTCTGTTATAGAAACAACAGAACAAAAAGCGCTTGAAGATAAAATGATGCAAAGCCAGAAAATGCAAGCTGTTGGGCAATTAGCTGGCGGTATTGCTCATGATTTTAATAATGTTTTAACAGCAATTTTGATGTCATGCGATCTTCTTTTAAATACACATCGTAGTTCTGATCCTGCCTATGCTGATCTTATCAATATCAAAAATAATGCTAATCGTGCAGCTGCGCTTGTACAACAATTACTAGCTTTTTCTCGGAAGCAAACACTCCGTCCTGAAGAGGTAGATTTTACAGAGGTTTTATCAGATATTCGCAATCTTATTTTACCCCTTTTAGGCAATAATGTTCAGTTAAAAATTATTCATGGAAGAGATTTGTGGAGCGTTGAAGTTGATCAAGCATCTTTTCAGCGTGTTATTATGAATTTGGTTATTAATGCGCGTGATGCTATGCCTGATGGAGGGGTTGTAACGATTGCAACAAATAATATTACAAAACAACAGAGTGCTGCATTTGATCATGTTGGTTTTGCAATTGGTGAGTATGTGCAATTGACTGTTTCAGATACAGGGACTGGTATATCAGCTGCTATACAAGAAAAGATGTTTGAACCATTTTTTACAACAAAGGAAGTTGGACAAGGAACTGGGCTTGGGTTGTCCATGGTTTATGGAATTATTAAACAAACAGGTGGTTACATTTACTGTGATAGCAGAGAGGGAGAGGGAGCAACATTTCATATTTTTCTCCCCCGTTATATTCCTCATAATAAGGGAAAAATTTTTCCGCTGATTGAAAAAGGTGAAGAGCAAGAAAAAAATACAGATTTAACAGGATCGGCGACTGTTTTGTTGGTTGAAGATGAAGATGCTGTCAGAATGGGTGGGGTAAGAGCGCTTCAAATGAGAGGATATACTGTTTTAGAGGCAGCAAGCGGGGTAGAAGCACTTACCATTCTTGAGGAAAATAAGGGGGCTATTGATATTATTGTTTCTGATGTGGTGATGCCAGAAATGGATGGGCCTACTTTGCTTAAGGAAGCACGTAAAAAATATCCTGATATCAAATTTATTTTTGTTTCTGGATACGCAAAAGATGCTTTTGCTAAAAACCTTCCACAAGATGCTGTTTTTGGTTTTTTATCTAAACCATTTACACTCAAACAGTTAGCACTAATAGTTAAAGAAACACTTGCACAATGAAATGAAAAATTGTGTAATAGAAATATTGTTTATTTTAAAATTTTTTAGACGAAAATGAGTATCTTGAAAAGATAAGCATTGCACATTTTCTATAAAAATATTCATGAAGATAATGTGACTTTATCCTATTCAAACTTTATAAGAGAGGAGGGTACAGGAAATTTTTTTACAAGGTTGGAAAGTGCTGGTTGATATATTCAAAAGGATAAAAGCTGTTGTTGAGCATCTATCATTTTTTTGTTTCCATCAATGAAGGCTTTTAAGGCTTCGGGGTAGAGTTTATGTTCCGCTTTAAGGACTCTCTCTGCTAAGCACTCAGCGGTATCATTTGGACACACTGGAACAGCTGCTTGGGCAAGAATTTTTCCTGCATCCATATCTTCTGTAACAAGATGAACAGTGCAACCAGTGATTTTAACGCCTGCTTGTAAAACTCTTTCATGTGTTTTTAAACCTTTAAATGAAGGTAAAAGAGAAGGGTGAATATTTAAAATTCGGCCTTCATAAAGTTTTACAAAACGCGATGAGATAAGGCGCATATAGCCAGCAAAGCAGAGAAGATCTGGCCTATATTGAGCTAAAACCGTAAAGATAGCTTCTTCGTGTGCTTCTTTCGTTGGATAGTTTTTGCGATCAATAATGTGCGTAGGCAAGTTATTGTTACGCGCTTTTTCAATGCCCGCAGCATAAGGATTATCGCAAATAACTGCGATGATTTCAGCCGGATATTCTTTTTGTTTACTTGCTTTGGCAAGGGCAACCATATTAGATCCGTTGCCAGAAATAAAAATAACAATTTGTTTTTTCATAAGTGCAGTACACCTTTATAGAGTATTTCTTTATCTTGGCGTTTTGTTAAAATGCCGAGGGGGGTAACGGTTTCTCCTTGTATTTCAAGTGATTGCGTAATTTTTTTAACTGCGTGTTGCGCTACGATAATAACCATGCCAATGCCGCAATTAAATGTTCGCAGCATTTCTGTTTCTTCTATTTTACCTTGCTTGGCAATCCATGAAAAAACTGATGGAACATGAATGGCAGAAAGATTAATTTCAGCGCACAGAGAAGATGGAAGTACTCGTGGAATGTTTTCAGAAAAGCCTCCACCTGTGATATGGGCAAGAGCTTTAATTCCTTCATAATTTCGCATAATAGATAGAAGCGATTTTACATAAATACGTGTTGGTGTGAGCAACGCTGTACCAAGGCTGATTTGAGGATTAAATGGAGCAGGATTTTCCCATTTTAGGTTATTTTGTTGTATGATTTGTCTTATAAGAGAAAAGCCGTTGGAATGGACTCCGGAAGCGTTAAGTCCTAAAATAATATCGCCTTCTGTAAGATTTTTTGAAGGGAGTAATGCGCTGCGTTCACATGCTCCTACAGCAAAACCTGCTAAATCATAATCTCCTTCTGCATACATGCCTGGCATTTCTGCAGTTTCTCCTCCAATAAGAGCCGCGCCTGCTTGTTTACATCCTTTTGCTATACCAGAAACGATTGTAGCACCCTGTTCAGGGTTCAGCTTACCAGTTGCAAAGTAATCAAGAAAAAAGAGAGGTTCAGCACCTTGTACGAGTAAATCATTAACGCACATGGCTACGAGGTCAATACCCACAGTGTCATGTATACCTACTTCAATGGCAATTTTTAATTTTGTTCCTACGCCATCATTGGCCGCTACAAGAATAGGATCTGTGAAGCCGGCTGCTTTTAAATCAAAGAGGCCACCAAAGCCGCCAATTTCTGCATTTGTTCCTGCTCGTTTTGTTGAGCGTATAAAGGGTTTAATTTTTTTTACCATGGCATTACCCATATCGATGTTTACACCGGCTTCTGCGTAGGTAAGAGCACACTTGGATTTATTATTTATGAGATCTTGATTGCTCATTGGAGTCTTCCTTATGGAAAATCAGATTTTGGTGTTATGCAATGCCATGATAAAGTTACCTCTGCAAGAGATATTGATATTTAGTATTTAATAAATAAGCCATTTTGCTTGACCTATGTATTTTCTTGACCCATGTAAAAGAAGTTTATAATCTTTTGTGAAGAATTTTTTAGGATATTTTATGAGCAAGGTAGATAATCACGATCATTTTGCTTCGCAGCTTGTGAACAAGAAGGTGAGTCAGAGTGGGTCTCGTGACCGTTATAAGACTTATGTACCAGCTTATACTCAAGTACCGTTACCGAACAATATGAAAAAACAAATTTTTTTCTGGCTTGGTACGCTGATTTTTTTCATTCTTTTTATGTTTGTTTTTGGATCCGTTTTGCTTCCTTTCGTAGCAGGAATTGTGTTGGCTTACTTTCTTAACCCCATTGTTCAATTGTTTGAAAAATTTGGTATTCGTCGTGTTTTTGGTACTATCCTCATTAGTTTGTTTATTGTTGTTATTTTTGTTGCTGCTTTAGTTATTTTAATTCCTATTATCAGTTGGCAAATACAGCAGTTTATGAGTGATGGTTTACCTATCTATATTAATCGTATTCAAACTTTTTTTGTTGAGCATGATTTTGATTGGGTTAGGCGCTATTTTGGTAGTGATCCAAATGAATTACAGAGTAATATTAAAGGGCTTTTGGGAAAAAGTTCTGATTTTATTACATCTCTTTTGAATTCACTTTTGAAGTCAGGAAAATCTATCGTTAATCTTGTGAGCCTATTTGTTGTGGCACCTGTGGTGGCATTTTACATGTTATTAGATTGGCCGCGTATGGTTGCAGCAGTTGATTCGTTAATACCAAGGGATCATCTTGAGACTGTTCGCAGTATTTTTTATGAAATGGATAGAGCTATTGCTGGCTTTGTTCGTGGACAAGGAACAGTTTGTTTAATATTGGGAGGGTATTATGCTATTGGTTTAACTATCACGGGACTTAATTTTGGTCTTTTGATTGGTATGTTTATTGGTCTTATAAGCTTTGTTCCTTATATTGGTACAATGAGTGGTTTTGTGCTTTCTGTTGGTGTTGCATGGGTTCAGTTTTACCCCAATAATTGGGGTTGGATCGTCGTTGTTATGGTTCTCTTTTTAATTGGTCAGTTTATTGAAGGTTATATTCTTCAACCAAAACTTGTGGGGTCATCAGTGGGATTGCATCCGGTGTGGCTGATGTTTGCACTTTTTGCTTTTTCTTCACTCTTTGGTTTCACTGGTATGCTTGTTGCGGTTCCTGCTGCGGCGGCTGTTGGTGTTTTGGTTCGTTTTGCTCTTCATACTTACCTTAATTCTCAGATGTATTCACGAAGTGGAAATTCGGAGTTGCTAGAATGAAGGGGCGTGAAACGCAATTACCCTTAAACTTTTTTTATAATCCAGCTTTCCAATTTGATGACTTGGTAGTAACGGAAAGCAATCGTATGGCTTTTCAGCTTATTGATCATTGGCCAAATTGGGTCTTACCTATTGCAGTTTTGGTTGGAAAAGAAGGATCTGGGAAAACGCATTTTTCTAGCGTATGGGTGCAGAAAGCTGATGCTTTAAGTTTTCATCGCAATGAAGTTGATCAGGCTATTGCTGTGGCTTCTTCAGGAAGATCACTTTTAATTGAGGATATTGATGCGGATGAAATTAGAGAAACAGAGCTTTTTCACTTAATTAACAGCGTTAAGCAAGCGAATCTTGATGTACATCATGCTACTTTGTTGATAACGGCACGTACAGTACCTTCAGCGTGGAATTTAAAGTTAAATGATCTCAAAAGTCGCCTTAATTCGGTTATGTTAGTTGCGATTAATCAGCCTGATGATGCATTGTTAACAGCTGTTGCTTTTAAACTTTTTTCTGATAAGCAGATTATTGTTCATCCGGATACTATTGCGTATCTTGTAAGCCGTTGTGAGCGTTCTTTATTTTCATTAAAGCGTGTTATTGATTCCGTTGATCAGTTAGCGTTACAAAGAAAAAGCAAAATAACGCGGGCTGTTATTGCTGAAGTCCTTAATATGCAAATACAGTAAATATTTTTTATATGGCCCAAATTTCTCAATAGAAAGTGCTTGTGTTCTATTGTTGTTATAATGCTCAGATAGAATGGTTTTTTTAAGTTTTTTCCTTTTTGGTATAATGGCATTTTTATTTTTTTGTAATTTGCTTAATACGTTTTTTGAATGACTTTGCAGTTTTTAATTTATGACGATTGTTTTCATGACTTATCCAAGCACATTTAAGCGTTTGAAAGTGATTTTTGAAAAGAAGGTTTTTTCTCTATTGAGAATAGTGTTTGTTCTTTAGTTTATGCATTTGCATTGTAGGTGAGTATAGAATTAAAAAATAAAAGTGATGGGGAAGATAGAATAGCAGGGGAACTTAATCAGTTTTCTTCATGTTGTATATTGGATTTTATACGAATCAGGTGAGAATGTTGGAGGTTTATACTATTTGGAATTTTTTTGTGATGTTCAAGTTATTTTGTTATTAAAATTATGTTCGTTATATGTTTTGTTGTCATGAAAGATTTTTGAAAGTAATATAAAAATTGTGTGCTTATGAAAAAATTAGTTGTCTGTTAATGTAAAGTGGATTTTTTAGTATCGTTTGCTTATTTCTGTCAATGAATGTGTTATTTAGCAAAAAGAATTTTAAAAAAGTTTTTTTTCTGTAAAGAAAAGCAATAAAATTAAAAAAAGTGTGTTTTTCTCTTGCACTTCTGTTGTGAAAATTTTAGGGAAGGTGCATCAAATAAATGTGAATGACGGAGCGTAGCGCAGCTTGGTAGCGCACCTGATTTGGGATCAGGGGGTCGTAGGTTCGAATCCTATCGCTCCGACCATATTTGATAGGATGTGGAAGATAGTTCAAGTAGGGGTGTGTGGCGAGAAATTATCATTTAAATGTTTATGTATCGTCTAAAGGAAAGTAACCATGATCGCACGTATTTATAATCCTGCGAAGACAGCGATGCAGTCAGGTAGGAGGAGTACTGGTGTTTGGATTTTGCAATATGAGCCGTTACAGGCAAAAATGCTTGAGCCTCTTATGGGATATACGGCGACATCTGATATGAATAATCAAATAAAAATCCAGTTCAATAGGAAAGAAGAGGCAGTTGCTTTTGCCCGCAAGAATGCTATTCCTTATCGTGTAGAAAAAACACATAGATCGATTCGGCGTGCTGTTTCTTATTCTGATAATTTTCGCAGTGATAGGCAACAACCTTGGACGCATTGAGTTAAAGACACTTTTTGGAATTGAGAAAATGATCAGTTGGTCCCGTAGCTCAGCTGGATAGAGCAACGGCCTTCTAAGCCGTGGGTCACAGGTTCGAATCCTGTCGGGATCACCATGTTTGATTAACATCACTGGGTTATGTAAAAGTTCAAAAATTTTGATTTCTTTTAATTCTATTGGTTTGTTTTCTTATGTGAGTTTTTATATCAGTCGTTTTGATATAGAGCTACGCTTACTGTTTATCATTTGCTAAAAAATATTCTTTCATTTTTGAAGTATATAGCGTCTGCGTTAGCACTCTGGGCTGTTACTTATTTTCTTAATCCTTTGGCTGTTTTTTTATTTTTACTGCTTTAGTATCTCACGAACTAGGTTGGCAAAATTTTCTTAATGGGCTTATTTGATTTTACTACAAGTTAACATCCTTATCGTTAATAAAACTCGTTTTAAGGATTGATTCTATTTCAGGAAAAATCAAGAGGAAGGTTCCTATTTTAATTTTTTTTGTTTTGATCATGAATAATATTATCTTTAACGTCTTTCCAGCCAATACGAACCGCATCACTACGACGCAAGCCCGTATACAGAAGAACATCAATCCATACGCGTTTATGTGTACCGATAGATCGTTTTTGATAATATTTCTCAACGTCTTTTTTCTCCTGCTGTTGGATTGTTTTCTAAAAGCCCTTGTTCAATTGCCCAATTCAAAAGTCCATTAAGTGTTTTAAGAAAGTTTCTAGCCATTGCTGGCGTTTTTTCCGCCGTTCAACACTGGCTGGCATAGTGTTTGTAGCCAAGCGTTTTCGGGAGCAACGCTTATGATTTTTGGGCTCAGGAAATATTCCCTCATGTTTACAGCGGCTTTAGCCGTTTTTTTATGGCTTTAGCGAAAGCCTTTCACCTTTGCAAGAAAAGTGAACGGCATAAGCAAACAGAGAATGCGTTAAAAATGGTAACAACACGTTTTGAGGTTGAAAATTGAAGTTAATCGAAAAAGTGATGCTGGTGTGTGCACTGAATTTTCTCGCTGGGTGCGTGGCAAATAGGTCTGTTTCTTGTGGTGGCTGGTTGCTCATTTATTTGGATATGCAAGATGTTGAGGTTACCCGTTACTACCTTGCAAGAGATATTTTGAAGCGTAACAGCAGAGAGCACATTTATGTGATTGGAAAGACGGTCAAGAAACGAAGCAACAAAGATAAAGATCTCACAAAAAGAACAACAGCTGCTTCATGAGATGATCAACACCTATCAAGGTTTGAAGATGATGGCATGCTTCATGAAGTAGAGTGCGTTTTTTATCTTTATGTTTATTATTGATTTTGCACCTCTCATGGACGCACTAGACAATATCTTTTCACACCTCAAAAATGGCTAACCAAGAGTTGAAAAATTTCTTCTTTAAAGAAAAAAATCGATATTAATGATAGGTTAAACTATGTTTAACTAAGTTAAATAATGTATAATCATTAAAGTTCTTAAAGAGGAAATATGATGAGTGTAAAAAGTGAACTTATAGCAGCTTAAATTAGATATAAATCTAAAAAGCGCGTTTATGGCTATAGCTAAAAGAAAATACCGTCCAGCCTCACAAATTTTACGTGATCTTATTCGTGTTTATGTTGAAAATAACAAGATATCTAATAAGGAAATGCTTGAAACTTTTCATAAAACCGATAGTAATGAAGAAGTTTTTTTATGCTGAAAATATTGCTGATTTGATTAAGCAACTGGATATCTAATTATGTGTTCAGTGAGTTATTAGGGAAAGTTTAAAAGGATGCAAAACGGGCAGAAAAGCGTGGAAAAAATACGCAAAAGCTTACAGAAGTTATGATTTCTGATTCATAAGAAGTAATTGCCATCTATTTTAAATGATCATACATTGCAAAGAAATTGGAAGTCTCGTCGAGATCTTCATATAGAATCCGATTGGTTATTAATTTATATAGTTGATGAAAAGCGCGTCCATTTTGATAGGACAGATACGTATTCAGATTTATTTAGGTAAGAAGCTGATTCTAACCTCTTCAAAAAGAAATTTTGATTCGTAATAATTAGAGAGAAAAATCTAAAAATTGTTGTTAGAATCAGAATTAAATAATTATTTTTTCTAAAGGATTTTTTTAGACGCTAATACCATTTGGTAAAACCTTACGCAAGCTTCTCATTGATCATTCAGAGCGCCTTTCAGATATGGCTGAGAAATTAGACATATCTGTACCATTTTTATCTCTTGTAGAAATTGGCAAAAGACCTGGGCCAGTTGGCATGGAAGAAAAGATCATAGAACATACGATTTAGATGAAGATACTGCTTCTCGTAAGAAAAGAATCAGATGTTTCTTGCACAAGTTTTACAATAAAGCCTTCTAAACCGTTGAGTCGTAAAACTGTTGGCATGTTTATTAGAATTTTAAGTGTTTGTTCACAAGAAGATTTAGAAGCACTTAACGAAGCAAAAAGAAAATGCTACTGTTATAGAGGCGTGTTAAAAAAATCCTATTCTCGAACTTTTATCTACACATCCAAAATCTTAAAAATATATGGAAAATCAATAACTTAATAGAGATATAAAGCTACATGGTGGGCGTGACAGGGATTGAACCTGTGACCCCTACGATGTCAACGTAGTGCTCTCCCGCTGAGCTACACGCCCATTTAATGACGTTGCATACAGCACATAGAATTACAAACGTCAATGTCTAATTTAGTTTTCTGTTTAATCAGTCACGAATAACTTGGAAAAATAGCCTTTTAAGCAGCTATAAGTATTTTTTCAACCTCATTAACGAGTTCACGCAAGTGAAACGGTTTAGAAAGCACTTTTGCATCAGGAGGGGCATCGCTATTTGAATTGAGTGCAACTGCTGCAAAGCCTGTAATAAACATCACGCGTAAATCAGGATCAATTTCAGTAGCGCGTCGTGCCAGTTCAATACCATCCATTTCTGGCATTACAATATCAGTAAGTAGAAGGGAAAATGGTTCTTCTTGTAAACGCTCATATGCGCTAGCACCGTTATCGAAATCTGCGACTTCGTAGCCTGCACGTTCTAAGGCTTTCGCTAGAAAGCGGCGCATATCGTTATCATCTTCTGCGAGCAGGATTCGTTTCATGATTATATTCCAATGGCTCCATTCGTCAGAGTTTTTTTGCCACATCAATTATACAATATAGAGTATTTATAAAAAAGATGATAAAATACTCATAATTGGAATGAATGGCAAAATGGTTAATTCTTACATTCTTGTCAAGGATACAGCATATTCGTTGTAAGTTAGTTAAATTCGAAATGTATGTGATGTTGAAAGAAGAAAGCCGTATTTGAATATTTTAAGCGCGATTTCTGTTTCTTTTTAATTTTTTCATTTTGGTAAGCGCTTCGTTGAAGGGGTTATGGGAACATTCATTTCAGAAACTGTGTTTTTATTTTATATTGGAGAAGTCAGAAAACCTATACGACTACGACAAAGCTGAGTTTTTATAGCTATTTGTTTTCTGTATACTTGTATAAATTATACTATGATATAACATAATAAAATTAATAATAAACAAGAAATGTATTAAAGTATCTGTATTTTTAAATTTAAAATATATTTTTATTATAATTATTACTTTATAGATAAATTCTCATCGAGAATAAATGCATCAAATGCAGCCCAAAATTGTTTTTTGTAACTTTCTTCATGCATGATTGTATCAAGTTCCGCACCTGTAATGGTGATGCTGTCTGTCAGACGTGTGTGTTGGCATAATTGCCGCACCTCAATGTTATTCGCAATATTGTTTTGATTGGCGAGAATAAACAGTGTTGGGATTCGTAAATGTCCATGAAATATATTTTCCTTCATAGAGGAAATTGCATTTAGTACCGATGCCATCCATCGGGATGTTGGCGATTTCATAGAGAGGAAAGGTGTTCTATTAGTATAACCAGGTTGCATTTTGTTTTGTTTTGTTTCTTTGAGTTTTGTTCCACCTCTAGCTGGCAAGAATCCTAAGCCTATATCAGAAAGAAATTGTGTTAATTTATGTTGGAAGCCATTTGTTTTATTGCTAAACGGTGCAAAAAGGGGAGAAACGCAGAGCATTTTCTTAAACTGATGATTAAGGAGATCCAGTCCGCTAAGTGCTATCAACCCTCCCATGCCATAGGTTAGCATATAGTAAGGTGGTGGACAAATAGGATAAACGACATTTATAAGAAATTCATTCAAGTCATTAATATCATTATTAATATCAAAATAATGATATCGACTCTGTTTTTTTATATTGAATGGTGATTTTTCTCGATCAAACCAGTCAAATATTGCTGTATGAAAACCACGTTTAGAAATTTCATTTATTGGTAAAAAATATTCTTCTAAAGCATTTGCATAGTTTTGGAGAATAACAATTGTTCCCTCGGATTTTTCCATATCAGGACACGTTATAGAAAAACGGATTTCGCGATCCGTGGCTATTTTAAGATAGCTATTACGGATATTGGAAGGAGTGGAATCGCAAACTGTGTGATAAAGAGATGTTTCCAATTGATATCCTTTACAGTGTATTTTGCAACTTAGTGCAAAGTGAGATAACGAGAGGACTTACATTTATGTAATGATAAAGAAGGATTAAGAAACAGTTATGTTGTTTTGTATATTTTTATAAATTCAAGCATAAAAGAGTTGAAATAGGATAAAACAGTTACCAGATAAATGATGCGGTCGCTACTCTGGGCCGCTGGTTCACGGATAGTTTGCCATTCGGGAACTTTGTGAGTCAATTAATTATAGTCGCTCTAAAGGAGGGCAATATTATGCGTCAAGTAGACTTTTCACCATTTTATCGTTCAACAGTAGGTTTTGATCATCTTTTTAACTGGTTTGATTCTAGGACACAACCTGATGATGTTTCTTCTTATCCACCCTATAACATCGAGCGTTTAACTGAAGATTCTTATAGAATTTCTATGGCTGTTGCTGGTTTTTCTAAAGATGAAATCGATATCGAAACGCATTGCAATCAGCTGATCGTTAAGGGTGAGAGAAGGCCTGAAAATGATGATGAAGAACGAGAATTCCTTTATCGAGGCATTGCGTCACGTGCTTTTGAGCGGCGTTTCCATTTGGCTGATCATGTTAAGGTTATTGGAGCAGAGCTTGGTGATGGCCTTCTTCATATTCAGCTTAAAAGAGAAATGCCGGCTGAATTAAAACCAAAGAAGATAGCTGTGCAGACATCAACATCTGCTGTGAAAAATGATAATAATCATACTATGCGTAAAGCGAATTTAGAAGTTGAGAAAACTAAATGATTATTATCATTGAGATAGGGAAGTGACGCGAGACAAAGGTCTCGCGTTTTATGTGTTTTATCTTAAAAAGAATGCTATTTAAGTAAAATTACCTATTTCTAGTTTATGGCAATTATTCTACCGCGTATCGCTGTATATTGAGAAAATGGAATAGATTTTTAAAACTTCATCATGCAAAAAGATAATAGTTTCATTCAAAAAAGCACATTCTGTATTTACTGATATATTCTTCGGGAAAAGTGGTCGGAGCGGCGGGATTCGAACCCACGACCCCTTGACCCCCAGTCAAGTGCGCTACCAGGCTGCGCTACGCTCCGAACTGTGTAAAACGCTTAAATGACTGTTTCTTTAAAGGCAAGAGAAAAAATAAATAGATTAAAATCTAAAATGCTGTTGCACTTTTAAAGAGAGCTTTCGAGAGTGAAAATGAAATTTTTTGTTTTGATATTTTTTTGTTCATTAAGATAAATACTTAAACTGTTAAGTAATTGATTTTGTTGATATTTTATGGCTATTATATGCACATATTTATTTTATGTAAATTGTGAGGATATAGGATAAGATTTGTATGCTTTTAAACGCATTCATTTTTTCTGATATTTAAGAGGTCTTATAAAAAAATGATACCTCTTAAATGTTTCTGTTTTTTTTTGTAAAAAAAGCATTTTTCATGAGATGCAAGGATAGTAAAATATAATTTTTAGATTGCACAATTGTAAATCTAAATAGTTGGATATGAGGCTTTTATCCCGATAAGAAAAGGTTAAAACATTTCAACTTATATCTTGTTGTTTTGTATCAGATATACCAGGTAAATAAAATGTTGTAGATGAAACACTTTCAAAGTTTTTGTTTAGAAAGAAAAGGGTAAATGATGAGCCGTTTTTCGGTAATAAATTTAACAGAAGCTGCAGTAGATCGTGTTAAAGCGATTATGGATGCCAAAGATGCGCGTGGTATTCTTATTGGTATCAAGAAAGGTGGTTGTGCGGGGATGGAGTATACAATTACTCTTGTAAAGGAAGAGGGGCTGGATGCAGATGTTGTTGAAGTGAATGGCGCTCGTGTTTTTATAGCACATGATGCAGTATTATTTTTATTAGGAACGCAGGTAGATTATGAAGTGACAACACTTCGTTCCGGTTTTGTATTTAAAAACCCTAATCAAGTTTCCGCATGTGGGTGTGGCGAATCAGTAGAACTTCGTCCAGCTCTTGCAAAATCAATTAATTGAAATGTATAAAGTCAATTGAATTTAATGAGTTGAGGGATTTTCTCGGATTTTAGGTTGATGAAATCTTATATTTTTTGTCTTTCATTTTTAGCTTTATTCCAGAGATCTTCCATTTCATTTAAGGATGCATCGGCCAATGTTTTAGATTGAGCAGATAGATTTTCTTCAATATAAGTAAAATGATTTCGAAACTTTGTATTTGTTTTTTTTAATGCTTTTTGTGAATTAATATCCAAGTGGCGTGCGAGATTAAGTAGGGTAAAGTAAAGATCACCGAACTCTTCTTCTATATCTGATGTTTTCGCATCTTTGATTGCTTCTTTGAGTTCATTGAGTTCTTCTTCTATTTTTGCAAAAAATTTATGATTTTCACGCCAATCAAAACCTACCTTAGCTGCGGCTTTTTGTAAAGCGAGTGCTTCTTGGTCTGCTGGTTGAATCTTTTTTACTTTTGTAAGAATGCTTGTTGTAGAACTGTTTAATAAATTTTCTTCTTCGGAGCACTTTTTTTGTTCAGCCTGTTCTCTTTTTTTTATATCTTCCCATTCTTCTGCTACAAAACCACGTTTTTTTTGCTCTGCATTTCCAAAAACGTGAGGATGGCGACGAATCATTTTTGCAGTGATTGCGTAAACAACATCTTCGAAAGTAAAGTAACTTTCTTCTTGTGCAATTGTAGTATGATAGACGACCTGTAGAAGAAGATCACCAAGTTCTTCGCAAAGATCCATTCGATTTTTTCGTTCAATGGCATCAATAACCTCATAAACTTCTTCAAGCATATAGGGTATGAGGGATTCAAATGTTTGTTTTATATTCCAGATACATCCGCTATCACGGTTTCGTAATGCTGTAACAATTGCGATAAGATCATTGATATCTTTTGACGCTAACACTTATATTTCTCCTATAAATGCTATGATATATTAGCTATCCCAACGTCTGTGTAACCACGCCCATTGCCCAGGATATTCACGTACCCAACTTTCAATAATATCATTTAATTTTTGTGTAGAAGCGGCTATATCAATCTCATTTTTTTCGTCAAGTGGAAGCTTTACACGCTCATATAGCTCTAAACGATGGCGTCCTCCGGCTAGACGGATACAACGTGCTGGATAAATATCACAATTATATTGTCGTGCAAGTTTTACAATTAAGGGATTTGTTTTAAGAGGTCTGTTAAAAAATATTCCTAAAACACCACGGTGAAATTTTTGGTCGACGAGCATACCAACATTTTCACCTTCTGCTAACTTGGCTGCTAATGCCCAAGCCGCACCGGCTTTAGATGGGACGAGATGTCCCATGGAAGTTTTCCGGGCTTTAAGGACTCGCTTTGCAATATAAGGATTATTAGGGGGCCTAAAGAGTATTGTAACATTTAGGCCAAAACTTTGTGCGCATATAGGAAGAAGTTCGAAATTTCCGGTATGCGCTGTGAAAAAAATATGCGGTTTCTTTTCATTTTTTAATCGCTTAAATATTTCAGCACCTTTAACCTCAATAAGACCTGGCTTCTCCGCATGAGGATCAAAATCAAAAATTTTATCAAGAAAAATATATTCCGCTAGAAATTGTCCTATATTTTGCCACATTTCTATCGCAATTACTTGAATCTCTTCTTCTGTTTTTTCTGGATATGCAGCTCTAAGGTTTGTGAGCGCGATTTGGTGGCGATGTGTGAGGGGACCGAGTTTTTTTGCTAACCAAGAAAAAAAAGAAAATCCAATGTTGGTAGGAAAATATTTTAAAATAAATAAGGAACCGATGAGCAGATATCCCCACAACAAATAAAATGATTTTTTTGCTATAACTTTAATACGGTATACAAGATTTTTAATATAAATCTTCATCATAATTCAATCAATTTTAAGAATAATTTTACCAAAAACATCTCGACTTTCCATTCGTTTTAAAGCCGTGTCAATTTCATCAAATCCAACAATTGTATCAATGATAGGGTGTACAACCCCTTGTGCCATTTTCTGCATGGCGTTTTGCATATTTTCTATACGACAGCCAAATGAACCGAATATTTTAAGTTGTTGCTGAAATAACTGCATGAGATTTAGTGGAGCTGTAACTCCAGAAGTAGAACCACAAGTTACTAAGCGTGCTCCTCGTTTCATACACAACAAAGAACCGCTCCATGTATCGGCTCCTACATGCTCAAAAACAACATCAACACCTTTTTTTTGAGTTAATTTTCGGACAACGCCTTCAAAACGATCTTTACGGTAATTAATAACATGATCTGCTCCAAGAGATTGCGCTTTTGCTATTTTTTCATCTGAACCTACAGTTGTAATAACTGTACATTCCATATGTTTTGCGAGTTGAATAGCTGCAGAGCCTATACCAGAACCGCCTGCTTGTATCAGAACTGTTTCTCCTGCTTGTAGTTTTGCATTATCGAAAAGCATATGTTCTACAGTGCCAAAAGTAATTGGAGCGACAGCTGCTTGAAGTTCGTCACATTCTGAAGGGGCTGGGACCAATAGACGTGCCGGCAAATTAACAAATTCACGGGCAAATCCATCAAGATGAAAACCGTAGACGCCCTTTACATGATTGCAAAGATTATCACGTCCTTCACGGCAAGCTTGGCATATTCCACAAGTTTGTGCACCATAAATTGAGACTATCTGTCCAAGTTGTAAATTTTTAACATTACTCCCTAGTTTGGTAACTACGCCGGAAGCTTCTGCACCAATTACGAGTGGCATTTTTCTTTTTGCAAAGGCCATACCACGCCAGCCCCATACATCAATATGATTAAGAGCAACAGCTTTTATATGCACTGTTACTTCATCGGGGGTAGGTGGTGGTGGTGTGGCGATATCGGTGATTTCAAGTCGGCGTTCATTCAATAGTTGCAGTGCACGCATTATCATCCCCCTTTAATATATATGGCTGTTAAGTTAAGTGTTACAAAATTTAATCAATATTAAAAGGATTATTTTTTATATGCAGTGATAACAAGACTTGTATTTTGACCTCCAAATCCGAATGAGTTTGACAAAACCGCATTGACACAGGCTTTACGGCTATGGTTAGGAACAACATCTAAAGGGATAGTAGGATCAGGATCATCATAATTGATTGTAGGGGGAAGTATCCCAGATTGAATAGTTAAAAGCGAGAAAACAGCTTCTATAGCACCGGCAGCAGTTAATGTGTGGCCAATCATTGATTTATTAGAAGAGACAGGAATATTTTCTAAAATATCACCGAAGACTGTTGATAATGCGAGATACTCCATCTTTTCATTTTCGGGTGTTGAGGTTCCGTGTGCATTAATATAGTCAATTTCATTGATGGTTATTTTTGCATCATCTAAGGCTTTGCGAACTGATTCAATTGCTGGGGATGCATCAGGTTTTGAACGTGTACGGTGAAAATCATCTGCTGTTTCTCCACAGCCAGCTAAAATTCCTAAAATTGTCGCATTACGCTCTAATGCGCTTTTGAGAGATTCGAGAACAAGAGCGCCTGATCCTTCTGCCATAACAAAACCATCTCGATCACGGCTAAAGGGTTTTGCAGCTTTTTCTGCAGGATCATTATGGGTGGAAAGAGCAGACAATAATGAAAAACGGACAAGAGATTCTGCTGAAACTGAACCATCTGTAGCAATCGTGAGTGCACGATTCGTCTCTTCCCGTCGAATAGCTTCGACACCTAATTGAATCGCTGTTGCACCGGATGCGCAAGCGGTTGAAAGTGTAACAGGAAGTCCTTTTGTCCCAAATTTTTTCTGAAGTTTTTCTGCAATTGCCCCAAATTGTGTGGTTTCAAAGAGTGCTTCATGGAGCTTATGGCGGCAGACTTCAAGAAGATTTGTATAGGAAGGTTCATTATTAGACCCCTTTTGATCAAGAGTAAAACGCGCTTTCCACTCAAGCTCAACAGGAGGAGCAGCTAAAAAAAGTGGTCCATCAAAAATTTTCTTATCAAGAGCTGCTTGCTCTATAGCTTCTTCTGCTGCAAGATTCGCAAGTTTTTCAGAAAGAGCTGCAGCACCAAGTGTGCTTTCTTCAAGGAAATCAACTGTTCCA
The DNA here is from genome assembly GCF_023920105.1 of Bartonella taylorii. Lineage (NCBI taxonomy): Bacteria > Pseudomonadati > Pseudomonadota > Alphaproteobacteria > Hyphomicrobiales > Bartonellaceae > Bartonella > Bartonella taylorii. The sequence continues at coordinate 648,225 of NZ_CP083693.1, forward strand.
GCGATACATGTATTTAATCCTTCGACGGGAAAACGTGTTATTTTATGAATACCACTTATACCACTTGTTAATTTTTGCCAATTTTCGTGTTTTCCTTGTCCTAGTGATGTTACAACTCCTGCTCCAGTTATTGCGACAAGTGGACGTCCAGAATGATCATTATATGCCACTAATAGAAATCTCCTTCAAACAGCAGTTAGGTGGGCTATACCTTCAGCTCTTTTTATACCAATAGTTGTCACAAACGCTTGACGTACTTCTTTAGAAAAAGGCTTTTCATGAGCACTTAACGCTGGAAAACTGTGTTTTTTTTTGACAGCAAGTGCGGCAAGCGCAACGGCTAAAGGAAATTGCGCTTCCCGCATATAACCAAATAATGTTGTAACTCCGCGGTAAGATATATCAGCAGCCTCAAGAGCACTTTTTTCTGCTTCTGTTGCTTCGTGAAATCCTGAAGCAGCTGAAATGGTTAAAGCAGATTTAGCCTCTATTGTTTTCAACATTGATACAATTGATTTTTCAAGCGGGATTTTTTTTCTGTCTGTTTGATCCGTGATGATCTGGCTAATTTCAGCATAAGCATGTGCATTACGTTTTCTTGCGTGTTTTCTACTTTCAAGGACTAGAAAGACACCACCAGAACCAGTTATAACACCACCGCCAGGATAATTTTGACGTTCCCATACTGGTGCCCATCCACTGCGTGTTAAGAGTCCTCCAAGTTCATGGGACAACAACATATCATAGCTTTGTGCGTTATAAGAGCTTCCCACCAGTGCATGTGTACTCTGGCCTGAGCGAATACGAGCTACAGCAATTTGAAGTGCAGAAAGTCCGCTGCCTTCTTCTCCCATAAACGTACGAGAAGATCCTGTTACTTTGTGAACAATTGAAATATTTCCAGCTAAAAGATTTGAGAGTTGTGCCAAAAACAAAGTTGGACGAAGTTCAGTCGAAAGAACCGAATTTAACATGAATGCATGATCAGGTACTTTACGTGCTTGTGAGAGAATTTGTGTATCAACAACAATATCACGTTCTCCTCCACTTGCTGCAACGATCATATCCATTGTTGATGTTAATTGCTCATTATTTTTCATTCCTGCATCATCAAGAGCAAGACCAGCTGCATAGGTACCAAGGCGTTGCCATGTACCCATTTGCCGTTGATCACTTTTTTTGGGAATTTGTAAACTCCAATCAACTTCGGGCAATTGATGGACAGTGTAAGGTGGAAAAGTTGTACAATCAAGGTTTGGTGTAACTGGGGAATTGTTCAAGAGATCCCAATGATTATCAATCCCTTCACCCAGAGAGCTTATGATTCCTATCCCAGTAATGAGTACAGCTTGATCATGCATGGTAAAAAAAATTACTCCGCCTGTTTTAAGGCAACGAGTTCATCAATTTTTGCACAAAGATTTTTCAGAACAAAATATTCTTCCGTTGCAGCTGCACCTTCGTTGACTTCTTGCGTCCATTGTTCTAGTGGAATTTTAATTCCGAAAGCTTTATCAATAGCGAAAACAATATCAAGAAAATCAAGGCTATCGATTCCCAAATCGTCAATTGTATGGCTTTCAGGTGCAATTGTGCTGCGATCAATTTCACTGATTTCTGCTATAATATCAGCGACTTTATCAAACGTAGAGGGCAATGTCCGGTTCCTTATTATAGAGTTGATAAATTCAAAATACACATACCTTTCTTCTAGCCTTTTTTCTCTTCAAAAAAAAGACTTAATCAAGAATATAGCTATCTTTTCTATAGGCAAACGCATTTGCAGTGCATGAAATGCTACATTTCAAAACTTTGAAATTTTATTGTGAGTTTGCTTATTTTCATTTACTTCGTTTTGGAGTTTTTTCTATTTGCGGCGAGGACTGCAAGAGCTGTCATATTAACAACTCCTCTTGAAGTTACTGAAGGTGTAAGGATATGGACTGGACGTGAAGCTCCGATCAAAATCGGTCCTACATGGAGGGCGTTGGTTAGATTTTTTACGAGATTGAGTGTTATATTAGCTGCATCAAGTGTTGGAAAGACAAGTAAATTAGCTTCGCCTTTGAGACGTGAATCAGGAAAAACGCGATCACGAAAAACTTTAGAAAGTGCAGCATCACCGTGCATTTCTCCATCGGCTTCTAAATTTGGATATAATTCAGCAAGAATTTCAGTTGCGCGGCGCATTTTACGCGCACTTTCTGTATTTTTTGAGCCGAAGTTTGAGTGTGATAATAATGCTGCTTTTGGTGTTATACCAAATGCTTCAATTTCTTGTGCTGCCAGTACTGTCATTTCTGCCAATTCTTCTGCAGAAGGATCTTCATTGACGTAAGTATCTGTTAGAAAAAGAGTACGACGTGGAGAAATAAGCAAACTCACAGCAGAAAAATGACGAACATTTGAATCAAGTCCTATAACTTGTTCAATCAATTCAAGATGGCGTTCAAAACGCCCTTCTAAGCCACAAATCATTGCATCAGCTTCTTCACGCATTACAGCGAGAGCTGCAATCGCTGTTGTTGATGTTCTGACGATTGTTTTTGCAACTTCGGGTGAAACACCACGTCTTCCTGTGTAATGAAGAAATAAATTAACATAATCACGAAAACGTGGGTCATTTTCTGGATTTGTAAGTTCAAAATCTATGCCGGGGCGAATTCTTAGACCAAAACGTTTTAATCTCGCTTCTATAACATGTGGACGACCAATGAGGAGAGGAATCGCAGTTTGTTCTTCAAGCACAATTTGTGCAGCTCGAAGCACGCGTTCATCTTCACCATTGGCATAAATGATGCGTTTACGTTTTGCTGTTTTTGCGGCAGCAAAAACAGGCTTCATTGTTAGTCCAGAACGAAATACAAATCGATTAAGGGTATCATAATAAGCTTCCATGCTTTCAATTGGTCGAATCGCGACCCCCGTTTTCATTGCTGCTTTAGCAACGGCAGGAGCAATGCGTAGTATTAAGCGCGGATCGAAGGGAGAGGGAATGAGATAGTCTGGACCAAAACTGGGTGGTTTTTTTGAATATGCACGTGCTGCAACATCTGAAGTTTCTTCACGAGCGAGAGCAGCAATTGCATGAACTGCAGCCATTTTCATTTCTTCATTGATTGCTGTAGCACCGACATCTAATGCACCGCGGAAGATATAGGGAAAACAAAGAACATTATTGACTTGATTGGGATAATCAGAACGCCCTGTACAGATCATTGCATCAGGTCGCACAGAACGCGCTTCTTCTGGCATAATTTCTGGTATTGGATTAGCGAGTGCTAAAATTAATGGATTTGGAGCCATTTTTTTTAGATATTCAGATTTCAAAACACCTCCTGCTGAAACGCCTAGAAAAATATCCGCATTATCAATAATTTCGGATAAAGTTCGCGCATCAGTTTTTTGTGCATAATTGATTTTCCAGCGATCCATAAGTGTTTTGCGACCTTCATAAACAACCCCCTCTAAATCACTAATCCAAATATTTTTAACTTTTGCTCCAAGGCGGACTAAAAGGTTAATACAAGCTAGAGCTGCTGCACCTGCGCCCGAAGCAACTATTTTTGCATTTTCAATTTTTTTTCCTGAAAGATTTAACGCATTTAATACGGCTGCAGAAACAATAATGGCAGTTCCATGTTGGTCATCATGGAAAACTGGAATATTCATTTTAGCACGGAGTTTTTCTTCGATTTCAAAACATTCAGGAGCTTTTATATCTTCAAGATTAATACCACCAAATGTGGGTTCTAAGGCAGATACCGTTTGTACCATTTGTTCAATATTGGGTGCATCAATTTCAATATCAAAAACATCAATATTCGCAAATTTTTTAAATAAAACAGCTTTTCCTTCCATAACCGGTTTTGAGGCGAGGGGACCAATGTTTCCTAATCCAAGAACAGCAGTTCCATTCGATATGACGGCAACTAAATTAGAACGGGAAGTATATTGAGCAGCAAGATTTGGATCTCTATGAATTGCAAGACACGGTGCAGCGACACCCGGAGAATAAGCGAGAGCTAGATCACGTTGATTATCAAGAGGTGTTGTCGCTTGTATTTCCAACTTTCCAGGTTTTGGATGCTGGTGATAAAAAAGTGCGGCACTATCAAGTTCAGCTTTTTGTAAACTGAAATCACTATTTTGTTCTGTAGACATTTTTATGATATCCAGGTTTGTGTATGTTTATGTGAGATGTTCCATCTACTATAAGATTGTTTTCACTGATAGATCCTCATTTCTCTGAATATAAAAATACGTGAGCATAAGAAAATCTTCCTGGATCTTTAATCAGTTCGATGTTCCTTTGTGTTTGCGCTTATTAAAAAACTTCATCGGTATTAGCGCAATTAATCTTCTCTCCTTAACAAAATTCGCAGAAGCTCGTCATTTTAAAAAACAAGTAAAATATTACTAGCGGTTACATTACCAAGCAGTTATTTTTTTTGCAATGCTGGTGAGAAAGGAAAGAAGGGGGCTGTTTATTCATTGAGCCTGATTTTCATCAACATATGCTTTCTTTACATTTCTATAAGTGAGTATAGAACTCGTATACCATATTTGTTTTTATAAGAGAAGTGAAGGGGCTAGGGGGGGGAAGTAGAGGGAGCTATGCTTATTCTATTTATATGCTGTCTGCTAATTGATCATGCGTATTTAAAAAATAGAGGTATTGCTTAAAATATCACAAAAAATTTCATGCCAATCATCACTTTTATACATAACACTACATTTGCACTCAGTACATTACATGATGATGAGGGATAACTAAACTCAAAAAGGAAAAAGGGGAAAAAATATTTTTCCCCTTCTATTTGTATCTATTGAATGCGACCACTTGCATGAGCAAGCATAGTGTAGACTTTTCCAGTATCAGATGTCAAATATTTTCGAACTGAGTTAGAAGAACTAGAACTGCCAGATACATCACGTAATAATTTTTCAAAATCTACAATATACTGATTAACCGAGCGTTTAAAATCAATATCGCTCATATATTTTTTCTTAATCATCTCAAATATTGTTTTCCCATTCAAAGTATAAAGGCGTTCTGTTACAATATTTTTTTGTCCACGCTGATAATGATCCCATAGTTCAACGACAGCATTATGGTTAATAGCTCGTACTATACCTGCTGCTAATGCATTAAGAGATTCACTTGCAGGACGCGGTTTTGTTTGTATTGGTGTAAAAACAGCATTACTAGGCATTTCATCATACCATGATTCTTCACGTGAAGCTCTTTCTAGGAGGTTCGATACCCATTTATTTTGCCTTTTTTTGCTTTGATTTTGCTGCAAAATAGGTTTAGGCGGCACTATCTTCTTAATGACTTCAGGGGAAATACTATCGCTCCTTTTGGGCGTTGATGATGTAGGAATTATCGATATTATTGGCTCATTCGCATTCTGTTTATTGTTTTTTTGTATAACGCTTACCAAGTCCTTTAATGCTGTAATTTGTTCATTTAGAGCAGTGCGAATTGTTTGTGTTGTTTCTTTCGTCTTTGCAGGCAGCTTTTGAACATTCTCATTAATATCTTTATTAATTTTTGAAAGTTCTAAACGAACTTCATCAGCTGAACGACGTATATCTTCTGCTGCTCCTGAAAAACGCGTTGAGGCTTCATTAATAAGCTGATTAAGTGATTGTTGGAGTGAATATGTGGATTTACGCGCATTTTCGTCAGTGCGTTCAAGTGCTGAGTTGAGAATATTTTCATAATGCTCAATCAGTTGATTGATTTGATTAGATTTTGAAATAAGAGCATTGCTTAATGCAGAAAGTGTGTTGTGTTTTTCTTCAAGTGTTATACTGAGTGAGTTTTCAGATTGCTCGAGAACGCGAATAGTTTCAGAAAGTGTTTTAGCATGCTCACCAAAACTGCTTGTTATATGGCTAATTTGCTCAAATGTATTTTGTGATATTCCTTGCAGAACTTCAACGTTATTATTGAGCGCTTGATTTGAGGCTGATAAATTCTCTGCTACTTGGTTAGTGCTGCGGAAAAAATTACTCGCTGTTTCACTAAATTTACCATCAATATTTTGAACTGCTGATAATAAAACATCACTATTTTCATGGAATCTGTAAATTGATTGGTTTAATTGCGCAACGATGGATGAGACATTATTGACGAGATCTTCCTTCATAGCATTTACTGTTTGAAGTGTTTCAGAGTTGGTTTGTGCCAAGCTATTTACTAAAGATTCATTATGGGCATAAATCCTCTGTTCAGCATCTTGTGTTGAAAGGGAGAGTTGTTCACCGATATGCTGTGTTAAATAACCAATTGACTCTGTTGTACTTTGCGCAGCTTGATTTAAGTGGTTTGTCAGTTCTGTGATCTTTCCAACATGTTCTGAAATTTGAGTGGCTGTTTGATTGTTTGCTTCTTCCAAACGGCTACTCACATCAGAAAGCTGATATCCTAAATTATTTTTAAGATTCTGCATGGAGTGATGCAGAACATTGCAACGTTCGCTAAGGACTTGTTCAATTGCTGTTGTTGAAGTGTGAATTGTCTCATTTAACAATGCTTGCGCATTATGACTGGCCGTGGTGAAGGCTTCGACAGTATGAGCCGTTTGTTCAGATAACACAGACAGAACTTTTTCACTGGTATCGTAAACTGTTTGTTTAACGTTTGATACAATGCGATTACCAGATGCTGAGAGAACATTTTCCGCTTTCATAGCAACATCAGCTACAGATGAAAGAATTTGTTCACCTGTAGACGAAAGAATATCAGAGGCTTCTAAAACTTTATCACGTAAGCTGCCTGTAACAGTGTTAACCGAATCTTCTAATGTGATTCGTATATTATCAACGCTTGTTTCAAGTGTTTGTTGCATTATCTGGCTTTGTTCATTACTAAGCATGATAGATGTTTTTAATGTGTCAGAGCGCTCGTCAAAAGCAGATGTTTGCATCTCTATGGTTTCACATACTTGTCCAAGTTTTTCTGACAATGTTTCTTCTAGTGTGCTTGCACGTTCAAAAATTTTGTGTGCACGATTTTCTAAATTTGCGTCAAAAGATTCTATGCGTGTTTCAAGGGTTTCAAAGAATGTACCACTAGATTGAGAGAGAGTATTCTTTAGAATTTCAGCTTGGTTTTCGAGGTCTTTGATATGACCTTGTACAGTCTCAGTAATATTCTTATTGTTGGCAATAATTGCACTTTCAACTAAGTCTATTTGCTGTTTTAATGCGGTATCAACATGTATATCACTTTTGGTGATGAGATTATGGATCGTTTCCATCCGTTGCTCGAGTGTGCGTGCTTGATCTGCAAGAACTTCATTAAGAGAAAAACTATTAATCGCTAACGAATCACGCAGAGCGTCGGCACGTATATCAATATTTCTAGCTTGTGCTTCTAAAGCATCTTTTGTTGTATTGCAGCTTTGTACAATGACTTCTTGTAGTTTATCTGTACATTGAACTATATTTGCGAGATGATTTTCAGCGTGCTGATCAACGATTTGAACATTATCAATCAAAACTTTTTCAAGACTTGAAGTGTTTTGAGCTAAAATATCAATCTGATTTTTTAATGTATCAGCGATTTTATTCTTTTCGTTATCGAGCATGTCTGCTATTAGAGCTCTTTGATCAGAAAGTTGTAATTTAAAGTCTTGCGAACGCTCTTGTATGATATCAACAATCGCATTATCGACATGTCGAACTTCCTCTCTTAGTATTTCTTTGCTTTTGTCGATTGTGGAAAGAATAGTTTCATGTCCATTTGTAAACGCTTCGGTAATATCAGCCGTTCTTTCTTGGAGATTTGTATTAATTTGCAAGATATGATCTTCCAAGAAATTACTAAGTTTTTCAGCATTGTCTTCTAGAGTTTTGCTGCGAGCTATGAAGGATTCGATTATAGAATCGCTGTGCTCTTTAAGAGAGAGATCAACAGTTGCTAAACGGTTTTCAAAGGCTCCAATTGCTTCAGAAGTGACATTGTCAAATTTAGAAGAGAGTTTGTATGCTTTTTCATCGAGTTGTATGATTTTTTCATCAAAACCCTGCAGAAATTGATTATTGCGATCAATAATGGATTCATCTAGTGCTTTAAATTTTTCGTCAACATTATGGAGGGTCTGCTCTGTTGCTGTTTGTATATGTGTCGCAATTTTAGCGATGTGCATTTCAGCTTTAGCAGCTGTTTCATTAAAGGTTTTTTCTATTTGTTTTTCATTATTATCAAAACGTTCTGAGAAACCATCAAAGTTTTTTCCTAATTCATGGAAAAACTCTGTGTTTTTTTGCTGAATTTGTGTTGTGGTTTCATTAAATTTTTTAACGAGCTGATTTGTTACGCCATCACCGGCATAGGACAGTTTTGCAACAAGATCTTCTCCCTGTTTTTGTAAAGTCTGGGAAAGAGTCTGCACCAGTTTTTCAACATTGGTTACAATTTTGGAGGTAACTAAACCAAATTCATCACTTAGCTGTTCCTGTGTGCCTTTAATTGTTGATTGCACGCGATCAGCATGATTCAAAATGGCTATACGTTCATTGCTTAATTCTTTGATTAATGTATGAATACGCGATTCATTTTCAGCATAGGCTTGTTCCAGATTATGAACTTCACCTTGTATGATAGCTTCAAGTTCAACAGCACGTCCAAGGGTACGTTCAATTCCCTCGTTCATTGCTGCTACTTCTTCACGAATGGTTTGCCCTATAGCGATAGCTTGTTTTTCAGATATATGTTGTGGTTCACTGAGGCGCTGTGCAGCATTTGTCATAAGAAGAGCTATATTATGCAATTCGTTTGAACGTTTTGTTAATTGAGCGAATCCCCAAGATATAAGGATAGGGATTGCTGTTCCTGCTGCTACAGCTAGACCTGTTGAAGATGAAACAAAGGTAGTGATATTCGATAAGGAATTGAGGCTAGTGGGAGCTAACTTATGAGCTATAAAAGCACCTCCTGTTGCCCATAAAGCACTGAGTGCTGTTGTACACCAATATATTCTGGAGGTAGAACGCTCTTTTAATGATTCAAAATTTAAAGGAGTTGTTATATCATCGTTAGCAGGAAGAAGTTTTGTCGACAATAACGTGTTATTAACAGTTCCTCCTGAAAGTTCAGGTGCAGGTTTTGGAGCGAAAAGCTGCTCAACAACGGATTCATCAATAACAGCGTTGTCATGAATATCTGAGACGAGAGTTGAAGTACCATTTTCAGCAAAAATTTCTTCTTCTGCCATTGCAATCTTTTGAATCAAATCATCTACATTAATGACATTTTCAGAATTATTGAATGATATCGTTTCAATTGTAGCATTATCAAAATCAAAGTCCATAGCTTTCGTGAGAGCTTCTTCAACTTCAACTTCAAATGTTTGTAATTTGGTTCTGCGTGCCATACTCGCCTCGTACTCTTACAGACGGAAAAGGGATACGTCCTCCTCCAGATACTCCAATATACTAGCTGTTAATTATTTAGAAAGGAATATGTTCAGGGAAAAATTTTGAAAACTTATCAAGATAAAGTTAACGCGTTTCCTTTGTCATGTTCAAAAATAGTATAAAATATAATAAAAACAACGTAGTACTTGAGCATAATAAAAATAAAAATACTGTTTACAACTTTCGCGTATAGGTTAAAAATTATACGCCTTTTATATCTGAGTGAGAACAATTTGACAGTTAAGCACGGTGTAAAAAAATCTGTGGTGTGCAGATGCGTTTGTGTATGTGCAGTAGTCTATCTTTTCTTGTGTTGATGGTAAATTAATAAAGCATGCTATTATTTATTGCCTCATTTCCATTGATTTTAAATGAGAGAAATCAGCCATTATATCATTTGAAGGTGCGCATGGTGAAATTATAGTATGAGCAACGTTTTGAGACATAAAATAAAAGGTTATATTGACTTTCATTCATAAAAAATCAACGTAGGGAAAATCATATTTTATGATAGATTTTTAGGGTTGTGGTGCTCACTGCTTTAAAAAGGGTAGTTTTTTCTCGATATTAAGTTTTCTTTTGCTAATTTTTGAAGCTACTACGTTGACAATTGGATATTTTTCAGTCGATATGCGTGCACGAATATTTCATGCAATTCGAGATGAAGGTGTAAGAATAATGGCAGAACGATCACAACACCTGCAAGATGTATTTTTAAATACGGTGCGCAAGCAAAAAATTTCTCTTACAATTTTTCTTGTAAATGGCGTTAAACTGACGGGTATTGTAACCTCGTTTGATAATTTTTGTGTCCTTTTACGTCGTGATGGACATGCACAATTGGTCTATAAGCATGCTATTTCTACAATTATGCCGGGACAACCTGTGCAGATGTTTGAAAGTGAAAATTCTGAATAAGAAAATTAATTTACTTTAGTCTTCTTACTCCATTTTATAAAGTGCTTAGATTGCCGTGATAAATGAAAATGAGAGATTTTGGGGATTTTCTTCACAGGTTGCAAAACAGGTGCGCGCACTTGTTGTGGTACCGATTTTCCAAGAAAATAAAGGTGAAGGTGCTTCCAGTAGATGTTCAGTATCTTCTCGGGTTAAAGAAGCGTTGGGGTTGGCGCGTGCTATAAGGTTGGAAGTCGTTCATTATGAAGCGGTTAATATTGCTGCGCCTCGTCCTGCAACTTTATTGGGAAAGGGGAAAGTAGATGCGCTTGCCCATTATATAAGTGAATATTATATTGAGCTTGCGGTTGTAGATTATTTTTTAACACCAGTGCAACAGCGTAATTTAGAAAAATTATGGAATTGCAAAGTTATCGATAGAACGGCTTTGATTCTTGAAATTTTTGGGGATCGTGCGCAAACAAAAGAAGGGGTTTTGCAAGTCGAATTAGCGCATTTGTCTTATCAAAAAAGCAGGCTTGTGCGCAGTTGGACACACCTAGAAAGGCAACGTGGTGGTCGTGGTTTTTTAGGTGGCCCTGGTGAAACTCAGATTGAAGCGGATAGGCGTATTTTGCAAGAGAAAATTATTCGTATCCGCCGTGAATTGGAAACAGTTATTAAAACACGTGCTCTTCATAGAGCTAAAAGAAAAAAAGCATCCCATCCTGTTGTAGCTTTAGTAGGATACACAAATACGGGAAAATCAACTCTTTTTAATCAGTTAAGTGGTGCAGATGTCTTAGCAAAGGATATGTTGTTTGCAACGCTTGATCCAACTTTGCGCAAAGTTATTCTTCCTCATGGAAAAACTATTCTTTTATTTGATACGGTAGGTTTTATCTCTAACTTACCAACGCATTTGATTGCAGCTTTTAGAGCAACCCTTGAAGAAGTAGTTGAAGCTGATCTCATTCTTCACGTGAGAGATATGGCAGATGTTGATCATTATGCGCATGCCAAAGATGTTTTAGAAGTGCTTTCAAGTCTTGGTATCAATGTTGATGATACAGAGCATATCATAGAAGTTTGGAATAAGATTGATCTATTGGATGAGCACGCATTGAATGTTTTGCAAACAAGCGCAAAAACACGGTTAAATCCTGCAGCAATGGTGTCAGCGCTTATGAGTGATGGTCTAGATCAACTATTAACAGTAATTGAAAAGAAAATTTTTGGAAAAATGCAAAACGTTGAATGTCTATTAAGACCTCATGAAATGTCGCTTATTGATTGGTTTTATGAAAACTCTTGTGAAATAATGCAGGAAGGACATGATGATGGTTCTGTTACCATTAGAGCAGTGCTTACCTCTGAAGCAAAAAAACGACTAGATCATATCAAACAGAATATGAATTAAAGTTTTTTTGAGATATTTCTGTACATTTTTTCTTCATTTTTAAGCTTTTCTTATCGCAGAATAATATGACTTAAAGTTAAGGGGATAGTTACTACTTTCTCTTAATAAAAAAATATGAAGTATTTTACTGGTTTAAATAAAGATGAGTCTTAAGAATAATAAAAGACTGTTTGTATGCATGAAACCGCGAAATGTTTTGGCCATTTTGCTGTTAGTGGTGCTGTGTGCATTTTTGATTTGGTTGTATTACTTTATTCAACCACGGATATATCGAGCAACCTTGACATTTTCGTTATCTGATTCTGTTGGAAAGCCATTGCCAGTTGATAAACAAAACAATGTTCTCGCATTCTTATTTTCACAGTCTATACTTTTAAATGATTCAAATTTACAGAATTTTTCTTTAGATGTTTATCAGAAGAAAGGTTTGCGTGAAAATATTGGTTTATCTCGTAATGGTGATTTCATTGATCTTACTTTTGAAGCTGGAACTGTTGAAGCTGCTCAACGTGGGTTGGAGACTTGGTTCTCGGCATTTTCACAAGCAATTGTAAAACAAAAACAAAAATTATTGTTAACGGAACAGCAAGCGGATCAGCAATATGATAAGACTACGGTACAAAATATAGTGCAGGCCTTTCGTTCATCTGTTGATTCTTTTATTTACCGCAATGTAAAACAAACAGAGCTTAAAGATCTTTCTGTGCAATTAACGCAAGCAACTTTAAAGCGTATTCATTTAACGAGTTTGAACTCAACTATCAACATGATGCGTGAAAATGGACAGTCTTTACTGTCTTTATCATTCATTGCAAGTAATTCAATGATCTCTGCATTAGAATCTAAACGTGATCTTTTGGAGACGCAAAGAGCGCATATGGTTGCACAATTAGGTTGGACACATCCTCAAATTAAGGCAATGACTGCGGAATTAGAGGCGGTTTCTCTTCAATTGGAAAATAAAATATTGCAGATTGTTCATCAAGTTCATGCAGATGAGGTTATTGCAACGGAATTTGAGAACCAGCTCAAAAAAAGGATTGGCTTTTTTGTAAGAGATCAATCCCTATCTTTGAATCAATTATTTAATGAGCTCGAAAATAAAATAAAAGCCGTGGTAGATGCCCAAAACAAAGAGATGAGCAAGGGTTCTTCTCTATTGCAAAATACAAAGATTCATGTGGTTATGCCAACAACATTAGCGCCAATCTCTTTTATGGCTCTTTACGGAAAAAACATTATTGTCGGTGTGTTTGCAAGCTTAATCACTCTTTTTGGAGGCGTGTTGTTGTTTTATCAATGCTTTGGAACAGGAAAAGATAAACTAGAAGAAAATGGTTCAAAAAACGATGAAAGCGTTTTAGTATCTAAGAGAATAAAAAATCTTGAGTCTTTTATTACAATGGAGGGATTATCCGATTTTTTGAAATATCGTACTTCAACGGTTGTTTCAATCATTGGGTTAGAGGCTGCACGGACGGCAGCAAAGCTTTCTCTCCATCTTGTAAAAGAGCGCAAAACAATTCTATTGGTAGATATTTCTGGTCAACAAATAGAAAAAGTTATTGGTCCACATCGTGGATTGAGCGATATTTTAACAGGGAATGCCCAGTTGCAGGATGTGATTTATCGTGATTATGACACAGGGGTTGATATTCTTCCTCAGGGGTTAACGAGTGCTGTTTGTGCACAAGATTTTTCAAATGATATCTCTAATCTAATACAAGAATTTAAAAAAGATTATGATTTTATCATTTTAGAAATGGCAAGCGAGCCCAAATATGGATTTGAGCAATTTGCAGAATTAACAGACCATTACATTTGTAGTATTTCTCTTAGCGAACAGGATTGGATGATGCAAATGGTGAGTAGATTTCCCAAAACTGTTTACCGTGTGGTTGCATCATAAATGTCGCAGAATGCTAATCGCATGTTATAAGTTGTACGCTTGTTTTGCGCTAAGATTGTTATACATATTAAAAAATGGCTAAGACTTAATATTTAGATTTTGAAATAAGTTATGGTTGGAGAAAGGCGTGGGGCAATTAGAGATGGCTGTAAAAAAATTGAATGATGGTGTTTTGACACCGTTGCAAAAGAAATATCGAAAACAAATTCAAGTGTGGCTTTATTTTATTTTATTTCTTTGTTTGGCAATTGTTTTAGTGGGGGGAGCTACCCGTCTGACGGGATCAGGGTTATCGATAACCGAATGGAAGCCAATTCATGGTGTTATTCCACCGATTGGTGTGGAGCAATGGCAGGAGGAATTTTTAAAATATCAGCAGATAGCGCAATATAAGCTGCTTAATCGTGATATGACGTTAAGTGCGTTTAAGGTAATTTTCTGGTGGGAATGGGCGCATCGCATTCTCGGGCGCCTTGTTGGTCTTGTGGCCTTATTGGGTTTAATTTGGTTTTGGGCGACCAAGCGTATTGAAAAAAATACTTTTCTCCAACTTACTATCGTGCCGATTCTTATTGCATTTCAAGGTTTTATTGGTTGGTGGATGGTGGCTTCGGGTATTGGTCAAAGTGATTTAACAAGTGTGAGTCAATATCGTTTAGCATTTCATCTTATAACAGCGTGTTTTGTTATTATTTTTGTTACTTATTTATCTCGAGGCTTCACAGAATATTCAGAAAAACCAACCAATCAAGGGATTCAATCTTTCGCCGGTTGGCTTGTTATTCTTATTTTGATTGAGATTTATTTCGGTGGTTTAGTTGCAGGGCTCCATGCTGGAAAAGTTTATAATACGTGGCCACTTATGGATGGGCAGATTATTCCTGATGGATTGTTGCAGCATAATCCTGTTTGGCTCAATTTATTTGAAAATTCTTTAACGGTTCAATTTGTTCATCGTTTTTTTGCTTATTTTTTGTTTGTTGTAGCAGTCATTCATGCTTTGTATGTACAAAAAAACGTTCCACATTCAACTCATTCTCATCGTGCATTCATTATATGCATTATGATCATTATTCAAGCACTCTTGGGTATTCTTACGTTGTTACATGAAGTTCCCATAAGTTTGGGGCTCATTCATCAAACTGTTGCGTTAGCAATCTTATGTTTTTCAGTTGCACATTGGCGAGCAACAAAAGGAGCGTATCCGTGCTGTTGAGTAAAATTTGCACTCAGAGAAGTTTAGCTCCCTAAAAGCATTAAGTCGAGATTTTGGACAGCAGCTGCGGATGCACCTTTCCCCAAATTATCGAATATGGCGCAAAGATTGAAAATTCCTTCACGCTCATTGCCGAACACAAATAATTTCATCCCATCTTTATGTGCTAAGTATTCTGGATTGAGTTTTGTGAGTGCATCAGTTTCTTCTTGTGATGCAACTGATATGAGGTTCTGCCCATCGTAATGGTTCTCAAGAATTTCGCGTAGATTAGAACAATTAGCTGATTTTGTAAATAAGTGGCGATGTAGTGGAAGATTTACAATTATTCCTTGGGGAAAACGACCAACGCTTGGTACAAAAATGGGTGTTTTGTGGATCTGTCCATAGATTTTGATTTCTGGGATATGTTTGTGTGCAAGATTGAGACCATAGATAAAATAATTTTCCTGAATATCATTTTGGTGAGATTGGTTTTCCATTTGTGCAATCAATTGTTTTCCGCCACCAGTATAGCCGGAGATTGCGTTAATTGATATCGGATAATAAGCATCTAGCAGGCCTGCTTCACGGAGTGGACGAATCAAACTAATTGCACCGGTAGGATAACATCCTGGATTGGTCACGTAGTGTGCTGCTTGGATACGCTTTTTTTGTCCTGCAGTCATTTCAGGAAAACCGTAAACCCAGTCTGAGGCAACGCGGTGAGCTGTTGAACTATCAATAATTCTAATGTTTTTGTTATTTTTAAGCCAGCTAACTGTTTCGCGTGCAGCATCATCTGGAAGACACAAAATAGCAATGTCGGTTTGATTAAGATAGTCCCGTCGAATATCAATGTTATGTCGATCTGTATGAGCAAGAGAGAGTAATTTAAAATCCGAACGTTCTGCTAGTCGTTTTTGTATCTGTAATCCGGTTGTTCCATGTTCACCATCAATAAAAACCTTCGTTGTCATTCTGCCAGCCTTGAACTCATTTTTCTGCCATATTCAGCTTATCACATTATCAATTATTTTAAACTATTACCAATTTAAATGATAGTCATTAAATTATTGAATTTCTTGAGATTATATATCTTTTTGCTTTTAAAAAGTGTGACAAGTAAGAGTATATGAGAGAAAACTTAATACCCATTTTGCATCATATTTGTGTGGGGAGAAGAGTTTCGTTGTTTATGTTACAAAGGGTAAGATAAATGTTTATACCATTTTTGAGTGAAAGTGGTTTTAAATATTTGGTTTGCGTGATTTGCTGTGTTATCGTTCAATGACTTTATTTTTTTAATGTTAGGAATGTGTTTTATGACTCAGCAACAAAATGACACACAAAAGCGCTTTTTTAATGATACTTTGCAAACTGTTGATATTGCAATCTTTGATGCAATGAGGAGGGAGTTTGAGCGTCAACAGCATGAAATTGAGCTGATTGCTTCAGAGAATATTGTTTCAAGAGCTGTTCTTGAAGCACAGGGTTCTGTTTTAACCAATAAATATGCAGAAGGTTATCCAACAAAGCGCTACTATGGAGGTTGTCAATTTGTTGATGTCGTTGAAGATTTAGCAATTGAAAGGGCAAAACAGCTTTTTGGTGCTGCTTTTGCGAATGTTCAGTCTCATTCTGGTAGTCAAATGAATCAGGCTGTA
Organism: Bartonella taylorii; assembly: GCF_023920105.1. NCBI lineage: Bacteria > Pseudomonadati > Pseudomonadota > Alphaproteobacteria > Hyphomicrobiales > Bartonellaceae > Bartonella > Bartonella taylorii. The sequence goes on from NZ_CP083693.1 coordinate 664,745, forward strand.
TTTCTAGCTTTACTTCAGCCTGGTGATACATTTATGGGATTGGACTTAAATGCTGGTGGTCATCTTACGCACGGTTCATCCGTCAATATGTCAGGAAAATGGTTTGACGTTGTTTCCTATGGTGTACGTCAAGAAGATCAGATTCTTGATATGGAGGAAGTTGAGCGGCTTGCAAAGGAACGTAAGCCTAAACTTATTATAGCAGGCGGATCATCTTATCCTCGTTTATGGGATTGGAAACGGTTCCGTGAAATTGCAGATGAGGTCGGTGCTTATTTCCTTGTTGATATGTCTCATATTGCGGGTCTAGTTGCTGGTGGTGTTCATCCTTCACCTGTTCCACATGCACATATTGTAACAACTACCACGCATAAATCATTGCGAGGTCCTCGTGGTGGCTTGATATTGACTAATGATGAAGCTTTAGCCAAAAAGATTAATTCGGCGATTTTCCCCGGTCTACAAGGTGGTCCTTTAATGCATGTGATTGCGGCTAAGGCTGTTGCGTTTCAAGAGGCTTTACAACCTTCTTTTAAGAGTTACAGTGCTAATGTTGTTGCCAATGCGAAAACCTTAGTAAAAACATTACAGAGTAATGGTTTTAATATTGTTTCTGGTGGTACAGACAACCATTTATTGTTGGTTGATTTGCGTTCCAAAAATTTGACAGGAAAACGTGCTGAATTGGCTTTGGGACGGGCGCATATTACCTGTAATAAGAATGGTATTCCTTTTGATCCTGAAACACCATCTATAACATCAGGAATTCGTTTAGGTTCACCTGCTGTGACGACACGTGGTTTTGCAGAAAAAGAGTTTATTCAAATTGGTGAGTTGATTTCAGAAGTTCTTGATGGCCTTAGGATGGTAAAAAACGATGAGGAGAACCATGCCGTTGAGATGGCTGTTAAGAAAAAGGTGGAGGATATAACGAATAAATTTCCTCTTTACTCTTGTCTCAGCACTTGTTAAAGGCATAAAAGAGATGCGCTGTCCTTACTGTCAATATGAGGATACACAGGTAAAAGACTCGCGTCCTGCAGAGGAGGGAGCAGTCATTCGTCGTCGACGTGTGTGTTCTGTTTGTGGTGGTCGTTTTACAACTTTTGAACGTGTTCAATTACGTGAGCTCTTGGTCTGTAAAAAAAGTGGTCGATGTGAGCTATTTGATCGTGATAAGTTGATGCGATCAGTTGATATAGCTGTGCGTAAACGCAATATTGATCCAGACTATATTGAGCGAGCAATCTCTGGCATTGTACGTCAACTCGAGAGTTTGGGGGAATCAGAGATTTCTTCGGAAAAAATTGGGCTTCTTGTGATGGAAGCATTGAAAAGTATTGATGATATTGCCTATATTCGTTTTGCTTCTGTTTATCGAGATTTTCGTAATGCAAGTGATTTTCACGATGTTATAGACGAGTTGTCAAAGAGTATAACCGATACAGAATCTCGTTTTGATGAATAAAAAAGTGCAAGATGAACGGTTTATGGCTGCAGCTATCCGTTTAGCGGAACGTCATGTTGGTCTTACGGGTGAGAATCCTTCCGTTGGCACATTGATTGTGCGAAACGATGACGGTGCAGGAACATCCATTGTGGGCTATGGTGTAACAGCTGTTCACGGAAGGCCTCATGCTGAAGTGCAAGCTTTACACATGGCGGGTGCTTTAGCTCAGGGTGCTACTGCTTATGTGACTTTAGAGCCCTGTTCGCATTATGGCAAAACTTCCCCTTGTGTGAATGCACTCATTGATTCAGGTATTTCACGAGTTGTTATTGCTCTTACTGATTTAGATAAGCGGGTTGATGGTCGTGGTATTGCTCTTTTACGCGCGGCTGGTATTGAAGTGGTTGAGGGTGTTCTGGCTGAAGAAGCTTTTGAAGCGTTGTGTACGCATTGGTGTATAAGGAAGTTGCAACGCTGTGCCGTTACTTTAAAAATGGCAATTTCTGCTGATAATGGTGTAGGAAAAAAAGGGCAGGGTGGAATAAAAATTAGTGGAATTATTTCTCACGCTCATACTCATATTTTACGAGCTCAAAATAATGCTATTCTTGTTGGTATTGGTACTATATTAGCGGATGACCCACAATTAAATTGCCGTTTGCCAGGGATGGAGATGCGTTCGCCGATACGTATCATTTTGGATGCTGATTTATGCATTCCACTTGATGCAAAAGTTGTCCAAACAGCAACAAAAATTCCTACATGGGTTATTTGTGATACAAATCCTTCAAAGAAAAGCAAAAAAAATGCGCTGGAGCAGTGTGGTGTGTCTGTGTATTCGGTAGAAATGAGCAATGGTTGCATACAACCCTTTGCCATTTTACAGCTGCTTTATCAACGTGGTGTCAATAGTATTTTACTTGAGGGAGGCGTAAAGACAGGGGAAAAATTTTTAAATGCTGGTTGTGTGGATCATTTGATATGTTTTTATGCACCCGTTATCTTAGGAAAAAACCGTATTGAAGCCCCTTATTTTGGAAATTATCTCTCGCAATTTCATGAAGTTGAGTCAAGAATGTTTGGAAATGACCGTTTTTATAAATGGAGGCGTAAAACGTTATGTTCACAGGGATTATAACGGATATCGGTTGTGTGGAAGATGTTCAACCTTTAAAGCAAGGAGTGCGTTTAAATATTGCTACGCGCTATGCTATAGAAAGTTTGGAAATTGGTGCATCAATTGCATGTTCAGGAATTTGTCTGACAATTGTTGAGAGAGGATCAACGCAAGCAGATACCAGTTGGTTTGCTGTGGAGGCGTGGGAAGAAGCATTGCGTTTGACTAATCTTGCACAATGGACAAAAGGAACTTCTATTAATTTAGAACGTTCCCTTAGACTGGGTGATGAAGTAGGTGGACATTTGGTTTTTGGTCATATTGATGGTTTGGCTGAGATTATTGATCAGAAAAATGAAGGTGATGCAGTTCGTTTTTTCCTACAAATTCCAACACGATTTACGTCCTTTATTGTAAACAAAGGTTCTATTGCACTTAATGGGACATCTTTGACCGTTAATTGTGTTGAAGATTGTATTTTTGATGTTCTGATTATTCGTCATACACTTGAAATGACGACTTGGGGGCAAGCTCAGATTGGAGATAAGGTCAACTTAGAAATCGATCAGTTTGCTCGTTATGCTGCAAAATTTTCAGGCTTAAAAATAAAAGATGAATAAGCAAAAATTTTATTATTAGTTTTTAGAATTTTGTGCTCTATGATTTCAGATTCTTTTCCTCTTTTTTCTTGTGAGATTCCGTTATGATAAAAGAGATACATCAAAAGTTGTATGTACTGATTGTTGAAGCGCGTTTTTATGATGGGATTTCTGATGCACTTCTTACAGGTGCAGTGAATGTTCTGCAAAAAGCCGAAGCAAGTTATGATATTGTAACAGTTTCTGGTGCATTAGAAATACCAAGTGCAATAGTTTTTGCCGAAAAAAGTAAGGTACCTTACGATGGTTATGTAGCACTTGGCTGTGTCGTTCGAGGTGAAACCTATCATTTTGAAATTGTTGCGAATAATTCTTGTCGCGCATTAATGGATTTAACTGTTCATCAACATTTGGCTATTGGAAATGGTATTTTGACTGTTGAAAATGAAGATCAAGCATGGGCGCGTGCAAAACAGGATGAAAAAAATAAAGGTGGTTTTGCTGCTAAAGCTGCTTTATGTATGATCGCTCTGAAAAAGAGATTTGGAGATAATCATTAAATATGTCTGATATAAAAGGAAGACATTCTCCGTGTTCAGCCAATAAACGTGGAGCAGCAAGACTCGCTGCAGTTCAAGCACTCTATCAAATGGATATAGTTGGTTCTGGTGTGATGGAAACGGCGGCTGAATATGAAGCTTATCGTTTAGGAAAAAATATTGATGGAGATCAGTATCTTGATGCTGATTTTCAATGGTTTTTGGCTATTATCACAGGTGTTGTAAAGAATCAAAAACAGCTTGATCCGATGCTTCATCAACAACTTTCTGCAGAGTGGTCACTCTCACGTCTTGATTCTATACTACGTGCAATTTTGCGTGCAGGTCTATGGGAGTTGATCAACCGCCATGATGTCCCTGTTGCTGTTGTTATGAATGAATATGTAGATATAGCAAAGGCATTTTTTGAAGGTGACGAACCAAAGCTCGTCAATGCAATTCTTGACAGTATGGCAAAAAAAGTTCGCTCCTAAAAGCAATGCTACAATCCCAATATTATCAGTTCTGACATTATCAGGATTGTATGCAAATCGTCACACCTTAAGTTAGTTATAAGTTGGTAAATTCGCAGGACCTTTAATAATCTGGATTAAGAAAGGTTGCTCTCTTGTAGCAGTTGGTGTTGTTTGTGCGATGAAATCAAATATTTGGCCATTTTGTAGACCATAGTTAGCTATTTTACTGACCTGATTGTTTTTATTGAAGTAGATAGCCAAAACTTTACGATCAATAATTTTAGTTTTCATAAACTGCATCGCACGGTAGCGAGTTTGTGAGATATAATAGAAGACCTCATTATCATATTTTGTTTTTAGGGAGGGGGTCCCTAAAGTTAAAATGACTTGCTCCTGACTTGATCCAACAGAAATAGAACTAAGAGCATTTTTATCAAGGATGTAACCTTCTTGGTAGATTTGGCTTGTACCTGAAGAATCAAAAATACTACAACCGCCGATTGCTACCATGCTGGCTATTAATAGACCAATCAATAACTTTTGTTTGATTAAGGTCACTATGTGGGGCACCTGAAACAATGATATCTCCCTTATAATTAGATATATGACAAGAAGGCAACCTCAATTTTTTCTCATTTTAACTTAATCTGCCATAGCTTACATTGAGTTTCCCTGTTATAAAATGGATTATGCCATACAGAATTTCTTTAGAAAAGAGAAAAATGAATGATATGTACTTTGGCTAAATAAAAGTGCAGTGTATTACACCCTTTTGTATTTGGGAGTTGTCAATGAATGTTCAAAATGTTTCTCAAATAACATTTGCTTTGGCTTATCCAATATCAGTACGCTCCCTTCCTGCCAAAGGTATAAGGGTTCATATTTGTGCAAACCAGCGAGAATGTGCTCATTTAGCTAAGAATCATGATTTAGTTAAGGTGAAGTCTTGTGAGGGAAAATTCCATATTTTCCCGTGGAAAAAGCGCGGGGTACGTATAAAAGGTCTATTGCGGGCGCGTATAATGCAGTTATGTGTTGTCACCTTAGAACCACTAGAAAATGTTCTCCGTGAAAATATTGAGGTTGTTTTTGTTCCTGAAGATTCAAATTTAATGAAGCCAAAAATGTCGGAAAATACAGGAGAATTGTTTTTAGATGTGGAAGGATTAGATACGCCAGAAGTGTTTTATGGTGATAAAATTGATATTGGTGCAGTTATGGAAGAATTTTTTGAGTTGTCCATTAATCATTATCCGCGTAAGGAGGGGGTAAAAATGTGTGTGCCGGAAAATTTGGAAGAAACTGAGCAAAAATTATCGCCATTTTCTGTTTTGAGAAGTTGGAAGCGGTTGTAAAAACATAAAAAAATTATCTATTGTATAGCATTATAAAAACGGTATTTTCTGCGGAGCTATTTTCGCACGGTGTGCTTTGTAGTTGTTTAATAGTAAAAAATTGTAATATGTATTTAAAAGCGTAAAAAGATGTGGGATATGCGAACGTGATTAGAATTTCTGTGGATGTAATGGGCGGTGATTATGGTCCGGAAGAAACTATTGCAGGAGCAGCAATTGTACAAAAATATTTGTCCAATGTTTATTTTCTATTTTATGGTGTAGAAGAAATTGTTAAGCCAGTTTTAAAAAAATACCCTTGTTTGGCTTCTGTATCGCGCTTCTATCCCACAGAGAGTTATACACGTATGGATGAGAAGCCAAGCCAAGCACTTCGTAATGGGCGCGGTAAATCATCAATGTGGTATGCAATTGAAGCGGTAAAAAATGGCGAGGCTGATGCTTGCATTTCTGCGGGCAATACTGGTGCACTTATGGCAATGTCTTATTTTTGTTTAAAAATGATGGCAGAGGCTGAACGTCCTGGGATTGCTGGTATTTGGCCAACGCTTCGCAGTGAGAGTATTGTTTTGGATATTGGAGCAACGATTGGGGCATCTGCTAGCCAGTTGGTTGATTTGGCGGTTATGGGGGCAGGTATGTTTCGCGCTTTATATCATACTGAAAGACCAAGTGTTGGGCTTTTAAATGTGGGTGTTGAAGAGGTTAAAGGCCTTCATGAAATTAAAAAAGCTGGAATGATATTGCGTGAAGTGCAATTAGAAGGATTAGAGTATAAAGGATTTGTTGAAGGTAATGATATTGGAAAGGGAACAGTGGATGTTGTTGTAACAGAAGGATTTGCTGGTAATATTGCTTTAAAAACCGCAGAGGGGACCGCGAGGCAGATAGCAGAAATCTTAAACTCCGCATTGCGCAGTTCTTTTTTAACATCTCTTGGATATTTTTTATCGCGGAGTGCTTTTCGTACGCTAAAACGCAAAATGGATCCTGATAGGGTGAATGGTGGAGTGCTTTTAGGTTTGAATGGCGTTGTCATAAAAAGTCATGGTAGTGCTAATGCTAACGGCTTTGCTTCTGCTATCCGCGTTGGTTATGAGATGGTTAATAATGGACTTTTGAAAAAAATAACAGCTGATTTACGACGCTTCCATGAGAATAAAGAAACACTTCTTGATCAAGAAGAAGTGTCGATAAATGGAGAGTCCTTATGATAAGCTTTTATAATATAAGTAAGAAATATGAAGAAAAGGTTGGGGACGAATGATTCGATCCGTTATGCGTGGTGTAGGAAGTGCCTTGCCAAAAAAAAGCTTATCGAATGATGAAATTGCGGAGTTTGTTGAAACATCTGATTCATGGATTGTTCAGCGTACAGGAATACGCCAACGTTATATTGCCAATGAAAATGAAACAACTGTTTCTTTAGGAGTTGAAGCAGCACAAGCGGCACTTATAAATGCTGGACTTACAATAAAAGATATTGATTGTATTATTTTAGCAACATCAACACCAAATCGTACTTTTCCTGCTTCTGCGGTTGAAATTCAGCATGCTTTGGGAATGAGCCATGGATTTGCTTTTGATATTCAAGCTGTTTGCTCAGGTTTTATTTTTGCTTTAACAATAGGAGATAGCTATTTACGCTGCGGAGTAGCAAAAAGAGTTTTAGTTATTGGATCTGATACATTCTCTCGAATTTTGGATTGGCAAGATCGTACGACATGTGTTTTATTTGGTGATGGTGCGGGGGCTGCTGTTTTGGAGGCACAGGAAAATGAAGGGAATGTTGCCTTTGATTGTGGCATATTGTCTACGAAATTGCGCTCTAATGGTGCGTATATTGATAAGCTGTATGTAGATGGAGGCCCTTCAACAACGCAAACAACGGGCTATTTACGTATGGAAGGACGAGAAGTTTTCAAATATGCAGTTGGTATGATAACAGATGTGGTTGATGATTGTTTTGCAGCTGCTGGTATAGATTCTTCACAATTAGATTGGTTTGTACCTCATCAGGCTAATAAACGTATTATTGAAGCATCAGCTAAAAAATTGGGAATTTCTTTAGATAAAGTTGTGATTACCGTTGATCAACACGGTAATACATCTGCAGCTTCGGTGCCATTGGCTTTAACAACGGCTCTTTGTGATGGAAAAATTAAAAAAGGCGATCTCATTATGCTAGAAGCTATGGGAGGTGGATTTACATGGGGGGCAATTCTTATTCGTTGGTAGATTATAGTCGCTTGACCATATTTGAATAAAACGTATAAGTCATTTTGTAATTTTAAATATTTAAATAGGTGGTTATAATGACAAGTAAAACAGTAACGCGTGCAGATTTGGCGAGCGTAGTTTGTAAGAGAGTGGGCTTGTCACACACTGAATCAGCAGCTTTGGTTGAGATGATTTTGGACGAAATTTGCAATTCACTGGTGAGAGGTGAAGCAGTTAAGTTGTCTTCTTTTGCAACTTTTCAAGTCCGTAATAAAAGTGAGCGCGTTGGACGTAATCCTAAAACCGGTATTGAAGCACCTATCCCACCGCGACGTGTCGTAACATTTAAGGCTGCAAATTTACTTAAACAAAGAATTTTAGATTCGCATCGTGCAAGACAAAAGAATAATGTTGTATAAATTAAGTGCTGTTACTGTGTCTAGTATTTGTTAAAGAGATTTAGATAAGATGAGAATTTGGAATCTTGTTTTAAGTAAAAAGCTTTTTAGTTAAAATGTAATAAAATATGGTCCTATTTTTGACTAATCTTGTTGAGAAATTGAAACTTGATGGATCATTATAGAATCATTTGTAGTGTTTTAGATAAGGTGTTGCAAAATGGATAAGAGCTCTGATGCTTTTCGCACAATTAGCGAAGTAGCCGAGTTATTGGAGCTTCCACAGCATGTCTTAAGATTTTGGGAAACGCGTTTTAGGCAGATTAAACCAATGAAGCGTGGTGGTGGGAGGCGCTATTATCGTCCAGTTGATGTTGATTTGCTCAATGGTATTAAACAGTTACTATACGAGCAGGGTTATACAATAAAAGGTGTGCAGCGTCTTTTGAAAGAGAATGGTGTTGCTTTTGTTACTGCATTTGGTAATGGTGATCTTGATGCCATGAATGTCGTGATAGAAAAGAAATATGCAGAACAAACTTCTGAATCTACTAGCAGTAAGCCTAGAAAGTCTTCTTTTGGGCTTTTGAGTTTCATGAGAAGTGAAGGGGAAGCATCTATCGGTTCTGTTAATGTTTACAAAGACAAGACTGATAAAGCATTGTTGCAGGAAACACTTTTTGAACTCATTGAATGTAAAAGAGTGCTTGACAGAGCACGATAACAATACCTCTCTTCTCTTTTTTTAGTGTATGTTAGGCGTTTATTAAACGGCGCAGATCTGGTGCTGTTGCTTCATCTGTGAGTTGTTTAATTGTTTCTTCTATAGACAAGAAGACTTGATCCGTACTTCCTAAGCGGCGCATGTTTACAGTATTTGTCTCAGCTTCACGTTTGCCACATACCAAAATTATGGGAATTTTTTGTAAAGAATGTTCTCGTATTTTATAGTTAATTTTTTCATTACGCAAATCTGATGTTGCAGAAAGCCCAACAGCTTTAAGTTTTGCCGTTATTTTTTTTGCATATTCATTGGCTTCTGATGTAATTGTTGCTACAACCACTTGTTCAGGCGCAAGCCAAAGCGGCATATGTCCAGAAAAATTTTCGATTAATATACCAAGAAAACGTTCCATTGATCCCAAAATAGCGCGATGAATCATAACGGGTTGACGTTTTTCTGAATCTTTATCAATATAAAATGCACCAAAACGTTCAGGAAGATTAAAGTCTATTTGTGTTGTTCCACATTGCCATTCACGACCGATAGCATCCTTTAATGTGTATTCAAATTTTGGACCATAAAATGCACCCTCACCTAGAAGGATACTTGTTTTGATTTGTCCTGAGAATTTTTTTTCAATAGTCTTAAGGACGGTCTTCATAATATCTTCTGCATGGTTCCATAATGCGTCAGATCCAACTCGTTTTTCTGGGCGTGTTGAAAGTTTAAGACTAATTTCTTTAAATCCAAAATCAGCATAAGTAGATAAGATCAAATCATTAATGCTGAGGCATTCATCGGCTAACTGCTCATCTGTACAAAAAATATGTGCATCATCTTGTGTAAAGCCACGTACACGCATCAGACCATGGAGAGAGCCTGAAGGCTCATAACGATGGACAAGACCAAATTCAGCAAGCCTTATAGGCAAATCGCGGTAAGATTTTAAACCATGTTTAAAAATCTGTACATGACCAGGGCAATTCATTGGTTTAAGAGCGTAAACATTTTCATTATCCCAATCATCAGCTGCTGGAATTGCTTTGAACATATTTTCCTTATACCACCCCCAATGGCCAGATATTTCCCAGAGTGATCTGTTGAGAACTTGCGGTGCATTAACTTCAGCATATTGATGATCATCAAGACGTCTACGCATATAGTTGATCAAATTTTGGAACATTTTCCAGCCTTTTTTATGCCAAAAAACCATTCCTGGTCCTTCTTCTTGAAAATGAAATAAATCCATTTCACGTCCCAAGCGGCGATGATCACGTTTTTCAGCTTCTTCTAGCATGTGTAGATAGGCTTTTAAGTCATTTTCGTTCGCAAATGCTGTACCATAAATCCTCGTTAACATTGGATTATTGGCATTGCCACGCCAATAAGCCCCTGCAACTTTCATTAGCTTGAAAGCATTTCCAATTTGTCCAGTAGATTGCATGTGTGGGCCGCGGCAAAGATCAAACCAATCACCTTGATAGTAGATTTTTACATCTTGATTTTCGGGGATGCTATCAATAAGCTTAACTTTATAAAGTTCACCTTTTGCAGAAAAAATTTCTCTAGCTTTTTCACGGGACCAAATCTCTTTTTTGAACGGTTTATTGCGTTGAATAATTTCATGCATTTTCTTTTCAATGATGGTGAGATCATCCAATGTAAAAGGTTGTTGACGTGCAAAATCATAATAAAAACCATTTTCAATAACAGGGCCTATTGTTACTTGCGTTTCAGGAAAAAGTTCTTGTACTGCTTCAGCTAGGACATGTGCACAATCATGACGTATGAGTTCAAGAGCACGTGGATCTTCTCGTGTAATAATTTCTATTTGTCCAGATTGTTCTAAAGGATCCGAGAGATCTCGAACGCTTCCGTTAAGGTTATAGGCGATTGCTTTTTTTGCAAGCGATTTAGAAATTGATTCTGCTAATTCTAAACCAGTCATTTTGGTGGGGTAATCACGTTTTGAACCATCGGGAAATGAAAGAGAAACAGAGCAAGACATAAAACACTCCTTTAATCCAATTCCGCCAACGATTACGGATGGTTTTGTAAAAACTTAGTAATAATCAGTTAAGGTCAATAGTCTGATTTTTTATCAATACATATGAAAAAAGAAAAGAACTATTTGTTATGTTTTATAGAAATTTTCCAGTAACGCCAAGGTTTATAAAAACAACAAGAGTTTCCAAGAGAGGTGGGGACAGGATCAAATCCATATGTTCCAAATGGACCACAACGCATGATACGAAAAAGCCCCATCCATGCTCCAGCCCATAGTCCATGGCGTGCGATCGCTTCATAAGTGTACTCTGAACAGGTTGGAGCATGGCGACATTGATTTCCTATAAAACTAGAAAGTGTTATTTGGTAAAAACGTATCAAGAAAATGCCAAGTAATCGTCCAGGTGTTTTTTGCCAAGGGCCCGTATAATTTCGAGTTTTTTTCTTTTTTCGTTGAGGCTGTGATTTGAGCATTTATTTTTCTTCAATTTTTTGAATACAATCTAAGATTGCATCAAAGGGAAGCATTGTTGATGGGTGACGTGCTTTATAGTTCTTAATGGGCTGTAAGCAAGAAAACGCTTCAAATGGAGCTTGAGGAGGAGGACCATCTTTCGTTAGCATATGATAGATAACTTCACGTAACATTTTAAGATTTTGTGTTGTTTGTCCTATGATATGAGATGCTAAAAGTGAAGCCGCAGCTTGTCCTAATACACATGCATGCACTTCATGGGCGAAGTCTGTAACGATGCAATCTTCTATTTTTAAATCTACAGTGACTGTTGAACCGCAGAGGTATGCATGTTTTTTTGAAGTTGCATCCGGATTATTAAGATGTCCGATTCTGCTTATATGCGCGGCATATTCAAGTATTTTATCACTGTAGATATCGTCAATCATGAGCTATTGCCTGAAATTTCGAGAGTCGTGATTGTTTAAGCTTTTAATTCACTTATATAGAGATTATACAAAATAAAGTAGATATGTTGCAAATGCTTTGTAAAGGGTAAGCTTGGAGTTTTTAAATGCATAATGTTATTAAAGGAGCTACAATAGATCCGTTTTTATCTGGGAAAAGGCGTCCTAGCTCTGAAGAGGTGGAAGCAGCGATTCGTACATTACTTTTATGGGTGGGGGAAAATCCAAATCGAGAAGGGCTTCTAGATACTCCGAGACGTGTAACTAAAGCATATCGTGAGCTTTTTATAGGTTATAGCAAATCGGTTGAAGAGATCTTGGGCACAGTTTTTGAAGAGGTTTCAGGATATAATGAATCGATAATAGTAAAAGATATCTCTTTTTATTCACATTGTGAGCATCATATGATTCCAATTGTTGGTAGAGCTCATATCGGGTATCTTCCAGATAAAAAGGTTGTTGGCCTTTCAAAAATTGCGCGCGTGGTAGACGTTTTTTCTCGTCGTTTACAGACACAAGAAGCTATGACAGCTCAAGTGGCCCGTGCTTTAGAAGAACATCTTGAACCTCGTGGTGTTGCGGTATTGATTGAAGCTGAGCACATGTGTATGGCTATGAGAGGAATCCAAAAGCAAGGTGCTACAACGATTACAACGAGTTTTCATGGTTGTTATGCAAAAGATCAAGGTATACAGGCTCATTTTATGACGATGGTTCAAAGGCTATAGTAAAACCTTATTTTGAGGTTTACATTAAGTTATAGGCCATTCAAGTAAAATAAATCATGGGAAAGCGAAAATAGGCTTGTACCTTGCTTTGTGATTTGTTAAAGCCAGCGAATTATATGTTTTGCTTCACCACATGCGGTCGTGGCGGAATTGGTAGACGCGCAGCGTTGAGGTCGCTGTGGGGCAACCCGTGGAAGTTCGAGTCTTCTCGACCGCACCATTTTAAATTCTCTGTAGTGGGTGTAAGTTGTATTATCTGAGAAGAATGCTGTTTTGTGCATTGTAGAGGGGTTTTTCTTTGTGTATTATTTTATGTGTGCATTCCTAGTAATGATTTATTTCAGGTTGGTAGAATTTTATTCTTTTACCTTGTAGAGATTTGAAATATTGAATTTTTATCAATAGGGTTGGGTGGAGTTGTAGTGAGAATTACAATATTTTTAAAATGTTTAGCATTCTTTATTTGTGTTACTTTATTAACGGCGTGTAGCAAATCGCGTGCTGTGCTTTGGCATGGGGTACATGCAACACCGTCTATGGTTGCAGTGCAAAGGGAAGTTGAAGGGAGACCGATTCTTCCAAAAGCTATCGTACCGGTGTATGTTGCAACAAGTCGTATGATGCAAAACAACTATTCTCAACCTTATGGAGCAGAGCGATCAAATAAAGTACATTATAATCGCGTTGACGTAGGAATCCCTCAACAGCACGTGAAAGGTGTTGTTGAAATAAACGCGTACAAACCTACTCATGATAAGTATTTTGCAGCAGTTGCATTGCAAAAATATGATAACAAAGAGCAGTTTAAGCAGCAATTAAATGCAGATTTGGCAAAAAAACCAAAAGGAAAAAGAGAAATTTTCCTTTTTATTCATGGTTATAATAATAATTTTGCAGATGGTACATTTCGTACAGCTCAGTTTACATACGATTATTCTTTAAATGTTGTCGCTGTACACTATTCATGGCCCTCTGCTGGATCAGTACCTCTTTATATTTATGACCGTGACAGTGCCAATTTTGCGCGTGATGGACTCATAGAGCTTTTGACACTCATCAGCCAAACCGATGCTGATCAAATTTCTGTTATTGCGCATTCTATGGGAAATTTTGTCATAATGGAGGCATTTAGAACTTTAGCATTACAGGGAAAATATAAACCTATTCGCCGTATTACAAGTTTGTTGATGGCCGCGCCAGATATTGATATTGATGTGTTTGAGCGTCAACTCAATGATATTAAGAGATTACCTCAGCCAACAGCCATTTTGGTATCTCGAGCGGATAAAGCTCTTGCTTTTTCCGGGCGTCTTACAGGTGGTCATCATCGTGTTGGTGATGGTTCAGATATTGAAATGTTGCGCAAAAATGGTATCGCTGTTCTTGATTTTTCTCATATTGATGGTGGAGCGCACAATGTTTTTGCGTCTTCGCCAACATTGATGGCTCTTTCTCGAGAAGGTTCTTTAGCTTCAACAATTATGCAGGGTACAGAATTATCACCTAGTCAGGCACTTCTTGCTGATAGTAGCAGTGTGTTGGAGAAAACAACGCATCTTATCCTTTATACACCTGTACGTCTATTATCTCCATTAACTCGACGTTAAGTGTGAAAAGAGTAAAGTTTTTTCTTCAAATATAAATGAATGAAAAACAGTATTTTTTAGCACTTTCTTTAGAATGGTTTTGTAAAATAAAAGATAAATAGCGGGATGAATGTAAAAACCAGTCATTAGGTGAGTAGTTTACGATGGTTGCACGAAAGCGCTATGCCTATACGCCTACATTAGTTGATTATTTATCTCATTCCGCAGTTCAGTTATTAGATATTCATACTATGCTTTTGAAGGTGAGAGAAGGTAATATGGGGGAAAAACCAAGTTTATTGCGTCAAATTGATTCCACAAAAAAACAGCTGGATGAGATAAGTTATGCTCTTATTTTAGAATATCGTAAACGTCAAGAAAGTGAGCGCTTTTTAAAACAAATTTTGGTATCAATTTCTGATCAACTTTTTTCACTGAATAATGGTTTCAAAGAAACTGGGCGCCTCTTTTTTCAAGAGATTAGGATACTTCAATCTCAGATACAGTGTTTTTATGAGGGGAGGGAGAGGCAACATTTGTTGGATAGCCAAGAATCCTTTTATTCTCCATCCAAAATTGATGAAGTCATTAAACAGTTACAAAAAGCGCGAGAAAAGCTTATTGTTGAGAGTCCACATCTCTTTGAAAAAGAATATTAAAGCTAAAAATAAAAAATTTAAACAGAGCGCCTTGGGAAAAAGATTTTTAACTTCATAGAAAATAATATAGTTAAAAGATTATAGTTCTTTAATAAAAGATGTTGATGCTTATCGTGAAGTTTTTGTAATAAAGTCTTCTGACTCATTTAGTTATGAAATTATTAGTGTGTTTGTTAGAACATTGCATAATGTTTCACAATATATCAGAATTCAAAGAATTCTTAGAAAGAGTCGGCAAAAAGGGATGCGCTTTATAAACGCGCGCTTGAAAATTCTGTTTCCAGATTTTCGTTTACGTGCTTCCACACTTTGAAAAAGATAAATAAAATCAATGAATTATTTATAGCATAAAGTGAATGGTGCCGCATGCCGGCAAGGCAGGCTTTATTAGCAAGAATCAAATTACGTAAAGATGCGCAAGGATGTATTGATGTCTATAGCTTTTTATGATTCAATAAAAAAATTAAGTATTAAAGAAAAAATCTCAAATCAGAAATTAAAGGTGGTCTAAAAGGTGGACGAGAGGGGACGTTAAGTGAGGGCGATTCATCGGTTATCAGCATCATTCGTAAAGTCGTCTCCACAAGGAAAATATTGTGACGGGGCAGGGCTATGGTTGAATGTTCGAAAAGACAATACACGCTCTTGGTTTTTTCGCTATACGCACCACAATAAACGCCGTGAAATGGGACTTGGTCCTGTTGCAAAACTCTCTTTAAAAGAGGCGCGCGAACTTGCTAGACATTATAGTGATATTCTCAAAGAAGGCAATGATCCTATTGTTTTTCGAGAACAGACTATTTTAAAACAGCAAAGCAATATCTTCCAAGAAATTGCAAAAGCGGCTTTTGAAAGCAAAAAAGCAGAGTTGAAAAATGAAGGCAAAAACGGCCGCTGGTTTTCTCCACTAGAGTTGCACGTTATTCCACACATAGGTAATTTACCTATAGAAAAATTAACAGCCAATATCATTCGCAATGTTCTCTCACCCCTTTGGCATGAAAAAGCAGACACAGCGCGAAAAGCACTTAACCGTATCAACATTTGCTTGAAATATGCTGCGGCTCTTGGTTTAGATGTTGATTTACAGGCTTGTATGAAGGCACGCGCGCTTTTAGGAAAACCACATGCGACATCAACAAATATTCCTGCTATGCCATGGCAAGAAGTGCCGGTTTTTTATCAAAGCTTGGATGATAAGATCCTTTCAAATTTAGCACTGAAGTTACTCATTTTGACGGGAGCACGGTCATATCCATTGCGCTATTTGCGCCTTGAACAAATTGACAAAAATATATGGACGATACCAAAAGAAAACATGAAAGGTATTGTAGGGAAAGTTTCAGACTTTCGCGTGCCACTAAGTGATGAGGCTTTGAGAGTTATTGAAAAAACTCTCCCCTTTGAAAAGAATGGTTTTCTCTTTTCTGGTCTTAAAGGCAAACCGATTTCGGATGCTACCATGGCAAAATATATGACACTTTGCGGTTTGACTTATCGTCCACATGGTTTTCGTTCAAGCTTACGGGATTGGATAGCAGAGACAACGTCAACACCATTTGAGATTGCCGAAACTGTTCTTGCACATACAGTTGGGAGTTCAGTGACGAAAGCCTACATGCGAACGGATTTTTTAGAACAGCGACATGTTCTTTTAGAGCAGTGGGCGTCTTTTATATCAGGAGAGGCTTGACAGGATTATAACAATGTGTCTATTGTCGAATGAGGTGCTTGAAAAACACCTTAAAACAACTAGCGGATTGGTTGCCGAAATAACTGATCTTCCGCAATTTAAAAGCTTTGACTCATTGTATGCTAGACGCATATAATAGCTTTGTCGGGTGTGGTTATGCCATATAATACCCTTTACGGGGAAAGCATAACGACGGGCTAGTTGCCGTGTTTTTCAGCACCCGGCATTTTTATAAAAAGTGTCAATGAAAAACATCTAACAACTAGGAGTTCGCTATGAACACTCTTATAGAAATTACGGAACAAATCATTGATCAGGAAACTGTTCAAACCGTTAACGCGCGTGAGTTACATACGTTTTTAGACGTTAATATACGCTTCAACGATTGGATTTCACGACGGATTGAAGAATATTCTTTTCAAGAAAATCAAGACTTTGTGAGTTTTACTCAAAAAAGAGTAAAACCTAAAGGCGGTCGTCCAAGCATAGAATATCACCTCACCTTAGACATGGCGAAAGAACTTTCCATGGTTGAACGCAATGAGAAAGGACGTCAAGCACGCCGTTACTTTATTGAATGTGAAAAGAAACTGAGAACCCAAGCTGTTGATTATGACCGTGATACACGCTTTGATTTGCCAAGTTATTGGGAAGGTATGAACGCTGGTGAAAAAGTTTTGTATCTTCTGGGTCCAATACATGTTCGTCTTATTGATGCCTTCAGAGTAGATGAAGAGAATAGAAAATATAAAGCCATCATTAAAGAAGCTAAGCGCGTTCTAGCAAGATCTGTTGTGAAAGCGGCTTAGTTTAAAACACGATTCATCTCCCCATTTCAAAAGTGGGGAGGGGATAAAGCTTTTAGTTTTTGGTTAGCTACTGTTTTAAATGTGCGAAGATATTGTCTATCGCATCTAAAAATTAAACCTTTAATCTAGAAATAAATGCTTCATTCCTTAATTTTGCATCCTGCAATAAATCATTCCATTCTATTATTTCAACGGATCCTCGAAAATCACCTTGTAGAAGATTAGTTCTCCCTCGCCCATTAGCTGTTTTCTGCCATGTCGACGTTTGCGTTTTAAGTTCACCTTCTATATCGGCAATAATATAACAATAAAAAACACACTGCTCTGAAATCTTTATTTTCTTATTATCAAATGTCTTTATACTTTTTCCTTTAAGTTTATTAAGGTATTTGTTTATTTGTTCCATGGGGGTGTAACCCGCTTTATATTTTTTCTGACCTGGTCTTTTAAACTCCACCAACATTAGCCTGTCCAGATCTGCATCAAGACGACCTTCAAGTCCTAGGGCATATAATTGATTATAACATAATAAATCAGGACGACTTTTTTCTGTACTATCCTGTATGATTTGATTGATAGGCACATCCGAAGCAAAGTATTTTGTAAATGTTAATCGCTCATCAATAATCCATAAATCATGTGTTAAATTTTCCTGAGATTCAGGATCATCCCCCCGAACACGCATTGGACAAATAAGTTTATGCAATGTTTTCTCTAGATGTGGTACTTCTTGACCATTAACATTTTTCTTAAGTTCTATTATTAATCCTTCTAAAATTTTAAGTATAACTTTACGACGGATAACATACTCTGCTAACTGTCTTGTTTCTTCATCTTTAACTTCTCTTGCAAGTTCAGAAACTTTTTGAGAAAAGCTGTCTGTATTGGCATTTCCTTCAGTAATTTCACGGTATATTTCTTCAATTCTCTTATTTTGTTTTTTCTCTCTCCTAAGTTTGTGAATAGCCAGTGTTTTAACAAACCCCTCTGTATTCTTTGCAGCTTTAGGAAGTGTTTCTAATAATTTTTCATAACTCTCAAAGCGATAGGAGGGATGGGTTTTACAAAACTTTTTTAATGTATTTAAACGTTTTCTTTCATACTCTTCATTTTCTGGAGCAAGAACACTCTGTGTAATGTTGTTGGCAACGGCACGTAAAATATCTTTTAATATACTATTTTTAAAAGAAAAATGCGTTCTTTCTTGATTAACTCTATCATCTAAATATTGGCCACTTATGCAACCATGATATACCAGCTTTTGGGTTCCAAATTTTCCAAAACCAATAAGGTTATCGATGCTTTCAGTAGTCACAGTACGATCATGTGCGAAAAGATGTAGATAGTGGTTCTTCCCTTTAAAGTTAAGGTTAGCATCCGCCATGCAAATAAAATTACGAATTTTTAATAAACCAAAATCTGCGGTTTCAAGTGTAATCTCTCCCCTATTTTCTACTAAATATTTTTTAACTTTCTGCGCTAAATTGACAGAGATCTGATCATCACGAAAAGTTATTTGAGGAAGTTGTTCTAAAATTAAATCTGAAAAAAAATGTGCTCCAATATGATCGATAATTGCTTCAGTTTTGCGTGGAAAATATTTTTGGTACGCTACATCTCTTAAACCGGTAAAAATAATTTCTGTTCCGGTTACTTCTTGATTAATAAGAGGTATTTTTGAATGATCAAGAATCTGATTTTCCTCTTCCAAACAAAATGTAAAGCTTCTCTGGTAAAGCTGATCTTCTTCAAGGAATATACTTTTAACTCGTATTTTCTTAAAGGTATCCAACCATAGCAGCCGCCCAACTCCTTTTCCTCCTTTTTCTAATTTAAAATTAGTATCTACAGTGCGAAAAGCTTGAAAGTGTTCATCATCCAATCCTACACCATTGTCTTTAACTATAATTTCAAGTGTTTCATTTTTATCTATATCTTTGATTTCTATATCTATGTTACCCGCGCTTTTGTAATCTTCTTGCTTAGAATCTTCAAGCGCGTGAATAGCGTTGCTTACCGCTTCAAAAACAGGCTGCAAAGCTTCCATTTCAGTGGACGGTTTAGGAAAACGATAAACTCTTCCAGCAAGATTCTCTTTCATAGAAAACTTTTCAGTTTTATTCTTTTCTTGTTTTTGAACTGCGACGTTTTCCATAATTATTCCCACCTTTTTAGCCGATAATATTACGAAATATACCTATTAAACGCACGTATATTAACAATTTGTTATTATTATAGAACAAATTTTTAATTCTTTGAAATCCACTGTTTTAAATGGGCGAAGGCATTCTCTATCACCTCCATGAGACGAGCAAATTTAAGAATCCATTTTCTAAAGAACTTCGCGCGTCTCAGAGTATGTTTAGAGTCGGATATTTGGTTTTTGTGTAAAAATACTTACAAACGCATCCATAATACGTGAAAAATCAAGCGCTAATAAGAGTATAATGAATACAATCCATTTCGTATAACGTGACATCACTTTTACACTTTTGTAGGTCATGATGATTTCCTGAAGGATTTCTTTTTCTGCTTCTGTAAGTTCTGTATCGTCTTTTGTTCTTTTTCTAGCCATGTTTCCACCCACACACGTGTTCACCTTGTTTATTGTGCTTTAAGATCTCTCTTGCTAAGTTTGAACTGATGGTGTTCAGATCTTGCTGTTTTAAATAAATTGGCAACCAGCCAACACAAGAAGAAACATATTTATTTGTCGCGCAACCAGTCAGAGAGAGCAGCACGCACATCAGCATCACTTTTTTGATTAATTTCATTTTCCACCTCCAGTCGTGTTGTTGCTGCTTTTAAAGCCTTTTCTGTTTGCTTTTTCTGTTCAACCTTTTTTCCAAGGGTAAAGGCTCTTGCTAATGCAATAAAAAAAGCGGCTAAAACCGCACCTGTTAGCATCAGATTTCTTTTTATCCATAAGATCATAGACGGTGCTCCTGAAAGCGTTTAGCAACAAAGAAAATACCAGCACATGCAGCTAAAACCATAATGGTTGCCAAAGCCCATTGGATGGGGCCGTTGCCTGCTAACAAACCGCCAAGACCTGAGAAAGAACCAATAATCGGTGTAAGAGCTTCTGCTTTGAAAACCCCTGTTGGTGCTTTTGTTTCTACTGTTTGATAATTAGAAGAAACATAAGCCCCTTTCGCCCATAGCCCTGCTTCTGCTGCACGCCGGTGTGCAAGACCTTCAAGACACTTACCGCCTGCTTTGGTCCATTTTTGTAATTCGAAGGGGACTGCTTCATATTCACCTTGATTGAGCTTCTTTAACAGTGTCGAGTTACAAAAGGCTGTTGTTCCTACATTATAACAAAAGGACACTAACGCCGCGAATTGTTCATTCGTTAATGAAACTGTAACCGCGCGTTCAATAGTATTTTCAAATTGTTGCAAATCTTGGCGAAGAAGTTCTTCTGCTTGCTTTTCAGTGATTGTCATGCCTTCGTAAATAAAAGGCTTTCCAGCACTGTTTGTATGTCCATAACCTATTGTCCACACACCAATAGCATCTTTGTAGGCATTTAAACGCAAGCCTTCCCATTGCTTGATAAGAGCTAGCCCTTCTGATGATATTTTTCGCATATGCTTCTCCATAAAAAAATCCCCACACAAGGCGGGGATGACTGACAGACTAAAAATTAACTCCTTTTCCATTCGAAAGGATGGCTTGTTAAAACTCATGTAGCTTTTTCATTGGAACACAATAATGTCTTTGACATTATCAATTTTGTAGCATATAAGCTACAAATGTTTATTGTCAAAAAAACACTATATTTTACAGAGTGGTTAGACTCATTAAAAGATAAACAAGTGCAAAAGAAAATTGCTGCACGTATTTTCCGCCTTGAATATGGACTTCTAGGGGACGTGAAATATTTCCGTGGTATCGGTGAGTTAAAAATAAATCATGGACCAGGCTATAGGATTTATTTTGTAAAACAAGGAAAACAAATCATTTTACTGTTAAATGCTGGTGATAAATCCACACAACAGAAAGATATCGAAAAAGCCCTTCAATTAGTAAAGGAAATAAAAGATGGAAATTACTAAATTTGATGTAAGTGAATATTTTAAAACGCCTGAAGACTTTAAGATCTTATTGCAAGATGCTTTAGAAACTAAAAATAGTGGCTATATTGCACATGTATTAGGCATTATTGCGCGTAAACAAGGAATGACAGCTGTTTCTCAAGAAACAGGTTTAAATCGCGAGTCTCTCTATCGTTCTTTAAGTGATAAAGGCGATCCACGGCTTTCTACTTTTCTCAGCGTTTTGAGTGCTTTAAATTTACAGATTAGCTTAGCGCCTATCCAAAATAATTGTAAGGAACAGGCAGCTTTAGAAGAAGCATCTTGACCTGCTTCCCACTTTTAAAGACGGGGAAGGGGGCTTTTTACTTAAGCAACCTTTTTAATGGGAGCTCTAAATCTGGTTTATAACCTATCATGTATCCTCCTCGTCCATATGAATAACGTCATCGCCTTCATTGTATAATGCATCGGGTGGAGCGTTTGGATCAAGGGTATCATCTTTGTCTGGTGTTGTGTTTGCAACGTTTCCAGCTGCATCTTCTTGCGCTTTATCAAAAAGTTCGCACTCTATTTTTGTGGTGTAACCGCTCGTTTTATCAAGTTTGTGCTTGACGCTTTTGATGCGCCATTCTGCTGGAATATAAGGTCGGAAAGGTGGTTCCTGAACAAGCTTTGCTTCTGCTTGCACAAAGGGATCACCACCAATATCACATGAGAAAGAAGATTTACCGCGTGATGACTTATTGCGATAAGCGGCAATGGCCGCAACAGCTTCTGCCTGATTGTGATAAGTGTATTTGAGTTCATGAAACGGCGGTTTACCAACTTTAACTTCTTTTTTTTCACTACTGCGTACATCATAATAGGTTGCAAGAACACCACCTTTTTTCTCTTTGTCTTCTTCTTTCTCAGGTGTTGTTTCTGCTTTTTCCGTTTCAGATGATGATGGTGCTCTGTCACTGTCATCCATATGGATAAAGTTTTCATCATCATCCATTTCTTCTGGTGCTCGTGCATTAGCTGCGGCTTTTTGGTCGTCCCCCACATCCGTTTCTAAGCCATTTGCCGCACCTGCTTCATCCCGTGCGCTGTATTTAAAATCCCAAGAGGTACAATGTTTTTCATGGATTACAACAATGGGGAGTGTTTCGCCGGTAATGGCTTTGCCTTCCCCCCGTTTGGCAAGTACAAGGTTGCCATCAACAGGCTTTGCCACCGCATCATATTCTCCTGCAAGACGTGTGGCAAAAGCCATATCGCTTTCAGCAGTTTGATCAATGTGACGCACAACAATTTTTGCAAGAGCAGGATCAACTTTGGGGGTATAGCCATTACGCTCTGCTATCTCTTGAACAATACTGCCAAGGGTTTGCTGGTGATAGGATTGGCTTTTAGGTGTTCGGTAGGATGTATTCATTGACGCGGCGCGCCCTGTAACGTTTAAGCTTTGTGGTGGGCTGCTCACAGAGATTTCATCAATCAAATAGGCTCCCATATCGCGGTTTTTGCCGCCTTCATAGCCAAGTGTTATGGAAATGACTGTTCCGATAAGAGGAATGTCTAAAAAGCCATTATCACTGTCACGTGCACGGTCATCAAGTTCTATGGTGATACGGTCGCTTTTGTCTTCTGCCTCATCAGTAATTTCAATCGATAAAACATAGTCCATGAGCGTTTTGGTGATGTCTTTTCCATTTGCCAGAATCGTGCAAAAAGGTTTCATTTCTTGCTGCCCCAAAGTCTGATTACTGGTGTAGCTTTAGGATAAGGCAAAGAAGGCAAAACAATTGTGATACCTGCTTTTAAAATGGGTCCATAGTCTGCAAGCCCCAAATTCGCTGCATAGACGCGTTCAACAGCAAGTGCTTGTTGACCTTTGGCATAATATCTCCAGCAAATGGCATCCACCATATCGCCCTCTTTGGTTCTGTAAAGATCACTCATTGGTCTTCCCCATATTCTCTCAATTTTATCGTAAATTCTTGTTTTTTAGGGGTGCCATTATATTGAAAAACACTTTGCTTTTCCTCCACGGAAAGAATGACAAATTTGCCTAAAATCCTGCCTTGACCCGTTACAAGGATGTGAGGTCCCTCATGTGCCATTTGCCGCAAATATTCGATCTGCCTGTGACCGCCTTTAAAATCTGGATAAATCACGCCCGCTAAAGAAAATTCCGCATTTGCAACAGCTGGCAATTGAAGAGCCGCCTTTCGCCCCAATCGCCCTTGCTCTACCCATGGAACACCATAAGACATATCGAGTGTTTGATAAGCTGCTGTTTCAATGGAAAAAATAAAACCGCCTAAAGCTAGCATCATGATGTTTAATCCGAAAGGCTAGAGGCTATGGCTAAACGTTGCTGTTTTGCATAGCGTTCAAGTGCTTGATTGACAGCGTCTCTGATTTCGTCCTTGAGACCATTTGGTACGGAAATATTGAGATTTGTAATGGTGACACGGGCGTCTACTTCAACGGGTTTATGAACCGTAATGGGCTTTGGAGCTTTAAAGGCAGCCACTTTTGCATTTGGAGCCTCCATATATCTTGTTTCGACTGCTCCTGTATTGAAACCGCTCTTGCCTTTTCCAGAGGGGGGATTGGATACAACGGCTGTATCAACCATTCTTTTTGCGCGTGCATTGGTTTCCTCGGTAAAGGTTTTAATCGTTTGGGTTGAAGTTTTGTTGATCGAGACATTAAAGCCTAACTTTTCTTTCACCCAATTGGGCATCCAACTGGTTAATGTGCTTATCATGCCGCTAAACCATTCGGACAGGGCTTGCCACTGGCTTTTGATCCCCTCCCAAAGCCCGTTAATCAGATTGGCTCCTGCTTCCATGAGATTGACCCCAAACAGCCAATCAATTAATGCATTGATTTTTTTTGCAATCCAAGAGAGCGGTGAAAAGTTTTTAAAGAGTGTAAAGAGGTTACTGAAAATGTTACTGCATAAGTTGGCAAAAGAATTCCACAAGTTGCTTATGAAGCTTACTACCGTATCCCAATTTTTGTAGAGCAGATATCCAGCTCCAACAAGTGCTGCAATACCGCCAATGAGCCACCCAATAGGTGTGGTCATGATAGTATAGCCCAGTGTGACAAACGCTGCTCCAGCAGCAGTTAATGCGGCAATGAGTGGACCAAAAATAAACGAACCAAGTGCTACAATCCCCACCTTAAAGAGGGTTATTTCCCCAATCAATGGCTCCATCCAGCGAAACCAGCTTTTAATTCTCTCCGTGAGGTCGCTAATGCCTCTTCTTAAATCAGAGGTAGGATTAAACAAATCCTTCAGGACTTTTTTTAAGGTTTTAGCCCATCCAGCAACGGTTGTTTGAATGAGATCACGGTTTTCATCAATCAATTTTGAAAAAGCGTCAATCATATCATTGATGACGGGCATGAAACGTGCACCAATAAAACTGGTAATGCCCCCTATTTTTTTCTTAAAGGCACCAAGCTTATCACTTAAATCTGCTGCATAACGTGCAACATCAGCACCTATCAGCCATTTTCCTTTCCTAGCCTTTGCAAAGAGTTCTTTGATGGGCGCCATGCCTTGCGCAAGCATGGCTGCCATTTCCTTGCCATCTCCACCAAAAAGCAGAGCAGCAATGTGTTGTCTTTGCGCTTGATTTTTCATCTTACTCATCTTGTCGGTAATTTCTTCCAACAAGACAGAGTTTGATTTGAGTTTTCCCGAGGCGTTTTTGACAGAAATACCAAGCGCTTCAAAGCCCATAATGCCTCTTTTTTGCCCAGCAAAAGCTTGCGCAGACCGTCTATTTAAAGTTGCTAAGGATTGTTGAAAGAGTTCGGCAGAATATCCTGAATTATCCGCTGCATCCCCCCATAATTGAAGCGCTGCGACACTCATGCCTAAATGTCGAGAGGCATGGTGAAGACTATCTCCTAAATGCATGGTTTTCATGGTGACGGCGGTCAAACTTGCTACAAGACCACCACCAGCAAGCCCTAAAGCACCAGTAAAGACTGAAGCACGGCTTGCTGCCGTGCCAAGAGCACTTTGAACACCATGAAGGCTTGCCGTCATATTTTTTACCGCAGCAGAAAAGCGCGGAATACTCAAGCTATGCGACAATTTCTGAAAACGCTCTTGTACACGTTTGAGAGGTGCGGTGAGTTTATCTTCAAGAGACAATTTTACCTTTGCATCGGCAACTTTGGTTGTTTTACTCATTTTGTCTTATATCTTTCTGCGGCTTGTTTTCGCCAGAATATTAACTCTTGCGGTTCCATTTCCATCATCTCTGAAAGGGACCAATGAAAAACAATGGCAATATCGGCTATGAGTTTTGCGGCGGTTTCCCAGTCGAGGTGTCCCGCCGCTTGATAAAAGACTCCAAAATCTCCCCAATGCTTGATAAGTCATCAATATCGAGTTCACCAACAGCCTCATGGGGCCATTCCGAAAGGCGCGAAACCATAGCAATTGTTTGTTCAACGCCTTCCTTCTTATCGATTGCTTGCACATCTTTTGTTTTGGGGCGCCGTAAGGTGATTGTCGTGTGTTCTTTTCCTTCAAATGTAACAGGTATAAGTAATTTATGTGTAATTCTTGTTTGTACTGTCATTCTTACATTCCTAAAAAGTTTTTATGTTCTGCTAATTGATTAACGCCATTGAATTTTCTCACCAAGTTAAGGACATCTATCTCAACAATTTCCATATCTTTCTGGACATATTTGAAATACTGCAATGTGAAGGTCGCTGTTGATGTTGCTTTGCTGCCCGGTTGCCATTCTGCCATTTCAAAGCCTTTGCATAACCCTCTCATAGTAATGACCACACCTTCTGCCGGTGTGCCTTGGGCTTGCATTGAACTTCTCAATGAGATGTCAACATCAGAGCGTCCCAACAGGGACATCAACTCTGGAGAGCAATCAGAAATGGTCATGGTAAGGATGAGGGTTTCAAGACCAAGATCAACCTCAATGGAGCTATCCATGCCTCCGCCACGATAACTTTCAACGACCAAACTCAAATTTGGTAGTGTTACGCTTTCACATTTTGCTTGATAGGGAATGCCGTCGACAAAAATGTTAAAATATTTTAGAACCCTTGGTAAAACTGGTACAGTCATTAAAAGATCTCCTCTAAGTAATCATTCACAATGCGTGAACGGAAAGTGATGTGTTCTGCTGGTGTTGTTGGTGTGAATTCGACATTGAAATAGACTTTGCCGCTTTCAATAGCGCTTGCTGTATTCAATTCTGGATCAGGAGTACAATGCCCCCCAAGAATGGCGCCTTGCGCTTTTAGATCACGCAAATAGGCATTAACGCTTTCACTCACGTCACTCATGTAGGTTTTTTTGATATTGCGGTCGACAGCCCATAGATGCCCGCGCAAAATGGCGTCATTGATCATATCTGCGGTTCTCACCACCGATAAGAAAGCAAACTTTGTATCGCTTGAAAGGGTGCGATTACCCCAAAGACGATAACCATTTTCACGAATAATGCTTGTGATGTTTTGTTCATTAAGAAGGTTGGCGCGGCTTGATCTATCACCAATGGAAAAATCAATGGGGCGCGCAATTCCAACAATGCCATTGATCACTTTGTTTGAAGGAGAATGCCAAAAACCGTGTGTAAAATCAGTTTTAGCAATGACACCTGCAACTGCTGCACTTGCTGGCTGTTCTACAATTTTTCCATCATGATTTACCTTTACAAAAGGGTCAACTATGATGGCGCGCTTTGAATCAAAATCCTTTGCTGTGCTGAGTGCTGCTTCGTCTGTTGTGTTTGGTGCATCAAGCACCACAATAGCGCGTAGGCGTTCAGCAATGCCAATGAGTTCTGCCGCTACAGGATTAGAGGTTGTACTGATCTCGGCTTTAGCTGTCGCACCAGTGCCATCTCCTTCAATCGTCACATTTGGGGCGGTTTGATAATCAAAGCCACTGTCCTTAATGACAACAGAAGTCACTTTTCCATCGCTAAGAATTGCTTCTGCTTGTGCACCGCCTTCGATTTTAACGCTTGCTTGTGTGTAACCACTGCCTTGGTTCGTTACATCAATCTTGCTAAGACTTATAGGGCGTTTGTGTGTAAAACCTGGGGCAATAAGAATGCGTGGTGTTTGTCCAAGAATTGATTGTGCGCCAATTAAAGCATGGACACCTTCATAAGCGCCATTTGCGTTCACACCGCCTAGAATATTGGTAAGTGTCGCGCTTTCATTATCACCTTCGTTCACACGTACGACGACAACAATAGCACCCACTTGTTTGAAAATCAGGTCAAGTGCATTGGGTAGGGTGCCTTGACGCTTGCCTGTTTTATCCAGTTTAGCGGCTTGTGAAAGAGAACCGGTAACCAAAACCGGTGTGTTAAGAGGAAAGGCTTGTTCATCAGCATCGGGCGCCGTGCCAACAATCCCGATAACTGCGGATTGAACCGCGCGAAGGGGGCGTGTACCGTCGTCGACCTCAACGACTTCAACACCGTGTAGAAAACCTGTTGCCATACTTTATGCTCCTTTAAATGAGGGGTGAATGAAAATGAATGGGAAAAATGAGGGTTGGATTTGAAATCGCACCCTTTAAAACAGCAAAACATAAGGATTTTGGTTCACTCGCATTTGAAATGCGAGTGAGTAAAAGAGACGGTAAAGGCGGTCAAAAGAGAGAAGTTGCTATCCTCAATGAACCACAAGCCACTCTACTCATGACCTATATGCGTAACAATGATACGGTGCGTGCATTCAAAAAAGCACTCGTTAAAGCTTTCTATGATTTAAAAAACCAGTTAATTGATAATGACCGTGATACACGCTTTGATTTTCCAAGCAACTGGGATGAAATGGGACCTACTGAAAAAGCTGTTTATATTTATGGACCGCTTCACATGCATCTTGTTAAAGCCTTTACATTAGCAGAAGAGAGCAAACACTATAAAACGCTTGTTGAAGAAGCCAAACGAGTTTTAGTAAGCCCTGTTGCAAAAGTAGCTTAATTTAAAAACACGATTTATCTCCTCGTCTTTTAGGCGGGGAGGTGGTTAATGCCGTAAAATATCTTTACATAATACACA
Organism: Bartonella taylorii; assembly: GCF_023920105.1. Classification (NCBI taxonomy): domain Bacteria; kingdom Pseudomonadati; phylum Pseudomonadota; class Alphaproteobacteria; order Hyphomicrobiales; family Bartonellaceae; genus Bartonella; species Bartonella taylorii. The sequence goes on from NZ_CP083693.1 coordinate 693,133, forward strand.
TTATACGTATAATATGTATTATGCATTAAAGATAGGATGTGCCTATGAAAAAATATAGTTTTACAGATGTAAACCGCGGGGCAGGCGATATTTTAGACGAGGCTATGTCTACACCTGTAGCTTTAACAAAGCGAGGGCGTGAAAAAATCATTATGCTTCCTGTTGATTTATATCATGAATTAATAAAAGCGCGTTCTCGTGTACAATCTTTTGTTTATGCAGATGCATCGCAAAATATATTAGACGATTTAGATCGTGGTTTAGATGACATTTTGAATAGTGACGAACATGCTTAAAGCAGGGGATGTCATTATTTATCTAGTATTTCATAAAACATCGTCTCTAGAGATTGAGTCACAAAGTCAAACAGCGTGAAGTGTTGGAACTTTGCTAACATTTGTTTCACGTTCCGCATGCCAAGCATCATAATTGGCTTGCATACGTAACCATATAGCAGCTCCATCACCAAACATTTTGCCAAGACAAGCCGAAACAGCAGGAGAAACAGGCTTTTTTGCGTTCAGAATATCGTAGAGATGTTGGCGTGATATACCAAGCATCTGCGCAATTTCTGATTTTGTTTTGCCTGTTTCAGGAATAATCTCTGCTAAAACTTCTCCCGGATGAGTAGGACAACGGTTTTTATCTCTTTGTGCAGGAATGTCATTCATAACTGTATCCTTAGTGATATTGTTCAAGATCAACACGGTAAGCATTACATGCGTCAAATTCAAAGGTAATACACCATGGTCCGTTAACGTGGACGGTGTAACGAGTGGGTGAATATCCAATCAAAGAATGAAAGTTGAATCCTGGAAGATTCATATCTTCTGGTCTTTCAGAAATATCTAAACGATCAAGACGAACCATGATACGTTTTACAAGTTTCTTATCAATCTTGGATGAATTTCCCGTTTTGAATAATTCCGCCAATGTTTTGCTTTTAAACGTTTTAATCATTCTTTTATATAGCGTAGAATACTGTTAATGTCAACAAACAGCTTACATTGTAAGTGCTAAAATGGAAAAAACATTAATATCCCATTGGAAAGCCTAATAGCTTAGACTTGTTTTTCTTTTCTCCACCCCATGCGTAAAGAGAAGAATAGGTGCATGGAGGGGATAAATTTGCACGTTAACATCAAGGATTTTACAACCATACCAACGGCTGTCTGATCAAATATTGCTAAAAACTTAGATCCCTTGCCATTCTTAATAAAGTGAATACGAAGTTTAAATTCTATTGTCATCTTGCTCTCCAAATTAATGAAGAGACCATAAAATCATCTACACTCTCTCATAAGCCTGACACTGTCAGTCAAAAATGGTTTTAAAGAAAGAAAATCATACAAGCTCGCTTATAGAATAGCTATCCATTTGACTTGCGCTATTTTTGGTTTTGTATTTAATCTTTCCATAATCTTATAAGGACAGCTCCATCAGCTCCTGCACCGCTGGGAGAATAATCAGAGTGAGCACCGGCACCGCCACCACCAAAACCACGACCTGCCTTTCCTGAACTATAGGAACCTTGTCCTATTCCTCCAGAGCCACCTCTTGATGTATCGCCCCCAGCATCACCTCCATTACCACTTGTTTTACTCGTAATTCCACTTGTTCCAGCATAACCATTTCCGCCTTTGGCAAGTCCTAGGAGATCATCTGTTGCTAAGCCAAATTTTCCACCTGTACCTCCAGCGCCACCAGAGCCTGAACAGTAGTAAGCAGTACCACCAACAAATCTTTCGCGAGAGTTATCGTAATAAGCACACCCACCACCATGTCCTCCTGTGGCGGTAATAAAATTCTTTCCAACAGTTGTGGTTCCTCCAGAATTACCTGTTGCGTAGCGCTTTGCAACACAAGCGCCTCCTTTACCAATCACGATATCCTCATGTCCATTTAAACTCGCTTTGTAGCCATACCACACGCTACAACCGCCACCGCCGCCACCGCCGCCTAATCCTGGTGTATCCGCACCACCCCCACTACCGCCACCCCCCCATACTTGGATTTCTACTTTGGTTTTATCCGTTACCCAATCGGGCCATTGAATTTTTCCATCCTGTGTATAGAGCAATTCAGCATCGGCAATAATGAGTTTATTAATCAAATCTTTTTTGATTTTTTTAATTTCCTGCTTGAGAATATCTATTTCTGATTTCGTATAAACAAGATCTCCATCGACTTTTAAAGGTCCTTTAAGCAAGCTTCCATTTGTGCTTAAACTGGTAACCACTTCACCATTATGGGTAAGGTTCAATAATGCGTTGCCCAAAAGCTCTAAGCCACCACTCATGGTGACTTTGCTGTTAAACTTGTTGTAATTTTGCCATTCATTGGCTTGTTTGAGACGCCCATAGGCTGTGAGATCTTCATTGATCTTGGCCCTAAAATCATCAAGCCCCACGATATCTTCGGTTTTATGTTGATGCGTTCCTAACAGGGAGACAGCACTGCCAAAGGTGAAGTTATTATTGCTTGATTTATAGAGAACATAATTATTTGCTGCATCTTTTGCCCCCTCGATATCGCTTAAATCAGCAAAGGTGAATGTTTTATCTGCTGCCATCTTGGCCTTAAGAGCTGCTTCAAGATCTGTGACATCACTTATTGTGTGCGTGTGTTTTGAAGGGGCTTTTTCGTCTAGCTTTTCCTCAACATCAGAAATTGCTTGATCAATTTTCGTCAAGTTTTCGCGCAAGATTGGGAATTCAGAACTGATAAAACGTCCTTCTTTAGGCAACTCCATGTCGAGTTTTTTGGTTTTTGTCATGTCTTTCATCCCCTCATAATATGCCGGCGCCAAAATCGCTCACCATTGAGCGCGCTGCTGGTCCACCGGTAAGCGTGAGTTTCAAGCGTGCTTGTTTGGCTGTTTTGTCGCTGCTCACAAATTTGCGCTCTGTCCAAAGTGGTTCAGTGAGTTGTTCTGTTTCGTCTAATGTGAGAGGAACAAAAGCACCATCATCCAGCTGCATCTCGAGTGTGAAGGTTGCACCGCCCGGTAAAAAAGTTTTGATATAGCTCGTTAACCTTGCCTTTTCCCCAAAGGCAAAAGCACGGGTGACATAAGTGGCTGTTTTATGGATCTTTCCCGCAATCAATTGAACAGGAGCAAATAACACGGGTGAAAGCTTTTCCGTGCCTTTGAGAATGGCACGGAGTTTGACTTTTTCACTGATATATTCGGTAAGGCTCAGCAATTGAAAGGGCAGGAGTTGATAAACCGTGCCATTGTTTCTTTCAATTTCAAAGATGACAGAACACTCGCTTGAAGGCAATTCAATGGCTGCGCGTATTTGTAAATCAGAGCAGTCAACAAGATCAAATGTGCCAAGATCAAGAGTCTTTTCTGTTTGTGTGTAGCGGGCCGCCAACACACGAAAGGCTAAAGCCTCATCTTGATGGGCGGTCCAGCTTTGCGCGTTAACTGAAGAAAAACGTGGTCCCGTTACATAAGGGTGGCTTGAGACGTATCTCTGGTGTTCTGCATCAAAATCTCCAAGCTTTGCCAAGGAGACGGAATGATCAGCATCATCGGTTTTAATGACAAAGGCGGTGAGACGATCATCGGGGACAAGGAGTGGTACATCGTAGTGTGTTCCAGCCCAACCTGTTTTTGCGCCCTTCATAGAATAAAAGCTTTGTGCTTGAATATCGGCGGTCGGATAACCGTTTTCAGTGGTGACCAAATCAATCACCAGATCATGGTTTTGATCACCGATTTTGCAAAGATGAAAGTCAATTCCTGTGATTTGCCGTGTTTCATCAGGAGTAAAGACCTGCGCTTGTGGGTCAAATTGTGTCCAGATACGCACCGTGGTGGTGCGCCGCATCACTTTCACATCAATCACGCCTTGCCCAGTAAAAAGACCCGTAGCAATGGTTCCACCTTTTCCCCGTGCCACAACATTTTTTGTGCCAGCAGGAATGTTTTCAGGAATCTTAAAAGTACCTTCAAGGGTGCCTTTGGTGTTAGCAACAAGCTTTGTTTTTGGCAAAACATTCACACCATCAAAGGTAAGACTTTCTAATTGTTCTAACTTGCCAAAACCTTCAATTTTAAAGTGAAGGGTAATTTGTCTTAAGAAATCGATTTGTTTTTGAGTTTCATTGATGAGATCATCATGCACTTCTGTGTTACGGATAGTTCTGCCACGGTTCCATCCCATATTCAGTTGATTGGTAACACTCGAGAGCCAATCGGTGCGCTGTTCGTGCCAAAAATCTGTTGCGGGGTCAACGGTTACTGTACCAGGCAGGGGTGCAAAATTTTGATAGGGGTTGATTTTTTCGCAAGCCGTTGTCAATTCTTGTGCAATGATCACTTCATTTGTCCAGTCAAGCGTAACAGGCGCTTTTAAAGGAGCAGTGTAAAATGTTGGATCAATGGCGAGCTGTAAAATGCCACTGCCTACAGCCCCCGTTTGTTGAAAGCCTTCATCTCTGTAACTATCATCAAGAAAAGGGTCAGCAAACATGCCCTTTTTAGCGACAGGCTCTTTAGAGTCCACATTGCTTTTAATGCGCTCTAATTGCATCAACCGGTCAAGAGAGAGCACCCGTTGAAAATAGCGCCACATCTCATCATAGGGGGCAACCCGTGTGCCATCGTTAATCACAAGAGGAGTATCAAGCCAATTGTTGGTGATGGTTGCAAGGGACAACACATCATCGGGAACACTTGGTGCCATGGGTTGGTCTGATGAAACCCCTTTGATGTAAACGACATTGCCTTGTGTGTTGAGACCTATACGGTCAATGCGCGGTAATTTGTAAGTATAACTGATAATAATATCCCCACCATCAGCACCACCTGATACTGTAATTTCCTGTGCTGTTACCTTATCGGCAGTGATTTTTGCACGGTAACGATATGTCACCTGATAGGTGCTTCCCACTAAAGGTTCGTCTCCCACGGGTGCCCAATCAATGGTGTCTCCTGTTTTTTTAAAATCTGTGCCTTCTTTAAATTCCTTGCTTCCTTGAACGACTTTGATAAAAGAGGTGATGCTTTTATCAGGAACACCATCACGCCCTGAAGCAACTGCACCACGGGTGATTGTCACGGTTTTTTCTTTTGTAAGCAAAAGAGAATGAATATCAGCAATAGGAAAATAATAGGGTTTAAAGGTAAAACTTGTCTTGCCCTTTTGAGGCGCAAAGATATGGGTTTCGCTTGGCACAACGCTTGTCGAAAAATCTTCCACCTCTTCATGGCGCAAGGCGGCTAAGCGTTTGCGTTTAAAGCCATTGATATTGGCTTCTCCCTCTTGAATGCTAAAGACTTGGCAGCCGTTATTGGCTCCCAATGCACTCACACGGCAGCCACTCACGATATAATGCCCATGCGCACGGTCATACGTCGCAATAGCTTGCATGGCTGGTTCAAGCAATGATGGGGATTTTTGGTCAATCAGAACACCATCTTGCAAAATATAAACCGGAAAGAAAGTGCCGTCTTGCGCATCATCTTTCAGTGCCCAAACAAGTTTTGCTGTTTCGCGTGCGGCACCAGGTTCTCCTTCTGCCAAGGTGCCTGGAACTTGTCCCAACAGCTCTGGATCATCCTCATGTGTACTCCACTGTTTCTGGAGCTTTACACCAATTTCCAACCGTCCAATCATGGAAACATTTTTGAGTACAGCGGGTGCAACGGGGAAAATATCACCGGCAATATAAATCTTGCCATCCGTTAAGGTGACGGTTTGTGTTTCTTTGTTGACAAAGGCATCGGCGCGTTCAACGCGGTCACCTTCTTTGGCCACAAGGCGCCCCAAGCGGTTATGGCGTCCCCTTATGATGGTTTGAACCTCGTTGAGTTCACCAGCTTGAATAAAGGGACGTTGTCCATAAAAGACAACGCTTTGTTGTTCGTCTTTGCCGCGAGATCTGTCAATTGCAAAGGGCAAACCACTTTCATGCTTCATATTAAAACCTCAATAAAATCTTGAATTGTTCGCGAACATCGGCGCGCAAAGGAATAGTGATAGGCGTTTTGAGTATCTCCACACCGCCACTTAGTTCATCAGGCTCACACCAAAGCTTGCCAAAGGGGATATCTTGTTTGGGAATGCCGTGAACGAGAATGGAAATAAATGCTGCTTGTTTATCGTTAACATCGTGAAAATCTGTACGGGCAGCAAGAAACAACAGAGTGCCTGTTGTGGAAGGATTAAATTTGTTACCACAATGGCTATAAACACCATCCAAAGCCTGTTCGACAGGCGCTACAGCATAGCATCTTCGATACCCAATCACGCCATCTTGGCTGTCTCTTAACACGAGATAAAGCGTGCGGTTGCTAAACCATTCTGCCATGAGTATATCGCGTTCATGTTTTTTGACCGAACACCACGGAAAATTTGCCATGTCCCATGGATAATCGATTTGATCCCAGCTTAATTCCTCATCCCCATCATCTATCCAATTGCCAATAAGCTTGCCTTCTTCTCTTGTGAGAACGCGCTCTATCTCTGTCGTGCGTCCAAAGGAAAACAAAGCATTCCCAGCTGTTAAGCTTACACCGCTCTCATACTCCAACATGCTGTCATCAAGCCGTGACATATTGCCTTGCGATGCCTCAACGTCATAGCCATAAACACCACGGCGAAAATCAGAGCGCAGACTTTTGGAAAGGTCGGTGATTGCTTCAATGGCTTCAAGGCTTTTGCGTTCAGGCAACTGATCAAAGTAGAGTTGAAAGGAGTTCCACCATGCACGCCCTGTCCATGCGGGCACAAAACGTGCTGTAATCTGAAGCCATTCAAGCCCCAACTCTATTGCCGCAAGGGAGCCGCGCAAGCGCTGCCATTGAAGACCAGAATCAATCAAATCATAGAGATTTGGAACATAAGGCGTAAGCTCTCCAAGTCCATATTCTTCAATCAACCATGGTAAGAAGCGGGGAGGGCGTGTGATCAGTTTAGAGCGTGAAATCCCCAAAACAGAACCGTCAACATCTTTATGAAAATCGCAAGCATCGGCAAGGCGCTTTTCAAATTCCGTTGCGTTTGTGGGGAGTAGGGAGCCAACCATTAGCGTACACGCCCTTTGAAGTTTAAGGTGATTTTTCCAATCGCTAAAACTTCTTCATCACAAACCGCACTGTCTTGTGTTGGTGCAACGGCAATCACTTTCTGAACACCAGGGATCATCAGTTTCGAAATCCACCACGATAAGCTTAATTCACGACCAATGGCTTGTTCTTGTCTCCATGCTGCTCTTAAATTTGCTTCCATTGTCGTGAGAATTTTCAACGATGTTTCCGGTAACAGCCAAACATCTGCTTCTAAATCTATTACTTTTTTTACAGCAGCGTGAACAATGATTGTATCATTTGTCATGATGATATTCTTTTTGTTAAGAGCTTGTGAGACTGTTTGTAAGAGATCTTCGGATGCTGTTCCTTCTTCATTGTTGCCAAAAAGAGCAACATAGATGGTTGGGTCTTTGCCTTTCCGATAAACAATCGCATCCTTAACACGACTATCTGCTGTTAAGGCTATAAGCTTGTAATAGGGCTCTGTCCCGCTCCCATTGCCACCACGGGTATGAAGCTTTATGCGTTCACGATACCTCTCGTCACTTTCACCCTCCATGCGGGCAAGACCATGCCAATTTCCTAAAGCGTCAAGAGATTCACCAGTTGCAAAATCAAGAATGTTATTGCGTGCCGCTTCGTTAATACGCTGCCTTAAAAGCAGCTCTCGATAGCTAAAAGCTTCAATGACTTTTACGGCCGGATCACTTTCGAGAATGGTATATTCAGGCAAAAGTTCTTTTAAATGGGCAAGAGCAGCAGCACGTATTTCCTCAAAAGAAAGTTCTGTGATGATTTCTGGTTTTGCAAGCACGTCATTCATTTTATTAGTAATCCTTCCATGGTGATGAGCTTGCCGGATGGCAAATAAATACCTTCAAAGGATAAGGAAACTTGTCCAGCATCAACCATTTTAAAATCAATTTTTTTCAATTTAAAACGCGGTTCCCACTTGTCTAACGCCTCAGCAACAGCAGCATAAAGAGCAACAGCAAAAGCATTGTTAACCGGTGCATCAATGAGTTCCGCAACACGTGAACCATAATCACGCCGCATCACACGCGAGCCAATGCGTGTTGACAAAATATCAAGGATTGATTGACGCAAATGATCAATGCCGGTCAATGGCTTTCCTGTTGTACGGTCCATTCCACTGTTCAATTGGGACCTCCTGTCATGGAGCCACCAGGAGTAACACCGCCGTGAACATGTGTTGCTCCTACATTGCTGCCGTTGTGCTTTAATCCACCTGAATGGATGGAAACATCATCACCGGAGTGAAGAGAGAGACCATCACCCGAATTGAGTGAAACGCCACCACCGGCTTTCAAAGAAATGTTGCCATCTGCGTTTAGACTTATATCTTTTTCTGAAACAATTTTTATGCCTTCTGGTGCTGTAAGCTCTAGCTTACCACCATCACCTTTTAGTGACACACCATCAGCGATTGTCAGGATAAATTTTCCGCCTGATTTGATAGTGAGTGCATAGCTGTTTTGTTCATCATCATATTCAAGGCTGGTTCCATCAGGGTATATCGTTCGGTGAATACTGCCCTTATCGGCTGCTTGATTAGCATCTGTATGAATGGAGCCAATAATCACTCCTTGCGATAAATCCCCTGATGATGAAACAACAATCACTTGCTCTCCAACATCGCGCCCTTCATAAGAGCGTGTTTTACCGGCGCGGGCTTGTGTATCTGGAATCCAGTCACTAACAAGATTTCCACTTTTTATCCGATAGCGTGCGTTTTTATGGTCGACATGGCTAATCTTACCCACCACAACCATATTTGCCACACGTCTTTTTAAATCTGTGATTTCTTTATCGCGCCGCTCTAACATGAGTAACCTCGATTTTATGGTATTTATCTTTGTTTTTCAGGCCTGTCTCTGGTTCAAAGCTTAAGAAAGGTTCAACGAGTCTTGCTGTTACACTGCCTTCTTCTTCATCCATGTTGGGGATATTTGTTACATAAATGACTTCAAAGGTTAAAATTGCACCATGGAGCGCTAGGGCGCCATTATCGCCAAAGGCAAAAGCAATATTTTGTAGGCGGCATGCCTCAACTGTGTTGTTAAGATTAGGATTAGCGTAAAAAATCTCCTCAACTTCCCATGCTAATTGATCAACAAAACGTGCTCCACCTTCACATGTCGCATAACATTCAACATCCACTATTAAAACGCGCCGCCTTACTCCATAATCATAGCCATCTTCAATCGTTTCACTTTGTGTTGAGATATTAATTGCGGGCGTGTTCTCAGGGGAAAAGTTGAAATCGCGCATATTGAAAACATTGTCACCAGAAGCCGTCTTTGCTGCTTTGATCAATGCAACAAAGCTTTCCCTGATCGTCTCTCTAGGATGCATGGGTGTTTCTGTCCAATTAAGTGTATAAAAGATTGACTAGGATTAATAATGATACTATTATTGGTTATGAGCAATAAAGTTGAAAAAATAATCAGCTTGATGAAAGCATCACCAAAGAACATCAAGTTTTCAGATTTGTTGGCTGTGTGTGTCTATTTCTTTGGAGAACCACGGAACAATGGTTCAAGTCATTTTGTTTTTAAAACACCGTGGCTTGGTGATCCCCGTGTGAATATTCAAAAAGATTCTGGTAACAAAGCAAAAGCTTATCAAGTCAAACAAGTCTTACAAGCGATAGAAAGGATGAAACATGAACAATAATCATTATACATATCGTGTTTTGTGGTCGCAAGAAGATGAGGAATATGTCGGATTGTGTGCAGAATTCCCATCCCTTTCATGGTTAGATGCTCAAGCAGAGAAAGCTTTAAAAGGTATTATGGACCTTGTTTCAGAAGTTGTTGAGGACATGCAACATAATGGAGAAGAAGTTCCTGTGCCTTTGTCACATGGTAAATACAGTGGTAAGTTTCAATTAAGAATACCACCAGAACTCCATAGAAAACTTGCAATACAAGCCGCTGAAAATGGTGTGAGTTTAAACAGATACATTTCTTCTAAACTGTAATTTTTCTCTTTATAAACATTCGTTTTTAACCACCTCCCCATTTTTGAGAACAGGGAGGGGAGTTGTGTTTTTGAGTTAAGCAACCTTTTTAATGGGGCTTTCCAAAGTAGGAGCATAGGCTCGCAACAAAGAATCCATGCTATGCGGTAGTTCTGAATCTCCAAAATCTGTTAGAACTGTTAAGATTTTAAGTATATTGGGCACCTCATCTTGAAGTTTTAAAATCAAAACCTTTTCTACCAGACTCATGATGTCAACCAAAGCAGTACATTCTTTGTCGTTAATATTTTCATCATTAGAAAACCGAAACAAAGCTATCCACAAATCGCATAAGAAGTTAGTATCTACCTTCATTGTACACCCCCGTGGATTTGTTCTCTCAAACAAGCTAATCCTTTTGGTGTGATTTTTGTTGAAGGGAGTATCTTTTCTGTTCCGTCCGGTCTTTGAATGGTGATAGCAGGGCAATCCATAAAGCCTTTCTTGATCTTCTCCTGATAAGGTAACAGCGGCGCCCCTGGAGCCCGTCGATACACCCAATCATGTTTACGCAAGTAATCTGTTAAGTCCTTTGGTCGTACCTCTAACATCTTTGCTGCTTCAATTAAGCCAAACAAACCATCAGAGCGCTTTAAGCCATCCAAAGCTTTTGCTTTTGGTGCTAATTCAGCAATAACATGATCTTTCTGTTCGATTTGATTTTGTAAGTGATTCAAGACGCCAAGTAATGCTTCGGGTTTGGAGTAGTCAACTTGTGGTGTTGCTACTTGTTTTGCAAGTTTTTCACACTCAATAAAGTATAAACGAGCTTCTCTACCTTTCTTATTGTTCTCAAGCATAGAGAGCTCTTTGGCTACACTTAAAGTTAGATGATAATCTTTAGAGGGACGGCCACCTTGGAGGTTTTCCCCAAAATTGGTGAAAACTAAATAATCCTGATTTTCTAATAAATTATATTTGTTGATGCGATATTTAATCCAAGTAGAGAAATCTTTACCTACTTCTAAAAACGTATGTAAATCACGTGCATTAACGGTTTGAACAATTTCCTGTCCAATGGTTTGTTCCGATATCGGAATAAGAGTGTTCATGAGAACTCCTTACTATTTAGACGTTTCTTAATGACACTCAATTAAAGAGTGCCGGGTGCTAAGAAACACGGTAGTAAGTCCGTCGTTATGCTTTCCCCATAAGGGTATTGTATAGCGTAACTACACCCGACAAGATCATTATATGCGTGTAACATACAATGAGTCAAAGCCTTTAAACGTGCGGAGAAGAGATTGTTTCGTAACCAAATCCGCTTACTATTTAAGGTGTTTCTTAGGCACCTGATTCGATTATTCATACTACTGTCATAATGTCAAGCTACTTTCGATAATTTTTAAATTTTTGCTATTGGCAATTTGTAATTATTGTAAAAAAAAGAGTTGATTTATATCTTAAGATAAAATATATTCAACCTATTAAGATTAATTATCCGTCCTTTGGAGTTCTATTTGATGCTTACACCATTTGGTAAAACCATACGAAAACTCCGTATTGATCGTGCAGAACGCCTTTTAGATATGGCTGATAAATTAGGTATATCTGTAGCGTTTTTATCTTCTGTCGAGATTGGCAAAAAATCTGTGCCTGTTGGTATGGAAGAAAAGATCATAGAATTATACGATTTAGATCAAGATATGGCTTCTCTCTTAAGAAAAGAGGCTGATTCCTGCCGTAAGAGTTTTACAATAAAGTCTTCTAATTTATCCACAGGTGAACTTGTTGGTATGTTTGCTAGAGTTATAGATAACATTTCTCCAGAAAATATAGAAAAAATGAAAAAATTATTGAAACAGATAAAAGAAAAAGAAGGTAAATAGAAGGTGTATAAAAGCATTGATTATGAAGTTCCTCCTCGTAGTTGGCACAAAATTAGTTATTTAGCTGGTTTATTTCGAATGGAATTACAATTGTCAGATGTCCAATATTTTCCAGTAATGGAGTTTATTGAACACATTTTGCCTAATATGAAGCTAGATTTTCATTTACGTATCGCAGATAAGAAAGAACTTGGAAATGTGGGTGGTTTAACTGATCCACAAGGTAAGTTCATCGTTTTAAGAGAAGATATTTATAGAGATGCGTACGATGGTAATGGTCGTGCAAGATTTACAGTTGCTCATGAATTTGCTCACCTCTTTTTACATACAAATTTACCCTTACAACGCGTAATTGATTCTCATGAAATACCTGCTTATCGCAGTTCAGAACGGCAAGCTGATCAGTTTGCCGCTGAACTTTTAATGCCACGTTCAGGTATGCCCAAATTTAAGACTCCAGAAGAGGTCGCTAAGTGCTATAAAGTTTCATTACAAGCAGCAAAGGTTAGAATGAAAACATTAAATATTAAATCAGAATAAAAAGGGTTTGAGTTGCAGCTCAAACCCATAAAGAGTTTACGTTAGGTTATGGTTCGCTAACGTAAAACCAGACAGGAAACAACAAGATGCAACCTGTAAGCACAGGCGGAATTGTATCATTGTAAATGTTTCTTGTCTAGGCTCATTCACCTAAAAAGGAACTTCCATGTATAATACACAGAAGTTTAAAGAAAGTAAAACGTACGTTTTTCGCACTTGGCGTAGATGTCCTTATACGGGTCAAAGACTTTACGCGAAACACTATGGGCGAAAAGCTTGGCGCATTCCAATTGAGTGAATGTTAAAAAAGCAGAAGGGGGATATTTTATTCCCCTTCTGTATCTCAGAAATGTAATCAAAGCTGCTTGCTAGATGAAGATTCGTTACGCAAGATAAGCTTATACATACCGGATTCAGAGGCTTGGACATCTGTGATCACGAAGTGCTCTTGAGAAGAGGGAGCCTTGCTGTTTTCAGGGGAAATGATTACAACACTATCTTGAGGGTTTGGTGGTAATCCTCCGATATCATTGATACAAAGATCAAGTTCCTTTCTTGCAATTGTGGTAGGGATTCTACCACCAGCATCCGATTCTGAATGCTTAATGGTGTAAATCGCTGTGATACGAAAAGATTGCTGGTTGTCCTTTCGCGTGTAGATGATGGGCTGCCCAAAGGTGTTGCGCACATCTTTAACCATTTGGTTTAGCAGCCCGTGCCATCGCATGTTATTTCGCTCCAATCACGGCTTTAAACAGCATTTCTGGGCGTGTGCAGATGTAAAGCGGATAGCTATAAACTTCCGGTTTTACCCATGCATTACGGTCGTGGTCGACGATCAGCATGGTGTAGAGAGGTTTTCCAACGGTGTTAGCAAAATCCAAGCTTTCACCAGGAGCAAAGGTTTTTTGGAATACACCAGGCGCATCAACAGGGAAGAATTGACATTCATCAGGCTTAATGCCTATGGCGCGCTTTGTTCCAGCCTTCGCACTCACATTATAGTTGTGGATACTCCGGTAATTAATGAAAGTGACACCTGCAAAGTCAAAACTGCCAAAACTTCCAGAACCAATTGCGCTTGGTGTTGCAACACCTCCTGCGCTATTGAGTGTCTGTGCTAAGGCTGTGTTTAAATAGGTCTCACGAATTGTTTTATGGTTTTTCAACTTGGAAAAGAATTCATTTCCACAAAGCCCAATAATCCGCGAACGATCAGAAAATGCTCCTTTTGAAGCCTCAATCATCCTCATAATGACTTGGTCAACATGGTCAGCAACATTGGTTGTTTCTGTATTTAGTTTAAAGTCAATGGGCTTTGGTGGTGTGATTTCCCATTCTTTGTACCAATCGACAATCACGGAGCCATCAGCATCAAGGACAACGCCTTGAACAGCGCCAAGTTGCATATTTTCCCATGTCAATTCGATTTCAGAAATCAGTTTCTTTTGTTTTCTGGCAATATATTTCATTGCCGTCTCTAACTGATCTTCTGTGCCAAATTCACGCCGGTTCTGGATTTCTTCTGATTTCACTGTATCACTTTTGGCAATACGTGTTGTTTTAAAAAACCGAAGATTACGCCCCTCTCTGTCGCCTTCTGCCAAAGGTGCCCCGCGTTCACTGGTTTGAATAAGCGAAAATGTATTATCACGCCGTTCAATACCAACCACTGTGGTACTGGTTTCAACTTCCTCAAAAAGATTAAGAGAGCTCACAAGACCAGGTTGAAACTCATAGTTTTCGATGGCTTTCATCATTGTGATGCTTGAGAAAGCATCATGTTTAAAAAAATTCATATCCATGTGTGCATTCTCCTATCGCAATAGAATGTTGTTATGGTCTTCTAAAGACTGAATGGCCGCATTCTTTTGCTCATCCGTGATGGCATCTGGCCATAGCAGTTCAGAAGCTTTTACAGCGCATAAGCGTGCTGTAATCACGGCGCGTTGATCGGCGCCTGTTGCGTCAACAGTGGCAAAAGAAATCCCTGCCGGTGTTTGGCTGCCATCTGTTGCTGCTGGATTAAGGGGGACATAGTGTTCCGTTGCGGTTATCTTTCCCATGACAGTTCCCGCTTCAATGAATGCTCCTGATGCAAACACCACTTCTTCGTTTGACATATCGGGGTCGTAGGGTCCAAGATAAGCGCCATTGCGTACGTCGTCATAAATAATATTTGTCATTTCACTGCCCTCCAAGCTGCTTCCCATTTTGCGTGAATCTTTGCCTTGCTCGTCCCATCACTATGAGGGGTATAAGGCGAGAGTTTTAAAGACGCGCTTTGAGAGCTAGCAGCCGTCAACACACACTGGCGTGCTTTTTCGAGACTCATACCGTTTTGAATAGCTTTTGCTGCGTCAAAAGAAACGCCTAAGTGCTTTGCTTGCTTTTCAAGGTTGGTCAGTGCTTTGGCACGCTTTCTTTCTTTTTCAAGCACGGCTTTCATATCTTCGCGCTTGTTTTCATTGTCCTCATTGTCTTCATCCTCATCTTCGTTTTCTTCCTCGTCGAAGTCTTCTGCGTTTTTGTCGATGTCACTATCGTTTTCGTCCTCTTCCTCGTCATTGATGATGTCGACGATCTTTTCGTCATCCTCTTCTTCAGAGCGGTATTGTGTACGTGCCATGTGTTTTGTCCTTTTTCTGTTGATGTTGGGTTTTGTGATATGGAATCCGTTAAGGCTTCCAAAGCTTGCGCAAGGGTGCCTTGCGTATCTGCTAATCCAAGTTTGAGAGCTTGGCTGCCTATAAAAGTTTCTGCCTTCGTGTCACGAATTGCGTCAGCATTTAGCGGTCTGTTTTGCGCCACCAAATCGACAAACATCTCGTAGAGTAGGGCGCAATCGGCTTGCATTTTTATCTGTGCTGTATCGGCCAAGGGTTCGTGAGGATTGCCATGAACTTTGTGATCACCTTCAAAGACAAAGGTCCATTTATGTCCGTGTTTTTCATCCGCACGGGATTGGTCAAGATGGGCGCAAACGACACCAATCGAGCCCACAACACCCGTGCGTGCAACCCATATTTGAGAAGCCGCACAAGCAATGGCATAAGCTGCTGAACAGGCAAACTCATTGGCATGAGCCCAAATGGGTTTGTCGTATTTTTTTGAGAGTGTTTGAAGCTCTTCAACCAAATCAAACACACCGCCGGCTTCTCCACCACCACTGTCAATATCCAGTAAGACAGCGCGAACATCAGGTTGTGCAATGGCTTCACGAAAAGAAGCCCTTAAACCTTCATAAGAGGTTAGCCCTGAGAGAGCTCCAAGCCATGCACCGCGGCGCACAAGCGTGCCATGAACCGGTAGGATAGCAACATTGTTTTGCACTACATAAGTTTCAGGGGGTCTGAAAGACGCTGTATCCCCTTGTCCAAACGCCCCGATAGGAAACTTTTCTCCCTCAAAAAGACGCGGCGCAAGAGCATTCAAAATGACATCAAGCTTTGTCGATGCAAGCATATGAGGAACACCAAAAAGCCGTGATACCAAAAACGGCATGTCGAGATTATTCACCATTTGCATGTGCCTCGCTGCCTTGGTTACTTTCATAAGTGTCAGAAGGGTCTGAATCTGCGGTATCAATTACTTGATTGCTACCAGAGGGCGCTGCCATATCCGTGTCAAAAGATAAGCCGCGCGCACGAGCGTCTGTGTGCTCTTCTTGCAGTTCGGCATGAATGCTGTCGATATCAAAGCCGCGCTCGGCAAGTGCCATGCGTCGTGTTTTCAAGCCTGCACGGATTTCTTCTTTTTCCGCTGAGATATCCTTGTTTGGATCAATCATTTCAAGCGGGGGCGCAAAGCTTTCACATTGAAGCCATGGCAAGGAATTTTCTTCCCACCCTGGCAAATTGACGCATCCAGAAAGCACTGCCATTTCAACAAAACGCTCCCAAACAATGCGATTGAACTGAAAAGCAATGATATGTTCGCGCCATTGTTTGACGTGCCGTCTAAACTGAATGATAGAGGTACGTACATTGGAAAAATTCCCCCGCGTAACGTCTCCAGTCACAACGGCATAAGGCATATTGAGAGCCGAGCAAATTTTTAAAATATTACGATATTGAAAGGCTTCATAAGAACCACCAACCTCAACAGGACTGGAAAATGTAATTTGTTTTTCGCCATCCACTATGTTGACCGATCCAGGGTAAATTTTATCCACGTCAGCTGCCTCTTCGGTCTTCTTTGGGGGCGTCGTTTGCTCACGATTTTCCTCTAATTTCGCATCATGAGATTCCTTCCCTGTAATAAACACCGCAAAAAGAGCTGCTGTCCTTTTTCGATCAAGCTCTGCATCATCATAGGATTCGAGTTGAAAGATCTTTGTCATACAGCGCGTTATTTTGGGAGAACCGCGCAATTGTCCGGCAATACGGCGCTCTTTGATGTGAAGGACCATTTCAGCAGGGACACGCACGCGCTCTTGGCTCTCAAATGCCATATTTGCAGGGACATCATCATAGGGGTGATGTTCCCAGAAATGATAAGCAACGCGCTTACCACTGGCATTAAATTCAATTCCCATACGAATGTAATTGCCTTCAATCTCAGCAGGTCCATTGTAAGCCAAATCCAGCATTTCGGTTGGATAAATTTGCAACTGAAGTGGCACACCAGAGCGCCCGTAGAGGTCGACATAGTGTAGTCTTACAAAGCATTCGCCGGTTAAAAAGACCTCTCGGGCAATCGTTGCTTGCAGACCATAAAAATTGGCATCTTCATCATAGTCCGCTTCATCAACCCATTGCCACCATAAGTCTAAAAGCTTTTTCTTTTCTTCTTGAAAACCTTCAATACGAGGATAAGGTTTAATCCCATCACTTACAGCCGCAGAGACCCATTCTTCTGTTGCAGACCCATAAAGAGCTTCATTGTCATAAAGCCATCTTGAACGGGCAACAATAGTATCACCGCATTCCTCAATGGCTTTATTGATATGTTTTTTTGCGGGGTCAAAACCACCCATGCGACGGCTTTTACTTGCCGCTTCAAAATGGGGATTGTGTTGACGAGAAATTGTAAAAAAGCCCGTGAGTTTATTGATAAAGCCAGCCATTAATAGCCTCGTGATATATTAAAATAGAAAACGCGTGAACGCTTGCGTCCTTCAAGATCCGCTATTTGTGTGTTCAGCATCTCAAGCGCTCTGCGAAGTTCCTCAACAGAACGATTGCTTACTTGCTTATCGCCATGGCGCACCGATTGCGCTCCCGAATAAAGAGCCTCTTCAATTTGCTCACGCCGCCTTTTTAAACTTTCAAGTCTCGAAAATTTGCTGTTAATTGGTTCTAAAGTTTCATCCACAAATTACCTCCAATCCCCTTGCATATAAGGATTCATCATTGTTCTGAATTGCTTCTTTTGAGGCTGTGCTATCTGAGATCTTCTTGGAGCAGGAGAGGGGGCATGTCTTGGTGTTGGCTGCTCTAAAGAGCCCTCAATTTTAAGTTTTTCCAAACGCTCTTCTAAGATATCGACTTCTCGATTAAGGTTTATTCCTGCCGAAATCAGACCTTGTAAAGCAGCATAAGCATAAACCCTACAGTCCAAGGCTTCATTTCTTGCTTTTTCGCTTTTTTGCCATTCAATGCGCTTGAAGCCTTTAAAATATTTGATGACTTTTCTTTCAGCGGTCAGCTGGTCAAAATATTCTCGATCAAGGTTTTTGTGAAAGTGTGTTGCACCAGCCCCCGATGCTTCAGGACCGGATTTTTTAAACCGTGCCGTGATAATATCTTTTGCTGCGTCAACACCAACAATATAGAGATTAATCTGTCCTTTGTTGTTTCTGCTTGGGCGGCGTGGCCATACCGCACGCCATCCCGCTTGTCCCTTAATCCCCCAGATACGTCGTCCCTCACGCGGGCGCACGTAATTATAAACCGCTTGTGTGTGTCCACCACCGGTATCAATACAAGCCGCCGTTATCCTAATACCATCTTTATAGCCTGGATGCGGCCAGCGTCTTGTAAGATATTCATCCAATTGGTCCCATACTTCAAAAGAAGAGGGGTCGCCAGGAATGATGTGATAATCGATATGCCAGCTTTCTTCACTGCGTCCCCATCCCACAACTTCCAGTTCTAAGCGGTCATTTTGCACATCAATACCCGCTGTCAACAACACGGCTTGTTCTGGTGCAAGGGGATAATCTTCACGTTTTGCATAGAGGCTATCAGGGTCAACAACTTCGCCGGTTCTATCCTCCCATGGCTCTCCAAGCACTGTGTTGATAAAAGGCTGCAAAAGTGCCGGATCATCCTTGGCATCTAAAAACTCTCTGGCGCATTCCCCCCAAGTAAGCCAAGGTGAATAGAGTGCCGAAATATGGTAAGAACGCAAATTCGGTCTGCTTGACTCACTGGTTGGTACCCAACATGCTCCTCTTTCTTCACACATGAGATCTGTTTTTCTGTGCTCAGCATGTTCATGACCACAATGCGCACAAACAAAAACAGCTTTTTCAGGAGCACCTTTTGGCCACTTGATTTGTGACCAAACAATGGGCTGTAGAACACCACACGCATCACAAGGGACATTGTAATATCGCTGGTCTCCTAGCACGAAATCTTTGGCGATACGGCTTGTGTCACGGTGTGTTGGCGTGGACAATTTAAAAATCTTTCTCTGCACAAAAGTTGAGGTCCGCTTTTCCGCTATCATCACCGGATCACCTTCGTTATCCACACTGAGAGGATAGGCATCCACCTCATCCAAAATCAGATAACGAATAGGCATGGAACGCAAACCGGCAGCACTGTTGGCTCCTGTAAGCATCAATGCACCACCATCAAACTCTTTCGAAAACATTGTATTGCCGCTGTCGCGTGCCCGCGCTGGGGCAATGCGTTCGCTTAAAGCAGGGCTTGCCATAATCATTGGATCAAGACGCGTCTTTGATAATTTCTTCGCTGTCTCAACCGTTGGCATCACATAAAGGGCAGGTCCCGGACTGTAATGAATAGCATAACCGCAGAAGTTCAATCCTGCTTCAGACATGCCGATCTGCGCCCCTTTCATGACAATTGTTGTTTCAATTGGCACGTAAGAGGAAAGGTTATCCATGATTTCGCGCAAATAAGGGGTACGCTTTGTTCTCCAAAGCCCAGGCTCAGCACTTGCTACAGTACTAAGGTATCGATTTTTATCCGCCCATTGCGAAACCGTGTACGGTGGGTCTGGTTGTCGTGCGTCATTGGCATTGGCGAAAAATTCTTCGACTGCATTGTCATCCATTATTCGTTTCTTGCAAGTGCTCTAACTCTGGAGAATGAGGGTCATGAAAAGGCACTGGAATATTAACCGCCTCAAGCAAAGCTGTTCTCATGTAATAATCAATAGCACCAATAAGGCTGGCTGCATCACATCCAACTTGTGCAGCAATGCTCGCACCAAAACGATGCGGAAAATTCAACATAGCATCACGGTGCGCTCTTCCAAACTCACGTGCCGCCTTTTTCATTTCTTCTCGATCAACAGTGGTTTCGCGCAATCGTTCAAGGGCAATCTTTTCGCTTTCAAGCGCAACTTGCATTCGCTCCAGTTTTATCTTGTATTCATTGGCTCCATCTGTGGAGGCTTGTTTGATCTTTGTCCGCACCTTTCCATCAGGCGCTAAAAGTGAGGCAGGGCGTTTTGTTGGATTCTCATTCCAGATAGCTGTTGCAAGCGCTTCATTGACAGACCCATCTTCAAAAAGAGCCGCATCAAATTTACCTGTCTTTATCCGAGAAACAACCGCATTAGGTGAAACACGCATCTTCTTCGCAAACGCACGAACCGATAGACCCTTACGCGTTTTCTTATTCATAGTTGCTCCATTTTGAATGGTATATACGAATTATTGTACACTTTAATTATTGACAAGGTTTTATTTTTCGTGTACATAAAATATATGAAGATAGTGTGGGATGAACCAAAAAGAGCTTTAAACATTGATAAACATAAGCTTGATTTTGCTGATGTTATTTACTTTGACTGGGAACATGCTCTTATTGATGCAACACATTCAAACCGCATGAAAGCTATCGGGCATTTTGCTGATGGCACAACAGTTATTGTTTTTGCAAGGCTTGGCAATGAAGCGATATCCATTATCAGTTTTCGTCAAGCCAATAAGAAAGAAAGAGAGGTTTTCAATGACTATCAAAAAAACCTTTAAAAAAGGATGTGGTTACACAAAAGAAGATTGGGACGCTGTGGATTCCCCACCACTAACAGATGAAGAGCTTGCACGTCTAAAGCCAGCTAAAGATGTTTTACCACCCTCCTTTTTTAAATATGTAACAGAAGAACGCCGTAAACGTGGGCGTCCACCAGTTGAATCTCCCAAACAAGCGGTTACTCTACGCCTTGACTCAAATGTTATTGCCTCTTTTAAAAAACAAGGAAAAGATTGGCGCACACGTATGAGTGAAGCTTTAAAAAAAGTAAGCGGTATCTAAACCAACCACCTCCCCATTTTTGAAAACGGGAAGGGGAGTTGTGTTTTTGAGTTAAGCAACCTTTTTAATGGGGCTTTCCAAAGTAGGAGCATAGGCTCGCAACAAAGAATCCATGCTATGCGGTAGTTCTGAATCTCCAAAATCTGTTAGAACTGTTAAGATTTTAAGTATATTGGGCACCTCATCTTGAAGTTTTAAAATCAAAACCTTTTCTACCAGACTCATGATGTCAACCAAAGCAGTACATTCTTTGTCGTTAATATTTTCATCATTAGAAAACCGAAACAAAGCTATCCACAAATCGCATAAGAAGTTAGTATCTACCTTCATTGTACACCCCCGTGGATTTGTTCTCTCAAACAAGCTAATCCTTTTGGTGTGATTTTTGTTGAAGGGAGTATCTTTTCTGTTCCGTCCGGTCTTTGAATGGTGATAGCAGGGCAATCCATAAAGCCTTTCTTGATCTTCTCCTGATAAGGTAACAGCGGCGCCCCTGGAGCCCGTCGATACACCCAATCATGTTTACGCAAGTAATCTGTTAAGTCCTTTGGTCGTACCTCTAACATCTTTGCTGCTTCAATTAAGCCAAACAAACCATCAGAGCGCTTTAAGCCATCCAAAGCTTTTGCTTTTGGTGCTAATTTAGCAATGATATTGTCTTTCCGCTCGTTTTCATCTTTTAAATGCGTTAAGACACCAAGCATTACTGCTGGACTGGAGTAGTCGATCGATTGAACATAGGATTGCTTTATCTCGCCCCTACGCCATGCAACAAATAACTTAATAAGCATATAACGGACTTGAGAAGATTTTTCTGTATTCGATAATGTCGCAATCAATAACGCCTGCTCTTCGTTAAGCCAATATTCCGTTACGTTATTGCCCTTTATTACGTGCGCCACAGTGGCGCACCTCCCAAACCGTTCTATTTCTTGCATATTTCTTGTAATTAATTTTCTAACGTCACGTGTACGAACAAACCCTAATTTTTCTGCTAAGTCCACATCGCGAACACGAGGCTCGTTTTCGACTTCTCGTAATTTGATTAATTTGTCTTTATTGATAGGTAAGTATGTGCTATTATTCATTGTAATTGACCTCTTTCAGGTTAGTTAGATGTAAAGCGTTAGAGAGAGTTTTTGCGGACTTATGCTCTAGCGCTTTTTCTTTTTTGAGAATGTTAATTATTTCAGATGAAAGAGAGCGATCATTCTCAGTCGCCCGATTAAACAACCACTCCTTTAATGTATGTGGCATATTTATTTTATATTGGATCGTTTTCATTTTACCTCCATATGCACATATTTAGTACCATAAAGGTACCTTGTGTCAAGTGTATTTTAGGTATATTTTAGGTGCATGACAAAAAAAGATCGTGTGCAATTTAAATTTCTCATTCCAATTGAACTGAAAAATCAATTGGAAGAGCTTGCTGAAGCAAATCATCGTAGCCTTACGGGTGAAATTCTTGCTCGTTTAGAAGATTCTGTCCGCACTACCGTTACATTAAATCACCTACTGGCAATGAATTCAGAAGATCTCAAAAAGCTCCTTGAACAACCACTCGTGAATAAAAAACAATAAGATGCCACACATAGCCCCCTCAGAGCGCTTTAAGCCATCCAAAGCTTTTGCTTTTGGTGCTAATTCAGCAATAACATGATCTTTCTGTTCGATTTGATTTTGTAAGTGATTCAAAACACCAAGTAATGCCTCGGGTTTGGAGTAGTCAACTTGTGGTGTTGCTATCTGTGGGGTTGCTACTTGTTTTAAAAGCCGTTCACATTTGATAAAGTATAAACGAGCTTCTCTACCTTTCTTATTATTCTCAAGCATAGAAAGCTCTTTTGCTACACTTAAAGTTAGATGATAATCTTTACGATTGTGGCCACCTCTGCCTTTGCTTCCCAAAATAGGGAAGCAAACAAAGTCTTGATTTTCTACCAAATTATATTTGTTGATACGTTCGGTAATCCAGTCCGCAAATTTTTTACCTACTTCTAAAAAACTATGCAATTCACGTGCATTTACTGTTTGAACAATTTCCTGTCCAACAGTTTGTTCCGATATCGGAATAAGAGTGTTCATGTGAACTCCTATTGGTTAGATGTTTTTCATTGACACTCTGAAAAGAGTGCCGGGTGCTGAAAAACACGGCCAATAGTCCGTCGTTACGCTTTTCCCGTAAGGGTATTGTATAGCGTAACCACACCCGACAAAGCCATTATATGCGTGTAACATACAATGAGTCAAAGCCTTTAATGTGCGGAAAAGAGACTGTATCGGCAATCCATCCGCTATTGGTTTAAGGTGTTTTTCAAGCACCTGATTCGATTATTCATATTGTCGCCACATTGTCAAGTAGCTTCTGATAATTTTTTGATATTTTTGCTAATTTCATCTCTGAACGCCGGGCGCTAAGAAACACGGTACCAAGTCCGTCGTTACGCTTTTCCTCAAAGGGTATTTTATGGCATAACCACACCCGACAATATCATTATATGCGTGTAACATACAATGAGTCAAAGCCTTTAATGTGCGGAAAATAAACTATCTCGGTAGTTTGTCCGCTTGGTATTTTTTAAGGTGTTTCTTAGGCACCTGATTCGAAAATAGACATTGACGCAACAATGTCAAGAATAAAAATAATTTTTATCTAAAAAAATTGCATACTGTACAGTGTACACACTAAAATCATTATTTATCAATGAGTTAAGTGTACAATGTACAGTCAATTTGAAAATTCTGTCGCTAGCGATAGTTCGCGCTAGCCTGCCCCGCAACAGACCCAACCCGCCGGGAAGTACCTTTTTCATTGATTTCATTGTATTTTTTCTGGAAATAGGAAAGGCATAATTGGCAATCTTTTTTAAATTAATATCCTCCCCACTCTGAAAGCAGGGAAGATGAGATCATATTTTAAATCTAAGCAGCTTTTACGACAGATCTTGCTAGAACCTGTTTTGCTTCTTTAATTAAGGCTTTATATTTTCTGTTCTCTTCATCTACTCTGAAGGCATCAAGAAGGCGAACATGAATTGGACCCAGAAGATACAAAACTTTTTCACCAGCGTTCATACCTTCCCAATAACTTGGTAAGTCAAAACGTTTATCTTCATAATCGGTAGATTGGTTTCTTAGTTTCTTTTCACACTCAATAAAGTAACGGCGTGCTTGACGTCCTTTCTCGTTACGTTCCACCATTGAGAGCTCTTTCGCCATGTCTAAAGTGATGTGATATTCTGTACTTGGACGACCGCCTTGGAGGTTTTCGCCAAAATTGGCGAAAACTATATAATCCTGATTTTTGAGAAAGCTGTATTTGTTAATACGGTCTTTAATCCAATTGGAAAAGTCTCGTTTTACTTCCAAAAACACATGTAATTCACGCGCATTAACGGTTTGAATAATTTCTTGTCCAACAGCTTGTTCTGATATTTTAATTAGAGTGTTCATCTTATTAGTCCTTTGTTTTAAAAGTTTAAGTATCCAGGGCTAAAACAACCGAACTAATACAGCCCTTCGTATCTTTAGGTTACCCTTGGACATACACACGAAGACCCTGGACAAAATTTCTTATGATGGGCAACAGATCTTTCGGGATACTGTTGAACCGATTAGTTGCGAGGTGTTTTAAGCCTGTCAGTCAGACTATAGCTGTTCACAGAAACTGTCAATTATTTTTTGAAAAGTCCTAAAAGTAATGACACTCCACAAAGAATGCCGGGTGCTAGAAAACACGGTGCATAGTCCGTCGTCACGCTTTTCCCATAAAGGGTATTGTATAGCGTAACCACACCCGACAATATTATTATACGCATGTAGCATATAATGAGTCAAAGTCTTTAATATGCGGAAAATAAACTGTTTCGGCAATCTATCCGCTATGCATCTAAGGTGTTTTCTAGGCACCTAACTTGACGATATACTTTTTCCATGAATCTTGTCAAGAAAGAAAATCCCATTGTGTAGCAGATAGATAGCTTAAGAACATTATTTAGCTTTTTTATTGGCGGCATATTCTTGACGAGCAAGTTGGTACTGTATATTTTTGGTTAATCGTTCACTGGCATATTGTGCGATAGCACTTGCAATTTCTGGCTTGGACATCACCCCAGCAATTGACGGTCCTTCTTGTTTTGCAATAGGGAATTGATCTCCGTCTGCTCTTTGAAAAACATTACCATTCAGCTTTTTTAATTCAACACGCTTTGGAAAACTCCCACCTTTGATAAAAGCATGGGGTAAGATTTCTTTTTTTCCAAACATTGTGTAAGTCACACCGCGTTTTGTTTCTTCTGCTTGAAAAAATTTAAGAGGTATCGGTGTTCCAGAACCAATGATATCTGTCTCGAGAAGCTTTGCTGTAGCCTTTTCTTTAATATAAACGCCTTTTTTGACACGCTTTGATTGGGCTGATGTAACATCGGCAATTTGTTTTTCTGCAAAGCGTTCGACTTGTTTTGCTGCGGTGTTTACAGCATTACGCAAAGCCCAATTAAGGCGTGGTGCTTGAAGACTGGTGAAGGTATCCTTCACCTGTTGAAGATACCATTTTTGGTGGATGATTAACTTCAACTTCTAAGCCTTTTTTGGGGTAGGTGTTGATGACTTAGAAACTTTAGATGCTTTGGGCTGTTCGAGTGAAATTTCTTCTATTGCTGATTCAGATGATGTTTGTACGACTTCTTGTTCTATCTGCTTAATCTGTTCAACTGCTTTTTCAGGTTTTGCTGTTGTTTTAACGTCAACAAAAGGTTTTGCAGCATTAGCGCGCTTGAGACGTGCGTAGACCTGATTAGAAATTTCAACAAATGGATTATTGGGTGTTGATGGTTCAAAGCGAACAGTGCTTTTATTGTCGCCAACCACACACATTGGTTTAGTGATGACAGCTTTCATCATTGTTCCTTTCGAGTCATAATTAATGACATCATTAGTCAAATATTGATTTTTATTCTGTGAAAAATAGATTAGCCGGAATTACCCAGAAAACAGGGCTTTCAAGCCATGTTTCAAGTTCACATTTTACTGAATTTTAGGGGATATTTTTGAATTTTTGACGCAATACGACCAATGCAGTGGTGTCATTAAATACGATTTTTCACATCATGTCAACAAAAAAATCAATATATTGTGTTTTTTTATTTTTTTGATCAAAATTTGGTATTTTAAAAGATATCCTTTATTTCTCTTTAGTACAACATTTATGTTGTGTTGAAACATTTTAGATGTTATATTATTATAATGAATAGCCAAGAATTGAAAAGATATCTTATAAAGCATGGTTGCAGTTTTACTTCAGGGAAGGGAGGGCATTTGCTTGTAAAGCGTGGTTCTAAAAAGTCCGTTTTACCTATGTATGGTACGCGAAAAGAATTAGGAACAGGATTAGTCCAGAAGATTCTTAAAGATCTTGACCTAAAATAAGCCTGAATATGGAGGTGTAAATGAAATATGCAATTAAATTTATCAAAGATGACAATGATACTCTTCTTGTTGTCTCCAAAGATTTTCAGGAATTTATTACCTACGGTAACGACGAAAAAGAAGCTTTGGAACACGCTAAAAACGCGCTTTTAACAGTTATTATGGGGCGTTTTCAAGATCGTGAACCTATTCCCTTTGGACATCGTGATATTGCCTATCCTTTTGTTGAAGTATCTTCATTGGTGACTTTAAAAATTGCAATACATAACGCTATGATTGAAAAAAACTTACGCAAAGCTGATCTCGTACGTCTTTTAAAACTTCATCCAATACAAATTGACCGATTGTTGGATTTAAACCACTCAAGCAAATTAGATGCCTTAGAGTCCACTCTCATTGCTCTTGGAAAAGAGGTTGCCATTAATATCCAAGATGCCGCTTGAAAACTACCGGTTTTGCGTAAAATGCTTATAAAGCACATTAAGAGCAATACGCAATGAAAGCACAAGATGTGGTAGTGATTGATCTTCTATAACAAGATACTGTAATGCGGCATGAAGGTTATATTGACGGTGTAAACACTGCGCTTCTTGAACAACACCTTTTACAGCTACAAGATGTTCTGTTGCTATCTGTACCCATTTCTCTCTTGCTCCGTTATCAGAAGTTTTAGGCATTTCATCATAAATAGCACTAGGCAAGGCTTTTGCACATAGATAATTGTTTCTCACTTCAAGATATTTTTGTGCAGTATCGTATTGGTCTCGATTGAGTTCGCCTTGCAAATAAAGTCGCCCGATATAGGTACCGGAAAGCGGATTTTTAGCGTCTTCTATGGTTAGACCAAAGCGCTTAGCGCGCATTTCAATTGCCAATTTATCCATGGGGTCATGCGGTGTTTTTGCTCGTGAGATGCGTCCATTTGGTTCTCTGATACATCCGTTAATCCGTGGACGACCACGTTTTGCACGTTTTTTTCTTTTTGTCATATTTTATCAATCAGAATGGTATGCGATCATTAAGAGATATGCTATGATCAGCAGCCCCTGAAGCGATAGCATAACTTTGAGAAGTAATGAGTGAAGGGGTAGGGGGTGCAGATTGCTCTTTCTTAGCATCAAGCAAATACAATTCACCTTTGAATTGTGGTAAGACAATCTCTGTTGCAAGATGTTCACCACCGTTTTTATCTTTCCATTTACGTGTCTGTAATTTGCCCTCTACATAAACCTTTGAACCTTTACTTAGGTATTGAAGAGCAATTTTTGCCAAATGTGGATTAAAAACCACAATGGAATGCCATTCTGTTTTCTCTACTTTTTGATGGGTATTTTTATCTGTGTAGCTCTCAGAAGTTGCCATACGAAAGTTGACCACCTCACCACCAGATGGCATTGTTTTGCTTTCGGGATCAGCACCAAGGCGCCCGATTAACGTCACTTTATTTAGCATATTTGTAGCCCCATTAAATTAGCAATTTATACATGCAAAATCTTAGCATAATTTGCATATTTTTTCAATTATTTCAGTAAATTAATAACAGTTTTTTAAAGTATTAAATTATAATATTATTTGACAAATCATTCATCAAAAAAACATGTCACGGCTTTCTTATTTCTGCTTTTAACTTTTCAATAAATATCCTTTCATTAAGAGTCTGTATCAAACTTTTTTGTTCGATTTATTGTTGACTATCGAACCTTTTTGTGCGATATTCATTTTATGCAGAGAGGGGAGGCTAAATGAAACGAGAAGCACTGCTTAGAGAATTACGTAAAGAAGCCAGAAAAAGAGGCATTCATTACAGTGAAGCTCCTGATGCAGGTAAAGGGTCACATTATTTGGTAACTTTTGGAGACAAGACAACCGTTATAAAATCTGGTGAATTGACCCCACTTTACGTGAAAATAATAAAAAAGCAGTTGGGGGTATGAGTTATTCTCTCAATGGCTTAAATTTTTCGTTTCAAAAGCATTTTGATTATGGCGAGGAGACCTAAACATGGAGTACACGTATCAAGCAAAACTGGAATCTGATCCAGATGGTGGTTTTATTGTAACCTTTCCAGATGTACCAGAAGCAATAACAGCTGGAGAAAATAGAGCAGAGGCATTAGAGAATGCTGTTGAAGCTTTAGGGTTAGCATTACGGAGCTATCCTATGCGCGGTTTACCTTTACCAGTACCACAGCAATATAAAGAGCTTGTAGAGGTTACGGTAGATGCGTGGAATGCTCTTAAACTTGCAGTGGTAGACGCCTTTAATGAAGCGAATATCACAAAAACAGAATTGGCTAATCGTTTGGGTAAAAAAGAAACAGAAGCAAGACGCATTCTTGATCCCAATTATCCAACTAAGCTTCAAACACTAGAGCAAGCTCTGAGTGTTCTTGGCAAGCAAGTCGTTATTACAATCAAAAACGCGGCTTAACCACCTCCCCATTTTTGAAAACGGGAAGGGGAGTTGTATTTTTTTAAGTTAAGCTACCTTTTTAATGGGGAGCTCTAAAGTAGGAGCATAGGCTCGCAACAAAGAATCCATGCTATGCGGTAGTTCTGAATCTCCAAAATCTGTTAGAACTGTCAAGATTTTAAGTATATTCGGCACTTCATCTTGAAGTTTTAAAATCAAAACCTTTTCTACCAGACTCATGATGTCAACCAAAGCAGTACATTCTTTGTCGTTAATATTTTCATCATTAGAAAACCGAAACAACGCTATCCACAAATCGCACAAAAAATCGACACTGCTATTCATTGGACACCCCCAAAGATTTGCTCTCTCAAACATGCCAATCCTCTGGATGTGATTTTCGTTGAAGGCAGCACCTTTTCTGTTCCATCCGGTCTTTGAATGGTAATCGCAGGGCAATCCATGAATCCTTTCTTTATCTTATCCTGATATGGTAATAAAGGCGCCCCTGGAGCACGTCGATACACCCAATCATGTTTACGCAAGTAATCCGTTAAATCTTTTGGTCGTACCTCTAACATCTTTGCTGCTTCAATAAGACCAAACAAACCATCAGAGCGTTTTAAACCATCCAAAGCTTTTGCTTTTGGTGTCAATTCTGCAATCACATGATCTTTTTGCTCTATTTGGCTTTGTAAGTGATTCAAAACACCAAGCAATGCTTCCGGTTTGGAATAGTCAACTTGTGGTGTTGTTACTTGTTTCAAAAGCCGTTCGCATTTGATAAAGTATTGACGCGCTTCATGCCCTTTATCATTACGCTCTATCATTGAAAGGTGTTTAGCCATGTCTAATGTAATGTGGTATTCCTTTACCTTTCCACCGTTTTCTAAATTTTTAGAAAGCGTTATAAAGTTTATATTTTCCAGAAATTTACATTCTTTAATGCGATTTTTAATCCAGTCTGCAAACTTTGATGTAATTTCCAAAAATGCATGTAACTCACGTGCATTCACAGTTTGAACAGTCTCTTGATCAATGACCTGTTCTGATATTTCTATAAGTGTGTTCATGAGAACTCCTTGGTAATAGACGTTTTTGATTGACACTCTGAAAAGAGTGCCGGGTGCTCAAAAACACGGTACCAAGTCCGTCGTTACGCTTTTCCCGCAAGGGTATTGTATAGCGTAACCACACCCGACAATATCATTATATGCGTGTAACATACAATGAGTCAAAGCCTTTAATGTGCGGAAAATAAACTATCTCGGTAGCTCGCCCGCTTGGTATTTAAGGTGTTTTTGAGGCACCTGATTCGATTATTCATATTGTTGCCACATTGTCAAGTAGCTTCTGATAATTTTTTGATATTTTTGCTAATTTCATCTCTGGATGCCGGGCGCTGAAAAACACGGCGATAAGTCCGTCGTTACACTTTTCCCATAAAGAGTATTGTATAGCGTAACTACACCCGACAAATCTATTATATGCATGTAGCATATAATGAGTCAAAGTCTTTAATGTGCGGAGAAGAGATTGTGTCGGCAATCTATCCGCTATCGATTTAAGGTGTTTCTTAGGCACCTGATTCGATTATTCATATTGTCGCTACATTGTCAAGTTGCTTCTGATAATTTTTTTATTTCTTTGTTGATTTCCTCTATGAGGGGCTCGTAATTGAGAACGCTTTTCGGAACATTACCACCGTAAACCCACGCTTTCACTTGCGCTTTGGTGCTGAAATCTGCATTCTTAGGTGTTTTGTAATACTGACCACCATCAAACTTTTCACACTCTCTTGTGCCGTCTTCATATTCGTAGAGGTTGTAAAAATACTCCTCTGCTCCATCCCCCCAAGGAACATAACCAACAGCTGTTGCAACAAACTTTTTTTGCATTGGCTGTTTACGGTTTTTTAAGAATAGATCTTTTAATATTCTCATGCTTTTAGTCCATAATTTTACCAACTGGTCTATTTGTCTCAAATTTTACCGTACAGAGCCGTTTTAATTCCTAACGTTAGGAGTTATCATAAAATCTTTAAATCAATCCCTACGGTGCCTTTTTATCGATTTAAATGCGTATCTAATCGTAAAACGATCACCACTTTTCACTATTTTGCTGTGGACCAAAGCGTTTCATTATCCCACCAATGCCATTTAGAGTCTCTTCAAGTTTTTGCTTGTGAATAACCGTAAGGGGGCTTGAATGCTCTTTCGCTGTTTTTTCTTTCAACTCCTTTGCACGGAATCTCAAAACAGCATTGCGTACAAGATTGGCTTTTCCCAAAAGACTATTTTCTAAATCACGACACAGCCTCACAAACTCTCGTGTGCTCGGAAAAAACGTATCCGATAAACAATTTATTTCATCACATAAAATCCGTTTGACCACTGTCATCAGTGACCATGCAGAGACATTTTCCAAAACCATTCCATAGGTCAACGCCATTCCCTCATGGTCTGATTGTTGTGCTATTTTCAAACCACACGACAGCATGCGAATTGCCTTTGCTATATCCTCTTTCCCAGCTTTCACTGCGAAGAGCTCTTGCAATTGATCATAAGCTTCTAAAGCTATCGTTTCCTGCTGTTTCGTTAATTGGCTGCCATCCTTCAAAACAAACGGACCGCTCGAAGGTATCATCGCATGAATGTGCTTCAAAATACCCTTGATTTCCGATATCAAGGATACTGTCTGCGATGCGTTCACCAACGCTTTTTTGCCTTTGAGAGTGATTTCCATAGTTTTTTCCTTTCTCTAAATCATCAATCGCCTTGCGTACCCAGTTACGCCATGTTGCTTGCCAATCGATTTTGGTTGCATCCTTTCCGGATTTGGCAGTCCAGTAATCTCGGAATTTTGCCATCTCGACTTTCACACGCTCTGGAGGCAAGCCCTCTGCAATGGCAAAATCGTAATCGGGTTCAAAATCTGCAGGGATACGACAGCCCCGGTCATTTCTAACCCGCTTTGCTTTTTGGGGAACGTTCTCTTGCTCGTGAAGGGATGGTTGGTTTTCTGATGTGGCTTCGATTTGATCTGATTGGCTCTCGAGATCATGAACCTCAGTTGGCTCTTGAACCAAATCGATTGTTTCTAAATTTTCAGAACCAATTTCTTTTTTTGCTAATACGATAGTATTAGTTTTTTTATTATATATGTTATTGTTATTGTTAATGGCATAATTAAGCATTGCTTGTGCATTGCTAGCGTCATGCTTAGCATCATGCTTAGCATCCTTAAGCATTGCTTTAGCATCATGCTTAGCATCTTGATCATCACTAATTGTTTTTGCTTTATGATGTTTTGCCCATTTTGCTTGCGCTGCCTTCTGTGCTCTCTCTGAAAATTTATTTAAATTTTCGTTTGAGTTATTGAGTTCTTCCTCAACATCTGAACTCCACAAACGACCATCTTCTAAACAAATGATGTGTCCAGATCTAAATAAATACTCTAATGCCTTTTGAAATCTTTTTACTGAACAACAAGTAAAATGAGATAATATTCGTGAATCATTCAAAAGAGGCTCACGCGTGTGTAACATTCTTATCCGCAACTTCACATAAACATTGACTTCCATAGGCGGTAAATCAGAGAGTTTAAATAGCCACTGGTCTGTATTAAGTCTCGTCCATGGTATTTTACTGGACATATATACCCCCTTCTTTCATTAAATATAAAATTGCCAAAGCATCTGCTTCGTTGTCGTCTTTCGGATTGTGTCCTTTTGTACGCACTGCCTTAATCATTTCTTCTTTTGAGGCATTGCCTTTCCCTGTTGCTGCCTTCTTAATTGTGCCAACAGGAATGCCCTCATACGGTATCTGATGCTGTTCACACCAAGCCGTTAAGTGACCTAATAAACCACCGTACACATGCGCTGCATCCGTACCCACATGCCGGCGTACCTCTTCAAAATACACCGCATCAATTCTATCTGCGGTCTGCTTTATATCTGTTAGCCATCTCTTAAAGCGCAAGTAACGCATCCCCCCGCCTTCAAAACGGCGTGATTGAAAATCTTCTGTATCGCTTGTTATGTGACCATCCGCACCGCAAATCGCCCAGCCTGTTTTGGTGCCTAGATCAAGACAGAGAATAGTGTGTGTGTTAGTGGTCATGATACTTCCGCCTTTCTTTTTGGACGGTTATCACAACCAATCTGTTGTGTTTCGCATTCCATTAAGAAAAGAAGACAGCAAGTTGCATGCGCTAAGTGTGGTAATCCGCTTTCAAGGTCCTTATCTTCTCCAGCAAACCATGCTAATAAATGACGTAAAGCAGCTCCATATAAACGGCTCCAATTCATGCCATGACGCCAATTGCTCGCACCGTATTTGTTTGCTCCAAACTCCAAAACACGACCAATATCAAGCAACGTGAGTGGTGGAATAAGGTCAACACGCGGTTTCCCAATATCATTCTTATGTGCTTTAAAAACCATGATTATCCCCCCTTAAGGCTCTACGTATTTATATGTGCGCTATGACAGAGCGCGTTGTGATTGCCTGTCTTGCAAAAATGTTTGTGAAAAAGTAACCTCCCAGCGATTCTAGAAAATTGGGGGGAGTTATGATGCAAGAATGGGTAGTTGATAAGGTTGTATTTTTATTGCACCGGATAAATGATAGTGCTGTATTTTTGCTGCACTGGATAAGTGATAATCTTACGATTGCTCCTATCATTGCTACGATAGTTACTGGAATGGTGACACTTTTTGTGCAACAACGAAGCTTAAAAAAACAACTTAAAATCTTCCAACGACAAACTATAGCATCAGAAACCCAGACAGCTATTCTATTAGAAGATAAAAAAGCACGGGATTTGGGACCATATTTGAAATTGAAGGCAGTATTCTTTCCACAAAAATATGAAGGCACTTCACGCGTTAGGGTGAAATTGTGCATTAAAAATCTTACTACAGAAGATATAATGATAAGGAATATACGCATATCGAAAAAAAGTCCCTTTAAGTTTGTTAAAAATGCTTGCCCTTTCGTTAGATGGCCATCTAAAACTTCAGGTGAACACCTCGTCATTAAAAGAACAACTCCAAAACTCATTGCTTTATGTCCCCAAAATATAAAATCAAATGCTTCATCAGAGTTCGCTTTGAATTTTTTTATTATACGTGCTAAATGCTACACTTTTTTAGATTTCATAATTAGCTGCCGTAAGCCTAATTCCCGCAACATTGCAAATTTTACACTTGACCACACTTCGATTGTTAACCCAGAGGAAACATTCACTGTTCATTTTTGGGCCTCATATCCACGCTCAAAAGATACATATGATGAATTTGGTCCTGAATATTCCTTTTTGGCTGATAATCCTCATTTGTGGTTTTTTTGATGCAAAAATTAAAAGCATTCTCCTGCAAAAATAAAATCGATCAATCTTGGTTCTTCTTTTTTGTTGATTAACTCAATGATTTTATTATTTAATTCATCAATAACTTTCATCTGTGAAGCTAACTTTAGCCTTTGGCTGTATAGCGTTTCATTTTTTTGCTTAATTAAAGAGGATAGGTTTTCAAGTGCTACTTGTTGTTCCTCAATTGACTTATCTCGCTCTGCAAGAGTGGCTTCATGCCATCTCATCCAATTATCAAATTTTGACTTATGCCATTCTTCTTGTTTCGCAAGAACTTTTGTATGAGTTCTATGTCGTTTTATAAGATCTTCTACGCTACAATCACGATCCGGTATCCGTCTAAATTCTTTCACCAATCTATCTCCATTCTCGATTTTCATATTGCAACCTATTAATCTGCAGGTCCGTGTGTAGAGTTTCTTCAATATTCCGTTTCTCATGATCTTTCTTCTTTAAGAGTGTGAAGGGTGCTGTTCATTCTTTTCTTCATATTGAAGCTTCGTCATTTCATTTTGTTCACATGGCTTCATGCAAACAGTGGAACCGTTGACAAAAGAAAGCGTTGGAGGAGATTGTTCATTCCATAACGCTTCGAGAAGATATGCAACGGCTCCTCTTGAAGGAACACCATATTTTTCCCAACGCCATACTGTTGACTTGTTGACGCCTAACCGTGCTGCCATTTCTTTCAGAGTTAAATTCAGATTTTTACGTAACTGTTTTACTGCTATTTTTCCCATAAAAAATAATATGCATTATGAGTACTTAAAAGTCAAGTCGAAATGCATACCGATTATATGCAATATGAATATATTAAGGAGATAAAAATGCTTAGTAACACGATAGACCAATCTGCTAGATTAATAAAAGCGCGTTTAGCGCGTGGTTTTAGAAGTGCTAAAGAAGCAGCTAGATATTTTGGCTGGAACTACTCTAGCTATATACAGCACGAACAAGGATTAAGAGGAATATCACGGGCATCTGCGAAATATGCAAAAGCATTTAGAATTAGTGAAGGATGGTTATTAACTGGAGAGGGAGAAGGCCCCTCCTTTCCAATTCCTGCCACAAAACAAACTGTTGATGAGCAAATTATTAATCTACTACAAAAAACAACTCAACCAGATAAAGAAACAATTCTTCACCTTTTAAATCGCCTGCATGCAGAAGAAAAAAAATAAAAGCTTTTTTTCTTTCATTACTAAATGTAGAAACCAGATGCATTATTTTGTTATCTAATTCTATATCATTTTTTATTGTTTTCATAACCATTCACCTTCCCCTTTCATGAGAATCGTCATTTAGAAAAAATCTTCTTACAAGATCTTTATACCGGTAAAAATAAAATACACATAATGCATATTTTATTGTTGACAAGTATGCATTATGCGTATTATATATATCTCATAAACCACGCACAAACAATCGCCAAGAGGCTTTAGGGAGGGGAAATTATGGATAAGCCAATTCTTATTAATTCTGATGAAATTTTATTAGTTGTCTACGGGGATGATCAACACATTGGAGAGTCAGGTCCACTTGATGAAAGCCAAGTTTTAGAGATTATTGATGAGGCAGATGATACCGTAAAAATCTTTCGTGTAAATCCTTCTGAGAAAAGTTGCGAAGATATCTCTGAAGAAATTGCAGAAGTATACGTACAAGAAAACGGCTGGTTTCTTGATCAAGATCGTTATGTTCATCCTTTTATACGCGAAAGTGATGCCTACGAAGGACTTTTAAATGATCTTTCAGACGAAAAATATAATGATGAGATGTTCGGTACCTATGAACAGCAACACCGCTTGCGCCTTTGTGATGTCATTTAAATGATTTAGAGCGCTTAAAACTAAGCGCTTCCTCTTCAATATTCTCCCATCAAATTAATATGAGGTTCATAATGTATAGTCTTATGAAATCTGAAAGCAATTTTCAAAACACAACAATTCCAACCATGTCTAGTCGTGAAATTGCAGAATTGTGTAGTAAACAACATAAACACGTTATGCGTGATATTCGTAAACTATTTAGCGAACTTAAAATCGACCCGAGTAATTTTGCTGGATTATACAAAGATTCAACAGGTCGTACTCTTCCTTGTTACCATCTTCCTAAACGTGAATCTCTTATTGTTATTTTAGGTTACAACACTGTATTGCGCGCAAAAATCATAGATTATTGGAAAAAATTAGAAGAGCAAGCAGCTAATCCTCAAATCGATTTTTCGAGCCCTGAAATACGAGCAGCTATCATGATGCATCTTAAAAATAAAATTAAACAGACTGCGTAGGAGTTCATCATGAACACTCTCATAGAGATTAAAGAACAAGCCATTGATCAGGAAATAGTTCAGACAGTAAATGCACGTGATCTGCATGCATTCTTAGAGGCAAAACGTGACTTTTCCAATTGGATTAAGGACCGTATTACCAGATACAATTTTATAGAAGGACAAGACTTTGTAAAAACACAAGATTTGCGGTCGCCAAATTTGGCGAGCGCAAAATCTAGGGCTGTTATCGCGATTAACTACTATCTCACACTCGATAGAGCCAAAGAACTTTCTATGCTTGAGAACAATCAGAAAGGGAGAGAAGCCCGTTTATACTTTATCGAATGTGAAAAGCGTGTAAAGCAAGCAGTGACAGCACAAATCGACTATTCAAGTCCAAAGGCTATGATTGGCTTTTTGAATTACCTACAAGGTCAAATAGATCAAAAAGACACCATCATTGAAGATTTAAAACCAAAGGCAATGGCACTTGAAAGCTTACAGCGTCATAATGGACTCTTCGGTCTTACAGAATCCGCTAAAATACTCGAGATGCAACCAAAGCAATTCATTCTCTTCTTACAGAAAAAAGGTTGGGTTTACAGACGAGCAGCAGGTGGAAATTTGCTTCCTTATCAAGACAAAATCCAAAAGAAACTGATGGATTGTCCAACCATCACACTTCAAACCGCAAATGGAATAGAAAAAGTCATTCCTTGCGCAAAAATCACAGCAAAAGGAATTGGTGTGTTGTCTCAAGAGATTAAAAAACAAAGCATGCATTAATTAAGGAATGCAATAATGGAAAAGAAATACGAATTTACTGATGAAACAATCGAAGTTGATGGAAAAACTCTTCACCGCATCCGTGCACTGAGAGACTTTTCTGATGTCGAGAAAGGTGATCTTGGCGGTTTTATAGAGCATGAAGGCAATTTATCTCATGAGGACTCTTGTTGGGTTTATCATAATGCCAAGGTTTATGGTAATGCACGGGTTTATGGGCATGCCTCGATTTATGATGGTGCAGAGATTTATGACAATGCTTTTGTTGGTGGTTATGTACTTGTGCACGATAATGCAAGGATTTACGGTGATGCTGGAATTTATGACAATGCAGAAGTGTATGGTGACGCAAAAGTTTACGGGGATGCGGTAGTTCATCTTGGTGCACAGGTTGGCGGCTATACCGCCATATCAACTGGAGAAAAGACCAGATGAAAAAATATGAACTTACTGATGAGACAGATGATTTTTTCGGAAAAACTCTTTACCGCATTCGCGCATTACGAGACTTTAGAAATATTAAAAAAGGTGACCTAGGCGGCTTTATAGCAAAAGAAGATAACTTAAGTCATGAGGGTGACTGTTGGGTTTGGCATGATGCCGCGGTTTGTGATAACGCTAAGGTTTTTGGTAATGCACAGATATTCGAAAAATCAATAATTAGAGATAATGCCAAGGTTTGTGGTAATGCTGGTGTTGAATACAATGCGCAAATCTTCGGCAATGCACAAATTTATGACAAAGCACATGTTTATGGTCTTGTTTATGATAATGCTCGTGTTTTTGGAAAAGCCGTTATATGTGAAAATGCACACATTTCTGGAGATATTAGAATTCAAGATAAAGTATATGTTTTCGATAATATAGATATTTCTGGTAATTTTGAAATTCGTGGAGAAACTTCAATCATCTCCAAAAGTGAATATTCAACAATCTATCCAAGCTACATAAGCCGTTTCTAACCACACAAACAACTTTTAAACACAAGCGTGA
Source organism: Bartonella taylorii (assembly GCF_023920105.1). Classification (NCBI taxonomy): domain Bacteria; kingdom Pseudomonadati; phylum Pseudomonadota; class Alphaproteobacteria; order Hyphomicrobiales; family Bartonellaceae; genus Bartonella; species Bartonella taylorii. Next base: position 731,315 of record NZ_CP083693.1, read on the forward strand.
TTCATGCCACGGGGGAATTGCGCTCAAATAGGAGGAAATCAAGATGAGTGAACAAAATAATAATCTAATAGAAATTGAAGAAACACATCATTTAGCCGTCAAGCCAACTGCTATGGAACGCATTTTAAACAGAGCCTTAGAAAATGACGTCGATATGGACCGTCTCGAGCGTCTCATTGCCTTACGAGAAAAAGAAATAGAACGACAAAACTACGAAAGATTTGCCAGTGATCTTTCGAATATGCAAATAGAATATCAAAAAATACAAAAAAACTCTACAAACACCCATACAAACAGCCAATATGCAACCCTTGACCAGTACATTGATGCTGTAAAGAAGACTCTTGCAAAACACCGCTTTGCTTTGTTTTCTCGTATCAAAGAACAGAGTTCAGACAATATAATTATAGAAATGACTTTGACGCATCCATCTGGGAATAAAATCTCAACAGAAGGAAAGTTCCCTTATGACACTAAAGGATGCAAATCAAATATACAATCGGTTGGTTCTGCCATCACATACGCACGCAGATATCTATTAGGTATGCTTCTTAATGTCGTGAGTGAAGATGATGATACGGATGGGAACACACCTATTAAAAAGGCTTTTCCACAACAGATCAATGAAATCAGAAGACTCGTAGTACAAACCCAAACAGAAGAAGAAAAAATACTTGCTTATGTCAACGTCAAAAAGCTTGACGATATGTCTGAAGGACAAGCACAAACGGTGTTACATCTTTTGAAAGATAAACAAAACAAGCAAAAGGTAGAAACAGATTCTACTATACAAGATGCCGATATAGCAACGCCACACGAACAGGGAACGGCGGTGTGAGATGGAACAAAGAACAGCAGAATGGTTTCAAGCACGCTTGGGTAAAGTCACCGCTTCTAATGTTTACAACGTAATCAGTAAGACAGCTAAAGGATTGCCTACAAACAAATATGAAGACTACAAAATCAAACTCATTACAGAGCGCCTAATAGAAGGAATAAGCCAATCTTATATAACACCAGCTATGCAATGGGGTATTGAACATGAGGATGATGCCTTGAAAGAATATGCATTCATTTATGATGCCGAGGTCACAAGGTGCGGGTTTATCCAACACCCCACAATAAAAATGGCAGGAGCAAGTCCTGATGGATTTGTTGGTGATGACGGTTTAGTTGAAGTTAAATGTCCACAATCGGCCACGCATTTGCGCTTCTTTATGGATGGCAAAATCAAACCTGAATATATCGCACAAATGCAATTCCAAATGGCATGTACAGGACGCAAATGGTGTCATTTCATTAGCTATAATCCAAACTTTGTAGGTAGATCTATTGGTTTGAGAATGAAAATCAAACGCGTCCACCGTGACGAGGAACACATTGAAGAGATTAATAAAGCGGTCGAAATCTTTTTAGGGGAAATAGAACAAGAGATGCAAAAGATTTTGACAAAAGCTGCTTAACACTATGGGGGTGCTCTCTCCTCCCAGCACCCCCGCCCATTTAATTAATATAAAAAAGAGAAAGGTAATGAGATGATATTTGATGATGGCGATAGATATGTAACGACACGTGAGTGTGCACAGCTTTTTAGTGTATCCACAACAACGATTCGCAATTGGGTGCTTCAGGGGTTGTTTCCGGAGCCATATAAGCTAGGAAGAGCAGTGAGGTGGAGAAAGAAAGAGATCTTAGCATTCACTCCAAAGAAAAATAAGGAGTAAATAGGAGTAAATTAGATAAAGTTGTATAAACCGTAAAGGGTGGTCTAAAAGGTGGTCTAAAAACAGTTCTTTAAAGAAAAAATCTATATATTTCAATACATTAAAAACAGAAAATGGTGCCGCATGCCGGATTCGAACCAGCGACCCCATCATTACGAATGATGTGCTCTACCAACTGAGCTAATGCGGCAAAACTTATCCATTAGGCAGACAAAAGTCATTGCGAGGGTAATAGCCAAAAGTATGTATAAAAGCAATATGCATTTTGTTCGATCATTGAAATAAGGGGAGGGTGAAGTGAGGAGGCTATTTTTGATGTTATAAAGCGCTGATAAGGTCTCTTTCAATTTGTGATCGCGTTTTAACTTTGGAGTGATACAAAAACGCATCTTTGCTATGGGAATTGGTTCAGATATTCTTATAAAAATAAAAGTATCTACGGTTTCTGTGGGAAAAAAATTGTTGGACAAGCAAAGAATAAAAATATCATTGGTCTTTATGAAGATAAGATCAGTAAAATTGGTAGAGAGACGACTTTTCATTTTTTTATGGGAATGGAAGTAAAAGAGTGGTTTGGTAAATGTAAGATGGAGTAAGAACTATGTCGGACGAAAATCGGTTAATAGAACTGGAAACGAAGCTAGCGTATCAAGAAAGACTCATTGAGGAACTTTCTTGTGTGGTAACTGATCAATGGAAAAGCTTGGATGAAATATCTAAAAAAATTAATATTTTAACGCAGAGATTTTCAAATTTAGAAGAACGGAGTTCCTCTTAAGAAGCTGTTGTATCGTCCTCTCATCAATAGAGCATTTAATGCTTTTATCGAATCTCTCAGATTTTTTCTTAGGCAAAATATGGATAAAATTTTAGTAGCTCGTTGGTTTTAATTGATGAAAGGAGCCTCTTTACCGTAATTGCTTACTATGATCTATAAGCTGGTGTATTATTCATAATCAGATTCTTTTAATTTGTTTTTATTAACCAAAAGGCTTTCAGCTATCTCTATAGTAGGATGAAGTTCTCTGGGATTTATATGTATGGCAGGATAGGCTTGAGAGGAATCCTCATAATATCAAATGTATTTTTTAGTATATGAGATTTTGGGAAAAGGCTTTTGTTTTGCACAATTCAAGAAACAAAATACTATTGCTAAAGCGCCAAAGATAGACCATGTTGGTAAATAAGTGAAAATAATGCAAGTTGAGGATAGAAAAGATGGTATGGTGTTGCGTATAGACTGGTTAAAACTATAGATATCTGTTTGCAGGAGATTTACCAATATTTTATTGAGGGGGATTGTTGTCCAATGTGATGTACTTACAGAGTGTGCGCTATCAATGACCGATACTATAATTGTCAGCGTAACAAAAATGAAAGCCATTAATTTAAGTAAAGGACGGAGCATATTTCTTCCTATCATTTTTGCATGATATTTGCGTAACGCATAGAAGAATAAGGAGTTGCATTATGAGAAGAAAAATAAGTTTATGTTTGTTTTTTATGATTTTTTTAAAAGATGCACAAAAATTATGGTTGGTTTTCTTGATAAAGATTTAGATTAAATTCAACAAGAGTAATAAGAGAAGATGCTTAAGGGCAAAAACGATGAATTGAAGCGTAGCCTTCAAAATCGCCATATTCAAATGATTGCTTTGGGTGGTGTTATTGGGACGGGTCTTTTTTATGGATCAACTGAGGCAATTCAATTAGCTGGTCCTTCAACCATTTTAGCTTATCTTTTTGGGGGGCTTATTATCTATTTTATTATGCGGATGCTTGGTGAAATGTCTGCAGAAGAACCGACTTCAGGTGCTTTTAGTTTTTTTGCATATAAATATTGGGGATGCTTTGCCGGTTTTATAACAGGCTGGAATTATTGGTTTCTTTATGTTCTTGTGAGCATGACTGAACTTACTGTGATTGGATTTTATCTTGATCATTGGATTTTGTTTGATCATTGGAAATCATCCGTCATTGTTCTTTTGGTTATGACGCTAATTAATTTGTTTAATGTGCGTTTTTATGGAGAATTTGAATTTGGTTGCGCTTTGATCAAAGTTGCTGCTGTTATTGGCATGATTGTTTTTGGGATTTTTCTCATTGTAACTGGAATGAATGGTAGTCAAGCGAGTATTCACTATTTTTGGAAACATGGCGGGTTTTTTCCGTATGGGGCAATAGGGGTTATTTTGGCTACTTCTGTAGTGATGTTTTCTTTTGGTGGGACAGAACTTGTTGGTATTGCTGCTGGAGAGGCAGCTAATCCACAAAAAACAATTCCAACGGCTATTCGTCAAGTTATGTGGAGGATTATAATTTTTTATATTGGTTCTATCAGCGTTATTATGATGATAAGCCCATGGAACATGATTGGGAAAAGTGGTAGTCCCTTTGTTACAATTTTTGAGACCGTAGGAATTCCTGCAGCAGGTCATATTTTAAATTTTGTGGTTATTATGGCTGCTATTTCGGTTTATAACAGCGGCATTTATTCCAATAGTCGTATGCTTTATAGTTTAGCTATACAAAAAAATGCACCACATATTTTTAGTAAACTTAATGCTGCTCGTGTTCCTTATGTTGCTATCCTTTTTTCTTCACTCTGTACCGCGATAATCGTCATCGTGAATTTTCTTATTCCTGATAATAGTTTTATGCGGATCATGGCTCTTGCAACAGCAGCAGCGGTTATAACTTGGGCTATTATTGTTATTGTTCATTTAAAATTTCGCAAAGCACATAAGGACAAAAAAGGATCGTTTACTTATGCGTTTGGTTTATATCCTTACGCCAATTATCTTTGCCTTTGCTTTCTTGCTTTATTATTTTGTATTATGTTCATAAGTGGCTTTGGACAAAATGGATTAATGGCTCAAATCTTTGCGATGATGGGAATCAGAGCGGCTTTTATTGAGCCATATATCCCAGTGCAGATGCCTGATATGAGTTTGGCAGTTATTATCATTCCTCTATGGTGCTTACTTTTGCTTTTAGGCTATAAACTCAGCGATAGTGGTAGACAAGGTAATAAAAGGGATTGATGGAAATAAATCTTGGGGATCATAAATTTTGATAAGGTGACACAAGTCTTTGGTGATTTGTGTGTTTTAAGAGATATTACTATACAGCTTACTGAAAGACGAATCGCAGTTATTGGTGCGAATGGTTCTGGAAAGAGTACATTTGTGCGTCTTATTAATGGATTGCAACTTCCATCAAACGGTTTTGTGAGTGTTGATGGGCTTGATACAAAACGCGATGTAAAAGCGGTAATGCGTAAAGTAGGATTTGTTTTCCAAAATCCTGATAATCAGATTGTATTGCCCTTAGTGGAAGAAGATTTATCTTTTGGTCTCAAAAATTTAAAACTTAGTAAGGATGAAATCAAGAAACGTGTGGATGAAATTTTACAGCGTTATGATCTTCAGTCCTTTAAAAATCATGCAGTTCATTTATTAAGTGGTGGACAAAAACAATTGATTGCTATTTCGAGTGTAGTAGCAATGAGACCAGACTATATTGTTTTTGATGAGCCCACAACATTACTTGATTTGCGAAATAAGCGTCGCGTTACACAAGTTATAGAAGAATTATCACAAACGGTAATTGTTGTATCACATGATTTGGAGTTTCTGAAAAAGTTTGATAGAATATTAGTTTTTGAGAAGGGGGAGATAGTTGTTGATGATGTGCCTTTTGTTGCAATCAAAGAATATATAAGAAGAATGTCGTGATTGGTTTATATCTTCCAAGGGACACGTTTATTCATAAGCTAAAACCAAGCATTAAGTTGTTATTTTTTGCAGTATGTGGAACAACTCTATTAATGGTCTCATCCATACCGTTTCTAGTATTTTTTTTATTGTTAGCAGCTTTATTTTATAAAGTTGCCAAAATTCCTTTTAGCACTGTGATAAAACAGCTTAAATCAATAGGCTTCTTTTTAGTCATTATATTTGTGTTTCAAGTTATTTTTGTTAATTGGCTTGAGGGTGTTGAAGTTGTGTTACGTCTTATTATCCTTTTTTCTTTATCATCACTTATTTCATTAACGACAAAAGTTTCAGATATGGTGGACTCAATTCAAGCAGGGCTTCAGCCTTTTCGTTGCTTTGGTATAAACCCATCAAAAGTGACTATGGTTATCTCTATGGCGATCAGGTTTATTCCTCTTTTGAGTGAAAAGTTTAATGAAGTGCGTGAAGCACAGCGAGCACGCGGACTTAATAGCAATATTGCAGCTCTTGCAATACCTTTAATTATAAAAACCATAAGAATGGCTTCAGAAGTTGCTGAAGCATTGGAGGCACGTTGTTATAATGTTGGTGCTGTTGATAAAGTATCTAACGATAAAAAAAATCCTCATAATGAAAGAATTATCTGATGAATACAAAAGATTTAACTTATATTGCCCTATTTGCGGCTATTTATGCTGTTTTGGGTCTTTTTCCTCCTATTTTTCTTCCTTTTCTTCTTGGAGTTCCTATTACAGCTCAATCTATGGGGCCGATGTTAGCAGGCTCTATACTCGGGGCGAAGAGGGGAGCTTTAGCATCGCTTCTTTTCCTTGTTCTTGTTGCGATTGGATTACCTCTCTTGCCTGGTGGTCGCGGTGGAATCAGTGTTTTTACAGGAGTTACGAGTGGTTATCTGATTAGTTTTCCATTTGCTGCATTTTTTATTGGTTTTATGGTTGAGCTATTTTGGTGTAGATTGAATTTTATAAAATTATTTGTAATAAACACGGTGGGCGGTATAGGAATTGTCTATGCTTTTGGCATACCGTGGATGGCTTATATTACTAAAATCTCTTTATTAAAAGCTTTAACAGTTTCATCAAGTTTTATGATTGGTGGATTTGTGAAAGTATTTATTGCATCTTTTATTGCACTTGCGATTAAAAAATCTGTTCCTCTCATTACGTCAAAAAAAGGTTAGTTTTTACTTTGAGTGAGGCTTTGTATTGTATACCTCTGAAGATAAAATAGGGAATGATAATATTATAATGCTCTCTGTTTTATTTGTTTGCTGCTTTAATGAAGGGAATATATATAATAAAAGATGCTTATATTATGTTATCTAATCAATTTTTTCTAAAATATTTATTATACAAGTCTATATATATCTTATTATTAAGAGCTATAAAATTAAAAATTATCATTAATAAGATATATTAATTTTATATATTCTTTATTGATAATTATATTATCGTTAAAATTTTATGCGGTATGATTTAATACAAATCGTTACAATTATTGTTCTTATGTTATAAAATTTTGTGTTTTTCTTATAAGAGAAATTAACAACTATCATTCTGAACGTATTTTATTAAAATAGTTTAATAATGATGTGATAGTTTATTTGTAATTGTATAGTATATAATATGTTTTAGATTAATAATTATATTTTTAATAAATTATAAAATATTTTTATTACTATATTAATAAAATATAGACACACGTAATGATGTTATGTTAAATTCGTTATGTTAATTCTCTTTAAGAAGGTAAGATTAAAATTATGAATATAAGATATCTTTTTGTTATATGTATTGTTGTTTTATGTTTTTCCTCTGTAGTACAAGCATGTGATCATACGGCCATTCAAGGGGAAAAGGCTGTTATTACTGCTTCTGCTACAGATTCGTTTTCTAGTAAACAGGTTGGTTCTTTATTGAATGAAGTTGTTATACCTGCTGCTCCAGGGACACATGGTATATTTTGGAAAAGTGTAGCATTAATGTTTCAGAAAGTGAAGCAAGTGTATGTTGCTTTAGGAGGATATTTATATGCTTCTATAACCTCTATATTTAATTGGTAAGGCGAGAGAGTATATTATTTTATCTTAGTTTTTGCAGTAAAATCATGAAATATAATTTACAGGATGGTGCGAAAGGATTTCGAAAAGAAATCCTCGTCCATTAGTTATAGGCAGTAGAGACAAATATGAAAATCTCATGCTTTTATTTACGCCACATCACTTTAAAAAATATTAATAAAAATAATAGGTTGTGTGTGATAAAAAGGGATGTAATGTCTCGAAACAACGAAGCTAAAACATGGAATACACTTATCCAGAAAAACTGGAATCTGATCTGGGTGATGGTTTTATAGTGACCTGTCCAGATGTACCAGAAGTAGTGACAGCCGGAGAAAATCGAGATGATTTAATGTTTACAGCGTTATCAGTAGGATAGCTAAAGAATTTCTTACAAGCAAATATAAAGACTACAAAATCAAACTCATTATAGAATATTTAACAGGCGAAATCATCCTCCTTTATGAAACCGAAGATATGCGTTTGGGCATTGAACATAAAGAAGGTGCGTTGAAAGAATAAGAGTTCATTTATGACACCTCTATAATCAGAAGTGGTTTTCTCCAACATCCCACAATGAAAATGGTTAGTCCCTGATAGATTCATTGGTGATGACGGTTTAGTTAATATCGAATGTCCACAATTAATCAATCATCTATATTTTTTATGAATGACAATATATAAGTCTGAATATATCGCGCAAATACAATTCCAAATGGTTTGTATAGAATTGCCAGTGGTATGATTTTGTAAGCTATGACTCGCGTTTACCAGTCAATCAATGCACTTGCGCATGAAAGTTAAATGCGTTCACCGTGATGATCAACAAATTGAACAGATCAATAAAGCTGTTACAGCATTTTTAACAGAAATGAACGAGACATGAAGTAGATCTTAAAAAATCTGCTTAAAATACCATGGGCCCGCGCTCTTCTTCCAGCGTCTCTATCCATTTACGTAATAAAAAAAGAGATCTTGGCATTTCCAGTAAAGGAAAATAGAGAGAAAATAAGAACAATTTAGGTAAAGTTTTGTAAGCCATAGCGGCTAATCTGAAAAACAGCTCTTTAAAGAAAAAATCTATATATTTTAATACGTTAAAGATAAAAAATGGTGCCCCCAGAGAGACTCGAACTCCCGACCCCCTGATTACAAATCAGGTGCTCTACCAACTGAGCTATAAGGGCATAATCATATAGTGAGTAGCACAAACTCATAAAAAGGAAAATAGAAAATTATCAGTTTTGGTGCATATTTTAACAAGCTTGTATCATAAGTTATAAAATAATTAGATTTTTTGTTTTTTTATCATCTTGAGATTTACGAAGTAATAAGCTGACGCTATCATGTTACTTGCTAGTTTCCAATGTTTCTGGCTCCTTTTGCATTAAGACGCTTCCTTAGAAGAATTTTTGCTCCTTTCTTAAACAATTTTTATTCATACGTTGATTCCTTTTGTGGTTGCAAGCGAATGATCTTTATTGATTTACCATAAAAAGCTTTGCAATGAGCGAATTTCCCTGTATCTGATACTTTTATTTAAGTTGATAAACGATTAATTATAAAATTAATGCATCATCCTGAATAAGCGTTGATGCAAGTTCACCATTTTGTTATTGGACTACGAATCTGAAGAAGTAGATTGATTAGAAAGATATTTTTCTAGCCAGTGAATATTATAATTACCCTCTGCAATATCTTGATTGTTAATGAGATCGCGAAAGAGGGGCAATGTGGTTTTTATTCCATCGACCACAAATTCATCTAAAGCACGTCGTAAGCGCATCATGCATTCTAAACGAGTACGCCCATGAACAATCAACTTTCCAATCATGCTATCATAATAAGGGGGGATACGGTAACCTGAATAAGCACCTGAATCAACACGAATTCCTAAACCTCCAGGCGTATGAAAGTGTGTAATAGTTCCTGGTGACGGCGTAAAGTTAATAGGATCTTCGGCATTGATACGACATTCAATAGCATGGCCAGAGAAGCAGACATCGTCTTGAGTAACGGAAAGTTTTTCGCCTGATGCAATATGAATTTGCTCATGAACTAAGTCTATACCTGTAATCGCTTCTGTTACAGGATGTTCGACTTGTAAACGCGTATTCATCTCAATGAAGTAGAATTCACCATTTTCATAAAGAAACTCAACGGTACCAGCACCACGATATTCAAGTTGTGCACAAGCATTTGCAACAATATCACCAATCTTTTTCCGTTCAGTTTCATTAAGAGCTGGTGATGTGGCTTCTTCCCATATTTTTTGATGACGTCGTTGAAGTGAACAATCACGTTCTCCTAAATGGATAGCATTCCCCACTCCATCACCTATCACTTGAATTTCAATATGACGCGGCTTTTCTAGATATTTTTCGATATAAACTGCATCATCGCCAAAAGCGGCTGCTGCCTCTGAACGAGTCGTTTTGAGAGCTATAGCAAACTCTTGTTCAGAATGGACGACTTTCATACCGCGTCCACCACCACCTGCAGAAGCCTTAATAATAACTGGATAACCAATTTCGCGAGCTGTGCGTAAAGCTTCAGCTTCTTCAGTGACAGCTCCATCTGAACCAGGGACTACAGGAATTCCAAGTTTTTTAGCGGTTTTTTTTGCTTCAATTTTATCGCCCATAGTTCGAATGTGCGCAGCTGTTGGGCCGATGAATGTAATATCATGTGCTTCGAGAACATCTGCAAATTTTGCATTCTCAGAAAGGAAGCCATAGCCCGGATGAACAGCATCAGCCCCTGTGATCTCACAAGCCGCAATAATTTGATGAATGCTTAAATAAGAATCGCGCGCTGGAGGAGGACCAATACAGACACTTTCGTCAGCAAGACGAACGTGCATTGCATCGGCATCAGCAGTGGAGTGAACGGCTACAGTTTTTATTCCAAGTTCTTTGCAGGCTCGCAGAACGCGAAGAGCAATTTCTCCCCGATTAGCAATGAGGATTTTTTGAATCATAGTAGCCCCTCGCTTTATTCAATAACAATAAGTGGTTCACCAAACTCAACAGGTTGACCATCTTTAACAAAAATAGAGGTCACTGTACCTGAGCGTGGTGATGGAATTTGATTCATCGTTTTCATTGCTTCAATGATAAGTAATGCTTGTCCTTCAGAAACATTTTGCCCTATTTCTACAAAAGGTTGTGCGCCTGGTGAAGGTGCAAGATAAACTGTTCCAACCATTGGAGATGTTATTGCGTTTTTTGATTTGTCTTCTTGTATAGCAGCTTCAGTTATTGAGGCAGAAGGAGGAGTTACGGCAACAGTAGAGGAGGAAACAGGAGCATAAATTGTTTGTTCAGGAATGGCTGAGGTATTTTGACGTGATACACAAATACGAAGTTCACCTTGTTCGAGTTCAATGTTTGTTAAATTGGTATCATTTAAAATTTCAGCAAGGTCACGGATAATTTTCGTGTCAATTGTGGTATGTTTTACCTTATCCATTTTTTTTGTTGTCATTTTATCACTAACTCCTTGATCAATGAAGATCGTCATTACTTAATTCTTATGACTGAATATCTCTGGACTACGGATGATCTTTTTTAAGGTTTCTGTTAAAAGTTCTTTACTTTTTTAGAATTATATTTTGCAATTTTAAACTAGTATCTGGTATGCGAGATTGCACTTATAAGGCTGTTATCAAAAAAGAGAAAGCATAAAATTATTTCATTTACGGGATTCTTCATAAAATTGAAAAGGTAAGGAAAAGATATTCATTGTATATTTTCTATGGCTTCTTTCAAAATATTTTGGTCCACGGCTCCGATAAATACTTTATCAGCAATAATATAAGAAGGTGTTCCCGTAATATTAAGTGTAGATGCAATTTGAATATTTTCTTTAAAAGAATTTTGGAGATTAGGATCTCTTATTGCATTGCGCAGTTTTTTCTCATCTGCTCCTAATGAAACTGCTATTTTTATAGCTTTAGCTTCATTTACGCGACTTTTACTCGTTAAAAGTGCTTTATGAAATTGAGGATATTTCTCTGGGAATTGTTTACGGAAAACATAGGCAACAGTATGCGCAGCCATAGAATCAGTGCCCAAAATTGGTAAATCTTTGATAATCACTCGGAGGTCTGGGTGTTCTTTTATTAAGTTTTCTATGTACGAATAGGAGATCTTACAATAGCCACAATTGTAATCAAAAAAGTCAACAAGTACCTTTTTCCCATTTGGGTTTCCTAAAAAAGCATCATGAGGAGATTGAAAAATTTCTTTTTTCAATAAGTTGATGATTGAAGCTTGTTTTTTGGCTTTTTGCTCGCTTTTCTTTTCCAATTTTTCTTCGAGGCTAAGCTGCATTTCTATCATGATCTCTGGATGAGTAAGCAAATAATCTCTTATAATTTTTCGAATATCGTGATCATCAATACGCGGTGTGATCTTTTCTTTGAGCTTGGATAAAAAATTAGGATCTTCCAAAAGCTGTGTTTTCAGGCTCTCTGCGTTTACATAACTTACTGTTTTCTCGCTTGATGTTGCGTTCGATGAAGATGAGCAGATTAAAATACTCAATATAATTGTTGCTGACAATTTTGCAATGAACGTTATCTTTGAGGATTGAGGCTTATGGGTCATTTATACGGCTTCTTACTTCTATTTTTCACTGTCATGTTGAGCAGACTATATGAGATCTATTGCTTACGCGCAATAAAGCATTTTACTATAGTGTAAATTTAGTAATTTATTGAGAAAACATCAATTTTTTCTCTTAGAAGATTTTATATTGTGCATATTTGTTGTGGATAAAACTCGTTAGTAATCCAATTAACGGCATTTGTCTTGACTTTTTACTGTTGTTTTATTGAGCACGGTGGAACAAATTAAATTGAATGATGAAAAGTAAAATTATGAAAACCACAACGCATTATGATCTGTTTATTATTGGTGGAGGAATAAACGGGAGTGGATTGGCGAGAGATGCAGCTGGACGCGGGTTTAAAGTAGGACTGGCGGAGATGAATGATTTGGCTTCAGGGACATCAAGTGCATCAACAAAGCTTATTCATGGCGGTCTTCGTTATCTTGAACACTATGAATTCAGATTGGTTCGAGAAGCGTTAAAAGAACGCGAAATCATTTGGCGTATGGCTCCCCACATTGTGCGTCCTTTGCGTTTTCTTCTCCCTTATCATAAAAATTTGCGTCCTGCTTGGATGTTACGTTTTGGACTTTTCATTTATGATTATCTAGGGAATTGGAATCAAAAACTGTGGCGCAGTAAAACAGTTAATTTTTCAAAAAATTTTTGCTCTACACTTAAGGAAGAGTATCGTATAGGTTTTGAATATTCTGATGCAAGAGTAGATGATGCGCGTCTAGTCATTGCTAATGCGCGTGACGCAGAAAAGCAGGGCGCCGATATAAAAGTGCGGACAGAAGTGCTCTCCTTAAAGAAAGAAGAAAAAAAATGGCTTATAATTCTTCGAAATAGATTAAGCGGTAAAGAATATAGTGTTAGTGCTTCTTATGTTGCGAATATGACGGGTCCTTGGATTAATCATATTTTGGCAGACGTATTAAACTGTCAAGATAAAGAGAATCCGCCTGTGCGACTTGTCAGGGGATCTCATATTCTGGTTCCCAAGCTTTATACCCATGATCGTGCTTATATTTTTCAAAACGGTGATGGGCGTATTATATTTTCTATTCCGTATCAAGAAGAATTTACATTGCTTGGAACGACCGATTGTGATTATCAGGGTGATCCTGCTGATGTTCATATTACGGATACAGAGATTGATTATATCTGTACAGCAGCGAGTGAATATTTCATACAACCTGTATTGCGTGAGAATATTGTCTGGACTTACTCTGGTGTTCGTCCGCTCTATGATGATGGAGCTTCAAAAGCACAAGAAATCACACGTGACTACATTCTGAAAGAAATGGGGTCAGAAGGTCTACCACGGATTCTTAATCTTTATGGTGGTAAAATTACAACGTATCGCAAGTTGGCTGAAGATGCAATGAAATTTGTTGAAGAAGCGCTTGGAACAAAGGGAGCGCCATGGACAGCAAATTCAACGCTTCCTGGAGGTGATTTTCCGTATAATGGGCTAGATACGATTGAAAATAAAATCGCTCTTTTGATTCCAGATTTAGATGTTTTTACATACCGCAGACTTGCACGGTCTTATGGTTCGGAGGCGCTGGTGATATTTGCAAATGGTAAGGCGAATAAAGGAAAAGATTTTGGACATGGACTCTATGAAGTAGAGGTCAAATGGTTAATGGAAAAAGAATGGGCTAAAACATGTGAAGATGTATTATGGCGCCGTTCAAAACTTGGACTTCTATTTAATGATAAAGAGATTGGCGTTCTTTCTGCTTATATGCAAAGTCAAAAAGAGAGCAAACAAGATTTGTTATAATTTGGCTTTGCGATAGCCATCTTATTATGGCATCTATTCGCACAATAAGTTGAAAATACTGAAGGGAGATAAGCCATAATGATGAGAATTATATATAATGCTTTTTTATTGTTTATCAGACACAGCAATATTTTAGATATTGGATAACGCAGATATAATCTTTAAAGACTCATATGAGAGAAAAGGCATTCAAATAAAAACATTTCTATATATCCGGAAGTCGTTCGGTTAGAAACGGTATATTGCTTTTTTCTTTTGATTTTAGCAAAATTTTGGTCAATTAAAGAAGACAATAGGATAGAGAGTGTATTTCTACACCTTTAAGTGGTGGTAAAGAGAATAAAGTTTTCTATGGAGTAGAAAAAGTGGTGGCTTTGTATAGACGAATAGGGCGCATTTAATAGAGATGAGAGAGTAAACTTTTTATGATACTTTATGGTTCTCCATCATCAGTAAAATTTGCAGTAGCACCAATGTTGGGCTGGACAGACAAGCATTGCAGGTTTTTTTATCGTCTTTTAACAAAAAAGGCACTCCTTTATACAGAAATGATTGTAGCCGATGCTGTAATCCATGGTGTTCGTAAACAATTGTTGGCTTTGAACTATACAGAACATCCAATTGCGTTGCAATTAGGGGGAGCAGATCCCCAAAAACTGGCAGAGGCGGCACGAATTGCTGAAGGATTTGGTTATGACGAAATAAATCTCAATGTTGGTTGTCCATCAAATCGTGTTCAAGCGGGTGTATTTGGTGCTTGTTTGATGTTACATCCTGACATTGTAGCAAATGCTGTGGAAGCGATGAAAGAAGTCGTTACTATACCTGTCACTGTCAAATGTCGTGTTGGTGTGGATGAGCAGGATGAAGAATTAACTTTAGATCTTTTTGCTGATCAAGTTTGGAATGCTGGTTGTGATGCATTCTGGGTTCATGCACGCAAAGCATGGTTAAAAGGATTAAGTCCGAAAGAAAATCGTAATATTCCTCCACTTAATTATGAAAGAGTTTATAAATTAAAACGTAAATATTCTCATAAATTCATTGGGATAAATGGTGGAATTAAATTTATTAATGAAATAAAAGAGCATTTAATTTTGTGTGATGCTACTATGGTTGGTCGACAAGTGTATCATGATCCAACTTTGTTAAAGCATATTGATTTTGAAATATATGGTGAACCGCAGAGTGAACTGAGTGATAGTGAGCTTATTGAGGTCATGTGTGATTATGCTGCTCGGCATATTGCATTAGGAGGGCGGCTTTCTCATGTAACGCGTCATATGATTGGTTTATTTCATGGTCGAGACGGGGCACGTCGATGGCGGCAAATATTATCAAATGATGCAATAAAAGCTAATGCGGGCGTGCACGTTTTGAAAGAAGCTTTTTCTGCTCTCATGTAACAACAGTTTACAGATTAATCCATGTTAGAGCTTAGATTCCTTAAAGCTTTACTTTTTTACGTGGATTGTGAACAAACAAGTTTCGTAAATTTCAGAAAGTCATTATCTTTGTTATGGAGGAAATGTTGGTAGCACATGTTAAACAGTATGTGGATCAATATTCTTCAATATAGAAAAATTAAGAATGTAATATAAAAATATAGTATAAGATATTGATAATATTTGTAATATGTAAATTATTAAAACAGTTATTTTGTTAGAAAATAGAATACAAAGATAATTCTCTCATAACATTTAACTTTAAAATGCTGCTTAAAAACCAACAAATTATTCATATCCTGTATATATGAAAAGATTCTCATTCAAGATTGTAGATTTGAAAAGGTAACTTCATGACCGTTAGTCCATTTGATGATTTTCGTGCTTTACTCACAAATTTACCTATTGCTGATGCATTTTCTATAACTTTGGCAAAAAAAAGGCAAGAAAAATTAACGAACGCTCGAGGAGCGCTAGGAAAATTAGGAGATATTGCGGTTTGGTATGCAGGATGGAGAGGAACAGAAAAACCGCTTGTAATGCGCCCCTTGGTTGCGATTTTTTCTGGGAATCATGGGATTACAGAAGAAAATGTTACACCGTTACCACAATCTATGACACAAAAGATGGTACAAAATTTTGCAGTTGGTGGTGCTGCTATTAATCAAATATGCATAGCTTATGATCTTGGACTGAAGATATTTGATTTAGCACTGGAATATCCAACAATGAATATTACCAAAGATGCAGCAATGGACGAGCGTAGTGCAGCTGCTACTATGGCGTTTGGAATGGAATCCATTGCTGGTGGAACGGATCTCTTGTGTATAGGTGAATTGGGTATTGGAAACACAACGATAGCTTCAGCTTTGTGTTTAGCATTGTTTGGTGGAGAAGTTGAGGAATGGACAGGAAGTGGTGATATGGGATCTGAAGGGGAGTTTCATCAACGTAAAATAGCAGCGGTCAAGACAGCTATTTCTTTACATAAGAAGCATTTTAAAGATCCTTTTGAAATAATGCGCCGTCTAGGAGGGCGTGAAATTGCTGCTATGGTTGGTGCCATTTTAGCGGCAAGGATGGAAAAAGTACCAGTTATTTTAGATGGTTTTGTAGCAACAGCAGCAGCAGCAGTACTGTATAAAATAAATCCAAGAACTCTTGATCATGCTCTTGTTGGACATGTTTCCTCTGAGTCAGTACATCGTAAACTTTTAAAAAAAATTGGCAAAGAACCGCTTTTAGATCTAGGGATGCGTCTTGGCGAAGGGACAGGTGCGGCTTTGGCGGCTGGTATTGTCAAGGCTGCTGTTTTGGCACATACACAAATGGCAGTTGTGGAAAAAGAATGCTCGATTGCCTAAAGGGTGATAAGGTCTTTAAAGATTGAAGTAAGCCTTTAAGAGTTTTATTCGTTGGTTTTTTCGTGTAATTTTATATAATCGAGCGGAAGTTCCGTTGTGTATTTAATCTGTTCCATTGCAAAAGAGGATGAGACGTCGCGGATATCAATCTTAGCAATTAATTTCTTATAAAAAAGATCATAAGCTTCAATATTGGGAACAACAACACGTAATAAATAGTCAATATCTCCACTCATTCGATAAAATTCAATCACTTCACGAAATTCCTGTACAATTTTAGAAAAACGCTTAAACCATTCATGGCTGTGTGTGTTTGTACGAATAGACACAAAAACAGTAACGTGTGCATTTACTTTTTCTGGAGAAAGAACAGCAACACGACGTTGAATAACACCATCTTCTTCAAGTTTTTGAATTCTGCGCCAGCAAGGAGTGGTTGAAAGACCAACTTTTTTAGCGATATCAGCGACAGAGAGGGTCGCATTTTCTTGCAAAAGGTGTAGAATTTTTCGATCAAGACGATCCATATTTTTTCTCAATATTCAGTTTATAAAAATTTGCGCACTAAACTGCGCAGGTACACGATAAGCTCATCGTTAAACCAAGAGTTTTTCTGTAACCAAGAAGTGTTCCGCCATGATGGATGAGGTAAAGGCATGACATTATAGCCTCGAGGTTGACGTATGGAAAGAATATTTCTCCAATCACTGACGGTTTCTGAAACAGTTTTATATTTTAACTCTGTAATATGCCACTTTTGTGCATAATGTCCAATAGCAAGGACAAGTTTTATTTGTGGCATAGCCTGAAAGACCTTATCATGCCATATTTCATGACATTCACGCCTTGGTGGTAAATCAGATTTATTTTGATCATAGCCTGGAAAACAAAATCCCATAGGAATAATAGCAAAGAGAGATCTGTTATAAAATTCCTCTTTTGTTACGTTAAGCCAATTACGCAATCTTTCGCCAGAGCGATCATTAAAAGGAATAGAACTTTCATGTACACGTAGACCTGGTGCTTGCCCTGCGATTGCAATCAAAGCTGTATCAGATAAATAAGCAACAGGTTTTGGTTCGTGAGGAAGAGGAGGAAGATAATATGGTTGTTGGGTACAAATGCGACAAGAATAAATTCTCTTTTCAAGTTCGATAATTTGGCTAGAGTGAGCTTGATTCATTGGAAAATAGGAGATCAAAGAAATTTTTTCTTATTCTATTCGAGGATGTGCTCTTCGCCATTCTCTCGGTCGTTGAAAATTTGATTGCCATATTCCTTTTTTTCTCTCTTTCGCTTCTTGTTCTTCTTTAGGATAAGCATTGTAACTTACTGCCCAACCATTACGTACAAGCGTTGCGTTGATATTGCTGACTTGTTTTGTTTTACATGTTGCAAGAACACGGTGATATTTATCTTTTTTGTGCCAATGACATATGACAGGATGGTTTGCTATGAGTTTTTCTAAATATTTTTTTGCTTCAAGTCCACAGGGATATTGTGCGTCGTTGTTCCCACAAAATTGTTGGAGTTCGGGAGCATCAATTCCTTCAAGCCGGATTACGACAGAAGAAATCATGATTGAATCGCCATCAATAACAAATGCATGACCTTCGAGTGATGTTTTAGAAGAAAAGCTTGCTTTTTGAGGGAGTACATATTTAAAGTAAATTATCATAATGATGATAGCAGCAATAAGAATGCTAAAACCTATAATCTTTAGGTTAAGGTTTCTTAGATTAAAATGGGAAAACTTCTTTTTCATGAAATAAAAAACTACTACTATATATATGTTTTATTTAGTGAAAATCACTTACTAATTGTTGTAAAAAAATTCTATTCCTTTGATAAAAACATCCTCTCATTCTCATGAGAAAATTTTGTTATAGTTCATGTGTTTTGCATTTTAGTTACCTATCAAAATAGATCAAATACAATATTACGACAAGACTTATGACTATGACGCAAATAGGCAACCAAAAAATAAATCAACCCATTTAATTTCGTACAAGGCATAGGAATTAGAGATCCACCATTTTTTTAACTTAAATAACAAAAAACTCTCCACAAAAAATAATTTTGAAGAGTAATAAAACCGCATTTACCTTTGGTTGCATAATCTAACAGTTAAACGCTGTAGCCCATCATTTAATTTTTGTTTCTTTAAATTCAACGTGTTTTTTTACAACAGGGTCATATTTACGTTTGCTCATTTTTTCTGTCATTGTACGGCTATTTTTCTTTGTCACATAGAAAAAACCAGTATCCGCTGTTGACAAAAGCTTGATCTTAATGGTTGCTGCTTTGGCCATAATTTATGAATCCTATTTATACTGAAAACGATATCATCTTACTATAAAAATCTATTTCCGATGTAACCAGATTTTACGGCAACACTACGGATGTTCTAAGAAAAGTCAAGAGCTGATTAATTTTCTCATGAGTTGTACAAACATCTAAATAATATATAAGCTAAAAAACAAGCTATTTTTACTGAAAAATCAAATGGTTTTAAAATATCTATGGATTGTTCATGATGATTAGCCAATGAGCATCTCCATTCCATAACAAAAAATAAAAAAAGAATGAACAGGGCCCAATTTATACCCTTTGAGGCGCACACTTAGATGTAAAAGACTGATTATATAAAGACTGGCAGATACGCCTCTGAAGAGAAAGAAGTCAAACCATATCAAAAGCCATTGATGTTTTGTTATCTATGGTATCATAAAAGTTTTAACAAAGCCTAAGATAGCACAGCCTATAAGAAAATAACGTCGATCTTTTGCATAATTGCTTATAGCGTTGCTAGGAATTAAAAAAATATGACCAAATGCGAGAATTGCCATAAAGTGTGCAATCTCATTTTCATTATATATGATAATAGATAGACTAAAGGGTATTATAAGGGTTAATGCTCCTATTTGGATAGCACCGTTAAACGAGTACTGTCGGTCCTTGATCTTGTTGGAACATGGAAAAGATAGGGAACAAATAATGTATGTTGGTTATCTTCAAATTCTGGACTTAATTTCCGAGTCGCGAGATTGGTATAGCAGCAAGTACAATAAGGACGTAGTTCGTGATAAAAGGTATAAATTTTTTGTACCCATGCCTAATGTTATTCCAACGGTATAAATAATTGTGATGGTTACAATGATTGCATCACAAAACATTATTTTGAGGGTTCAAAACTTTTTTATCACAAGGATGACTGAGTTGTACCTTCGTTCGTTCATTTGGAAAAGTGGATTTAAAATGAAAGAAATACAAATCTATCCTTTGCAGATTTTCTCATTCATGTAATGTAAAGAATTCTTCCAGATTTTTATAGGGTTGTTATTGATAATAATAACAACATACGTAATAAAGAAGGGTAGTTTTATACATAGAAAAATACAGATAAAGTGTATTTTAGGTCATATCTTGCTTTTAAATTATCGCTTATTGTGTATTTTTAGTTAATATTTTTTCCATAAAAAGCATGTTTACGTTTTTTTGTTATAAATTTACTTTTATGGTAGGATGTAGATGGAAAGGGTATTGGGCGAGGTTCTGTTAACAGCTCAAAGCATACAGCACCAGCAAAAGGCTGTACTGTTATAAGCTTTACCTCTACTATATCACTCAGTTGATAGCCTTTATGACTGCGTTTCCCTACAAGAATATGTTGAACTTCATCAAAATAATAATAATCATTTTTAAGTGTAGAAATATGCACAAAACCATCTGTGTTGAGTTTATCAAGAGAGATAAAAAGACCTGCTTTTGTTACTCCGGAAATACGCCCTGTAAAAGTACGTCCGATTTTATTCGTTAAATAGTGAGCGACAAGTCGATCAATGGTTTCTCTTTCAGCTGTCATTGCACGGCGCTCATATAAAGAAATTTGTGTAGCTATTTCTGCAAGATTTTGTTCTTGTGTCTCGGTTAGTTGGTCATGCCCTAGTTTTAGGGCTTTAATGAGTGCGCGATGAATAATAAGATCCGCATAACGACGGATCGGTGATGTAAAATGTGTATAGTTACGTAAGTTCAAACCAAAATGGCCGATATTTTTAGGATTATATTCTGCTTGAGATTGTGCGCGTAAAATAACCTGATTGATCAATTCTTGTTGCTGACTATTCATGACTTTTGCTAAAATGCCATTAAAGCGTGCTGATGTAAGCTCTGAACTTCGAGAGAGTGCTATCCCAAGACTTTGAAGAAAAGTTCGCAGGACTTCTTGTTTTGCAGGAGAAGGCTTGTCATGGATACGATAGATAAAGGGTTGATGATGTTCTTTTAATGTTTCAGAAGCTGCAATATTTGCTTGTATCATGAATTCTTCAATCAAACGATGTGCTTCTAGATGTGGTTCACTTACCACATCTTTGATGCACCCATTTTGATCAAGAATAATCTTTTTTTCTGCTATTTCTAATTCCAGCGGCTGTCGACGATTGCGTGCAATTTTGAGACACCCATAAGCTTGCCATAAGGGCTGCAAGACACTCTTGATAAGAGGAGCACTTTTTTCATTTATTTTTCCTTCAATGGCTTGTTGTACTTCTTGATAAGAGAGTTTAGCTACTACACGTATCATAATACGATGAAAACTATGTTTTAGTTTCTTGCCATTTGCATCAAAAATCATGCGAACAGCCAAAGCAGGTCTTTCTTTTCCTTCACGTAGAGAACATAAATTATTAGAAATGCGTTCTGGCAACATTGGCACAACGTGATCAGGAAAATAAACAGAGTTTCCCCGTTTTAATGCTTCTTTATCTAAAGCACTTCCCGTTTTGATATAGTAAGAAACATCTGCAATTGCGACGATAATAATCCAACCACCGCTGTTTGCAGGATCTTTATCTTTTGCTGCATAAACGGCATCATCATGATCTTTGGCATCTGGTGGATCAATTGTAACTAGAGGTAATTGCCGCCAATCTTCGCGATTTTCTATGCTAGCAGGTTTTATGTTTTTTACTTGCTCCAAAACATCTTCAGAAAAAGTATAAGGAATCCCTTTTGAAAGAAGAGCAATCATTGACAGTGTTTTTTCACTTCCAATATGCCCTAAAACATTCTTTATTTGTGCGCTTTTTAGTCCATAACCAGTATTTTTTTTAATTTCAACTTCAACAAGATTTCCAGATTCTATCTTCATTTTTGAAGATACGTCAGAGGTATCAAGAATCAGTTCATTTGTTTTGCGATCTATAGGCTCCAGCCGCCATTGGTCAGTGTTTAATTTTCGTACCACTCCAAATGTGCTCCTTGGAGATATATCAATTTTACGAATAATTCGTCCTGTATAAGGAATGTTTTGAGGCGTTTTATTTCGAAAAATTTTTACAAGAATATGATCTCCAACACCAACGCTCGCCCCTTTTATGCGATGAAAAGGGCGTATTTCAATATTTGGTTTTGGATCCTCTTTCCATTCAAGAGGTTGTGCAATAAAATTTCCATCTTCATCGCGCCCACTAATTTTGACTAAAGCAACCGGTGATAATTTTGCTTTTTTGATTGCCTTTTTACACTGTTTTGATATGAGGTTTTGATCCTTTAGCTCACGCAATATATCTCTTAACCAGATACGAGAATCGCCTTTTAAGTTAAATGCTTTAGCGATTTCACGTTTACTTGATTGGTCAGGATTCTCATGAATAAAGGAAAGTATTTCCGCTTTGTTAGGCAGTTGTTCCATATTCACTGATTGGAAATATTTTGTTTTTTTTTCGCCTTTAGCCAAAATTTATGTCTCTTTTCTTTTGGAATAAGCTCTTTTGGTGGTTACTTTTTTACTGGAAGCTTTACCGGTTATTTTTTTACTAGATGCTTTAGCCGATATAAGTTCTAATGCTTCTGAAAGTGTTACACTAATTGGTTCTTTATCTTTTGGCAATGTTGCATTAATTTTACCCCAATTAACATACGGGCCATAACGCCCATCGCGTATAGTTACAGTCCCTCCATCTGGGTGATCTCCTAATGTTGCAAGGGTTGCGGATGCTGTTCTATTTCGCGTTTTTTTATTTTCTTGTTTTTCGGCAAGTACTGTAACAGCGCGATTGATGCCAATATCAAAAACTTCATCTGCATGAAGAAGGGGAGCTGATTTGCTATCATGACTAAGGTAAGGGCCATAGCGTCCAATTGTGGCTGTAATTATTTTACCTGTTTCTGGATGTGTTCCAATTTCACGCGGTAGTGATAGTAGGGCCAAGGCTTTATCAAGAGTTATATTTTCTGTTTGCCATTCTTTTGGTAGCCCTGCACGCTTCACTTCTTTGCTTTCACCAAGTTGAATATAGGGGCCAAAACGACCATTGCGAAGAGAGATTTCTTTTCCTGTTTTAGGCTCTACACCAAGTATAACAGGTTCATCATTACGCATGGCTTCATTCTCTTCTCCTGTATCTGTTCCAAGTTGGTGTGTGTATTTGCATTCTGGATAGTTAGAACAGCCAACAAATGCACCATAACGCCCAAGTTTTAAGGACAATTGGCCGTTTTTACAGAGAGGACAAGAACGTATATCACTTCCGTCTTCACGTACAGGAAAAGCGAGAGGAGCTAATGTCACGTTTAAAACGTCAAGGACATTAGTGATACGTAGTTCTTTGATACTGGTAATAGACGTGTTAAATCCATCCCAAAAATCGCGCATTACATCTTTCCAAGAAAGTTTTCCATCCGATATAAGATCCAGTTTTTCCTCAAGATCAGCTGTGAAACCATATTCTACATAGCGATTAAAAAAATTTTCAAGAAAGGCTGTAACAATACGTCCTTTAGCATCAGGAATAAGCTTTCGTTTATCAATTACAATATATCCACGATCACAAAGTGTGGAAAGTGTAGATGCATAGGTTGAAGGACGTCCAATTCCTAGCTCTTCCAGTTTTTTAATTAAGGAAGCTTCAGAATAACGGGGAGGTGGTTCTGTGGTATGTTGTACAGATTCAACTTTTTCTTTTGTAAGTGTTTCACTAGTGTTTATTTGTGGCAAACGTGTTGCTTCATTTTCTTCACTATTTTCTTCCTCTCGTTGATCAGTGTAGACAGAAATAAAACCATCAAAACGAATAATAGAACCTGTTGCACGTAGATTTGCGCAGTTTTGTCCTTGCTGTGCTTTAATTTCAACAGTTGTGCGTTCAATTTCAGCAGAACGCATTTGGCTGGCAATGGCACGCTTCCATATCAACTCATAAAGCTTTGCCTGATCACTGTCGAGAAAATTGCGTACTTGATTGGGAATGCGTTGAAAATCTGTTGGGCGTATAGCTTCATGTGCTTCCTGTGCATTCTTTGCTTTTGTTGAATAAAAACGCGGTTTTTCAGGAACATAGTCACTACCAAAGGATTCATGAATGACTTTTCGTGCTGAATCAATCGCTTCCGGTGCTATTTGCACACCATCGGTACGCATATAGGTAATAAGTCCAGCCATTTCACCATTAATTTCAATACCTTCATAGAGTTTTTGAGCAATTTGCATGGTGCGAGAGGCTGAGAATCCTAGTTTTGAAGAAGCTGCTTGCTGTAAAGTGGATGTTGTAAACGGAGGAGAAGGATTTCTCTTTGTGGGTTTTGCTTCAACACTAAGTGTATGATATTTTGCTTCTTCCAACATAAGGCGAATTTGATCTGCTTGTTCTTGAGATTGAATGTCGAGTTTACCAATCTTTTTTTGATTAAACATTGTTAATCTTGCTTGAAAACTATCATTTCGGATGGTTTTTAAGTCTGTTGTAATGGACCAATAATCTTCTTTGACAAAATGCTCTATTTCTGATTCACGATCACAAATAATACGTAAAGCAACCGATTGAACACGACCAGCCGAACGTGCACCGGGAAGTTTACGCCATAAAACAGGTGAGAGCGTAAAACCTACAAGATAATCAAGAGCACGACGTGCAAGGTAGGCATCTACAAGTGATGTATCAATATCACGTGGATTGTTCATAGCATCAAGCACAGATTTTTTGGTGATGGCATTGAACACAACGCGTTTTACAGGTTTATCTTTTAAAACTTTTTTTTGACGAAGAATATCCAGAATGTGCCAAGAAATAGCTTCCCCTTCACGATCAGGGTCCGTTGCTAAGATGAGGCTATCGGCTTCTTTGACTGCTTTTGCTATTTCATTCAAACGCTTAGCAGCAGCAGAATCTATATCCCATTTCATAGAAAAATCTTGATCAGGTAGAACAGAACCATCTTTTGCAGACAAATCACGAACATGTCCGAATGATGCCACTACTTTATATTGAGATCCAAGATATTTATTAATTGTTTTTGCTTTTGCTGGAGATTCAACGATAACGATATTCATAATTTTACCCGAATGTTGAAATAAAAATTTTCCTTATAAACTCCTTTCACGTGAATAGCTAATGGCAATTGGTTAAGAGCACATAAAAAAATATTAGTCATATAAAAAACATTAATATTGTACAACTTGTGATTGTTATTATTAAAAGATACCCTATATAGAATTACACGATTTATTTTCCACTGTTAATACAAAAACATACGGCGAAATACTAAGATAACGTCTATTGAGAGGTAGGAGGGGAAATGCTCAAGGATAGAGGATTATGTTTATAAATAATTTAAAAGTTATCCAATATATTACAGATATGTCAAAACAAATGAATCAGATGGCGCGTCAGGCGCGTAGTCCACTTTTAGCATTGCTTTTGGATATGGTTGCCAAAGAAGGGCAAAGTATTATTAATAGTGCTGAGGCTCTTGGAGAAGATCCAAATGCGACAATGACACATAACCACCAGAGTGTCGAGTAAGTTTTCCAGCAAGCTCGAGCTCCACTAACAAGAGGTAGAGGTTTGGAAGTGAAACACCTGAATGGGCGCTGAGTGTGTCTAAGTCTATTGGAGTTGTTGAAAGAGCGGAGAGTACAGCTGCGCGTTCTGCGTCATTTCCAACCGAAGAGAGGCTATTGTTTTTTTCATCAGGTGAGCTAAAACGGTCTTCCTTTTCAAATTGTAAAGAGGCTGGTTCTTCAAAAAAATTGAGTTGGGAATTTTTGGGCGTTGGAGCTAATGGTGTAAGCGTTTCTATGATGTCAGAAGGATGGGTGGTGAGCAGGGCACCTTCCTTGATGAGATTGTTTGTACCAACAGACCTTGGATCAAGTGGAGAACCGGGAATGGCGAAAGTCAAACGTCCCATTTCAGCAGCTTGGCGTGCGGTAATTAAGGAGCCTGACCGTAGAGCGGCTTCTACGACCAAGAGTCCAAGTGATAGCCCTGCAATAATACGGTTTCTTCTCGGAAAGTCGATAGCACGCGGTTTCCAAGCAATGGGCATTTCACTGATAATTGCTCCACCGTTACTGATAATATCTTCATGCAGTTTTTTGTTTTCAGGAGGATAGATGTGATCAATTCCACCAGCCATTACTGCAACTGTGCCTGTTAATAGACTTGCTTGATGTGCAATACTATCAATGCCACGCGCTAATCCAGAAATTGTTGTAAAGCCAGATTCCCCAAGAAAATTTGCAAATTGAGCGGTGAGCTTTTTGCCGGCTGCTGAGGCATTTCGAGATCCAACAATTCCAACAGAAGGTTTCTGAAAAACCAAAATATTGCCTTTTATGGCAATAAGCGGTGGAGATGCTTCTGTTACCTTAAGAAAAGCTGGATAATCTGGTTCTCCTATACCAACAAAGCGAATACCTAATCTTTCGGCTTCTCGCATTTCTTTCTCTGCATCTTCTATCGTTGTGATTCGAATAGATGTAGAAAGACCACCTTTTCTACTAAGCTCGGGAAGCGCTGCCAAAGCATTTTCTGCCGTTTTATAATGATCAATAAGATTGCGAAAACTCACTGCTCCAATATTTTCACTACGCAACAACCGTAACCAATTTAAACGTTGACGATCAGTGAGCAGGATTCCTTTATTTATCCCCGTTTTGAGTCCCAATCTTACTTTCTTTCCCAACTAATAATCTACCGATATTTGCGTAATGCTTTATATACACAAACATGCTCATCACAATCAGTATAAAAAAGAAATAAGGATTGCAAAAATAAAAAACAAATATCGCAGTTATAACAACAGCAACGAGTGCAGATAATGAAGAATAGCGTGTGAGTAGAAAAATCGCCATCCAAACAACAATAAAAACAATTGCTGCTGGCCAGTAGACCCCTAAACACACACCAAGATAGGTAGCAACGCCTTTGCCACCTTTAAATTTCAACCATATAGGAAAAAGATGTCCCAAAAAGGCAAAAAAACCAGCTAGAGAAACAATGATGCTGTTTTCTGTTGGGGCACTTAAAAATTTTATGATAAGAATAATAACAGTTCCCTTTAACATATCGCAAAGAAGCGTGAGAGCCGCAACTTTTTTATTTCCTGTTCGTAGAACATTGGTAGCTCCAATATTTCCAGAACCAATTGTTCTGACATCGCCAAGTTTCGCTAATCGCGTAAAAAGAAAACCAAAAGGGATTGATCCCATAAGATAGGACATTAGAAATATAAACCATGTAGTGAACTGTAAAAGTGTCTCACCTTCATTCATTAAAAATCTCATTAAGTTTATTGATCAAGTTTAAAAATTGATTGTCCTTTAACAAAAGTTTGAACAACACGTCCTTGGAAGCGTGCATTCTCAAAAGGTGTATTTTTTGAG
Organism: Bartonella taylorii; assembly: GCF_023920105.1. Lineage (NCBI taxonomy): Bacteria > Pseudomonadati > Pseudomonadota > Alphaproteobacteria > Hyphomicrobiales > Bartonellaceae > Bartonella > Bartonella taylorii. Next base: position 758,746 of record NZ_CP083693.1, read on the forward strand.
CGTGAATACAGCCTCTCTGTAGAAACGACCCATGGCTCCTCAAGATCAACCAAAATAAGATCTGCATGAACACCTTTTTTGAGTGTTCCTGCATTAAGTCCAAAGAGTTTTGCAGGTGTGGTTGATAAAAGTTCCGTTAATCGTAGAAGGGATATACTTTCATCATGGTAAAGGCGTAAAGCGGCACTCAATAAGGTTTCCATACCAATGGCGCCTGCGGCCGCATCGTGAAATGGTAAACGTTTTTTGTCAATACTCTGGGGATCATGGGAAGAGACGATAATGTCTACTGTTCCATCTTTTATTGCTTCAATCATTGCCATACGATCTTCTTCTGTACGTAGTGGGGGGATAAGACGGAAAGAGGTACGGTATTCACCGATGTCATTTTCATTAAGAGATAAGTGATTAATAGATACGCCGGCTGAAATCTTCTCACTTCGTTGCTTTGCTAAGTGAAGTGCGTCAACAGATAATTTTGTCGATATTTGTGCAGCATGATAACGTGTTTGTGTTAATGCCGCTAGGCGCAAATCTCTTTCGAGTGGGATGACTTCTGCTTCGCGAGGTATTCCAGAAAGACCAAGCCAACTCGCTAGTAGACTTTCATTGATAACACCTTTTCCTGTAAGGTCCTTATCTTGCGTTTCATGCATCAATGGAACATCGAAGTCACGTGCGTAAGTCATTGCACGACGCATAACAGATGAATTTTGAAGTGTTTTTTTCCCTTCACTAAAAGCAACCACTCCTGCTTCTTTGAGTAAGCCAAATTCGGTTATTTCTTGTCCGTTGAAACCTTGCGTGATTGCAGCAACGGGATAAATATTGACCGATGACATTTCTTGTGCTGTACGCGTAATGAATTCAACAAGGGCTATATTATCAATGACTGGATTTGTGTCCGGCATCATAAGGAAGGAAGTAATACCACCTGCTGCTGCTGATTGACTTGCTGATGCAATTGTTTCAAGGTGTTCATTTCCTGGTTCTCCAACAAAAACGAGAGCATCAACAAGTCCGGGTAGAATTGCTTTATTTTGTGCGTTAATAATCTTTGCCCCATCGGGAATTCCCTGATTCAAGGCTTCTTTTCCAGCAACTGTAATTAGTCCATTTTCAACAATAACTGTGCCAATTTCGTCGATTGTGCGTGAAGGATCAATAATGCGGGCGTTTTGAAAGACAATTGGCCTTGTCATATTTTATCTCCACTTGCTCTGAGGCGTGAATCTAATAAAGCTTCCATGACAGCCATACGCACAGCGATTCCCATTTCTACTTGTGTATGAATCATACTTTGTGGTCCATCGGCTATATCAGATGCGATCTCTACACCACGGTTTATTGGACCAGGATGCAGAATAATGCAATCATTTTTAGCGTAGGCTAAATTTTCTTTATGTAAGCCAAAATAATGAAAATATTCACGAATGGAGGGAATAAAGGAACCTGTCATACGTTCATGTTGTAAGCGTAGCATCATAATGACATCGGCACCTTTAAGGCCTTCTTTCATTGTGTTAAAAACCTCAACGCTCATATCAGCGATTCCTGTAGGCAAGAGTGTTGAAGGAGCGACAGCACGAACTCGAGCTCCCAAAGCATTGAGACTGAGGATATTGGAACGCGCAACACGTGAGTGCAAAATATCTCCACAAATTGCAACGGTTAATCCTTCAATATGACCTTTTGTTTTTTTTATGGTCAAAGCATCTAATAAAGCCTGTGTTGGATGTTCATGGGCACCATCACCTGCATTAATAACACAACAATTCACTTTTTGTGCTAACAAAGCGGCTGCTCCCGCACTACTATGGCGAATGACGAGTATATCTGGTTTCATCGCATTGAGAGTTGTGGCAGTATCAATCAATGTTTCCCCTTTTTTTACAGATGAATTGCCAATGGCCATACTCATCACATCTGCTCCTAACCGTTTTCCGGCTAATTCGAAAGAAGATCGTGTTCGCGTAGAAGCTTCAAAGAAGAGATTAATTTGGGTACGCCCAAATAACAGAGATTTTGTTTTATCAATTTTTTGAGAAAAGGTAACATACGCATCTGCACGATCAAGTAGTGTGGTAAGGTCTTGTATACTTAATCCTTTAATGCCTAAAAGATGTTGGTGGGGGAAAAGGGGGAAAAAAGTGTTTTGAGTCATAGCATTCTTTTTTATCTCTCTCTAAACAGATTAAACAAGCATTTGTTTGAATATAATAAATGTTTTTTTAACTGCAAAACGACAAATAGTCTATGATATGAATGATTTGAATAATAGGAATATGCCTATGAGTGCTGTGTCTACGCAAAATGTTCGCCGAAAAAATGCGTTTCTTAGTGATACGCTTATGTTTCGTATTGCTTCTACTTTGCCTAAGTTTTTATTAACAAGTTTTGAAGAAATAGGAGATTTTGTAGCGAGTCGTGAAGCGTGGGAGCATTCCTTTTTGGCGAATCGTTATCGGCCAGTATTGCGCTATAATGACGAATGGGGACTGCCAACAGAAAAATTAGAGATACATTCCTCTTATCAAGCTCTTCAACAGTATTCTAGACAAGCTGGTCTTGTCACATCGCTTTGGGAAAATACTTCTTCAGAAAATGGGGTGCGCTATCAAGCGCGTGCTATCCGCTTGGCTTTATCTGCTAGTTTAGAAACAGGACATTTGAATGAGGTTATTATAACAAGTGCTGCTATTGCAGTCTTAATTAGTGATATGGAGCTCTTCAAAAAATGGCAAAATGTACTCTTATCACGTCAATATGATTTATCATCTAAGCCGGTTAATAGTAAAAAGGCTGCTTCACTTACTTTTGCTTTTGATGATGTTGAACAACGCGAAAAATATTCTTTCAATTTTCCAAGTGTTAAGAAAATTTCTTTTGATGAAAAAATAGGGCGTGATCTGTATCGTTTAAATGTTGTAAAAACCAATGTTATTAACCCTATAGTTGATGGATATCTTGTGAGTGCAGAGTTAGATGGTCATTTAAGCTGCTTTTTCGTTCCCCGTATACAAGAAAATGGTGCATTAAATGGTATCATATCAGTGCGTCATTTGGTGCAGCGTTCTGGAGAATCTTTAACGCCAGAGGGAGTTGTCGGTTTTCAAGGTAGTTATGGTTGGCTTTTGGGAAATGTTGGAGAGGGAATTAAAGTCATTAAGGATATCGAAACAATGATGCGTTTTGATCAATCTGTTGTATCGGCAGGTGTTCTGCGGGCAGCCCTTCAATTTGGTATAGATTTTTTTCGGCAAAAAATGCCAGATCAGGCTTTACCACCACTGACAGAACGTATTTTTGCAGATATTGCACTGGATATTGCAGCTGCACAAGCATTGGTTTTACGTTTAGCGCGAGCATTTGATAACGCTGCAAATGATCGCTCTGAAGCAGCTTTTGCGCGAATCATGACGCCTATTATTTCTTATCACGTAAGCCAATTAGTTATTCCTATTATTGGTGAAATTATTGCACAGCTTGGCATTGAAAGCTTTGTAGAGGGTAATCCATTATCGCAAATGTTGTGTAATGGCCCTGCACGAATTGTGAGAAATAGTTCTTCTAATCAATTGGTAAAGGATGCAATTCTCATTGCTGAAAAAGCACCAGGATTGTTCCAAAAACTGTTAGAAAAAATTGCTCTTGATATTGGTCCAGCAGGACCACGAGCCATTGAGATTATTAAGTCTGCTGTAGAGATGGTATCGACAAACGAGGGAGCCGGAAGATTTTTTGTTGAACAAGTGGCCTATGCAGCGGCAGCAGCAGCGTTACGTTCTACTGACATAGAGCATGTTGCAAATGCTTATATGGAAAGCCGCCTTGGAGGACAATGGAGATCCTCTTATGGAATGCTCATTGCACGATATAATGCTGGACATTTGTTAAATGTTCTTTATCCTTCTATATGATGAAGGCTTTGTATTCTGTTAAGAGCGCCTTGTAATATGAAAGCGGCGGCAGCCGAATCAATACGGGTTGCTCTTTTAGCACGCGATACATCCATTTCTAGAAGAAAACGTTCTGCGGCAATTGTCGATAAACGTTCGTCCCAAAAAACAAATGGGATTTCTGTATGTGCTTCCATATTGCTCACAAAAGTTTTGGTTGCTTGAGCACGAGGACCGCTGCTGCCATTCATGTTAAGAGGTAAGCCAATGATAACAGCTCCAACGTTTTCACGATTAAAAATCTGTATAAGCGCATGAGCATCTAGCGTAAATTTTTTTCGTTGAAGTACAGGACGCGGATTTGAAAAAGTTAGTCCCATATCAGAAACCGCAATTCCGACAGTTTTTGTGCCTAAATCTAAGCCTGCTATTGTTTGCCTAGGTAAGAGATGTGTAATAACTTCATTTATGTTAATAATGGTCATGAGGTTTATAATTTAGATCTTTTCGTGTTTCAGGTTCATAGTTATATTCTTTATTTGCGTTATCAATACTCTTGCGCTTGCAAATGCAGCCTTGTATAGCCGATAAATGAATATCAAAATAAAAAGCAGAAAGGCATAGTATGTCTGTTGATCAAGAAACCGTCAAGCGGATAGCACATTTAGCACGTATTGCTGTTCATGACGATGAAGCAGAGCGTATGACAAAAGAACTCAATGTCATTTTAGGTTTTGTAGAACAATTGAATGAAGTCGATGTCAGTCGTGTTAAACCATTAACCTCAGTGATGCCAATGACACTACGAATGCGTGAAGATAGTATCACAGATGGTGATAAAGTCGCAGATATCGTAGCAAATGCACCTGTTACGGAGGAAAACTTCTTTCTTGTCTCAAAAATCATTGAGTAATTTTTTATATTTTAAAAACTTGAGAACCAATATGACGGATTTAACAACTTTCACAATTGCACAAGCTCGTGATGCTCTCATAAAGAAAGAGTTCAAAGCAACTGAATTAACAGAAGCTTATTTAAAAGCGGTTGAATTGGCGAATCCAACTTTGAACGCTTATGTGGTAATAACAGCAGAACAAGCAAGAAAAATGGCTACTGAATCAGATAGCCGTTTAGCTAGAGGGCAGGGGAGGATTTTAGAAGGAATCCCTTTGGGAATTAAGGATCTTTTTGCGACACAAGGTGTTCATACACAAGCCTGTTCACACATCCTTGATGGTTTTAAGCCGCATTATGAATCAACCGTAACTGCTAATTTATGGCAAGATGGAGCCGTTATGTTAGGTAAGCTTAATATGGATGAGTTTGCTATGGGGTCCTCCAATGAAACGTCATATTATGGTCCAGTTGTTAGCCCATGGAGAAAAAAGGGTTCTCATGAAAAGCTCGTACCTGGTGGTTCTTCAGGTGGTTCTGCAGCTGCTGTTGCAGCACGGATTTGTGCTGGCGCAACAGCAACAGATACAGGTGGTTCAATACGTCAACCAGCGGCATTTACTGGGACGGTAGGGATTAAACCAACTTATGGACGTTGTTCACGGTGGGGAACCATCGCTTTTGCCTCATCACTTGATCAAGCTGGGCCTATCGGGCGAGATGTTCGTGATTGTGCTATTTTACTTCAATCAATGGCTTCTTTTGATGAAAAAGATTCTACTTCCGTGAATTTGCCCGTTCCTGATTATGAAAGTTATCTTGGTCAATCAATCAAAGGAATGAAAATTGGTATTCCGAAAGAATACCATCTGGAAGGAATGTCTCCTGAAATTGTCGAACTTTGGCAAAAAGGAATGAGTTGGCTAAAAGAAGCAGGTGCTGAAATTAAAGATATTTCGTTACCACATACAAAATATGCCTTGCCTGCTTATTATATTGTTGCTCCTGCAGAAGCATCTTCTAACTTAGCACGCTATGATGGTGTTCGTTTTGGTCTCCGTGAACCGGGAAAAGATATCATTGAAATGTATGAGAAAACTCGTTCAGTTGGTTTTGGAGATGAAGTCAAACGGCGTATTTTGATTGGTACTTATGTTCTCTCATCAGGTTATTATGATGCTTATTATCTTAGAGCTCAGAAAGTACGAACATTAGTGAAGCATGATTTTGATCAGTGTTTTGCTTCTGGCGTTGATGCTATCCTCACACCCGCAACACCAACACCAGCTTTTGGCATCGCTGATGAAAAAATAAAACATGATACTGTAGCAATGTATCTCAATGATATTTTTACTGTACCAGTTAATATGGCAGGTTTACCAGGAATATCTATTCCTGCTGGTCTCTCATCAAATGGTTTGCCACTAGGATTGCAATTGATTGGTAAACCTTTTGCTGAAGAAGTTATTTTTCAGATAGCACACATTATAGAACAAGCAGCGGGGACATTTAACTCTGAAAAATGGTGGGTATAATAAAGAAAATCTTCATCAAAAAAGCATTTCTCTAACAGAGAGATGCTTCAGAGGAGAATGAGCCTATTGTTTTTTTAACATTGTGTAGTTTTTATCCACCAAGATATGCTTCTTTAACACGTGGATCAGAAAGCATAGCTTTACCTTCACCATGAAATAAAATATGCCCTACTTCTAGAATATAAGCATAGTCAGCAATAGAAAGTGCAGCAAATGCATTTTGTTCAATAAGAAGAACAGTTTTTCCCATATCATTAATTTTTCGGATAATCAAAAAAAGTTCCTTTACAAGAAGCGGTGCTAAACCCAGAGAGGGTTCATCTAATATTATCATGTCAGGATTACTCATAAGTGCACGGCCTACAGCAAGCATTTGTTGTTCACCACCTGACATTGTTCCTCCCAATTGTTTTGCTCTTTCACGTAAGCGGGGAAAAAGATCGAATATCCATTCGATATCACGGGCAATCCTTAGTTTATCATGACATATATAGGCACCTAAACGTAAATTTTCTAAAACAGTAAAATGCGGCATAATGCGCCGTCCTTCAGGACTTAGAGCAATCCCCAACCGCAAGATTTTTTCCGGTGATTTTTTAACAATTGATTCGCCTTTATAGATAATCTCTCCATAAACAGATCGATTAAGTCCTGTAATGGAACGTACAATGCTGCTTTTTCCTGCTCCATTGGCACCAATTAAAGTTACTATACTTCCCTTCTTTATAGACATAGAAAGATTTTGGATAGCTTTAATGGCGCCATAATGAACGTGAAGATTTTTGATTTTAAGAATATCCATAGACATCTCCGCCAAGATAAGCTTCAATAACTTTAGGGTTGTTACGAATTTCATCTGGTGTACCATTGGCTATGCAACAGCCATACTCCATTACCCAAATATATTGACAAAGCCCCATAACAACTTTCATATCGTGTTCAATAAGCAGAATAGTAAGATCGAAGTCTTTTTGCACTTTTGCTATGAATTTTCTAAGATCTTCACTTTCCTGTGGATTCATTCCAGCAGCAGGTTCATCAAGAAGAAGTAATTTGGGCTTTGTTGCTAGAGCACGCGCAATTTCCAGACGACGTTGTACACCATAGGGCAGAGTCATTGCGGATTGATTAGCAATATGATCAAGTTGTAACCGTTCAAGAAGTTCCATTGAATTTTTATGAATTTCTCTTTTTTCTTTCAGTGCTTTTGGAAAAAACAAAGCTGAAGAAAACCATGGATATTTTTGTCTGACGTGAGCTCCCACCATAACATTTTGCAAGACCGTTAATCCTGAAAACAGGCGAATATTTTGAAATGTTCGTGCAATATGACGCCTGCAGATAATGTAAGGAGGAGCTCCAGAAACTTTTTCCTCATCAAAAAGAATTGTTCCACTTGTGGGGGTATAAAATCCTGAAATCATGTTAAAAACAGTTGTTTTTCCAGCACCATTTGGACCAATTAATCCAGTAATGGTTCCACGTTTGATTGCCATATTAATGTTATTTACAGCAATCAACCCACCAAAACGCATCACGATATTATTGAGTGAAAGGATGGTGTCGTTCATAGTTTTCCCTCACTATTAGGGAACTTCTTGCGTGTTAAAAAGCAATAAATCCCATTCCATGAGAATTCACGTTGTCCCAACAATCCTTTTCGCCAAAATAAGATAATCATTAACAATAAAAGAGAAAAAACAACCATGCGGAGTCCTGGTATCCCTGGAATATGTATAAAACCTAAGTCAAGCGGACTTTCAATAATGCGAAGCCATTCAAGCATGACTGTAATAATAATGCTACCAATAATACTACCTGTAATTGAACCAAGACCACCCGCAACCACAATCATCAAAATATTAAAGGTTAGGAGAAAGTTAAACATTTTTGGATCAATCGTTGAAATAAGAGCAGCCATCAATGCTCCTCCTATACCGGCAAAAAATGCACCAACAGCAAAGGAAAAGTTACGGTAAAAAAAAGCGTTAATCCCCATCGTTTTTGCGGCTATTTCATCATCACGAATAGCACGCAATACGTTACCAGTATTGCTTCGCAGTAAGAGAATAATGAAGATGACTGTAAATGCTAACCAACCATAGTTCCACCATAATGTCGCATTTTGAGGTATTCCTTTGATCCCCAAAGAACCATTTGTTAGGGATGTAGTGTTCGTAATAACAATTCGAATAATTTCTGCAAAACCTAATGTTGCAATTCCAAGATAATCACCACCAAGACGTAACACTGGAAGAGCAATCAATAAACCTACGATTGCAGCACACAGACCACTTATAACAACAGCCACAAAAAAAGGTAATTGCAAATAATGCAGTGGCTCAATTATAGGTTCGAGAATCCACATCATTTCTTTTTGTTCCGGGGAAAGAAGTAAAATTGCACATACATAAGCACCAATGGCTATGAAGCCAGCATGCCCAAGAGAAAACATACCTGTGAAGCCATAAATTAAATTAAGCGAAATTGCTAATATCGCATTAATAGCAATAAGATTAATAACACGAAGTGTATAGTCGTTAAAATGGTTGTTTGCATAAAATAAAAAACCAATAAAAATGAAGATACTGGCACATGACAGAAAAGTTGTAGCTGATTTTGCCATTAAATTTTCTCCTGACTTTTTTTGCCCATTAAACCAGTAGGCATTACCAATAAAATCAGAATCAATAAAATAAAAGCGAAGGCATCTCGATATCCAGATAAAGCAGGAAAGAATGCAATAATCATAATTTCAATAAATCCTAGTAATAAGCCACCTAACATCGCTCCTGGAATTGAGCCAATACCTCCGATAACGGCTGCAATAAATGCTTTGAGTCCAGGAAGAACGCCCATATAAGGTTGAATTTGAGGGTAGCGCAGAGACCACATGATGCCCGCAATAGCAGCAAGTGCTGAGCCTATCCCAAATGTGAGTGCAATGACTTTATTGACGGAAACACCCATCAAACGCGTCGTTTCAATATCATATGAAATTGCACGCATAGCGAGACCAGGCTTTGTTTTATGGATAATCCATAGCAATAATACAATCAGAAAAAACGACACAGTAGGAACAATCAGGGACATAGGAGTAATTCTAATGATTCCTTCGGAGTTTTGTCCTACATGCCATAGAATCGGCTTTACAAGAAAATCTGGCTGCTTTACCCCTTTGGGGACACCACTAAAGAGTACGGTAGCAAGATTTTCAATAAAAAAGGAAACCCCTATTGCACCAATAAGTGCTGAGATACGTGGAGCATGACGCAGAGGTCTATAGGCAAATTGGTCAACAGTAACACCTACTGCACTTGTGATAAAAACTGAAAAACAAATAGCTAAAATCCAAATTGGTGTAAAATCTTGTGGAGCAACTTTAAAATAATAAATGAACCCTAGAGCAAGAATTAAAAAAATAGCCATCCAATAAATTGGAGGCCGTTTTTTAAACCCTATAAATACCAAATAATAAATAAGAACGGCTAGTAATACAAGAAGGATAGCGCCCCAAGCAGGCATAAAGCTAATTGTGGAAAAGAAAACGAAATACGCTCCCAGCATAAAAATATCACCGTGAGCAAAATTAATGAGTCTCAGGATACCATAAACCATGGTGTAACCAATAGCGATAAGCCCGTAAAGTGACCCTAATGCCAGTGCATTAAAAAAATACTGGATGAACATTTCAGTGCTCATCTCTTGTCCTTCCACATTTGTTAATTCATACAAAATGAAACATGAAGCCTTTAGACTTTTAGTTGAGAAAAAAATCCTCAATTACTTTTTGCATTTTTATGAGTAAAACTTCCTAATTTTTTAAAAAGCAGGTTTAACTTCATCCAAATAGACACGTTTCCCACTCTTTATTTCAATTATACCGATAGGAATTTTAGGATTATGGTTTTCATCCATAGACATAGCACCAAAAGGTGTTTGAAAATCTTTTAATCTGCTAAGTTCTAAAGTGATCTTTTCACGATCATCACTACCAGCATTTTCAATAGCTTTCATGAACATCATATAACTTGTATATCCTAAAACAGAATTGATATTTGGCTCCTTATCAGGATAGGTTGCATACCACTCATTTGTGAATTCTTGTGCAGCTGCTGATATGTTTGGCATATCTACACTGTAGGGAAGTGTTGTATGTAAGAAACCTTCTGCAGCCTTTCCTGCGATTGTAGTAGTTTCTGGATTATCCATAGCATCTCCACCCATAATCCGAAACTTTGCACCTAACTCACGCGCTTGTTTCATGATGATAGCACCTTCGGAAAAATAGGAGGGAATAAATAGAATATCTGGTTTTTGCGCTATAATCTGTGTGAGAACAGCTGAAAAATCCTGATCTCCGGAATTATAGTTTAAGTTTGAGATAACTTCACCACCTAATTTTTTAAAAGCGCGTGCAAAATAACTTGCGAGGCCAATCGCGTAATCGCTTGATATATCTTTGAGGATAGCTGCCTTTTTTGCATGTAAAGTTTGAGTTATATAGGTTGCAATTCCTATGCCTTGATAGGAGTCAATAAAGCAAGCACGAAAATAATATTTTTTTCCTTGTGTAACAAGTGGACTTGTTGAGGAAGTTGCAATAGCTGGAGTTTTTTCTTTTTCAGATATTTCTCCACCAGCCAACGAGAGTGAAGAGCCATAACTACCAATGATTCCGCTAACTTTTTCACTAGCAGTTAAGCGCATAACAGCGTTAGCTGCTTCTACTTTATCGGATTTATTATCAATAATAATGAGTTCTACTTTACGTCCCAGTATTTCTGGGACTTTTTTATGTGCCAGCTGTATACCTCTCATTTCAAGCTGACCTCCAAATGCATTTTGTCCACTTAACGGAAGGTAAACACCAATTTTAATAGGCTCACTCGCGCAAACATTCGCTACAAACGCTGTTACAGCAGCGAGTGTAGTAAGTATTTTCCTTAATTGCATTGTACACCTGCCTTAGTTTAGTTGTGGATTTTTATCGTAACTCTCAGTTCTTCTTATATTGAACTTCCTCATCATGCAAGCTTCATCATGTAAGCTATAGGTTATGCAAATATCGCTATGTGAAAAACCTTAGTTATACTACCTCTTGTAAGACGCGTGTTGTGAGATAGTTGAAACAGACGATAAAACATTTTTGTAAATATTCAGGTTTATGGAGTGATATTAACATAAGAGATGCGACAATATGGGGAAATCTTATCTTGGGGCTTGCGTGTTGATACAAGAGCAATGTTTACTTAAAAGCAGAGAATCAATATCGTATAATTAGACCTACAGGATCACATTTTATTATGACGAGTAAGGATGCATTAAAGGATTATTCCCTGTCTGAAGACAGTTTAGGTGCTTGTGGTGAAATTATTGAAATTAGCGGTGTCATTAAGTGGTTTGATGGTAGTAAGGGGTATGGGTTTATTATACCTGATTTACCTGGTTTTCCTGATATATTATTGCATGTTACGGTGATGCGGAGGGATGGGTTTCAAACAGCTCTGGAGGGTGCTAAAGTTGTCTGTGCTGTGGAAAAAACTGAGCGAGGGTTAAAGTGTGTTCAGGTGAAGTCTATAGATTGTTCCTCAGCGATTCATCCGTCAGAAATTCCGGCTCGTACACATGTTGTTGTTACTCCAGAAAGTGGTTTAGAGCGCGCAATTGTCAAGTGGTTTAATCGCGATAAAGGATTTGGTTTTTTAAGCCGTGGGCAGGGAACAGAAGATATTTTTATCCATATGGAAACATTGCGCCGTTTTGGTCTAGCAGAGCTTCGCTCTGGACAAGTTGTTCTTGTGCGTTTTGGTAAAGGTGAAAAGGGTTTGATGACAGCGGAAATTTATCCTGATATAGGGATTCCGTTTGCTACGCATTGATATTTCACTCTTAGAAGTTATATAGACGGTCCCTTTGTTTTTTACGAGAGATGCCGTGGCGCGAACGTAAATAGCTATAAAGCTGACACGTACAAAAGAAAATATATCTGTAAAGCCATAAATCAAATGAGGTGCATTGCGAACTTATTCTTTTATTTTGTAAATTCTGATGTTTTTTATACAATAAAATTAAAGAATTATATGTGGTGGTGATAAAAATGTTAAAGCCTTTTAAAAGAGGGTGCGTTGTTGTATTAGCGCTGTTTTGTATGTTAGAGTTGAGTGTAGCTTTAGCAAAGAAACCCATGGAGCTTCCTCTTCATCCTGTTCCTTTAAGGATACAGACAAAGCAAGGGACGGTCTCTTATAGGGTAGAGATTGCTTTTACGCAATCTCAAGCGGCAGCTGGTTTAATGTATCGTACTGATTTTCCGCGTAATCACGCAATGCTCTTTAGGCAGCAGGAAAGTAAGAAATTAAAGGACAAGCAGAAATTTTTCATGTGGATGGCAAATACGCCTTTATCCTTAGATATGATTTTTTTAAACGCTGAGGGAGTTATTGTATCTATTGTCGAAAAAACTTCTCCATTTTCAACGGATATTATTTCATCAGTAGTTCCTGCAACTTTTGCACTTGAAGTTAACGCTGGTGAAGTTTCTGAAAAACAAATAGAGAAGGGACAACGTGTTATTCATCCTGCTATTTGTGGAAAGTGCGAAGGCGTAAATAATGACGGCTGAAGATATTCGTTTTTTTGAATATGACGCTTTGCGCTTTGCATACCGAGAAGAAGGGCAAGGAACGCCTATTTTGTTAATTCATGGTTTTGGTTCTTCCGCACGTGTAAATTGGTATTCAACGGGTTGGTTTCGCACCCTTACTGAAGCGGGATATCGTGTTATTGCTCTTGATAATCGCGGACATGGAGATTCAGTTAAAAGTTACGACCCTTCTTTTTATACGCCTCAAGCTATGGCTAGCGATGCGGTGAGATTGTTGCAACATTTGGAATTATCTAAAGTGCATGTCATGGGATATTCTATGGGAGCTCGAATTAGTGCATTTATGGCTCTTTTGTATCCAACATATGTACACAGTGTTATTTTTGGTGGCTTAGGTATTGGTATGGTAACAGGAGCAGGGGATTGGGAACCTGTTGCTGAGGCTCTTTTAGCAGAAGATATTTCTACCATTACCAATCCACGTGGTTTGATGTTCCGTAAATTTGCAGATCAAACTAAAAGCGATAGGCGTGCTCTGGCTGCTTGTATTATCACATCAAAACAGGAATTAACAGCATCTGAGGTTTATAAAATTAAACAACCTGCACTTGTTGCTGTTGGTTCATTAGATGAAATTGGTGGTGAAGCAGAACCATTAGCGGCTTTGTTGCCCTATGGCGAAGCATTACTAATTCCTAATCGAGATCATATGTTTGCTGTGGGAGATAAAGTCTATAAAAAAGGAGTTATCGATTTTCTTTCTCGTTATCCTATCATATGATGAATTATTCATAAGTTTGAGAGTTTGTGAATAATTTAATATGTTTTATATCGAGTAAGGCAGAAAGTTTATTCAGATGATCAATGCTTCGTCAAAATATGCTTATATGTGCGGGTACTAAAATTGAGAATAAGGTGGAAATCATTAAAAATTTACGGTTTTCTAACCGTTTTTTTGTTTTTGAATCTATACGAATATATTTAACAATGATAGACCCTGTTAGGAAGGTTCTTCAGTAAATGTGTCAAGATAGTTCTGTTTTGGGTATAGGTAATACATATAAATGAATATTGAAACTAAGATTTTTTACTTCTTTACAGAATCATAGGAGTACCTTATTTGCTGCCCAAGAATTAATTTAAAAATCTCAAAAGACAGGAGAGCATGGTGGATGCTGATGAAATAAAAAAACTTGATAGTTATTTTAAAAACATATTCCGAAATTCAGCATTGCAAGTGAAAACACGGCCTAAAAAGGATGATTCTTGTGAGGTTTATATTGGGGATGAGTTTTTAGGTATTATCTATCGAGATGAAGATGAAAATGAACTATCATATAATTTCTCAATGGCCATATTAGATATTGATTTAGAAAATTGATTCGTTATAAATAATTGAATGAAATCTTTCTTCATCAATAAAATTTATATGATTTTTAATGCTTTAAAACTTGTATGCGTGTTTCGTGCAATAATAAGGTGGTCATGAATAACAATGCCTAACGCGTTTGCTGCATCTTTTAATCTATATGTCATTGTTATATCTGCTTTAGAAGGTGTCGCATCACCAGAGGGGTGATTGTGTACTAAGATAAGTCCTGATGCGGATAATTCCAAAGCTCGAGAAATTACTTCACGTGGATAGACAGGAGTATGATCAATGGTTCCAGTTTGTTGTACTTCATCAGCAAGTAAACCATTTTTCTTATCAAGAAATAAAACGCGAAATTGTTCGCGTGTTTCATGAGCCATGACAGCTTTACAATAAGCGAGTACTTTATCCCATGATGCAAAGATATCACGTTTAAATAACTCGGCACGAACAATGCGTCCAGCAACGTCTGAAATAATTTTCAAATCAGTTGCAGTTGCTGGCCCACATCCTTGAATTTCTTGAAGTCGATGAATATCAGCACCCAATACATCAGCTAATGAGCCAAAACGTGCTATCAAGCTCTTGGCTATTGGTTTTGTATTTGCTCGGGGGATAGTGCGAAAAAGCAGTAATTCAAGGTATTCATAATCTTCAATTGCATTTCCTTTTGACTTTAAATAGCGTTTACGGAGTCGTTCACGATGTCCTTGGTAATGCTTATGTGTTTGTAAGCTTTTCTGTAGGTTTTCATTTTTGGTTTTTGATATTGGAGTAAGTGGAGAGCATGATGTTAAAGCAAAATGGTTGCTTTCGATGTCCCCTTTTTTATTTATTTTTTTAGCCATGTTGTTTCTACATTATTTAGGCATGTAAATTGGGAATATAAAAAATATCTTTAGGAGATTGTGTAAAAATTTCGCATCCTTCATTTGTTACACCAATTGTATGTTCGTACTGTGCGGTAAGAGATCGATCGCGTGTAACGGCAGTCCAGCCATCAGATAAAATCTTAACCTGTGGCTTTCCAAGATTGATCATGGGCTCAATTGTAAACATCATACCCTGTTTTAGTTCGATTCCTTCTCCTGGGGTTCCATAATGGAGAATATTGGGTGCATCATGAAAAAGCTGACCAATTCCATGACCACAAAAATCTTTTACAATTGAGCAGCGTTCAGATTCTGCATACTGTTGAATGGCAGCGCCAATATCACCTGTGGTTGCTCCAGGTTTGACTGCAGCAATTCCTCTCATAAGACTTTCATGTGTTATTTTTAGCAAACGTTCGGCAGCACGTCTGATTTTTCCCACAGGGTACATGCGGCTTGAATCTCCATGCCAACCATCGAGAATAAAAGTTACATCAACATTAACGATGTCACCTTCTTGTAAAGGCCTTTTATTGGGAATCCCATGGCAAACAACGTGATTGATGGATGTACAGCATGAATGTCCGTATCCATGATAATTCAGGTCAGCAGGAAGTGCTCCCTGCTTAGCACCAAAAATAAACACGAAATCATCAATTTCTTGCGTAGTAACACCAGGCTTAATAATATCCGTGAGTGCATCGAGACATTCTGCAGCAATGCGACCAACTTCACGCATTTTAACAAAAGCGTGCTCATCAAAAATGCGGATTTGCCCATTAAATTTTAAGGGTACTTTGTTATAGTCAATATATTCAATCATTGCTTTTTCTGTTTTCTATTTTTACTCGATGAATCGGAAAAATACCTTCTATATTTACGTGACATTTTACAGCATAAAATTCTACCCCTGATTTTAATGCTAAATCAAACTTACGTCCATAAGTTGGATCAAGATCATGGCAAATTGTGAAAGATGAACAATCTTCCCGTTGAATTATATAAAGCATAGCGGCTCGTTTTCCTTGTTGCACAATTTTTATGAGCTCTTCAAGGTGGCGTGTGCCGCGTTTTGTTACGGTATCAGGAAATTCTGCTAATCCTTTTTGGCGAATAAAGTGGACATTTTTGACTTCTAGGTAACAGTCAGGTTGAACGCCATCACGCAGAAGAAAGTCAATCCGTGATTGTGTACCATAGTTTTGTTCTTTCAAAATTGTTTTGTACCCGCTTAATTCCGGTAATAATCTATTTTGAATTGCTTCCAATGCAAGTTTATTGGGTAAAGTTGTATTGATACCAACCAAAGTATTATTTGCCTCGACAATTTCTAATCGATATGTGTATTTTCGCTTGGAATTGTTGTTACGTGAAAGCCAAATATTGGAGTTTGGAGTCGTCAATCCAAGCATCGATCCTGTGTTAGGAACTGATACCGTGAAGATTTGTTGATCGTCCCATTTAACATCAGCAAGAAAACGTTTATAACGACGGATGAGTTTTGCAGGAAAAAGTTTGGGAATAAAGAGCATATACCTTTTTTAGAATGTATAATTTTTTAGTTCAACTCAGATTGCTATTTGTAAGTGTTATAGAATATTAAATAACGCGCTGTGGATGCAAAAAAACATTAAGGTAATTCGTATAACCGCTCTAAGACTTAAAATGAAAGTTCTTTTTTTTCACAATTCATTGTTAATCCTTTTAAAATTATTATTTCATAAACTCTTAATGAAAAGATAATATGCACCGTAATTTGTTATTTAAAAGGTTGTTTTGGGGCATATTCTATTAAAAGGTTGTATTCAAAAACAGTTATAGGGGCAGAATGTTTGGAATTAGGTAAGACTTATGGCTGGAACTGATAAGAATCGTACAAATTTAACAAGTGGTCCAACTATTATTTTAGTTGAACCGCAGTTGCCTGAAAATATTGGTATGGTAGCAAGGGCTATGGCAAATTTTGGGCTCTCTAAGCTCCGGTTAGTTAAACCTCGAGAAGCATTTCCAAATGAAAAAGCCAGAGCTGCAGCGAGTAAAGCAGATCATGTCATTAATGATACAATGATTTTTAATACGTTGCGTGATGCTATTGCGGATTTACAGTATGTTTTTGCTACAACGGCACGTGAAAGATGTGGTTTTAAAACTGTAAAAAGTGCTGTTGAAGCAGCGTGTATGTTACGTCAGTATGAGAATATTGGACATAAAACAGGTATTTTATTTGGAAGAGAGAGATGGGGACTAGAAAATGATGAAATCAGTCTTGTTGATGAAATTATCACTTTTCCAGTCAATCCTGCTTTTGCATCACTTAATATTGCACAAGCAGTTTTGCTTATATCTTACGAATGGATGAAATCAGGTTTGGAAGATGTGAGAGATACAGCTTTTCGTGCAATAGAGATGAAGCCAGCGAATAAAGCAACCTTTCATGGTTTTTTATCTCAGTTAGAAGGTGCTTTGGATATCCGTGGATATTTTAGACCCCGAGAGCGCAAAGAAGTGATGGTTGCAAATCTGCGCTCTGTTTTCACGCGTGCTCATTTTAGTGAATCTGAGATTCGCTTGCTACGGGGAGTTATATCTTCATTGGATCATTTTTCGCCTAAATTTCCACGGGGAAGTGGTGCGCCTGTAGATCGTGATCGCAAAAAATTAAAAACAAGTGTGAATACTGATGGATGAACGGCCTGTTCTTTTTTTTGATAGTGGTATTGGCGGTTTAACGGTGTTGAGGGAAGTCCGCGTTCTTATCCCTGAAAGACAATTTATTTATGTTGCTGACGATACGGGATTTCCTTATGGAAGTTGGGAAGAAAATGTTCTGAAAACCCGCATTTTAAAGATTTTTAAAATTCTTTTAACACTTTATAACCCTGCTTTATGTGTAATCGCTTGCAATACTGTTTCTACACTGATGATGGCAGATTTACGACAAAAATTTCCCCATATTCTTTTTGTAGGAACAGTTCCTGCAATTAAATCAGCGGCAGAACAAACAAAATCTGGCTTTATTTCAGTATTAGCTACTCCTGGGACAGTTAAACGTGCTTATACACATGAATTAATCAATTCTTTTGCTGCTCAGTGTCATGTTCAGCTTGTTGGAAGTGAAAAACTTGCTGGATTTGCTGAAGATTATTTACGTGGTAAACTTATAGATTTGGAAGAATTACGTCACGAAATCTTTCCGTGTTTTGTTGAGAAAAATGGCAAATATACTGATATTGTTGTTTTAGCTTGTACACATTATCCTTTTTTGATTAACTTCTTTCGTGAACAAGCTTTATGGCCAGTTGAATGGATCGATCCGGCAAAGGCTATAGCCAAACATACAAGATCATTATTACCGAAAAGAATAAATCTAAAAACCATAAAAAAACATAAAGATTTTGCGTTGTTTACATCGCAAAATGTAACTTCTTCAACAAGGCATTTGTTAAAAAGATTTAGCTTAAATATCATGAAAGGAGTTGACTTTGGAGTCTGAGGTCAATAAAGCTATTTCAGCTTTTTCTTTCGAGAAAATGGCATTAATTGACGTGTCCCGTGGATGACTGTGCATATTATATGTTAAGGTATCCTGTCAGTCTTTCAATTTGAAGGCAGAGGAGGGTGCGTTTCCTTAAGGTCTTACTGTGAGATTTTTTGTTCTATTTTTAAAGGAAATGCGATGAGTAAACGTGAAACAACGAAATATAAAATTGACCGCCGTATGGGAGAAAATATTTGGGGGCGCCCAAAATCTCCTGTGAATCGTCGTGATTATGGTCCAGGCCAGCATGGACAACGCCGTAAAGGGAAACTTTCTGATTATGGTGTGCAATTGCGTGCTAAGCAGAAGCTAAAAGGATTTTATGGTGATATTTCAGAAAAACAATTTCGTAAAACTTATGAAGAAGCTGCTCGTCGACGTGGTGATACTGGTGAAAATCTTATCGGCCTTTTAGAATCACGTTTGGATGCGGTCGTTTACCGTGCAAAATTTGTACCTACAATTTTTGCTTCTCGCCAATTTATCAATCATGGTCATGTTAATGTAAATGGTCGGCGCACGAATATTCAATCGTATCGTTGCAAACCAGGTGATGTTATTGAGATTCGTGAAAAATCAAAACAACTTGTTTTAGTTTTGGAATCTATGCAATTGGCAGAACGTGATGTACCTGAATATATTGAAGCAGATCATAATCAAATGAAAGCAACATTTACGCGTATTCCTGCTTTTGCAGATGTTCCTTACGCTGTGCAAATGGAGCCTAATTTAGTTGTTGAATTTTATTCTCGTTGAGTTTTCTATGAGAGAGGTCATTACTCTGTATACTTTTTTATATGCTCAAACTTATTATATTGCTTTATAGCCATTAACGAAGTGTCTTTTATAAAATGGTGCTATATTGAGTTTGTTTTGTTATATTTTATAGCAATAGGATTTGTATAGCCCATTTCTTTTTTGTATATCTCATCTTATAGGGTGAAAAAGATAAGTTTAGGTCGCACTACATTCGTTGTTGTTTCTATTACTCTTGTAGAATCTGCTATTTATTATGCAGAGTTATGGTATTGTGGGTAATATTTCAGTTGAATATCAGGTAATGGAAGAGAATGTAGAGAAAACTGCTTCTTTATTGAGCGAAGTTGATGATTGTCATCCAATATTTCGGATTGCTCCTTCGACTGTGGAATTTAATAAATTACGTAAACGGCTTTTACGCCATATGCGGCAAGCACTGGATGATTTTTCTATGCTTTCTTCAGGAGATAAATGGCTTATTGCTTTATCGGGCGGAAAAGATTCTTACGGCTTACTAGCGCTTCTTTTAGATTTAAAATGGCGCGGTCTTTTACCTGTTGAAATTCTAGCTTGTAACCTTGATCAAGGACAGCCAGGCTTCCCAAAGCATATTCTTCCAGATTTTTTAAACTCTTATCAAATTCCATATCGCATTGAGTATCAGGATACTTATTCCATTGTTACAGATAAATTGACACATACGCAAACATATTGTTCGCTTTGTTCTCGGTTGCGACGTGGTAATTTATACCGTATCGCTCGTGAAGAGGGATGTTCTGCATTAGTTCTCGGACATCATCGTGATGATGTTTTAGAAACATTTTTTATGAATTTGTTTCATGGTGGACGATTAGCAGCCATGCCTGGAAAGCTTATCAACGATGAAGGAGATCTTTTTGTTTTACGTCCTCTTGTTTACGCTGCTGAAGAAGATATGGAGAAGTTTTCTCAAGCGATGCAATTTCCTATCATTCCTTGCAATCTTTGTGGTAGCCAAGATGGTTTACAACGCAATGCAATGAAAGAAATGCTAAGAGATATTGAAAGAAGGATGCCGGGACGTAAAGATACCATGATTCGTGCTTTGACAAATGTTCGTCCAAGCCATTTGCTTGATAAAAATTTCTTTGATTTTACAACTTTATTATAATTATGACGATTAGTTATTAAGCGCTATAAGTTTGAGATTTACCTTCAAACTGCGATACCATAAAGATCATAAGCATCAGATTTTTCTATTTTTACGGTAACAAATTCACCTACACGTAACGGTCGTCGTGATGATATATGTACAACACCATCTATTTCTGGAGCATCATACTGACTACGCCCTTTAGCGGTTTTTCCTTGACTTTCATCAATCAGAACTTGGAATCTTTTTCCAATTTTTTTCTTTAAAAGAAGAGCTGAAATTTGTTGTTGTTTTGCCATAAAGCGATGCCAGCGGCTTTCTTTTACTTCTTCGGCAATATTTTCTAGATCCAAATCATTTGCAGCAGCACCTTTTACTTCTTCATATTTAAAACAGCCGGCACGTTCAATTTTTGTTTCCTCTAACCATTCAAGAAGTGTGTTAAAATCTTCATTCGTTTCTCCTGGAAAACCGACAATAAATGTTGATCGTAAAGTGAGGTCTGGACAAATTTTTCTCCACCTTTCAATTCTACGGTTTGTTTTTTCCATATGAGCAGGACGCTTCATGTTACGTAAAACCGTTGGTGATGCGTGTTGAAAAGGAATATCCAGATAAGGGAGAATTTTTCTTTCCGCCATAAGTTCAATAACTTCATCAACATGAGGATAAGGATAGACATAATGCATGCGTATCCAAATACCCATGTTGCCTAGTTCGCAACAAAGATCGAAAAATTTGGTTTTTACTGTGCGATCTTTCCAAGGACTTTCGCGATATTTAATATCAATACCATAAGCACCTGTATCTTGTGAAATAACCAAAAGTTCTTTTACGCCAGCTTGTACGAGTTTTTCAGCTTCGCGAAGAACATCATTGATAGGACGTGAAGTAAGGTTACCACGTAGAGTAGGAATAATGCAAAAACTACATCGATTAGAACATCCTTCAGAAATTTTTAAATAAGCATAATGGCGAGGTGTTAAGCGAATACCTTGCGGGGGAACTAAATCAATAAAGGGATCATGAATTGGAGGAATTGCTGTATGAACAGCTTGTATAACACTTTCATAGGCTTGTGGCCCTGTAATAGCTAATACATTAGGATGTGCTTGACGAATAACATCAGGATCAGCACCAAGACATCCAGTTACAATAACTTTTCCATTTTCTTTGAGGGCTTCACCAATATTAGCTAATGATTCATTTCGGGCAGAATCAATAAAACCACAGGTATTCACAATGACAAGATCAGCACTTTGATGCTTATATGAGATTTCATAACCTTCAGATCGTAGTCTAGTAATAATTCGCTCAGAATCTACCAGTGCTTTTGGACATCCGAGGGAGACAAAACTAATGCGAGGTGCTGCCATGATAAATCCTGCAACTTTATGATAATTAAATAAATTTTATGCTGTTTTTACTTCGTTAAAAATAAAAAATGCTCTATTTTATGGATGCATATATTTTATTAATGTGTGTGACACAATATGAAAAAGATACTAAATAATTTCTCACTAAATGTATTGAGTGAATTAGGCAAGTTTTCTATTTTTTAATATTTGCGAATAAGTCCAATAAGTTTAGCTTCTATCTGTACACGCTCAGAAGTGTATATATGTGTTTCATAGTGAGGATTTGCAGCTTCTAATACAATAGAGATTCCTTTGCGTCGATAACGTTTTAAAGTTGCTTCTTTTTTATCAACGAATGCGACAACAATGTCACCTGATGTTGCTGTACTTTGACGTTGAACAATTATAGTATCTTTATCAAGAATACCGGCTTCAATCATAGAATCATCTTTGACTTCTAAAGCATAGAGCTCACCTGAATTACACATCGCTTGTGGTAAAAAAAGAGTGTCTGTTTGTTGTAATATAGCAGAGATGGGTACGCCCGTAGCAATACGGCCCATAATGGGAATAGTAATATTTTTTTTCTCTTGTGCATCAAAATTACCAAGATTGCCAAGATTTTTTGATATTTTTCTTTTACTTTTTTTTATCACACTGGGAGAAATTTTACGAGCTAAAGATAGATTAAATGTTATCTTATTGGGGAGTCGGATAACCTCTACTGCGCGAGCGCGATTTGGCAAACGGCGTATAAAACCTCGTTGTTCCAATCCTACAATTAGCTTATGAATTCCAGATTTTGAAGAGCGCTCCAATGCAATTTTCATTTCGTCAAAAGAGGGGGGAATACCAGTTTCTATCATATGATTGTGAATAAACAAGAGTAGCTCATATTGTTTACATGTCAGCATTTAGTATTCCAGTCAAAAAAATAAAAAAGATAAATATAAAATATGTATTTATAATTAATCTATAATTTTTTTTAGATAAAAAGCAAAATAATATGATTTATTTTATATTAATATTAAATTATATAATAAAAAATATTGTATTTTATCTTTCTTTATTCATTAACCATTAACAGTGGTAGCTACTGTTGGTTATTTTCTAAAATAAAACTTACAATTTTTACGTATATTCTCTAATTATTCCTATAAATTTTGAAATATCTACTCTTTCACGTTTTAGAAGCTATCAGGCATTTGTATCTTTAAATGGTTCCTTTTATTCAAGCTCAGAAAAGGGAAAAGATTATATATACCGTGGAGCAAAAAAGAGAAAAGACGGAAAAGTATTGATAACTGAACCGAATAATAATATTTTTTTTCGAAAGGTGTTGACCAAATGAAAAGTCAACCGTATGTTCCTCTCACTTTCTGCAAGCAAAATGGCTTGTGTGGGAGCGCGTAGCTCAGCTGGTAGAGCAACTGACTTTTAATCAGTAGGTCCAGGGTTCGAATCCCTGCGCGCTCACCAATAGGTAATTTAAAAATTCTAAGAAAACAATGTATAATCATTAGATTTTCCTATTAGGCTATATTTGTTTTTACATTAATAAGAATAATTTACCACTCATTATGAGAATCATCCTACGTGTTCACAATTTATATATTATGAAATCATCTTTTTCACGAAGATATTGATTTATTTAGTTTTTTAATTCATTCATCACGTTTATGAAATTGCATTTCTTCTTGCGGTAATCATAAAAGTATTAATAATTTATTAATATATTGATAAATGGTAAATTTTCAGGCTATTATAGGCGCGCGAGGGGAATCATCCGAAAATGTGAATTTCCCTATCGCATACAGAAGGTGCGATGTGATTTTTTGCAGTAAATACTCAATTAGAAATAAGCGGGCTGACAAATGCTTTTAAATAGCAAAGAAAAGTTTACTTCCATTCTTAATTCAACATTTCAATTTCTTTCTGTAGTGCTTGTATCCCAGTTATTGGTGTCTTGCTGCGCAAGCAAAACAGCACATTTTGTAATAAAAAGTTTTTACAATAATAAAGAGACTGACGTGAAAACTGCTGTTCTTTCTCAAAAAAGTTCAAGTGGGCAAAACCAATCAAAAGAAAAGAGATACGGGCGGGCCATTATTGGTAAACCTTACCAAATAAAAGGAAAGTGGTATTATCCACAAAATGATCCAACCTATCAACGTGTTGGAGAAGCATCTTGGTATGGCTCAGATTTTCATGGGCGTTTAACCGCAAATGGTGAGATCTATGACATGAATCTCTTGACTGCTGCTCATCCTACAATGCCTTTACCCAGTTATGCTCGTGTTACTAATCTGAAAAATGGATCTTCACTCATTGTTAGGGTGAATGATCGCGGTCCTTTTATGAAAAATAGAATCATTGATTTATCAAAGCAAGCTGCGGAAATACTTGGTTATGCAGATGCAGGTGTGGCAAATGTTAAAGTGGAATATATTTCTGAAGCACCTGTTGGTTATTATGATTCTGCCTATTTAATGGCTTCTTACATAACAGGGAATGACACTTCTTCCTCACTAGCATTAGCAGGTATTATGAAAGAAAAAGAAAATATCGTGCTAGAAAGATTTGGTTCCGATAGACAAAAACGATTAAATGGAGCTGTAATTGAACGAAAACGGTTCAATAAAACTCTTTCAGTAAGATTGCCAGAAAATGGTCCAGTTTTGATTGATAAGCCGACGTCATTTGATCAAGTGGCTTTCATAAATAGACCAAGTAGGAAAATAAGAGTTAATTGATTACGGCTATTTTAAGAAAAAGCAATGTTTGTTTTTTGTATATAGTTTTCAAATTACAGATGATCAAAAGTTATTGATTGTAGTAGGATTCTCGTTTTAAATGAGAGGAGGTTAGGTTATATATTATTATGAAATAATGTGTTTCCTTGAAAGTTTTCTTGCGCTTTGTATGCATTTAACATATTAAAAATACTTCCTATTTGAGAAATGAAAAAGAGTGTGTGATATAGTGATTCATTTTTGTATTTTTGAGAAAAAGTATAGAAACTTATTTTAAATTTATGATGGTTCTCAGTTTGCAAAAATAAATAAATTTTTTCTTGTATAAGAGGAGTCTTTATGCTGATTCTTTAAATATGGGAGAATCGGTTATGCGTGCTCTATTAAGCATTTTATTTACCTTGTTTATGATGTTTACACTGATCGGGTGGGGGAGAGCACAAAATTTTCAAAACTCTGTATCGCAGTTGCTGTTACTAGATGATGATACAGATACAATACTTTTTGAAAAACAGAGTGATATTGCTTTTTTCTCTGCTTCATTAGCAAAATTGATGACGGCTGAAGTTATATTTCACCAATTAAAAGAAGGCTTGTTAAGTCATACACAAAAGTTCAAGGTAAGTGAGAATGCTTGGCGAAAAGGTGGAGCACCTTCCGGTACGACCACTATGTTTGCAAAAGTAAAGACAGAAATTAGTGTTTCTGATCTTTTGCATGGTTTAATTATTGTCAATGCAAATGATGCTGCTATTATTCTTGCTGAGGGAATATCGGGAAGTGAGGCTAATTTCGCAAAACTGATGAATCAGAGGGCTAAAATACTCGGATTATCACATAGCCATTTTGTTAATGCGACAGGGCTTCCTGAAGAGGGGCAGTTTGTAACATTGCGTGATATGATTGTACTAGCACGTCATATTGTTCATGAATATCCCTCTTATTATACCCTTTATCGTGAACCTTCCTTTACTTGGAATAAAATTTTTCAACGTAACAAAAATCCTCTTATTTCTAAGGAAATTGGTATAGAAGGATTTGGTTTTGGCTATAGTAAAAAAGAAGGTTTTTCAATGGTTTCTTCCGTTTATAAAAATCATCGGCGCCTTTTTTTAGCAGTAAATGGTTTGCAAGATGGTAAAGGATATACAAAAGAAGTAGAATGCATTCTTCAATGGGGAATGACAGCTTTTAATCTTAAAACGGTTTTTACAGAAGGAGAAACCGTTGGCTATGCTTCTGTTTATGGTGGAATGCACCATTCTGTTCCACTTATTGTTAAAAAGCCAGTAAGTTTTATGCTTTTGAATGAAAAAAAAATAAATGTTAAAGCAAAAATTAAATATCGTGGTCCATTGAAAGCTCCTATTGCTTTAGGACAACCAATTGGTGTTATTCAAATTTTAGAAGATAAAAAGCTTCTTCTTGAAAAGCCAGTTTTTGCTGGAATCAATGTTAAGGAGGGAAGTTTCTTTATAAAAGTAAAAGATGCATTCTATGAAATAACAATTGGATGGTTACGAAAATATTTATAGTACATGCTTCATAAGGATTAAGGTTTACACGTGTCAGGTTATTTTATCACATTTGAGGGGGGGGACGGAGTAGGAAAAACAATACAAATTTCTTTCCTTGCTGACCATCTTATGGACAAGGGCTATAAAGTTGTTATGACACGAGAACCAGGAGGAACACTAGGTGCAGAAATAATACGCCATATTCTATTGTCAGGTCAGGCGCAACAATATGGGTCTTTAATTGAAGCTGCTTTATTTACAGCCGCACGTATCGATCATGTTACTGAGGTTATCGCGCCTTCTTTGCAAGAAGGAAAAGTCGTTTTATGTGATCGCTTTATTGATTCTACACGTGTTTATCAAGGGCTTAATGATAAAGTAAGCTCTTCCATTCTTTCCGTTTTAGAACGTGTTGCACTCAATGGAATCATGCCTCATTTGACATTTTTATTAGATATATCGGCAGAATATGCTATGGAACGTGCGAATGCTCGAAGGTTCTTGAAAAACGTAAGTTATATAAACAAAGAAGAAATGATTGATTATTTTGAAAAGGATAATTTAGAAATTCAAGAACAAAGACGCAAAGCTTTTCTTCGATTGGCAGAACAGGAACCTCATAGGTTTCGTGTGATTGATGCAACAGATACAATGCGCGTTGTTGCAGACCAAATAAGAAATATTTGTGACCAAGCAATGATGGAGCATTTTATATGAATGTCGTAAACTCTTTACGCCAATATGATAATATTGATACAGTTTTGCTACCTTCACAGAATAGTATGATCTTTGGCCATGAGGCTGCTCGTCATTTTTTGGCACAAATGCATAAGGAAAGACGTTTACACCATGCATTATTATTTGAAGGAGAACATGGAATTGGAAAGGCTACATTAGCGTTTCATCTTGCTTGGAATATTTTAAGCTCTCAAAAGAGTGATTTCCTGCAACCAGAGTCTAATTCTATTACGTGGCGCCAAATTATGCAGGGCAGTCATCCTGGTCTTTTGCACATTTCACGTCGCTTTGATTTAAGAAACCAAAAGTTCAAAACAGGTATACTCATTGATGACATCCGCGATGTTATGCATTTTTTAAACCAGACATCGCAAGATAATGGGTGGCGTATCATTATCATTGATTCTGCCGATGATATGAATAGAAGTGCGGCTAATGCAATTCTTAAAACGCTCGAGGAACCTCCTGCAAAAACTTTATTCATTATTATTACACATTCTTTAGGAAGACTACTTCCAACAATTCGCTCACGATGCCAACAGATCTCTTTACGACCATTGCATAATGATGAGATGAAACAAGTCATTACACATGTTTTTTCCAATCACGATTTAAATGATGAAGAAGCTATTGAAATGATTATTCAAAAATCTAAAGGAAATCCTCGAAAAGCTGCCTTACTTATTTTTCACGGTGGATTTGAAATTGTTCAAACCATTGATACTCTCTTTAAGCAATCTGTTTGCAATCCCGCTATCGTACACACTTTTGCTCAAACACTTTCTTCGCTTTCTTCAGATATTCAATTTCAACAGTTTAGCGATGAAATTCTTGATAAAATTCAAGAAAGAGCTATCATGCTCGTTGAAAGAGGAGAGTTGTTGCTCTCAAAAAACTGTGCGCAAGTATGGCAAGAGATTCATCAAAAAATAAGAGAAATACAATCGTTTAATCTTGATAAGAAGCAATTTATTATAAGTCTGCTTTTTAAAGTCCATAGGATCATTCGCGAGAGTGAGGTTTTTGCGTGACAATATGATTAACAGACGTTATGCCATTTGTAATCTTTGATTGCGTTTTACAACGAGTATGACATGCGTGATATATATTATATAACAACTCCAATCTTTTATCCTAATGGTACTCCACATATTGGACATGCCTATAGTGCAATTGCAAGTGATGCTTTGGCTCGTTTTCAACGATTAGATGGCAAAGATGTATTTTTTCTCTCTGGTACGGATGAACACGGTTTAAAGATGCAACAGACAGCAGAATCATTGGGAATGACTCCTAAGCAACTTGCGGATCGTAATAGCGCTGTGTTTCAAAAAATGCTTGTAGTATTAAATTGTTCTAACGATGATTTTATTCGTACAACAGAAGATCGCCATTATCAAGCTTGTCAAGAAATCTGGAAAAAAATGGAAGCGAATGGCGATATTTATCTTGGCCGTTATACGGGCTGGTATTCGGTTCGTCAGGAAGCGTATTATGAAGAGAAGGATACAGAGGTTGGAGAAGATAACATCCGTCGTGAAAAGGAATTAGGCTCTCCGGTTGAATGGAACGAAGAAGAGAGTTATTTTTTTAGACTTTCCCGTTATGAAAAAGCCCTTCTTGAATATTATGAAAAACATTTTGATTTTATTGCACCACTCGAACGACGTAATGAAGTTATAAGTTTTATCAAATCAGGTTTAAAAGATATTTCTATTTCACGAACAAATTTTAATTGGGGTGTTACTGTTCCAAGTAATCCAAAACACGTAATGTACGTTTGGGTTGATGCACTGACAAATTATTTGTCAGCAATTGGCTTTTTCGATGAGAGTTCAAAAAAACGTAATTTTTGGCCTGCAAACACTCATATCATTGGTAAAGATATTATTCGTTTTCATGCAGTTTATTGGCCAGCATTTTTAATGTCTGCTGGAATTGAATTGCCTAAGCATATTTTTGCTCATGGTTTTTTACTCAATCGTGGTACAAAAATGTCAAAGTCCATTGGAAACGTCATTGATCCTTTTGAAATGGTCAATCACTATGGTCTTGATCAACTCCGTTATTTTCTTCTTCGTGAAGTACCATTCGGACAAGATGGCAGTTATAGCCATGATAGTTTTGTGAATCGCATTAATGCCGATCTTGCGAATGATCTTGGTAATTTAGCGCAGCGCTCTTTGTCTATGATTGCCAAAAATTGCGATGCAAAAATTCCTATACCAGCTGCATTCTTAGATCAAGATGAACAGCTTTTAAAACAATCTCTTCAAGCACTTGAGACTATACGCCAAGCTATGTCTTGTCATGGGGTGCATTTAGCACTTTCAGCTATTTTTTCAGTTGTAGCAGATGCAAATCGCTATTTTGCCAACGAACAACCTTGGAGTTTACGGAAAAATAATCCAGAAAGATTTTCTACAGTTCTTTATATAACTGTAGAAATCTTGCGACGAATAGGAATTATGCTGTTGCCTTTCATCCCACAATCAGCAGACAAGCTTCTTGACAGCCTCGCTA
Organism: Bartonella taylorii; assembly: GCF_023920105.1. Classification (NCBI taxonomy): domain Bacteria; kingdom Pseudomonadati; phylum Pseudomonadota; class Alphaproteobacteria; order Hyphomicrobiales; family Bartonellaceae; genus Bartonella; species Bartonella taylorii. The sequence continues at coordinate 788,243 of NZ_CP083693.1, forward strand.
TTGCTAAAGACGATAGGTTATTGCATCATATAAACCATTCAAAAATTCAAGAAGGTCTTGATCTTCCGACACCAGAGCCAATCTTTCCCCGTTATATCTTGAAGAAAGACGATATTCATCATGTTGATTGATACACACTGTCATCTTGATTTTGAGGATTTTGCGCAAGATTTTAATGATGTCATCCAACGGGCTTTAGATGCTAATGTTAAACGTATGATAACGATTTCAACACATGTTCGTAAGTTGGATAAGCTTTTAGCAATTACACAAGCCTATAATCAAGTATTTTGTTCCATTGGTACCCATCCCAATAATGCCCATGAAGAACAAAATATTACAGCTGAAAGTCTTATCAATCTTTCTAAGCATCCCAAGATTGTTGCGTTTGGGGAAGTGGGGCTCGATTATCATTATGATTATTCTTCACCAAAAGAGCAAAAAAAAATTTTCCACGAACATATTATCGCTTCTAGAGAAACGCAGCTACCTCTTGTTATACATTCACGCAATGCAGATGGAGATATGGAGCAAATATTACGCGAACAGATAAAAGAAGGGGCTTTTCCATTTGTACTTCACTGTTATTCGTCTGGGATGCAACTTGCTCATGCTGGTATTGAACTTGGTGGTTATATTTCCTTTTCAGGTATTCTTACTTTTAAAAATGCGTTTGAAATCCGTGAAATAGCAAAAATTGTACCTCATGAGCATTTATTGGTGGAAACGGATGCACCATTTTTAGCACCAGTACCTCATCGAGGTAAAAGAAATGAACCATCTTTTGTACGTTATACAGCTGCTACTTTGGCTGAAACAATTGGTTTAAGTATTGAGGAAATAGCTCAGATAACAACACGCAATGCTTTTCATTTATTTAGTAAAATGAAATGAGTCAAAAGCCATGTTTGATCGGTATCGATTTACAATATTAGGCTGTGGTTCCTCTCCAGGAGTTCCACGCCCTAATGGTGATTGGGGAGCTTGTGATCCTAATAATCCTAAAAATAAACGCTACAGAAGTTCTTTATTAGTCGAACGCATTCATGCATCAGGGAAAAAAACAACCGTCGTTATAGATACTGGTCCAGATTTTCGATCACAAATGATCGATGCCCGCGTAAATCATCTTAATGCCGCCCTTTATACGCATTCTCACGCAGATCATATTCATGGTATTGATGATTTACGCAGTTATGCACTTGCTCAAAAATGTTTAATAGATATTTATGCAGATGCGTTTACACTAGAGCATTTGAAAAATGCATTCGGATATTGTTTTCAAAAGGCAAAAGGTTCATCTTATCAACCCATTTTAAAAGCGCATACTATCAATGAAGATAGCCAATTTATAATTCAAGGGCAGGGAGGAGCAATAACTATCAATACACATTTACAATTTCACGGTAATATTCACTCTTTAGGTTTTCGTATTGGTAATGTTGCTTACTGTACAGATGTTAGTAAATTTCCTGAAAAAACGTTATCAAAATTAATGAATTTGGATGTTTTAATTATTGAGGCTCTGCAATTTGAATCTCACCCAAGTCATCTTTCTGTTGATCAAGCATTACAATGGATAAAATATTTAAAACCTCAAAAAGCTATACTCACACATATGGATAGATCACTTGATTACAATAAAGTTGTAAATTATGTCCCACCATATGTTGAGCCTGCACATCAAGGACTTGTTTTTGAAACAGATGTACAAATCTAAAAAAACAATATTTCCTGTTAACTAAAATATTCTTTAAAGTTCTAGTCTTTATTTTGCACCAATTTTGGCTTAGTTGTGACGTTTTTATGTCAAAAGTGAGGTTTTATGTATAAGTGTTTTAAGCGGGCAATATGTGTTGTGGTTTTAACGGTCTCTTTATCAGCATGTGGGGGGCGTTTAGAAAAAAATATTTCAGTTACAACATTACACGATGGAGCAATGAGTTGCGCCGATATTCAACGGGAGTTTTGGGCTAATAAACGCCAGATTGACGCTACAATAGCAGAACGTTCTAGAGCAAGAAATAAAAATGTAGCCTTAACTGCAGCAAGTGTTGTATTTGTTCCTGCCTTGTTTTTTCTGGATGTAAAGTCAAGTGAAAGCAATGAAATTTCGGCTTTAAATAACCGTAATACTGTTTTGAGTGATTTAGCACATATGAAACGTTGTAAATTATCACAATAGTTTTTTTATATTTATATTTTATTATTTACTCTTTTTGGCTTTAAGTAATATTACTTAAAGCCAAATTTCTTAAATATATATATACTGTTTAATTGACAAATTTTTGACATAATTTTGTTTAAAAAGTGGAATATGCGATATAAATACGATTAATGTGTCTAAATTAGGGTGCGCTCTGTTTTGAACAAACCCCTCTATTTTTTACTCTACATCATTATTTGTCGCATAATATATATTATGGAACTTTTATAAATAGAAAGGATATATTAATGGCAATGGCACTCTGGGGAACAATCTCAACATTACTATGGATATTTTGTTCAAAAGCTACCAGCCCTTGGGATTTGTGGTGGGTACCTTTTATTTAAGAAAACTTTACGACCTTTAGATTGAAAATCGGGCCAGTTATTCTGGCCCGAAAACTTAAACGCATTTATTCTAAGAATCTTTTGTATAATTCCTTTTTAAAAAGATCATTGTAATTTGTAGTATTATAAAAGCTAAGAATAATATTCCATGAAATAGTGGTATAAATAGTTGATAGAGAGAATTGGAATAATAAATCGCTAGTGTTTCAGTAAATACTGCAATGCACCATAAAACGATTCCCCATGGTGAATACATCCAAAGTCCAATTAATGCTATAGGATAAACAATAGCCAATGTGATTGATAAAAACTGCCACTGCCACGGCATAAGATCAAAACGCCATAAAACTCCTGGAAATACACCAACAAGACGTATCCAATAAAAAGCACTTAAACTTAAGCAAATGAATGCTAAAAATCGCAAATAACAATTATAAACTAAATTGATTTTTGAAATCTTTTTTTTAGGATTATTTTTCAAAATAGTAATTCTTTTTCAACAGGTTGGAAATAGGCATCTATCATTTCATCCGTTACATTTGAAAGTTTGTCTGGTTGCCATTTAGGTGTTTTATCTTTATCAATTAACATTGCACGCACTCCTTCATAAAAATCATGTGAAGTAATCATATGATGTGCAATACGATTTTCAATTTTCATACAATCTTCCAAAGTTTGAAAAGAATTTTGTTTCATTTGTCTCCAGATAATTTTTAAACTTGTCGGAGAACGTGATTGCAAAATATCATAACATTTTTTAGCAAATAAGATGCCATTTACACTGCTTTTTTTATGAAGCAATTCAATACATTCCTCTAACGTATTGGCACTAAAACAATCGTTGATAACACAACGTATTTCATGGCTTGTTTCATTTTTTCTTGTTATCGATCGCTCTTTTAATGCTAATTTAGGATTTCCTTGCTTAATAATAGCTCTTTTAATGCATTCTAATTCAACTTCAGGAACAGCATGTGTTGCTAGCCCTAAGTTTAAACAATCTCCCCATTTTATGCATGCGCCGGTCAGTGCAAGATAAATGCCAAAGTGATCGGAAAGAGATGGTAAGAAAAAACTCGCACCAATATCTGGAAAAAATCCAATAGCACCTTCTGGCATAGCAAAGAGTGTATTTTCTGTAACAATTCGGTGTGAACCGTATATAGAAATACCTACCCCTCCTCCCATCCAAATACCGTTCAAGAAAGAAATGTAAGGTTTTGGAAACCGTTTAATATAAGCATTTAAGCTATATTCATCACTGAAATATTGGTAAGAAGAGGGTTTGTTTCTCATACGGTAGATTTCTACAACATCTCCACCAGCACAAAAAGCGCGCCCTTCCCCTTCAACTAAGACGCAAGAAACATTTTCATCCGTTTCCCATGTACTAAGAGCTTTCTTTAAAGCAAAAACCATTCGTTGATTAAGAGCGTTTAATGCTGAAGGGCGTGTGAGCTTTATAATACCAGCGTATCCCTCTTTTGTAAAAGAGATATCATCACCTGCTCCAAAATCAATTTGCATTTTATCCCCGTCTTTAAATATCTATTATCTTATTGTTTCATTATGCTTTTTTGCTCCAAATTGGGGAAATAGTTGCATGGCAGCACCAATACAATACATATAAATACCTGTTACTGAGATCCCTATCTTAACCCAATATGGAGCATTAAGCTGATAAAAGAAGGCAACAACACCAAAAGAACACCATAAGAGAAAAATTGGAAAATTAAGCCACCGTAAACGGATGACTCTTACTGGATGGATGAAATAAATTGGTAAAAAAGATATAACTGCTGATAAGACAATAATGGTAAAAGTAATCCACTCTCCTGGATTTACTACAAAAAGCGTGAAAACCATCATATTCCAAACTACAGGAAACCCTTTAAAAAAGTTTTCTTTGGTTTTCATTCCGGTATCTGCATAATAAATAGCTGATGAAATGACAATAATAGCACTCAATAAAAATGACAATCCTGAACCTATCAAACCACTTTGATAAAGCGCAAAAGCTGGAATTAAAACATAAGTTACATAATCAATGATATTATCTAAGAGTTCTCCAGACCATGTTGGAAGTATGTATTTAACATCAAGTTTGCGCGCAATTGGCCCGTCGATACCATCAACGAGAAGTGCAAGCCCAAGCCAACAAAACATAGCAGTCCATTCTTTTTGAGACGCAGATATAAGAGAAAGAAATGCTAAAAATGAACCAGAGGCTGTGAGTAAATGGACAGAAAAGGCTTTTGCTTGTGGCATCGTTACTTTTTTATGGCGCAATAGATCAGTATTTGTTTTGATTTTTTTTGTTAGCTTACGTTTCAAAGTTTTCTTATCCTCGTTTCTAAATTTTTTGTTCATCTACCGACACGCCATTTATCTTATAGTATGATTCATCATAAAAAGGTTATTTTTTTACACTACATTATTTATTACATAATATAATAGAATGGCTTTATATAATAAAAAGGGGTTGTTCATTTAGAGATGTTAAAATATTTGGTAAATGGAAAAAGGCTTAACTAGTTGTGACATTTGAAAAAAATGAGTGTAAGGATATTGCTATCATTGGTGCAGGTCCAGTCGGCATGTTAGCGGCGCTTAGTCTTGCAGATAGGGGTTACTCTGTTTGTCTTATTGGTCCACCTTCTCGCGCAAATGAGTTACGGACAACCGCTCTTATGATGCCAGCAATACGTGTCCTTCAAAACCTCAATATTTGGAATATTATTAAAAATCATGCAGCAGCTTTGTCTTTTATTAGAATCATAGATATAACCTCTAGGATTGTACGTGCTCCTACTGTGAATTTTTCTTCTGCTGAAATTGGTGAGGAAGCTTTCGGTTATAATATCCCTAATATAGAGTTAAACAATGCTTTAGTCCGTTCTGTTACGCATACGCCCAATATTACAAGATTTGTTTCTTCGGCAAAATCTTTTCATCACCAAAAGAGCCATATATCTGTTACTCTTGCAGATGGCAGTGTTATTCAAACTTCGCTTGTTATTGCTGCTGATGGACGTCATTCTCTAACACGAGCAGCAGCTGGAATAGGTGTCAAACAGTGGGATTATTCGCAAATAGCTCTCGTTCTTAATTTTTCTCATGACTTTTCTCATCAAAATACGTCAACTGAATTTCATACAGAAAATGGTCCATTTACACAGGTTCCTCTAACAGGACATAGATCCAGTCTTGTATGGGTTGTTAATCCTCCTCGTGCTGAAGAATTATTGAATATAGATTCAAAAGTAGTTGCAAAAATTATCGAAGAACAGATGCAGTCAATGCTTGGAAAGCTAACACTAGAAACACCAATTCAAGCATGGCCGCTTTCAGGACTTATTTCACATCGTTTTGCTGCAAACCGAACGATTTTAGTGGGTGAAGCAGCCCATGTCTTCCCTCCTATTGGGGCACAAGGATTAAATTTAGGGTTTCGTGATGTTCAAACTTTGGTTGATATTTTACCCAATCAAATATCTGGTTCTAACTCTGAAACAATTGTTGCATATTATAACAAATATCGCAAATCTGATATATTGATCCGGAGTGGGGCTGTTCATATGCTCAACTTTGCTCTCCTTTCTAATATGCTGCCTGTTCATATCATGCGAAGCGTTGGGCTTGGATTATTACGTAATTGCTCACCGTTACGTAATTTATTTATGCGAAAGGGAATGTATCCTAGTTACGGATTCAAAGAAATTATGCAAACACTCCCAACAAAATCGCCTAAACAACATTGATATGATATGGAAAAAATAAAATTTAAATAAGAAACTCATATCTCCTTGAATTTAGACAATAATATGCGTGAAATTTATCGTTATAAGTCTCTTTTTATATCAGTTATGATATGAGTACTGTAAAATTGTATTTCAGAATAATTAAAGATACGTCTAAAGATTATTAAAAAAGGTACTCACGTCACTTTTTTATAAAATAATAAAGAAAAAACAATTTTAATTAACTAACATAATTTTCAAAAAATTGCGTTATTAAGTATAATATTGAAAATAAAATAGTTTTTGGAACTCGTTAGCAATACAAAGGTTAAGAAAGTATCGTTTCGAGAGATGGTGACAAAATGAGATTAAGTAAAATTTTAAAATCAAGTATTTTTTTAATGATAATTATATGTCTCTCGTTTTTCGTCACGGCTTCAATAAGTAAAGTTTTTTATGCCCCTTATTGTCAAGCTTCTACGTATAGCTTCACCAAAGATATCACTAAACCAGGACAAAATTCATTTAATGCTTCGCAAATTAAAAACTGTCTCATGCAAAATGGTTTCACAAATATTAAACGATTGCGTTTAGATGATAAAGGTATTTGGCGCGCTTTAGTAGAATTTAAAAAGTGTTATTTTTTCGTATCAGTTGATTATTCTGGAACAGTGAGCATACAAAATGAAAGAAAAAAATATGATTGATTTTAAAGCTTATAGCAATTTTGCTTCTAATAACTGTAAAAAAACTTTTTTTAAAAAAATCTGTCATTCTATTAAAGAACTCGCTTTTATTGGTAGTTTAAATGGTAGTGTATCAGGAGTAATCGCGGCAGCCCTTGCAGCTTATGGTTATATTTCCCTGCCAGGATTTGGTCCAATTATCACAAGAGGTATAGGTATAGCACTTTTCACCGGAACGATAATTGGTGCAATTATAGGTTCAATAATGGGTGTTTTGGTTGGTACATTTTGTATTTTTATGGGAGATTTATATACATCACGATAGTTATTTTTCTTATAAATTTCATAATGAGTAGAAAATTTGCATTATTTAATTTTGCTTTGAATAGAAATATTTTGCTAAAATAAATATAATCAATTAAGTTATATATTCTGACTTTTATAAAATCTTCGTCATATTATGGATGAATTACTGGCTAAATTATCCGAGCTCCTTATTTAATTTTTCTCACAACACCTTTAAAAAATCTGCTTTTTTAAAAGCATCTCTTTAAAGAAAGATATATGCGATATAACTATTGATCTATAGAATGCATTATTCGTGAGATAAGGCAGATTATTCTGGGTGTGCTAGAGGTGAATAAAGAGAGCTATTTTGAGCTGATAAAGCCTTTTTTTAATCACACTTTTCTCCAAAATGTTCTTTATAAAAGTTGACGAAAGCGAAAAATAATGTTTAATATGTCATTGTTTCTGTATAAAATTATTGAAGGTTATTAAAATAAAAATGTTTTGTATGAATAAGACTGTTTTACCCATACTGTTTTCCTTAGCGTTTCTAAATTACAATACCATTGTATTAGCAAAATCTATGAAAGTTGCGATTTATAAGCTAGAAAACAAAAACACAAAAAAGCCTATTGGCACAATTGAAATTGAAGAAAACATACATGGTTTGATTTTTGTGCCCAATTTATCCACCTTGCCAGAAGGTTTACACGGTTTTCATGTGCATATAAATCCTTCATGTGATACGAAAGATGGTGTAATTGGTGGTGCTGCGGGTGGACATTATGATCCAGAGCATACTAACAAACATCTTGGACCTTATAACGTTAATGGCCACTTTGGTGATTTACCGGCGCTTTATGTTGATGATAAAGGGCACTCAACGATGAGTGTTCTCGCTCCACGAATTAAAAAACTCTCAGAGATTAAAGGGCATTCTTTAATGATTCATTTAGGAGGAGACAATCAATCCGATAAACCATTACCACTTGGCGGAGGTGGTGCTCGTTTAGCATGTGGTATTATTGAAGAGTAAGCCTATCGGAAGTTTTTAAAGTCTATTGATATTTTTGTAAAAGATAAAAAGATAAAAAGGCTTATTTATATTTCTAATATGTAAAAAAGTTAGTAAAACTTCTACTTTCAAGAGATGTGAATGAGCACTTTTCAAAATATAATTAGCAACTTTTACGCTAATAGTGGGCGAATAGTGGGCGAAAAGCGACCAGAGATGAATTAAAAATTTTGAGAATGATAGAAACCTTGAAGTATGATTCTTATGGGGAATGCCCCCAGTCAGATTGGCGAATCTCACCAGTTTGATAGAATTGACGAATGAGTTTAATATATTGAAAGAAATCTTTGTTTTCCTCTAATAATCTATTAGCGGTATCCCAATCGATTTCATTACGCTCTTTTGCAGGAAGCATAATTTGGCTCTCGGAAAAGTTTTCCTTATCAAGTCTTATAAATCCAATTCCATGTAAACTTGAAAGCGTTCTAAGTTCTTTTAACGTATCAATGCCTGAAATCTCACTGGCAACTAGATAACTAAAATTAGCCCATGAAGAATTGCTAACTGTTTGGAAAAATGCTTGTCGTAAATTTGAGCGATTGATGAAAATTTTTACTTCAAAAGACCAAAGTTTTGTCTTTTTATCAAAATATTGCAAAGCACAGTCTTTGATTTCGCGATGCCATTCGCAACTTAAATCTTGCATTCCGACAAGGTCTGGATACAGCCATTTGTTTCCACCAGCACCATTCTTATTACGAGAACGTTTCTCATCAATACGCTTGCTATAAACTTCAAGCTCTGACCATAAAAATTTAGATAATAATGGATAAAGATCATGTTCTTTAACAGAATCATTTATCTTAGAAGTCGTAATGCTCTCTATTTCATCAATTTCAGCTCTATCTGTTGATTGCATGAAATAATACTGCCGTGGACGCCCTTCAGTGGTTTTGATTTCGGGATGATGTTTTTGCAATTGTGGACGTAAAGCTCCTATTTCAGCAACAATTTGCTGAATAAGAGCCATATCGCTATTAAGAAGCTTGATTGTTGCGTTTGAACGCTTTTGCTTTTTATGACAGGCTTCCGGATAATTTTCGAATACCCATTGAGCAATTTCTCGGGCTGTAAATTTTTTTGTCGGGTTTTGTTTTAAAAAACTAAAAGTAGTGTTTATTAAATCCAGAGTCATACGTAAAACTATCCATTTTATCCTCTACTTACATTTATTCCATTGTATACAGATTTTACAAGGGAAAGAACAATAATAGTTTATTATATATTTATATGAAATAAACTGAATTATTTTTTCTTTTATTTTTCAATAATTTAAATTGAAAAGATAAAATATAAAACAAAATTAAAGAATTATATTATCTTAGCATCCATAAATTAAAAAAATTATTTACTCTAATCTATCGCTTGAAATGGTAAATTCTGCACACAAACCTTCAAAACTACTATTTACCTTAATAGCATCATGTGGAATAAGAACATAATGCCATGGCTTTCCACCATGAGTAATAGCATAATTGGCCGCATGACAACACCATTGAACTGCTGCGTTTCTTTTTTTCAAAACAATAGAATTTTGTATTTCGGAAGCTTTTTTGGGCTCACAAAGATATTTTGCATCCTTCGTTTCTACAACAAAGTCCGGTTCATAGCTTGATCCTTTATCGTATTCTATTTTTAAAAAACCTCGAGCAGGTTTCATCCATTTCAATACTTGTATATCATCTTCTAATATTTGGGCAAACCGTAATTCCCCCTCTACGGAATCAAATTTTTGCAAAGGATAACAGCATTTTGTAAAGCCCCCGAATACAAGCGTTCTAATGTCGCTTTTAATAGAAGGAATACAACGAAAATCAACGGGAGATGAGCCTTGTGGTAGAGTGTAGTGAATAGGCAGTAAGGTTGTAAACCCTCTTGTAACTCTAACCTCATAATCCCGCTGTGTTTCCCACTGATGTGACTTTAATTGAGCAACTATAAAAGCAGTAAGTTGATGCTGGTAGTGAATCAAAACATTCTCAACGGCATCATCATTTGGTAAATAAGATTGGAAATGCTGCACCAACTGGCCTGCCAATTTTCGTAATAATGGTGTATGGTTGTCATAATCTATAAAGTCATTATCAATTAAACCACGAATGATATAATTTTCAAGATGAGGCTCTTTGAGATACTCATTTTCAGAGGTAAGAAAAATGCTTTTATGTGTGCGTAATTCTCTAATTAAAATCTCTTTACTCACAGGTTGCAAATTTAAACTTTCTAGATTTTCCAAATCAAAATCAGAAAAGCCATAAGTAACGTCACCAGAGGGAATAAGCACAATATTAGGAATATCTATTATAAACTCTGCTAAATTTTTTGTTAGGTCTGCAACCACCTTTGGTACCAACGCCTCAGCCTCTACCTTTGTGGTATCAGAAATAAGAGCATCCTTTGATGCGCGCATGGTTGTTATAACTTCGTTACTGATTTTTTCTTGTATGTCAGTGAAGCAAAATGATAGAGAACTCGGTAAATTTTCATATCCTTTAATAACATTCCACGCAATATCAGAAATTTTTTTCTCTTCGGGAGTGAATATAGATTGGGCCGTATTATGTAACATGACATCTTGTAAATCAGATACTCCGTTTATATTGGAATGACGTGTTACCATCGCATTTGTAGATTCTATTTCTGCACGACTTGGTACTGTCAGTATATCTGATTTTTCAAATGATATATCACCCCCCATTCCAATCTCAATATGCTTTTTAATAATTGAGTTTGGATCATTGGCACGATCAATAATATCTTGGAAACGGTCATGTGCAATGATTGTTAAACGGTCAATAGCTTCTATGCCAGTTTTACGACCATAAGGCAAACGCAATCCACGACCTATTGTTTGCTCAGTTAAAATTTCTGAAGCAGATGCACGCAACGGCACGATGGTATAAAGATTGGTTACATCCCATCCCTCCTTCAATTTATTAACATGAATAACAATTTCCGTTGACTCATTTGGATCCTCAATCGCAATGAGTTTTTGAATGTTTTTATCTTCTTCTGTATTCGACTGTTTTGAATGAATTTCTATAACCTTTCCCTTATAGGCACCTGCAAAAAAATCATCTGACTCTAGTAAGTTACGTAGTTCTTGCGCATGCTCTGTATCTTGAGCTACAACTAAAACAAAAGGCTTAACGAGTTTCTTTTTATAATCGCTAGCATAGATAACTAAATCTGCTTTTACTTTTTCGTGCGTATGAATTGCATCTTGTAGTTTAATATACTCTAATTGTTCGGGCGTATAGTTTTTCGGTTGAAAGTCTTTACGTGTAGCAACAGCTGGCTCTTTCACGAACCCATCTCTCATAGCCTCTGCAAGTGAATAGCCGTAAATGACGTTTTTAAAATCTACTGGTTTTGTACCTATTGTTTTCGGTGTCGCTGTAAGTTCTATGCCTAAAACAGGTTTTAACTCATTAATGGCCGAAACGCCCGCAGATGCACGATAACGGTGCGCTTCATCCATCAACAAAACTAAATCAGGAAGATTTGCGAGATAATCGAAATAACTTTCTCCAATAGTTTCTTGCAAGCGTTTAATTCGCGGGATACTGGATTTTATAGCTCCTTTTTTATTATCTGTTGTGTTAATTTTGGAAATATTAAAAATATTGATGAAAGCAGTATTCCTATCCTCAAACAAACGCTGTTGCCCATAAAATTGCTGTGCATCAGAGCAGACTCCTTTACCACTTTCATAATCTTCACCCGTAACAATTACCGGTCTGTTTGCAACAAATTCACTCATTCCACTAAATACATATTTCGGACTTTGAGGATTAAAATCCTGTTTTAATTTTTCATAAATAGTCAAATTTGGTGCCAAGATAAAAAAATGGCGACTGTGACCTGTTAAATAAAGATAACTGATAAAAGCACCCATCAGTCGTGTTTTTCCGACTCCCGTAGCTAAGGCAAAACAAAAAGAAGGAAAATCGCGTTCAAAATCTTGTACAGAAGGATAGAGATTTTTGATCACTTCCAGATCCGCAACTAAATCAGCATTTTTAGAAAGTTTGATATTATCTAAAATTCGCACCAAAATATTTAAGGCTTCATGTTGAGGATAGCGCAACGATAAGCGAGCAGAAATCCTTTTTGCAATAGCGTTCATGAAAAACTCCGCTTTTTACTCTTTATCCAAATAAATCTAATTCTGCTTGCGCGGTATCTTTATCTTTTGGGGATTCTTTTACTACAGCCATTGGCTCAAGATTCGCTACATTTAAACTGTAATCATCCCTCCCCCACTCACACTTTTCTAATACAGCGCGGGGTATTTTGGTAAGTGTTAGATTCTCAAAAGATTCTGACTTCGTATCAAAGGCTGAGCAACAAATAAGCAAAGTACGCTGAGATCCTACCTCTTCACTGATAACACGTAGTTGTTCATGCGTCATTGCATTTGTTGTTACATAAATATAATCCGTTTCAGTTGAATAACCTTGCATCCAATAATGGTTTTCATCAGGTGCATAGGTAAATCCCATATGTTTGCACATAGCTTCTGAAAGCATGGCAGCATTATATTCGCGACTAATAATCCATTGTCCCCATGGATCTTGTTGCAACAGAGAAGGTGCAAGACGGTAATAGCGGAACCCACCACCACCTTGCCAATTTATATTTTTAGAAATACCACCTTGATCAGTACCATCGATTACTTGTTTTAAACGAGGGATAATGTGGGTATGGCAATGTTCCCCAAGTTCAACCATAATCCACTTGCGCCCCATTTTATGTGCAACCGCACCGGTAGTGCCAGAACCGGCAAAGGAATCTAAGACAAGATCACCAGGATTGGTAGAAATAGTTAAAATTCGTTCTACCAACCGTTCCGGCTTAGGCGTTGAAAAAACATTCTCAGGGTTAAATTGCTTAACTTCTTTTTTTGCATCTTGATTGTGTCCTACTTCTTCTTTTAGCCAAACCGTAATGGGCACTAAACCATCTTGTACTTCTGTTCTAAAACGTTTATAGCGTGGTATATTATTACCGTCTTGTCCAAAATAAATTCTATTATCTGTAATTAGCTCTTTCATTTTTTTCTTACTAAAACGCCAGCTCGTCCCTGCTGGAGGCATTACTTTACGACCAGATGGCGTGATAATTTCATATATATCTTTTAGATTTGGAGTTTTAACATGACATGGACCTGATGCCCAAACCCCACGGGGATCATTATCGGGATTAGTATAACTTTTGCTATTATTATCAGCGCGTGGAAGAAGATTTCTTGTCCAAGAATCTTTATTTTTAGTAAAAATTAATATATGATCATGGTTGTCACTAAGCCATCGGCTATCATTGGAGCGTGTATGTTTTTTTTGCCATATAACATTTGCAACGAAATTTTTGCGTCCAAAAATTTCATCGCACATTACTTTAGCGTAATGTGACTCACTATCATCAAGATTAATCCAGATACTCCCATCTTCTGCAAGTAAATGATGTAACAGCTCTAACCTATCCCTCATAAGACTTAGCCATATGGAATGTTCTAAACCATCTTCATAATGCTCAAAAACATTGCCCGTATTATAAGGTGGGTCGATATAGACACATTTTACTTTGCCTGTATACTCTCGTTCAAGCGCTTTGAGTGCGAGTAAATTGTCACCAAAAATGAGTTTATTATCAAAAATATCCTGATCAGACACTTGATGTGATGCATGATAAGATTTTTCAGGATCTTCCAATAAAATACGAGGCTCCAGTTTTGGACGTCTTTCTTTTCCAATCCAAGTGAGTTCTAATTTTTGTTTATTATAACGCATATAATCGTTCTAAAATAAAAATACTTATGAAAAATAAATAACGTATTTGTGAATAGTACTTTAGTACCATCCTACAGCAACTTGTGCTTCTTCTGACATACAGTCAGGTGTCCAAGGCGGATCAAAAGTCATGGTGACTTCAACATGCGAAACACCTTCAACTGCGCTTACAGCATTTTCTACCCAGCCTGGCATTTCACCTGCAACGGGACATCCTGGTGCTGTGAGTGTCATTTCAATTTTTACTGAACGATCATCTTCAATATCAATACGATAAATCAATCCTAGCTCATAAATATCAGCAGGAATTTCCGGATCATAAACTGTTTTAAGAGCAGCAATAATATCATTGGTCATACGATCAATTTCATCTGCCGGAATTATTGATATGTAAGATTTTTTATTTTCCCTTACAGTTTCAACAGATTCTGTAGAATGATGCTCTTCAATTGATTTAGCCATTAAAAAATGTCCTTGCTTTTTCTAATGCTTCGACTAACTGGTCAATGTCTTCATGATTACTATACATGGCTAATGATGCACGACAAGCAGATATTAAACCAAAATGTTGTAATAAAGGTTGTGCACAATGCGTTCCTGCACGTATAGCAACACCCTGCCTATCAATAAACATAGCGATATCATGCGCATGAATGCCTTTTATTTCAAAAGATATAATAGTGCCTTTATGAGGAGAACGGCCGTAAATACACAATGATTTAACCGTTTCAAGTCTTTCATGTGCATAGGATAAAAGTGCTGTTTCATGTGCATGAATAGCATTTCTATCTTTTTTCTGTATATAATCAATAGCAGCAGCTAATCCAATGGCTTCAGCTATGGGAGGAGTGCCCGCTTCAAAGCGATAGGGGGGAGCATTATAAAAAACCTTATCAATAGTTACATCCTCAATCATTTCCCCTCCCCCTTGAAAAGGATGCATTTCCTCTAGCCTATATTCTTTACCATAAAGAACGCCAATACCTGTAGGACCATAAAGCTTATGTCCCGTAAAGACGTACCAGTCACAATCAAGGTTTTGCACATCAACTGTTAAATGTACAGCAGCCTGAGAACCATCAACAAGAACAGGAATACCATTTTGGTGTGCTATCTTAACAATTTCTTTAACAGGAGTAATAGTTCCCAATATATTGGACATATGCGTAATAGCAACAAGCTTCGTTCTATCAGTTAAAGCCTTTGTAAAATCTTCAATATGTAAGATACCATTCTCATCCACTGGTACAAACACAAGTTTAACACCTTTTTGTTCACGAATAAAATGCCAAGGAATAATATTGGAATGATGTTCCATAATAGTGAGAACAATTTCATCACCTTTATTTAATTTTGACATCCCCCAACCATAAGCAACGGTGTTAATAGCTTCTGTCGCACTTTTCGTAAAAACAATTTCTTTCACGGTTTGAGCATTTAAAAAAGCACGAACTGTTTCGCGCGCATTTTCATAAGATTGTGTTGCCGCATTCGATAAAAAATGTATTCCTCGATGCACATTTGCATAACGAGATTGATAGAAATTATTCATCGCATCAAGCACAGCTTGCGGCTTTTGAGCAGATGCACCACTATCAAGATAAGCCAATCGCTTACCATAAACACTATGGTGCAAAAGAGGAAAATCATGCCGAATTGCTTCTACATCATAATTTAATGTTTGTACGTTATTTCCCATTTTGTACCTTAAACATTTTTTTCTAACCACGTACTAATAATATTTTCCAAAATAGTTTGAATATTATCCTGCTTAATGTCTTCAATAAGCTCGAAGACAAATCCTTTAATTAAAAGTGCACAAGCTGCTTTAAAAGGAATACCGCGCGCCATGAGATAAAAGAGATGATCATGATTAATGTTGGCAACTGTCGCACCATGACCACATGCCACATCATCAGCAAAAATTTCTAATTCAGGTTTTGCATTAAATTCTGCATCTTCTGAAAGAATAAGACTATTACAAGCCATGCGCGCATCTGTTTTTTGCGCTTTTTGAGCAACGCGTATTATTCCTTGAAAAACACCAACTGCTTTATCCGTAACCACATTGCGTATAATTTCGGTTGAGGTTGATTTTTCTTCAACATGACGAACGTTCATTGTAAGATCGCTATGCGTTTGCCCAGATAGCAAATTTATTGCTCGTAATTGAAAATCAGCCTCTTCTCCCTGTAATTCAATATCAATTTCGTGTCGATTAAGTTGACTACCTATATTAATCACATAAAGCGATAATTTAGCTCCTTGGCCAAGAACCGCACGAAATCTCCCAAACTGTGTAGAACTGAAACCACGATTTCGAATAATTATCCATGTAATATCACTATAAGCCGCAATGTCTAAAGAAAATATCGAACTGACAAAGGTATCTTTATCATTGCCAATCTGATGTTCAACAAACACAGCTTGACTGTTTTTATCAATTTTTATGTCTGAAAAAATATGGGATTGCCCACCCATTTGAATATTTTGTAATTCGATGGGAACAGTTAACTTCGTATTTTCAGGAATGTGAAAAAGCCAACCATCCGTAACAAAAGCTGTATTTAATTGTCCAATAAAATCTTCATTAGAAATAATTTGATCTATCTTTACAGAATTTTCTTTTAATGCATCTGCAAGACGTTCTACTGTAATACTTTTCATGTTTGACGCTGTAGATGTTTTTCCGTTCTTAATAGAAAAAACAATTCCTTCTGGAAATAAGGGATCAACAAATTTCCCATCATTTACTTCTGAAAAATTACTAACAGATTTCAATAACGTGCGAAGATTCGTATAGTGCCAACTTTCGATTTTACGTGAAGGAAGCTGAGTATTTTGAAACAATTCAATAGCTTTCTTACGGACTGCCCGCACCGCCCTATCGCCGGGTAAATTGCTTATAAATTGGTTGAAATTATTGAGTATATCTTTTTCAACCTCTAACAATTCTTGCTGTGCGTTCACGCTCATATTCAATGACCTCAAGCCGCTTCATGGATAATATCAGCATATCCATTTTGTTCTAAATAAAGTGCTAACGATTTATCGCCGCTTTTAATAATGCGTCCTTTATAAAGAACATGTACCGTATCAGGGATAATATAATTAAGCAGGCGTTGATAATGAGTAATAACCAAGAATGAACGCTTCGAATCCCGAAGTTTATTAACACCATCTGCAACAATTTTTAACGCATCAATATCTAGACCAGAATCTGTTTCGTCTAAAACACAAAGTTTAGGTTCAAGAAGCGCCATTTGTAGAATTTCAGCTCTTTTTTTTTCTCCACCTGAAAAACCTACATTTAATGGACGCTTTAGCATGTTCATATCTATTTCAAGTTTTGAAGAAATCTCTTTAACATATTTTATAAATTCAGGAATTTTAAGCTCTTCATCACCACGCACCTTGCGTTGAGAATTCATCGCAACTTTTAAAAACTCCATCGTTGCTACTCCAGGTATTTCCATTGGATATTGAAATGCAAGAAAAATACCATATGCCGCACGTTCTGCTGGATCCATATCTAAAATGGATTGTCCATTATAAAAAATATCACCTTCTATCACTTCATAATCATCACGACCAGCAAGCAAATAAGACAAAGTCGATTTTCCAGCTCCATTTTGTCCCATGATCGCAGCAACTTCACCATCTTGAATCGTCAAATTTAAACCGCGAATAACTTCTGTATCGGTCCCAACAATCCGGGCACGTAAATTTTTTATCTCTAACATAATTAAATCCTGTTTTGGCTGTTTTACGTTAAGTACGCTCTTAAACAATTACCCAACGCTACCTTCGAGGCTGATACCAATGAGTTTTTGTGCTTCAACAGCAAATTCCATTGGAAGTTTTTGAATAACTTCTTTCACAAAACCATTCACAATTAACGCTATTGCTTCTTCCTCAGGAATTCCCCGCTGCATAACATAAAAAAGCTGATCATCAGAAATTTTTGATGTCGTCGCTTCATGTTCAAATTGTGCTGTCGCATTTTTTGCTTCAATATAAGGCACTGTATGGGCACCACAATCATTACCAATTAATAAACTATCACATTGCGTAAAATTACGCGCATTCTGCGCTTTTCGATGTGCTGTAACTTGCCCTCGATATGTGTTATTTGAAAAACCAGCGGAAATACCTTTAGAAACAATACGACTTGATGTATTTTTTCCCAAATGAATCATTTTGGTACCAGAATCAATCTGTTGATAACCATTTGCAACGGCAATGGAATAAAACTCCCCACGTGAATTATCACCACGCAATAAACAAGATGGATATTTCCAAGTAATTGCAGAACCAGTTTCAACTTGTGTCCATGAAATCTTAGAATTATCTCCTCGACAATCTCCTCGCTTCGTCACAAAATTATAAATACCGCCCTTACCTTCTTTGTCACCAGGATACCAATTTTGTACTGTGGAGTATTTGATTTCTGCATTTTTTAGCGCAATAAGTTCAACAACAGCAGCGTGAAGTTGGTTTTCATCACGTTGAGGTGCTGTGCAACCCTCAAGATAAGAAACGTAAGAATCGTCATCGGCAATAATCAGTGTTCTTTCAAACTGGCCCGTGTTACGCTCATTAATCCTAAAATAGGTTGAAAGTTCCATGGGGCAGTGAACCCCTTTTGGGATATAAACAAATGAACCATCTGTAAAAACAGCTGCATTTAAGGCAGCATAATAATTATCACCCGCTGGTACAACTGCTCCTAAATATTCCTTAATAAGATCAGGATGTTCTATAATTGCTTCTGAAATAGAGCAAAAAATAACGCCAGAACGTGCCAACTCTTTTTTAAATGTTGTCACAACAGAAACAGAGTCAAAGACCGCATCAACAGCTACTTGTCCTGATGTATAAATACTATCATCAAAAGTAGAGGGATCAGATTGTTTTCTTACTCCTGCCAAAATTTCTTGCTCCTTGAGAGGAATGCCCAGTTTTTCATAGGTTGCCAACAATTCTGGATCTACTTCATCTAAAGATTTTGGTCCTGTATGATTTTTAGGAGCGGCGTAATAATAAAGCTCTTGAAAATCAATTTTGGGATATTCAATACGTGCCCAATCGGGCTCTTGCATTGTCAACCAACGGTGAAAAGCTTGTAAACGCCATGTCAACATCCATTCAGGTTCACCTTTTTTAGCAGAAATAAATCTGATAATATTTTCATCTAAACCTTTGGGAGCTTTATCTGTTTCAATATTGGTTTCAAAACCATATTTATATTGATCAACATCTATTTCACGTACTTGGCGTATTGTTTCTTGTACTGCCGGCATAAACTTTCTCCATTTTTTGGCATCAAGAACCGGTGACTAAAAGTCTTGTTTTTTCACAAGATTAAAGTGAGCAATTCATTCTCTAGGCTATATGCAAAGTGGGAAAATCTCAATCAAGCTTATTTTCAAAATAATTCTAATTTATTAAGTATCAAATGATAAATTATACTCTTTATCTATTACTGATAATTTGAGAAAAAAACAATAGAAAATCATCAATATCTTTAGACGTTGTGCACCGTCCTATTGAAATGCGAATTGCTCCATTTGGTACATGATGCCCCATTGCTTCCAAAACTTTGCTTTGTTTTACTTTTCCCGAAGAACAAGCAGAACCAGCAGATACAGAAAACCCAGCCAAATCAAAACCAATTTGCAGAGTTTCAGCTTTTATATTGCACACAGTGAAATAAGTTGTGTTTGGCAAACGCTGAACTCTTTTGCCAAAAATTTCAACATCACTACGCATTTTCTGTATTCCATCTTCTAATTTATTACGTAAACACATTAGCTGCTTTATCTCTTCTTGGGTGAAACAATCAGCCATCGCTGCTCCAAAAGCAGCAATAAGCGGTAATGCTTCTGTTCCTCCACGTAAACCTTTTTCTTGCCCTCCTCCCACAATAAGAGGATGTGGCATCAAAAGGTTCCCACATGAAACAAAAGCACCTACTCCTTTAGGTCCGCCAATTTTATGCGCAGATAGTATAAAAAAATCCCCTCCCATCTGATTAATATCAACAAAACTTTTGTCTACATATTGTGTCAAGTCAACAATAAGAATGCCTCCAGAATCCCGAACAATAGTAGCTATTTCTTTTACTTGTTGAATAACACCAGTTTCACCATTTGCAGCTTGAATAGCAACAAGAGGTAGGCCTTTTGTTTTATCGTGAACCCGTAAGAGAGAGGTTAATTTATCTTGTTGAATGAGACCATCTTGATCAACAGCAACCGTGCTGATGCATTCTTTAGAAAAACGTCCCCCTTCTGCAACAGATGGATGTTCAGTAGCGCCAATGTAAAGATGAGAAAATTGAACTTTAGAGCTCCCCATGTTATAAAAAGGTGTTAATAAAGTCATCGCTGCTTCACTCGCACCAGATGTAAATACAACATGATCTGGATGTGTGTGGAGATTTTTAGCGATTTGTCGACGCGCTTTTTGTAATAAAGCTTTAGCAGCACGTCCTTCTGCATGAACAGATGACGGATTACCAAAGATCTCTAAGGCTTCCAGTAATGCCACCCGTGCAGTTTTCTTGAGCGGTGTTGTCGCATTATGATCAAAATATCGGCGTCTTACAACCATTTTACATAACAATCATTCATCTTATGCATTGATTAAAAAAATAGTGCAATTTTCTTGAAAAATGCACTTAAAAAAGAATATTTAGTGATTAACTAAGAGATTCTATGGTAAAAGTCGACTAAGGTCAATAAGAGCCTTTATAGCATTTAAGGAGCATTTAATGCCAGAAATTATTTTTAATGGTCCTGCAGGTCGGCTGGAAGGACGTTATCAACCTTCACAACAAAGAAATGCACCAATTGCGATTATTTTACATCCTCATCCCCAATTTGGTGGAACAATGAACAACAAAATTGTTTATGATCTCTTTTACATGTTCCAACAACGTGGCTTTACGACATTACGTTTTAACTTTCGTGGTATTGGTCGTAGCCAAGGCGAATTTGATTATGGAATAGGAGAACTTTCAGATGCTGCGGCTGCACTCGATTGGGTGCAAACACAGCACCCTGATTCTAAAAATTGCTGGGTGGCAGGATATTCATTTGGTGCTTGGATTGGTATGCAGCTTTTAATGCGCCGACCGGAAATAGAGGGCTTTATATCTGTTGCTCCTCAACCTAATGTTTACGATTTTTCATTTCTTGCCCCTTGCCCTTCCTCTGGGCTTATTATTCACGGCGATATCGATAAAGTTGCTCCCCCAAAAGATGTACAAACGCTTGTAGATAAATTAAAAACACAAAAAGGTATTACCATTACACAAGAAATACTAGAAGGTGCTAATCACTTTTTTAGCGGGCGCAATCAAGAGCTTATTGAACGATGCGCACAATATTTAGACAATCATATTATAGGTGAATTCCTCACTCCTCCCCCTGAAATACTTTCACTTACTTAAAAGCGCTAGAAATTTATAAAAAATGAAAAAAGCCTTTCTGATAAGAAGGTGCCTTCTTGTTTTTTACACTGTTTTCTAGCTTTTATATCCCCACATGCATTTAAGAAGAAAAACAGTACCTTCTCTCTCAATGAGAAGAATGTTTCCCTAAAATATACAAGCAAAATAGTAATCTTTCATTGCCAATATTTCCTGTCTCTTGTGAGATACTCATTATTTATGGTAGAGAGAGTGCACTAACGACCCATTATATAAACGAATGCAATATTAGTCAGGAAATAAAATTCGTGCTTGCCTTTAAATCTGATTTTTTACACATTATGAGCGAACGTGGCTTTATTCACCAAATTTCGGATGAAAAAGGCTTAGATGATCTTTTTTCAAAAGAAGTTGTAAGCGCTTATATTGGATTTGATCCTACAGCATCAAGTCTACATGCCGGAAGTCTTCTTCAAATTATGATGCTTTATTGGTTACAAAAAACCGGACATCGCCCCATTGCTTTGATGGGTGGAGGAACAGGGTTGATCGGCGATCCTTCTTTCAAAGATGAAACGCGACAACTTCTGACACAAGATGATATTGCTTCAAACATCGCTAGTATTAAAAAGGTATTTGCTCACTATTTAACCTTTGGTGATAAAAATAACGATGCATGCATTGTCAATAATGCTGAATGGTTATGCAATTTGAACTACTTAGAATTTTTGCGTGATGTAGGAAAACATTTTTCAGTCAACCGTATGTTGTCGTTTGATTCTGTCAAGCTGAGACTTGAACGTGAACATTCTTTGTCATTCTTAGAGTTTAATTATATGATCCTACAAGCTTATGATTTTGTTGAACTTTATAAGCGCTATGGTCTTCGTATGCAAATGGGTGGCTCTGATCAATGGGGCAATATTATCAACGGAATTGAGTTAGGACATAGGTTAGGAACAATGCAATTATATGCATTAACTTCACCATTGCTGACAACTTCTTCCGGTGCAAAAATGGGTAAGTCATTGAATGGTGCCGTATGGCTTAATGCAGACATGCTTTCGCCTTATCAATTTTGGCAATATTGGCGCAACACAGAAGATGCTGATGTTATACGATTTTTAAAGCTTTATACCACATTGCCAATGGATGAGATTCTTAAGCTTTCTACATTGCAAGGGACTGAAATTAACGAAGCAAAGAAAATTCTTGCAACAGAAATTACAGCAATGTTGCATGGACGTAATCTTGCAGAAGCAGCAGCAGAAACCGCTCGTAAAACTTTTGAAGAAAAAGCACACGGGGAAAATCTTCCAACTGTTGATATTAATACAGCAAAATTAAAAACAGGTGTTGGCTTACTAACTCTTTTAGTACAAGCAGGATTAGCCAAATCTAACAGTGAAGCGCGCCGACATGTTCAAGGCGGAAGTGTGCGTATCAATGATAAAATCATTGAAGATGAAACACATCTTGTTTTTGAAGAAGATGTCAACATATCAGGAATGATTAAACTTTCCTTCGGTAAGAAAAAACACGTGATACTGAAACCAGTATAATTCTTTGTCTTCTTTCTCTAATTTTTATGTTCTTTTGTTACGTGATAATATCTTGATGCTTATGACTTTTCACACGAACTTTCTTTTCTCAATTCAACCTTTATGATATAAAGTTGAAGAGTGACTTCTTCTCCGTATTTTTATACGCAATGCTTACGAAAAAAAGAAAGACAAAAAATGACAAGATTGATGAAAGGCTCCTCTGCTCCTAATTTTGATTTACCACGCGATGGTGGAGGGAAATTATGTCTTTCTGATCTTCAAGGAAAAATCGTTGTTTTATATTTTTATCCGAAGGACGATACTAGTGGGTGCACGAGTGAAGCGATTGATTTTACCAGATTGAAAAAAAAATTTGATGAAATCGGAGTTGTTATTATTGGAATATCTCCAGATAGTATTCGAAAACATGATAAATTCAAAACAAAACACGCGCTTGATATCATCCTTGTTTCCGATGAAGAAAAAACGACACTTGAGGCTTACGGTGTTTGGGTTGAAAAAAGCATGTATGGGCGCAAATATATGGGTGTTGAACGAAGCACTTTTCTGATTGATACAACTGGAAAAATAGCAGAAGAATGGCGTAAAGTTAGCGTACCTAGACATGCCGAAGAGGTGTTAGCTGCTGCTGCGCTTTTACATCGTAATGATTTATAAGTTTTGTTATTCGAGCGGCTATAAGGCGTAAGAACCACCCTCCCATAGGCTTTAATGAATTTGGGTATATGGATTGAATTTAATACACAAAGTGATGAACTTATAAGATCTTAAAAAAGATTGTATCTGATTAATCAGTATCTTCAATTTCTTGGCCTTTTCCATAAAGGCGTTGAGCAAGTGTTGCTTCTATAAATGCATCTAAATTTCCATTAAGTACAGATTGTGGATCAGTATTTTCAACACCTGTGCGTAAATCTTTGACAAGCTGATAGGGTTGAAGAACATAAGATCTAATTTGATGTCCCCACCCGATTTCTGTTTTAGAAGCTTCAACAGCATTTGTTTCTTCTTCTCTCTTTTTGAGTTCTTCTTCATAAAGTCTTGCCCGCAACATCGACCACGCAGTTGCCCGATTTTTATGTTGAGAACGCTCCGTTTGACATTGTACAACAATACCTGTTTTTATATGCGTAATGCGCACTGCGGAATCTGTCGTATTGACATGCTGCCCTCCAGCTCCTGATGCACGATATGTATCAATACGAACATCTGCTTCTGAAACATCAACTTCAATATTATCATCAATGACTGGATAAACCCAAATGCTTGCAAAAGAGGTATGGCGCTTTGCATTCGAATCAAATGGCGAAATACGTACCAAACGATGAACACCTGATTCTGTTTTCAACATACCATAAGCGTTATGCCCTTTTACAAGAATAGTCGCTGATTTTATTCCTGCTTCTTCTCCATCGTGAATTTCTAATATCTCAACCTTCATTTTATGCTGTTCAGCCCAGCGCGTATACATGCGTAATAACATAGAAGCCCAATCTTGGCTTTCCGTGCCTCCTGCACCAGCATGAACTTCCAGATAAGTATCATTCGGATCGACTTCTCCGGAAAGAAGCACATCAATTTGTCTCTTATCTATCTCACTCTTAAGATTACGTATTGAATTTTCTGCATCAGTGATAATTTCGATATCACTTTCCTCTTCACCCATCGCGATTAACTCAATGCACTCTTCGAGTGTTTTTGTAAATGAACGAATGCCATTGATTGAATCATCAAGATGTTGACGTTCACGCATCATATCTTGCGCTTGTTGTGCATTATCCCAAAGTGTTGGATCTTCTGCTTTTTGATTGAGATATTCGAGACGTTTTAGCGACTGATCCCAGTCAAAGATGCCCCCTTAGCAACTTAATTGCTTTTTGGATTTCATCGACTAATGTTTCTATTTCTGCTCGCATAACTTAACACTATAGTTTTTATTTTTAAACGATCTTTTTAGTTTATCCTTTTTAGGCATTTTATACATACTTATAGATTGTAAAAATGAACAACATGGTTTCATCAATCTATTTACCGTAGCTACTTACGAAAAAACAGATAAAAACATTTGCCTCCGCCACTTATGTCAAGGGATTCTTTTATCGATTAATACAACCCACCCGTACCACTTTCAAGAGCCTTGTTGACCTGTGGAGAAGTTGTTCCTGAAGGTACACCTTCTTGAAAAGAATCCGTACTACCAATTACCTGGTATATATCAGCAGGTCCAGTCCCTGGCTTAAATGCTTCTATAATGACATCATGATCTCCCCTTTCCGCGAGCATGCCTGTCTTACGATTAATAGGCATTAAAATCATACCCTCTGGCATCTTAAATGGTACATCTGGTTTTCCTTTCAGAGCTTCTGCCATAAATTCACCAAAAATAGGTGCTGCCAATGAACTTCCTGTTCCGTTGTATCCTAACGGTGCTGGTTGATCGTAACCAACAAAAATACCAACGACAAGATCAGGAGTAAAACCCATAAACCATACATCTTTAGAATCATTGGTAGTTCCTGTTTTAGCGGCAATATGTCGATTGAGGTAACGTAAACGTGCAGCTGTACCGCGCTGGACAACTCCTTCCATCATTGATGTAATCTGATAAGCTGTCATAGGGTCAAGAACTTGATCTCGCTCATCAAGCAATGTAGGCTCACTTTGATTATCCCATGACTGAGCATGACAATTTTCACAGATACGATCATCATGACGATAAATCGTTTTCCCATAACGATCTTGAATTCTATCTATCAGAGAAGGCTTAATAGAGCGCCCCCCATTGGCAATAACTGAATAGGCTGTAACCATACGTAAAACTGTTGTTTCAGCAGCTCCTAAGGCCATGGGTAGATAAGGCTGCAATTTATCTACAATACCAAAACGCTCTGCATATTCAGCTACAAGAGGCATTCCCATATCATAGGCAAGTCGTATTGTCATAAGATTACGGGAATATTCAATGCCATAACGCAGCGTTGAAGGTCCTGCAAATGTACCACCATAATTTTTAGGTTGCCAAACTTCACCATTATATTGGCGAATTTCGATGGGACCATCTAAAACAACTGATGCTGGTGTATATCCATTATCGAGTGCCGCTGCATACACAAAAGGTTTGAAAGCAGAACCAGGCTGACGATAAGCTTGTGTTGCACGATTAAATTCAGATGCAGCAAAAGAAAATCCTCCTACCATTGCAAGAACACGCCCTGTATGAGGTTCCATAACAACAACTGCACCTTCGACCTTTGGAATTTGTTGTAAACGATAAATGTTGTTTGTGTTGGATACTTTTTCAACAAAAATTACATCTCCAACTTGCAGGACATGAGATAGATACTGAGCAACTCTTCGAGAGCCATTTTCTTTTATAACATTTAATGCCCATTTTGAATCGGCTTCAGATAAAATAGCAGTTTCCCGTTTTTTTGATAATAAACCTGAGGCTTCACGCTCTGGCTGTAAACCAATCTCTACTTTATTGGCATTAGTAGAGAGAACAACGGCTAAACGCCATTCAGGAACATCACTTAGCCCTGTGATATTTGCAAGTTCTACACCCCAATCATCTTTCTTATCAATATGATCATAAGCTCCCCTCCAACCTTGTAAATGATCAAATTTAATTAACCTATTGTGTAAAGCTCTCCGCGCAAGAAATTGCAAATGTGGATCAAGCGTTGTACGAATTGAAAGACCACCTTCGTAAAGTGTTTTAGCTCCATAACGATACATTAAACGGCGACGCACTTCTTCAGTAAAATATTCAGCAGCAAAAACATAACTATCACTACCACGCATCGTTGCTCCTAAGGGATTCGCTTTAGCTTTTTCACCTTGTTCACGCGTTATATATCCATTTGCAATCATGCGATCTATAACCCAATTGCGCCGACTAATAGCACGTTTTGTATTTTTAAATGGATCATAATTCGCCGGACCTTTTGGAAGAGAAGCCAAATAAGCACACTGTTCTAAAGTAAGTTCATTGACAGATTTATTGAAATAAGTCAAAGAAGCTGCTGCGATACCATAAGTGCCACGACCGAGATAAATTTCGTTGAGATAAAGCTCAAGAATATGATCTTTTGAATAGGTCTTTTCAATACGCATCGCCAGAATAGCTTCTTTTAATTTACGCTCTAATGTTGTTTCTGAATTTAAAAGGAAGTTTTTAGCGACTTGTTGTGTAATGGTTGACGCCCCTTCTGGGCGTTTTCCAGAACCAATGTTTCGGATATTATTGATTAAAGCTCTAGAAAGCCCTTCGGGATCTAAACCGAAATGATGATAAAAATTTTTGTCTTCAGCAGAAATAAAAGCCTCTTTAAGAATCTTTGGTATTGACTGAATTGGTAAATAGAGACGATGTTTTGTTGCAAACTCTGCCATAAGCCTACCATCAGCAGCATGGACGCGAGTCATTACAGGCGGTTCATAGAGCGAAAGAATTTCATAATCAGGAAGCGTATTTTCCTGCTCCTTTGCTATTGCCCCCTGTTTCATTGTTTCCAAAAACCCAAGAATAATAACAAAACTAAGAAGATATCTAAAAAAAATCATCATCGAAACGGTTATCGCTTTCTTCAGAATTTATCAAAGAAAAAACACGTTATCTCACCAGAACTAAGCGGATACTACCATTAGCCCGAGATAAAGAAAAAACTGTTTTCTATTTTTACCTAGAAGTTCGTATTGATACTCTATTTTCTCACAAATTTAAAGAGGCTGCATAATTTTCTGCCTATACTCAGCAAATTGACGAATAGAATGAGCAATAGACGCAGCCATTTGTTTTCTCCATTGGGGATTGTTTAATAGTTTCTCATCCTCTTTATTTGATAAATACCCTATTTCTATCAAGACAGAGGGTATATCTGAAGCCCTTAAAACTTGAAAGTCAGCATACCGATGAGGATTGTTTATCAGATTGATATTACTCTTTGATAAATTTGAGATAACACTATTAGCAAAATTCACCGAAAATGCATGTGTTTCACGTCGGGTAAGATCAATTAAAATATCTGTAACTTCAAGCGATTCATCTGCAGGAAAACCATCAAGCAGATCAACTCTATTTTCACTTTCAGCTAAAGATTTTGCAATCGCATCAGACGCTTTGTCTGATATGGTATACACGGTAGCTCCACGAAGAGAATGTACATTAATGGTATCTGCATGAATGGATATAAGAAGATCAGCACCAAATTCTTGCGCTTTTTTAACTCTCTCACTTAATCTTAAAAAGACATTAGAGTCTCGTGTTAAAGAAACGGTGATATGAGAATCTTTTTTTAATTCATCTCGCAAAACACGTGCAAAGGCTAGTGTTATATCTTTTTCTAAAATGCCAGTAATGCCTCGTGCACCACCGTCAATTCCACCATGACCAGGATCAAGAATAACACGAAAATTACGATTTTGCATGAGTTGTGTTTTTGTATCTAAATTGGCTTTTTGCTGTTTTTTTAATATATTATCAAATTTTTCTTGAGTACTTTTACTGATATCAATCAGCAATTGCCATAAACCATTTTCTAATTTTTGTATTGTACTTTTTTCAACAATAAAAGCAATTTTGCTCGTTAAAATAATGCGTGAAGTTCGTATATCAGAGAAACCGTAACGCACATCTAATAACATGCTTGATAATCTACTCTGTTTCTTTAAAGATGTACTTTGCGCTGAAAAATCAACTGTAGGTAAATTAATAACTAAACGCGCAGGTTTATCCAAAATCTGCAAACGAACATTTGGTTCAGCATTCAAAATCGCAATAATACGCGTGTGTGAACTATCACCAATAGTTCGAAAATCGACAAGTTTCAAGGAATCTGCAGCTTGGATATTTGTTAGGAATATAAAAAAAAATAATAAATAATATGAGATGTACAACATAATATCCCAACAAGCTATTTTTGGCTTTTTGGTAGAAAACCCTCTTATCATAAGCAAAATACTCTATATTCTATATTAGCACCAACTTATCTTAACCGTGTAAAAAAATGCATAAAATTTATGTTTTTCAATTGAATTTTTCCACTTTTAATACCCAAATAATACCCCAAAAAACGAAATTACGGCAATAAAGAGATTATAATGATCGGTATTTATATTGTTACTTGCCAAAATCATGATATCAACATAAAAGAACATTTACGCTTCCTAGTCTATAGTAACCATTTAAATTATCTGTAGTCCATATTAAGTTATCTTTAGAAGGTTTATTGCATGTTACATATTTAGGCTTTTTGTGGATGAAATTTTTTATGTCACAAAAGCTAGGATTGCGTTATTTAAGATTCGCTGGTTCGGATATCCGAACTATTTTAAAGATTGTTTTACCGGAGACTTGCAAAAATTATGAGTCATACAAAACAGATGGAGATGATGATAAAAAATGCTGTAAGTGCAATCATGCATCTGCACGTAGTTTCCCGTTCTGTTTTGCTGGTACCTCCCTTTTATGGCAGACAGCCTCTTACGTTTTCGGATAGTAACATTATTGTTTGTCTGAATAAAGTCGCGCATGTCGCCTTCAGGATTATAACTTATGTCAAACAAAATGCTTATAGATGCCTCCCATCCAGAGGAAACACGTGTTGTTGTTGTTCACGGCAACAAAATTGAAGAACTTGATTTTGAATCAGAACATAAAAAACAGCTCAAGGGGAATATTTATCTAGCACGTATTACGCGTGTAGAGCCATCACTCCAAGCAGCTTTTGTCGAATATGGTGGCAACCGCCACGGGTTTTTGACATTTTCTGAAATTCATCCCGATTATTATCAAATTCCTATTGCTGATCGTCTCGCTCTTCTTGAAGAAGAAGAAAAAGCCGCTGTAGGAGAAAATTATGTAGATAGTTTTACTGAAGAAACCAACAAAAATAAAAAACGCTCCAGAAAAACAAAAAAAGATGAGCATAGCAATGTCATGGCAGCGGATATTGAAAATGACATGACATCCGAGGCAATAACGGTTGATGATGTAGAAGAAACATTTGATGCAAATATTTCTCATGATGATATCGAAATGGTAGGTGCCGAGGATGTCCGTGAAGAACTCCCCACCTATCAGCGAAAACAAGGACGTCAGTATAAAATTCAAGAAGTAATTAAACGGCGTCAAATTTTGTTGGTGCAAGTTATCAAGGAAGAGCGGGGCAATAAAGGTGCTGCACTCACAACATATTTATCCCTAGCAGGTCGTTATTCTGTTTTAATGCCCAACACAGCACGTGGTGGTGGTATTTCACGAAAAATCACGAATGTACAAGATCGTAAACGTCTTAAAGAAATTGTAAAAGAATTAGCAGTTCCCAAGGGTATGGGAGTTATCTTAAGAACCGCTGGCGCCAATAGAACAAAAGCTGAAATTAAACGCGATTATGAATATCTCACGCGTCTATGGGATACTGTTCGCAATTTAACACTCAAATCCACAGCACCATGTCTTGTTCATGAAGAAAGCAATCTCATAAAGCGCTCTATAAGAGATCTTTATGATAAGAATATCAATGAAATTCTTGTTTCTGGTGATCAAGGATATCGTGAAGCAAAAGACTTCATGCGTATGCTCATGCCAAGTCATGCAAAAGTCGTACAGCCTTATCGCGATCCTATTCCTATTTTTGCACGCAATAATATTGAAATTCAACTTGATAAAATGTTGCACCCGCAAGTTTCTTTAAAATCTGGTGGTTATCTTGTTATTAATCAAACAGAAGCGCTTGTTGCTATTGATGTAAACTCTGGACGCTCGACTAAAGAACTTTCTGTCGAAAAAACAGCATTACAAACCAATCTTGAAGCCGCAGAAGAAATAGCGCGTCAGTTACGATTGCGTGATCTTGCTGGTTTGATTGTGATTGATTTCATTGACATGCTTGAAGAGCGTAATGTGAAACTGGTTGAAAAAAAATTGAAGGATTGTTTAAAAAGTGATCGTGCACGTATTCAAGTTGGTCATATTTCACACTTTGGCCTTTTGGAAATGAGTCGTCAACGTATTCGCATATCGGTTTTAGAAAGTACGACACAACCCTGTCCGCATTGCGCTGGAACAGGAAGCGTACGTTCTGAATCATCAATTGCTTTACATGTCATGCGCTCAATTGAAGAGTATCTTCTTCATAATCCGCAACACAACATTACTGTACGCACACCCGTAACAACAGCGCTTTATGTGTTAAACTATAAACGCAATATTCTTGTTAATCTAGAGGCGCGCTTTAAACTTAATATTAGTATTGAAGCAGATGATAGCATTGGAACACAACATTTCATTATTTCTAAGGGTACAATAGCAGAGGCGGTTTCTCAGCCTCTATTGCTCTTTGAAGATGATAATAAAGAAGATGATGCAATTTTGATAGATAGTAAATCTATCGAAGATAAAATCCCCGTTGAGAAAAACCAGAAACGGCAGCGTAAGGATCGTCAAGGTGAGAATGATAATTCTCTCTCTACCGCTCATAAAAAAGACAATATGTTAAATGATGAGTCTCGTCGTCGCTTCCGTCGTCGGGGACGTCGTGGTGGTCGCCGTAATCAAGATAATAGCTTTTATCAAGCTCGTATTCCTTACGCAGAACCAGTGGGAGATTTTGCTAAGCAGTCCTTGGAAGAAATTAAAACAGAGCATCGTAAGCGCCGTATTCCAGCTGCTGAATCTGTTCAATTTGAAGAAGTAAAAAATGATATACAATATCTAGTTGTACAACAAAGTGAAGCTGTAAAAGTTGATGCGGATACAAAACCTAAAAAACGCAAAGCACGTTCTTCAAAAACTACGCAAAAACAGATCTCTCCTGAGAACGATCAGAGTATAGCGATACCAGAACCTCTTGAAGAAAAATTTACAGCTAGCTCGGTCCGTAAAGTTAAAACAAAAAAAGTGTCTGAACCTACTCGTGAGAAGGTAGAAAAAGCTCCTGCAGATGGTAAAAAATCAACACGTAAAAAATCACTCTCTAAAGAATCAACTCCAATAAATGAAACATCAGAGAAAAAAACTGTAAGTAAGGAATCTATTGAGCCAATTCCCTCTAAAATTGAGGAGAAAGTTGATCATCCCGTTGTTATATCATCAACACCTGATGATGCTCAAAAAACTAAGCGTATTGGTTGGTGGAAACGCAAAACTCTTTCCAAAAGTCAATAAAAAACCGCCACAAATTATTTGTGGCGGTTTAAATAAGTAAACATAATAAATGCCTTTTTATGTTACGTACTTATTAATTTTGTTTAGCTTTTTCTTGCTCAGCCCGCATACGTTCTTCAATCTCTTTTTGCTTTGATTGAATGGCTTGTTGCAACTTTATTTGTTCTTGTTGAAAATCTTTTTCCTCCATACCAGGACCTGTGTATGCCGCCGTAAATCCATTAAGAGAAAATTCAATAGGATTAGCTGAGCCGCGGAAATTAATTGTGGTTACAACCATTTTCGAACCACCTTTCATAGCAGCAATGAGTTTATCATCTAAAACATCATTGGCAATGCAACTTGGCCCATTACAAATAATATAAGGAATTTTTTTAGAGAAATTATCCCCTATTTGGATATGAACACCTTCTGGTAAAAAACGGCCTGTAGGCACTTGAATGCCTATACGTTTTTCATTTTGTTTTCCTTTTATTTCAACGAGATTAAAAGCCGTCAAAGGCTGTCCGGTATTTGATACGACAGTGTTCATTGTATTACAAACATCAACATCATGCTGCTTACTGCAAACTTTATACCAACCTTGAGATAAAGTTTGCGCACCCGCAGAAGTATTGATTGTAAGAAAAAGGGCAGCAGCTCCAGCTAATACTGAAATAATGGAACAAACATTTTTATGCGGCATGATTAAGTTAATCCTTTCAACGCGCTTTTACAATAACCCCAACATTAGGAATATTAAATATAATTTCAATCAAGTGTATTAAATTAAACCAATGAAATGACACCCTCTTTTATGCTTTTTACTTCAATATAAAGAGAAAAGTCAAATCTGGAGAAAAAGGCTAGAAATAGCCACTTAAGCTCTTATGCACTCATATATAGTATTCCCCTTTTCATGTCATTGGTTTTTTTATGAAATTTACTCATAAGTATCTTAGTCAATATAATAGGTTAAGATTGCATAAATTAATTAATATTGCAATATAATTAAAGTAAACTTTTATGTTATTCTATATTTCTCATTAATTTAAATTTTTCTATTATAATTTTTAAAAGCGATAAATCGCTGATATAAGGTATTGCAATGCATAGAGATTCCAAATTATCGGATAAATTTAAATGTTTGCTTTATACGACTTTTGATACAAATTGAAAAGGTAAAATTACTTATGGTGTTGTCAAAATATTTGATGGATTGAAGCGATTTGTCATTCGCAGTTTTAGAACAACTATAAAAAGACTGTTCTCTGATGGACAATTTTCTAGTCTTATTACAAAAAAATGATGGTACGCTCTTGTGATGAATTTTATAGCTTCTTGGCAAGAAAGTTGAATTACACAATGAGCGTACTGAAATAAGCTTTTTTCTTAATCCAAAAGTGCTCTTTTCAAATGGAAAGCTGATAATAGTTGAAAATGTTTGATGCACAATAAAACTCCTTAAAAAGAAAGACCTCCATTTGATCGCTATATGAAACGTATAGAATCTGTAAAGAAAGTCCGAGAACATGGTATTGATACACCTTCCATACTCAAGGGAGAGTGCAGATTTCTGCATCTTTTTGCAGCCGTAAAGCCTATATTACAAAAGCATGCCTATGAATGTTGATGATTTTGAAAAAAACGAATTAAATAAAATCCCACGAAGTGATCCCTATATCATAATTAAGCATGTTGGATTATGTAAACAAATTATCTATAAGCGCAATCTTCATTACTGGAAGTAAAATCTTCCCTTTAATAAAAATTAAATATTTTCTTAACGATATGGCACGCTTTAAAGCTTTTAAAAGAAGCATGATTGATGTTTTTATTGAAACAAATCTAAATCGTTTGCAACATTCCTATAATTTCCCAGCCGTTCCTGACAGGTATATTATTAAAGAAAGTTTTTCAAAGGAAACCTTCGCCAGACTTGAACTCATGGGGGTTATTTTTTAATATGCGTCGCGTTGTTTTTAAAGATAAGAGAGTAAGGCAAGTTTTATCAATACTTTTCTATTTTGAATGGATCAAGCATCACCTTTTTAATAATATTTATACCAGAACAGAAAGTTATTGGAATAGCTCGATCAACCCCTCAAAAGCTTAGGAAAACTCCTGAAAGAAATAGGCTTTACTAAAATTGTTGCCTCCAATGGTTTGCCTTTTCATTTTGAAATTATGCTTCAATTACCTTAGGGAGAACAAGCTATAGTATTGAACCAATAAAAAATTCTAAGCAGAATGTTGTTCTGCCATTTCTACGAGTTGTGTCATAACAGTCGCTGCTCCAGTAAGTCTTTCGTCCACCGTTGTCCAATCACGAATAAGAACGATACTTTGATCCGGTCGAATTTTTGCCATCGAACCTTGCTTTCCAACCCACTGAACAAGAGCAACACTATTTACAAAATAATTATTGCGAAACTGTATAACAACACCCTTTGGTCCAGTATCCAATTTTTCTACATGCGCTTTTCGACACAATGTTTTTATGTAAAAGACTTTAAGAAGATGTTGAACTTCAAGGGGTAAAGAACCAAAGCGATCAATTAACTCTGCTGCAAATTCATCAATTTGTTCTAAATTATCAAGTTCTGTTAAACGACGATAAAGCCCCATACGTAACGGTAAATCAGGTACAAAACTTTCTGGTATCATCACTGTTGTACCAAGTGAAATTTGAGGTGACCATTGCCTATCTTCATTTTGCTCGCCATCTTTTAACTCAGCAATGGCTTCTTCAAGCATTTTTTGATAGAGCTCAAATCCAACTTCTTTGATATGCCCAGATTGCTCCTCACCCAAGAAATTACCTGAACCGCGAATATCCATATCGTGACTTGCTAATTGAAAACCAGCCCCCAAGGTATCAAGAGATTGTAAAACTTTAAGACGACGATCAGCAGCAGTTGTTAAAACTTTACCAGAAGGAAAGGTAAAGAGTGCGTAAGCACGTTGTTTTGAACGCCCTACCCTACCACGCAATTGGTAGAGAGCTGCAAGACCAAACATCTCAGCACGATGTACGATTAATGTATTGGCTGTTGGAATATCAAGACCTGATTCAATAATGGTAGTTGACAGAAGAACATCATATTGCCCGTCATAAAATGCATTCATAATATCATCAAGTTGTCCGGCTGGCATTTGCCCATGCGCTACAATAAATTTGAGTTCTGGGACATGTGTTTTGAGGTATTCTTCCACAGAAGTAAGATCAGAAATACGAGGACAAACATAAAAGCTTTGTCCACCACGATAATATTCTCGAAGCAATGTTTCGCGTATAACGAGTGAATCAAATGGTGAAATAAAAGTACGTACCGCCATTCTATCAATGGGTGGGGTCGTTATCAATGAAAGTTCGCGTACTCCTGATAATGCTAACCCTAAAGTTCGAGGTATGGGAGTCGCTGAAAGAGTGAGAACATGAATATCACTTTTAAGCTTTTTTAACCGCTCTTTGTGTTTTACGCCAAAATGCTGCTCCTCATCAATAATAAGAAGTCCTAATCGTGAAAAATTAACTGCATTACTTAATAATGCATGCGTTCCAATGACAATATCAATCGTACCATCTGCAATACCCTTTTTCACTTGTGCAAGTTCTTTAGTCTTCACAAGTCTTGAAGCATGGCCAATTTTAACAGGTAATCCTTGAAAGCGTGAAATAAAAGTTTTGTAATGTTGCCGTGAAAGCAAAGTTGTCGGCACAACAACAGCAACCTGATATCCATTTAATGCTGCAACAAAAGCACTTCGAATAGCAACTTCTGTTTTTCCAAAACCAACATCACCACATATTAAGCGATCCATTGGTCTTCCTGATGCCAAATCTTCTAAAACCGCATCAATTGCATCCATTTGATCTTCCGTCTCTTCATAAGGAAAGCATGCAACGAACTCATCAAATGGTCCAATTGGTGGAACCAAAGCAGGTGTAGACCGCGTAGCCCGCTCTGCAGCTATACGGATCAGCTGGCCTGCCATTTCCAATAAATGTTTTTTTAGTCGTGTTTTACGTGCTTGCCAAGCAACACCACCTAATTTATCTAACGTTACATCTGTTCCCTCTGATCCGTAACGTGAAAGAAGTTCAATATTTTCAACAGGTAAAAAAAGTCTATCACCTTCAGCATACTTAATTTCAAGACAATCTCGTAAAATTCCAGTGGTCGTGATGGTTTTAAGACCAACAAATTGTCCGATACCATGGTCAATATGCACAACAATATCACCAGAATTTAAAGCAGAAATTTCAGAGATAAAATTTGTATTGTGTTTACGCCGCCGTGGTGATCTTATTAACCGATCGCCAAGGATATCCTGCTCTGCTATAATAACAAAATCTTCAGTCTCAAAACCATGCTCAATCATTATAACCGCCGCAGTTATATGATCTCGGGGTGTCGCTTTTACAGTTTGTAATGATTTGACAATTTCTATTTTTTTCAATCCATGCTCATCGAAAACCTGCAACAAACGATTCATTGATCCTTCACTCCAACAAGCTAAGAGAACCTTCTTGCCAGCAGCACGTAATGAAGCAATATGATGAACCACACTTGAAAAAACATTTTTTTCTTGCGCATTACGCTCCTTTACAAAGTCATATCCTAGTTTAATATTTGCGTGAAAAACAGTTTGTCCAAAAGTTTGTGGAACATCAAAAGGTGTAAAATCAACACGCTGTCCGGATTGTTGCGCGCGCTCTAAAACACGCTCTGGTGTTAAATAGAGAAGATTAGGTTCTATTGGATGGTAAGAAGCAGGATTCTTTTTATCAGTTTCAAGCTCTTTGCGTGCATTATAATAATCTTCAATAAGGCGATAGCGTTCAATAAGCACTTCTTCTATGAGATGTTCAAAGACAATAGGTAAATTACCGCAATGGTCAAAAAAAGTGTCAAGTTTTTCGTAAAAAAATGGTAACCAATGTTCCATACCGGCAAAACGTCGCCCTTGAGAAAGAGCTTCATAAAGCATGTTATTTTTTTGTGACACACCAAATGTACGAATATAATTGCTTTTAAATCGGCTCACACGCTCAGGTGTAAGAACAACTTCACTCATCGAGTGTAAAAAAAATTCAGTTCTTTTATTTGTTGTTCTTTGTGTTGCTGTTTCAAATACGCGGATGGTTTCCAAAGTGTCACCAAAAAAATCAAGCCGTAAAGGTTCAATATCAATAGGAGAAAAAATATCAAGAATTCCTCCTCTCACAGCAAATTCACCAACATCACGTACAACCGTAACGCGTTCAAAACCATTGGATTCTAAAAATTGAATTAAATACCCCATGTTCGCACGCTGACCAACACGTACATGAATCATTTGATTTTCAATCATTTCATGAGGAGGTAGTTTTTGAATAATTGCATTTGCTGTTGTTAGTATAATTGCAGCACGTGGCTTCTTACGTAAATTTGCTATATGTGCCAAAGCTGAGAACCGACGTGCCATAACAGTAATCCCAGGAGATACTCTGTCATAGGGTAAACAATCCCACGCAGGAAATTGAAGTACAGGCAAATTTGGCTCAATAAAATTTAAAACTTGCTGTAAATGAACAATTTTTGTTCCATCACGGACAACATAGATAAGTGGTTTATCTTGTGCAATTTCTGAACTCAATTTGGCAAGTGCAAAGGCTTCAAATCCATCAGTAATTCCATCAAAAGTTATATGAGCAGAAACGTTTTTGGGAATGACAATTTTTTTAAATATAGGCATAGAGATCAATTTAAATTTATGTAAACATGGTAGTTTACAACGTCACGAAAAAGTGGACTATCAACTTCAGAAGGTGGTGAAATTTCTCCCGTAACCCATGCGAATAAATCGCGATCATCAAAAGACATAATATACTCAAGTTCAGAAATCGTTTTAGCATTCATCCCAGCAATATGGGAATCTACGTAGCGTCCAAAAATTAAATCCATTTCACGAATACCGCGGTGCCATGCACGAAAAACCAATCGGCGACGACGCACGTCCAGTTGATTTTCGTCAACGACAAAAACTGTCATAAAAGTCTCCTTGAATTAAGTAAAAAGTGATATAAATCCAGTTTTTAATTTATAAAATAAATTTTGCACCTTAGTCTAGGGAAGTTCAATAATCTTTTTTTCTTTAAGCGTAATTCGACGATGCATTTGTTTAGCCAAAGCGTAATTATGTGTTGCAATAAGAGCAGAAAGGCCAGATTGACGAACAAGCGCAGATAAGGCTTGAAATACATAAGCTGAAGTTACAGGATCAAGATTTCCTGTAGGCTCATCAGCCAAAAGAATTGAAGGACCATTTGCGACTGCACGTGCAATAGCAACACGTTGTTGTTCGCCACCCGATAATTCTGATGGGCGATGATTAGCACGATGAGAAACACGCAGATATGTAAGCAATTTAAGTGCACGATCTTCTGCTATAGATTTTTTAAATCCTGCTATCATTTGCGGGATCATAACATTTTCTAAAGCTGTAAATTCTGGAAGCAGGTGATGAAATTGATAGACAAAACCGATATCATTTCGTCTTATAGCTGTTCGTTCATTATCAGAGCGCTTTGCACAAGAAATTCCCCGTAACATCACATCACCAGCCGTTGGTTTTTCTAATAATCCAGCGATATGAAGAAGTGTAGATTTCCCAGCACCAGATGGTGCTACAAGTGCTACAAGTTCCCCACGATTAAGGATAAAATTCGCTTTATCTAAAATAATGAGAGGTTTATTACTTTCAAAAAAATGTCTCTCAATCTCTACAAGCTCTAAAACAGCCGTCATTATTCATACCTTAAAGCTTGTACAGGATCCAGTTTAGCAGCCCGCCATGCCGGCACAAGTGCTGCAAGAAATGACAAAAATAAAGCCATTACAGCAACCATAGCTGTTTGTCCCCACTCAATTTGCGCAGGCAATTTTGTTAAAAAATAAAGTTGAGGATTAAAAACATCAACATTAAATAACCAAGATACAAAATCTTGAATATGATTAATATTCGCGGTCGCTATGACACCAAAAATTAACCCCAATATTGTTCCAATAAATCCAATCATCATACCAGTGACGATAAATATACGAAGAATTGCACTTTGTTGTGCGCCCATCGTACGTAAAATTGCAATATCATGGCTTTTATCTTTTACCAGCATAATTAACCCTGAAATAATATTTAAAGCAGCAACAAGAATAATAAGAGAAAGAATAAAGAACATAACATTCCGTTCAATCTGTAAAGCTGAAAAAAAAGCCTGATTGCGTTCACGCCAATCAATTAA
This sequence comes from Bartonella taylorii, assembly GCF_023920105.1. Taxonomy (NCBI): domain Bacteria; kingdom Pseudomonadati; phylum Pseudomonadota; class Alphaproteobacteria; order Hyphomicrobiales; family Bartonellaceae; genus Bartonella; species Bartonella taylorii. The sequence goes on from NZ_CP083693.1 coordinate 827,813, forward strand.
ATAGATCTGTTGTTCAACAACTTTCTCCACAACTGGTTTTATTTTCTCAACAGCATCAGGATTATTTAGAAATAATTCTAAAGACTTAACCTGATCTCCCAAATTAAAAAACATTTGCGCTTCATGGAGAGGCATAAAAACGAATATTGAATCATATTCAGACATGCCTACTTCAAAAATAGCAGTCACTTTATAAGCCTTAACACGTGGCGTAACTCCAAAAGGTGTCTCATCACCATCTGGTGTAATAATACGAAGATCACTCCCAACGGTAAGGCCTAATTTTGATGCTAAACCACTTCCAATTGCAACACCTTCCTCTTTATCAAATTGAGCAAGCGAACCTAACCTAATATTTTGGGATACTGCTTTAAGCTTTTCTAAATCTTGTTTGCGCATACCACGAACTAATGCACCAGACCCTCCTTCAAGTTCACCCTGAACAAGCGCTTGACCTTCAATAACAGGTAAAGCAAATTTTATACCATTCACAGATTCTAAAGAAGAAATAAGTGTCTTATAATCGAAAAAACCAGAATGAACTGACTGAACAATAAGGTGTCCATTCATGCCAAGAATACGATTGAGAAGCTCTGTACGAAAACCATTCATCACCGCCATAACAACAACAAGAGCAAACACCCCTAACATAATTCCAATGAGAGAAATAATTGAAATAACAGATGCAACGACATGTTTTTTATTGGGAATCATATAACGAAAAGCAATCATCCACTCATAAGATGAAAACCATTTATTTCTCAACCTCTTCATAATATTGCCTATCAAATCACGGAAAACTGTTTGAGTACATCTTCAATCGTTAGAGATTTTTTAATACCCGTTTTGCGATCTTTCATTTCAACTTCATTTTGTGCAATGCTTTTAGGTCCAACAATTATTTGTGTTGGTAAACCAATTAAATCCATTATTGCAAATTTGGTTCCTGGACGCTCATTTCTATCATCTAATAATGGGTCAAAACCAGCATGTCTTAATCCCTGATAGAGAGTTTCACACGCATGCGTACATTTCTCATCATCTGGTTTCATATTGATGATACCAAAATCAAACGGTGCCATAGAACTTGGCCAAATAATACCATTTTCATCATGAGAAGCTTCAATAGCTGCTGCAACAAGGCGCGAAGGTCCAATGCCATAAGATCCCATAGAGACAACATGTTCTTTTCCATCTTGGCCCATAACTTTCGCTCTCATTGGAGCAGAATATTTCGTGCCAAAGTGGAAAATATGCCCTACTTCAATACCACGCGCTGAAAGACGATTTTTATCAGGAACTTTAGCCCACTCTTCTTCATTATGGATTTCCTCTGTTGCTGCATAAAAAGATGTCCACTGTTTAACAATATTAGCTAAAACAGTTTTATCATTAAAATCGATCGAACTGTGTGGAACAGTAAGTTCAAGAAATTGTTTATCACAAAATATAGCGCTCTCTCCCGTTTCAGCCAAAATAATAAATTCATGGCTGAGTTCACCGCCAATTGGCCCTGTATCAGCACGCATAGGAATTGCTTTTAAGCCAAGACGAGAAAAAGTACGTAAATAAGCAATAAACATACGATTATAAGATGTTTGAGAACCTTCATAATCAAGATCAAACGAATAGGCATCTTTCATTAAAAACTCTCGTGAACGCATCACACCAAAACGTGGACGGATTTCATCACGAAACTTCCATTGAATATGGTACAAATTGAGTGGAAGATCTTTGTAAGAATGGACATAAGAACGGAAAATATCTGTTACCATCTCTTCATTTGTCGGACCATAAAGCAAATCACGCTTTTGACGATCTTTAATACGGAGCATTTCCAAACCATAATCATCATAACGATTACTTTCACGCCAAAGCTCTGCAGATTGAATTGTAGGCATTAATATTTCTATAGCACCAGCTCGTTCTTGTTCCTCACGAATAATTTTACAAACTTTATCAAGCACTTTTTTGCCTAAGGGAAGCCAAGAATAAATTCCTGATGTTTGTTGGCGAATCATACCTGCACGCAACATCAATCGATGAGAAACAATCTCTGCTTCCTTAGGATTCTCTTTTAAAAGTGGAAGGAAATATTGAGAAAGACGCATTGAAATAATTAACTCCTAATCAGACCCATCATATTGAAACAATTTAAATATAATATATGCTCATCTATAACTACATTCTGAATGCTTGCAAACATAACGATCATATTGTTGAAAAATTTATGTGCTCTATTCCTTATTGGGCTTATTTTTAGCGATAAAATGATCTGACAATTTATTGTCTCTTCCTTTCATTAAGAAGAAAATAACCTAATATTAAAATGCTTTATTTTGACCGATGTAAAAAAACTGTACAGATAGGTTTTTTTCGCCAAATTTCATTAACAGCTGCTCTCACTGCACGCCGCGTTGCTTCCCGAATAAGTTCATTATTTTTTCGTTTACTACGAGGAATATTATAAAGTGTATTTTCTACAATATCTAAAAGAATATCTCTCAAACTTTTCTCTTTTCCATTCTTTTCAGGTAATCCGAATGTGATTAAACCAATATCATCTAATAACTCATCTTTGCTGTTCATATGGAGGGAAACGGCAACGTAACCAGCATAACTTAGTTTGCGACGTTCGCGAATTCCTAATTCATCTTCATTCCCAATAAGACAACCATCTTTATAGATGCGGCCAACAGGAACTTGATCAATGACTTCTACAGGCTCTGGAGCAAGACGTAGTATACTACCATTTCTAATATCCCTAACAATTTTAATACCTGCTTGACGTGCTAAAGCCGCGTGAGCAGTAAGATGCATTGCCTCACCATGCACAGGAACAAGTATCTTTGGTTTTATCCAATCATACATCTGTAAAAGTTCTGAACGACGAGGATGACCAGAAACATGAACAAGTGTATCTTCATTTGTGATCGTTTTAATTCCCAGATCTATGAAACGATTTTGTATTTCAAGAATAGCTTTTTCATTTCCTGGTATACTTCGTGATGAATAAATAACGGTATCACCAGCAGAAAGCATAATCTTTCCCATTTCATTTCGCGATAGTTTAGCTAGGGCCGCACACGGTTCACCTTGACTCCCCGTCACAACCAAAACAATATTTTTCCGCGGAATATGCACATAATCATCTTCCGTAATAAATGGTACTAAGCCTTTCATATAACCAAGCTCTTCCGCAACCATAATACTTCGCTTAAGAGAGCGCCCAATAACAAGAACTTGGCGACCAACAGATTCAGCAGCAAGAGCAATTGAACGTATCCGACCAATATTAGAGGCAAAAGTTGCAAGAGCAACACGCCCTTCAGCTTTCGAAATAATTTCAGAAAGGCTTCTCTGAACTTGCTGTTCTGATGGTGATATACCATCCCGACATGCATTTGTGGAATCACAAAGTAAGGCTAAAACACCTTGATTCCCTAAAGCACGAAACCGTTTTTCATCTGTTACAGGACCAAGCGAAGGTGTATGGTCTATTTTCCAATCACCAGTATGAATCACAGTGCCTAAAGATGTTGTAAGTGCCAAAGATACAGATTCTGGAATCGAATGATTAACGGCTATAGCCTCAATTGAAAAGGAACCAACCTGAAAGCAATCACCAACTTGAAAAATATTGAGTGAAATTTTATGAGATTGAAAATCTGATTGTCTTTTACTCTCCAATAATCCCGCCGTAAAAGAAGTACAGTAAAGCGGAACTTTAAGCTTTGGTAATAAATCAAGGACAGCACCATAATGATCTTCATGAGCATGTGTCAAAATAAGACCCGATATATTATGTTTTTCACTTTCTAGAAAACGAATATCAGGCAAAATAAGATCTGCTCCCGGTAATTCAGGACCAGCAAAACTAACCCCCATATCAACAAGTAACCATTCACGAAGATTTTTTGGACCAAATCCATAAGCAGCCAGATTCATCCCTATTTCACCTACTCCTCCTAAAGGTAAAAAAACAAATTCATTTTCGTTGGCAATAACCATAAACATCTCCTAAAGCATTAAGATACCCTGATGATAAAATAAGATTTTATAAATTAATAACGACCTGCATTAGCAGAAGCAGCCAAACCAAAATGAACATCCCCAGCACTTATGATAGCTTGCTGACCATTTTTTTGTTTTACAATGCAGTTGAAATTACTATCAATACCATCAAAAAAACCTTCGATGATTTTTTCACCATTAACTATTTTGACATGCTGTCCAAGATGAACAGAATATGAAAGCCATTTTTCGCGGATTATATCGTATCCTCTTGGTTGTTTCCAAAGAAGGTGATTTTTAGAAAAACACTCCGTCAAAACCGTAAATAACTGTTCTGATTCAACATTTAAACCAATATTTTTTAAACTTGAAGTAGGATACGGCGCATCTTTATGATGATATTTTACATTTATTCCAATACCAATAACCAATGCGTACTGTTGTGGTGTCAATTTAAAAATTTCAAGCAAAACTCCAGAGCTTTTCGCTCCTCCTAGCAAAATATCATTTGGCCATTTTAAACGAACAATACTGTCTGTTTGCTTTTCATCTTTTACAAATTGTTTTACCGCCTCTACCACACTTACTCCGGCAACAAAACCAAGCTGAGCAGAAGTTTGGTGAACAATACCATCAATTAACAAAAGACTAGAATAAAGATTTCCTTTCGGACTATGCCATACCCTAGCTCTTCTTGCTCTTCCTTGTGTTTGCTCCTGCGCAACAATCCATAAATAGCCTTGATGACCAGCTTGTGCTTTTTCTTGTGCAATGAGATTTGTTGAAGCAACACTTCCGTAAGATTCAACAGTGTATCCTTGCTTTTGTGCAAAATCTGATAAGATATAAACCATATTCATTAAAACAATGCGGCGGCGGCTTTTTCTGCTAATTCAGTGAATAAAACTCCAAAAAGCATATAAAACAAAATGAATAATGCAGAAAGGCCAAGACAAAATTGAAGCTCTTTCGATAAAACAACAAAATGCGCTTTTGCGTCATCAAACCACATAATTTTAATAACTCTCAAATAGTAAAAAGCCCCAATAACAGACGCTATCATCCCAATGATAGCAAGTGGAGTAAGTCCAGCATGAACAGCAGCCGAAAATGTATACCATTTCCCAAAAAAACCAGCCATGGGTGGGATACTCGCTAAAGAAAAAAGTTGTATTGTCATCACAATAGCCATAAACGGATTAGTCTTTATTAACCCTGAAAGATCATAAATATTTTCAATATTTCCAACACTAGACCGCATTCCAAGAATAAAAGCAAATGAACCAAGCGTCATGCCAAGATAAATAGTCATATAAAGAATAACACTTTTTATTCCAAGAATATCTCCAGCAGCTAAACCAACAAGTGCATATCCCATATGACTGATTGACGAATAAGCCATTAAACGCTTAATATTGCTCTGGCCAATTGCAGCGAATGCACCAAGTATCATCGATGCAATCGCCATGAACACCAAAATTTGCTGCCATGCAGGCATAGAACCATCAGTACTACCTAGTGGAATAAAGGTCGCAACAATAACACGAATAATGAGTGCCATCGCAGCAACTTTAGGAGCACCCGCAAAAAATGCTGTAATAGGTGTTGGCGCTCCTTCATAAACATCAGGTGTCCACATATGAAATGGAACTGCAGAAATTTTGAAAGCCAAACCCGCTAAAATAAAAACAATTCCAAAAATAACCCCCAATTGTAAATTTTCACCTTTTAAAGCAATAGCGATTTCGCGAAAACCAATTTGACCGGTAAAACCATAAAGCAAAGAAATGCCATAAAGCAGTAATCCTGAAGACAACGCCCCTAAAACAAAATACTTTATACCTGCTTCAGAAGATTTGATATTATCACGATTGATTGCAGCTAAAACGTATAAAGCTAAGGATTGTAGTTCTAATCCCATATAAAGAGATAACATATTACCAGCTGAAATCATCAGCATCATGCCAAGGGTTGCTAAAAGAACGAGCACTGGAAATTCAAATATATCAAGCTTTTGCGCACAAGTAAAACCAACAGACATAATAAGAGCAAAGAGTGCACCAATAAGCGTTAAAATTTTCATATAACGGCCGAAAGAATCTATAATGAGCGCATTGGTTTGAAATACACCACTTTTCGGAAAAACAACGATAATAACAATAGCTGCTACAAGAAGAGCAATGGCCAAACCAATCACAGTTAAAGAGGAACGTGCATTGGAATAAACACCAATCAAAAGTAATACTATTCCTCCCAATGCTATTAAAATCTCTGGAAGAATTAATACTAATTGGGCTATTATTTCGGTTTGCATGTGCATTCTTCCCTTATCTAATGCAGTTTATTGATGAGGGCTTCTACAGAAAACGCCGTCGCTTTAAGAATAGGCGTTGGATAGATACCAAAAAATATTGTAAGAATAACCATCGGATACAGGATGAATTTTTCTCTTGAAGAAAGATCAATAAGTACTTTTAAATTTTCTTTGTCCAAGGAACCAAAAACTACACGTCGATAAAGATAAAGCGCATAAGCAGCCGATAAAATAACGCCAGTTGTAGCAAAAACGACAACCAATTTATTCACTTGAAAAACACCTACTAAAGTTAAAAATTCACCCAAAAATCCTGAACTTCCAGGTAAGCCTACATTGGCCATAGTGAAGATCAAAAAAACAACAGCATATTTGGGCATGTTATTTACTAAACCGCCAAAAGCTGAAATTTCACGTGTATGTAAACGATCATAAATAATCCCAACACAAAGAAATAAAGCTGCTGAAACAATTCCATGCGATAGCATCTGGTAAATAGCACCTTGGATACCTTGTTCATTTGCAGCAAAAATACCCATCGTCACGTATCCCATATGTGCTATTGAGGAATACGCAATAAGTTTTTTTATGTCATTTTGTACAAGTGCAATCAGTGATGTATAAATAATAGCGATAAGCGATAATGTGAAAACTAAAGGTGCAAAATCAGCTGAGGCAATAGGAAACATTGGTAAAGAAAAACGAAGAAAACCATAACCGCCTAATTTGAGTAAGACACCAGCCAAAATAACCGAACCGGCTGTCGGTGCTTCCACATGAGCATCAGGAAGCCATGTGTGAACCGGCCACATCGGCATTTTAACCGCAAAAGAAGCAAAAAAAGCAAGCCATAACCACATTTGCATATGCGCGGGAAACTGATAATTTAGTAAAGTCGGTATATCAAGTGTTCCAACTTTCCAGTACATAGCCATAAGAGCAACCAGCATAAGAACTGAACCAAGTAAAGTGTATAGGAAAAATTTTATACTTGCATAAACACGACGTGCTCCACCCCAAACACCTATAATAATAAACATTGGAATAAGGCTGCCTTCAAAAAAAACATAAAATAGCATCGCATCAAGAGCACAAAAGACTCCAATAACAGCAACCTCAAGAAGAAGAAACGCAATCATATAAGCTTTTAATCTATCTTTAATATTTTCCCAACTTGCTAAAACACAGAAAGGCAAAAGAAAAGCTGAAAGAACCACAAAAAGAACAGAAATACCATCAATGCCCATATGGTAGTGAATACCACTACCTAACCAATTAAATTTCTCAACCATTTGAAAACTAGGATTTGTATTATCAAATCCTGCCCAAATAATTAAGGAAATAATAAAAACAAATACGGTCGTAAAAAATGCTACATTGCGTATATTATGCCGTGCTACTTCGCTATCGTCTTTGATAAATAAAATCAGAAGCACACCAATAAGCGGTAGAAATGTAACCGTAGAAAGAATAGGCCAATCAATCATCAGTTTACGCCCCCGATCATCATCCATGTGATCAGCAATGCAACGCCTATAAGCATTGCAAATGCATAGTGATAAAGATAGCCTGTCTGCATCCGAACAACTCTATTTGTAATATCAACAACACGCGCTGCAATACCATTTGGACCTAGACCATCAATAATTTTACCATCACCCACCTTCCAAAAAAAGAAACTAATTTTGAAAGCAGAACGAACAAACAAAAAATGATATAATTGATCAAAATACCATTTTTGGTAAAGAAAATGATACACTCTTGGCATAACTCCAGCCAACTTTTTGGGAAGAGAAGGAAAAGAAATATAGAATAAATAGGCTAACATAAATCCAAGAACCATTGCTATAAATGGCGACCATTTTACCCAATTAAACACATGGTGGGCATCATGAAGAATGTGATTGTGGCTGCTTGTAAATAACGCTCCCTTCCAAAAAGCGTCATAAAAATCACCAAAAAAGTAAGGTTGAAAAACAATACCAGCAAACATTGCGCCAACAGATAAAATAAAGAGTGGAATCAACATAACTGGAGGCGATTCATGAACATGATGCATAACGTCAACAGTGGCTCGTGGTTTACCATAAAATGTCATGAATATAAGCCGCCATGAGTAAAAACTTGTTAATAAAGCAGCAAAAACAAGAAGACAGAAAGCATATCCTGAAGCAATATTATGTGATGCAAAAGCGGATTCTATAATCGCATCCTTGGAGAAAAAACCAGCAGTCCCGAAAAGTGTTCCTGGAATCCCAACACCTGTCAATGCAATGGTTCCTATCATCATCATCCAATAAGTTACCTTTATATGCTTACGTAATCCACCCATTTTTCGCATATCTTGTTCATCAGATACTGCATGAATTACAGAGCCAGCGCCAAGAAACAATAAGGCTTTAAAAAAAGCATGCGTAAAAAGGTGAAAAACAGCTGCTCCATAAGCGCCAACACCTAATGCAACAAACATATAACCAAGTTGTGAACATGTAGAATAAGCTATAACACGCTTAATATCATTCTGCACTAACCCCACAGTTGCTGCAAAAAACGCAGTCGTTGCTCCAACAATAATAATTACTGTCAAAGCAGTCGAAGAAAGTTCAAAAATTGGAGACATACGCGCAACCATAAAAACACCAGCTGTCACCATTGTTGCAGCATGAATCAGTGCCGATACAGGCGTTGGCCCCTCCATTGCATCAGGGAGCCATGTATGTAAAAGAAATTGTGCTGATTTTCCCATCGCACCAATAAACAATAAAAGACATGTAATAGTAATTGCCGTCTGTCTATCAAACTTCCAACCTAAAAATGTCATATTTTGTACAAAGCTATTGTCTGCAGCTTTTAAAAAAATAGAAGCAAAATCAACCGATTGGAATAAAACAAAAATACTAAAGATTCCTAAGAGAAAACCAAAATCTCCAACACGATTAACCACAAAAGCTTTCATTGCAGCCTTATTAGCAGAATCTCGCTGAAACCAAAAGCCAATGAGTAAATAAGAAGCAAGACCCACACCTTCCCATCCAAAAAACATCTGAATCAAGTTATTGGATGTCACCAACATAAGCATCATAAATGTAAATAAGGAAAGATAAGAAAAAAACCGAGACCTTGATGGATCATGATGCATATAACCAACTGAATAAATATGCACTAATGCTGAAACACTATTTACAACAATAAGCATAACAGCTGTTAATGTATCAATATGTAAAGCCCAATCAAAAGTTAAACCACCGACAGTGAGCCAATGTAATACTAATATATCAACTACTGGAGCATGACCAAGAGCAATATTAAAAAATGCTACCCACGAGAATATGGCAACAACTACCATAAAACTACATGTTATTAATTCATTCGCACGATCTCCTATAGTTTTCCCACCTATAGAAGCAATTAAAAAGCCCAAAAGTGGAAGAAAGACAATCGTATAATACATCACTGGTTAGCCTTTCATTACATTAACATCTTCAACAGCAATAGAACCACGATTGCGGAAAAAAACGACAAGAATTGCTAGACCAATTGCGGCTTCAGCAGCTGCTACCGTTAAGATAAACAAAGCGAATATTTGACCAACAAGATCATGAAGAAATGCTGAAAATGCAACAAAATTGAGATTCACTGAAAGCAATATAAGCTCAATGGACATCAAGATAATAATCACATTCTTTCTGTTGAGAAAAATTCCAGCAATACCGATTGTAAACATCAAAGCAGAAACAATGAGATAATGTGTGATATCAATGTGCATAGCACCCCCCTTAAACGCCCTTGCCTGATTCAACTTGCTTAATTTCAATTGCATTTTCTACTGTTCGAGAAACCTGCACTGCTATAGATTGTCGCTTGACACCTGACTTATGACGGAGTGTTAAAACAATCGCGCCAATCATTGCAGTCAACAAAATTATCCCAGCAATCTGAAAATAAAAAACATAATCCGTATAAAGAACATCTCCCAATGCCTGTGTATTTGTTCGTTGCAGTAAGTCCGGCATAGGTTGTGTAATATGTGTTCTAACAACTGGAGAAAAACGGTTACTCACAAAAACAACAATCAATTCTACAGCAACAATACCACCAACAAGAGCTCCAATAGGAGCGTACCGAAGTGCACCACTTTTTAACTCAGCAAAATCAACATCAAGCATCATAACTACAAATAAAAACAAGACTGCCACAGCACCAACATAAACAACAAGCAGAATAAGCCCCAAAAACTCTGCTCCTGCAAGCAAAAATAAAGCCGCAGCATTAAAAAATGCTAATATTAAAAACAAAACTGAATGCACAGGATTGCGCGCTGTAATAACAATAAAACCACTCGCAAGCATAATAAAAGCAAATAAATAGAAAAATGCCGCCGCTAGATCCGTTAGCATAGGCTTCTCCTCAATTAACCAAACAATTGGTATAAAATTTCATACCAGATTACAATTTATCGGAAATATTATCCGACACCTCACTCAATGATACACTTAACGATAAGGTGCATCCATCAATATATTTCGAGCAATTTCTCGCTCCCAGCGATCTCCATTCATTAAAAGCTTCTCTTTATCATAATAAAGTTCTTCACGCGTTTCTGTTGCAAACTCAAAATTTGGACCTTCTACAATAGCTTCAACTGGACAGGCTTCTTGACAAAAACCGCAATAAATACACTTAACCATATCTATATCATAACGAACAGTTCTACGTGTACCATCATTGCGCCGCGGCCCTGCTTCAATTGTAATAGCTTGCGCAGGGCAAATCGCTTCACATAATTTACAAGCAATACACCGCTCTTCACCATTCGGATAACGACGTAGAGCATGTTCCCCACGGAACCGCTGAGAAACAAAGCCCTTCTCATAAGGATAGTTAATCGTAGGTTTTGGTGAGAAAAACTGACGCATCGCTAAGAAAAAAGCACTCACAAATTCCAAAAGAAGGAGCGATTTTGCTGCTTGAATAAAACCTGACACAGTAAAACCTCCTCTTAAGCAAAACCAATATATTTTAAAAAACTAGCAGTTATCACGACCATCGCCAATGAAAGAGGAAGAAACACCTTCCAACCAAGGCGCATGAGCTGATCATAGCGATAACGTGGAACAAATGCTTTGACCATAGCAAACCAAAAAAATACAAAGCAAACTTTTAGAACAAACCAAATGACACCAGGAACCCAATTAAGCCACCAAACATCCAAAGGAGGTAACCACCCCCCTAAAAATAATATGGTTGTTAATGCGCACATTAAAACAATAGCAACATACTCCCCAAGAAAAAAGAGCATATAAGGCGTTGAAGAATACTCCACCATATGACCAGCAACAAGCTCAGATTCTGCTTCCACCAAATCAAAGGGAGGGCGATTTGTTTCTGCGAGTGCGGAAATAAAAAATATAATAAACATTGGAAAAAGAACGAGCCAATTCCAATCAAGAAAACTGCTAAAAGGAAGACCAAGAGTCGTCCCAAATCCATGACTTTGTTTATGAACAATCGTTGTGAGATCCAATGAACCACTTATCAAAATGACCGTTACAAGTACAAATCCTATGGAAACCTCATAAGAAACCATCTGCGCTGCCGAACGAAGAGCTCCTAAGAAAGGATATTTTGAATTTGATGCCCACCCTCCCATAATAACGCCATAAACTTCAAGAGATGAGATGGCTAAAATATAAAGCAAACCAACATTAATTTTTGCAACTTCCCAGCCTTCATTAACTGGAATAACAGCCCAAGTTGATAAAGCAAGCGTAGCAGAAACAAAAGGTGCCAAAAGAAAAACACTCTTATTAGCACCAGCAGGTATAATAGGCTCCTTAACAACAAATTTAATTAAATCCGCAAAAGACTGTAATAAACCCCATGGACCAACAACGTTTGGTCCACGACGCAATTGTACAGCCGCCCAAATTTTTCTGTCTGCATAAAGAAGATACGCAACTAAGACCAAAAGAACAATTAAAAGGAGAAGTGTTTTTCCAACTATAATGAGCAATGGCAATAACCAAGTCATAAAGAAATCATACATCATTATTCCTTTGCCCTTACTCTACGGCTTGCGTAATATGGTTCTTGGCAAGAGATGAACATTCAGCCATAACCGCAGAAGCACGCGCTATCGGATTTGTCAAATAAAAGTCTTTAACCATAGAAGTAAATGCTTGCCTCTCTAGTGCAATCATTTGTGAACCAAGCGCTTTAAGATTGCTTATACCAGAAGGCTCTATATCATCAATGGAACAAAGATGTGGATAATCATTAAACAAACTCTGTCTTAATTGAGAAAGCGAATCAAAAGGAAGCTTTCTTCCTAAAACATCCGATAAAGCACGTAAAATAGCCCAATCTTCTTTTGCTTCACCAGGGGCAAACCCAGCCCGATTTGTCATTTGAACACGTCCTTCTGTATTTACATAAAGTCCTGATTTTTCAGTGTAAGCTGATGCTGGTAAAATAACATCAGCAGCATGTGCACCATTATCACCATGACTCCCAATATAGATTGTAAAAGCTTTTGTATTGGCTAGTTCTATTTCATCCGCACCAAGTAAAAATAAAACTTCACAGGTTTTAATAATATTTGCAACCCCCAATTCAGAAATAAAACCAATGTCCAATCCTCCAACAGCCGACGCCGCATTGTGAAGAACACCAAACCCATTCCATTCTTCGTTAAGAGCTCCAATATTATCAGCTAATTTTGCAAGATTTTTTAAAACAGATAAACCTTCTTTACCTGAAAGAGCTCCCTCTCCAATAAGAATAAGTGGCCTTTTTGCCTCTTTTAACACATTTAAAAACCCATCCTCTCCACGAATAAGAGCACTCAATGCATCAGTACCATCTCCAAGATAAGAGTATGGATAACGTAAATCGACCCTTTCTCCAATTAATGCAATGGGAAACTGTCCCTTTCGTTGGCGCTTTAAAATACGTGCATTTAAAACAGCGGCCTCATGACGCGGATTAGACCCCACGATAAGCAATGCATCAGCTTGCTCAATGCCTACAATTGTTGGATTAAAAATGTAACTCGAACGCCCTAATTCAGAGGATAAGGCCATTCCTCTTTGACGACAATCAAAAATCTTTGACCCCAATGAAAGCAGCAATGTTTTAAGTGCATACATTTCCTCAACGGATGCAAGATCTCCTGCAACTGCCCCGATTTTTTCTGGCAAGGTTTTGGAAACCATCATTTTAATTGTTGCAAAAGCTTCCGTCCAACTTACAGGTTGAAACTTTCCATCTTTGCGCACATATGGCTTATCAAGCCGCTGAGTGCGTAATCCATCCCAAATAAAACGCGTTTTATCAGAAATCCACTCCTCATTTATATCTTCATTTGTACGCGGCATAATCCGCATAACTTCACGACCACGGCTATCAATGCGGATCGCACTACCAAGTGCATCCATTACATCAATCGATTCCGTTTTAACCAATTCCCAAGGACGTGCATGAAATGCATAAGGTTTTGAAGTTAAAGCCCCTACTGGACAAAGATCAATAACATTCCCTTGTAACTCAGACGTCATTGCTTTTTCAAGATATGTGGTAATTTCAGCATCTTCACCACGACCTATCAACCCAAGCTCAGAAATACCTGCTACTTCTGTTGTAAAACGAACACAACGTGTGCAATGAATGCACCGTGTCATTACAGTCTTTACAAGTGGCCCAATATATTTATCTTCTACAGCACGCTTATTTTCTGTATAACGAGAACAATCACGCCCATAAAGCATTGCTTGATCTTGAAGATCACATTCCCCCCCTTGATCACACACAGGACAGTCCAAAGGATGATTGATGAGGAGAAATTCCATTACACCTTCACGTGCTTTTTTCACCATCTCTGTGTTGGTAAAAATTTCTGGCGCTTCACCATTAGGTCCTAACCGTAAATCACGGACTCCCATAGCACAAGAAGCCTGGGGTTTTGGAGGTCCTCCCTTGACCTCAACCAAACACATGCGACAATTTCCAGCAATTGATAAAGATTCATGAAAACAGAAACGCGGCACTTCAGCACCCGCAGCCTCAGCTGCCTGAAGCAACGTATAGTAATCAGGAACTTCAATCTCTTTACCATCAACTTTGATATTTACCATCACTCATCCAGCCTGCAGATAATCCACTTAAAACTTGCATTCTGTTGCTTTAAAAACAAAATTCTCTACCAAACTGCTTCCAAAGCAATATTTTTTCTTTGAACTATATTTCGCGTATAATCATCAATCCTACGCTCGATTTCTGGACGAAAATTACGTATCAATCCCTGTATAGGCCATGCGGCTGCATCACCGAGTGCGCAAATAGTATGTCCTTCAACCTGTTGAGATACTTCAAATAAAAGATCAATCTCTCGTTTTTGTGCTCTTCCTTCAACCATACGTCCCAAAAGACGCATCATCCAACCCGTACCCTCACGACACGGTGTACACTGCCCACAACTTTCATGCTTAAAAAAAGCCGCTATACGCCAAATTGCCTTGATAATATCGGTCGATTTATCCATAACAATCACACCACCTGTACCAAAAGAAGATCCGACATCTCGCATCCCATCAAAATCCATGATCGCATCAATCATATCCTCACCACGAACGACTGGACAAGAAGCACCTCCTGGAATAACTGCTAAAAGATTATTCCATCCGCCACGAATACCGCCTGTATGTTTTTCAATTAATTCACGGAATGAAACACCAAGAGCCTCTTCAAATGTACAAGGTGCATCAACATGCCCAGAAACCATGAACAATTTCGTTCCAACATTATTTGCACGTCCAATTGAAGAAAACCACGAAGCGCCCCGACGCAAAATCGTTGGAACAACAGCTATGGATTCTACATTATTTACTGTTGTTGGACAGCCATAAATTCCCATATTTGCAGGAAATGGCGGCTTAAGTCGAGGTTGTCCCTTTTTTCCTTCAAGACTTTCAAGAAGAGCCGTTTCTTCGCCACAAATATAAGCACCTGCACCATGATGAATAATAATATCGCAGGCATGCCCATATTTTGTTTTTTTGCCAAGTAAGCCCGCATCATAACATTCATCGACAGCAGCTTGAAGCGCCTCACGCTCACGAATATATTCACCACGAATATAAATAAAAGCGACATTTGCTCCCATCGCAAAAGTAGCAAGTGCACACCCTTCAATTAAAGTATGAGGATCATGTCGTAAAATATCACGGTCTTTACATGTTCCAGGTTCTGATTCATCTGCATTTACAACCAAATAATGGGGACGACCATCACTCTCTTTAGGCATAAAAGACCACTTCATTCCGGTAGGAAAACCAGCGCCACCACGACCACGCAAACCAGATGCCTTCATTTCATCAATGATCCAGTCACGGCCTTTTTCGATAATTCCCTTAGTATCATCCCAATGCCCACGCGACATTGCAGCTTTTAATGATTTATCTTTTAAACCATAAATATTGGTGAAAATGCGATCTTTATCTGCCAGCATACCCCACCTTCTTTTCTATAGCCCATAACATTGTTAGCATTTCCTCAAACGCAATTCTTAAACAACTTCTCGAAAGTTTTTATTTTAATCAGATGTTGCTTTAATGGATATAATAATAAATAACCTCTCAAGAAAAATATTTATTACGCTCCTATTTTCTCATCACTCTTTTTATTCTTCGGAAATTTGAGTGATTTCTTTTTTTCTTCATCCGTATCAATAAGAGAAGTTAAACCACTAATCGGTTCCGATGATTTACGACTACTTTGCGGACCAACTTCTATCTCAGATCCCTTACCTGCTTCAAATGCATCAATAATCTCTTCAAGACGCTCAGCTGTAAGATCTTCATAAGTATCTTTAAAAATCATAACCATTGGAGCATTCACACAAGCACCAAGGCATTCCACTTCTTCCCACGATAACGTTCCATCTCGATTAGTAACAAAAGGCTCATGATGAATTTTTTTCTGGCAAACTTTAATCAACTCACCAGAACCACGTAACATACAAGGAGTTGTACCACAAACCTGAATATGTGCTCTTGTTCCAACTGGTTGAAGCTGAAACTGAGTGTAAAAAGTCGCAACCTCTAGAACACGAATATAAGCCATAGAAAGAATCTGAGCAATATGTTCAATCGCGGCGCGTGTCACCCAACCATCTTGCTCTTGAGCACGCATTAATAATGGAATTACAGCAGACTGCTCACGCCCTACAGGATACTTTTCTATGGTATTTTTGACCCATATCTGATTTTCTTTTGTGAAAGAAAACTCAGCGGGTTGGTAAATATCATCTGCAAGACGGCGCACGGACATTAGCGATCAACCTCCCCAAAAACAATATCAATCGATCCCAAAATAGCTGTAGCATCTGCCAGCATATGACCTCGTGTTAAAAAATTCATGGCTTGAAGATGTGCAAAGCCAGGAGCACGCAACTTGACACGATAAGGTTTATTAGTCCCGTCAGAAATAAGGTAAACCCCAAACTCACCCTTCGGAGCTTCCACAGCAACATATACTTCACCAGGAGGAGTATGAAAACCTTCTGTATAAAGTTTAAAATGATGAATAAGCGCTTCCATAGAACTTTTCATTTCGCATCGCTTTGGTGGCACAATTTTGCGATCTAAACTCGAAACTGGTCCATTTTTTTCAGTACTCAGTAAGCGATTCACACATTGGCGCATAATTTTCGCTGATTGGCGCATTTCTTCCATACGAATCAAATAACGATCATAACAATCACTATTTTTACCTACAGGAATATCAAAATCCATTTCATCATAACATTCATAAGGTTGACTTTTACGCAAATCCCATGGTACGCCGGCTCCGCGAATCATAACCCCAGAAAAACCACGTGCCCAAGCTTCATCAATACTCACTACGCCAATATCCACGTTACGCTGCTTAAAAATTCGATTTGGCGTCACGAGTGCATCCAGTTTACTAAGAGCAATAAGAAACGGATCAATAAAATTACCAATATCCTCAATTAAAGATTCTGGTAAGTCTTGATGCACACCACCAGGACGAAAATAATTTGCATGAAGGCGTGCACCACATGCACGCTCATAAAAAATCATCAATCTTTCACGTTGCTCGAATCCCCAAAGTGGTGGAGTCAAAGCACCAACATCCATTGCCTGCGTTGTTACATTAAGCAAATGATTAAGTATACGCCCAATTTCAGAAAACAAAACACGTATTAACTGCCCTCGCTTGGGAACCTCAACACCTAATAATTTTTCAATAGCAAGCACAAAAGCATGCTCCTGATTCATAGGAGCAACATAATCTAAACGATCTAGATAAGGAACAGCTTGAAGGTAAGTTTTTGTTTCCATTAATTTTTCGGTACCGCGATGCAATAATCCAATATGCGGATCTACACGTTCAACAACTTCACCATCCAATTCCAAAACCATGCGCAAAACCCCATGCGCAGCAGGATGCTGCGGTCCAAAGTTGATATTAAAGTTTCGAACATTGACCTCAGCCACAACCAACCCCTTATTTTTCGATTTTTCAAAAAAACTTCATATCGAATGTTAAGAAAAACTCTTATCATACTAGAAATAATTAATTATTTTAAAATTACATTACTCTCACATGAAACCTTATGAGCTCCAATATTATTTTTTGACATCTACTTTTTCATCACACGGCAACACATATTCTCCTCCTTCCCAAGGAGAAAGAAAATCAAAACTGCGCATCTCTTGACGCAAAACAACTGGTTCATAAATCACCTTTTTTGCTTCATTATCATAGCGACATTCAACAAATCCTGTCACAGGGAAATCTTTGCGCAAAGGATGCCCTTCAAATCCATAGTCGGTTAAAATCCGTCTTAAATCGGGATGACCTGAAAATAAAATTCCATACATATCGTACGTCTCACGTTCATACCACTCTGCTCCAGGATAAATCGAGCAAACAGAAGCAACGGGAGTATTTTCATCCGTACGAACCTTCACACGTAAACGTAAATTCTCGCGAGGAGATAATAACTGGTAAGAAACATCAAAGCGTTTATCACGAGAAGGATAATCAACACCACTAATGTCTGTAATATTAATAAACTGACAGCGAGAATCATCACGAACAAACATTAAAACATCCGTAATCGCATCAAGACGCGATATAAGAGTTAATTCACCAAATGCAAGAATAGTCTCTTCAAGCTTATCCCCTAACTTGTTTTTCAAATAGTTAGCAAGTTCAACTAATGATTCATTCATCATACATAAAGCCCCCTATCGCTCTATAGAACCAGTACGACGGATTTTTTTCTGCAACAATAATATACCATATAGCAATGCTTCTGCCGTAGGAGGACACCCTGGAACATAAATATCCACAGGCACAATACGGTCACACCCACGAACAACTGAATAAGAATAATGATAATACCCCCCACCATTCGCACATGATCCCATAGAAATCACATAACGCGGCTCTGGCATTTGATCATACACTTTCCTTAAAGCAGGTGCCATCTTATTTGTTAAAGTACCCGCTACCACCATCACATCTGATTGGCGGGGTGAAGCGCGTGGCGCATATCCAAAACGCTCATTATCATAATGAGGCATTGAGCACTGCATCATTTCGATAGCACAACAAGCCAAACCAAAACTCATCCACATCAAAGAACCAGTACGCGCCCAAGTAATCAAAGCATCTGCCGAGGTAACTAAAAAGCCTTTATCCGATAATTGAGCATTAATATCACGGAAGAATTTATCGTCAGAACCTATCAACTCACCTGTATTTGGATTAATAACCCCTTTCGAGTTTGGAGCAGTAATCGTTGAATTGTTAGATATTAATCCCATTCAAGAGCTCCTTTTTTCCATTCATATATAAACCCAATTGTCAAAAGCGCTAAAAACATAATCATCGACCAAAAGCCGAACATACCCATTGAGCCAAATGAAACTGCCCAAGGAAAAAGAAAAGCAACCTCAAGGTCAAAAATAATAAACAAAATCGATACTAAATAAAAACGAATATCAAACTTCATGCGCGCATCATCAAACGAATTAAACCCACATTCATAAGCCGATAATTTTTCAGGATCAGGAGAGCGATAAGCCACGATGTAAGGCATAATTAAAAGAACTCCAGCAATAACTGCTGAAACAATAATAAAGATCAAAACCGGTAAATAAGAGCTCAATAAATGAGTCATAATCCTCTTCCACCTTAACGAAATGATCTGAATTAACCTAACCACTCCGCATTGTTAAATCAAATAAGTAATTACAATAACCACTCTGTTAATTCCGCTCGTACTGCTTGAAGGGCATATCGAGCGATGCTTTTCTTATCGGCATAGGTAACGCAGAGCAAATAAAGACGCAAGCCCTCTTCTTATAAAAAACTACATAAAAAGCGGGAGAATCTAAATTCTAATTGAAACATTTTAAAAGCTAACACTCCAACGGCTATATAGCTTAACCATAAGATATCTTCGTTCAAAATAGAAGTCTCATGAAGGAGTTGCGAAATGGCGCGAGTGACGGGGCTCGAACCCGCGACCTCCGGCGTGACAGGCCAGCACTCTAACCAACTGAGCTACACCCGCGCACTTCTTTCGAACCAATTCATTATTGGTATAAGCGGTCGTGTAAGCGGTTCATTCGTTTATGTCAAGCAGGCTTATGCATTTTTTTAAAAAAATCATCAAACACTATCTTTATTCTTGCGTTTGTAAAAATTTTTCCTTAAAGAAGGCCTACTCAATTGCTGATCATTGCATTGGGCGATTAGCTCAGCTGGTAGAGCGCCTCGTTTACACCGAGGATGTCGGGAGTTCGAGTCTCTCATCGCCCACCATTTAGCTTTGTGTATCTATTAAGTTTTTTATTCCACGTATCTTTTTTGAAGTGAGAAATGCACAAATAAAAGTGAGGGAATAGGGTTTTTTACATTTCTCTACAAAACTTGTCTCTTTTCTCCAAGTTTCTCTATTAATTTTTTAAGTTTTGCTAAATCCTGTTTTAAAAGACTATGCAAATTTCTAATAAACGTTCCATCAATTTCATGCTTAAATGAATCAAAAGGATTTATTATAAAATTCTTACGAAAAATACCTGCCCTCTTCTCAAGAGAGAAGCAGTCTCTTCATCTAAAAAATAGAATTCAATGATCTTTTCTTCCATACCAACTGGCACAAGTTTTTTGCCAATCTCTACAGAAGATAAAAATGGTATAGATATGTCTAATTTTCAGCCATATCTAAAAAACGTTCAGAATGATCAATGCGAAGTTTGCATAAGGTTTTACTAAATAGTGTTAACATCTAAAATCCTGTTAGAAGAATAAATATACATTGTGATTCTAACAAAAATTTTTAGATTTTAGTTAGTCATTATTTTTAACGTGTGGAGATATTGTCCACTACCTCTATACAAAAACGGTTATCAAGCATATACTATATCTATTATGGTGAGAAATTATTAATTTTTATCAAAAATAGTGCGTTAATATCATCATAAAATTTAAATATTACAATGAGATATATAAATTAGGAATGTATTAGTGTACTCATGCTTGTCAATCTTAATGCTATCATTCGCGATCTTTCTCCAAAAACGAATATCGTTACAGTTCTTAAGAATCTATCGTTAACTCTATACAAGCTCATGCAACAAAAATTGATATTTTATTCCAACTTTATGGCAATGCAGATTTGTGGAATAATCAACTAGTTTGTTCTATAAGCGTTTTCGATAATGGAAATGGGGTTTACATAGAACAAAAATAGCATGATGGTTAGACAATTGCCCCTAATTTCTGGAAAACAATTATCAAATGCTTTTTCTCCTGAACTCATCAGTATTGCTCTTGAATTAACCCTTATTTGTATCCTAGTGTGTTTTTCTTTTTCTTCAAATTATAAAATTTAAGTGCATAGAAACAAATAACAAGCAAAACAATCCAACTAATACCTATAATCAAAACTGGCCGCGTATCATCGAAAAACCACAATAAAATAAAAATAAAAATCATAAACAAAATAGAAAAAATTGGTCCTATGGGCCAAAATGGAATTGGAAATTTTAAACCACACTGTACTTCTCTAGACATTTTTAGCCGCATAAAAATTTGCGAAAGCAGAATCATCATCCAAACGAAAACCGTTGCAAATGTTGCCATTGCTGCAATGAGAAAAAAAAGCCCTTCATGGTAAAAATAATTAAGAACAACTCCAAGAAGAAATATGATAAAGATCAGTAAAATAACAAGAATTGGTATACCGTTTTTTGATAAATACTGAAACTTTTTTAAAGCATAACCTTCCTGCGATAACCCATGTATCATGCGACAAGCACCATACATTCCACTGTTCATCGCTGAGATAGCCGCAGTAACAACAACAATATTCAGAATATTTGCTGCGGATGAAATTCCAAGGTTTTCAAAAATTGAAACAAAAGGACTGTCCATAAGGCCAATTTCATGCCAAGGATAAAGTGACATTAAAATAGCTAACGTCATGATATAAAATAGTAAAATACGAAACGGAGTAGAATTAATTGCCTTTGAGATGGTTTGAAGAGGATTTTGTACTTCCATCACTGCCATCCCTATGATTTCTATGCCACCAAAAGCAAAAACAACAACACTAAAACAAGCTAAAAAACCAAACCATCCATTGGGAAAAATACCACCATTTTCCCACAAGTTTCGAATACTAACGGTGGAAGAATTTGTACTTGTATTCCAACCACATAAAATTATTGCTATCCCTAAAACGATCATCGCAATGATAGCAATAATTTTAATGGAAGATAGCAAGAACTCCAGTTCACCATATACCTCTACTGCTGCTAAATTAATCCCTGTAATGATCAGTGTAATGCTGAGTGCCCATATCCAAGGTGCAACATCAGGATACCAAAACCCCATATAAGTCGCAAAAGCTGTGATATCAGCTAAACCAACAAGAATCATCTCAAATACATATGTCCATCCCGTTAAAAAACCAGCTAACGGTGATATATAATTTGCAGCATAACGCGCAAAAGAACCGGACAGCGGATTATGAATTATCATTTCACCGAGAGCTCGCATAACCATAAAAATAGCTAAACCAGCAATACAGTAAGCAATCAAAACACTTGGACCAGCAAGCTTAATAGCTTGTGCAGAGCCGTAAAAAAGACCTGTTCCAATAGCAGAGCCAAGGGCTAAAAAAATAACTTGGCGCTTACTCATACCTCGTTTCAGTTCATTTGTTACCATTTTTTTCTTTCTTAACTGAAATGTTAATAAAATCTATAACCACAACACCAACTCTATGATAAATAAAGCCTCATGTTTCTCTCCCAAATATATTTAAAAAAAGGCGGTGCACAATGGCGCGACAAACACTCCACCTTAGGCAATAAAAAATATTTCTATTACAAATTATTTAGCTATTTTTATGGACTACCATTTTATATCATTTTATTAAAATTAAGTGGTAATAATTTTTTTATAATTGTTATGTGATTCATTTTTATATCTTCTATTTGTCTGCAAAAATAGAGGATTTAATGCAATATTAATCCCATGCTTTCTTTTCATTTTATTGAAATAGAAGCTTAGAAATCTGTACCGCTATATTTGAGAACGAGTGCGTTAAAGTTTTTATTATTTCTTTAAACAAACTCTCTCTTACTTTTTTAGCTCACAACAATCACAAATTATACACGATAGCGCATGAACTAACTTTTTAATATCAATTTAATAGCTTAATCAGTGATAAAGTGAAGCTCGCCAATCTTCAAAAGCTTGAGAAAGTGCAGCCCCAGCCCATCTCTTAAGAACTCCAACCGCCTTAAACGCAAGTCTTCCCAAAAAAAGAACTATTGCGGTAAAAATAATCTTATCAACTTTTTTTCCGATAATAGACCTGCCACTTTCTCTAGCATTTTGCCCTAAGCTACCAATGACAAATATCTTTGTCGCCTGAACAATGGTATCTTTCTCTTGGGCAGCCATGGCAATGAAAATACCTTCTTGAGATCTAGTTCTCCAAAGATTTGCATGAACCTCGACAATTTGTGAAAAACAAAAAATAACTGTCATTAAAATATACAATGTATGATTTTTAAACATGTTTTCCTCTTTGCTTTCGATTCAAAATACAAAAAGTAACTCTGAAATATCATAAAACATCGTAAAAACAAAAGAAACATACAACAAAACTCTTAATTTCACTGAATACGACACATATAAGCCATTTTTTATAAATGGTAAAATTATATAAGAATATGATCTATAATTTATAAATTTACGGAAGATAGTCCCAAAATGGCAGTCTAAAAATTCCCCAAAGTAGTTCTCCCAATATTCATTTTCATAAGCTTGGTTGATAATCGGATCATCATGAAACATAATATTAAGAAGATAATTGGACCCAAACACCCTATAGATATCAGCAAATAAATGAGTACATATTTATTTAATTATATCATTACTTTCCTCAATTTTGTAGAAATAAGTTCAAGAATTAACTGTCCCTCCTTCCACATTGAATTCAAAATAAATATTATCTAAGTTCTAGTTGAGGGAAAATTGTTTCCGGTATAACGGATAATAAATATCCTTCACGCACAAGAATATATCCTTTATGAAGATCTGGAGCCATATAGCGATCCCCTTTAAGAGTATCAACATTTTTACGCAAATGCTCCATAACAGACTGTAAGAAGGAGCTTGTTTTTAAAGGCGCACGGTATTCAATTCCTTGTGCTGCAATAAGTGTTTCAATGCCGATAATATTAAAAAGGTTTTCACTCATTGCTAATAATCGGCGAGCGCCATGACAAGCCATTGAAACGTGATCTTCCTGATTTGCAGAAGTTGGTGTTGAATCAACAGAAGCAGGATGTGCCATTTGTTTATTTTCAGCCATTAAAGCAGCTGCAGTTACTTCAGCAATCATAAAGCCTGAATTAAGACCCGCATTTTGCGCTAGAAAAGCTGGAAGTCCATAAGAAACTGCTGGATCGACCATAAGAGCAATACGTCTTTGAGAAATAGAGCCTATTTCACATAAAGCAAGTGCAATCTGATCAGCAGCAAATGCTACAGGTTCAGCATGAAAATTTCCACCTGACACAACCTCCCCATTCCTTAAAATCAATGGATTATCTGTAACTGCATTCGCTTCAATAATGAGTGTTTTTGCTGCTGCGATAAGAATATCAAAACATGCTCCAATGACCTGTGGTTGGCAACGTATACAGTAAGGATCCTGTACACGATTATCACCACGTAAATGTGCAGCCCGAATTTCTGAATCCTCTAAAAGCTTTTTTAATGTTTGTGATACAGAAATCTGCCCATAATGGCCCCGTAAAATATGGATGTCAGGATGAAACGGTGCTGTTGACCCCATAATGGCATCTGTTGTCAATGCCCCTGCAAGAAGTCCACCACACAATGCTCGATGACTATGAAAAAGACCAGCAAGAGCAAGTGCTGTCGATGTTTGAGTGCCATTGATAAGGGCTAGTCCTTCTTTTGCTTCTAAAATAATAGGGGACAATCCTGCTTTCTCTAAAGCTGCTGCTCCACTCATGCGAATGTTTTGAAAGAATGCTTCTCCCTCTCCCATCATAACAGCAGCCATATGAGCAAGCGGCGCAAGATCACCTGATGCACCAACAGATCCCTTTTCAGGGATGACAGGAATAACGCCTTTTGCAAGCATATTTTCTAGCAAATATATCAACTCTAAACGAACACCAGAAGCCCCTCGCCCTAAAGAAAGAAGCTTTAAGGTCATCATCAAACGCACAACATTTTCCGTTAAAGGTTCTCCCACACCACAACAATGTGATAAAATAAGATTTCTTTGTAAAATAGCTACATCGTTTGTCCCAATTTTAATCGAAGCCAATTTACCAAAACCAGTATTGATGCCATAAACTGGCTCACTTCCAGCAGCAATTTCAGCAATACGCTCTGCTCCTTTTTTGATAGCTAAATGCGTGTTACTGTGAAGTTTACTCACCTCACCATGGAAATAAATAGCTTCAAGTTCATTAAGCGTTACCTCACCCGGTTTTATTATAATAGTCATAATTTTCTTTCTTGTTTATTTAA
The DNA here is from genome assembly GCF_023920105.1 of Bartonella taylorii. Lineage (NCBI taxonomy): Bacteria > Pseudomonadati > Pseudomonadota > Alphaproteobacteria > Hyphomicrobiales > Bartonellaceae > Bartonella > Bartonella taylorii. Next base: position 853,263 of record NZ_CP083693.1, read on the forward strand.
AGTATAATACTTAGCACTATTGAACCTTTCTATAAAACAGAAAAGGTATGGCTGCTCTCTAGAAGGCTTAAAATCAAATAAATAAACTTTTCTTATTCTTTAATTTATAATGATCATTTGCCTTTTTTAGCGTCACTTTATAAGCTTACACATTCCTTCACAGCTTGAAGTGAGATCCGCTTTTTGTTGCTTAAGGAGTCTTTTGTGTATTTTCTGTATCATTTCCCCTCAATATAATAAAAAATATATTAAATTTATATTATTAAAATATAAATATAAAAAAATTACTGTATTTATACATAATATAAATATTACTTTAATTATAGTTAAATATAAGTTAAAATAAATAATCATTGATATATATTAATATAATAAAACAATCACCCATAATACGTATTGAAGCATCGTATCTTTTTTATGTTTTAACGTTATTGTAATGCACTAGGGTATATAATCTAAATAAATACGATAAGCTTTACATAAAATATATGAATATTACTATAATACTTATAAAATAGGACAATAGTTAGTTTTGGAGATATAACGTGACGTTGCGAATTAGTCCTCCAAAATTTGATATTTCAAAGCTCATGCAATACGATACGATTTTCTTACTTAGCAGTATCTAAAAAACCTTTCATTATAGCAAAATCTGGTGCTTAAATACGTAGAAAATTTTTGAGAGAGCATTAACTGTCTATAAGAACTCTATGTTCTTTACTGCTTCTTGCATGGCTTTACAGTCAACGGTTATTTTTTAAATTCACTGCTCAAAACTGTTTGAAACCGTATTTATAAAACACCTTCATAATAGAACTTGGCAAGCCTTTTGCATACAAATTAGTTATTTCTTACCTGTAATACTGTTGCATAGCATCATATTGTTCTTGAATGTGATCACCTTGTAAACAAAGTCATCTGTTATAGGTACTAACAAGCGGTTTTAATGTCTTGCATGGTTAAAGAGAAGTGCTTAGCATAATGTTTCTATTATCAACTATGTCATGGAGTCGCAAAAATATAGATTGATACTGCTTTACGAATAATTTTCATAAAACATTTTCTTAAGCGGATAATAAAAAACGTCTTCACTCTGTTTACAGAAAGAAGTTAAGACATTCGAAATGCAGTTCTTAGATTTTAATCCATTAATGAAGTAAAAAGAAAAAATGGCTTTACATAATCAATTCTTCCATAGCGCACTGTTCTCTTTACCTCAATATTCAAAGTACTCAAAAAAAGGACTCTATAAACAACAAGAAACTTTATTCTTCTAAAATCATTTGCTTATTCTGTATATAACTTAACCAGCACCCCCAATAACTTAATAAAAATAGCTTTGTCTTTTCTAAGCAATACTACCATAACAATAATACGAGAAAGAACTGAAAAGTTTGGTGCACCCGACAGAATTCGAATCTGTGACCTCTGCCTTCGGAGGGCAGCGCTCTATCCAGCTGAGCTACGGGTGCTTAAAACTGAACAGTGATCTTTTAACTGATCACACTCTCAGCTTCAATGATGAATTATCATTCTTAAAAAAAAATACTCGTTTATGGTTTATGTCACTATACAATCTTTTCGTCCCATCTTGCTATGATACATAACTTACACAGATTACTTTTCGTGCATAATCCATTTCCTTACCAAAACGGTTCTTTATAGACAGCTTCAAAATTTTTCAAAAATACGCTAGAAAACTAAGTTGCAAATATCAGGATAATTCTTAATGACCACATTACCAAACCGCTTTCATTTCATTTCCGCTGAAACTAAAGAAGCCATAAAAGCTACTCATAAATTAATTTCCGTTTACGGTCATTCTTCTCTAGAAGAAGCTGACGTTGTTGTTGCAATCGGTGGCGATGGAACAATGTTACAAACAGTCCGGGATGTTATGAACACCGGAAAACCTATTTACGGCATGAATCAAGGCTCTGTAGGATTCCTTATGAATGAATTCCATGAACAAAAATTGCCAAGCCGTATTGCTGCCGCACATAAAAAAGAAATTCATCCCCTACGCATGATTGCAGAAGCTGAATGTCAAGGAACTATTGAAGCACTAGCTATCAATGAAGTCTCCCTCTTTCGTCAATCTTATCAAGCAGCTAAAATTCGTATTAGTATTGATGACAACGTACGCATGGAACAATTAAGTTGCGATGGTATTCTTGTTGCCACACCAGCAGGATCTACGGCTTATAATTTATCAGCACAAGGACCTATTTTGCCCCTCATGGCCCCACTGATGGCACTCACTCCCGTTAGTCCTTTCCGTCCTCGGCGCTGGCATGGAGCATTACTTCCTAATACGGCAACAGTACGCTTGGATATGCTTGAACCTGACAAACGTCCCGTAAATGCTGCAGCCGATAATGTTGAGGTCAAATCTGTCCATTCAGTTATTATTTCAACAGCAACAGAAGTAACAGCCTCAATCCTTTTTGACTCTAATCATTCGTGGGACGAGCGTATTTTATCAGAACAATTTCGCTATTAATTATTGTATTATGCTTTCTATACGTATATGGCTGTTATAGTTGACTTTTTTATGAAAGCGCCTTAACCCTCTAAAATAGTGTAGAATACTTAATCTCACAAATAGTTTGGATAGCGAGATTAAAATCGCAGAGCAATTGATAAAAATGATGCCACCTTTAAATAGTTTCGATGATTTAGGTCTTTCCGCAAAGGTTATTAAAGCGGTAAAATCAGCGGGATATACAGTTCCAACGCCTATTCAGAGTGGGACGATTCCCCACGTACTTCAAAGAAAAGACGTTCTAGGAATCGCTCAAACAGGAACGGGGAAAACAGCTTCTTTCGTTTTGCCTATGCTCACACTACTTGAAAAAGGCCGCGCGAGAGCGCGTATGCCCCGTACTCTTATATTAGAACCAACACGGGAACTTGCGGCTCAAGTTGAAGAAAATTTCGATAAATACGGAATAAATCATCGCCTAAATGTTGCACTTTTAATTGGTGGTGTTTCTTTTGATCACCAAGATCGTAAACTTGAACGAGGAGCTGATGTTCTTATAGCAACACCAGGCCGCCTTCTTGATCATTTTGAACGCGGTAAATTGCTCCTAATGGGTGTTGAAATTCTTGTTATTGATGAAGCTGATCGCATGCTGGATATGGGTTTTATTCCTGATATTGAACGTATCTGTAAACTAACCCCCTTTACGCGTCAAACTTTGTTCTTTTCTGCAACAATGGCGCCAGAAATTACCAAACTAACAAAACAGTTTTTACATTCTCCTGTATCTGTTGAAGTTACAAAAGCATCTTCAACAGCCACTACAATTACACAGAGACTCGTCAAATCTGGAAATAAGGCCTGGGATAAAAGAGCTGTTTTGCGAGAACTTATCCACAATGAAGGCAATGAGCTTAAAAATGCTATTATTTTTTGCAATCGAAAGAGGGATATCTCTGAACTTTTTAGGTCTCTCGTCAGACATCATTTTAGTGTAGGCGCCCTTCATGGAGATATGGACCAATATTCGCGCACAAATACATTAGCCGATTTTAAAAATAATAAACTCACACTTCTTGTTGCTTCTGATGTTGCTGCCCGTGGACTCGATATCCCAGCTGTCAGCCATGTTTTTAACTATGATGTTCCTACACATGCTGAAGACTATATTCATCGAATTGGTCGTACAGGACGTGCAAATCGTAGTGGAAAAGCTTTTACGATCGTCACAAAAGATGACCAAAAATATATCAACGCCATTGAAGAAATGAGCAACGAAAAAATTGAATGGCTCAATGGAGATCTCTCTACTTTAACGACTGATGATCAAGAAGACCACATTGTTTTAAAGAAAAGATCTCCAAAACCATCAAAGAAGATTACTCAAAAAGAGTGCGTTGTTCAAACTCAAAAATCCTTAAAAAATGATAAAGTAGATTGCGTTCAAGCCACAAATAATAAAGTAAAACCATCTGAGCAGTATAACCCTCGAAAAAATAAGGATTTGTCTCCTCTTGGATTTGGGGATGATATCCCAGCATTTATGCTCATAAAAACCCGCACTTAAACTGGTAACTTACTCTCCTTGAAGTGTCAATCTTTCTACTACTTTCTCACGTCCTAAGAGCTGCAAAAGCTTTCCCATTTCAGGTCCATGATCCATTCCAGTAAGCGCCTGACGTAATGGCATAAACAAAGCTTTTCCGCTACGACCTGTTTTTTCTTTTAATGCCGTTGTCCAAACTTTCCAACTTTCATCATTCAATGCGCCTTCAGGCAAGAAATTGAGTGATTGACACACGAATGCACGATCTTCAAGCGCCACTGTATCAAAGTTCTTTGGTTCGTCATGAATCATTTTCCACCAAAAGACAGCATCATTTACTTTGTCAATATTGCCTCTCATCGCATTCCAAAAACACTCCGCCTTATCGCCATCAATAGAAAGACTTTTAAGTCGTGTTTTAACTTCCGCATAGGTTAACTCATGCACAAGATGACGATTTAAAGCAAAAAGATCAGTAGTATCAAATTTTGCAACTGATTTTGACGTATCTTGCAGATTAAAATGCTCTAAAAGTGCTACTTGATTGGGATATGGATGCACATTTTGTGATGTCCCAATCAAAACAGCGAGGCATTGAACAGCAATAGATTCAAACCCTTCCGCCCGTAGAGAGCGAATAGAAAGATCATTGTTACGTTTTGAAAACCCTTTTCCTAAAACCGTAGACAATAAATTAATATGGCCAAAAACTGGCAATTCTGCATTGAGTGCTTTAAAAAGAGCAATCTGAGCGCCTGTATTTGTAATGTGATCGTCCCCACGAATGATATGAGTAATGGCCATATCTATATCATCAACGACGGAAGGCAATGTATAAAGGTAGCTTCCATCTTCACGAATTAAAACAGGATCTGAAAGAGAGGCTAAATCAATCGCCTGTTTTCCTTTTACCGCATCATTCCAGCAAATTTCTGTTCTCCTTGTTTGCAAAGGATCATTTGCAAAATTAGGGAGAAGAAAACGCCAATGAGGTTTCCGACCTTGCAATTCAAATGCTTTTTTATTTTCTGGTGTTAATTTCAATGCAGCGCGATCATAAATAGGGGGTAATTTGCGAGAAAGTTGGATTTTACGGCGCCGATCTAATTCTTCCGCGGTCTCATAACAGGGATAAAGAAGACCACGTTGTTTTAGAGTTTCCGCAACTTCATCATATCGACTAAACCGTTTAGATTGATAATAAATCTCATCTGGTTGAATACCAAGCCATTCAAGATCAACTGCAATAGCATCAATATATTCCTGTTTAGAGCGTTCAACATCTGTATCATCGTAACGCAAAATAAAAGCTCCCTTATGCGCTTGCGCATAAAGCCAGTTGAACAGGGCACTACGGGTATTGCCAATATGAATATAACCTGTTGGAGAGGGTGCAAAACGGACTTTTATCATAAAATAATGCTCAAATTTTATCACGAAACCGATTTACAATGGGATAACGACGATCACGTCCGAAGTTTTTATAACTGATTTTTACGCCGGGAGCAGATTGTCGTCTTTTGTATTCGGCACCATAAAGAAGATGTTCTATTTTCTCAACTGTTTCGCGTAAATATCCACGTTTAACAATATCACAGATACTCATGTCATTTTCTACAAGAAATTGCAAGATATCATCTAAAACAGGATAAGGCGGAAGAGTGTCTTCATCTTTTTGATTTTCCCGAAGCTCCGCAGAAGGTGCTTTTTCTATAATATTGGGTGGAATTACAATCCCTTCTGGCCCCAACAAATTTTGCAAGTGATTGTTATTACGCCACTTCGCTAATGCATAGACCTGCGTTTTATAAATGTCTTTAATAGGATTAAACCCTCCGTTCATATCACCATAGAGTGTTGCATATCCCACAGCCATTTCCGACTTATTACCTGTTGTTACCACCATTGAGCCAAATTTATTTGAAAGGGCCATCAAGATAGTACCGCGTATACGACTTTGAAGATTTTCTTCTGTCACATCAGATGGCAACCCTAAAAAAATAGGTGCCATTGTCCTCAAAAAAGCCTCAACAGGTTGTACAATTGGTATTACTTCATAGTGACATCCTAAAAAACGTGCACACTCTTTAGCATCTTTCAATGACTCTTGTGACGTATAATGATAGGGCATCATTATGGTGCGAACCCTCTCAGCTCCAAGAGCATCCACTGCTATTGCCGTACAAAGAGCTGAATCAATTCCTCCTGAAAGACCAAGAATAACATCCTTAAAACGGTTTTTATTGACGTAATCTCTCAAACCCAAAACACAGGCTTGATAATCAGCAGCTAATCCATTAAGAAGATTTTCATTCGGGCCAGAAATACATTGCCATCCTGTCGTTTTTCTCTGCCAATGACTTAAAGCAATATGGCTTTCAAAATGTTTCATTTGAAACACCATTTTTCCTTGCCCATTTAGTGCAAAAGATCCCCCGTCAAAAACGAGCTCATCCTGCCCCCCAACAGGATTAGCATAAATAATCGGTATGCCAGATTGAAGCACTTGCGCATGAACAACTTCTATACGCTTTAATGTTTTATTACGATAATAAGGAGAACCATTAAGAACGAGAATGATCTCAGCTCCTTTATAGCCAAGCTTTGCACACAAAGAAGAATCATTCCAAATATCTTCACAAATCACTATTCCTAGTTCTATCCCGTGATAGACAATTGGCTCAGGGTATGAACCGGGGGAAAATAGTCGTTTTTCGTCAAATTCAGCATAATTAGGTAAATCAAACTTGAAGCTTTCAGCAACCATTTGTCCTTCATCAAGAATCATAACACCATTGTAAATGTTATCATTACGCCTGAGAGGAAGACCCATTACAATTCCTGGCCCCCCTACTGTTATCTTTGCTAATTCCTTAACAGTATCTTCACATGTTTTTATAAAAGCAGGCTTTAAAACAAGATCTTCCGGCGGATAAGCACTTATAAAAAGCTCAGTGAATAAAACAAGATCAGCACCTTCTTCTTTAGCCGTTTGATGCGCCATAACAGCAAGAGAATAATTTCCTTCAATATCACCGACGACAGGATTTAATTGGGCAACTGCTACCCGAAAATCATTTTTCATAAGTCTTTATATCATTTCAACAGGTTGACAACCACAACTTTATTTTAATTATTGAAAACACTTCTTTTTCAAAAAGCTCTTCTCCCATAAACACCTAAAATGGAATATGATGGAGTTTTTTATCTAACCATTTGCAGCAAGAGCCAATGAATCAGTATTACGATTTTTCTTAAGAAGTTCTGCAACAAGAAAAGCTAGTTCTAACGCTTGATCTGCATTTAATCGCGGGTCACACTGGGTATGATAACGATTAGACAAATCTTCTACAGAAATAGCATGTGCCCCACCTGTACATTCTGTTACATCACGACCAGTCATTTCAATATGAATGCCCCCTGGATAAGTTCCCTCTCCATAATGTACTGAAAAAAATCTCTCTACCTCCTTTAGTACATAATCAAAGGGGCGCGTTTTATAACCATTTACAGTAACCGTATTGCCATGCATTGGATCACACGACCATGTAACTTTACGCTTCTCGCGCTCAACTGCTTGGATCAATTTAGGAAGATAATTCTCAACCTTATCATAACCAAAACGCGTAATGAGCGTCAATCGCCCCGCTTCGTTTTCAGGGTTTAAAATATCAATCAATCTCAAAAGCTCATCGGGCTCAATGGAAGGACCACACTTTAACCCAAGTGGATTTTTGATACCGCGGCAATATTCAACATGCGCATGATCAATCTGACGTGTACGATCACCAATCCATAACATATGACCAGACGTTGCATACCAATCTCCAGAAGTCGAATCAATCCGTGTCAAAGCCTCTTCATAGCCAAGCAAAAGCGCTTCATGACTGGTATAAAAAGATGTTTCACGTAATGAAGAATTTGTTTTGGACGTAATCCCTATGGAACGCATAAAATCAATCGCTTCCGAAATACGCTCTGCCAACAACTCATAACGCTCTCCCTGCGGGCTGTTAGAAACAAAACTCAACATCCATGCATGAACATTTTCTAAATCTGCATATCCCCCTTGTGAAAAAGCACGCAATAGATTCAGTGTTGCTGCAGATTGGCGATAAGCCATAGACATTCGTTGTGGATCAGGAATACGAGAATCCGTGCTAAATTCAATACCATTAATAATATCCCCCCGATAAGAAGGAAGCTCAACTCCTCCTTTGCTTTCCATATCGGAAGAGCGTGGCTTTGCAAACTGTCCTGCGATGCGACCGATTTTAACAACGGGTTTAGAACTGCCAAAAGTTAAAACAATCGCCATTTGCAAAAATACGCGAAAAAAATCGCGAATATTATCAGCTTCATGTTCTGCAAAGCTTTCTGCACAATCTCCACCTTGTAATAAAAAAGCCTGACCTTGTGCAACAGCTGCTAATTTATTTTGCAAATCACGTGCTTCACCTGCAAAAACCAAAGGAGGATAACTACGTAGCTTTCGTTCAACATCCGCTAACACAGATTTATCCGGATAAATCGGAACTTGTTTAATTGCTCTTTCTCTCCAAGAGTCAGGCGCCCATTCTTTTATCATTGCACTCTCTCCAGAGCTTAAAATCATAGCTTATCGTACTAAAACTCGCTCACTTACCACAATATGTGCTGTTTAATCTTCTACTTTCTTTCCATTTTCATAGATGTAACTTGGTTTATACATCGTCACCAATTCCTCTGCCATAGTTGGATGTACTGCCATAGTTTCATCAAAGACATCTTTCGTCAGCTTCCCCTTGAGAGATATGCCAATTAGCTGCGCTATCTCACCAGCGTTCTCCCCTAAAATATGAGCACCCACAACAATACGACTTTCACCATCAACAATAAGCTTCATAAACATTTTTTCCGAGCTCTCGGAAAGAACATTGCGCATAGAACGAAAAACCGTACGATAAATTTCAAGACGCTTATAACGATGTAACGCATCTTCTTCTGAAAGACCTACCGTTCCAATCTCAGGCTGTGAAAAAACCGCCGTCGTAATTAAATCATAATCAGGTGTAGTGGGTATATTCTCAAATGCAGTCTTAACAAAACATATTGCATCATGAATCGCAACAGGCGTCAATTGAATATGACCCGTTACATCACCCACAGCCCAAATGTGGGGGACACTTGTTGTCATTCTTTCATCAACAACAACTGCACCAAACTCATTCACTTTAACGCCTGCCCGCTCAAGTCCTAAACCCATTGTATTTGGTACGCGCCCCGTAGCTAACATAACTTGATCAGTACTGATCATTTGCCCACTAGATAAAACAAGATTATAACAATTTCCTGTAGCTTGCACTTTGGAAACTGTCTCTCCATAAATAATAGAAATCCCTTTTTCAACCATTGCATCATTAAGCAGCTGTCGCAAATCATAGTCAAAGTTACGAAGAATTAAATCACCACGATGGAGGAGCGTTGTTTTCACACCTAATTCATGAAAAATATTAGCGAATTCAACACCAATATACCCGCCACCAACAATTACTATTGATTTTGGGAGTTTTTCAAGGTCAAAAATTTCATTGGAAGTAAGGCACAAATCATTGCCCTTTATTGTAGCGTTTGACGCAATTTTTGCACCCGTTGCGATTAAAATTTTTTCCGCAGTTATCCGTTCACCTGTTACAGGAAGCTCTAATGTATGATCATCCACAAAGACAGCACGATTTTCATAAATATGAACATTATTATTTTGCAGTCCTTGGCGATAAAGTCCTTCTAATCTTGATATTTCTTTATTTTTAGCTGCAACTAATTTTTCCCAGCTAAAAATTGGTTCAGCATATTTCCAACCAAAACCAACGCTTTTACGGAACTCTTTTGCATATTGTGAGGCATAAACATACAATTTCTTAGGAACACAACCGCGAATAACACAAGTACCTCCTATACGATATTCCTCTGCTATAGCGACACGCTTACCAAGCCCTCCAGCAAGGCGTGCTGCACGAACCCCACCAGAACCGCTTCCAATAACGAATAAATCAAAATCAAAAGAACCCACGAACTATTCCTTCTCATACATCTACAATAATAAGCTATGATCGTTTATTATCAAATGAAAACCTTTTTGTTTTCAATTTTATTTTCAAGCAGCATTTTTATAAAGCAATAATCCTAAAAAGACCTGTTTCTATTAAAAACGGCGGGGTCACCGCCGACTTTTATAATAAATTAAAAAATCCCACACTCTTATAATGATATCAATCAAACTATTTGTGATTTTCTGAAGATCCCGATTTCATAGGCGTAGCAGAGTTATTTAAATGAAGCGTTTCAGACATCTCTTTTTTCACATTTTTTATAAGATCCTGCATAAGAGCAGAACGCCACGTATCAAATGTAGAGTAAGCATCACGCGCAATATTTGGAACTTCTGTCAAAAACTTTTTACCGGTATCAGAACTATAGAATGCCGTGATTGCATCAAGTTCTTCTTGAGTAAAATATTTTGCATATACATGAGCAATCTCTTTTTCTAAATCAGAGCGCCGTTTAGCCAAAGCAAGCGCCTGTTTATCAACAATATCAGAAATAGAAGTTGCCAAATTGGGATCATCGCTGATCAATTCATTTTTAAAATCATGTGCCGCATTCGGTAAAAAGCTATCAAATTGATCAGTTGCACGAATAGCGCCGATAGCCTTTCTTGCCGAATTTAAATGCTGTTCGCTCACGCCTTGAGCACAAGCCATCCCAATATTGACTACCAAAACGGCAGCTACACCACAATACGCTACAAAACGCTGAAAAGAAAATATTGTTTTCATTTAATGATTACCCCGATGACTAATTATAATCCAAATTCGTTATTTTATCCAAAACCTTCAATACCCTTTTTTATTGTGCTAGCATATCCTCATGTAAATTGTCTTCTCTAAAATTAAACGGTTCTAAAACTTTTATTTGTCCATCAGCCATCGCTATAATTGCACGCGAAGCCAATCCCAAAAAAAGACCATGCTCAACAACACCAGGAATAGCAAGGAGTGCATCCGATAATAGTTTTGGCTGCAAAATACACCCCCAAGATGCATCAAAAATGAAATGTCCACCATCTGTTTCAAAAGGAGTTTCTCCATTCATGCGTAATGCAATTTCTCCAGAAAGACCTAAATCATCGGCTACTTTTTTGATAGCTCTGCGTGTAGTATGCATACCAAACGGATTAACTTCAATCGGCAATGCAAAAGCACCAAGCCTTTTTACCATCTTTGTTTCATCAGCAATAATAAGCATTGCACGAGAAGCCGATGCTACAATTTTTTCATGTAACAGCGCGCCCCCTCCCCCTTTAATAAGAGTCATTTCTGGACCAATTTCATCAGCCCCATCGATATCAAGATCTAGTTCAGGTATCTGTTCTAAAGTACTGATAGGCACCCCAAATTTACGACAGAGTTGCTCAGAATATAATGAAGTAGAAACACCAGTCACACGAAGACCATCTCCAACACGCCCACCTAGAAGGCGAATAAATTCATTTACTGTCGAACCAGTTCCTATACCAAGCCGCATACCATCTTCAACAAATTCAAGCGCTTTAACAGCCGCCATTTTTTTTAACTGCTGAACATTCATGAATTACTTCACCTTTTACCAATCAGTGTTATCGATTACAAATTGATAACAAAAATTAATCTATTGCCTCTGCCTCAATCTGCCATAAATTCATTCGTTACCTTTTTAATTGAAGAAGTGTTAATGATTATAAGAATATATGATAATAATAAAATAGAATAATTAACAATTTTATCTTTTTATAAAACTCATTGACATTTTCCATATCAAATAAGCATTTTTAGCTTCTCTTTCACTATCAATGAGGTGCACCCATAAAAGGCCTCTACAAAATTATAAATTGTTCAGGATATCAACAAATCGTCTGTTTTGAAAAACTATAAACCATTGGGATATCTGTATCGGAAAAATGTGCCTATAATTTCCTGTTTTGTTGTTGCTCTATCATGAAGAAGGATCGAGAATACGATAAGTTATACAGTTCTTGTGAATGTTGCCTGTGTATATTCCAAGGTCTATAAAACCCCATAGAAGACCAAATAATATCACCACTTTTGGTCATCATAACACTCCCTCGTGATAACAATTGTTGGGGAGTAAATATTATTTTTGTCTTCTTGTTGCATGTTTGATTACTCATTACAAATGTCTTAATCATGATATCTGCCTCTATGCATTGATCTATTTCTCCATGCAAGACAACCACTCTTAATCCATTTTCTAATAAGGACGCACAAACATGATTATCACAAACGAACTGCTCATGAAACGAAGGACCATATTTCGTTGGTTTTATCATCTCATTCACACGAAATGATTTTTCCAATATGGAAGTCGTGAATTTAGAAATATAGTAACGATCAATATATAATTTCTTTTCATTAACAACCCCCACGAGTCTCATATTATCGGCTATAATGAGTTGTATAGGTGAATGCACTAAGCAAACATAAATACCAGCTAAGATAAAAAGACAAAAAAAGTACCTGATGGATGTTTTAAAAAAAATTAGCCCAACCAAACCTATACTCAATAAAACCAACGCAGATAACGGCATAAATCCAGGATTCAACTCAGGAGAAATGGCTTTTATAGCGTGAGCAATTTTTATCACAAGATCAACACCAAAACCCATAATTTGAAGCGGTAACCATTCAAGCCCCCAAAACATTGCAAGGACTGCGATTAATCCAAAAGGTATAATGAGCATTGATACTATTGGCAGAGCTAACGCATTACTGATAATGCTAAGAGTTGCAATATTGGAAAAATGATAAGCAGCATAAATTCCACTGGCAGCGCCCGCCACAAATGAAGATGCACATGTTGAAAGTATCGTTAAGAGTACAAAACGAATCATTCCACCTCCAACGTAAGATGGTGTTGTTTTCCTTTTACGAAAAAGTGAGCCCCCGCTCCACCAATCAAAAGACGCAATCAAAGCTGCCGTTGCAGAAAAAGACATTTGAAAGCTGGGACCTAATATTTCATGCGGCGTAACAGCAAGGGTTATCAGACCTGCAATAGCAAAATTACGTATTGTTACAGCAGAACGATTACACAATACGGCAATCAACATAACAGCAATCATCACAAAACTTCTCTTTGCTGATACAGCGGCACCAGAGAGTATCAAATAAAAAGCTGTCATCATTAATGCCGCAATGGCAGCGAATTTTTTAGCAGAATAATAGGATGAAAAAACTGGGAAAAGTGCTAAAAAACTGCGAATACACACAAGAACTATGCCACTCAACAGAGCCATATGCAAACCTGATATTGATAAAATGTGCGCTAATCCAACCTTACGCAATGCTTCATTTGTATCATTTGAAATACCACCCCGCTGTCCCGTTATAAGAGCAGCCGCAACACTCCCTTTTTCTTGGTCAATTGCCATACGGATTCTCTGTGTCATGTTCGTCCGTAAATTTTCAATTTTCTGTTGGACTATACTTAATATTTTATCCGACTGTAAAACTGATATTTTTATTGGTTTTCCTAAATAAACTCCCTGAGCACCAATTCCTTTAAAATAATTATGGAAACTAAAATCGTAGCCTCCTGGACGTACCGGCCCAGATAACGCACGAATCTTGACTTTCCCATATAGGCCATCACCAATTGCTAATCCATAGGGTAAATACCTTGCTGACAAACGAATACGATGAGGAGTATGGTGTAATATTGGCTTTTGTGTACTCAAAACATCTAGAACTAAACGAAATCCCCCTTTTTGCCTTGAATCAATAGAAACAATCCTTCCTGTTAATGTGGTGACAATGTCTCTACTCAACATTGTTGTAGATACACGCCACGTTTCTATTTTTGCGGCCAAAGCACCCAATACAATACAAAACAGAAATCCCGCGGTAATCCATACTTTCCGATAAAAACGTGAAATATGGAGTATTCCAAGAAAGATGCTAACCAACACACCAAATTGTCCCCAACTTGGCTCTCTCTCCACACTAAAATAATAAATGATGCCTATGGAAAAAAAGATTAAAATCAATGAAAAAAGAATTCCAAAAGAGATTTCTTTGTTTATGCAATCTACCAACCATTTCCAGAAAAAAGTTATTGCTTCTTTTAAAAGTGTAAATAAAAATAGCTTTTTCCCGGTACAATTGTTGTTATTTGTATCATAATGCGTAGAAAAAGCATCCCGCCCTATCAGACTTGATTTTTTTCTTTCTATCACACCACTTATGGATAAAGCATCCTTAACTTTATTTTGATTAAACATCCGCAAATCCCCACTTTACTTATAATGCGGCTCTTGCACACCTTATCATCTATGCTAACATACCACTTCCATAAAATTTCATAAGTAACATCTTAATTTAAAGGAAGATATCCGTGCCCGTTATTACCCGTTTTGCTCCCTCACCAACAGGCTTCCTTCATATTGGAGGTGCCCGTACGGCCCTCTTTAATTGGCTTTATGCAAAACATACTGGTGGGAAAATGCTTCTACGGATTGAAGATACAGATCGAGAGCGTTCAACAGAAGCAGCTGTAAAAGCCATTATGGATAGTTTACACTGGATGGGACTTAGCTACGACGGTGCTCCTATTTCACAATTCAAACGGGTAGAACGTCATCGACAAGTAGCTGAACAGTTAGTAAAAGATGGAAAAGCTTATTATTGTTATGCTTCTCCTGAAGAATTGGCTGAAATGCGTGAAAATGCCCGCGTAGAAGGTCGACCACCGCGTTATGATGGACGTTGGCGAGATCGTGATATTTCTGAAGCTCCCAAAGATATTAAACCTGTTATTCGCATCAAAGCACCCCAACATGGGGAAACAATTGTGCACGACCGCGTTCAAGGTGATGTTTGCTTTCCCAATAAAGATCTCGATGACTTTATTATTTTGCGTTCCGATGGTTCGCCCACCTATATGCATGCCGTCGTCGTTGATGATCATGATATGGGGATAACACATATCATACGTGGTGATGATCATCTCACAAATGCAGCTCGCCAAACAATCATTTTTAATGCAATGGGATGGAATATTCCTGTTATGGCACATATTCCACTTATCCATGGTGAAAATGGCGCAAAATTATCAAAACGGCATGGCGCACTAGGTGTCGATGCTTATCGAACAATGGGATACCTTCCTGCTGCTTTGCGCAATTATCTTGTCCGCCTAGGTTGGAGTCATGGTGATGACGAAATCATGTCAATCGAAGACATGATTTCTTGGTTTGATATCGATGATATTAATAAGGGTGCAGCGCGCTTTGATCTCAAAAAGCTCGATGCCATTAATGGACACTATATGCGCATGAGCAATGATCAGGACCTTTTTGATGCCGCTCTTAATATTTTACCAGAAATTGAAGGTGGATTACAAATAATTGAAACACTTAGTGAACAACAACGCGCTCAATTTCTAAAAGCTATACCAAATTTGAAAGAGCGTTCAAAAACATTGTGTGAACTCATTGACAATGCTTCCTTCATTTTTACGCAACGGCCTTTACTTCTCGATGAAAAAGCGCAAACACTCTTAGACAAAAATGGGCTAGCCATCTTAGAAGGTATTTATCTTGCTCTGAAAACATGCTCCCATTGGGATGTAAAAAGTTTGGATGAAACTCTTCGATATTATACAGAAAGACAAAATCTCAAATTTGGGGCTGTTGCCCAACCTCTTCGCGCAGCTCTCACAGGCCGTGCAACATCACTGGGAGTTTTTGATCTCCTCGTTTTATTAGGACAGGATGAAGCTCTTAACCGCATCAATGACCAACTTATAACAAAGACATATTAACAATATGCCTATAATTTATCAGCTCAATAGGTGTCACCTAAAAATATTTCCGCACAAACTGAAAGCTATCTTTTCTCTTAGATCGTGAAATTACATATTTGAGTTGGTAAAATTGCAAATAAAAAATATTTTTAGATTGCATGTGTCAACTTTTAGGGTAAATCTACCCTTCAATATAGGTAGGAGAAACTTCGATCATATGTCTCCCTATCTGATGAAGCGGCATCTTGATTTTTAGGAGTGAAGGATCTGAAAGGAATATCTAATGTCTGAAAATAAAGCATACATTACAGTGAAAGATAAAAAAATAGAATTTCCCGTGCGTAGAGGCACAAGTGGACCTGATGTCATTGAAATTGCTTCTCTTTATAAAGAAACAGACACTTTTACTTATGATCCTGGCTTTACCTCAACTGCTTCTTGTGAATCAAAAATCACTTACATTGATGGTAATAAAGGGATATTGCTTTATCGTGGTTATCCTATCGACCAACTGGCTGAAAAAGGAGATTTTCTCGAAAGTTGCTACCTTTTACTTTACGGTGAACTCCCAACAAAACAAGAAAAACATGACTTTGACCGTTGTATTATGCAGCATACGATGGTACATGAGCAATTTGCGCGATTTTTTCATGGATTTCGTCGTGACTCACATCCTATGGCCGTTATGGTTGCATGCCTTGGAGCTATGTCTGCATTCTATCACGACTCTATTGATATTACAGACCCACAACAAAGAATGATTGCTTCTGTTCGCCTCATCTCAAAGGTTCCAACTCTTGCTGCGATGGCTTATAAATATAGTATAGGGCAAGCCTTTGTTTATCCACGCAATGATCTTAGTTACGCTGCAAATTTTCTCCGTATGTGCTTTTGCGTTCCTTGTGAAGAATACAAAGTCAATCCTGTTCTTACTCGGGCAATGGATCGAATCTTTATCCTGCATGCAGATCATGAACAAAATGCTTCTACATCCACTGTACGCCTTGCTGGATCATCAGGTGCTAATCCGTTTGCATGTATCGCAGCAGGTGTTGCGTGCCTTTGGGGACCAGCGCATGGTGGAGCTAATGAAGCATGCTTAAAGATGCTACAAGAAATAGGTTCCGTTGAGAGAATCCCTGAATTCATTGCACGTGCAAAAGATAAAAATGATCCTTTCCGCCTTATGGGATTTGGTCACAGAGTCTATAAAAATTATGATCCACGTGCAAAAATCATGCAAAAAACCTGCCATGAAGTTTTAAAAGAACTTAACATCCAAGATGATCCACTGCTTGATATAGCTATAGAACTTGAAAAAATCGCCCTGAATGATGAGTATTTTGTTGAGAAAAAGCTTTATCCAAATGTCGATTTCTATTCTGGCATTACATTAAAAGCCTTAGGATTCCCAACCGAAATGTTTACTGTTCTTTTTGCATTAGCGCGCAGTGTCGGTTGGGTTGCACAATGGAAAGAAATGATTGAGGATCCCGCCCAAAAGATTGGTCGGCCTCGTCAACTCTATACAGGCTATGCCATGCGTGAATATGTTCCTATAGATAAACGTACAAATTAAAGAAAAGGAAACAATCAATCAATAAAGCTTCAATGAATTGAAGCTTTATTGTGAGTAATCAAGAGTACAATTTCAAGAATATCGTACCTCGATTTTGGAAATCTTTCTACAGATATAATACTATCATAAAAGCTGTAAAAAACGTTTTTTGATGGCTTTTTCTCAATAAATCAATAGAATCCAAAACGCTCTTTCTTAGATCAGAAAAATACTTTGCCAAAAAGAGATAAAAAATTAACTTTTGAGCCGCATTCCACCCAATTAGATTTATTCCCCATCGTCTCTCTACCAGAAGCCCTATCACATACTAAACTCAGCGATGTTAAGAACTTTTCTCTCTGTCCCTAAAAAAGCATTACCAAAGAGTAATTACAAAATGCTTTTTATAACTATACACCAAATACTTCTTCTCTTCAGCAGGTGAGGAAAAGAATGAAATACCCTCTTAAAACTTTCCTAAGCAAAATGAATACTCATAAATTTTTGCATTGCTCCAGAAGAGCTTACAGATTATAAAATACGTGACGGTCTCATATTTTCTAGCTTATTCAAGAGGAGAACATAATGAAATTATTAGCAGTCACTCTTATAATAAGCGCAACATTTTTCTCCCAATTTACCAATGCCCAAACGCTGAAAATTGCAAGTGATGCTTCCTATCCCCCTTTTAGTTATATTGACTCAAATAATGAACTCAAAGGTTTTGATATTGATATATCTTATGCACTTTGTAAAAAAATGAATGTCGAATGTACTCTCATCACTCAAGACTTTGAGGGAATGATTCCCGGTCTTCTTGCAAAAAAATACGATGCGATCATTTCGTCCCTTGCTCCTACACAAGAGCGCTTACAAAAAATTGACTTCACAGATCCTTATTATAACACAGCACTCGCTGTAATTGTTACCAAAGATTCAGAAATTAAAGAGATCTCGGCTAAAGCCTTTAAAGGTAAAAATCTTGGTGTGCAATCCAATACAACACAAGCTGCATACGCGGAAGATCATTATGCTCCTGAAGGGGTAAACATTAAACTCTATCCGACAACAATAGAAGTGAATCGTGATCTTTTAAGTCGTCGACTTGATCTAGTTATCTTTGATAAACTAAAGGCATTAGACTGGCTCAACAATGAAGGAAAAGATTGCTGTCAACTTCTAGGGATTTTGGAAGAAACAAATTTTCCTATTGCAATTGCACTGCGTCAAAATAACAATGAACTTAAAGATAAGTTTAATGAAGCGATACGAGAAATCCGCTTGGATGGAACTTATGAAAAAATTATGAAAAAATATTTTACATTCGATATTTATTAAATACCAATACAAACTAAAATTAAACAGACTGATTATTTCTAAAAAATGTTATTTAACTCTTTTCAATGGGAATAATTGAAAATCTAGCATTTTTGTCATTTCTTACGAGAAAATTCGCATTTTTATATTTAAATTGAATAGTCTTTTTTTCAAAGCTAAAATATTTTTTGATCATGATCTCCATCATAATGATAACAACATGAGACACCAGTGAATTTTTATATTGCTCTCAAAAGAGCTTCCAGATTATACAATATATGACAACATCACATATGCGCATCATATTTTCTAGCTTATTCAATAGGAGAACATAATGAAATTATTAGCAGTCACTCTTATAATAAGCGCAACATTTTTTACCCAATTAACTGATGCAAAAACGCTAAAAATTGCGAGTGAAGGTACCTACCCTCCATTTAGTTATATTGACTCAAATAATGAGCTCAAAGGTTTTGATATTGATATATCTTATGCACTTTGTAAAAAAATGAACGTCGAGTGTACTATCACTACTCAAGATTTAGAGGGAATGATTCCCGGTCTTCTTGCAAAAAAATACGATGCGATCATTGCTTCCCTTGCTCCTACACAAGAGCGCTTACAAAAAATTGACTTCACAGATCCTTATTATAACACAGCACTCGCTGTAATTGTTACAAAAGATTCAGAAATTAAAGAGATCTCGGCTGAAGCTTTTAAAAGTAAAAATCTTGGTGTGCAATCAAATACAACACAAGCTGCATACGCGGAAGATCATTATGCTTCTGAAGGAGCAAACATTAAACTCTACCCGACAACAATAGAAGTAAATCGCGATCTTTTAAGTCGTCGACTTGATGTGGTTATCATTGATAAACTGCAAGCATTAAACTGGCTCAACAATGAAGGAAAAGAGTGTTGCCAACTTTTAGGAATTTTGGAAGAAACAAATTTTCCTATTGCAATCGCACTACGTCAAAATAATAATGAGCTTAAAGATAAATTTAATAAAGCGATAAAAGAGATCCGTTTGGATGGAACTTATGAAAAAATTATGAAAAAATATTTTACATTCGATATTTATTAAATACCAATACAAACTAAAATTAAACAGACTGATTATTTCTAAAAAACATTATCTAACTCTTTGTGAGGAATGCAATAATGATTGATAATTTAGCATTGCTATCATTGAGCAATGGTGGATGGGGTATGGTTATACTTTCTAGTGCTGGGATGACATTATCATTAGCTTTGTGTTGTGGGCTCTTGGGACTTCCTTTAGGTCTTCTGGGTGCTGTGATGATTCGGTCTAATATTAAGATAGCTAAAGCTATAGCGATCCTTTTTTCATCGATCTTCCGTGGGCTACCAGAGCTTTTAACCTTATTTTTAGTTTACTACGGCTTGCAAAATATTATTCAAATTGTTCTAAATTATTTTAATATTGAAATGATGTTCAGTATCAATGCTTTTGTTGCTGGTGTTCTTGCACTCAGTATGGTTTTTGCAGCTTTTTCATGTGAAGTTTGGCTTGGAGCATTCAACATTTTTGATAAGGGTCAGTATGAAGCGGCTAAAGCTCTAGGACTTTCACGCTCAACTACATTTTTTCGTATTGTATTTCCTCAGCTCATTCGAAATGCTTTGCCAGGACTTTCTAATAATTGGCTCACCTTACTTAAGGATACATCCTTGGTATCAACCATTTCACTTGTTGATCTTATGCGACAAACAAACTTAGCAGTCGCAGCCACAGATAAACCTATGCTTTTTTATCTTGTGGCATGCTTACTCTATTTGTTATTTTCAGCGTTCTTTTCTGCAGTCTTGCGCTATCTGGAAATATACACTCAAGCAGGATATCGAAAGGTGTTGAGTTCATGATTCCTGAGTGGCTTTATTTCCTTTTTAATCCTTCTCTTTTAAACCGTTATGGGCCTAAATTTATTGAGGGCTTTATTGTTACTGTTGAGCTTGTTTCTATTGCTTGCTCCATTGGCTTTTTTCTTGGTATGCTTATCGCGTTTGCACGTTTATCAAATAATAAGTTTTTACGATATTTGGCAGAGATTTATGTCTTTTTTTTTCGTGGATCTCCTTTATTGGCCCAACTTTTTCTTTTTTACTACGGCCTTGGTTCAATAAACAACTTCTGGCAACAAGTTGGACTGTGGTGGTTCTTTCAAAACGCATGGTATTGTTGCCTTTTCATTTTTGCACTCAATTCTGCTGCCTATCAATCTGAAATCTTTAAAGGAAGTTTTCTCTCTGTCACAACTGGACAACGTGAAGCATCAAAAGCATTAGGGTTGAGCAGTTCCGTAACATTTTTTAAAATTATTCTTCCCCAAGCAATGGTTGTAGCATTACGCCCTCTAGGAAATGAGTTTATTTTAATGATTAAATCCAGCGCTATTGCCTCACTCATCACTATTTATGATTTAATGGGGATTGCCAAACTCACTTATTCACGCACATTCGATTTTCAAGTTTATGTTTGGGCTGCTCTTATTTATCTTCTGATCGTTGAGTTTATTCACCGGTTTATTATTTTTATCGAATATCGTCTAACCCGATATTTACGGTAAATAAAATGATCGCAAAAATCTTTACCAAATAAAAATGTTAAATTAATCAGTTTATTTATCAATGAAAGAATAAAACAAAATGAATTTGGAAAATAATCAATCTGTCCATATTGCTCAAAACTCTGTGATTTCTATTCGAAATTTAAATAAATGGTATGGAGATTTTCAGGTTCTCTATGATATTAACTTTGATGTTAAAGCTGGCGAACGCATTGTTATCTGTGGCCCTTCCGGATCAGGAAAATCAACTTTGATTCGTTGTATTAATCAATTAGAAAAAGCACAAAAAGGTTCCATTTGTGTTCATGATATTGATATTCATGCTGCCCCTTTACACCAACAAAAAAATGTTCTCCGTAAAATAGGAATGGTTTTTCAAAACTTTAATTTGTTTCCTCATATGAGCGTTATGCAGAATTGCATTTTAGCACCTATAACAGTTCAAGGGCTTTCTAAACAACAAGCAAAAGAACGAGCAATTCGTTATCTTACAGATGTCGGAATTGAAAAACACTGTAACAAATACCCTTTACAACTCTCTGGTGGACAACAGCAACGTGTTGCAATCGCTCGTGCACTTTGTATGGAACCTGAAGTGATGCTTTTTGATGAGCCTACGTCAGCTCTTGATCCAGAAAGCGTTGGAGAAGTTTTAGAAGTTATGGTTCAATTGGCTGATACAGGCATAACAATGCTTTGCGTTACCCATGAAATGGGTTTTGCACGTGAAGTTTCAGAAAGAATACTCTTTCTAGAAAATGGAAAGATTATTGAAGATACAGCATCTAAAGAATTTTTCACCAATCCTAAAAGCCAACGTGCTTGCGATTTTCTTGCTAAAATTAAACATTAATCATCAACGTTGTTTTATTTTTTAGCCCTGCTTTTTAGAAGAGTGATAATCGTTTGCGCACCAACAACCCCCGATGGTAGTTCAGTTTTCATTTTTTGTTCTACCAACTCAAAAGCATCAAGTTGTATCTGTCGCACTAAAGGATTATACAAAAGTTGTTCTATCTGCCTCGCTAACATTCCAGGGCGCAAAAACTCATTAAAATATTCTGGCACAAAAGGCTTATCAGAAATAATATTGGGAAGAGCAGCGCTCCATAACATTATTTTTGGGAAAATAAATAATTTAGAAAAGTAATCAAGTTTATAACAAAGGACCATAGGAATTTTAGCTAAGGCTAATTCAAGCGAAACCGTTCCATGGGCCGCAAGCGCAACATCTGCTTGTGCAAAAGCACGCCATTTTGCATCTTCACCAACAACAATTTCTACTTTGCTTTTCCAACCCTGTAAAAAATCACGGATTTTATCCACCAAATGTGGTAAAGTTGGCAAAATAATACGTAAATGAGGGATACGTTGTGCAAGAATTTCTACTACTTCTCGAAAAATAGGCATTAAAGAGCGAATCTCTAAATTACGCGATCCGGGCAGAATAACTAACGTGGGCGATAATGTTTGCTGACTGTGCAAATGTTTTTTTTCTGATTGGCTCTTTTTTTCTGCCTGGACAGTCAAGAGCAGAGGATAAGTTAAAAGACGATGCCCAACATAAGTAGTTGGAGGACCACTCAAATCTTGCATAATTTTTTCTTCAAAGGGAAAAGCTGCTAAAACATGGTCAACAAATTTACGCATAGTTTTAGCGCGCTTCGGCCGCCATGCCCAAACAGTTGGTGCAATGTATTTAATGATAGGAATTGAAGGCGCTAAAGCACGCACCTTTTTTGCAACACGATGGGTAAAATCAGGACTATCAATAATAATTAAACAATCGGGTTGTTCTTGTGCGATAAATTTAGACAAATTGTAAATATGCATCAGCAGTGATGGCAGTTTCTTTAACACTGTACCTAAACCTATTAAAGCAATCTCTTGAGAATCAAAGAGGCTTTTTAAACCTAACTCCTTTAAATGCCTTCCACCAACACCAATCAAATGGATATTGCATCCTGTCTGTTCTGATAAACAAGAAATCAAATCAGCTCCAAGAAAATCACCAGATTCCTCGCCTGCAACAACAGCAATTTTTAAAATACAATCATTCATGATCAAACTTTTCAAATGTTTCTATAAACAGGGAATATTTGTTGGCTTTTTCTACTGTTGTTTGCACTGATAATATCAGACTTTTATTTGCTTCCACTGCAATGCCAAACAATCCACTCTTTGCAACATTCATTATTGTCGTAGGTCCAATTGATGGCAAATCAACGCGATGATCTTGTTGTGGTTTTGCACATTTAACAAGAACACCACCTTTAGGCGGAATTTGCCCTCTTTCTCGCATTTCGCAAACCCGCCGTAGCATATTATCAGTTCCCTCTGCTCCCTCAAGAGCAATTACCCTCCCATTAATAGCCACAGCTGCTTGCCCTATATCTAATCGACCTAAAAGCTTTGCTGCTTCTGCTGCTAAAAAAATATCTTTTTTCTCTTTTTGCGTCGCTCGCCGTAATGTTAAATTAAATTTTATCGGGGCTAAAAGATCTGGTACTATCTCGTGAGCACCAAGTACACAAAATCCGTGCGCTTCAATAACCCGTATAAAAGCTTTTAATAACGCATCATCTCCCCCCCTCAAAGCCCAGATTAACTTAGGGAGGGCTAAAAATGTTGTCCAATCGAGTTGCAATTGCGTAAGAAATGGCCGTTTTTTTACACCACCTGCCAAAACAATATTACAAATTCCAGCTTCCTTTAAGACTTTAACAAGTCGCGCTAATTCTACAATTGATAACTCGCAATGCTCATAGCCATAAAGCATAGCATCTGCCTCATCACGCAAAAGTACAAGAAAAGGATTTTGTCCATTTTTCTCAAGTTCTTGAGCAACAGCGATAGGGAGAACACCATTTCCTGCTATGATAGCAGTACGGCCGGAAAGAATACTTCTGGCACCAGAAACAGGCATTTTTAGTCCTTATTTTGTTTTACTCTATCACCTTCAAATTTAGGTGTACAATAAAAACGTTTTCCTTCTTCTTTGATAAAATTAACTACATCAATAACAGACTGAGAAGCGGAATAGAAAGAAGCAACATCGTTGACACGCTCTTTAAACGGTTTGCTATGATCAAAAAGCATGGCAACGGCATGACGTAGTGCATGAATATCCTTACGGTCAAGACCGGCACGTTTCATCCCAATAATATTTAATCCAGCAAGTTTTGCCTGCACACCAACAGCTGTTCCGTAAGGAATTAGATCGCCAACCAATGCAGATACACCACCAATAAATGCATAATGCCCAATACGAACAAATTGGTGAACAGCGGATCCACCGCCAATAATAGCACAATCACCAACAGTAACATGCCCCGCAATCATCGCATTATTCGCAAAAGTCACATGATTACCTACATGGCAATCGTGGGCGACATGAGCATAACAAAAAAATTGACAATTATCACCAACAATCGTCATTCCTACACTTGAGTCAGAGCCTCTATGCATCGTTACGCCTTCACGAATCGTACAATTTTTACCAATAGAAAGCGTTGTATGACCTCCTCTATGTTTATTATTTTGCGGTTCTGCCCCCAAAACTGCATGTGAAAATACTTTACTATTAGCTCCTAACGTTGTCTTCCCCATTATCACAACATGACTCATCAAACTGCATTCATCACCAATAATAGCATCTGCACTAATATGACAAAACGGTCCAACTCGTACATTCTCACCAAGCTGCGCTCCCTTCTCCACAAGAGCAGTTGGATGAATTTTTGTACCGGACATTTTTAAATTCCCATTAATATCGTTTACTCTTTTTCAATAATCATCGCAGCAATTTCCGCTTCAGCGACACGAATATCTTCTACTTTTGCAATACACGAAAAACGCCTCATACCAGATCTCTTTTTTAAAAGCTGAACATGAATCTTTAGTTGATCGCCAGGCACAACCGGTTTACGAAATTTCGCATTATCAACAGTCATAAGATAAACCAAATTTGTTTGCTTATTCCCTAATTTTAAAAGTGAAATTGCTCCCGCTGTTTGCGCCATAGCCTCTAAAATCAAAACCCCAGGCATAACCGGATTCACGGGAAAATGCCCCGTAAAATGTGGCTCATTAATCGTTATATTCTTAATACCAATAGCTTCTTGCTCACCATCAATTTCAACTATACGATCAATCAATAAAAATGGATAACGATGTGGTAATATTGACAGCAATTTTTCAATATCTACAGATTCTAAATTTTTAATTTCTCCGGGGTTGATCATATTAGCGTTTCTCCTTTTTAACTTTGCCAATACTACGCAACGCCGCTACTTCACGAAACCACTGCTTGAATGGTCGTGCCGGACTTCCTCCCCATTTTTCTCCATCCGGAATATCATTCATAACACCACTACCAGCAGCAATCTGAACACATTTACCTATTACGATATGATCCGCTACCCCGACGCTCCCGCCTAGTTGAGACATATCACCTATGGATGTACTTCCAGCAATTCCACATTGAGCAGCAATAAGACAATAGCGACCAATCTTCACATTGTGGGCAATCTGTACCAGATTATCAATCTTACTCCCTTCACCAATAATAGTGTCCTCAAATGTCCCACGATCAATAGTTGTATTTGCACCAATTTCCACACCATCTTCGATGATAACACGGCCAAGCTGTGGAATTTTTTCAATTCCAGAAACACTACCAACATAACCAAAACCATCTTGCCCAATGCAAACACCAGGATAAAGCTGAACTCTATCACCTATTAAAGAATACTGAACTGTTACCTTGGGGGCAATATAGCAGTCACGCCCAATACGACAATTTTCTCCAATAACAGCCGTAGATGAAATAAGAGTCCCTGCACCAATCTCAACATTTCGCCCAATAACAGCTCCCGCTTCTATACATACATCATGTGCAAACTTAGCACTTGGATGAATATGCGCATGCGGTGAAATTTCTCTCTTTCCAAACCAAGGCATTGGCTTGACAGAATCAGGAAATAAGATGCGACCAATTTGGGCAAAATCACGCTGCGGTGTAGATGTCACCAAAATTGCCATAGATTCAGGAACTTTAAAAACGATTTCATTCGTACAAAAAACAGCAACAGCAGAACTTCCTAAGAGAGCATCAGAAAATTTTCGATGCTCCACAAACACAAGAGAACCTTCCACAGCACCCTCAAGCGAAGAAAGAGTATTTATAACTGTGTTAGAAAACTCTGGATTAAGAAGCTTTGCACCTGTCAACTCTGCAACATTAGCAACCGTCAATCGCCGGGACGGCGTAAAAAAAAATGTATCCGCCATCAAAACACTTTCTCTCCCAGCTTAACCCATTGTCCTCAAAGCTTTTCCTTCTAAAGAAAATTCAAATCAGAACTTCGTAGAAATACCAAAGTTCAATTTCTGCACACGATCACCTAGCTGCTTTTTTATTGGCCAAGCATAATCAAAACGCAGCGGTCCAAATGGCGAATCCCACATCAAACTCACACCTGCAGACGAACGCCATGCGCTTTTGGTATTTACAACCGGTGCCTCACCCTGAAAAACGGGTTTATAATTATTGCCATAAAGCGTTGCAATATCCGCAAATAAAGCACCGCGCAACCCTAATCCCTCAGGCACAACAGGTATAGGAAACTGTACTTCAGCGGTCGCATTCATATAAGTTGTTCCCCCTAAGAAATAAGCTTCACCTTTATTAGAAACTTGGAGCGGACCTATTCCGTTGTATTTAAACCCTCGGATCATATCAGAATTT
This sequence comes from Bartonella taylorii, assembly GCF_023920105.1. NCBI lineage: Bacteria > Pseudomonadati > Pseudomonadota > Alphaproteobacteria > Hyphomicrobiales > Bartonellaceae > Bartonella > Bartonella taylorii. The sequence goes on from NZ_CP083693.1 coordinate 880,350, forward strand.
GCTTTAAACATATCGAAGATACGAACACCGTCTCGGCCTATTTCGTGGATATATCCTCCTCCAAAGGAAAATAAACCAACAAAATCCATCTGTTCAGAAAGCGTCTTGTATAACATCGCTTTACCAGTTGTCTTCAAGAACTTTGCACTCCCGCCAAGTCCTGCATACTCCTGCAGAACACGCACATACCACCCATCATGTGGGTTTTTCATATCATCGATAGTATTATAGGTCAAACCATAACTAATGGATGAACGCTTCCAAGGGCTGTGCTTTGCTGCTTGAACAATTGCGCCAGAATACTTCCCATATAATTCTCTTATGTCAGCCTCTTTACTTAAATCATATTCTTTACCAAAATCATATTCTTCCTGTACATAAGAATAAGCTAAATTAGCAGATAATTGATCATTAATAGGCATCGCAAACCGAAGTGATCCACCTGTCTGTCGGACATCATATGCTTTATCAGCACGGTAAGTACTACGGAAAATATCAACACCCGCAGATAAACGATAACCTAAAAAATAAGGATCAACAAACGACAAATTGTAATTACGGGATTTTTCTTGCCCAGCACCCAGTCCCAAACGAACATACTGACCACGCCCTCCAAGATTACGTTCGGTAACAGATACCTCAAGCGACATACCAGGGCTTGTACCACCCGTTGTATATCCTCCAGACAAAGAAAGATCTCCTGTCGAAGATTCAACGACATCTATAACTAAAGTAACCTGATCAGACTGATCTGTGGGAGCCATTGAAATATTAACGGCTTTGAAAAAGCCTAAACTTTCTAAACGACGCTTTGCCCTCTGCACTAAGGTTTGATTGTAAGCATCCCCCTCATTTAAATCAAGCTCACGACGAATAACATAATCACGAGTCTTTTCATTGCCGCGTATTTCAATGCGCTGAATATAAGCTCGCGGACCTTGTTCAATGTTATACAAAATTGAAATTGTATGATTCGCCAAATCGCGATTTCCTCGTGGCTCAATTTTAGCAAAAGCATATCCCGAATCAGCAATTCTATTATTGATAATTGCAACAGACTGTTCGATACTTTCTGCGTTGTAAATGTCACCTGATCGAGTTTTAAGAATCCCTTTTAAAGATTGAACATCAATCCCATCAATATCGCTTTCAACTTGAATATCACTAATTTTATAGCGCACACCTTCATCAAGAACAAAATAAATTTTATATGTATTACTCGCTTCATCAAAAGTTGCTTTAGAGGAAACAACACGAAAATCTGCATAACCACGATTATAATAAAAGCGACGTAGAGCTTCTTCATCAGCAGCCAAACGCTCTTCACTATAAACATCCCCGCCCAACAACAATGAAAATATTCCTGAAGGCTTTGTTGAAATCACATCACGCAGACGGCGGCTTCCAAAAGCATGATTCCCCTTAAAAATGATATCATTAATCTTTGTCTTCCGGCCTTCAACAACATTGAATACCACATTTACGCGTCCTTTTCCTAAGTTAATAGTCTGAACGGTAACAGCGACATTATTACGACCAACTGTTTTATAAGCTTCACGAATCGTATTAATATCTGCTGAAAGCTTCGCAGAATTGAAAGGCTCATTTGGTTTTAAAGAAATGAACCGTTTAAGATCAGGATCCTTAAAAGATTTATTTCCCTGAAACAATACCTGATTGACTACCTCATATTCTTTGACGAACACAACTAACTTATTGCTAACCTGATTTATTTTAACGTCATAAAATAAGCCTAATCCGAAAAGACGCTTCACCGCAGCATCGACATCCCCACTGGAAAAACTCTGTCCAGCTTTAATACCTATATTGTCGCGCACCACCTGAGCACTTACAAACTTATTTCCACGAACCTCAATAGAATGGACCACAGACGCTTGCACTTCTCCAAGCATCGCAATTGACATAAAAGCTGTTGTTGGAGCAACTACTCCCATACCTAACACTAACACAGATGCTACATTTAAAAACTTCGAATTTGTAGTCATTGGCTTTTTTTACCTTATCTTATTTCTTGGACACGATGCCTCAAAAGCTAACTGCCATAACAACTCTTTTATAGCGAGACTTTCCATTCCTTAATTACTCATTATAGCACACAACGCCACAACATTTTGTGGACATGGTAAACGACCTTTAATCCATTCTTTCTACTATTACCCAATTTATAAAGTGTTTTCTATAATTTAATTAGCTAAACCAACAAAAATAATCATTAAAGAACGCGAAAATGATAAAGAGGAAAACAATGAAAAAGCCTAAGCGAAAAACAATTTCTTGAATTTTAGCCGATATTGGCCTCCTAGTAAGAGCCTCAATAACGTGAAATAATAAATGCCCACCGTCAAGCGGCGGAATCGGGAAAAGATTAATAAGCCCAATACTTATGGAAAGAAAAGCTGCAAAATTCAACAAGGATATAAAACCTGTTTCACTCACTTTCCAAGCAATTTTAACGGTTTTAGAAGGTCCACTTAGCCGGCAATAATCTTCTTTCCCTCCTATTAAACGACTTATAAAAAGAATTGTCTGGGTGATAATAAATGTAGCGCGTTCTGACGCTTTTCTTACAGCTCCGCCAAAACCATAGCGAATATGTTTTACATAAGCTGGATCTAAACGTGCAGAATTATTTGGATCGACAGGAACACTGACACCTATCATGCCACTTTGAATTCTATTACCAAATCCGTCATCTCGTTCAATCACTTTTGGTGTAATCACCGTCGTAAATATTCGGCCCATGCGCTCCATTTTAAATTCTATAGGATTTCTCCCATGAAAAGTCACATAGTTCATCAAGTCTTCAAAACTTTCAACCGGTCGACCATCCATTTCAACGAAACGATCACCCAATGCTAAACCAGACTGAATAGCAGGAGAGTCTTTTACCAAAGAACCAACAACAGGTTCAATAGCTACACGACCATAAACAAAGAAAAAAAATGTTAAAATAACAACGGTAAAAAGGACATTGAATGAGGGACCAGCGAAAACCGTTGCTGCTTTTTTCCAAGCATGCGCATTAGTAAATGAGCCGTCAACTATTGGAAATGATTGGGATGATAGTACACCTGCTTCTCCTTCATCCCCAATAAACTTTACATACCCTCCCAAAGGAATAAGCGCTAAACGCCACTGGGTACCATGCTTATCTGTGTAACCGAATATTTGTGGCCCGAACCCAAGCGAAAAAACCGACGCTTTAATACCACACCACCGCCCAATGAGATAATGCCCAGCTTCGTGCACAAAAATGATAATCATAACGACGAAAAGAACACTCAAACTTCTCAAAAGCAAGTCGCCTACAGCGATTATATAATTCAAAAAATCCAAGATATCTTCTCCCGATCAAACCATGCGAAAAAGATTAAAAGGTGTATCCATATCAGACATAAATGAACCAATTAAATAGAGAAGAAAAGCAGCTCCTACCAATCCATCCATACGATCCATAAATCCACCGTGTCCTGGCAATAAAGAACTAGAATCTTTAACAGAAAAATGCCTTTTTAGCCACGATTGCCCCAAATCACTCAATTGTGAGAAAATTGATAAAATAAGAGCAAGGAATAACATAAAAGAACTGGTTAAATTTATATCAAAAAATTGAAACGCAACCAATAAACCACCAGAAACTCCAACAAATGTACCACCAATCGCCCCCGACCATGTTTTATTAGGAGAAAATTTTGGTGCTAATTTAGGACCACCAAACACGCGTCCACTAAAATATCCAGCAATATCTGTTCCCCACACTATAGCAAATAAGAAGATAACAACTCTGAACCCTAAGGTTTCATGCCCGCGTAAAAAGGATAAAGCCACGACTGGAACAGATGTATATAAAAAACCAAAAAAAACCCAACCGCTCTTTTGCATAGGACCAATAGCTAATACTGCTGCCAAAATTACCAAAACACAAAAAACCAGTGAAGCAGGTATATCTGATACCAAAAAAAAGCCAAACACCAAATAAAAAATACTCGCTAATATTTTTTGTGAAACACGCCACTTCTCTTTAGTGATACTAATCCATTCATAAAGAATAAAACCGCCAATAACCCATACAAACAAAAAAAAGACAGTTCCTCCAAACCATGTTAAACATAAAGCAATAATGCCAAAAACAAAAGCTGTCAGAATACGATAAACAAGATTAGACAAAATAATATCCAAACAATATAAATAGAAAATATAAGCTCAAGAATTAACGCAAACAAAGAAATTTCCTACGCAGTATTTTTATATCCATACCTTTGCAAACTTTTTTAGAATTTATCATAAGTTATCCAGTATACCAAGATAGCGCTTGTGAAATCAATAATCAGAAAAAATAGCTAAAAGTCTACGTATCAAGGTTAATCCTAAAATATATTTCCAAATATTCTATCAACCTTAAAAGCGAGAAAGCTGCTATTCACGACCTATGTAAATTATGAAATCGAGATCTGATATTTGCTTCGTATAAAAGTAATGTTCTACTAAAATATCAGTCATCTAGAAATAAATTGGTAAAACAACGACCGTCTGTCCCATCCCACTACATCTTTCATAATGGAAAGTGAGAGCAAAACTAAAGCATTATCCTTCAAGCCATATTTCTCCCCAAACATCTACCATGGAATATTTGAATGATCCCCAATAATGAAAATATTTTTATCATGCAACTTAACAAAAAACCTCCACTATCCTGTTAAATAACTTACTCCAACAGGAAGCTTCATCCAAAGCGTAGATAAAGACAATCTAAAAAATGTCCACCACTTCAAATCAATATTATTTTTACAGTATAGAATTGCAAAAAACGCATCTCCCCCCTACCTCATATGCTATTATCAATAGCACACATAACCTCCATCTTTTTCCCATAAAAATGTTATATGATATTCTTTTACTAGAATCAAAATCGCCTTAAACGTGCATAATCTCAGATTCTTTCACAGCCAAAATCTTATCAATATCAGCAATAGTCTCATCCGTGAGTTTTTGAATTTTCTCAGATAAGCCATGTGCTTCATCTTGACCAATTTCACCTTCTTTTTCTAATTTTTTTAAATTATCCATGCCATCTCGGCGAACATGGCGGGTAGCAATACGCGCTTGTTCTGCATATTGATGTGCAATCTTTACAAGTTCTTTACGGCGCTCTTCATTTAATTCGGGTAAAGGAATACGTAAATTCATACCATCTGTGATAGGATTCAATCCAAGACCAGAGTCGCGAATAGCACGCTCTACAGCTCCTACCATCGTTTTATCCCACACTGAAACTGAAAGCATCCGTGGTTCAGGAACAGAAATATTTGCAACCTGATTTATATGTACAACAGAACCATAAGCCTCAACTGTTAACGGTTCTAATAAACTGGTTGAGGCGCGCCCTGTCCGCAAACCACCTAATTCATGTTTAAAAGCGGAAATAGCACCATCCATGCGACGTTTCAGATCATCCATAATCGATGTAATACTCATATCTCTGTCTCCTTCAATTACACCTTGAAGCTTATCCTTTTTCTGATACTATTGTAAACCGTCCCGTGCCATTTAATACCTTTGCTAAACCACCTTTTTCATGAATGGAATATACAATAATTGGTACATTGTTCTCACGTGCTAAAGTAACCGCTGTTGTATCCATAACGGACAACCCCCATTGCAAAATCTCCACATGTGTTAACTGGTCAAAACGCTTAGCTGTAGGGTCTATCTTTGGATCTGCAGAATAAATACCATCGACCTGCGTTCCCTTCAGAAGAACATCTGCACCAATTTCTGCTGCACGTAAAGTAGCGGCAGAGTCAGTGGTAAAAAAAGGATTACCCGTACCCCCAGCAAAAATAACGACTTTTCCTTGGTTCATATAACCTATTGCTTTACGCTGTGAGAAGCTCTCACAAATTTGTGGCATAGCAATCGCAGATAATACTACCGTTTCAACCCCTAATTTTGTCAACGATGTTCGCAACGCCAAAGAATTAATAGCAGTTGCAAGCATTCCCATGTGATCACCTGTCACACGATCTCCACCATGCGAAGCAACAGCAACTCCACGAAAAATATTTCCCCCGCCTATAACAATAGCAACTTCTACCCCCATCGCCCGCGCTTCAGCAATATCAGCAGCAATACGATCTGCAACGGAAACATCAATTCCAAAGCTTTGCCCTCCCATAAGGGCCTCACCAGAAACCTTTAAAAGAATACGTTTATACTGTAGCGCTAATGTCATTGATAATCTCCCAAAAAGCACATTTACTTTTTGCTTTTGACACACCAAGGACACCACTTTATCACGTGACACCCTTTCAATAATCACACTTTCTCCTATCAGCGATTGTATAAATCAATGGTGTGATTCTAAATCTCTGACAATAATCTACAAATAGCTACCCTTTTGCAGCCGCTGCAACCTCTGCAGCAAAATCAGAATTTTCTTTCTCAACACCTTCTCCTAGCGCAAAACGAATAAAACCTGTGATTTTTGCCGGCGCACCAATGGATTTTTCAGCATCCTTTAAAGCCGCTTCAACAGTTACATCAGGATTCATAACAAAAGCCTGAGAAAGCAAAACAACCTCTTCGAAAAACTTACGCATACGCCCTTCCACCATTTTTTCAATGATATTTTCAGGCTTGCCAGACTGACGGGCCTGATCTGAAAAAATTGCCTTTTCACGTTCAACAGCGCTGGCATCAACATCTTCATCTGTCAGTGCTAACGGATTAGTTGCAGCAATATGCATTGCAACCTGCCGACCAAAAGCAGCTGCTGCCTCCTTATTCCCTGTCGTTTCAATAGCAACCAAAACACCAAGTTTACCAAGATTGTCAGCCACACTATTGTGTATATAACTAGCAACTACACCATTCTCAACAGAAAGTTTAGCAGAACGCCGAAATGCCATATTCTCACCAATGGTACCAATGGCATCTTTAATTGTAGCCGCTACAGTCTTTTCAGAATTAGGGTAGAGAGACGTTGAAACAGCATCAACACACCCTTGCGTACCCAAAGCAGCTGTTGCTACATTACGTACAATGTCTTGAAATACATCATTGCGTGCTACAAAATCTGTTTCCGAATTAATTTCAACCAAAACTGCACTTGAACCCTTTGATGCAATTCCGATTAATCCCTCAGCCGCCGTACGACCGGCTTTTTTATCTGCTTTGGCTATCCCTTTTTTACGAAGCCAATCAACAGCAGCCTCCATATCCCCATTGGTTTCTGCCAGTGCTGCCTTACAATCCATCATACCAGCACCTGATAATTCCCGAAGTTCTTTTACTTGTGCAGCAGTAATACTCATATTTGCCTCTTTATCCTGTAACAGTGAAAGCGTGCAAAAAGAAAAAACTTATGCACGCCTATAACCTCTTCTTTAGAAAATTAAATAGCCTAATAGGCACTTTCTTAATATTACTCAGAAACTAGAACCGCATTTTCCAAAACGGGTTCCACCGGCGCATCAACTTGAGCCCCTAAATCCACACCCATTGCTCCTTGTTGGCGAGCAATACCATCAAGAGCTGCACGAGCAAAAAGATCACAATAAAGAGAAATTGCACGTGATGCATCATCATTACCTGGAATCGGATGTGTCACGTTATCAGGATCGCAGTTTGTATCAATAATAGCAATAACCGGAATACCCAAACGTTTCGCTTCTTGGATAGCAATATTCTCTTTATTTGTATCAATAATAAATATAAGATCTGGAACAGATCCCATATCCTTAATGCCACCGAGCGCACGATTAAGTTTTTCGCGATCACGCTCAAGGTTTAAACGTTCTTTTTTAGTAAAACCTTGTGCTTCAGCAGCGAGGATTTTATCCAGCTTACGTAAGCGATGTATTGAATGAGAAATCGTTTTCCAGTTTGTAAGCATCCCGCCAAGCCAACGCGCATTAACATAATATTGTGCCGAACGATTCGCTGCATCAGCAATAATGTCAGATGCCTGTCGCTTCGTACCAACAAAGAGAACGCGACCACCCTGTGCAACTGTATCTGAAACAAGTTTAAGCGCTTGGTGCAAAAGAGGAACAGTCTGAGCCAAATCAATAATATGAATATTATTACGCTGACCATAAATATAGGGAGTCATTTTGGGATTCCAGCGATGAGTCTGGTGACCAAAATGTACACCTGCTTCTAAAAGCTGATGCATAGTAAAGTCTGGTAGTGCCATAATTTATCCTTTCCGGTTTAACCTCCGCGGAAAAAGTAGGTAAACCTACTACCGGCGGACGTTTGCTAGATTTTCCTAGCAAACACCCAAACTCCGCGTGTGGAATATCGTGAACATACTAATATTTGATTCTTTTTCAAGTTATTTTCTGCAATCACTTAATGTTTACATTGATTAAGATCTTTTCCAACTTCGAGAAATTCAAGACTACTCAATTTTGCACGCACTGAAAAAGTTCCATACTCTATATGGAGATCACGCATAACACCGCTTTCATATAACAGAAAACTGGTACGATAAACTGGCAAACCATCTTTTTTTTCTACATCATCAAAATAAGAAATCGTAACGGGCCAATATTCCTCTTCATCCAATTTTCCCATTTTTTTCGTTTCAGAATCAGAGAAAGGAAGCTTCTTTTCTCCAATGATCACACTTTCTTTTTTGACTTTGTCGGCTTTATCTGTTCCATCAAATACAGTAACGTGGTAGAAATGATAACCTGCTTTTGCATGGCGGATGATATTCTTCAGTTGCATAATCGGAAACTCAGCCATTGCAAGCTTGTATTCTTTTTCCTTTGGCTTTTTCAGTTTAACTATAATCCCATCTTGAATACGCTCAGCTACACCTTCAGAACGATGTGCAACCTCTTGTCCAACTTGATCTGTAACACTAAAATGAAATGTACGGCTATCACCTGTTTCATAACTCGTCGTCTGTTGATCCGTTAAACGCTCCGGCATATCTTCAAGATGAATACGGCTGATAAAACGAAAACGTGTGGTATAGCCCTGACATTCCGAACCCGTCAATTCGTAGACCATTCGCCCTGACATCCCGGAAATTGTCATGTCATGAGAAACACTATCGAGCTGAAAATCATAAATTGCCCGATGAGGTGCAATAAAAATGGACTCTTCTGCTTTCGCACTACATAAAAAAGCAACATATAAAATTATTATAAATAACGATCTGATCATTCCCAACTTCCAATTCTATCCCCGTTGCATAACATCATACAATAAGGCAAAAAAGGACCACCCCTCAATTAACCACACATTTCCTTAAATCAAAAAATAGTTTATGCAATTGATCTATTATAGAACAGCTATGGAGTTTAAATTATGACCAACACGATTGAAAGGAATCTAAAAAAATTTGGAATCACCCTTCCTGAAGCAACGCAACCCATTGCCAATTACGTAACAGTCTCACAAAGCGGCAACCAACTCTTTATTTCTGGACAACTCCCTCTTTTTGATGGAAAGCCAATAGCAACTGGCAAAGTTGGTGCAACTGTTAGCGCTGAACAAGCAAAGAAATCAGCAGAAACCTGTGCACTCAACATGCTCGCACAAATCAAGGCAGCTCTGGGTGATTTAAACAGAATAAAACGTGTAGTAAAAATCACTGTTTTTGTTGCCGTAGACCCTCATTTTACCGATATCCCTCTTGTCGCCAATGGAGCTTCTAATTTACTCGTCAATATCCTTGGTGAGACTGGGAAACATGCTCGTTCTGCTGTTGGTGTTGCCTCTCTTCCAATGAATGTTCCAGTAGAAGTGGAAGCCATCATAGAAATCTAAACCCTCATCAATAGCAACACGTCTATATAAAGTGACAACCGAATACGAAATCTCTCTTTAATTCTAGCTCCCTATTAGCCTTCACATGCTTTAGTTTTTTAAAATTCTGAATTACAATGTTTAAAAGGAATATTTTTATGAAACAAACTTATGATAATAATAACATTTTTGCTAAATTGATTCGCGATGAAATTCCCTCTGTTCGCGTCTATGAAGATGATGATGTTATTGCATTCATGGATATCATGCCACAAGCACCAGGACATACGCTGGTTATACCTAGAAAAGGCTCAAGAAACCTACTGGATGCGGATATTGAAACATTGTTTCCTGTTATTAGAGCTGTTCAAAAAATCGCCATTGCCGTCAAAAAAGCCTTTCAAGCAGATGGTATAACAGTTATGCAATTTAATGAAGCAGCTAGTCAACAAACCGTTTATCATCTCCATTTCCATATTATACCACGTATGGAAGGAGTAGAGCTTTGCTCCCATAATGATGTTATAACGCCTACAGAAATACTTGAAGAAAATGCAAAAAAAATCCGTGCTGCTCTCTAAAATACCCTTAAGTTATTGAGCTTTTTCTCTTCACACGTTTTTTTGTCAAATGTTTTGTTTTGCTATTTTTTGAATCAATAGACATATCGGTAGGTAAAATTTTTAATTGTAACCTCTGTTTTTCCCCATTTGATTGTTGTGTCAATACGCGAACCGTGCCACCATTGCGCAACTTTCCAAATAAAATTTCGTCAGCTAATGGCTTCTTGATATATTCTTGTATAACACGACTCAATGGGCGTGCTCCCATCTGAGAATCATATCCTTTATTGGCGAGCCAAACCATTGCAGGAGGAGTTAATTCAAAACAAATTCCCCTATCAGCTAATTGCGCTTCAAGTTGAAAAACAAATTTTTGTATGATCTGATTGATGATTAACTGGGATAAAGGTGCAAATGGAATGATTGCATCTAACCGGTTACGAAATTCTGGTGTAAAGAGCCGATTAATTGCTTCAATATCATCACCCTCGCGAAGCACTTTGCCAAATCCGATAGCTGACTTTGCCATATCTGAAGCACCGGCATTGGTCGTCATAATTAAAATGATATTGCGGAAATCAATTTTTTTGCCATTATGATCTGTTAATTTACCGTAATCCATCACCTGCAATAAAAGATTAAATAACTCTGGATGCGCTTTTTCAATCTCATCCAGCAATAAGACTGCATGAGGATGCTGATCAACTGCATCTGTCAGGAGGCCGCCTTGATTAAACCCTATGTAACCTGGAGGTGCCCCGATTAAACGCGCCACTGTATGTCGTTCCATATATTCTGACATATCAAAACGTAACAATTCAACACCTAAAGAAGATGCAAGTTGTTTTGCAACTTCAGTTTTTCCTACACCTGTTGGTCCTGAAAATAAATAACTTCCTATTGGTTTTTCTAATTCGCGCAATCCTGCTCGCGCCAACTTAATTGATGACACTAAAGCTGAAATTGCCTGATCTTGCCCATAAACGACATGCTTGAGTTCTCTTTCAAGCTTGCTAAGAATCTTTTGGTCATCACCAGAAATTGTTTTTGGTGGAATCCTCGCCATAGTAGCAATAGTCGCTTCAATTTCTTTAACACCTATACTCTTTTTGCGTTGCTTTTTTGGCAAGAGCTTTTGCGCTGCACCACTTTCATCAATAACATCAATTGCTTTATCAGGTAATCGTCGATCAATCATATAACGTGAGGATAATTCTACGGACGCTCTTACCGCCTCATCAGTATATTGGATCTGATGAAATTTTTCAAAATAAGGCTTTAAACCTTGCAAAATCTTAATTGCATCAGCAACAGAAGGCTCATTCACATCAATTTTCTGAAAACGACGTTCCAAAGCGCGATCTTGTTCAAAAATTTTGCGATATTCTCTGTAAGTCGTAGAACCAATACATCGAATAGTTCCGGAAGATAATGCAGGTTTTAAAAGATTTGCCGCATCCATATTCCCCCCCAATGTAACCCCTGCTCCAATCAAGGTATGAATTTCATCAATAAATAAAACAGCATCTGGATACTGTTCAAATTCCTTCATAACTTGCTTTAACCGTTCTTCAAAATCACCACGATAGCGTGTACCAGCAATAAGCCCTCCCATATCAAGGGAAAATATCGTTGCATTTGATAAAACTTCAGGCACTTGCCCATCAACAATGCGTTTTGCTAATCCTTCAATTATAGCAGTTTTTCCAACTCCAGGATCACCAACCAAAAGCGGATTGTTTTTTGACCTTCGGCATAAAACCTGAATCATGCGTGAAATTTCCATTTCACGACCAATTAATAAATCAATTTTTCCATTGCGTGCTTTACAATTGAGATCAACACAATAACTCGTAAGTGCACTCGTTACCTTTTCACCATTGTCTGAAATCTGCTGATCCAATTGCTCTTCAAGCCCATCAAGTAACATGGATAGTCCCTCATCCCGCGTAATACCATGTGAAATGAAACGCACAGCATCATAACGTGTCATTCCCATCTCTTGAAGGAAATATGCCGCATAACTTTCGCGTTCAGAAAAAATTGCAACGAGGACGTTCGCTCCTGATACTTCGTCTTTTCCAGCTGATTGAGCATGAATCACCGCACGCTGGATAACACGCTGAAAAAATGTTGTTGGTTTTGTATCCTCATCAGCTCTAATCTGTACATCCAATTCTGACTGAATATAGTTGGTTAAGCGCTCTCGCAATTCTTCCACATTTACCTGACAAGCCTGAATAACCGAATTTGCATCAGCATCATCTAGCAAAGCAAGCAGAAGATGCTCTAATGTAGCATATTCATGCCGCGCTTGAGCAGCAATTGTTAATGCGCGGTGCAAAACCTCTTCAAGACTAGGTGTAAAAGATGGCATAGCCCCTCACTTCCATTCCATTACACATTGTAATGGATGTTCATTTTGACGTGCGTACTCTCTAACTTGTACTACTTTCATTTCAGCGACTTCATAACTATAAATTCCGCACTCTCCTACCCCATTCTGATGAACATTTAACATGATATGCGTTGCTTCTTCGAAACTTTTTTTAAAAAATTTTTTCAAAACAAAAACAACAAAATCCATAGGTGTGTAATCATCATTGAGTAAAAGAATACGATATAGCTTAGGCTTTTGAAGTTTTAAGCTAATTTTGGGCATTATAACAGCATCATGCCTGCTTTCATCCCAATTGTTGCCCTTTTCATTGTGCATAATATGCGCTATGGGATTTATTATTAGCTTCTGTACCATTATCGTTTCCTGTGTAGCATGTTTTTTATTAACCTTAAGTTATTTCATAACTATTGCAATGCCTCTTTGTGTAAAGAAGAAAACTTCCTACTACGATTAGATTTAAGCCAAATATGAACCCTCACAAAATAATTTCTGTAAACAAATTAGTAATATCATTCGTCTAAATTGCATTAACAAGCTGCAAAAGATAGGGAGCTTTACAGAAGAGTTTCAGAGTAAATGGTGAAATAGGATAGTGCAAGTGTATATTAACTGCAAAAAAATTGTATGTTGCTACAAAAAGATAGCAATTGCTTTTGTTGTTTTAGTTTTTTCTTACTCTTGGGCATCAGCTACTCCTCAAGGTGCCTATCCTGATAAGTATGCTGCTATAGTTATAGATGCAAATACAGGAAAAACTTTATTTCAAGCCAATGCAACGCTGAAACGTTATCCTGCTTCTTTAACAAAAATGATGACGCTGTACATACTCTTTGAGGCAATGCATATGCGTCGTGTGACACCAAATACACCAATCCCCATCTCACATTATGCATCAACGCGTCCACCAACAAAAATCGGATTTAAAGCAGGCCAAACAATTTCTGCAGAAGCAGCGGCTAAAGCGCTCATTACAAAATCAGCAAATGATGTTGCTACTGCTATTGCAGAATATCTCGGCGGAAATGAAAAGAAATTTGCTCGAATGATGACAGCTAAAGCCCGCAAACTTGGCATGATACATACGAATTTCGCAAATGCTTCAGGACTCCCCGATACGCGCAATTATTCTACGGCACGTGATATGGCCACTTTATCATTAGCTCTACGCAAACATTTTCCAAAACAATATAACTTGTTCAAAATAAAAAGTTTTACTTTCCGTGGACATACAATTAACAGCCACAATAAACTTATCAAAATAATGAAGGGCGTTGATGGAATTAAAACAGGCTATACACAAATGTCAGGTTCTAATTTAGCAACTTCCATGCGTCTTGAGGGACGCTCTATCGTTGCTGTCGTTATGGGAGGCAAATCGTCTACCGCACGTGATGAGCATATGGCTAGCTTATTAAACCAGTATTTGCCAAAAGCAAGCCGGATGAAAAGCGATGGAGATTTTATGGCTTCTTTACACTATAACTTACCCACTGGCGCAAGGACCCCTATACCGATTTTAAAAACTGAACCAACCAATTTTGATGATGAAATTTCTACTATGTTAACAGCGTTTGTAGAACAACCGAGAAATTCCAATATGGCAATAGCCGCTGTAAACCAAGCAATTATACCAATTCCTAACCCTCAAAAAGCAATACCTATTGATACTCATCAAATTGTTACGGCCTCTTTGTCCACAGGCGCTGGATGGGCCATCCAAATTGGTTCTCTACCCAATAAAGAACAAGCAAAAACTCTGCTTTTAAAAGCAAAAAACACAGCTTATTCTGCATTAAAGAACGCATCTTCACATATGCAACTGTTTGAAAAAAATGGACGTCGTTATTACCGTGCGCGGTTTACAGGCTTTCAATCAAAAAAAGCTGCATTCGATGCCTGTTCTACGTTAAAGAAAGCAAATTTTAACTGCTATACTGTAGTTTACTAAAAGTTTTTGAATTTTGCGTTAAGGATAGTATCATGACACATAATGCTCTTGCTTCACCCCCTGAAAAAGAAAAATTATTGAAGCAATCATTTTTCCTCTCGTTGCGCTCTCTTCACGATGCTGCGACAAAACTTGCTGGTTTAAAATATACCCCAGCTACATTAGACACACAATCTCTTGTCAACCTTCTCATTTGCCAAACAACGCGAAATCGTCGTCTTACAATGCCTCCTGTACGCATTCATTTACGCGTTGCCAGCCAAACCGGTAATGTACCTATTAAAATCCACCTAGGTGCAACCAATGTCTAATTCTATAGGTAATTTTCGTAAGAATTATTTTGTTAATAAGGTATTTTCTTGCTTACAATCTTTAAAATCCTTTAAAAGACGTACTTCTTTCTTCAATATATAAAAATTGCGCTTGTAAATTTCTGTCCAATTTTCAGATTAGATCTTCCATAAAACCACTCCTTAAAGTGCTCAGAAAATAGTAAATGCTTACTTACTTTTGGATTTTATACCCCAAATTATCCTTTATATTTTTTCATAAGAAAGAAGTGAATCCCATTGAATGCAAGCTTTTTAAATTGGTTAGCCACTATCACAACAACTCAATGAAAGAAACTTTTCAATAACATATAAGCCCTTCCAAGCAACATAAACGTTACAAAATTACCTAAATCGTTTTTTTAAACTCGTGTTCTTTTCAAAATACAAAACAACTTTAAAATACAACTCTTTACAGTTCTGCAGCTCCACTTATCACCACCACTCAAGAATTGCTATAATAACAAACAACCACTTCCCTCTCTATACTCATGTTTATACACTCAAAGGCCAATACCACAGTTATATTTACCAACGTTCACGTAGTCATTACTACTTTTGCACTCACACAATTTGTTGCATCCATACCAAGCCATCTTTTGCACTACTATTGAATGGATTCTGCTGTTTTTTACTCACAGTGAATGAAACGGGAATATATTCTGATATCAAATGGTTTGATATGATATGGAAAATTATGATTTATACTTCAATATCAATTTCTTTAACTCTTATTCAATACATCGTAATAAATATAGTTTATCGTTTTACCACTTGAATGAGAGCCTAAAATACAGAAATATTCTCTCATTCTTAATCCGTCTTAAAATGAATCAATAAAAATTGTTTATTAAGAAAAGACTAAACATACCTCTTTATGAGGCATTTTAGTACAAGAACAGTTGGTAATATTGGCAGCTAACAAATATAATGAAGGCACCTGCTTGTACCTTCATAAACGATAAACAACGTGTAAAGAATTTATCAGATTAAATACCGTTGCACACATCAGCAAGATATTGCATTAACTGCGAGTCCGGCTTTGCTTGTTTCTTTATAGCGTTCACTCATATCATGTCCTGTCTGACGCATTGTTTCTATACAAGCATCAAGAGAAACAAAATGATCCCCATTACCATGCAACGCAAGAGAAGAAGCTGTCACCGCCTTAACAGCCCCCATCGCATTGCGCTCAATACAAGGAACCTGCACAAGGCCTGCAACGGGATCACACGTCATTCCCAAATGATGCTCAAGCGCAATCTCAGCAGCATTTTCAATTTGAGCGGGTGTACCACCTAATGCCGCCGTCAATCCTGCTGCTGCCATTGAAGATGCCGTCCCAACTTCACCCTGACAACCAACTTCTGCACCAGAAATAGATGCATTGTGTTTAATGACACCACCAATGGCTGCAGCTGTCAGCAAAAAATTATGTATCCCCTCTCGATCTGAACCATCATTAAATTGAAGATAATAGCGCAAAACTGCAGGTACAACACCAGCAGCTCCATTCGTAGGTGCTGTAACAACACGACCACCAGCAGCATTTTCCTCATTTACTGCTATAGCATATACAGAAAGCCAATCATTTGCCCAAAGTGGATGATTGCGATTTCTCCTTCGATTTTCCAAAAGCTTATCATGCAGCTTTTTAGCACGTCTTGGAACATGCAATCCACCTGGCAACTCACCTTCTTTTGAAAGACCTCTATCAATACAATTTGTCATAGCTGAAAAAATTTCATCGAGCCCTGTATCAAGAGCAGAGCGCTCCATCTTCGTCTCTTCATTTAGACGCTTCATTTCAGCAATTGAAAGTCCTGACTTTTCTGCCATTGATAACATTTTACGTGCCGAATCAAAGGGATATGGCACTTCATCAAGTGTTTCTTGTTGTATATTACCATTCATATGGCTTAATTCATCCTCAGTCACAACAAAACCACCGCCGATAGAATAATAAATCTGTCGCAAAAGAACATTTCCATCAGCATCAATCCCTTCAAACGCAAGCCCATTAGCATGCCCAGGTAGGACTCTCTTTCGTTCAAAAATAAGATCATCTTGCAAATCAAACTGGTAAGCGGGATGGCCTTTTGGTTGCACTTTTTTTTCACGTGTAACCTTTTCTAACAAGAATCCCATAGAATCAAGATCAACCGTAGAAGCTTTTTCTCCCAAAAGCCCTAATATAATAGCTCTATCCGTAGCATGACCAATTCCTGTGAAAGCCAATGAACCATAAAGATAAACACGTATACGAGAAACCTCAGCACTAGAAGACTGAGAAAAATCTCGTATAAGAATTTCCTGCAAAAACATATTAGCTGCCGTCATCGGCCCCATTGTGTGTGAGCTAGAAGGACCAATACCAATTTTAAAAAGTTCAAAAACAGACAAAAACACTCAATCACCTTAAAACTACATACGGTGGCTTGAGTATACAATCTTTTATCACACTTGTCTCATTTAAAATCAAATTGTGAGATAAGCTAAAAAAATGACAGCAATAAACACGAAGGTTGCTCGTCTTGCTACCAACCAACACTTTCTTTCTATAGCGCTTTCCATAACCGACCTTTAAAACTGACAATGATCTCCTCTCACTGTCTTGATGTGTTAGCGTAGTAAAATAAGTGTTAATATGCAATATTAAAATTCAATAAAAATGAAAAACTCTCCCTGAAATACTTTTCATAATGTCTCAAGCTCTAAAATTTTATACTCAATAATATAAAATATTCCATGGATATAATTAAACAAAACGTACAAAGTTCTCAATTGCTTCGCGTTCAGTCTCAAAATTATTTTCTGGAGCATTCATATCGCGATAGCCAAGTGCCATACCACAGATAATGTGCCGATCAAAAGGCACAGATAAAAGTGTACGAATTTGTTTATGATAATCAGCAAAAGCAGCTTGAGGGCACGTATCTAATCCAAACCCACGTGCTGCTAACATAATGGTCTGCATAAACATGCCCAAATCAAGCCAGCTTCCCATTTCCATATCGTGATCCATTGTAAACAAAAGTCCGACAGGTGCACCAAAAAATGAAAAATTCCGCGCTCTCTGTTGAAGCATTTTTTCCTGCTCATCTTTTTGAATTCCAAGGCTCTTATAAAGATCCAAACCAATTTTTCGGCGCCTTGAAAGATAAGGTTCACGCCATTGACGTGGATAATAATGAACTTCACGCTCTCCTTTTACACCAGAAAGTACAAGTTGTGAAAGTTCTTGTCCTACTTGCTGCAATACATTCCCTGTAAGAACAATTACTTGCCACGGTTGGAGATTTGTTCCAGATGGTGCACGTGATGCAAATTTTAAAATTTCTTTGATCGTTTCCTGTGAAACTTCCTGATTAGTAAAAGCTCGAATCGACTTACGTGACAGAATAGATTGGAAAATATCAATAGGAGAACCCTCTGTCATTGTTTTTACTTTCTCTTTTGAACAGTGAATTTAAACATCGTTGTTTGCTCACTTAAAGCCAAGCTATTGAAACACCTTCGCAATCCTTTTCATTCAACCTATTCCTCCCGAATAGCTTACACATTTAATGCTCTATTAATGACTGCCAGCAGAGAACAATACAGCTGATCTCTTTTAAAGGAAAAGAAACGATCAAAAATGAATGCAATAAACTTTAAAATCAACGATTTACTCCCAATTCGGCTAAACTTTCAAAAAAAGTTTCCTCAATGCGTTCTAAATCATGTAAAAGATCATCAATATCACGTTGCATCTGCTTTAAATCTGCCCGTTTTTTATTAATCCCTGCAATTAGTTCTTTAAGCTTTTTCTCATCATCAGGTGGCTTTCCAATCATAGTCAACATATCAGATATTTCAGACAAAGAAAATTTAACTCTTTTCGCACGTAATATTTGTTTTAATTTATGACGATCCGTTTGCGTATAAAGCCGCATGCCCCCACGCCGAAAGGGTACAAGAAGACCTTCTTCTTCATAATAACGCAAAGTCCGAGCAGTTATTGAAAATTCGCGTGTCAACTCACCAATTGAATAATATCCGTACATTTTATCATTCTGTTTTCATAGATCACACTGTTATCAGAAATATGTCTATTTTTATAAAATTTTAGTTAGCATTTTATCCTCTTCTTTCCTGAAAATTTAAATAAAGAAATACAAAGTTTACTCGTCATACAAGCATTCTTTATAGAAGATATCAATCCCAAGAAATTCTGAAAATATTCAAAACAAGTGGTTCCCTTGTTTTCAGATAATATACCCTTTCCCCTCAACACACGACGGACTATTATTCTATGCACTTTTTTACTTTGAATATTTTGGAAATAAACTTTTTATCTGACGCAGACATAAAAAGCTCTATAAACGAAGTGGCCGAAAAGATGAATATCATTATAAGCAAACACAATAAACTACCAAGGATGCTCGAAACGGAAATCGTCTTACCCTTTATAGGCATATTTTTCAGAAAAACATGCAACTTCTGCATTTTAAGAACTAAAAAGCGCCCGAATTCTACCTTCGGGCGCTCTTATACTACTTTTTTAGCATGCATCCAAATTATTCAGCAACTGCTTCAGTTGTCATATTTATCAACATAGCCTTAGCCATCTCGTTATTGCTAGACTTGCGTCGCTCATCTACAATCAAATCATCACGAACTGCAGCAATCCGGCGGATTTGAGCAATAGTACCACCTGTACCCGCAGGAATAAGACGACCGACAATAACATTTTCCTTAAGTCCTTGCAAAGTATCAATTTTACCAGAAACTGCTGCCTCGGTAAGAACCCTTGTTGTTTCCTGAAATGATGCCGCCGAAATAAATGATGGCGTTTGAAGAGATGCTTTTGTAATCCCAAGAAGAATAGGAGTACCAGATGCAGGTCTCTTTCCTTCTGCAATCAAATTATCATTGATTTCATCAAGTTCGATACGATCAACATTATCACCTGGAATATAACCAGAATCTCCAGATTCAGTAATTTCAACTTTTTGCAACATTTGGCGAACAATCACTTCGATGTGCTTGTCATTAATGAGAACACCCTGCAAACGATAAACTTCTTGAATTTCATTAACAAGGTAAGATGCTAAAGCTTCAACACCCTTAATCGCCAAGATATCATGAGGAGCCGGATTACCATCAAGGATATAATCTCCTTTTTCAATCTGGTCGCCTTCTTGGAAGTGAAATAACTTACCCTTTGGAATCAAATACTCTACCGCTTCAAGAGTCTCATCATTTGGTTCGATAATAATACGACGCTTATTCTTATAACCACGACCAAATCGAATTGTACCACTGACTTCAGCAATGATAGCGTGATCCTTCGGACGCCGTGCTTCAAAAAGCTCAGCCACACGTGGTAGTCCACCTGTAATATCTTTTGTCTTAGCACTCTCCATTGGCAAGCGCGCAATAACATCGCCGGCCTTAACATGAGAACCAGGCTCAACAGAAAGAATGGTTTCCACTGACATCATGTAACGGGCTTCACCTCCCTTATACAATTTGGCAATAGTTTCACCTTTTTTATCTGCGTGGATGATAATAGCTGGTTTTAAATCAGCTCCACGCGGATTAGCACGCCAATCAATCACCAACCGCTTCGTAATTCCTGTAGATTCATCAGCTGTCTCAGTAACTGATAAACCATCTATCATATCTTCAAAGCCTACATAGCCCTCAACTTCAGTTAAAACTGGACGTGTATAGGGATCCCATTCTGCTATACGTTGACCACATTTAACTACATCACCATCATCAACAAAAATATGCGCACCATAGCTAACACGATGCACTACGCGTTCTTTTCCAGACTCATCTTTGATAAGAATAGCCACATTACGCCCCATAACCACCAAATGACCTTCAGAATTGCGAACCACATTGCGATTACGAATCTCCACTATACCTTCATAAGATGCTTCTAAATGAGATGAATCAACAACCTGTGCCGTTCCTCCTAAGTGGAAAGTACGCATAGTAAGCTGTGTCCCTGGTTCACCAATGGACTGAGCGGCAATAACTCCAACTGCCTCACCTTGATTAACCGGTGTTCCACGTGCCAAATCACGACCATAGCATTTAGCACAAACACCAAGGCGCGTTTCACATGTCAAGGCAGAACGGATTTGAACAGACTGAATTCCAGCTTCTTCAATCTTAGCAACATCAGCCTCTTCAATCATCGCACCACCTTCAAGGATAACTTCCCCAGAAATTGGATGCAAAATATCAACAAGCGCTGTACGACCAAGAATTCTCTGCCCAAGAGATGCAACTATTTGCCCTGCATCAACAATTGGCTGCATAGTAAGCCCCTTTGCAGTACCGCAATCAACTGCTGAAATAATAGCATCCTGCGCAACGTCAACAAGACGCCGTGTTAGATAACCAGAGTTGGCTGTTTTTAGCGCAGTATCAGCAAGACCTTTACGTGCTCCATGGGTTGAGTTGAAGTACTCGTTAACGGTTAGCCCTTCCTTAAAGTTTGAAATAATTGGCGTTTCAATAATTTCACCCGATGGCTTTGCCATTAATCCACGCATACCAGCCAACTGCTTCATCTGGTTAGCAGAACCGCGTGCACCAGAATGCGACATCATGTAGATCGAGTTCATTGGTCGTTGACGACCCGTTTTGGGATCAAATTCAACAGCCTGAATACGTTTCATCATTTCATCCGCAACGCGATCCGTACATTTACCCCAAGCATCTACGACCTTGTTATATTTTTCACCTTGCGTAATCAGACCATCATTATATTGCTGTTCATATTCTTTAGCCAAAGCTTCGGTTTCTGTAACAAAACGCGATTTACTATCGGGGATAACCATATCGTCCTTGCCGAACGAAATTCCTGCACGACAAGCATATGAAAAACCAAGTTGCATAATACGATCACAGAAAATAACTGTCTCTTTTTGCCCACAATGCCGATAAACCTGATCAATCATTTTAGAAATATTCTTTTTTGTCATTTCTTGATTGACAATATCAAATGAGATATTTGGATTTTTCGGCAAAAGTTCCCCGATAATCAAACGACCTGGTGTTGTATCATAAAGTTTAGTAACACAGTTCCCATTGTTACCCATATTTTTAACACGGCCTTTTATCTTCGTATGAAGAGTTATAACCTTATTTTCCAAGGCGTGGTGGAGTTCACCTATATCGGAAAAAGCCATTCCTTCACCCGGCTCTTTTTCAGAAACAATTGAAAGATAGTAAAGACCAAGAACCATATCTTGTGATGGAACAATAATTGGCGCACCATTGGCTGGATGAAGAATATTATTAGTCGACATCATCAAAACACGAGCTTCAAGCTGTGCTTCAAGAGAAAGTGGAACGTGAACAGCCATTTGATCACCATCAAAATCCGCATTAAAAGCAGTACACACCAATGGATGAAGCTGTATGGCTTTGCCTTCAATCAGTATAGGCTCAAAAGCCTGAATTCCCAAACGGTGCAATGTCGGCGCACGATTAAGCAAAACAGGATGTTCACGGATAACTTCATCCAAGATATCCCAAACTTCTGGATGCTCTTTTTCAACGAGCTTCTTTGCCTGTTTTACAGTTGACGAATACCCCTTCGCATCAAGCCGTGCATAAATAAATGGTTTAAATAATTCAAGAGCCATTTTTTTGGGAAGACCACATTGATGCAATTTTAACTCAGGACCTGTCACAATAACAGAACGCCCAGAGTAATCAACACGCTTTCCAAGTAAGTTTTGACGGAAACGTCCTTGTTTGCCTTTTAGCATATCTGAAAGAGATTTGAGCGGACGCTTATTTGCTCCAGTAATTACACGCCCACGCCGACCATTATCAAATAATGCATCAACAGCTTCCTGCACCATACGTTTCTCATTGCGCACAATAATTCCAGGAGCACGCAATTCAATCAGCCGTTTCAAGCGGTTATTACGATTTATAACACGTCGATAAAGATCGTTTAGATCCGATGTTGCAAAACGCCCACCATCGAGTGGAACCAATGGGCGTAAATCTGGTGGAATAACTGGAATCGTCTTCATAATCATCCATTCTGGTTTATTGCCAGATTCAAGGAAATTTTCGACGATTTTAAGCCGTTTAATTAGTTTTTTCTGTTTTAATTCTGAAGTCGTTTCAGCTAATTCGATGCGCAAATCATTCGCAATTTTCTCCAACTCCATGCTAGCTAGAAGCTCGTAAATAGCCTCAGCACCGATCATGGCTGTAAATTGATCTTCTCCAAATTCATCAATAGCAAGCATATATTCTTCTTCCGAAAGAAGCTGATGAAGCTTAAGAGATGTCAATCCTGGTTCCGTTACAATGTAATTCTCAAAATAAAGAACCCGCTCAATATCTTTTAAAGTTAAATCTAAAAGTGTGGAAATGCGACCTGGTAACGATTTAAGAAACCAAATATGCGCAACGGGCGCCGCAAGCTCAATATGCCCCATACGCTCACGACGTACGCGCGAAAGAGTAACCTCTACACCACATTTTTCACAGATAATACCCTTATATTTCATGCGTTTATATTTACCGCATAAACATTCATAGTCCTTAATAGGGCCAAATATACGTGCACAAAAAAGACCATCCCGTTCTGGCTTAAAAGTCCGATAATTAATAGTCTCAGGCTTCTTGATCTCACCGTATGACCAAGACAAAATCTTCTCAGGACTCGCAATGGAAATACGAATAGAGTCAAATGTCTGCGCTGGCGCTTGAGGATTGAAAAGATTCATGACCTCGTGGTTCATGCCGTTCTCCTTCAAAGATTCTTAGAACCTATTGTAATATCTCTTTAACTTTATCACAGATCTTAATTTAAAATCTATTTCTACTTTTTAAACCGTCTGCGCTATCTTAATAGAAGTTTCTTTATTTAGCCTTTCAAGACAATAAGAGCACACTCTTTTCAATGCGCGCTCCTTGAATTATTGTTCTGCTGTATCAGATAACCCACGTTGTGCAATAAGCTCGCGTGCATCATCAAGCTCCACATTAAGAGCTAGTGAACGCATTTCTTTTACCAAAACATTAAAGCTTTCTGGTATACCTGCCTCAAATGTATCATCACCGCGCACGATTGCCTCGTAGACTTTTGTTCGACCAGCCACATCATCCGATTTCACTGTCAGCATCTCTTGTAAAGTGTATGCAGCACCATAAGCTTCAAGTGCCCAAACCTCCATTTCACCAAAACGCTGACCACCAAATTGTGCCTTACCACCTAATGGCTGCTGGGTCACAAGCGAATATGGTCCAATCGAACGTGCATGAATCTTATCATCAACAAGGTGATGCAATTTCAACATGTAAATATAGCCCACGGTTACTGGACGATCAAAAGGCTCTCCAGTACGACCATCATAAAGCGTAACCTGTCCCGAGCTATCTAAGTCTGCATCTTCCAACATCATGTTGATATCAGATTCATGCGCTCCATCAAAAACAGGCGTTGCAATTGAAACACCTTTCCTCATCTGCAGTGCCAATTTGTAAAGACTTTCATTATCATACTGACGTACTGGTTCATTATGATTATTATCAGGCATAAGATTCTCAATGCGCTGACGCAAAGGAAGTATGTCCCCCGTCTCTTGATATAATTCTACCAAATCGCCAATTTTCTTGCCCATACCAGCACATGCCCAACCAAGATGTGTCTCAAGAATTTGTCCAACATTCATACGACTAGGCACACCAAGCGGATTCAATACGATATCAGCATGGGTTCCATCTTCAAGAAATGGCATATCCTCTACTGGAAGAATACGTGATACAACCCCTTTATTACCATGACGTCCCGCCATTTTATCGCCTGGTTGGATTTTGCGTTTCACAGCAACAAAAACCTTTACCATCTTCATGACACCAGGAGGCATTTCATCACCTCTTTGGACTTTCTCAACTTTATCCATAAAGCGACGTTGTAATGCTTCTTTTGATTCATCATATTGCTTGCGCAAAGCCTCAATTTCACTCTGAAGCTTCTCATCTTCAACAGCAAATTGCCACCATTGTGAGCGCGGATAATGACCCATTATCGCATTGTCAAGCTTCTTGCTGTTCGAAAAGCCTTTCGGACCTTCTATAGCAACTTTACCTGTTAACATATCGGCAAGACGCGCATAAACGTTGCGATCAAGAATCGATTGTTCATCATCACGATCTTTAGCTAAACGCTCAATTTCCTCACGTTCAATTGCCATCGCACGTTCATCTTTTTCCACACCGTGACGATTAAAAACACGAACCTCAACAACAGTCCCAAAAGTTCCAGGAGGCATTCGCATAGAAGTATCACGAACATCTGAAGCCTTTTCCCCAAAAATTGCACGTAGAAGCTTCTCTTCCGGCGTCATGGGACTTTCACCTTTTGGTGTAATCTTTCCGACCAAAATATCACCAGGTTGAACTTCAGCACCAATATAGATAATACCAGCCTCATCAAGATTCCTTAACGCTTCTTCTGCAACGTTAGGAATATCTCGCGTAATTTCTTCAGGTCCAAGTTTTGTATCACGTGCTGCAACTTCAAATTCCTCAATATGAATCGAAGTAAAAACATCATCGGCAACAATGCGCTCGGATAACAAAATGGAATCTTCGTAATTGTACCCATTCCAAGGCATAAAAGCTACAAGAACATTCCGGCCAAGCGCTAAATCACCAAGATCCGTAGACGGACCATCTGCAATAATATCACCCTTCTCTATTCGATCCCCGACATGCACAAGAGGACGCTGATTAATACAAGTAGACTGATTAGAACGCTGAAACTTCTGTAAACGGTAAATATCAACACCAGACTTTGAAGGATCTAAATCTTCTGTTGCACGGATAACAATACGGGTTGCATCCACTTGATCAACAATACCACCACGCTTTGCACTAACCGCTGCACCTGAATCGCGGGCAACAATTGATTCCATTCCTGTACCAACAAATGGCGCTTCAGCGCGTACAAGCGGAACGGCCTGACGCTGCATGTTCGATCCCATCAATGCACGATTCGCATCATCATTTTCCAAAAATGGAATAAGAGCTGCAGCTACCGAAACCAACTGTTTTGGTGAGACATCCATCAAATCCACATGATCGCGCGGCGCCATCAAAACTTCACCCGCATGACGACAAACAACAAATTCTTCTGTAAAGCGCCCTTCAGAATCCAGTGAAGAATTGGCTTGAGCTACATAATGCTTTGATTCCTCCATAGCAGACAGATAAATAACTTCTGTTGTCACTTTACCATCAATAATTCTGCGATATGGACTTTCAATAAAACCGTACTTGTTAACCCGCGCAAAGGTTGCTAAGGAATTAATCAGACCAATATTAGGACCTTCCGGCGTTTCAATCGGACAAATACGACCATAATGGGTAGGATGTACGTCACGAACTTCAAAACCCGCACGTTCACGAGTCAAACCACCCGGACCAAGAGCAGAAAGACGGCGCTTATGGGTAATCTCTGATAATGGATTGGTTTGATCCATAAATTGCGACAATTGCGAAGATCCAAAAAATTCACGAACCGCCGCAGCAGCAGGCTTTGCGTTTATCAAATCCTGTGGCATAACTGTGTCAATTTCAACCGATGACATACGCTCTTTTATCGCACGCTCCATACGAAGTAAACCAATGCGATACTGATTTTCCATCAGTTCCCCAACTGAACGAACACGACGATTACCAAGATTATCAATATCATCAATTTCACCACGACCATCACGCAGCTCAACTAACATCTTAACAACAGCAAGAATATCTTCTTGACGCAAAACGCGAACCGTATCCGGACAATCAAGATCCATGCGTAAATTCATCTTAACACGCCCAACAGCTGAAAGATCATAGCGTTCTGGATCAAAAAATAACGAATGGAACATAGCTTCTGCTGTATCCATTGTTGGTGGCTCCCCCGGACGCATTACACGATAAATATCAAACAATGCATCTTGCCGACTTTCATTTTTATCTGCTTTTAAAGTGTTGCGGATATATGCCCCAATATTCATGTGGTCAATATCAAGGATATTAATTTGATCCGCATTAACGTCAAATAAAATCTTTAATATTTTTTCGTCAATTTCATCACCAGCTTCAAGGTAAATCTCACCTGTCTGGTAATTAACTATATCTTCCGCTAAATAACATCCCAACAGATCATCTTCACTGACCTTAACCGCCTTGAGACCTTTTTCTGCCAAAGACTTTGCAATACGAACCGTTATCTTTTTACCAGCCTCAGCAACAACTTCACCACTGTCTGCATCTATAAGGTCAGAAACGAGCTTCATCCCTTTAAAGCGATCAACAGAATAAGGAATACGCCATCCATCCCCATCTCGCTCATAAGTAACTTTATTATAAAACGTCGATAAAATATCTGATGCATCCATACCTAATGCCATCAAAAGACTCGTAACAGGAATCTTGCGTCGCCGATCAATACGGGCATAAATGATGTCCTTAGCATCAAACTCAATATCGAGCCAAGAGCCACGGTAAGGAATAACACGAGCAGCAAAAAGAAACTTTCCCGATGAATGCGACTTTCCTTTATCATGATCAAAAAAGACACCAGGAGAACGATGCATCTGTGAAACAATAACACGCTCCGTACCATTAATGATAAAGGTACCATTCGTCGTCATTAAAGGCATGTCGCCCATATAAACGCCCTGCTCTTTAATGTCTTTGATATCCTTTGAGCCAGTATCCTCATCAACATCAAAAACAATTAAACGTAATATCACCTTTAATGGTGCAGCATAAGTCAAATCACGCTGACGGCATTCTTCAACATCAAATTTTGGTAAATCAAATTCATAACCAACAAACTCGAGCATAGCTGTACCGGAAAAATCCGAAATAGGAAATACCGATTTAAAAACAGCCTGCAAACCTTCATCTGGTCGTCCACCTTTCGGTTCCTCAACCATGAGAAACTGATCGTATGACGCTTTTTGAACCTCAATAAGATTCGGCATCTCTGCTACTTCAGGAATCTTACCAAAAAATTTGCGTACGCGCTTACGACCATTGAATTGAGACATCATCGCTAGGGTCTGAGCCATCGTCGCTCCTTGATCTTTACTCTCCAAGGTAGACTAAACCTTGAAAGCTTTATGTCATTAACCTGCACATGCAGACCAGTTCACTTGATACCCAATAATGAGCACCATCAATTTGCCCCACAAACTCAAACCACCTATTCACTTGGCTCTACGATGAGGGGACTAAGAACAAACCCCATACCCATTACAGTTACTGGACTGTTTGGAAAAGGTTTTCATTGATCCTCTCCCTCCTTTTCAGGAGACAGAAAATCGGCGAACATAAATGTCCGCCGATAAAATAAAATTTACTTAAGTTCAACTTTAGCACCAGCAGCTTCAAGTTGAGACTTAATTTTTTCTGCTTCGTCTTTAGAAGCTCCCTCTTTAATAGGTTTAGGCGCCCCTTCAACCAGATCTTTAGCTTCTTTAAGACCAAGCCCAGTAAGAGCACGAACTTCCTTAATGACATTAATTTTTTGCGCACCACCTTCAACAAGAATAACATCAAATTCTGTTTTTTCTTCAGCAGCTGGAGCAGCAGCACCAGCGACAGCAGCTACAGCTACAGGAGCAGCAGCCGAAACTCCCCATTTTTCTTCAAGCAACTTAGAAAGCTCAGCGGCTTCCAAAAGGGTGAGGTTAGAAAGGTCTTCTACGATCTTCGCTAGATCAGCCATTTTTAAATTCCTTCAATTAAAAGATTTGAACCATTATTTAACTTATTCAAAAAAACAGAAAAGCAACAAAGCTCTTCCATAAACGTGAATACAAAACAGCCTTAAGCCGCCTTATCCTCCTGAGCATATGCTCCAATGACACGTGCAACCTGACCAGCAGGTGCATTAACAATCTGTGCGATACGGGTCGCAGGAGTAGAAACCATACCCACGAGTTTTGCCCGCAACTCATTCAGTGAAGGCAATGAAGCCAATGACTTCACAGCATCTACACTCAAACTTGTTGCACCCATTGAACCGCCAAGGATGACAAATTTGTCATTGCTTTTCGCAAAATCAACAGCAACTTTCGGTGCTGTAATTGGATCTTCTGAATAAGCAATAAGTGTTTGTCCGGTAAACAAATCCACTATCGATTCAGATTCCGTGCCCTGAAGAGCGATTTTAGCAAGACGGTTTTTGGCGACTTTAACGGCTCCACCAGCTTCACCCATTTTCGAACGAAGATCGTTCATCTGTGAAACTGTCAGACCGGAATAATGTGCAACAACAACAGAACCAGACTTTCGAAAAGCCTCGTTAAGCCATGTAACAAATTCGCGTTTCTCCGCTCTATTCACTGTCTCTCTCCATTTAACAGATTTGCTTAAAACAAACCTGTTGGTTACCTTTGACAACATAAAATACCTTATGCTACCGATGAGGATCCTGTCCCCTTTTTCACGCAGAGCGCTCAAAGGCAACCTTGGCTCAAACCCTTTAAGTTTTTTTAACTCTCAGTTTTTACCCCAGTCTCATGCAGGTTTTTTTCGATTAAGATACTCTTATAGTATCACCCACAATCTCGGACAGGATATTCCGGAATTTCTTCCGGTATAACCCAAGCTTAATAAAGCTTAGATAATCCAACGCCGATAAAAATCGACACTGTAAATGCAATCTTGATATTCACATACCCCAAAACAAAATTATAAATCTTCTCAGGCTTACTCCGAACGAACGGTCGCAGGATCCACCTTAACTCCAATCCCCATAGTCGAAGAAACTGCAACACGCTTAATATACTCACCTTTCGCACCTTGCGGCTTGGCTTTCATAACAGCACTAGCAAAAGCTTTAATATTTTCCACTATCTTCTCAACCCCAAAAGAAGCCTTGCCAATACCGGCATGCACAATACCAGCTTTTTCAACACGAAATTCAACAGCTCCACCTTTAGAAGCTTTGACAGCACTAGAAACATCAACTGTTACAGTACCAACTTTTGGATTTGGCATCAAACTTCGTGGACCAAGAATCTTACCAAGACGACCAACAAGTGGCATCATATCTGGCGTCGCAATACAACGATCAAAATCAATCGTTCCACCATTAACACTTTCAAATAAATCCTCAGCTCCTACAATATCAGCACCAGCAGCTTTAGCTTCATCAGCTTTGTCCCCACGCGCGAAAACAGCAACGCGGACATTTCGCCCAGTCCCATTAGGTAAATGAGCAACACCTCGAACCATTTGATCTGCATGACGAGGATCAACACCTAAGTTCATTGAAATCTCAATTGTTTCATCAAACTTAGCAATCGCACGCTCTTTGACCATCAAAACCGCATCTTTTAAATCGTAAAGTTCATTAAAATTAACATCTTTACGGATATTTTTCACTCTCTTTGCTACTTTTCCCATAACATTAGCCCACCACTTCCAAGCCCATAGAGCGAGCAGAACCTTCAACCATGCGCATTGCCGCCTCAATATCATTTGCGTTAAGATCCTTCATTTTTGCTTGTGCAATTGAACGAACCTTATCACGGGATATACTCCCTACAGAAACCTTACCAGGCTCTTTCGAACCAGATTTTAAATTCGCTTCCTTCTTCAAGAAAAATGATACAGGAGGCGTCTTTAAAGAAAAAGTGAAAGACTTATCTTGATAATAAGTAATAACTACTGGGATTGGCGCCCCCTTTTCCATTTCTTGCGTAGCTGCATTAAATGCCTTACAGAATTCCATAATATTAATACCGCGCTGCCCAAGAGCAGGACCAATCGGTGGAGATGGAGTAGCAGCTCCCGCAGGAACCTGCAACTTAAGCTGACCTATACTTTTTTTTGCCATAATAATCTGCCTTCAATTTCACTAAGTAAGCTGGCAACTCACCTTGCCCGCTACCCGTTGCAGTCGAGTGGTTCGGATCATAAAGCCGACAAAAGCCATAAATCACCTCCCACCAATTACTTAAAGTGACTAAAACCACTCTAAGTCTAATCAGAGTTTTTCAACCTGACCAAACTCCAAATCAACAGGCGTAGGACGCCCAAAAATTAATACCTCAACCTTAAGACGAGAACGCTCTTCTTCAACTTCTTGAACAATACCATTAAATGAAACAAAAGGCCCATCAGCAACACGAACTTGCTCTCCAACCTCAAATAATACGGAAGATTTTGGAGAATCAACTCCCTCCTGAACTTGTTTAAGAATTTGCTCAACCTCCCCATCGGAAATGGGAACAGGACGCGAATCCGATCCCAAAAAACCGGTCACTTTAGGAGTGTTCTTAATGAGATGATAAACCTCATCTGTCAACTCAGCACGAACAAGAACATAACCAGGAAAAAACTTTCGCTCAGCATCAACCTTACGCCCACGACGAACCTCTACAACACGCTCTGTGGGAACAAAGATCTTTTCAAATAGATGATCAAGCCCCTTTTGCTTTGCCTCCTTGTCAATAGCTTCCGCCACCTTCTTCTCAAAATTCGAATATGCTTGAACAATATACCAACGAGCAGCCACAGTCACACTTCCTTGCACTATCAACTAAAAAGATACTTTAGAAGATCAATACCCCGCCAAACACCAAAATGCATAACCTGATCCACAATAAAAAAGAAAGCTGAAGCCAATGCAGTCACCAATAACACCATAACGGTAGAAATTACTGTCTCACGACGCGTAGGCCACTTCACCTTAACCGTTTCTGCATAAACCTGCTTTAAAAAGGTAATTGGATTGGTTTTAGATGCCATCAGTCACACTATACACTTTCTAATCCTATTGTGATTTATACAACAAATAAATATGACAAAAATGCAAAAAGCCAATCTTCAGCCTTATGCAGCTTCCTCATTCTCTACTCAATACCGATTCACACACAAAAAAACAAGCCCTATACAAAAAAAAGCAAAGAAGGCAGTTAAAATCTACCTCCTCACAGCTAAAATCTCATCCCCCTTGGCAGGGGCAGCAGGACTTGAACCCGCGACCTGCGGTTTTGGAGACCGCCGCTCTACCAACTGAGCTATACCCCTAACTCTCAAAATTAAAATATTTTTAACAACCCTCAACAACCATTATTTATTCAATGATCTTAGAAACGATTCCTGCACCAACAGTACGACCGCCCTCACGAATAGCAAAACGAAGTTTCTCTTCCATGGCAATTGGAACAATCAAAGAAACATCCATCGCAACATTATCACCAGGCATAACCATCTCTGTTCCTTCTGGAAGCGTAACAATCCCCGTCACATCCGTTGTACGGAAGTAAAATTGAGGACGATAATTCGTGAAAAATGGAGTATGACGACCACCTTCATCTTTCGTTAAAATATAAGCCTCTGCCTTAAAGCGTGTATGAGGTGTAACTGAACCAGGCTTCGCCAAAACTTGTCCACGTTCAATTCCTTCTCGATCAACCCCACGAAGCAACGCACCAATATTGTCACCAGCTTGCCCCTGATCCAAAAGCTTGCGGAACATTTCAACACCTGTAACCGTCGTCTTAGATGTCGGACGAATACCTATAATCTCGATTTCCTCACCAACTTTAATGACACCGCGCTCAACACGACCAGTAACAACTGTCCCACGTCCTGAAATCGAAAAAACATCTTCAATCGGCATCAAAAATGGCTGATCAACTGGACGCTCAGGCGTTGGTATATAATTATCAACTTCACTCATCAGAAGACGAACCGCATCTTCACCAATGCTTTTATCTTTATCTTCAAGTGCGGCCAGTGCCGAACCTTTAACGATTGGTATATCATCTCCTGGGAAATCATATTTTGATAAAAGCTCACGCACTTCAAGCTCAACAAGCTCCAAAAGTTCAGCATCATCAACCTGATCAACCTTATTGAGAAAAACAACAATTGCTGGGACACCAACCTGACGTGCTAGCAAAATATGTTCACGTGTTTGAGGCATCGGACCATCAGCAGCTGAAACAACCAAAATCGCTCCATCCATCTGCGCTGCTCCCGTGATCATGTTTTTCACATAGTCCGCGTGACCAGGGCAATCAACATGCGCATAGTGCCGTTTCTCTGTTTCATATTCAACATGCGCTGTAGAAATGGTAATTCCACGTGCACGCTCTTCTGGTGCCGCATCAATTTGGTCATACGCTTTAAATTCACCAAAATATTTCGTAATCGCTGCTGTTAATGAGGTCTTCCCATGATCAACGTGACCAATCGTACCAATGTTAACATGCGGCTTCGTACGTTCAAATTTGCTCTTTGCCATCGCCATCAATCTCTTGTTTTGTTCTCTTGTTTTATCAGCCCTAGAAACAGGACTGTAGAACTTGATCAAACCGGACCACTACATCAGCCTGACCATTACAACTCTTTAAAGACGGTAAAACCCGCCCACTTTAATGATGGAAATATTCTTCCATCATACTCACTCACCCAATCACTAACAACTGTTTGGCACCAAAAACTATTTGGAGCGGGTAGCGGGAATCGAACCCGCATATTCAGCTTGGAAGGCTGCTGCTCTACCATTGAGCTATACCCGCATACCACGACTAACTCTCCTTCGATGAATGGTGGAGGGGGTTGGATTCGAACCAACGTAGCATACGCAACGGATTTACAGTCCGCCCCCTTTAACCACTCGGGCACCCCTCCATTACATCGGCAAAGTTGCGCGATAAGGCATCACTACAACCAAATCTTGACTACCTATTCAATCAAACTGGCTGCGAGGCGGTTATGCCGATTACTGTCGTATCTGTCAACAGAATAAACACGATTCTGTACAAATTTCCTGCTAATAATTTTAAATCACAGCTTTTTTCTATCCATTTCTGTTATTAACAAGCTATAAAGAAATTATGAAAGAAAAAATATCGCAAAATTCTCATTATGCTCGTTTACGTCGCAGATATCGCGATACAAAAAGCTTTTCTTCTCGTTCTGCCTCATGCCTGAAAAAAGCAACTTTACCATTACAACAGAGAACAATCCATCTTTATGGTATCCATGCAGTTCATGCTGCTTTAAAAAATCCAAAAAGAATTTTTAGCGGTCTCTATGTTACATCCAATGCCTTAAAACGATTAAATATACCCGAATCAGATTTACCTTGTGCTATTACATTGTGCTCACCAAAACAACTTGATGCGCTGGTTGGAAGTGATGCAGTGCATCAAGGTGTTGTTGTGGAAACTATCCCCCTCCAATCATGCCAATTGTCTGAACTTACTAATACTGATCTTGTCATTGTAATGGATCAAATTACCGATCCACATAATGTTGGCGCTATTATGCGCTCTGCAGTTGCATTTAAAGCTGGAGCGCTCATCACCACATGTCGCCACTCTCCACAAGAAAGCGGTGTTCTTGCTAAAGCCGCTTCCGGAGCATTGGAAATGATTAATTATATCACTGTACGAAACCTCGCCGAAACACTCCACGAACTTCATAAAGCAGGCTTTATCAGCTTTGGACTCGATTCAGAAGGTGAATACCCTCTAGAAATAGCATTAACAGGGAGGAAAATTGCCCTTATTTTAGGAGCAGAAGGGAAAGGCTTACGTAAAAAAACACGTGAAACCGTTTGCGCATTAACACGCCTTGATGTGCCTGGAAATATTAAATCATTAAATGTTTCAAACGCAGCTACAATAGCACTTTATGCGACGCATAAATATCTTAGATCGTAGTTTGTAATTTTTTTCGCGAAATATCAAAAAAACCAATCAACAAAAAGCCTGAAAAGAAACCACCAATATGAGCCTCCCATGCTATTGAAACACCATCCCCCTCAAAGAGAAAAGATGAAATACCTATGATAAAATCAACACTCAGCCATATACTCAGGTAAATAAGTACACTCCTTGAACTCAGCGCTTTTTTAATAGACAACAAAGGGCTTAAAAATCTTTCATTCTGCGTAGTAGCCTCCAAATAGCTCCACAGAAAATCATAACGTGCAATAGCGCCCATCATTCCAGACACTGCGCCCGACGCACCGACAAGTGATATTGCACTCTCTTGGTGAAATACAAAATAAGTCAACACAGCTATAATAGCTGTTAATACCCAAAAAATTAAAAAACGAAAACCACCAATA
The DNA here is from genome assembly GCF_023920105.1 of Bartonella taylorii. Classification (NCBI taxonomy): domain Bacteria; kingdom Pseudomonadati; phylum Pseudomonadota; class Alphaproteobacteria; order Hyphomicrobiales; family Bartonellaceae; genus Bartonella; species Bartonella taylorii. Next base: position 915,508 of record NZ_CP083693.1, read on the forward strand.
TGTCTTACCAAAGGAGACCCAAAAACCAAAAGCCAAGCCATGTTAATCGCAACATGTTTAAAACTGCTATGCATAAAGGAATAACTAATAATCGTATAACAAAATACTAAAGGTTCAGTCTTAAATAACACTGGTGTAAATGCAAATAAATCAAGACTTTCAATATAGAATTGATGAGAAAAAAGATATTGAGAAACAAAATAAATACAAAAACAAAGTGCTATAAAAACAACTATAATAAATGGAACATTCAATAATGGTTCTTTAGGTTTTTCTGGAAAAAAAGATCCATTATTATATTGGTCTTTGCCATCTTTCATTGTATAAAATCTCACACTTTCTGTAGAATTTACAGTGCTTTGTACAAAAAATATATCGCGGTTTGGATAATAAAGAAGCTTTAAACTTGACGTTTATTCGGTTACTACTGCTTTATCTCTATATGAAAACATTTGTATCTTGTACAAAATATTTTGAAAAAATGAACATTCAGAACATCATTCATAAAATTGCCGCATTATACTAAATCTAAATTGAAATTTCTATTGTAGAGAACATAGTTTTGATTATTAATTTGCTTAACACGCTACTCAATCAAAAAGAAAAGAATTGATCACTATGGAAACAAAACTCCATAAATTCATTTGTATTTTTCTGTCGACGAGTGATGTTTTTATAGTTTAGCTATTTGATAGAGAATACTTTTGTAAAAAGTATTATAAATGCAAAACAAATAATCTTCTCCTTAAATACACAAGTCAAAATACCAATAAGCATTCACTTTCAGCACCTCACCACTCTCGTTTTAAGAGCTGCATTGAGCGACTTAAAGTAAAATTATAAAATAAATAAAAACAATGAGTTGGTTCAAAAACATCATTCTATACAAAATATCATTGAAGGGGCAGATTCTGAGAATTCTGTTTGCAGTCTTTTAACCACACATCATAGATAGGGTGCTCTACAGCATTCAAACCAGGACTATCTGCAAACATCCACCCTGTAAAAATACGCCGTACCTTTGTATCTAACATGATCTCATTAACTTCAATAAAACCAGTCGTACGGGTTGGTTCATTCTTGGAGCTCGTATAACACGCGCGCGGCGTTACCTGCAAAGCACCATATCGATAAACTTCACCTAGAGGAACTTCAAAACGCGTAGTCCGACCAGTAATTTTGTCAAGACCTGAAAAAATAGCAATTCCATTGCTAATGCGTTCAGCCTGCACTGCACAAACTGAGAGCAAGACCACTACAACTTCCATGAAACAAACACAAAAAAAACACCTTAATCTTAACAATAAAAAAGTTCTCATTACATCAAATCAATCGCATTTAAAAAATTCTATTTATAAAATAGTGCAAATGAGAAAAAATACATGTACGCATCAAAATATTTTATTTTGTAGGTGACCATGCATCATAATCTTCATGCACACAAGAGCGCTTGCCGCTGTAAGTAATTGCTCCCTTTGGGCGATAAGCTTCACTTGTCCCAGTCATATTTGCAACATGAGGCTTTTCCCATTTATATGGGCGATAATCCTCCTGCGTTGGAGGGATATCACAGCGATGATGAATCCAACCATGCCAACCTGGTGGAATAGTAGAGGCTTCAGAATAATCTTTATAAATGACCCAACGGCGTGGATAACCATCCTTATGAGTGCCCCCTTCATAATAAACATTCCCAAACTGATCTTCCCCCATACGTTTACCTTTACGCCACGTAAAAAAGCGCGTGTTTATGGTATTACCATTCCACCATGTAAAGATTTGCTTAAAAAAAATAGCCACCTTTTAGTCCATTTCTTTAGTATCCTTAGGAAGTTAACCCTTGGAATAAACTTGTTATAATAGTTGAAATTATTAAAATAAAATTTTACTGCTAAAATCACTCACGATTTCATTTAATAGCCCATTTGTATTCCTTAACGACAAGAGTATCATATTTATGGATCTCCCTCTACTCCATAAAACTCAATCTATGCCAAGTTTCATCTTAACCAACTCATTAACAGTTTGAGGATTTGCCTTTCCGCCTGTTGTTTTCATAACTTGTCCAACAAACCAACCAGCTAAAGCAGGTTTTTGTTTTGCCTGCGCAACTTTATCAGAATTATTGGCAACGATTTCATCAACAGCTTTCTCTATAGCCTTTGTATCTGTTACCTGCTTCATATTGCGCTCTTCTACAATCTGACGTGGATTCCCACCTTCATTCCAAATAATTTCAAAGAGATCCTTAGCGATTTTTCCAGAAATAGTCTCTTCTTTGATAAGATCAATAATTTCTCCTAATTGATCTGGTGATACAGGCGTGTCTTCAATCTCACGATTGTCTTTATTTAAAGCGCCTAAAAGATCATTAATCACCCAATTGGCAACTGTTTTTCCATCACGCCCACGTGCTACTTTTTCAAAATAGTCAGCAATGGCTCTTTCTGTCACAAGGATAGAAGCATCGTATGCTGTCAATCCCATCTCCTTGATAAAACGTGCTTTTATATCATCAGGCAATTCAGGTAATTCAGCGGCTAAAGCGTCCACAAACGCTTGATCCAATTCCAACGGCAAAAGATCAGGATCAGGAAAATAACGATAATCATGCGCTTCTTCCTTTGAACGCATAGACCGCGTTTCACCTTTAGAAGCATCAAAAAGACGAGTTTCCTGATCTATGACACCACCATCTTCTAAAATCGCAATTTGACGACGCGCCTCATATTCAATCGCTTGGCCAATAAAACGAATAGAATTAACATTTTTGATTTCACAGCGCGTTCCAAAACTTTCACCAGGGCGACGAACTGATACGTTAACATCCGCACGCATAGAACCTTCATCCATATTTCCATCGCAAGTCCCTAAATAACGAACAATTGTACGCAATTTTGTCATATAGGCTTTGGCTTCATCTGATGAACGCATATCTGGCTTAGAAACAATTTCCATAAGCGCGACACCAGAGCGATTAAGATCCACAAAAGACATTGTTTGATGCTGATCATGCAACGATTTCCCTGCATCCTGCTCAAGATGCAACCTTTCAATCCTAACTTCAATGTCCTCAAACTGACCATTCGAATCTGGACCAACAGACACGATAATCCTCCCCTCTCCTACAATCGGATAATGAAATTGAGAAATTTGATATCCCTGCGGTAAATCTGGATAGAAATAATTCTTACGATCAAAAACAGATCTCAGATTAATATGAGCCTTTAGTCCCAGACCAGTTCGAACTGCTTGACAAACACATTCTCGATTAAGAACAGGCAACATACCAGGCATCGCTGCATCAATAAGCGATACATGATTGTTCGGCTCAGCACCAAATTTTGTTGACGCACCTGAAAAAAGTTTTGAATTTGATATGATTTGCGCATGAACCTCCATACCAATGATGACTTCCCAATCACCTGTAATTCCAGAAATGAAACGTTTAGAATCAGGAGTACGCGTATCAACGATGTCCATTGCCAATCCACTATCAATGTTTTCTAAATACACCTGATGGCTAATCTAAAACCACTCTCAGTGCAAGCCTAGAATAGAAATCTTATAAAAAAGCCACAACTTCATTGGGCTTGTCTTTTTAGGGTAAATATTAACCTTTTTTAGGTGCCTTTTTCTTAGATGGAACTTTTTCTACGGCTTTTTTTTCAGCAGATTTTTTCTTCTCTGACGTTTTTTCTGTTAAATCTGTTTCGTCATATTCCTTCATCAGCTCTTCAACCGTAACTTCTTTATCTGTGATTTTTATCCGTGCTAGCAAATGATCAATGACTTTCTCTTCAAAAATTGGGGCGCGTAGATTTGCAACAGCTTCTGGAGTCTTACGGAAAAAATCCATAATTTCTTTTTCTTGTCCAGGATACTGACGCACCTGATCAAAAACTGCTGCTTTTAGCTCATCCTCACTTACTTTAACACCAACCTTCATTCCAATTTCAGAAAGCACCAAACCAAGACGAACACGACGCTGTGCAAGCACACGATATTCCTCCCGTGCCTGCTCCTCTGTAACGCCTTCATCTTCAAAACTGCGACCAGCCTTTTTTAAATCGTCATTAACCTGAGCCCATATATTGTTAAATTCAATTTCTAAAAGTCCTTCAGGAATCTCGAAATCGTAATCAGCATCTAAAGCATCAAGAATTTGACGCTTAATTTTTTGACGTGTCATTGAGCCATATTGATTTTCAATCTGCCCACGAACAACTTCACGTAAGCGATCTAGAGATTCTAAACCAACTTTCTGTGCTGCTTCATCATCAATCTTTAGTTCATCCGGTTTAAAGATAGCCTTAACAGTGATATCAAATTCTGCATCCCGACCGGCCAAATGTACTGCATTATAATTATCAGGAAATTTAACAGAAATTGTTTTCGTATCACCTGCTTTCACGCCAACCAATTGCTCCTCAAAACCAGGAATAAATTGCTTTGATCCGAGAATCAGTTGCGCATCATTCTCTGTCCCACCCTCAAATGGCTCTCCCTCAAGTTTACCAAGATAATCTATTGTAATACGATCCCCTTCTTCAGAAAGATCATCTTTTAGTGAATAATTCCGCGTGGAAGAAAGGACGCGCTTTACTTGATCATCAATCTCTTGTTCAGGAATATTTGCAATTTCACGAGTAATTTCAATATGTTCAAAGTCTTTAATTTCAAATTTTGGCAAAACTTCATACTTTAAACTAAAAACGAAATCGGTTTTGCCATCCAGAATTTGTTCATCTTCATTTATATCAATTTTCGGCTGCATCGCTGAACGTTCATTACGGTCAGCTAAAATAGAATGGGGTACATCACTGATAATCTCATTGAGAATTTCTGCCATGAAAGACTTGCCGTACATTTTTCTTAGATATCCAGCAGGCACCTTGCCAGGACGAAAACCATTAAGCTTGATCTTACCCTTGGTATCATCCAACCGTTCATTCAATTTTTTCTCTAAATCTCTCGCCGGAACCACGATCTTAATTTCGCGCTTCAGTCCTTCATTAAGCGTCTCGGTAACCTGCATAAATAACCTTCATTTTCCTGAGGAGAGGGATAATCCCACTCTGATAATAACTACATTCTAACACTTGAGTGTTAAATCACCATAAAGCGGAACTCTAGGCACATAAATATCTATAGTGCTCAAGAAATCCCTTTGGTGCGGATGGAGGGACTCGAACCCCCATGGTCTCCCGCCAGAACCTAAATCTGGTGCGTCTACCAATTTCGCCACATCCGCTCAAACTTATAAGCCAATAACCTTACATAAGCGGCGTTTCTATAGCATTAATTAAAGAAAAAAAGCAAACAAATATATTAAAAATATCCCAAATACACATTATTCTTAATAAATCGCAAAACAAAATCTATCCTTTTCATACAGAGCAGCTTCCGCTAAAAGAAGATTATGTTAAATACATTCAATACTCCAATCCATATCATCGGTGGCGGTCTTGCAGGCAGTGAAGCAAGCTGGCAAATTGCGCAATCAGGGATCCCCGTTATTTTACATGAAATGCGGCCCCAAACAAAATCTGATGCCCATAAAACAGATATGCTTGCAGAACTGGTCTGTTCAAATTCATTCCGTTCCGATGATTCTTCAACAAATGCCGTAGGACTTTTACATACCGAAATGCGACTAGCAAAATCGCTGATTATGAAGGCTGCTGATACTAATAAAGTACCAGCAGGCAGCGCTCTTGCTGTTGACCGCGATGAGTTTTCAAAAACTATTACAACAGCGCTTGAAAATCACCCTCTTATAACAATAGAACGTGAGGAAATTCGAGAATTTCCTGAGAATTGGCATCATATTATCATTGCAACTGGCCCCCTTACATCACCAGCACTTGCTCAAGCAATACAAGCAATAACTGGGACAGAATCTCTTTCTTTTTTTGATGCTATCGCGCCTATTGTCCATACCGATAGTATCGATTTTGACATTTGTTGGTATCAGTCTCGTTATGATAAAATTGGGCCTGAGGGGACAGGAAAGGATTACCTTAATTGTCCCCTTGATAAAGAACAGTACGAAGCATTCGTTCAAGCATTAACAAATGCAGAAAAAATAGAATTCCGTGACTTTGAAAAAACACCCTATTTTGATGGATGCTTACCAATCGAAATTATGGCTGAACGCGGACTTGAAACCCTCAGACATGGTCCTATGAAACCCATGGGATTAACCAACACCCATAATCCCACAGTTAAACCATATGCCGTCGTTCAATTACGCCAAGACAATAAACTTGGGACTCTTTATAATATGGTTGGGTTTCAAACAAAGCTGAAATATGGAGAACAAGTTCGTATTTTTAGAATGATCCCCGGACTTGAAAAAGCAGAATTCGCACGCCTTGGTGGACTTCACCGCAATACTTACCTCAACTCACCAGTTATTCTTGATCAAACCCTTCGTTTGAAACAAAAACCCCAATTGCGTTTTGCGGGACAAATTACGGGATGTGAAGGTTATGTAGAATCATCCGCGATAGGACTTCTTGCTGGACGTTTTGCTGCCGCTGAGTATAACGATAAGTGCCCTTACCTACCACCTCCAACAACAGCATTGGGAGCTCTTTTAAACCATATTACAGGCGGACACATCGTAATAGAAGAAACGGAAAGAAAATCCTTTCAACCAATGAATATCAATTTTGGACTTTTTCCACCTATTGCTTCTCTTAAGCACTCAGGAAAACGCTTGCCAAGCAAAGAAAAAAAAATCGCAAAAAAACAAGCTATAACTGCCAGAGCCTTAGATGATTGTATTCGGTGGCTAAAAGATGGAAAGCAAAATGGCTCTTAGATCAATTGTCGTTTCTAATTTCCACGAAAGATCTACTTATCCTTCCAATCCACTAAATAAATTTTATTATGACTCGACAAGATGACTTTAAGACTTGTTAATCATGCTGATTATCTGAACCAATAAATACCAATATACAGCCCATCATTTATTATTACAGTGTAAAGTTTGCATTTTACTACAAAATAATGGTTATAAGAACAGATCCCAAATATGCTTCAATCATCAAAAAATTAATCAAGACACACGAGTAAGAAAGATAAAATAAAAAATATACCACATGCCCACATAATACAGACACCCGATCACTGCTATAGAGAGATCTTCTGCTATACAAAAACACCACCTCCCTCAACTTGAAAAAAGTTAAAGGTAGTCTCCCCTACATCACTCCTTGTATCCAAACGTTTTTATGAAATAAAAATAAGCATATTTTATGCACACATTATCTCACGCACTTCCCAAAAACATCCTCAAAAGCGCATAAACTATTTGAAAAAAACACATGATTTGAAGCAAACACTTGCAAAAAATTTTACGTTGAAAGCACGCACACAATATTTTTGAAAAAACCCGCTTATAAATAAACCGGGTTTTTTAAATGCGGAAAAAATTATTTTTTATTAACAGCTTCTTTAAGAGTTTTACCTGCAGAAAATTTTGGTACAGAACGCGCTGGAATATTTATTTCAGCGCCGGTTGAAGGATTACGCCCCTTTGTAGCAGCACGATGAGAGACTTCAAAAGAACCAAAACCTGGAAGACGAACATCTCCTCCTGAAGCTAAAGCCTCTGTTACAGAAGCGATAAAAGCATCAACAACAGAACCAGCTTGCGCTTTCGAAACACCTGCCTTTTCAGCAACGGAACTAACCAATTCACTTTTATTCATAGAACATTTCCTTTCCCTATATTACCGGATAACACACTTAATCGTGTTGTCGCTCAGTTTATTGAAAAGTACAGCAAACAGAAGCCTTATTTTTATTCAAAACATTGTTTTTTTAGCAATAATCACAGTTATTCACGGAATTTTTTACTTTTTTTTTAAATAAGCAAAAAAACAACCATGAAAACGCTTCCTGTTTCTTTGAAAATGCAATTACAAATGAGATAATGAATCAGTGCGCAATCTGTATTCCTTCACTATCATTCTCTGTCCTGATGGATACAGGTACGGTAGATGGCTCTATCCATTCAATAGGTTCAGGGAAACGAACTAAAGCATGCTTAAGAACTTCACTCACGTGATTTACTGGAACAATTTCCATATTATTTTTGACGTCATCGGGAATATCAATCAAATCTTTTGCATTTTCTTCAGGAATAAGTACTTTTTTTATACCTCCTCGAAGAGCAGCCAGTAGTTTTTCTTTCAATCCACCAATCGGTAAAACACGTCCACGTAAAGTAATTTCGCCCGTCATTGCAATATCTTTATGTACCGCTATCCCTGTTAGCACTGAAACAATTGCCGTCACCATTGCAATCCCAGCTGATGGTCCATCTTTTGGTGTAGCACCCTCTGGAACATGAACATGGATATCACGTTTATCAAACAGAGGAGGCTCAATACCAAAATCAACAGCACGAAACCGTACATAAGAAGCTGCTGCTGAAATTGATTCCTTCATAATATCGCGCAAATTTCCAGTTACAGTCATCTTTCCTTTGCCTGACATCATAACCCCTTCAATAGTCAATAGCTCTCCACCAACTTCTGTCCACGCAAGCCCAGTAACAACACCAATTTGATTTTCTCCTTCAATCTGATTGTAGTGGTAACGCTTAACACCCAAGAAATCATTAATATTATCTTCTGTAATCTTTACAGATTTTTGATGTGTTTTAAGAATTTTTGTAACCGATTTACGGGCAATCTTCATTAATTCACGCTCAAGATTACGAACCCCCGCTTCACGTGTGTAGAATTGAATAATAGATTTTATAGCACCATCAGAAACGTTGAACTCTTTTTTAGACAAACAGTGGTCTTTTAATGCTTTTGGTAAAAGATGCTGTTTAACAATCTCCATTTTCTCAGATTCAGTATAGCCAGCAATACGAATAATTTCCATTCTATCCATTAACGGCCCTGGAATATTAAGCGTATTGGCAGTGGTAATAAACATTACATCAGAAAGATCATATTCGACTTCCAAATAGTGATCAATAAATGTACCATTTTGTTCAGGATCAAGCACCTCTAATAAAGCTGACGAAGGATCTCCACGGAAATCTTGCCCCATTTTGTCAATTTCATCAAGCAAGAAAAGCGGATTAGATTTTTTAGATTTTTTCATAGACTGAATAATTTTTCCGGGCATAGAACCAATATATGTTCGGCGGTGTCCACGAATTTCTGCTTCATCCCGCACACCTCCTAATGAGATACGAACATATTCACGCCCCGTCGCTTTCGCAATAGAGCGGGCTAGTGATGTTTTTCCTACACCAGGAGGGCCCAGCAAACAAATAATCGGACCTTTTATCTTTGATGCTCGACTTTGTACTGCTAAATATTCAACAATTCGTTCCTTAACTTTTTCAAGACCAAAATGCTCATTATTCATGATTTTTTCAGCAAAATCTAAATTGTTTTTAATCTTCGATTTTTTGCCCCAAGGCATTGCTAACAACCAATCAAGATAGTTACGTACAACTGTCGCTTCAGCAGACATGGGGGACATACTCCGTAATTTTCTCAATTCTGCCCCAGCCTTTTCATGCGCTTCCTTCGAAAGTTTTGTCTTCTTGATGCGTTCTTCTAATTCAGAGAGCTCATCACGGCTATCATCACCCGCTCCCAACTCTTTCTGAATGGCCTTCATCTGCTCATTGAGATAATATTCCCTTTGGTTTTTTTCCATCTGCCGTTTAACATGCGAACGAATACGCTTTTCAACCTGTAAAACAGAAATTTCTCCTTCCATGAAAGAAAGAACACGTTCAAGACGCTTACGTACAGGTAATAGCTCCAATACTTCTTGCTTTTCTGAAAGTTTAATCATCAAATGGGAAGCAATAGTATCAGCAAGCTTAGAAGGATTATCAATCTGACTAATAGCATTAACAACTTCAGGAGAAATTTTTTTATTAAGTTTTACATAATTTTCAAAATAAGCAATCACTGACCTTGAAAGAGCTTCAATCTCAACATCATTTTCTCTAGGCTCTTCTGTAACAGTTGCACAAGCCTGATGATAATCTTCATTCGCCATAAATTGGCTCATTTTTGCACGCGCTGTGCCTTCAACCAAAACTTTTACAGTCCCATCAGGAAGTTTTAAAAGTTGAAGAATATTAGCAAGCGTACCTATATCATAAATATCCTCTGATTTTGGATCATCATCAGAAGCATTTTTTTGCGTAACCAACAGTATCTGTTTATCAACCGCCATCGTTTCTTCAAGAGCACGAATTGATTTCTCGCGGCCCACAAAAAGTGGAACAATCATATGCGGGAAGACAACAATATCACGAAGAGGTAAAACAGCATAAAATCCCTCTCTTACTTCATCTGTTTTTTCACCAATATATTGCATAACTTTCCTTTCTCGAGCCTATGATCTATCCACTACACAAACCCACCCTTAGAAAAAACCTCGGCGCTCCAAATACATGAAGTGGTAACTGCGAACGTATAAATCAAGAATCATGACTATAATATCCAGAAATGTCCATCCTCAAATGAGATTTATTACCACCTCAACGTCATGCCGATACATTTTCTTTATCTTCTGCACGTTCTGAGTAAATGTAAAGAGGACGCGCTTTCTCATCAACAACGTCACTCGAAATGACCACTTTTTGAACGCCTTCAAGAGCAGGAAGCTCAAACATTGTTTCAAGAAGTATCTTCTCCATAATAGAACGTAAACCACGTGCACCGGTTTTACGCTCAATCGCCTTCTTAGCAATAACACGTAATGCATCTTCATGAAATGCTAACTCAACATTTTCCATCTCAAAAAGACGCTGATATTGTTTCACCAACGCATTTTTGGGTTGTGATAAAATTTGAACAAGGGCGTTAACATCTAAATCCTCTAAGGTAGCTACAATAGGAAGACGGCCAATAAACTCTGGTATCAAACCAAACTTTATAAGATCTTCAGGCTCTAAATCACGAAAAATTTCACCAACACAACGCTCGTCAGGTGCTTTAACGGTAGCAGAAAAACCAATAGAGGTTTTTTCACCACGTCCCGAAATAATCCGTTCCAAACCTGCAAAAGCACCTCCACAAATAAATAAAATATTTGTTGTATCAACCTGAAGAAACTCTTGTTGCGGATGTTTACGCCCTCCTTGAGGAGGAACAGAGGCAATTGTTCCTTCCATAATTTTTAACAATGCCTGCTGCACACCTTCTCCTGAAACATCTCTTGTAATAGAAGGATTGTCAGCTTTACGAGAAATTTTATCAACCTCATCAATATAAACAATACCACGCTGTGCACGTTCAACATTATAGTCAGCAGCTTGAAGAAGCTTTAGAATAATATTTTCAACATCTTCACCCACATATCCTGCCTCAGTCAAAGTGGTTGCATCAGCCATCGTAAAAGGTACATCGATAATACGCGCCAATGTTTGCGCGAGATAAGTTTTACCGCACCCTGTTGGTCCAACAAGAAGAATATTCGATTTTGCTAACTCAATATCATTGCTCTTAGACTGATGCGCAAGTCGCTTATAATGATTATGGACAGCAACAGAAAGAACACGCTTTGCATGTTGCTGACCAATAACGTAGTCATCAAGAACTGTTATAATTTCCTGTGGAGTAGGAACACCATCACGCGCCTTAATCCCAGAAGATTTATTTTCTTCACGAATAATATCCATGCAAAGCTCTACGCATTCATCACAAATGAATACGGTAGGCCCCGCGATGAGCTTACGCACCTCATGCTGACTTTTGCCGCAGAACGAGCAATAGAGAGTATTTTTTGATTCGCTCCCACTATTGCCAATTTTGCTCATTTCTCTTTCCTTTCACCACGCTATATAAATACTTTGTCTTTTCGAAGGAAGTTTTTCATAACGAAAACTAAAAGACATATAAAAAAAACCGCGTGTCATAATACTCTTTAGGTGTTTTCCCGCTATTTTCGTGATACTCTTACAAAACTCTCTCTTTTTAAAGTAGCTCTTTTTTCTATAAAAACTCTTAATCTTTTTCAGTTTCTGCACGATATTGTATAACATCATCAACTAAACCAAATTGCTTGGCCTCTTCCGCGGTCATAAAATGATCGCGATCAAGAGTTCTCTCAATGACCTCATAGTCCTGACCTGTATGCTGAACATAAATTTCATTTAAACGCTGTTTCATCTTTATAATATCTTGTGCATGCCGTTCAATATCTGAAGCCTGACCTTGAAAACCACCAGATGGTTGATGTACCATGATACGTGCATTCGGCAATGTAAAACGGTGACCTTTCGCTCCAGCCGTTAAAAGTAATGACCCCATAGACGCAGCTTGCCCCATGCAAAGTGTAGAAACAGGAGGGCGAATAAACTGCATAGTATCATAAATTGCCATACCGGATGTCACAACACCACCAGGTGAATTAATATAAAGACTAATCTCTTTCTTAGGATTTTCCGCTTCCAAGAAAAGCAATTGTGCACAAACAAGCATTGCCATACCATCTTCAACCGGACCATTAATAAAAATAATCCGCTCTTTTAAAAGACGAGAAAAAATATCATAGGCCCGCTCACCGCGATTAGTTTGTTCAATAACCATAGGCACAAGGCTTAATGCTGTTTTCATTAGATCACTCATGTTTTTACTTTCCGTTCATATAACAATCGCTCTTCACGCATTCAATGCTTTTCTCCATAGGCTAACAATACTCTCTTACGCAAGCTACAATCAATGTTCTTTAGGAAAAATTAAAATCCCAATGGTTAAAATAGCAATAATAACTCTACCTGAAAAAATCATGCGCATTAGAAATGCGAGATACTGCCCAATGATAAAATCTTCCTTCCTGAGATTTTTGAGTGGTTTTTGTTTTTCTGTGAATATGAAACCCTATCAAACGTGGATCTGCAAGTGGATCAATACCAAAAGCTGAATCAAAAATGTATTCAGTTTTTCGCCCTATACAATAATAAACAGTTTCCTATACTTTTGCTTCATGAAAAAAACATATCGTTTAGCTAATCGCGAAATACCATCATTACCAAATATCGTAACTCCAAGACTTCCCAGTAGAATCGGCATTTTTTCCTCTTTAACCAGAATGACTTCCAAACACGACGTTTAAACCCAAGCCAATCAAGAACCATTTCTGTGCCGGCCAAAAATCTTCAAACACTTTTATAGTAGGGTTATCAGACGGAAAATAAAGTGGCAGAAACACCTACCCTTATAGCATTTCCTTTTGCAAGCCAAACCTTATCCGCATCTAGATGAAGTTGTTTAACCAAGCAAACATCTGCATCTAATCAAACACCTTGCTGATATTTCATCAACATAACACGAAAAAAATCTAAAAACTGAACAATTGTACATCCTAGTTTATCATCAAAAAAATTAGGATCAAGGCGATAAATTGCTGAACGTGTCCGAATTGATTCGGCGTCACACAATTCAACACCAACAGGTAGACTTTCTATTTTTTATCATAACTGAAAAGCTTAACGCGTTGCCCAGTTCTAACCATTGAGGATAAACAAAGTCTGTCAACCAGTCAATTGTCCACTATACGCAAAAGTACAAATATCCATAGGCATATATCAAAAATATTCTAAACTTACACGAAATAGCTGCTCGACATCACGCACACATTCAGAAAGAGCAAAAATTACTATCCGATCACCAGACAAAATACGCGTATCTGCTGAAAGCTGTATTATTGTCTTGTTGCGGTAGATTGCACCAATTCTCAAACCATCTGATAAATTAAGCTCTGACAATGACTTACCAACCAATGAAGACGTTTGCATAACTTCAGCCTCAATAATTTCTGCTCGTCCATTAAAAACTGAGTGAACAGCACGAATACGACCACGACGCATTTGTTGCAAAATTCTCGATATCGTAACACTATGTGGATTAAGATATGCATCCACACCAACTGCACGGCTAAACTCTTGATACGCAACATTATTGATCAATACCATATTGGCTTTGCATCCCAATCTTTTAGCAATAATAGCACTTAAGAGATTGACCTGATCTTGATTGGTCAATGTAATCATTAAATCGGCCTGATCAATTCCAGCATCCTGAAGAATCACTGGATCTAATACATTACCATATAAAACAGTCGTTTTTTCGAGTTGGTCAGCAATCGTTAGCGCTCTCTCTCTCTGCGATTCTATAATCTTCAATCTTAATTTATGGTGGCGCTTTTCAATAGCTTGAGCAACATAAAGACCAATGTGACCACCCCCTGCAATAATCATGCGATGGGTATCTTGTTCTTTATGACCAAAAAGCCCAACTGCACGGCGCATCTGATCACGAGCAGCAACAAGATAGGTTACATCACCAACGCGTAATTGCGTCTCTGAGTGCGCAACCAATAATTCTGAACCACGCTTAATAGCGATAACCGTCGTACGAAGGTCTGGAAAAAGCTCTGTTAATTGACGCAAAGGTGTATTAATAACTGGACAATCTTCCATACACTCCAAGGCTAACGCAACGATATCATCATTACAAAAATAAAGAACATCTATTGCACCAGGTAAAGCAATACGACGCAGAACCATTTCCCCAACTTCAACTTCTGGCGAAATAACCACATCAATGGGAATATTCTCTCTAGCAAAAAGCGTTTTATAACGTGGTTCTAAATAAGATTGTGAACGAATACGCGCTATTTTTGTTGGAACATTAAATAATGAGTGCGCCACTTGGCAAGCCACCATATTGACTTCATCAAATAAAGTTACTGCAATCAACATATCAGCTTTGTCTGCATCAGCAGCCAAAAGAACTTCAGGACGTGAACCGTGACCTACAAAACTTCTCACATCCAACGTGTCGCGAATTTTTTCAATCAATCTCGTTTCAATATCAATAACAGTAACATCATGATTTTCAGTAGCAAGACGCTCTGCTATTCCATAACCAACCTGTCCTGCTCCGCAAATAATAACACGCATAATCTTAAGAAACTCCAAGCGCTTTCAGCTTACGGTGTAAGGCTGAACGCTCCATACCTATAAATTCAGCTGTACGCGATATATTTCCACCCAAACGACCAATCTGCGCCACCAAATACCTCTTTTCAAACAATTCCCGTGCTTCACGCAACGGTAAATCCATTATATTCTCATCTGCATCCATTTGAATACGTGGCAAAGAATCGCTCACTTCACTAGGGAGAAATTCTGCTGTTATTGGTCCATCCCCATCACGCACAAGAATGAGAAGACGTTCAATATTATTGCGTAATTGCCGTACATTACCCGGCCAAGCGTGTGTTTGTAAAATAGATATAACATCATCACTAATTTCACGCGGCTTAATACCAACCTGCTGCGATATTGTTTTTACAAAATGATGCACAAGTTCCGGAATATCTTCACGACGCGCTGAAAGTGGTGGAACAGTAATGGGAACAACCGAAAGACGGTGGAAAAGATCCTCCCTAAAACGCCCGTCAGAAATGAGATTTTCAAGATTTTGCGCCGTTGAAGAAATGATACGAACATCCACCTTGACACGTTTTGTGCCGCCCACCCTCTCAAATGTTTGCCCCGTCAACACCCGAAGAATCTTACCTTGAGTCTCACGTGGCATATCAGCAATTTCATCAAGATATAATATTCCACCATGGGCTTCCTCTAATGCGCCGATCTTGCGCTCGCCTCCTTCCATTTCGTTGCCAAACAATTCTATCTCCATTCTTTCCGGAGTAATCGTTGCAGCATTTATTGTAACAAATGGCCCATTTGAACGCGTTGAAAGCGCGTGAATAGCACGTGCAACCATTTCTTTTCCCGCCCCAGAAGGACCTGTAATCATAACACGGCTATTGGTTGGTGCCACTTTTTCTATGATTTGGCGCAAATGTTTTATAACTGTTGATGTTCCGAGCAGTTCTAATGTCTCACTCGAGCGTTTTCGTAACTCTAAAAGCTCACGTTTTAAATTTGAGTTTTCAAGAGTCCGTTCCGCAACCAATACAAGCCGATCAGTTTTAAAAGGTTTTTCAATGAAATCATATGCCCCTCGTTTTATCGCAGAAACAGCCGTCTCAATATTACCATGACCAGAGATCATGACCACCGGAAGAGCAGGGTATCGCGTTTTGATTTCATCAAGCAGCGCTAAACCATCGAGACGACTTCCTTGTAACCAAATATCTAAAAAGATAAGCTTTGGAATACGCTCATTAATTTGTGCTAAAGCTTCATCAGAGTTACAGGCAACACGCGTTTCATAACCTTCATCATTCAAAATACCAGCAACAAGATCACGAATATCTGCTTCATCATCAACAATTAAGATATCTGATACCATTCTATTCCCCTATCTTACCACTTGTGGCTTGTGTAATATTCTCCTGCTTAGCCTCATCCGCTGGAAATATCAAACGGATCATTGCACCACGACCTTCATAAAAACTCTTCGGCGCATCATGCAACTCCATGGAACCACCATGATCTTCAATAACTTTGCGTACAATAGCTAATCCGAGCCCTGTTCCCTTTTCCCGCGTTGTTATATAAGGCTCTAATAATTTTTGCCTTTGCTCTTTAGGAAGTCCTTTCCCATTATCAATAACATCCACAACCACATATCCTTCTTGACGATAAGAACGTACAAGAATATGCCCATAGACACTTTCCTCTCGTATGACCGCGTCTATAGATTCGCTCGCATTTTTGATAACATTGCAAAAAGCTTGCACAATAAGACGATTATCAAATGCACCCACAAGTGGAACACTTCCTAAATCTTGCTCAAAATGAATATCATGTCGCGTCACTTCTATCAAGAAGCATGCTTCACGCAGTAATCCGCGTATATCCAAAACATTCATCTGCGGTTTAGGCATACGCGCAAAAGAAGAAAACTCATCAACCATACGCCCGATATCTCCCACCTGTCGAATAATCGTATCAATACATCGCTCAAAGACCTCTCTATCCTGCGTAATAACTTTGTTGTAACGTTTACGAATACGTTCAGCTGATAACTGAATAGGCGTAAGTGGATTTTTGATTTCATGTGCAATACGGCGCGCAATATCTGCCCATGCCGATGTACGTTGTGCTGCAACAAGGTCTGTAATATCATCAATCGTTAGAACCCAAGATTGCCCCTGTCCGTCATCTTCTTCCATCGTAATTTGCAGATTACAAACGCGTTCTTGTCCTGCAACACTTAAAGTTACTTGCTCACGATGATTTTTACGACCTAACGAACGTGCAAACTGAAAAACTTTCCAAATTTCAGCACTTAACGATAAAAGACTGTGCCCAATAACTAGTTCAGAGCGAATATCAAACATCGCTTCAATAGACCTATTGATAATTGTAATATCACCATTATTATCAATGCCAGCCACACCCGCTGTTACTCCAGACAAAACAGCTTCAGAAAAACGCCGTCTCTCATCAATTTGATCACGAACTGCAATCAGCTCATTGCGTCGACTTTTTAATTCACTGACCATGTAATTAAAAGTTTTTGATAACTGCCCAATATCTCCATCCCTCGCGCGTACTGGTACAAAAACTTCCATATTTCCTGAAGCTACATCATCAGCAGCACTAATGAGAAGACGAATAGGACGCACCAAACGATCAGCAACAGCAATACCAGCCCAAATAGCTGATAAGAACAAACTAAAAAAAAGGCACAAATAAAGCATACCAAATGCGATTTGCGTCAGCAGACGATTTTCATTTAAGTCACGATAACGATCTGTATTGACTTCTGTCAAACGCAAAGCAGATAAAACTTCTTTATCGACATCACGCACCAAATACAAAAATGTGTTTGGGATATTCGTAAATTTTAAAATAATGCCAAAATAATCATGAATCCCCGGTTGAAAAGAAAAAGGCCTTGCGCTGGTTGCACGCTCGATAAGGTTGGTAGGGGGAATCGGTAGTTTATCCTCATCACCAATATCACTCGATATAAAAACATTTCCGCTAGAACTTAACAAAAATGCACCACGCAGATTGCGCCCTATAGCATGACGGGTCAATTGCATCCTATATTCAGCTGGATTGCGCTCTAAAAGCTTTTTATTATCAAGTGCAAATGCCATAGCATAGGATAAATTTTTCATATTTTGAAGCATTTCATCCGCATAAGCATTCGCTAAATTGATAGAAGAACCTACAATTTGTCGTGTTGTCGTGTCAAACCATCGATCAAGTCCTAAATTCAGTGCAGGTCCCGATACAAGAGCAACTGCAACAGCCGGCATTGTTGCAACAAGTGCAAATAACGAAATAAGACGCACATGAAGACGAGAACCTGCGCGTCTTGAGCGCCACGCACGAATGATGGGGACCATCTCATAAAAAACAATAATCACGAGCCCTAAAACCCAGATACTGTTAATTCCTATAAGAACAAGAGTTACAGCCCTACTGGGAATAATAGGAGTTAATCCAATAAGAATGATAAATGAAACAGATGCTGTGAGCAAAGCCAACACAATAATTGTGATACCTAAAAAGATATACACCTTACTTAAGCGATACAACTCATCATTAGAGATATGTTGATCTGTATCTTGGAGATTCGTCACAGATGTTGTATTCATGATTAGCTTACATTACCTTATCTCATTACCCCATATAACCTTTTGTAACAAAAATTGACAATACCAATACCACATTTAAAATATAACCAAATGAGCAAAGAGAGAAAGAACTTCTACATTTTGCAAAATATCTTTAAAATAAAGCGCGTTCAGTAATATTTACAGAGGAGTTGAGATGCGGTTAACCAAACAGACAAATTATGCGCTCCGGATGCTCATGTACTGTGCAGATAATCAGGGATCTCTTAGTCGTATCCCAGAAATTGCCAAAGCATATGCCGTTTCCGAACTTTTTTTATTTAAAATCCTTCAACCACTTGTTGAAGCAGGTTTTATACAAACAGTACGCGGGCGTAATGGTGGCGTTAAATTAGCTAAACCCGCAGCAGAGATTTCGGTAGCTGATGTTGTAAAAGTAACAGAAGATAACTTTTCCATGGCAGAATGTTTCGATACTGCAGAATCTAATTGCCCACTAATAGATTTTTGTGGTTTAAGTACCGCACTTCAAAAAGCTTTAAATGCTTTTTTTGATGTATTATCAGTGATATCCCTTGCTGATCTTCAACGATCAACCTTTCAAAATCAATTTAAAATTGATGATCATAAAACAATAAACTAAGATAATATAAAAGGGAGATTAAGCATTTCTATTGCAGCAATAATATTAGCCGCCGGACGCGGTGAAAGGGTAAAATCTCCACACAAAATTCCAAAACAGTACCAGCTTCTAGGGCAAAAGCCGGTTATTTGTCATACTGTGCGTTGTTTTTTGCAGCATCCAGCCATCACAACGATTGTCCTCGTTATTCATCCAGAAGACCGCCAAATCTGTGAGCAAGCTATCGTTGATTTTAAAGAGCACCTTATCATCGTTGAAGGAGGTAATACACGTCAAATATCTACCTTATGTGGGCTTCATGCACTTAAAAAGTTCAAACCACAATATGTGCATATTCATGATGGTGCACGCCCCTTTATCGAAAACCAGCTCCTCGATCAAATCCACACAACTGTCAATCATCAAGAAGGCGTTCTTCCCGTTCTCGCAATTTCTGATACTCTCAAACGCATAAATAGCGCATACCATGTTTTAGAAACAATTCCACGCACTAACCTTTATAGTGCACAAACTCCACAGTGTTTTCCTTTTGAACGCATCTTAGCTGCCCATGAAAAAGCAATGCAAGCTTGTAAAAAAGAATTTACTGATGATTCTGCAATTGCGGAATGGTTTGGAATTCCTATGCGTAGCATCCTTGGAGACCCTAATAACATAAAAATTACATGGCACGAAGATTTTGATACCGCACATCTATATCTTCAAAAAAAAATGCAAATATTTCCTGATATCCGTACCGGCAATGGTTATGATGTTCATTCTTTCGAGAAAGGAACTTCCCTTATATTATGTGGCATAGAAATTCCTTTTCATAAAAAATTGAATGGACACTCCGACGCGGATGTCGCGCTTCATGCACTAACAGATGCTCTTCTCGCTACGCGAGGTGCAGGAGATATCGGTACACATTTCCCCCCCTCTGATCCCCAATGGAAAAATGCATCATCAGAAATTTTTCTTCGTCACGCTCTTGATATTGTTAAACAAGCACGCGGTCGTATTGCCAATGTTGATATCACGCTGATCGCCGAAGAACCTAAAATCGGCCCCTATCGTCATAAAATGAGAGAAAATCTTATGAATATACTCACAATTTCACCCGATCGAATCTCCATCAAAGCAACAACAAATGAAAAGCTCGGATTTATTGGTCGTGGTGAAGGCATCGCGGCTTTTGCAACAGCGAGCGTCCTTTATCTAGGAGAAATTCCTAAATGACATATTTTTGTGAAAAACAAGCACGTGAAGTCCTTACAGCATGTCGCCAAAAAGGTTTGCTTTTAACCACTGTTGAATCTTGTACAGGAGGGCTCATTGCTGCAAATCTTACACATATTGCAGGGTCATCAGATGTATTTGATTGTGGATTTGTCGTTTATTCAAATGAATCGAAAACACACCTTGTTGGTGTATGCGCTGAACTTATAGAAAAATACGGTGCCGTTTCAAAGGAAGTTGCGCTTGCAATGGCTGAGGGTGGATTAAAATACTCACAAGCTGGAATTGCTGTCTCTGTAACAGGAATTGCAGGACCGGGGGGAGCATGTCTTAATAAACCTGTAGGGCTTGTACATTTCGCAGTTGCTTACAAGAATCATAAAACTCTGCATACGGAAATGCATTTCGGAGATCTTGATCGCAACACTATACGCTATGCAACCGTTGAAAATGCTTTAAAAATGATCTTGGAATCTCTCCAATGATATTCTCCACAGTCCAATTTCTAGATTTTACCTCATCACAATCACAGTCCATAACATGCAATACTGATTATGCAACAAAATCAACTGAATAAATTATGTTCTCGGAGAACCGTAAATTCGATGCGCACGCATTTCAAAAGCATCGGTGAATTTACGGAAAGCAATATCAAACATTGATCCCATCACCAATCCAAGCATTTTGCTTTTAAACTCATAATCAATAAAAAACTCTACATTACATGCATTGGTATTCTCAATATCATGAAAGATCCAACGATTTTCAAGATATCTGAATGGGCCATCAATATATTTAACCTCTATCAGATTTTTCTTCGGCTGGAGAAGTACTTGGGTCGTGAAAGTTTCTCGGATAACCTTGTAGCCAACTATCATGTCAGCAAGAAGCAATGTCTTTTCCTCATATTCCTTACGAGAACGGACTACTAACGCCTCACACATTGGTAAAAATTCAGGATAACGCTCAATATCTGCAACAAGATCAAACATTTCACTGGCACTATGGGCAATCTGCCGATGTGTTATAAAAGATGGCATAACTATCTCTGCAAAGCAAATTTTTCATCACGCGCTTTTTGCAAAATTGCGAAATCATCGCCTGCATGATGAGATGAACGCGTCAGAGGGTTGGAAGCCATATGTAAAAAACCTTTTACTTTACCAATCTTGGCAAAAGATACAAATTCTTCAGGAGATACAAAACGAATAACCGGATGATGCTTTCGCGTAGGCTGTAAATATTGCCCAATTGTCATAAAATCAACATCAGCAGAGCGCAAATCATCCATCAATTGAAGTATTTCATTTCGTTCTTCCCCAAGGCCAACCATAATCCCCGATTTTGTAAAAATTGTTGGATCAAGTTCTTTAACGCGTTGTAATAACCGGATTGAATGAAAATAACGCGCCCCTGGACGAACCTTTAAATATTTAGATGGAACTGTTTCTAAATTATGATTAAAAACATCAGGCTTAGCAGCAACAACAATTTCTAAAGCTCCATCTTTATGGCGAAAATCAGGTGTAAGAACTTCAATTGTTGTCTTGGGAGCCTTTTTACGAATAGCATAAATAACTTTTGCAAAATGCTCAGCACCACCATCAGCAAGATCATCACGATCAACAGATGTAATCACGACATGTTTTAATTCCATCTGTGCAACGGCATCCGCCACACGTTCTGGCTCATTATCATCAACTTCAAGTGGAATACCTGTTGCAACATTGCAAAAAGCACATGCCCGTGTACATATTTCACCCAAAATCATAAAACTAGCATGCCGCTGACTCCAACACTCGCCAACATTTGGGCATCCCGCTTCTTCACATACGGTTACTAATTTATGAGTGCGTACAATACTATGCGTTTCTTTATATATCTGTGATGTTGGCGCTTTTACGCGAATCCAATCCGGTTTTTTTTGAATGCTTGTATCCGGACGATGCGCCTTTTCAGGATGACGCAGACGCCTATTTGTAACTCTATCAACCACCGTAACCATTTAAGACCTCTGCCTTTTAAATATGGAATGCAAATCACATAAAAACAAGATTTTCAAGCAATCCAACTATCAAGCATTTAAAACCTGACCATAAGCATCCAATACACTCTCTTTCATCATTTCTGATAATGTTGGATGTGGAAAAACGGTATGCATCAATTCTTCTTCGGTTGTTTCAAGATTCATAGCAACAACAAAACCTTGAATTAGTTCTGTTACTTCTGCTCCTACCATATGGGCACCAAGCAGCTGCCCCGTTTTTTTATCAAAAATAGTTTTAACCAATCCCTGATCTTCCCCTAAAGCAATTGCCTTACCATTCGCTGCAAAAGAATAACGACCAACACGTATATCATAGCCAGCTTCTTTTGCTGCTGTTTCTGAAAGCCCTACAGAGGCAACTTGTGGTGTACAATATGTACATCCTGGAATTTTTCTCTTATCAAGCGGATGAATATTCTCCAAACCCGCAAGATGTTCAATGCATATCACGCCTTCTTCTTCTGCTTTATGTGCCAACATAGGAGGACCAGCCACATCACCGATAGCATAAATACCCTCTACCCCTGTCCAACTCCATTCATCGGTTACAATACACCCGCGTTCAGTTTTTATACCCAATGCTTCTAATCCTAGATTCTCAATATTACCCTGAACCCCAACAGCTGAAATCAACCGATCAGCTGTAATTGTTTTTGTCTTACTCTTAACATCAATATGCGCAATAACAGAATCATAAGCTTTTTCAACCTTCATTACTTTCGCTTGCGTGAGAATTTGTATACCTTTTTTCTCTAACTGTTTACGAGCAAATGTTGAAATTTCAACATCCTCAGCAGGCATAATATGAGGCATCATTTCAACAACAGTTACTTTTGCTCCCATATCATGATAAAAAGAGGCAAATTCAATGCCAATTGCTCCAGACCCCATTACCAAAAGCGATTTCGGCATTGACTGTGGGATCATAGCTTCAAAATAAGTCCAAATAAGTTTTCCATCTGGCTCAATACCAAGAAGAGAACGAGGACGTGCACCCGTTGCAATAATAATGTGCTTTGCTTGATAAGTTCCTTCCCCTAATGTACCTTTAGGTACTGGATTTTGCGGTTGCATAATCGGTTTAGACGATGAAGAAACTACAATTTCCGTAGGGTGACTCCCTTTTGCCTTCTTGGTAAGCTTTGCTTCACCCCAAATAATGTCGATTTTGTTTTTTTTCATCAAAAAACCAACACCAGCATTTAAACGCGCTGAAACCCCGCGTGAACGTGCTACAACATCTTTGATATTTGTTTCAATTGACCCGTTAAGCTTCAGTCCATAATCTTTTGCATGTTCAGCAAAATGCTTTATTTCCGCCGAACGCAAAAGTGCCTTTGTTGGAATACACCCCCAATTTAAGCAAATCCCACCAAGATGTTCACGTTCAACAATCGCAGTCTTGAAGCCACATTGCGCCGCACGAATTGCGGTTACATATCCTCCAGGACCCGATCCAATCACAATTACATCATAAAGATTCGCCACAGTAATTCCTCCATGGATATATACAAAACGGATACACACTCTCTGAGATTAAGACTAAAAAGCAACTTGACAGAATCTCGTGTCTTTCATTTCAAACTCACCATATATGCCTTTATCAGATCAGAAGAGGCAGCAATATCGCCATTCAAACTCTCTCAATCTAGCCTCTACCATATTAACATATCATACCCACACACAATTTATGTGAAGCACTTTTAAACAGCTCAAATTAACATTGCTAATGGATTTTCAATCATCTTCTTAAAAGTCCGCGCAAGCTCTGCTGCTAACGCACCATCAACAGCACGATGATCAGCAGAAATCGTAACCGACATGACCGTTGCAACCACCAATGCACCATTTTTAACAACAGCCCGCTGTTCACCTGCTCCAATCGCAAAAATCGTCGCATGCGGCGGATTAAGAATAGCAGAAAAACTTTTCACACCATACATCCCCATATTTGATACAGCTGTTGTTCCCCCCTGATATTCTTCCATTTTTAACTTGCGCTCACGTGCACGCTTTGCAAAATCCTTCATCTCATGAGAAATAATCGATAAAGATTTTCCTTCTGCATGACGAACAATTGGTGTAATTAATCCATTTGCAACAGATACAGCTACCCCAACATCACAATGTTTGTGATGAAGTATTCCATCTTCAAGCCAAGATACATTTGCATCAGGAACTGCCTTCAAAGAAAGCGCTACCGCTTTAATAATCATGTCGTTAACGGAAAGTTTGTAAACAGGCGTAGCCCCTTCTTGCGTCTTAACCATCGGTGCCGCAGCATTCAATTGCGTACGCAACTCCAATAACGCATCGAGTTCGCAATCTAGAGTCACATAGAAATGTGGTATTTTTTGCTTTGATTCCACCAAACGTTTAGCGATTGTTTTACGCATATTATTATGGGGTATGAATGTGTATTCATCTTCTTTGAAAAGTTGCAATATCTGTTTATCAGAAGCAGCTGCCACTATCGGCTGATCAATTTGTGATGAGCCAGAAGTCCTTAAAATACCACTATCTACAGCTTTTTCTACATCACACTTGATAATACGCCCATGAGGACCGCTCCCAGTAACAAGTGATAAATCAAGGCCCGCATGAGCCGCTAATCGCCGCGCTAAGGGAGAAGCAAATAGGCGTATGTCTTTTTTATCTTTTTTTACTAACTGCTGATTCAGCGATACAGGAGACACCTGTGCTGTCTTTAAATCTTCCTGTTTTGCATCTTTTAATTCTTTGATTGCAAAAGAGGCAGAGATTTCTTCTGTAACCTTTGCAGCCTCGGCCAAATCTTCACCTTCTTCTGCTAAAACAGCAATTAAACTATTCACTTTAACGCCTTGCGTTCCAGCAGGAACAACGATCTTAGCAACCTTTCCCTCATCAACAGCCTCTATTTCCATTGTTGCTTTATCTGTCTCAATTTCAGCAATAACATCACCAGAGGAAACCTTATCTCCTGCTTTAACATTCCATTTTGATAAAGTCCCTTCTTCCATCGTTGGAGAAAGCGCGGGCATTGTAATTTTAATGGGCATAGTGCTTTCCTCCGTTATGCTTTATAAGTCACAGACTTAACGGCTTCGACAATTTCAGCAATGTTGGGCAAAGCCAATTTTTCAAGATTGGCAGCATAAGGCATGGGAACATCCTTGCCAGAAATTGTAGCAACTGGCGCATCAAGATAGTCAAAAGCCTGCTGCATAACACGCGTTGCTATTTCAGTGCCAACGGATGACTGAGGATACCCCTCTTCAATTGTTACCAAACGACCTGTCTTTTTAACTGAAGAAAGAATTGTTGGAAGATCCATCGGACGAATTGTCCGTAGATCAATTAATTCTACATCAATACCTAGTTTTTCAATTTCTTGCAACGCTTGAACTGCATAATGCATCCCAATTCCACACGCAACAATCGTAACATCTTGCCCAGATTTATGAATACGTGCCCGACCGATAGGTAAAACAAAATCATCTATTTGAGGAACGTCAAATTGATGACCATACAAAATCTCATTTTCAAGAAAAATAACAGGATTATCATCACGAATAGCAGCTTTTAGCAAACCTTTTGCATCTGCAGCACTATAAGGCATAACAACTTTAAGACCTGGCACATGACTATACCATGCGGCATAGCACTGAGAATGTTGAGCGCCTACACGCGCAGCCGCACCATTGGGACCACGAAAAACCATAGGAGCGGTCATTTGTCCACCAGACATATAACGCGTTTTTGCTGCTGAGTTGATAATTTGATCAATTGCCTGCATAGCAAAATTAAACGTCATGAACTCAACAATGGGACGCAACCCTCCAAAGGCAGCACCAACAGCTAATCCTGCAAAACCATGTTCTGTGATTGGTGTATCGATAACTCTGCGTGCACCAAATTCTTCCAATAAACCTTGGCTAACTTTATAAGCACCTTGATATTGCGCTACTTCTTCTCCCAACAGAAAAACCATCTCATCACGCCGCATCTCTTCAACCATAGCCTGATTAAGCGCTTCACGTACTGTCATTGTAACTGTTTGTGTCCCAGCTGGAATATCAAAATCAGGAGTGGTATCAAAGCTAGGAGGAGCTGGTATTAACGAAGAAAGAGAGGAAGATACAGCTTCAGTTTTTTGAGGTATATTCAAAGAATTAGTAGTCTGTGAAATATCCTCAACACTTTCATCTTCCTCCAACAATACCGCAATAACGGTATTAACCTTCACACCTTCAGAACCTTCAAGCACATAAATTTTGCCAAGAGTTCCTTCATCTACAGCCTCTACTTCCATTATTGCTTTATCCGTTTCAATTTCGGCAATTGCATCACCAGAGCTAATTTTATCGCCTTCTTTCTTTAGCCATTTAGATAATTTACCTTCTTCCATCGTTGGTGAAAGCGCCGGCATCAAAATATCAATAGACATACTTGCTTCCCTCGCATCAAACTAAAACATCAGTATAGAGCTCAGAAGCATCTGGCTCTTGATCACTTTGCGCAAAATCCGCCGCATCCGCAACAACCGCACGCACTTCTTTATCAATAGACTTTAAATCGTCTTCGCTCGCAAAACCTTGTTCAAGAATGCGATTCTTCACCTGATCAATCGGATCGTGATCCTCTTTTATTTTCTGAACCTCTTCTTTTGAGCGATATTTTGCTGGATCAGACATGGAATGACCACGATAGCGATAGGTCTGCATATCAAGAATAATCGGCCCTTTGCCCGAACGCGCCCAAGAAATTGCTTCATCAGCAGCTCCTTTTACTGCTCGAACGTCCATACCGTCAACAACAATGCCTGGAATTTCAAAAGAAAGACCACGACGAGAAAAATCCGTCTCTGCCGATGCACGCACAACTGATGTTCCCATAGCATACTGATTATTTTCAATAATATAAACAACAGGAAGTTTCCAAAGTGAAGCCATATTAAAACTTTCGTAAACCTGCCCCTGATTAGCAGCACCATCACCAAAATACACCAATGTCACATTATCTTTACCAAGGTACTGATTCGAAAATGCCAAACCGGAGCCAATTGGAACCTGCGCGCCAACAATACCATGTCCACCATAAAAATTCTTTTCTTTAGAAAACATATGCATCGAGCCCCCCTTCCCCTTAGAAAAGCCACCTTGACGCCCCGTGAGTTCTGCCATGACACCACGCGGACTCATACCAACCGCCAGCATATGCCCATGATCACGATAAGACGTAATAACTTGATCGCCTTCTTTAGCCGCCTTCAGCGTTCCAATAACAACAGCTTCCTGCCCAATGTAGAGATGACAAAAACCACCAATAAGCCCCATACCATAAAGTTGCCCTGCTTTTTCTTCAAAACGACGAATTAAAAGCATCTCACGATAGGCATCAATTTCTTCTTCTTTTGTAAAACGCGCTATTGGTGCTCTCTTTGTGGTGTTTGATAATGCAGTGCACACCACCGACGCAGAACCTTTTTTAGACCTTTCTGCCATATTAAACTCCCTTTTATGATTATTTAGGAATAACCTTTACGAACAAAAGTTACAAGCATTATCAATCAGCTCAAACACTACCATAGGTAATTGTTTCAAAATATTTTTTGAAATTATATCATTTACAAGGAGTTAGGATTGTCAATTCATTTGGCTTGGAAAAGTTTAAATTTTTCCGGATATACTCATCCAACATATCTTTTTCAATGTGCCCATTGCGCAAAAGAGAAATACGCTTTTCCATGTATATCCGTTTAGATTCTACTTTATGAAGTTCCTCTTCTAATTCAACAATATGTTGATTAACTTCACTGCGTGAATATAACCCGTATTCACCATGATAAATGTGATAACTGAAATAGCTCAAAACTCCCACCGTCATAAGTGGTAGTACAAAGCGCACTTTGATTGATCGGCGTTTCTGCTTTGTCCACATAAAATAGCACAGTCTTTATAGCATAATCCTCTTAATAATTAGCCAAACTATGCATAATTTTATTAATACCTCATTACCAAATGACCTACAGGAAAATGATTTGTAGAGCTATACACTAAAATACCTCTTATATAACAAGACTATGCCATATTAGCTTCTGTTATATCATAACCCTCTGTATTCACTAATTTGTAACTCCATGCCCATTTTGGTCAGTAAATTTTCCTGTTAAAATAAATATAAGATCAATAACCTGCCAAATCAAAGTCACAGCCAATCTAATAATTGATAAAAACAAAATAAGTATTAAAATACCCGTTCTAATTTTACCAACCATAAAGCGATGGATCCTCAACAAACTAACAAACAATAGCTCCTATCACTTGTGATTGTTCTGACGGTTTTTCCAGCAAGAGAGGAACAACCGATTTAATGGAATCACCTTCACAACAAAATCAACAGCATCACCAACCCTCGGCGGCTTTTTCCTAACTAATCCCAAGTCGCGAATTGATAGCACTTACCATTATCACCCACAACAAGATAACTCTCTTGATCCTGACCAAAATTTTACCTCTCATCTTTACCAGCTCTAAAATTGTTACTTATGTGTTATTTATAAATAAATTTCTTCTAGCTTGATAATATGTTGATAAACTTTACTGCGTGAATACAACTTGTACCCACCGTGATAAATGTGATAATTAAAGTAGCTTAAAATTCTCCTCCGCTATAAGCGGCAATATAAAATATATCTTGATTACTTTACAAGTTTATTTTGACCGTATAAAATAGTACAGTCTTTTTCACTACTTTTAATAAATTATGCATAATTTTTATTAATGTACATTATAAAATACATATAGCAAAACAATTCAGTATCATACACTTAAATAACTTTACCACAATAAAGTAAACAGTATTATCTACTCTTTATACTTTATATTACAATAATATAACTTCTACTAATGTATAATTTTCCTCCCATCTTTGTCAGTAAACCTCCCAGAGACAATAACTATAAAGTCAACAATTGCCCAAATCCCTGTAATTACTAACCCAGCAAGTGTTAAAGATAGAATAAGCATTAAAGCACCGGTTCTAACTTTACCAACCATAAAACGGTGAACACCAAATACACCGGTGAACCAACAAATAAGTGCAAGCATTAATTTAAAATTTTCTGAACTTTGCTGGAACAATGGAAAAACAGAACTGACGGTATCCTCTGCGCACATAAAATCAACAGCATCACCCACCCTCGGTGGATTTTTTCCTAACCAATCCCAAGTCGAAAACTGATAACGCTTACCATCATCACCGGAAATGAGATACGTTCCCTGCTCTTGACTAATAATTATACCTCTCATCTTTAACACCTATAAAATTGTTGTATACATATCTTACAGTTAAATTTTATAATCTCAATGAAATCACAATCTAAAATCTTATGCTCATGACTCAACGATGCCAATTACCAGCATAACATGCCTGATTCCCTAGGATTTCTTCAATGCGAATGAGCTGATTATACTTTGCCAATCTATCCGAACGTGCAAGCGAACCCGTTTTAATTTGCCCACAATTTGTTGCAACAGCAAGATCAGCAATGAAAGAATCTTCCGTTTCTCCTGAACGATGAGATATAATAGCACGATAACCTGCTTTATGCGCTGTTTCTACAGCATCAAGCGTTTCACTTAACGTTCCAATCTGGTTAACTTTAATAAGGATAGAATTAGCAGCACCCATTTTGATACCATCACGCAAGCGCGCTGAATTTGTTACAAACAAATCATCACCAACAAGCTGACATTTTTTACCAATCGAATCAGTAAGTAACTTCCAGCCTTCCCAATCATCTTCAGCCATCCCATCTTCAATCGTAATAATGGGATAAGTTTCAACAAGTTTTGCCAAATAATCTACCTGTTCTTGAGCATCACGACATTTGCCCTCACCTTTATAGAAATACGAACCATTTTTATAAAACTCTGTCGAAGCACAATCTAAACCAAGTGCAATTTGTTCACCTGGTTTATATCCACAGGTTATTATAGATTCCATAATAAAATCAATTGCTTGCTCAGCACTTTTAAATTGGGGTGCAAAACCACCTTCATCACCAACATTGGTATTATAACCTGCATCTTTTAAACGTTTTTTTAACGTATGAAAAATTTCAGCACCATAGCGGATTGCTTCTTTCACCGTTGATGCCCCTACAGGAATAATCATAAATTCTTGAAAATCAATTGGATTATCAGCATGGACACCACCATTAATAATATTCATCATAGGCGTGGGAAGAACATGCGCTTGTGTACCGCCAATATAACGATATAAAGGCAAATTTAATGATTCTGCAGCCGCTTTTGCAACGGCCAATGAAACACCGAGAAGTGCATTGGCACCAAGACGCCCTTTGTTTGGTGTTCCATCCAAGGCGATCATTGCTTGATCAATGGCCATTTGATTTCTTGCATCTCGCCCACCAAGTTCTTTAAGAATTTCGCCATTTACTGCAGCAATCGCTTTTTCAACGCCTTTTCCTTGATAGCGCATGCCACCGTCCCGAAGCTCGATAGCTTCATGTACTCCCGTCGATGCCCCTGAGGGAACAAGAGCACGACCTAAAACTCCATTTTCCAAATGAACATCAACTTCTACCGTTGGGTTACCTCGGCTATCGAGCACTTCACGTCCGATGATATCGACAATTATAGTCATGCGCGTTTCCTTATCCAACAAAAGCCTCTATTCATTTTAAACGCCATAATGATGGAATATCTTCTCTATTCAATTCATCTTTTTTGATAAATAATCAAATTTCATTAAAGTCTCAAGAAGCCTTTGCAAATGATCAATTTTAACCATATTAGGCCCATCAGAAGGCGCATTATCTGGGTCTTGATGCGTTTCTAAAAACACACCTGCCACTCCAACAGAAACAGCTGCACGCGCCAAAACTTCAACAAATTGACGCTGTCCACCAGATGAATTCCCTTGCCCTCCTGGCTCTTGAACAGAATGTGTTGCATCAAAAATAACAGGAGCACCAAATGAACGTAAAATAGGCAATGAACGCATATCAGAAATAAGTCGATTATAACCAAATGACGTGCCTCGCTCACAAAGCATAACATTCAGATTACCACTTTGCGTAACCTTTCTTAAAACATTTTCCATATCCCATGGTGCCAGAAACTGTCCTTTTTTAATATTGATAACACGGCCCGTTTTGGCTGCTGCTGTCAAAAGATCTGTTTGACGACATAAAAAAGCGGGTATTTGCAAAATATCTACCGTTGACGCAACAAGTGTGCATTGCTCTTCTGTATGAACATCAGTCAATACCGGACAATTAAATTCCTTCTTCAAATCAGAAAAAATAGCCATTGCTTTTTCAAGACCAATGCCACGTGCCGCACTTATGGATGTTCTGTTGGCTTTATCGTAACTAGATTTATAAACAAACCCAATACCAATTTGATCTGTAATTGTTTTAATCCGTCCAGCCATTTCAAAAGCATGATCTCGGCTTTCCATCTGGCACGGTCCCGCAATCAATGAAAGAGAGGCTCTATTTGAAAAGATAACATTCCCAACTTTCACAATGGCATTTGATTTAAACATTATATCCCTCAAAAAGCAAATAATCCAATTTATGCATTAAACTAATCGGCTCTGTTCCACAGTGGCTTTAATAAAAGAAGAAAAAAGCGGGTGTGGATCAAATGGACGTGACTTTAATTCTGGATGATATTGAACACCTATGAACCATGGATGATCTACATATTCTATTGTTTCTGGCAAAATACCATCTGGAGACATACCAGAAAAAATCAAACCACACTGTTCTAGCTTGTCTTTATAATCAATATTTACTTCATAACGATGACGATGTCGTTCACAAATCCTTGTCCTCCCATAAATTTGGGCAATATGGCTGCCTACCTTTAATTCAGCTGCAAAAGCACCAAGGCGCATTGATCCACCAAGATTTCCACATTTTGTACGTTTCTCAAGAACATCCCCTTTGAGCCATTCTGTCATCAAACCCACAATTGGATTTTTTGTTTCGCAAAATTCACTTGATGAAGCATTTTCAATCTGTGCAATATTGCGCGCAGCTTCTATGCAAGCCAATTGCATTCCAAAGCAAATACCTAAAAACGGAACTTTAAGTTCCCGCGCAAATTGAATCGCTTGAATTTTACCTTCTGCACCACGTGCTCCAAACGCACCAGGAACCAAAATTCCATGAACTTTTTGCAAATAGGACGCAGATTCTTCTTTTTCAAGAAGTTCCGCTTCAATCCATTCAATATTAACTTTTACTTTATTGGCTAAACCACCATGCGCAATCGCTTCAGTAAGAGATTTATAAGCATCCTTCAATCCCGTATATTTCCCAACAACAGCAACTGTTACTTCCCCTTCAGGATGGTGAATCCGATGTGTAATATCTTCCCAACGATCCATTTTAGGTTTAGGTGTCGGATTTATTCCAAAAGCGGAAAGAACTTCTGAATCTAACCCCTCTTTATGATATGCTATGGGAACATCATAAATCGTTGGCATATCCAATGCCTGAATAACTGCATTTGGGCGAACATTACAAAAAAGTGATAATTTACTCCGTTCTGTTTCTGGAATAGGACGATCTGCACGTACCAATAAAATATCAGGGGCAATACCAATTGATTGTAATTCTTTGACCGAATGTTGTGTTGGTTTGGTTTTTAACTCACCAGCCGAAGAGATATAAGGCATTAATGTAAGATGTACATAAACAACACTTTGCCTCGGCAATTCATTTTGGAGCTGACGAATCGCTTCTAGAAACGGCATTGCTTCAATATCACCAACCGTTCCACCTATTTCACACAAAACAAAGTCAAATTCTTCGTTTTCCGTAGTAATGAATCTCTTAATTTCATCGGTAACATGAGGAATAACCTGAACCGTTGCCCCCAAATAATCACCACGTCGTTCTCGTTCAATGATATTGCGATAAATACGCCCTGTTGTGATATTATCTTGGCTATTTGCAGAACGGCCGGTAAAACGCTCATAATGACCAAGATCAAGATCGGTTTCTGCACCATCGTCAGTTACAAACACTTCCCCATGTTGATAAGGTGACATGGTACCTGGATCAACATTCAAATAAGGATCAAGCTTGCGAAGCCGTACACGGTACCCACGAGCCTGCAATAATGCAGCTAACGCCGCTGCAGCAATACCTTTTCCAAGGGAAGAAACCACACCACCAGTAATAAAAACATAACGTGCCATGGGCTTATGTTGATAAGCAGTTTATCATGATTTTTCCAGTAAAAAATGCAAAAAGAAACAATTTTTCTTCTATAAAATAAAAAAGGTGAAATAATCACCTTTTTTAAAATCTATACTTTCTTAAAAAACTATTTTATACTGTCATCCAGAATTGGATTTTCATGGACCGGTGGAACTGGATTTTCAACTTCAGGACCTGTAGGCTGTTTTTGCTCCTGAGGCAAAACCGAAGTATCTCCTAGCTGTTCAAGAATAGAAGGTTGAGACTCTCCACCTGATGATGGGACTGCTTCTGAAGCCCCTTTACTTGTGGAGTTCTGTTCTGAATTAACCGGAATACGTTTGAGAATATCAGAACTGGAATTTGATATACTCCCCACCACAGTAAGCCCAATGGACACAGCAAAAAAACAACATGCTAAAATAGCAGTCAAACGTGTTAAGGGATTTTTGGTCCCACGCGTCCTCATCAATCCAGAACCACTACTCACACCAAGCCCACCACCTTCCGAAGGCTGAATTAGTATAACGCCAACCAAAGTAATAACAACCAAAAAATGGATAACAATAAGTACTGTTTGCATAAACCCTGCTCTTCAAATAACTCTTCATGGCTATTTACACATAAATAACACATAATCCAAGAGGTAACCAAGATTCCTCTATTATAATTTACGATAAACATCGCAAATAGTTAAAAAATCAATCGCTTTTAAGCTTGCTCCACCTATCAGAGCACCATTAACATGCGTAGTCCCCAAAAGCTCAAATGCATTGGATGGTTTAACTGATCCACCATAAAGTAAACGCATTTTATCCCCTTCGTCACCAAAACGAGAGCGCATCTCATCACGAATAAAATTATGCACTTCTGCAACATCTGCTGAAGTAGCCGTATTTCCTGTGCCTATAGCCCATACAGGCTCATAAGCGATAATAACATTCTCTGCTGTTGCATCACTTGGCAAAGATTCCTTAAGCTGTCGCGTAAGTACATCCAACACTTTATTATTTTTGCGCTCCTCTAATGTTTCGCCAATACAAACAAGAGCAACAAGACCTGCTCGCCACGCCGCTTGCACTTTAGCGCAAACAATTGCATCACTCTCCTGATAAACTGTGCGACGTTCCGAATGCCCAATAATGACATGACTTGCTCCTGCTTCTTTAAGCATAAAAGCTGAAACATCTCCGGTATAAGGGCCATGATCATCAAAATGACAATTTTGCCCCCCTAAGAGAAGATTTTCACCACCTAAAGTATCAGAAGCACGCGATAAAAGTGTTGTTGGAACACAAATAAGCGCTTCAAACAAACGTCCTAAATCAGAGCTAACACCCGCAGCAATGGCACGCAATTCTCCAAGCGATTCACCAGTTCCATTCATTTTCCAATTTCCAGCAATAAAAGGCCGAATATTTGGAGACATATCTTCACCTCAAGAGCTATCACAACACATTGTTTATCTTTAGGTATCAAATTATAAAATGAAAGCAAGTCTTTAAGCTTGCATCTTTTGTATCTTTATTGCACATTCCGTTACTGCTTTGATAAATAATTTATGCCAAAATATGGAATTGAACGATGCTTGACATCTTAAGAAACGCTACAAAATCTTGGGTTGCTAGGATTTTCCTTGCTATTTTGCTCGTATGCTTCATCCTTTTATGGGGAATCCCACAATTACATACAAAGAGTGAAAGAGACCTTCTTACTTCGGGAAAATCCACAATAACTGTCGATGATTATCGTCTCGCACTTGCTGATCAAAGCGCACGTTTAGCACTCGCATCTCATCTTGGACGAATGTTTACACCAGATGAAATACAGCAATATAAAATTCCCGCTTTTGTTTTCACTCAGTTGCAAAAAGATGTACTGTTTGATGAACAGGTGCGTAAACTGAAAATTAGTCTTTCAAAAGATACGATGGCTCGTATTCTTGGTGCTGATAATATGTTTCAAATAAATGGCGTCTTTGATAAGAATTTATTTCGTAACTATCTTCAGAATTTACATATCAGCGAAAGTAATTTCCTTGATTATTACACCAAAAAAGAAAAGCGTAATCAACTCATTTCAGCTTCGCTATCTGGAATAAAGGCACCAAATCTCTTTTATAAAGCGCTCGCTCTTTATCAAGGTGAAAGCCGTATTGCCGATTATCTCGTTATTGATCTCAAAGAAAAGAAAACAATTTCTGACCCCGATCAAGAAACATTGCAAAAATGGTTTGAAACGCATAGAAATGAATTTCGTACCCCAGAATACCGTACTGTTTCTTTATTAACTATGACATCGGCTGAGATTGTAAAACTCAAAGATATTTCAGCAGATGAAGTGAAAGCCTTTTATACACAAAATACTTCGCATTTTAGGACTCCTGAAAAACGTACGATTGAAGAATTACGATTCCCTACACGCGAAGCTGCCGATAATGCGGCAAAAAAAATAGCCGATGGATTGAGTTTTGATGAGCTCGTTAAAGCTGAAAACAAAACTCTCAATGACGTAAAAAAAGGGCCTTTTACAGAGAATGACCTTTCTAGTCACCTAGCATCTGAAATTTTTGAACTCAAACAAGGGCAAATTAGCGCTGTCATCAATGACTTACAAGGTCCTGTCATCATTCGTGTAACACATATTGAACCTTCAGTCTCTATTCCCTTTGAAAAGGTAGAAGAAAATATTCGCCAAACACTCGCCCAAAATCGTGCTGTAGATGATATGCGTAACAATTATACAGCAATTGAAAATGCACGTTTTGAGGGAGCTTCTCTTAAAGAGCTTGCTGAGCAATACAAATTGCCTATGCGCACAATCACTATTGATAAAACAGGAAAGACGATTGAAGGCGTAATACTTACGGATTTACCCCAGAAAGATATTTTATTGAACGCCATCTATCAATCAAATGAAGGTATCGATCTTGATCCTCTCCCCCTTCAAAAAGGTGGATATCTCTGGTATAGAGTAGATAAAATTATCCCTGCCCGCGATAAAACATTTGAAGAAGCCAAGCGAGACGCGCTTTCCCAATGGAAAAGTGAAGAAGTCCAACGCCTTCTTGATGAAAAGGCCAAAGATGCCCTCAAACAACTCACCGAAGGGAAGACTCTCGTTTCTCTTGCCAAGACACTTGGTGTCATAAAACAAACAACACAAGCCCTACGGCGCCAAGACTCATCGGAAATTCTTGGAGCTGAAGGTGTTAAAGCGTTATTTTCTGGACCTAAAGGTCATTATGGCATAGTAAAAGGTCCAGTAGCAAAAAACCGTATCATTTATCAAATAAAGACCGTAACCATTCCTCAAGACATTACCGCTCATACTCTTTCATCTGATATCCGTACCAATATAGATATGATAATGAGAGAGGATCTAAAACTAGAAATGCTACAAATTGCTAATAAAGAAGACCCTTTGGAAATTAATAGCACGTATTATAACCAAATCTTCAACACTCTCCAGTAAAAATGTTGTAAATAATTTGTAGTATTTAGGTAATAAAATCGCAATCAGAGCTTCTCCTATAACTGAGGAAGAAAAGTAATTTTCTTTTTCGTTAGTATCAGAATGAGTAACGTCTGTAAAAATAATAAGGTTTTTTGCAAATTTGCAAGTCCGCAAAAAAGTAGTAGATACAATTTAAAGTATAGTTTTTTCAGTGTACAAAAATATTATCTATTCAAGCTGAGACTGTAGATGTTGTCATGATAAAAAATCATCAATTATAGTTTCATGGTTTTCCTACAGTTAGAAATTTTCTGTAGGATAAAAAAGTGATTTCTTTCATAAAACAGAAATCATGCATCACCAAAAATGTGCCCCATCCATACATTCATACATTTACATGCTGAATGTTATAAACCCAATATGACAAAAAAACAGCCGA
The DNA here is from genome assembly GCF_023920105.1 of Bartonella taylorii. NCBI lineage: Bacteria > Pseudomonadati > Pseudomonadota > Alphaproteobacteria > Hyphomicrobiales > Bartonellaceae > Bartonella > Bartonella taylorii. The sequence goes on from NZ_CP083693.1 coordinate 953,108, forward strand.
TGTATTGCATAAATTTGATCTTAGGTTTTTCATTTTCTAAACCATATACCGATATACAGCGCTAAACAAAATGAACAACTCATGAAAACAACATACGATATCTTCAACCTCATGAGTCCAATTCCTAACTGTTCTAAAATCATCCTTATCAACATGTTAGCAGTGTCTCCAGAATGATAAAAAAGGATTTGGATCATAATATCGCAGTTACCGTCAACACATTTACTGATTTTCCTGTTCTTGGATAATATTCTTTTATCCTTATAATATCTTTGGAAAATTACCACTTATTGCTGCCCTTGTTATCACCCAACAGCGATGAATCAATGGTAAAGTTGCACTTTCTTGAAAAACTGCGGCTCCCAACTGTACCGCTTTTTGAAGAGATGCTGGTATAATGGCCAATGGAAGAAATGCTGGTTTAAGCATTTTAGGCAAACCACTAGAATACTCGTAAAATTTGATATAACGATCTCGCGATAACGCTACCATAGCTTCAACAATGTAGCACTTTTGTTTATCACTGACACGATTAGCTTCCAAATCCTCCCTATCCACTCCTACAGCCTTTAGCATATCATCAGGTAAATAATATTGATATCGTGACTGCATGCATGATAAAAGGCGCAATATACCACTTAATCCTTGAGCAATCCCTGCATATTCATAAACATTTGTAAAATCTTGTGCCGCATCAGGATCTAATATCTGACAAGAAAGCTGTAAAATTATACTCGCTGTCTCGTTACAATAGAATTCGAGATCATGAAGAGTTGCTATTGGATTGTGGTAAAGATCTAAAATCTGTGCATCGCAGTAACGTAAAAAAGCTGTTTTAGGCAAATTAAAAAGCGTCATTGCTGTAAACAAATCACTCAGAATCGGATTATTTTTATTCTTTTGCATTTCACCATTAGCGATAGAGTCATACCACCAGCGTAATCGTATCTCACCGATAAGCGGATTATGTACACTTTCACGAATACGAGAAACTTCTACATTAAAAGCATAAAGAGCAGCTAATGCTCTACGCTTTTTTTTAGGTGCAAATAAAACCGATATATAGCGATCACGATCTGTGGCACGTAAAATACCAAGACAATAAGGAAGAAAATCTATCATTTTATGACACCTATTAACTTCCTTTTTTAGTAATTAACATTCTATTTTTATTCATATTTAAAAATGATAGATGATCAAGTACAGCTAAAAGAATAAAACTTTCAAAGGTACCTCTACACTGTATTACGAATTAAAACTTCTTTTCTAGGTATTTTTTAGCAGCACCAAACAGCCAAAGTATTTTTATTTCTAAAAAGTTAACTTCGAGCTACAATATAGCCATTTTAGAATGAAAGTTAATAAACAGGGAAATTATTACAAAGACCTGTCGTTTGCATCTACGCTTCTACTAAAATGAAAGAGCAGATAATAATTACCTTGAAGCATAAACGAGTCAAATGCATAAAATTTCATTCGCTTTTACATGCAACCGAGAAAAGCTATTTGCCTTTCGATGTCAGAATATCTCATAGCATCACCTGCAAAACTATAAAAAACTAGAAAGAGGCAAAGGTAAAACATTTGAAAAACACTAATACGCTGTTTAAGGAGTTGGGCATTTGATACGTCGAGTCTGTGTGCTCAAAACAATTCAAGTGCAATCTGTTCAAAAAAAAAACGGAATGGCTGTTTGGATAGAGAAAGACATTGAGAAATATTATTACAAATAGCATCATGGAACGCATGAGCATATCTAAATTGAAGTATTTCTGTATACAGGTTTAAAGATGAGGGCGATGCAGTATGAATCGCTGAAAAAATAGAAAAAATGATATGATTTATCTAAATAGAAAAAAATAAATTTCAAACAGATGCCTTTCTTCCTATTTTACCTAAACTAAGAATCATTAAAATTAATCTTATCGAGCTTGAAACATTCATTTGTAGAAAAACTGCAAAAAACTAACCAAAACAAGTTTTTGCGCCTGTTTTATAATACTTGTACTCAAGCAGATAAAAAAAATCAGCGCAGAAATTTAAACAATCAGCAATAACATGCTCAGCAAAATCAGACATAGTAATGTCACAACTTAAAATCCTTTTTGACTGGACAGATGATAGAATACTATCTCTTTGTACAAAATATGCTAATTATAAAAGTTTCGCTCTTGAACCGACAAAAAAGCTCCCCCAAAAATGAGAGGTAGGAATAAAAAATTCTATAAAATCAATAAATATAATAATTTTCTTGTATTTAACTGAGGCATTCACTGTATTAAATAATCCATTATTCCACCGCAAATAATAACGCCGCAACTGCACGATCCTCAGCTAACAAAACATTAAATGTACGTACTGCTGCTCCCGTACTCATTGTATCTGATGAAATACGCTTTTCCCATAAAAGCACCCGTAATTCTTCAGGTAATCGCAATAATTCAATACCAGTACCTATTAACAAAACGTCAATATAAGATGATTCTTCTAAAACACGAGATATATCCCCTTGCGTGGGAATAGGTCCTACCATATCAATACCATAAATACCTGATGGCACACAGATAATAGAACCTCTATGAGACATATCAGCAAAACGAAATCCACCATTTCCATAAGCATCAATAGGTGCACGCCCTGGAAAATGTGCTTCACGGATTTGAATTGCATGGAACATAAGTAAGCATCCCTTATTTTTGAAAACTCAATTGCGTTTTCTTCTCCCCTTAAAAGTCAGAAAAGGGTTTATAGTAAACGTTGATATCTTAATCATAATCCATATAGCACAATATTGATGCAAAATCTTTTATGAGAAATACACCTTGGTAATACAATAAATATATGAAAAGTTCGCAATAAATCGTAACTAAATGCTACATTTATTGAAACAGATCATCTCTAAAAGAAAGATCTATCTTAACCTATTTGCTTAAAAACACAAAATCTCTGTTATACCAAAAACAATGACCTTATTCACAGGATAAGAGAATTTGCAGCAATACTCCGCAAATGAAATGTCTTTTATACAAAAGACAGCTCTTTTTATAAAAACTTGTCGTAAAAAAACATAACAAACTGCAATTATATTCTAAGATTCATTTTCCTTTGATACAGCCTTTTTCTCTTTAAATGCACTCACATTTTCTTTCGCTGTAGTTTTAGATTTTTGCAGTGTTTTTGTTTTAACATTAAATTTTGATTTTTTTTCCACAACCGGTTCGCCTTTAACACGAACATCAGCTAGTGTTGAGCGAATAACGCGAATATGTATACCATCACTAATTTCAACCTCTAACTCACCACTCTCATTGTAAACTTTCGTAATCTTGCCGATAATACCACCGCCGGTTATAACTGTATCACCACGACGCACAGCATTAAGCATTTCTTGACGTTTTTTCATTTGCGCACGCTGTGGACGAATTATAAAAAAATACATAATTGCGAAAATTAAAAGGAACGGAATAAAATTTACAAGTGAGGTCCCATTGGAAACACCGCCTGCAACTTGAGCATAAGCGTTAGTAATCAACATTTTTATCTCCTATAGATTAAACTTCAGGTATTTCTCACTTTAACTAAAATAAAATTTGGGCTCAGAAAAAAGCTTTTTAGAGGATCTATCATACAAAGCGATAACTACATAATGTAATTACAGCCTTATAGGAAGGTAATAAATCTTTAAGAGATAGAAGGCAACGGACAAAAACTTCTTAAGAACAGATTTATTTTTATATCATTAAATATAGACATTCTCACTAATCGGAGAAATAAATGATACAAAATAATTTTCCTCCCTGCCAATGATCCCATCCAACTGTTCTCCTTAGCCTTATACTTTTTCCATCGAAATACTCTTGATTTAAGAAATTTGTTTGTTTTCTTTGAAGCCATCTACTCTATAGATTTTCAAGATAAAGTCATTATGAGTTAGTTTTCTAGATACTTGATAGGATTGACAGGTAATGAATTCTTACGCACCTCGAAATAAACACGTGGAGTTTTGACATTTCCTGAAACACCAGACTTAGCAATCTCATCTCCACGTCGTACCTTTTGTCCTTTGTCAACAATCAGCTTACTGTTACATCCATAAATAGTAATAATATTGTCTTCATGTCGAATCATAACAACATTGCCGAGCTCTTTTAATCCATCACTCGCATAGATAACAACACCATTTTCCGCTGCCTTTACCGATGAACCTTCTGGTACAGAAATGTCTATTCCTCGATTAGTTGCCGTTCCTTTTTTCTCACCAAACTGGCTTAATAAACGCCCTCGTACCGGCCAACGCATCTTAGAAATTCCTGTGGTTTGCGGAGTAACAATATTATTAGTACTCGTAATCGTCTCTGACAAACCAGTTTCGTTACTTGGTTGCATTAGCTGCTTAGAAGAATTTTTCTCAACACTTGAACTATTCATCTTGGCAGAAGGAAGAGTTGTTACAGGAGCTTTATATACAGGAAGAGGCTTCTTGTGTTTTACGGAAGACGTAACTTGAGACTGGAATGAAGATTCTGTTGTTGATGCCACCGCTAAATTATCATTGTGAGTGCTCGAAGTTGCTAGTGTAGGCCTATTTGGGACCATAAGGAGCTGCCCGATATAGATGGAATTACTTTTTATACCATTTGCTAATTTTAATGCCTCAACACTAACCCCTATTTGCCGCGCAATGCTTAACAATGTATCCCCACTCTGGACAATATAAGAGTTTCGCCTAAAAATAGGAGAGTTATCCATTTGTGAACGCGAAAGCGTTCCGAGATTTCGTGGTGGTGTCCCCATAATTCGACGATCAGAAGAAGACATCTCACCCTGTTGTGAAGAATTATACGGAGCATTATCATCGGACCATGAATCACCACTTGTCTCCACAGGTGGCAATTCCGTACTTTGTATCATACCACCGTACGATAGCATTCGCTGATCTGCAAGCGCAGTCGTGGATACATTTGACCGAGTAGATACGGCACGATTAGAGAACATATTAGCGAAACGCTGCGTACCAGAACTACACCCCGTAAAAATCATTATCATCGCTAAAAAAGCTATTCTCTGAAAATTCTGCCGGAAAATATTACCCAAAACTTTTAAACACATAGCTTTGCTCACTCGTCAATACTCAACTCACTCTATTAGAGCTTTTTAATATTACCTAAGAGTTAAATTTAGATATTTTATTCATAAAAATATTTACAATAAGCTCAAAATGGATTTATCTAGTTTGCATAGTACTTTAGATTTAAAAAATTAAAGTATCTCCGCAATACCTTTAATAAAGGGTTGATAGCGCACTTGAAACATTTCTAAGCACTCAAATTGACTGCCAATTTTTGTATAGCGCCTCACCGTTTGTACCCCTTCATCAGGTCCTATAGCTTGAATAAGCATCCCATTTTCAGCTAAAAGTTCTAAAAATTCTTTTGGTTCATCAAAACGTGAGGGCCAAATAAGAATACGATCAAATATCCCCAGACCTGTAACAATACGACTTCCATCAACTTGCCGCACAATAATATTTTCAAGTCCCAAAGTTTGAAATTTTTGCCGTGCTAAATCAACAAGCGTTTTATAACGATCAACTGTTGTCACACGACCACTCAGACACGCCATAAGGGCAGTACAAAAACCAGATCCTGTACCAATTTCTAAAACACGATGCTTTTTTTTTAACGATAACGCAAAAAGAATCAAAAGCTGCTCTTCCAAACGTTCAATATATTCACCACAGTCAATGGGAATAACTTTATTATCATAAGCACTGTTGAACCAAGGAGCAGCAACAAACTGTTGACGCGGAATTTTTTCAAATGCCGCAAAAAAGCGAACATCATCAATTCCTTTGCTACGCATTTTTAGCACAAGGCCAGCCAATTCCTCACGAAATCGTAAAATACCCTTTTGCTCCATAGTATCATTCGATCTCCAATGGAGTAGTATTCTTATCGTAAACACAAATCATTTCTTTTAAAATGACAAAACCTTGCATTTGAATGCCATTATTTTTCAGAAATGAACGCATATTCAGTTCTCCTTTGATAAAATTAAGCAGCAATACAACGCATCCCCCTCATATAGGGTTGTAAAACATCTGGAACAATAATTGATCCATCAGCCTGCTGATAATTCTCAAGAATAGCGATAAGACAACGTCCAATAGCCGTACCAGAACCATTAAGACTATGGATGAATTCCAATGTTTTATCATCTTCTTTACGATATCGAGCATTCATGCGCCGCCCTTGAAAATCTCCACAAACTGAACAACTGGAAATTTCACGATAGCATCCTTGTCCTGGAAGCCAAACCTCAATGTCATAAGTTTTACGTGCAGCAAATCCCATATCCCCCGTAGAAAGAACTACTGTACGAAAAGGCAAACCAAGACGTTTCAACACATCTTCTGCACACTCTGTCATACGTTCCAATTCCATTAAAGATTGCTCTTTGGTAGTAATCGATACCATTTCTACCTTCCAAAACTGGTGTTGACGCAACATACCACGAGTGTCACGACCTGCCGATCCTGCCTCTGAACGAAAACAGGGGCTCAAAGAAGAAAATCGCAGTGGTAAATCTGATATCTCAAGAATTTCATTATTTACCAAGTTGGTTAACGGAACTTCTGCTGTAGAAATAAGCCACCGACCATCCGTCGTCTGAAAAAGATCTTCAGCAAATTTTGGCAACTGAGCAGCTCCGTAAACAATCTCATCACGAACAAGAAGAGGCACCGAAACCTCTGTATAACCATGCTCGTTAACATGCACATCAAGCATAAATTGGCCCAATGCACGCTCAAGCCGTGCCAATGCTCCTGAAAGTACTGTAAAGCGTGCCCCTGATAAACGACTTGCTCGCTCAAAATCCATCTGCTTGAGATTTTGACCAAGATCAAAATGTTCCTTTGGTGTAAAATCAAATGTCGGAGGTGTACCAAAATGCCGAATAACAACATTATCACTTTCATCTTTACCTTTTGGAACATCGTCCAATGGGACATTCGGGAGTGAAGAAAGAGCCTTCTCAAAATTCTCCGTTAATCGCTTTTCTTCTACTGTAGCAGAAGAAAGAAAAGCTTTAATTTCTTCAACTTCAGCTCTAAGGTTTTCAGCCATTTTCTGATCACATGCTGCTAAAGCCCGCCCTATTTCTTTTGAAACCGCATTGCGACGCTCCTGTGCCAATTGTACTTTAGCAACATGCGACCGACGTGCAAGATCAAGTTTTATTAATCTTTCCGATTGGGGCTCAATACCTCTCTTTTCTAAAGCTGCATCTAATTTCTCAGGGTGTTCACGAATCCACTTAATATCAAGCATCAAAATTCCTCATTTGCATCGTTTCTATTCGTTTCCTATCACACAAGACATAAACTTCTCTTAAAAGGATTTTTTTCTCTTTTCTATACAATAAGCAATTAAAATTGAGATCTCGTAAAGAGCTATCGTTGGTAAGGCTACTGCAAACATAGTAAAAAAATCCGAAGGAGTTACTATCGCCGCAATTATAAAAGAGAGAAGAATAGCCCACTTTCGTTTAGATACCAAACCATGAGAAGTTAAAAGTCCAACTCTCGTTAAAAGACCGGTCACAAGAGGTAATTGAAAAATCAAACCAAAAATCAGGATAAATGATGTCATAAAGCTCAAATAATCAGAGATACGAACTATAAACTCTATTCTTAAATGTATGTCCGGAAGAAATTGCTGAGAAAGGTTAAACCAAAGCATTAGTGGAGCCAAAAGGACATAAACAAATGCCCCTCCAATACAAAATAAAATTGGACCACCAATGAGAAATGGTAAAAAAGCTATACGCTCATTTTTATAAAGTCCTGGTGCAATAAAGCTATAAAACTGAAAAGCTGTATAAGGAAACGACAAAATAGCTGCTCCAAAAGCAGCAAGTTTCATCTTCGTTAAAAAAGTTTCCCATACTTGTGTTGATTGCAAACGAATACTCTCAGGATTACCACCTGATATTTTCATTGCCCACTGATAAGGCCATATCAAAAAGTTCAAGATATAATCTTTGACAAGAAAACACATCATAAAAGCTATAAAAAATACGATTAGAACAGCAATAATTCGCTGACGGAGTTCTATTAAATGTTCTAAAAGTGGTGCCGTATTGACCTCAACTTCATCTTGCTTAACATTCATGACACATTTTCTTTATCTTTAGAAGTTACAGTAATACTTCTCGAACTATGAGAATCAACAAATACCGTTAAATCTTCATTGGCTTTGTGCTGATCACGTCTCAAAGTTTCTTTTTTGTCTGATTTACGGTGCGTTACCTTTATATCAAAATTATCGCGGATATCCCCTACTGCATCATGAATAGGATTAAAAGTCTCTGTTACCTCCTTGCTTAGATTAAGATCACTGATATCCGATAGTGGCTTTTTCAAATCATCGAGTTCAACTTGTCTCATTGCATCATCAAACTGGTAACGAAATTCATTCGCTGTTGAACGCATATAAGCCATTGCCTTTGCTATTGTCCTTAGCATTTTAGGTAAATCTTTCGGCCCAACTACAATGATGAGAACAAGTAAGATCACGAGAAACTCTGGCCCATCAATCCCAAACATTGTTTATACTCAACTTTCTTATTTAAAAGAATAATGCACAATTATGATCGCATCTTTTTTACTTTGCACGCTGTTTTTTAGCCACAGATGCCTTACCACCTTTAAAAGAGGAAGAAGCTTTTCTACGCGTTGCTGCACGCTTGGCTGATAATGGCTCAATCTGTTGAGGCTTAACATCAATTGTTTTGGAACAATCAACCATTTCAAGCTTATCCTCAACACTGTCCTCTTCTTCCTTTATATTCTTCTTGAAAGCTTTAATCCCTTTAGCAACATCACCCATTAATTCAGAAACCTTACCACACCCGAAAAGAACAAGGACAATCAATAAAATGACAATTAAATGCGTTGGTGAAAAAATATTACCCATCACTCCCTCTTACTGCTTTTAAATTTGATTTCATTTGTTCATGCTCACTTTGAAGAAATTATAAAATATAGCCATATCTTACCTGTATATTTTCTTCTCAAGTCAAAGACAATCGCACATTTTTTATTGTAAAATAACTTTTTAGTCTTTCTCTTCTTATGCTTAGCCTATTATAATAGGCGCAGATAAATCAAAAATAGCAAACCTCTTCAAAAAAAAATTCAAAAGGCTTGAAAATTCTTTTCTTAAAAGAAGCTTCATCTGTATTGCGATATCATACACAACAACCTAATCATTTAGTGCATAAAAACAAAACTTACTCTTTCACCAATACCTAAGATCATCACATCACTTAAATGCGCTTGTCAAAAATTTTTCCACAATACCATGTTAGCGTTTTGCACCGATCTGTCTCTCTAAATTTAAATATGTTAGCTTTCTTAAAAGCTACAATAAAACTTTTTTAACATAAAACCGTCATTTTATGTTAAAAAAGAGACTTGGTAAACAATCATACATGTGCTAGATCTTCGGCATGAATTATCGGCATATTTATCATGCTGGCAATTTTGCTGATGTTTTTAAACACATTATTGTCACCCGCATTGTAGAATACCTTAAACGCAAAGAAAAAGCTTTTCGCGTTATAGATACACATGCTGGAATCGGCATTTATGATCTCTCTTCTTTAGAAGCACATAAAACGGAAGAGTGGCGCGAAGGCGTCCAACGGCTTTTTTCAGCTCCTATCCCAGAAAATTTAAAAGCACTCCTTTGTCCATGGTATGATATTATTGATGCTCTCAACGAGGAGAAAAAAGAAATCGTATTCTATCCTGGCTCTCCTGTTCTTATTCGTAAATTATTGCGTAAACAAGATCGACTAACAGCAATTGAATTACACGATGAAGACTATCACATTTTAGCAAAAAATTTTGCCGGTGATTATCAAACAAAAGTTCTGCATTTGGATGGTTGGCTTTCTTTAAATGCGCATTTGCCACCAAAGGAAAAACGTGGATTTATTCTCGTTGACCCTCCCTTTGAAAAACCTGGTGAATTTTCCCGCCTTATTGAAGGACTGATCAAAGCGTATCGTCGTTTCCCTAGAGGAGTTTATGCTTTATGGTATCCTGTTAAATATGACAAAGACATTGAGAATTTTCTTCAGGCACTTTATCAAACAGGAATTCCCAAAATTCTACAACTCGAAATGCGTATTCGAAAAAGTTCAATACCACCTACAATGAATGGAAGTGGTATGATTCTTATCAATCCCCCCTATCTTCTGGAAGAAGAAATGAAAAAACTTAGCTCCTTTCTTATAAACCGTCTTGGACAAGACAAAAATGCAAGGGTGATTAATAAATGGCTCCAGAAAGAACATCCATTATGTTAGATACTTTCTCTTTATATCCACTTTTAATCAAAATATTTTTCGTAAAAATCAAAAGCATTAAGCTGCTCAAAAATATTGTAAAATCAAGCTATCGATTTCTTTGATTTTACCATATCACCCCTGAATGCACATCATAATCAGCAGCACAGATTTGCTTTTTAACAAAACCTATTTTTGGAGTCTTCCATCATCACAAATTTATCATTCTCAATAGATAAAAGTTAGCTAACTCGTAAACGATTGTCAGAGATCGCCTTTAAGTTTTTATGAAAAGTAATAACTCTAAAATTGAATGAGCTTATGTCATAATGCGTTATTTATAGAAAAATAACTATAAGCACATAAATAATAGTATTTGACGGATAGAACATTGCATATGAAAAGCATAAAACATTCTTGGATAAACTGAATGATTCTGAAAAAAAATACAGCTTATCCTCAAAATGAACGAGGAAAGCTTTCCTTTCTCTCTCATATTACATGGGATAATGCTAATCAAGAAAATGATAAAAAGCAATTCAAAGCTACCAGACTCATACAAGAGTTTGTCAAACATCTTCCGCATAAACCTGGGGTTTATCGTATGGTTGATGAGAATGGTGATATTCTCTATGTTGGCAAAGCACGTAATCTTAAAAAACGTGTTTCAAGCTACGCTCGCGAACAAGGACACAACAACCGTATTGCTCGTATGATTCGTGCTACATACCATATGGAATTTGTCGTTACTCACACAGAAACAGAAGCACTACTTTTAGAAGCCAATCTCATCAAAAGATTGCATCCACGTTTTAATGTATTACTGCGTGATGATAAAAGCTTTCCTTATATCGTTATTACTGATGATCATCGAGCACCTGCACTTTATAAACACCGAGGTGCCCGAACACGAAAAGCTGATTATTTTGGACCTTTCGCCTCCTCAGGTGCAGTTACACAAACAATTAATGTTTTACAACGCGTTTTTTTATTACGCACCTGTACCGATGCAGTTTTTGAAAACCGTACACGCCCCTGTTTGCTTTATCAAATTAAGCGCTGTTCTGCTCCCTGTACACATGAAGTCAATGACAATGATTACAGAGAGCTTGTTAGAGGAGCAAAAGCTTTTCTTTCTGGAAAAAGTCAATACGTTAAAAATGATATGGTTCAAGCTATGCATAAAGCCGCAGAAAACCTCGATTTTGAACAAGCAGCAACCTATCGTGATCGCTTATCGGCCCTCTCTCACATACAAAGCCATCAAGGTATTAATCCTCAAACGATAAAAGAAGCAGATGTATTTGCAGTTGCACAACGGGGTGGAGTAACCTGCATTCAAGTGTTCTTTTTTCGCATGGGACAAAATTGGGGAAACAGAGCCTATTTCCCTAAAGCAGATCCATCCTTTTCTAGTGGTGAAATTTTAGCAAGTTTCCTCTCCCAATTCTATGATGATAAGCCTCTTCCAAAACTTATCCTTTTATCTGAATCAATTGAAGAAAAAGCGCTTCTTGCGGAAGCGTTTAGTCTAAAAGCAAATCGTAAAGTACTTCTCTCTTTACCCAAACAAGGTGAACGCAAAACCCTTGTTAACCATGCACATATTAATGCTCATGAAGCACTTGGACGCAAGCTTGCTGAAACAGCTACACATACAAAATTACTTCAGGGGCTTGCTGAAATATTCCAGCTTCCTCGTACCCCATGTCGTATAGAAGTCTATGACAATTCTCATATTATGGGGACAAATGCAGTAGGTGCGATGATTGTTGCAGGCCAAACGGGATTTATTAAAAATCAATATCGTAAATTCAACATCCGCTCGACCGATATCACACCTGGTGACGATTTTGCTATGATGAAAGAAGTCATTAAACGAAGATTTTCACGTCTTATCAAGGAGCATGATCTGCCTAATAGACGTAATAACATAAAAGATCAAAACGATGATTTTTGTCCTCTTTGGCCTGATCTTATATTAGTCGATGGTGGAGAAGGACAAATAAACAGTGTGCATACAATATTATCTGAATTAAAATTAGACGATTTTATCACGGTTATTGGGATAGCTAAAGGCGCTGACCGTAACGCGGGACGTGAACGGTTTTTTATAAAGGGTAAAACACCCTTTACACTCCCTCCACGTGATCCTATCCTTTATTTTTTGCAACGTCTACGCGATGAAGCGCACCGCTTTGCAATTGGAACACATAGAGCAAAACGAAAAAAATCAGTGTTTAAAAATCCGCTTGATGAAATAGAAAATATCGGTCCAACAAGAAAGCGTGCATTGCTTCATCATTTTGGAAGTGCAAAAGCTGTCGCTGGGGCTTCACTCGAAGATTTAACAAAAGTCACAGGCATTTCTATTATGATTGCACAAAAAATTCATAATCATTTTAATAAAAAATAAGCTTGTTTCATAAGCTTTGCCTTGTTACGTTTATGAAATAAATCATATTTTACAAAGAATTGAAAATGACTCTATGAAAAATCATACTTTTTCTTTTCCAAATATTCTTACTTATGCACGGATCATTGCGGTGCCAATGGTTGTTGCATGCTTTTTTTTAGAAGGACGACTACAATCAAGCGATATTGCACGTTGGATCGCCGTTTCTATTTTTGTTGTTGCATCTATTACTGACTTTCTTGATGGTTACCTTGCTCGTATTTGGGAACAAACATCTAATATTGGTCGCATGTTAGATCCCATTGCAGATAAGCTTCTCGTATCTGCCTGTTTGCTCTTGCTTGCCGCAGACAGTACCATTGCTGGCTGGACATTATGGGCAGCTATTATCATTCTTTGTCGGGAAATTCTTGTATCGGGATTACGTGAATACTTAGCTGAATTAAAAGTCAGTGTTCCTGTTTCTCGTTTTGCAAAATGGAAAACTTTTGTACAAATGATAGCGATCGTTTTTCTCTTAGCGGGACCGGCTGGTAATAAAGTTTTCCCTTACACAGTGGAATTTGGCATCACCATGCTGTGGATTGCCGCTCTCCTTACATTGTGGACAGGATGGGATTATTTCCGTGCAGGCTTAAAACATGTCATTACATGAAAAACGCTGAACTCCACATGCACTTTCAAAGAAATCCATGACCTCATAAGAAGAATCCCGAAACAGAATATTTTGGGATTCCCTTTATTTATACATACTTTTATTAACCAACAATTTCCATTTCAGAAAACCAAAAAGAAATTTCTATTTTTGCAGTTTCAGCGCTATCTGAACCATGGACAGAATTTTCACCAATCGACAACGCATGGACTTTACGGATTGTCCCTTCCTGTGCATCCATAGGATTCGTAGCGCCCATCACTTCACGGTTTTTAGCTATTGCATTTTCGCCTTCTAAAACCTGTACAATTGTTGGACCAGAAGACATAAAATCAACCAATTCGCTAAAAAATGGGCGTTCCCTATGAACTGCATAAAATCTTTCAGCTTCACGCCGACTCATCCACACACGTTTAGACGCAACAACACGCAGCCCCGCTTCTTCAAGCATTTTTGTAATTGCTCCTGTCAAATTACGACGCGTTGCATCCGGTTTAATCATCGAAAAAGTACGTTCTACAGCCATTTACCACCTTTATTGCATTCATAATATTATCTGGCCGTTCTATAGCGAGCTAGAAGCCTTTTGCCAAGTGACTATAGAAAAATCTGCACCAATTTTCAAAAATGTGTAATTAATCATAAAATAAATTTTAATAAAAAATAGAAATAGCAATGGTACCCCATACCCTCAGAACCATACCATTTCACCAAAGCTAGATCTATTTGCACAGCCCGAAAAGCCACTCTTTTAAAGATTTCTCATCACAGAGAAAGAAAAAAATATAGCACGCAGCAAAGCATATAGACTCTATAAAAAGCAGTCTTCTCTCAAAGAACGTTGCCTAGATATCCAATGACTACGTGCAAAACAACTTTACATTTAAAACTGATCAGAGAACAAAGATACGATCAAAAGCTATAGCGTACACCCAAAATACCTTGGAGTGACTGCTTCACCTTACGCCCTTTGACATAATGTGCTTCCGCATAAAGCTTTAATTTATCACTGACTAAACTGCTCAAACCAACTCCTAACTTACCTACATTCCCTGATAAGTCTGTAGTAAATTTATGTAGTTTATTAATCGTTGTACGATTGTTATCCTTATTCTCTCGCAACCATGCTGCCGTAATGTAAGCTAGTGATGAAGTATCTATGCCCAATCCAAATTCATATCCTAAAGATAATCCAACCTCACTACGCAATGAAATCGATGGGCGGATATCACCTGTCATTTTGTTGGAAAGTTTGATTTCTTTACCTTCAACTTGCATCCACGTGAATTGTGCATAAGGTTGTAGCCAACTGCTCTTTGACGTCTTAATACGATAACCAGCTTCAAAGGAGCTCCCCACTGCCCATTGAGTATAATTTCCTTCAATATCTAAACCGTTCGTTGAAACAGCCTTCAGACCATTCTGGTAACGATTGTATTTCAAGATACTGTCTACATACCACCCACTATGATCAAAATAAGTAGCATAAGCTCCAATGCTATAAGTGGTTATGCCACTAATCCCACCTCGTGCATGCGCTACACGTGCTTGATCATAACTACCAAAACCACCAATATAAAACTCTCCATTTGTTAGCTCGCTTAAACCAGTTATACCTAGAACTACACCCGTCTGCTCAAGCTTAAAATCTGTATGACCCGTTGCAATGTTTTCTTTGCTCTTGATCGCATATGTCCATAGAGCGGCATTTTTCTTATTTCTATCTAGAATTCCTCTTCCCGCACGTACAGTTTGCAACTCATTGTGAAAAACAAGCTGAGGGACTACAGACATAGATAACACCGCATCCGTAGAGGGAGTGGTCAAAAAGTGAGAAACTGAAGGCTCCTGCCCCAATTGTGTAAAAGGTTGATCCTGATCACTAGGGCGTAAAATCATTTGATCAGCTAAAGATTGAGAAGCTTCTGAAATAGCAGTCTGTTGTTTTGTATCAGAAAGATGATGAGGTCTTGCTGAACCTGATACTTCAATAACTTGATTTCCTTGAGTTGAAGATACTGAAACACTAGAAACATTCTTTGCTTCCCTTAAATGACGGGGAGGCCGTGGTTTAGCTGGCTGTTTTTTAGTATGTTTACGAGAATTAGTATTTTTTCTTCCAGAAGAAGCGCCTTGCTGAGGCCATGTACCATTACCAGCAGATAATGCAAGAGGAATCTTCGTTTTCTTGTTTACACACTGTGTTTCAGTATTAGAAGGTTCTGAATTCTCAGAGACTCTACCTAAATACCAATTCGTAAAATTACCACTAGAACTAGCACATCTATCTCTCTTCAGCAATTGATACTGATATGTTCCACCATCGACAGTTGCAATTTCCTTGCCAGTACGATCTTCCAGAGTAAAATTAGCTCCCTCATTTTGGCCTCTATCGGTAATTAACGGAATCTCAGTAATCAAACTATTTTTTTGTGAAAAAAGACCTGTAATTTCAGCACCAGAATCTGTAACGCTTATTTTGTGATTACCTGAGCCTTCAGTGATCGACAAGTAATCACTCGCATCCCCCGTAGCACTAAGATTGAATCGAAAATGCAAACTTCCTGAAAGTCTCTCAACATGAAGTGAAATATGTTGTGGATCATATGGTATAGAAGTAAAAATAACAGTCCCATCCTGCCCCCCTAAATCTTCAATTTTAATTTGAGGTTTTTCCTTGTTATTCCGATCACCAACCAAAAAGAATATCTCATCACTTCTTCCCTCTATAGAAAGTTTCTCTTTAGTGATATGATCAGTAACATCCCCAGCAAATAAATAAAGTTTTCCACTATCATTAACCCTTACTTCTCCAACTACTTCTTGTACACCAACATGTAACCACGAGCCGGCTGTGCCATTAATTGTTAGACCATCCAGAAATCCACCAGGATATACAACTTGAACAGCACTATCCTGCAAGGTAGTACCATAAGACTCTCCTCCCATTAAAACATGCTGCCTACCATTCCCAGAGACCTCAGTATTCATTGAACGTCCCCCCTCTTTTCTATGCCCCATATAAAGATTTTGTTCTCCTCTTCCTTTAACTTTCGTATTCCAAACCCATGCCCCATCATACACATTTTGTTGCCCTATTACTCCATCTTCACCAGAAACTATGGTATTATATGCGCTGCTTTTTCTCTCCACGCTCGTAAGATCAAGACCTTTTTCTTCATAAATAAACTGCTTACCACCAAGGACTTTGGCGTCTGTCGCAATTCCTCCGCGCGTAACTATTTGCATCCCTCCTTTTTTAACAGTGACACCTATAGAACTTCCACCACTCTCAACAATCTCGACACCACCATCTTCGATCGTAATGTTATTGCTAAAAGAATTGTGAGTCAGTGCTGAACCTTTTGGTACCTTCCCCCCACTCGTCACACTCGTCACATTCGTTAGTTCCTCATTCCTCTTCTCATCTGCATTGACAATTTGCACAAGACAACTACTGACTATCAATACTGAAAAACCTAGTTTGCATTTATGCTGCATCATCCACACTCCATTCTCAATTATTAGACAAATATCCCGCAAATATGTTGGTAGTCTATTTTAGATTGTATCATAATGTGTTTTATTTATGTCTAAATACACTTTTTTAGTGTGCAATTTTAGTTATACAATTATAAATTGTATAACTTCATAAAATGCAAATTATGCCCTTATGTTCAGGGCACAATTTGTAGGACTTCAATAATAAATGAAAAAAAACAGCACCTTTAACAAAGCCTAAAATCACTCTCAATGTCTATATGCTCCTGAGAGTGCATAGGTATTGAATGTTTAGCTTACGAAGATAATGAGATTTCTAAGATTAAACAGCGCGTAAAATGCATATTTAGAAACTATAACGTAATCCTAAAATACCTTGAAGTGACTGCTTGATTTTATGCCCTTTCAGATAGTGTGCTTCCGCATAAAGCGTTAGTTTCTCGTTGACAAAACTGTTCAAACCAATTCCTAATTTACCGGCATTTCCAGACAAGTCTGTGATAAACTTATACTGGTTATTAATTGTCGTATGATTATTATTTACATTCTCGCGTAACCAAGCTGCTGTAATGTAAGCCGTTAATGAAGTTTCTGCACCAAAAATAAATTCATGCCCTGCAGTTAATCCAACTTCACTACGGAACGAAGTTAATGGGCTTATATCACCTGTCATTCCATTAGAAAGCTTGATTTTTCTACCTTGAGCTTGCAAACCTGTTAACTTAACATAAGGCTGCATCCAAGTACTTTGCGCCGGCTCAAAACGACAGCCAATCTCAAATGCCCCACCTATCGCCCACTGATTATAATTGCCTTGAATGGCTAAACCGTTCGTTGAAATAGCTTTCAGATTATCTCGGTAATAGTTATATTTCAAAATCCCGTCCATATACCACCCACGATTATCAAAGTAAGTCGCATACGTTCCAACGCTATAACTGCTTATGTCGCTATCACCGCCTCGTATATGAGCAATGCGTACTTGATCATAACTACCAAAACCACCAATATACAAATCTCCATGTGTTAACTCGTTCAACTGATCAGCACCCAATACTATACCTGTCTGCTCAAGCTTAAAACGTGTATGGCCTGTAGCAATACGTTCTCTGCTTTTAATTGCATAAGCCCATAGATCTGTATCTTTTCTGTGTTGGTCCATAATCCCTCTCCCAGTACGTACAATATCCAGCTCATTATTAAAAATAAGTCCAGAAGCTACTGCTATGGAGAGCACTGCATCAACTGAAGGAGTTGTTGTTTCCCCACCAGGAACCAACGGGTTTACTGGATCTGGAGGTACAGGATCATCGATGCGATCGGCAGATAAAAACCAAATTTTTCCATTCTCGTCCTTTCTCTGTTTCAAACCATACATATAGGTTCCACCATCGATAGCATTAATTTCTTCACCAGCGATACCTACCAGAGTAAAATGAGCCCCACCGCTTTGATCCGTAATTAAATCACGCTTATTTGAAGAAGGATCGGTGATTTCTACACCAGAATCAGCAACACTTATTGTGTGACTACCTTTGCTCTTCTCAATGAAGAGATAATCACCACGGTTATGTGCAATAGTGGTATTGAACTCAAAGTGTAAACTTCCCGAAAGATCATTAATATGAAGCTGAGAGTAATATGGATCAGAACCAGTAAAAGCAAAAATAACACTCCCCTCACCACTTAATTTCTGAATGAGAGAGCTTTTTCCATCAAACTCATCAGTGATAGAATATAGTTTTGTATCTTGTCCATTTAAAATAACATCTTCTACTTTAGTATGATGTTGATCATTTCCGGCATAAAGATGAAGCTGTCCAGAATGATTTACCAGTGTCTTACCCTCTAATGTTGCACCAGCATGAACCCATGATTTTGCTTCATCATTCATTGTTAGATTTTTTACAAATCCATCACCATATATTTCCTGAACAGCAGTCTCATTTAAAGAGACACCAATAGCCTTCCCTCCTTCTAAGACACGCTGTTTGCCGCCACCAAAGATTTGTGAATCAAACGCAGAACCACCATTTTTTGCGCTTTGAGATTTTTTGGCAATCTCTTGTATACCTCCTTGCATAACTTTCGTATTCCAAGTTATTCCCCCATCATATACCTTTTGTTGCCCCAGTATTTCGCCTCGTCCATAAATTACAGTATTAGAAGCACTACTCCCTTTAATCTGTCCTCCAACATCACCTTCCCCGAAAACAAGCTGTTCACCACCATAAATTTCAGTTCCTTCTACTTTTCCTCCATTCCCAACACTTTGTTGTCCGCCTTCCTTAACAACAGCATTTTTTGAAAATCCTTGTTTTCCATTTAAAGCCTGAATACTTTCAGTTCCACCATGTTCAATTTTGCTATTTTCACTAAGACCTCCTCCATAAACATACATCTCTGCACCATCCCTAACCGTGTTATTGACAGACCGCCCTGGACTATCCACCTCACCATCATTGGAAATATAGGCTTTAGCATCATTCACGAGTACAAAATTTTCCAGAATTGCTCCATCCTTAACAAAGATGAGTTCAGGCTTTTTACGTACTGCAAAATTTCTTTCTTTCGCACTCTGTTCAATATTGATAGCATTATTTTCATTAAGTCCTTGCACTTTGCTAAGCGATATTTCAGTATTTTTATCCACAGTGACAGCACTAAGCTTTTCAAAAAAGCCTGATTCACCGTGCGCCTTTACAATAATATTACCTTTAGATACTCTAATCTTTGTGTATTTCCCTGTTATCAAACCATCATTATACTGACTATGGAGTGTGTTCTCATTTACGCTATAGTCCGAAGGCTGATAAAAAAGCTGAGTCCCGCTCTCACCTGCAACTGCAGTTTGCACAAAATAGCTGCTGATTATGAGTGCACAACAGCTTAATTTCCATTTATATTGCATAACTATATCCTCCCCCCCTTCACGTCTGGGTAGACATCAAAGGTAATTAGCTCTGCATAATTTATTTTCAACCTAAAATTTTAAGAAATATCCTTAACAATCTATTAATATTATAAAAATTGCTATTCAAATTTCACTGAATTCTCTATTTTATCTAGAGTAAAAAGTAGTGCCTAAATTATTTTTTAACCCTCATCCAAAAATTGTTTATACAAGAGAGCAAGAAAGTAAGATATAAGAAACAGCCCGCACTATAAGGCATGTAACGTGTTATAAAAAGTGCCTTTGTATTTTCTCAAAAATTGTTCTCTGATCATCAAATATCTAGTTTGTAAAAAATATACAATTTAAAACTGATCAGAGAACAAAGATACGATCAAAAGCTATAGCGTACACCCAAAATACCTTGGAGTGACTGCTTCACCTTACGCCCTTTGACATAATGTGCTTCCGCATAAAGCTTTAATTTATCACTGACTAAACTGCTCAAACCAACTCCTAACTTACCTGCATTCCCTGATAAGTCTGTAGTAAATTTATGTAGTTTATTAATCGTTGTACGATTGTTATCCTTATTCTCTCGCAACCATGCTGCCGTAATGTAAATTAGTGATGAAGTATCTATGCCTAATCCAAATTCATATCCTAAAGATAATCCAACCTCACTACGCAATGAAGTCGATGGGCGGATATCACCTGTCATTTTGTTGGAAAGTTTGATTTCTTTACCTTCAACTTGCATCCACGTGAATTGTGCATAAGGTTGTAGCCAACTGCTCTTTGACGTCTTAATACGATAACCAGCTTCAAAGGAGCTCCCCACTGCCCATTGAGTATAATTTCCTTCAATATCTAAACCGTTCGTTGAAACAGCCTTCAGACCATTTTGGTAACGATTGTATTTCAAGATACTGTCTACATACCACCCGCTATGGTCAAAATAAGTAGCATAAGCTCCAATGCTATAAGTGGTTATGCCACTAATCCCACCTCGTGCATGCGCTACACGTGCTTGATCATAACTACCAAAACCACCAATATAAAACTCTCCATTTGTTAGCTCGCTTAAACCAGTTATACCTAGAACTACACCCGTCTGCTCAAGCTTAAAATCTGTATGACCCGTTGCAATGTTTTCTTTGCTCTTGATCGCATATGTCCATAGAGCGGCATTTTTCTTATTTCTATCTAGAATTCCTCTTCCCGCACGTACAGTTTGCAACTCATTGTGAAAAACAAGCTGAGGGACTACAGACATAGATAACACCGCATCCGTAGAGGGAGTGGTCAAAAAGTGAGAAACTGAAGGTTCCTGCCTCAATTGTGTAAAAGCTTGATCCTGATCACTGGGGCGTAAAATCATTTGATCAGCTAAAGATTGATTATCTGTAGAAACAACAGACTGTTGTTTCTCATTAGGAAGATGGTGGTTACTCAGACAACTACTATTCGAACATAATGACTTATTAACCAAATCTTCCTGAATTGGAATAGTTGAAAGAACAGAAACTGCTTGATTGTGCTCTAAGTTTCGGCGAGATCTGCCCCTACGCGGAAAACTATCAATGTATACTGCAGACAAATACCAAATTTTTTTGCTTCCATCCTCACCGTCTTTTTGTTTCAAACCATACGTATATGTTCCACCATCAACAGCACTAATCTTCGCACCAGAAAATTTTTTTAGAGTAAAATGTGCTTTTCCGCTTTGATCAACAATTAAATTAAGATCTTTTGAGGAAGGATCGACAATTTCAATACCAGAATCTACAACGCTTATTGTGTGAAAACCACCACCATTCTGAATGAAGAGGGTATCACCTTTTCCTTCTGCAAGGCTTACATTAAAATTGAAATGCATACTACCCGAAAGATTGTCAATATAAAGTTGAGAGTAGTGTAAACTAGGCTCGGCAGAGGTAAAAATAACTTTTCCCACACCACTCAAATTTTGAATGTAAGAGC
The DNA here is from genome assembly GCF_023920105.1 of Bartonella taylorii. Lineage (NCBI taxonomy): Bacteria > Pseudomonadati > Pseudomonadota > Alphaproteobacteria > Hyphomicrobiales > Bartonellaceae > Bartonella > Bartonella taylorii. Next base: position 974,912 of record NZ_CP083693.1, read on the forward strand.
TCCTGCCGTCAGAAATGCCGGCAATAGAATATAATTTAGACTCTTCTCCAATTAAGTTGATGTCTTCTACTGTAGTTCGAAGTTTATAATCTCCGGCATAAAGATGGAGCTGTCCCAAATCATTAACTGTTATTTTTTCTCCTAATATAGCACCAGAAAAGACCCATGAATTAGCTCCACTATTAATCGTCAAATTTTTCACGTATCCACCAGCATCAACTACTTGAATAGCACCAGCGTATAAAGTGACAATGTCTGCCTCACCTCCTGTTAAAACACGCTGCATCCCACCCTCAAAAACTTCAGTATTCATCGCTAAACCACCGCTCTTTAATGCAAAACCCTCATCGTCTGCAAACCATTTAGCAAGATTTTGTACCCCTCCTCTCATAATTTTTGTTTCTGAAACTACCCCATCATCATACACACTCTGTTGCCCCAGTGTCTCACCCTGACCATAAATTGTGGTGTTATAAGCAGTACTACTCACAACCCCATCGTTCACATCGCCCTCTCCGAAAACAAGTTGATTACCACCATAGATTTCCGTCTCCATTGCTGTTCCGCCCCCCTCCACCCTCTGTTGTCCGCCTTCATAAATGATCGTAGATTTTGAAACTCCTTGTTCTGCAACAACTTCAGAACCACCATTTGCAATTGTAGTATTCTTACTGAAACCACCTGCCTCAATATAAAGCGTTCCAGATCCCTCAACCATATTGTTAATAGACCATTTGTGAACACCAACCTCTCCAACGTCAGAAATATAAACTACATTATCATCACTGAGTACGGAACTTTGCAAAATGAATATATCCTCACCAATACCGAAATCATTTGTATAAGAACTGACTATAGGATCTTGCAAAACTGTCATATCTTCTTCTTTTCCAAAAGATCTAGGTATAGGTAACGCCGTATTCGGTGAAGTGATTACAGCAGTAGAGACCTTCTCAGCAGCAGCTAAATACCAAATTTTTCCTCCTCCATTTTCGCTATTTTTCTGTTTCAAATCATACATATAGGCTCCACCATCAACAGCTTCAGCCTTTTCACCGGAATGATTTTTTAAAGAAAAATGAGCTTTTCCTCTTTTATCAGTAATTAAATCCAATGGATGGAAAAAAGAGTTTAAAATTTCAGCACCAGAATCCACAACACTTATTGTATGGTTGCCCACTCCTTTCTCTACTAAAAGATAATCACCGTAGTTCTCTGCAAAATTAGCACGCAAATTGAAATGTATATTCCCCGAAAGGTCATCAATATAAAGCAGAGAATAATATGGGCTAGACTCTGTAGAATTAGAAACAGTAGAAGTGAAAATAACACTCCCTTCACCACTTAACTTTTGAATCAGAGAACTTGACCCATCAACTTCAGTGGCGATAGAGTATAATTTGGCCTCTTTTCCATTTAAAATAATTTCTTCTGCTTTCGTTTGCTGCCCCTTATCTCCAGCATAAAGACGAAGCCGTCCAGAACCATTAACCTTTACTTCTCCTTGCAATATAGCACCGGAGTAAATCAACGAATTAGCTCCACTATTGATCGTCAAAGTTTCCACACGCCCACCAGCATAGACTCTTTGAAGAGCCCCATCCTCCAAAGTAACGGTGTTTGCTTTACCCCCGGCAAAAACGCTCTGTAGCCCCCCAGCAAAAACCCTCGTATCTACTGCTAATCCTCCTACCTCTCCAAACCATGTACTAAGATTTTGTTCTCCTCCACTCATAACATCTGTGAAAAAAGCCGCTCCATCATCATACACATTCTGTTGCCCTGATGTTTCACCTTCACCATGAATTTCAGAATTGTAAGCATAGCTCCCATCTCCTAAAACAATTTGTTCACCACCACGAACTTTAACCTCCTCTGTTTGTCCTCCATACTCAACACTTTGTAACCCATATTTACCAATAAGAGTGCCTTTTGAAACCTTTCCGTTCCTAACAGTTTCAACTGTACCGCCTTTAATTATAAGATTCTCACTGTCGAGATTCTTGCCCATTTCTCCTAGCTGCTCATTTACACTCACTGATGTTAATGATTTTTCTCCTAGTACAGTTACTTCCTCAGCATTTGCAATATTTACAAGAAAACTACTAGCCATTAATGCACAAAAACTTATCCTCAATTTGTGTTGCATTCTCCACACTCCATAACTTCAAATGAAAAATTCCTCGTATTTGGAAAGAGTGCATACATAAAAACAACACATCACACCTGCTCAATTTTATGTTTTTCAAAATGATAAATCATCGTATACAAGGCATTCAGTGCACTAAAATCTGATTCATTAAATATTATCGTGTGTGTTAAAACCTATGCACAATCAAATAGTGAAAATAATTATCTATACGCTTAAAAAGTGTTCTAATTACATCCATAAAAAAATCTTTCGAATATCCTTGAGATACTAAATACTGATCTTAAAAATCAGCTGCTTTCTAAATAGATTAAAATAGTGCCATGTTTTAAAGGAAACAGTAATACAAGATTAATGAATTACATCGTACATAGAAAATAGAAACATATTTCTATTTTCTATGACATTTAAAACGATGACTTTATTGTATTCAATTCTGTTACATCTTACAGTGCAATCATCGTTCCAAAACAGTAGAGACACACTAATATCGACTCGACACTGATTTGAAATTTCTATAACTATTAAGAATTTAGTTTCATAATTTGGTTTGTCATATATTGAAAGGGACATGTATGTCTATAAGCTTAGAAAAACAAGGCTTAAACCCCAAAAATTCGCCTCGTCGAATTTTGTTTGCAAGCCTTATTGGTACAACAATTGAATTCTTTGATTTTTATGTTTTTGGAACTGCTGCAGCCCTTATATTTCCTCATTTATTTTTTCCAACACAAAATGATCAGCTTGCTATTCTGCAATCTTTTCTCATTTTTGGTGCAGCCTTTTTTGCGCGGCCTTTTGGATCAGTCATTTTTGGACATCTTGGCGATAAGATTGGACGGAAAATAACACTGATAGCATCTCTTCTGATGATGGGTATTTCAACAGTTGTCATTGGCATCCTTCCTACTTATGAAACAGCCGGTTTATTGGCGCCATTCCTTTTAACCATGTGCCGTATTGGTCAAGGAATTGGATTAGGAGGAGAATGGGGAGGAGCTGTTTTACTCGCAACAGAAAATGCTCCACCAGAGAAACGTGGTTGGTATGCAATGTTTCCACAATTAGGAGTTCCACTGGGGTTATTCCTATCTATTGCAGCTTATTTAGGAATGTGGGCTGTATTTGATCATGACGAACTTTTCGCATGGGGATGGCGTGTTCCATTCATTGGTTCAGCTTTTCTCACAATTGTAGGATTATGGGTGCGTATTTCGATCAGTGAAACCGTCGAATTCAAAAAAACTCTTGAACGTGAAGAGCGCGTCAAAGTGCCTATCATAGACGTTTTCTTCAAACATTCACGAATCTTATTTTTGGGCACTTTTTCCGGCATAGCAACATTTGTCTTATTTTATTTGGTGTCTGCCTATTTGCTAAGTTATGCAACAAACCATATGGGATTGTCATTTAATCAAGCCCTTGAAGTAGAATTGATCGGTGCAGTTTTCTGCGGCATTTTTACTGTCCTAACCGGAAAGATCGCTGATCGCATTCGGCGTAGAACTTTGATGATTTTGGTAACGATAATCATTGGTATTTATTCTTTTGCAATTCCTTATCTCCTAGATTCTGGAATTGTAGGACTCTTTGTAATGTCCATTATTGGCTTATCGATCATGGGAATGATATATAGTCCTCTTGGTGCCGTTCTTGCTTCACCATTTCCGACAGAAGTTCGATACACTGGCGCATCTATAACCTTTAATTTAGCCGGTATCATAGGCGCATCTCTTGCACCCTATACTGCAGAATATTTGGTGCAAAACTTCGGTATTGCTTATGTTGGCTATTATCTTCTCCTTTCCTCTTTTATTTCACTGATTTGCTTTATTGGATTTACGGATGATGAGATATCAAACTAGTACACAATAAAAAATAATAAGACGAGTGCTGGCGGTAAAAATGCCGCCAGTTTCATTTTTAAAGACATTGTTTTAGGTACGCTCCACCATAGTATTCCAGCAAACAGCGCACTCAGAAAAAAGAACAAAATATCTGCGATAGTGCCAATATACGTAACTGAAAACATTTCTGATAAAATATGCGTTGTCCCCAACCACGAAACGCAAAAAAAAGCTAACATCACAGCCCACAAAACAAGCAAAATCCGCTCAATGATCATCATTATGCCATTTAATTTTTTTGATTGTAGTCCACATCTTTCGTGCTCCCAAAATAAAAATCACAATAAAAACCCAACGACCTCCTCCTGATCCTTCTGCAATAAAGAATGCTGGATTCATCATTCCTATCAATCCTATACAAATCAAAATAGTAGATGCTACACGCATTAAACTTGTTTTTCCCAACAGCGATCCTCAGTCTGCTGCCAATAAGCTAAATCATGATTTTCTATTTTATATTTTTTCCACTGTGCACGAACAAGATTCAACTGCTCATCATTTCGACCATCAAATATCACTACAAGCCGTTGATAAGCATTAATATCTAAACATACTGCTCCCTCTATGAGAAAGCGTATTTTTGAATCATTCGGATTTTCTTGTCCTGTAGTAAGAAATACAGGCTGTAAATTTGGATGCTGATCATACTCAGTTCCATGTCCAATAAATGCTTCATCAGCATAAACCCATAAACGCGTATCTATAGCATCACATTGTTCTTTACTCACACATTGTATTGTTACCCTACCAAAACGATCCAGTGCACGCTCCACAAGCGTTGGCAAAATATCTTCTAGCGTTGACTGCGTCAAATGATAGAAAAGAATATCCATCTTCTTAACCCTCATCACTCTATTATAAAAAAGCCAACACCTTTTTGGAGAAACTTCTATGCCTTCAGTAAAAGGAAAGAGTTGAAAATATAACGATTCCTCTTTTTCTAATTAGTATGTATTATCTTTTTTTTCATGGGTATTAAAGATAGAAAAAGAAAAAAGGTAAATTATCATTTTAAAGCCTCGTAAAAAGGTTCATTTTAGTTCGTGTTCTAGCTTCTCTATAGACTACAATTGAAAATGGAATATAATGTATGGCAGAATAAGCTGAAGTTTGCTAACTGCCTTATTGTTCTTTATTTGGTAAAGATGTGCAATATATATAAAGGTAATTTTTAAATTTTGGTTATATTTTCTAACCCAAAGTAGTGTAGAGAATCTGCTCTCTTCATTAAAGACTGAGGATGTTACCCAATCTATGCGTATTATTGAGCTATACATCCTGAAGCGCGTTCTTATCTTGTTCAGTGCTGTTATGACTGCAGCAATCAGTATCAGTTGGACGGTGCAAATTCTTGCTCGGATAAACTTTCTCACAACAAGTAAACAAACGCTCTTCACGGTCTTGCACTTTTCACTTTCATTGGTTCCTTCTGTAATTTTTCTTGTCATTCCATTTGCATTAGTAATTGCAATTACAAGTACCCTTTCCTCAATGAATCAAGATTCCGAGCTTGCGATCATCAGTGCCTCTGGTTTTCCAAAAAGTACTGTTTGGAAACCCATTCTTCTTATCTCTATTATTGCATCATGTGTCTCCTTTTCTATAGCCAATTTTGTTGTTCCTCAAGCACGTCTTAATATGCGACAAATGCTAGCAAGTGCTCATTTTGATCTTATTAATCTTTTCATTAGTGAAGGCAGCTTCCAAAAACTTGCCAATAACCTTTACATAGAAATTGGTGAACGGAATCCAAATGGGACACTTGAGCGTCTTTTCATTGCTGACCAGCGCGATCCTAAGACTGATCTTTTTTATTATGCAACAGACGCCTCAATTGTAAGCAATAACAGCGGCAACTTCTTAGTCCTTCATAACGGTGAAATAGAAAGAATTAATCATCAAAATGATAGTGTTTCGATCGTTCAATTTAGCTCATATACTTTTAACCTAGGGGAATTCATTCCTAACGATAAAGCGCCCTCCCTTTATCCAAAAGATCAGCCTCTTTCTTATTTACTAAATCCTGATCCTAAGGATCCTTACTATCAGCGAAAACCACTCCAATATAGAGCTGAATTGCACCGTAGGTTTACAGAGTGGCTTTATCCAATTATTTTTTCATTGATTGCATTAGCGGCAGCAGGAGATGCGCGCTCATATCGGCAAGTACGTTATTCTGCGAACTTTTCCGCAATTGCCTTTTCCTTGCTAGTATATTGGATAGGATATTTTTTCGCCGAAAAAGCAAAGAGCGATCTTGCATACATTCCTCTTCTTTATATTACACCTATAGGAATAAGTGTATTTACTTTTTTCATGCTCTTAACAAATCATAAAATTGGTATCCCCATAAAACTTAACGAGATTATTCAAGTAGCTTTTCAAAAATTGGTAAACAAATTTGAACATCGAAAATCTCAATATCCCTCGGATGAGGTCTCATGATTGGGTGGACGCTTGGACGATATTTTTTTATACGTTATTTTAAAACAACTTGTTATTTTTTTGTAGGCATTTTTATTCTTGCCCTTTTAATTGATTTTACAGAAAACTCTGGTCGGCTATCTCACCTTCCCAGTTATACGGCAAAAGATGCATTTCTCGTTTCTGTTTTACGCATCCCTTTTATAATGCAACAACTCATCCCCTTTATTGCACTCTTTTCTGCAATGGTAATGTTGATATCGCTTAATCGAAAACTTGAGCTTGTTGTGACTCGTTCAATTGGTGTTTCTGCATGGCAATTTCTTATGCCTGCCTGTTTGGGAGCTTTTCTTTTTGGATTATTTTCAATTTTTCTCATTAACCCACTTGCCGCATGGGGATTTTCTCAAGCAGAAAAAATGATGACTGAGTGGCGTAGTAGTAATGTACTAACACCTCTTCATCACACGCGTATCCCATGGTTCACACAACGTACAAATTCAGGTAGAACGACTATTGGTGCCAAATCTATCACGGATCAAGGACTTTCTCTTGTCGATGCAACTTTTGTACAATACAACGATAACGCAACAGTTAAAAATTGGATTAACACCAAAAAAGCAACACTAACAAACGGTGCTTGGCTATTAAAGAATGGGATAATTTATAAAATAGGACATCCTCCTGAAAAATTTACTACGTTTCAAATAAAAACCAATCTAAAATCTGAATTTTTAACTGAACGTTTAGTAAATCCAGCGACTATCCCATTTTACCAACTACCAAAAAAAATTATAATCGCACGTTCATTTGGCTACTCTGCTAATAGTTTTGATATGTATTTACAATCTTTGATTGCATTACCTGCATTGCTTGTAGCAATGACTCTCATTGCAGCAACTGTATCTTTAAACTTTACACGCTTTGGACAATCTGGAACATTGATTCTTGGTGGCGTACTAGCTGGCTTCATGCTTTATGTTATTTCCGTACTCGTTCAGGCTTTTGGTAATACTGGGTATATTCCACCAATTATTGCAGCTTGGACACCCGTTGTTATTGCATTATTTTTGGGAATCTCTTTTTTACTTCACAAAGAGGATGGCTAAGTGAAAGCATTAATAAGTAAGAGAGTGATTTTAACAAAATTAAGTGTACTTGCCTTTAGAAGTGTCATGAGCCTTTTTTTAGGTGTGTCTTTATCGTGTTCTGCACACGCTAAAAGCCTTACTTCTATTACTCAAAATCATATCCAGAATCCGGTAAGCCCTCTCTTACTCTCTGCAGATGAACTCATCTACAATCGTGATGAAAACACTGTTTCTGCACAAGGCAATGTTCAAATCGAATATGATGGCAACAAAGTCCTCGCTAAAAAAGTCACTTATAATCAAAAAACAGGACGAATCATAGCACAAGGCAATGTTGAAGTTGTTCAAAAAGATGGTAATAAAATTTATTCCAATCAAATTGATATGACCAAAGACTTCGGCGAGGGATTCGTAAATGCCTTACGCATTGATACCGCTAACAATATCCATTTTGCAGCTACAAGTGCTACACGCAGTAACAGCGGAGTAACAGTCTTTAACAATGCTACATATACAGCCTGTGAACCTTGCTTTTATAAACCAGATAGAGAAGTTCTATGGAAAATTAGAGCGAGGAAAATTATATGGAATAACACCACCAAAAAAATTCGCTTTGAAAACAGCCGTTTTGAAGTTTTTGGTGTGCCTATTATACAATTTCCGAATTTTGAGCTCCATGATCCAACTGTGAAACGTGTTAGCGGTCTCCTTGCACCTCGTCTTTTTTATTCCGATTATCTTGGCTTGGGCATAAAAAATTCTTATTTCTGGAATCTCGCTCCTCATTATGATTTTACACTTTCTTCTACGCTTTATACCCAACAAGGGCTCTTAACCGAGGGTGAGTGGCGTCAACGTTTTAAAACGGGCAATTACAACATTCGCTTCGCTCATATATACCAAATGAAACCGCACAACTTTGACAATGATACGATTGATGCACAGCATAAAAACCGTTATATGCTAGCAACAAAAGGGGACTTTCGTATTAATTCACGTTGGACTTATGGATGGGATATTCTCGCACAGTCTGATCGGCATTTTAGTCGTGCCTATAAACTTGAAAACTATAGCAATCCTATACAGCTTTCTCAGGTTTATTTGAATGGCCTTGCAGGGAGAAACCACTTTGATATGCGTTTTTACCATTTCAAAGTTCAAGATTTAATATTGAACGACTCCCATTATGAACGCCACTCTCGGCAAGCGTGGGTTCTCCCCCGCATTGATTATTCTTTCACACCAGATGAGCCAGTTTATACTGGAATACTTACCTTCCATAGCAATATGCAATCAATTTATCGTCGTCATACTGACTTCAATTCTAACGACTGGAATAACCATCCTCTTAATACTACTAGGCTTTCTGGTATAGCTGGAAATAGTTTTCGTTTAACAAACGAGCTCGAATGGAAAAAGCGCTTCAACACACGTGAAGGCCTCATATTAACCCCTATTCTCTCTCTACGTGCTGATGTTATTACAACAAATAGCAACGAAAACCATGCTGCTCCTATAATGAACGATTCCTCATCAACACTTCGTGGCTCAGCACTCCGTGGCATAGCAACGGCAGGTTTGGAATTACGGTATCCCTTTCTCATTACATTGAACAACTCTACACATATTATAGAACCAACAACACAAATTTTTATCCGTAATAATGAACGATATATCGGACAAGTCCCTAATGAAGACGCGCAAAGCTTCGTATTTGACGCAACAACTCTCTTTCAACGTAATAAATTCTCTGGTTATGACCGCGTAGAAGGTGGAACAAGAGCTAATATAGGTCTCAGATATTCTGGAAATTTCAACAATAATTGGTCTCTTTATGGTCTTGTTGGACAATCCTTTCATCTTGCAGGAAAAAATTCTTTTGCAGAAAAGGACTTTGTTAATGTAGGTATTTATTCTAGCCTCGAAGAAAAACGTTCAGACTATGTTGCAATGTTTGGTGCAAACCATAAGAACGGTTTTTCTCTAGAAGCTCGTGGACGTTTTGATAAAAAAACAGGAAAAATCCACCGCAATGAAATTGAAGCATCAAAGAAATGGCAAAATTTTGGGGCGGCTGTACAATATGCCTATATCGCAAATCAACCAGATTATGAATATCCACAAAAGCGCCAAGAGATTTCTTTTCAAACTGATCTTAAACTGGCTAACTATTGGTCTCTTAGCAGTAATGCTGGTTATGATTTGGTATCCGGTACATTCGTAAAGCGGGGAATCAGCCTAAGTTATACAGATGAATGTTTCGGTCTAACTTTCGGTTATCAGCAGGTAACTAATCCAGGAAAAAAAACACCTTTGCAAAACTTTAATTTCTCTCTTTCATTGCGTACAATTGCAGATATCGGAAAAAGATAAATTCAAATTTATAAAGAGAATGTATAACCGGTTTAACTTATCGTTGTTTTTAAGAAAAAAAACGTATATTTTAAGCAATGAATTAGAATTAATGAACAATGCGAAGGCCTACTTATATGAAAAAATTTAAAAAAGGTATTTTTGCTTTATTTTGCATTGCACCTTTGAGTGTAAGCAACCTGATGGTAAGTGAATTTTTAATTCCTTCAGTCTTCGCGCAGACTGTCATTGCTGTCACAGTCAATGGCAATCCTATCACAAATTATGATATACAAAGACGGGCTGCTTTTCTCAGATTACAACAGAAGCAAGGTAATCTTATTGCGCAAGCTAAAAATGAGCTTATTAATGAAGTACTTAAAAACATCGAAATAAAGCGCCGTAATATTGAGGTGAGCAATAATGAAGTCGAGAGTGCTTTTGAGAATTTTGCAACGCAAAATAATATGAGCATTGATCAGCTCAACCAGATTCTGATTCAAAATGATATCACAGTACAACACTTTAAAGATTATATTCGTGGTCAAATAGGATGGGGCCGTCTTGTTAATGCACGCTATCAATCTGAAGCGGGTATGATTACTGAACAAGAAGCTGTACGCAGAATATTAAAAAATGGTGGTGTGAAACCTTCAACCAATGAATATACACTACAACGAATTATTTTTGTTATTCCTGCACACCGCCGTTCAGAAATCTTTGAAAAACGTCAGAGAGAAGCAAACAATTTTCGTGCACATTTCCGAGGATGTGCTAACACCAGAAAACAGGCAAGTGGTATTTTAGATGTTACTGTCCGCAACTTGGGAAAGTTTCTCGAACCCCAGCTTCCTAGTGCGTGGGAACAAGCTATCCTTGCAACACCTGTAGGAAAAATGACCCAATTGCAAGAAACATCTGATGGAATTGAGGCGCTTGCTGTTTGTAAAATAAAAAGAGTTTCTGATGATTATGTTGCCAGACTCATATTTTCTATTCAAGATAATAAGCAAAAAAGCCCACAAAAACTTGAAAAATTAAGCGAGAAATATTTGGAAGAATTACGGCGGGTAGCGCGTATTCAAAACTCATAATGGCTGCACTTATTGTTAGTGGTGGTGATCCTGCCGGCATTGGTCCTGAAATAGTATTAAAAGCGTGGAGTTTGCGTGTTACACGTCAAGTTCCACCTTTTGCTCTTTTTGCTGATCCAGACGTTATTCGTTCGCGCGCTCGTTTTTTACATATAGATGTTGAAGTAGAATCTGTTTTAATAAATGATCCTGTAAAAAACTTTCAAACTGCTCTCCCTATAATACCATTAAAAAACCGACAAAGCGATCAACTAGGCTCGCCTTCACCTGATAATGCTGCTGGAATAATTGAAGCGATTAAACGCAGCGTTCAGTTGATTCGAGATAGACATGCGTGCGCACTCGTTACTTGCCCTATTGCAAAAAAAAGCCTTTACGACGCTGGGTTTAAATTTCCAGGTCATACAGAATTCTTAGCTGATTTGGCCTACACAATCTTCGATAAATGCTATCATCCGGTTATGATGTTATCTGGACCTCGATTAAAAACAGTTCCCATTACTGTTCATATTCCATTCAATGAAGTCCCCTCACATGTCACTCGCGATTTAATTATTCAAACGGCATTAATTACTGAAAACGACTTAAAAACGCGATTTAAAATAACTTCTCCTCGTCTCGCTATTGCTGGCCTTAATCCTCATGCTGGAGAAGAAGGGGCAATGGGTAAAGAAGATATTGAAATTATCCTTCCTGCTGTTGAATACCTTAAAAATAAAGGATTCAATATTGTAGGTCCACTGCCTGCCGATACAATGTTCCATGAAAAAGCAAGACAGGCATATGATGTTGCTCTTTGCATGTATCACGACCAAGCCCTTATTCCTGTTAAGACATTGGACTTTGACACCACTGTCAATATCACTTTAGGACTCCCTTTTATTCGTACTTCACCAGATCACGGAACTGCTTTTGATATTGCTGATAAAGGAATAGCCTCTCCTGAAAGCTTTATTTCTGCTCTTAAACTTGCAAGTCAACTTGCAAAAAATAGTTTGATATCATGCCAATAGATGCTCTTCCTCCTCTGCGTGAAGTAATTAATAAATATCGATTACAAGCTCATAAGTCTTTGGGCCAAAATTTTCTTTTTGATCTTAATTTAACATCTAAAATTGCTCATCAAGCAGGAAATATAGAAGGAAAACCTGTTATTGAAGTTGGTCCAGGTCCTGGGGGGCTGACACGTGCCTTGCTTGCAAAAGGTGCCATTGTTACAGCGATAGAGCGTGATGAACGTTGTATACCGGCTCTTTTAGAGATAGAGCAGCACTATCCTCAAAAACTAAAACTTATTTGTAATGACGCACTAAAGCAAGATTTTTCAAAACTCTTTGAAACATATCCAGAAAAACCACGCATTATTGCAAATCTTCCCTATAATATTGGAACACAACTTTTATTAAATTGGTTGTTGGCTGAACCATGGCCTCCTTTTTATGAATCAATGACATTGATGTTTCAACGTGAAGTTGCCAACCGCATTACCGCAAAACCTCAATCAGCCCACTATGGACGTCTTAGTGTCTTAACCGGATGGCGTACCACTGCTAAAATTGCTTTTGATGTACCTCCTCAAGCCTTTATACCAGCACCCAAAATAACTTCTTCCGTTGTTCATATCATTCCGCGAACACAACCTCTTACCTGCTCCGCACAAAAATTAAGCTTTGTCACAAAAACCGCTTTTGGACAAAGACGAAAAATGCTTCGTCAAAATCTCAAAACACTTGGAGATGAAATGCTTTTAGAAAAAGCTGGAATCGATGGAACACGCCGCGCTGAAACACTTTCAATTGCCGAATTTGTAGCTTTAGCTAATTTGGTGATTTAAACAGCATAACTTTTTGCTCACTATTCCTTTTCAAAACAATAAGAATATTAATCAATCTTTTCAGCAATAAGCCCGTCAATGAAAGATTCAAGAAAGGAGCACCGCTCACGTTTTACTGTTTCAGCTAAATAAATCGATTTAATAAGCGACAAAGACTGATTTAAATCCTTATTAATAACGACATAATCGTAAGAACGCCAATGCTGCATTTCCGTCCGTGCATTCTCCAGTCGCAGATCAATGATATCTTGACTATCTTCTGCTCGACGATGCAAACGTGAAACAAGCTCTTTCATTGATGGTGGAAGAATAAAAACAGATACAGTATCTCCTAGCATCTTTTTTTGAAGCTGTTTTGTACCTTGGTAATCAATATCAAATAACATATCTCGTCCAGCACTTAACGCGTTTTCAACACTTTCACGTAAAGTGCCGTAATAATTTCCATGAACTTCTGCCCATTCAATAAATTCATCACCATCACGCTTACGTTCAAACTCTTTCTTTGAAATAAAATGATAATGAAGACCATTCACTTCACTAGGACGTCTTTGCCGTGTTGTCACGCTAATGGAGAGCTCTAATTGTCCATCTTTCAAAAGTAAGCGAGAAAGAGTTGATTTACCAGCGCCTGAAGGTGAAGAGAGAATAAATAAAAAACCGCGACGTTTATCTCTTTTTTTAGCAGTCAATTCATCCTTAAAAAATGTCATCATACTGTTCTACTTTTTTAACTTTTCTTCAAAACTTCAGTAATATGTTTTTTATAGTCCCAAAAATTAATGTGTCGCTTTTAATGCACGCCATTTGCGAACATTTGCATTATGTTCCTCCAAAGTTCTAGAAAAAACATGCCCTCCTGAACCATCCGCTACAAAATAGAGCACGTCACTACTTGGTGAATGCGCTACCGCTTGCAAAGAATCCCGACCTGGATTCGCAATGGCTGTTGGTGGCAAACCATTAATTTTATACGTATTATATGGTGTTTCTTTTTCAAGATCTGAACGGTAAATTGCACGACCGGATGGCATTCCTTTTCCACCAAAGAGACCATAAATTACCGTTGGATCAGATTGAAGACGCATATGTTTTGCAAGACGGTTATAAAATACAGCGGCAACCTTTGGTCTCTCTGCTGCAATTCCTGTTTCTTTCTCCACAATAGATGCCAATATAACAAATTCATCAATGGATTTGATTGGTAAATCAGGTGAACGTGTAGCCCATATAGCTTGGATTAATTTGGTCTGTCCTTCGCGCAGTCTATTTATAATTTCCTCACGCGTTGTTCCCCGAATAAAACGAACAGTATCCGTCATCAAACTGCCCTCTGGAGGTAAAACTTTTGGAAGATCTCCAATCAAAATTTCATTAGCAGCTAATCGATCAAAAACTTGTTGAACGGTCAAACCTTCTGGCACTGTAAACGTATATTCAATAGATTTTCCTTTCTCAAGGATATCCATAATATCCCGCATCGAAGCATGTGCTGGAATTAAATATTCACCAGCCTTAAGGTGTGTTGTTTTTTGATGGTAACCAACCCCATAAACAAAAATGTCAGATGATCGAATAAGACCACGCTTTTCAAGCAGCGAAGCAATTTCACGAATTCCTGTACCAGGATAGATAAAAACGACTTTCTCCTCCTCTACCATCCCCTTTCCTTCAAAAATACTTTTTCCAATATAAAGAGGAATACTGATAGCCAAAATAACAACAACAACCATCATTAGAAAAAAATGGCCTAGAACAACTAATGGATTACGTACTATAGATGACTTCTTTCGTTTTTTATGTGCTAACATACCATCATTATCTGCTAAATGATTCAAAGAGAAACCATCTACGTCCTTTAGTGCTCTTTTATTTTTCACATCGGACACAACTGTCAACCTCAACAATTTCTAGGTAGCATACTATAATTTCTCACTCAAACCCTATAATTAAAGAAGGAAACTCAGAAGCAAAAGAAACAAATAAACCTCTTTATTATCCCCTAAAACGTCGCATCACCAAAGATGCATTTGTCCCACCAAACCCAAAAGAATTGGAAAGGATTATATCAATCTTTCGTTCACGCGGTTTATGTGGAACAAGGTCAATTTTTGTTTCAATAGATGGATTGTCGAGATTAAGTGTTGCTGGAGCTATATTATCTCGTATAGCTAAAATACAAAAAATAGCCTCAGCCGCACCGGCTGCACCAAGTAAATGGCCCACAGATGACTTCGTTGACGACATGGACACATGTGGTGCATAATGCCCTAAAACACGTTCAACAGCAGATAGCTCGATGACATCAGCCATCGTTGATGTTCCATGAGCATTAATGTAATCAAGTTCACTTACATTCACTTGTGCACGCTTAAGAGCTGCCATCATACTGCGCTGCGCACCTTCACCACTCTCTGAAGGAGCTGTAATGTGATAAGCGTCACCAGATAAACCATAGCCAATAATCTCAGCATAAATACGAGCACCCCGTTTTTTTGCATGTTCAAGCTCTTCTAAAACAACAATCGCAGCTCCCTCCCCAATCACAAAGCCATCACGATCAGCATCATAAGGACGTGATGCTCGTTCAGGCTCATCATTACGACAAGTAGAAAGAGCTCTACAAGCAGAAAACCCAGCAAGAGATATTCGATTTATAGGCGATTCAGTGCCGCCCGCCACCATTACATCTGCATCACCTAATGCAATTAAACGCGCTGCATCACCAATTGCATGCGCTCCTGTCGAACAAGCCGTTACAACCGAATGATTAGGACCGCGCAAACCATACTTAATAGACACATAGCCAGAAGAAAGATTAATCAAACGTCCTGGAATAAAAAAGGGAGACACACGCCGTGGACCTTTATCACGAAGCGTATAACCGGCCTCAACAATGCCTTCAATGCCACCAATCCCCGAACCAATTAATACACCTGTACAAATCTGATCTTCATCATTTTGAGGAAACCACTCAGCATCTGAAAGCGCTTGGTCAGCAGCAGCCATTGCATAAACAATAAATGCATCCACCTTACGCTGTTCCTTGGGGTCCATATGCAAATCAGCATTATATGTACCATTTGTTCCATCTCCCAAGGGGATACGAGCACCAATCTGACATGGCAAATCGGACACATCAAATTCAGTAATGCGTCGAACACCACTTTTCCCTTCAAGAAGTCGTTTCCAACTATACTCGACATCACCAGCTAATGGAGATACCAATCCTAAACCAGTAACAACAACACGTCTCATAACTTCTAACCTTGAATTGAGATTCACCCCTCAAAGCTCACTTTTCAAAACAGCCCCAAAGAATATAGGCAAAAGCATTTTACGCTTTTGCCTTTGCATTTCGGTCATCACGCAGAAGCTTTATCGATAAACTTTACGGCATCACCAACTGTGAAAATTGTTTCAGCAGCCTCATCTGGGATTTCTACACCAAATTCTTCTTCAAAAGCCATAACGAGCTCAACCGTATCAAGGCTATCTGCTCCTAGATCATCGATAAAGCTTGCATTTTCCACTACCTTATCTGCATTAACACCAAGATGCTCCACGATAATTTTCTTAACGCGCTCTACTGTATCACTCATGTTGAAATCCTTAAATTTATATATTTCCTATAATTTGGTTAGCTATATCGGCTCATCTAATCAAGCAATAGATGCATTACTCTAAAGATTTTAGCAGCGATTTAAAACATCCTGTGGATATCCCCTACAAAATAAAACAACCTGACATTCCGACATAAATTGATTAACTCACCATGTTAAAAAAATAGATGTATCTTTCCATTTCATTCATTACTATCTAAAATAATACGACTTATAAATCAATGTGGAATAAAGCAAATACTTAGATCATTGCCATCCCACCATTGACGTGTAGTGTTTGTCCCGTCATATATGCCGCTTCATCACTCGCTAAATAAACAGCAGCAAAAGCTATTTCTTGTCCCATCCCCATACGCTTCATAGGAATCGCAGCCATAATGGTCTCTTTTTGTTTTTCGTTAAGTTTGTCGGTCATTGCAGATTTAATGAATCCTGGAGCAATACAATTAACAGTAATATTTCGTGAAGCAATTTCTTGCGCCAATGCTTTAGAAAAGCCTATCAAACCAGCTTTTGCAGCACAATAGTTGGTTTGCCCAGGGTTTCCAACAACTCCAACAATAGATGTTATATTAATAACCCTTCCATAACGACGTCGCATCATAGAATGTGTTAATTCACGTGTTAAAGTAGAAGCAGCTGTTAGATTAACCGCTAAAACATCATCCCAGTCTTGATCTTGCATACGTACAAAAAGACCATCACGGGTGATTCCGGCATTGTTAACTAAAATATCAACACCATCCATTTCCTTTTCTGCTGCTTCAGCTAACTGCTTAATAGATTTACGCTCAGAAAGATTAGCAGGAAACACAAAAACATTTTTCCCCAGATCTGTAGCCACTTTTTTAAGCTTGTCTTCACGTGTTCCATGGAGCCCAACAATTGCTCCTTGCGCATGGAAACATCGCGCAATTGCCTCACCAATTCCTCCGGATGCTCCCGTCACCAAAGCTTTACGACCTGTTAATTTGAACATTTTTTAGACTCCTTACAGATTAAACGCCAAGCACCTGTAGTGCCGCTTCTATTTCTTCAGCTGTCCCAATTGTTAATCCCTTTATGTCTTTATTAATACGACGCGCTAAGCCTGTTAATACTTTTCCAGAACCAACTTCAAAAAGCGTATCAACCCCATTAGCACCAATCCACTCTATTGTTTCACGCCATCGCACTCTCCCTGTGACTTGTTGAACAAGAAGCATAACAATACGCTCTGGATCGCTCTCTGGCGCAACAGAAACATTAGCAATGAGAGGAACTAGAGGGGCAATTTTGTTAACAGACAAAAGTGCTTTCTTCATGGCATCAGCAGCAGGTTGCATTAAGCTTGAATGGAAAGGTGCAGAAACAGGAAGAAGAAGTGCACGTTTAGCACCTTTTTCTGACGCAATCTTTACCGCTGTCTCGACCGCCTTTGTCTCCCCTGAAATAACAATTTGTCCTCCCCCATTATCATTAGCAATCTGGCATAATCCTTTTTCAGAAACGGTTTTACAAATTTCTTCCACATCTTGCTCACATAAACCAATAAGTGCTGCCATAGAACCCTCACCAACAGCGACAGCAGCCTGCATAGCATTTCCACGTATGCGCAAAAGTTTTGCTGTATCAGTCAGACTAAATGTACCAGCAACACAAAGAGCTGAATATTCACCTAAAGAATGACCTGCAACAAATTTTATCTTTTCTTTTATATTAAGCCCCAATTGTTCCATAACACGAATAACAGCCATAGATACAGCCATTAATGCTGGTTGTGCATTTGCTGTTAACGTCAAAACATCTTCTGGTCCTTCAAAAATGATATCTGATAATTTCTCTCCTAGGGCATCATCGACTTCTTCAAAAACCATCCGTGCTGCAACAAATTGCTCTGTAAGTATTTTGCCCATACCAACAAGCTGACTCCCCTGCCCTGGAAAAGTAAAAGCTGCCACCATCAATCGACTCCTAAATTGTGCAATTAAATTATTCTCTTTTGATCTTATTCATAAGCACAAATCAAGATAAAGTACCTTATTTGGAATAAATATCTCTCTTAAATTTATATTTTAATGGTGGTATTTGATATAAAAACTTAGGAAAATACGGTGCCATAAACTGAATAACACCCCAACTTATGATACTTCCTAAAATTGTACCAGCTAAAACATCAAAAGGATAATGTACACCAACAAAGATGCGCCCCCAACAGATTAAACATAACAACACCGCTGCAAACTTAGAAGCAATTTTGTATCGGTAAAAATAAAGATTCGCCATATAAGATGCAATAGTCACAGCATGATTGCTAGGAAAAGAAGCTGTTGCATGGTGCTTAATCAGGGGTATCGTCAAACCCGTAACAAATGGGCGTGGATGAAAATAAATAAGAGAAATAAGATAACCTACAAAAAGAGACACACAAATACTCACGCAAATGCTTAGTGCTACGCGCCGCTGTTCCATATTTCCATCGTAAAACCACAACACACAAAGATGTAGAGGGATAACATAAATCAAAAACTTTGCACAAAAAATACTAAATGCAACTAAAACCGACCATGATTGATGATTGCCAGCAAGCATTTGAAAAAGTACAACATCAACTCGGTTTAAAAAATTCATTCTTCTCTCCTTCATGCTTGTAGCCTTACAGCTTTGTCTCTGTTGTAAAAGTGTGAACCGTACAAAAATATATCAAGATTCAATAAATCAATTTTTTATACGCATAAACTTGCTATTTTTAAAGATAAGCTGTAAATGTCAAACGTTCGTTATCGGTACTTTAGCTGGAGGTTGAACGGAGGACTGGAAAGTAACCAGTAGGAGACGCAATGTTTCCGACCTCCTGTGTCTCCGCTCTCGGATGTCTCAAATTGTAAACGCGTCCTTTCTTCTTTGGATTTCCAAAAAAGACAAGTCGCAGAGGCTTTGCGCTAAAACCGGTAAAGTTTAATTGAAGAAAGGCAAAACAATGGCTCTTTATGAACATATGTTCCTTGCCCGACAGGATATTGCGCCGCAGCAAATTGATGAACTTGTAAATGTCTACAAAGGTGTCATTGAAGCGTACGGTGGTAAAGTTGGGCGTATAGAAAATTGGGGACTTCGTTCCCTTGCATATCGTATTCGCAAAAATCGTAAAGCTTATTATGTACTGGTTAATATCGATGCACCAGCCGCAGCGATTGCTGAAGTTGAACGTCAAATGCGTATCAATGAAGATATTTTGCGTTACCTAACCATTCGCGTAGAAAAACACGAACAAGAGAAGTCTGCTATGTTCTCACGCCTTGATCGTAATGACCACATTGGTCAAGATGGAGAACGCCCTCGCTCCTCGCGCCGTCAACGCGAAGATGCCATAGAAGGAGTAGAATGATGACTGATATTAATCAAAATGCAGCACGTCGTCCCTTTCATCGTCGTCGCAAAACATGCCCATTTTCAGGTACTAATGCGCCTAAAATTGATTATAAAGATGTCAAATTATTGCAACGTTATATTTCAGAACGTGGAAAAATTGTTCCTTCACGCATTACGGCCGTCAGTCAGAAAAAACAGCGTGAATTGGCTAATGCTATCAAACGTGCCCGTTTTCTAGGTTTACTTCCATACGTTATAAGGTAAGCTATTAGTTTATACTATGTAGCTGTAGAATCTCTCCAGCTGCTTTTCTTGTGTGGTTCAACAACATAGCTGATTACGGACTATACGGGGCTATATAAAATACCAAAAGTTGGGGCGTTATAATGCCCCTAACTGCAGAAGGCAGGACAGCGATAAATGAAAAACTTTCGTGTTTATAAAATAATGACCGGCATTTTGGCGGGACTGTTTGCTGTTGTGATAGGAATGGCAATTATCAGTGTCGCGAATATCGCTCCCTATTTTTCTCTTCTTCTTGGGTGCTTTCTTTCATTCCCAATTTTCATTGTTGCGTTCGGTCAAGGTACCTTAGCCAGTCTCGTTGCCTTAATAAGTGCTACTGCTGTTCTTGTTATAACCACTAATAGCTACGTTGCTCTCAGCTTTATGCTATTATTTTTCCTTCCTGCTGTTTATGCTTCTTGGCTCCTTGGGCTTGCACGACCAGCGCAAAAGGAAAATGCCCTGATATGGTATCCATTATCATCGGTTATTTTTCATTTAACTAACTTTATTGCTCTTATAGCAACCTTCATTGGGCTTTATGTCCAAAGCCGTCCATCCACACCCCTCATCGCAAAAAAAATTACCGCAAACATAGCACAAGCTATGCAACAATCGCAGTCTGTAAAGGAAGCTGATATACACACTTTTAGTGAGTTTCTAATGACACATGCAGCAACTTTGACGGCTATTGCTCTGACGATTTATAGTTTAATTTTTCTCATTGGTAATCTTTATTTTTCGATGATAACAGCACAACATATGAAGTGGTTAAAAAGGCCTCGTGATGATTGGAGCAAAACTCTCCGCCTTCCAATTTCTGGAATTGTTATTTTCATTGTTGTTTGTATAGTATCAATGGCTGAATTTAGTGCTACCGTTAATCTGAGTACTCGTGTTTTTAGCACTGCATATACTGTCATCATATCAATCAGTGGGTTAGCATATCTCCATGATATCACAAAAGGAATTAACGGCCGGATTATTATACTCTCTCTTGTTTATATTGCTATTTTAACTGTTGTTTTTGCTCCACCTATTTCTTTCATGATGCTTTTGATGGGTATTTGGGCAACTGTTCAATACAACTTTCAATCACGCAAAAAACTTCACTAAATTTATTTGTTCGAAAGGAAAAACTATGGATATTATTCTACTTGAGCGTATTCCTCGTCTTGGTCAGATGGGTGATATTGTCTCGGTTAAAGATGGTTATGCACGTAACTTTCTCTTGCCTCAAGGTAAAGCTTTACGGGCAAATGAAGCTAATAAAAAACATTTTGAAATACAACGCACTCAACTTGAAGCACGTAACCTTGAACGCAAAAGTGAAGCACAAAAAATTGCTGAAAAACTCGATAATAAATCATTTATTGCCATCCGTTCAGCTGGTGAAACAGGGCAACTTTACGGATCTGTCTCAACACGTGATATTTCTGAAATTATAACTGTTGAAGGATTTTCTATTGGAAGGAATCAGGTTGAACTTAACCATCCAATAAAAACTATTGGTCTGCATACTATTACTCTTACCCTACACCCTGAAGTTCAAGTTTCTGTAATCATTAACGTTGCGCGTTCAGCCAATGAAGCACAACGCCAAGCAGAAGGTGAAACTCTAACTTCTTCTGAAAAAATGTTTGATATTCAGGAGAAACCCTTAACAGAAGATCAAGAAGAGCCGTTGGCAGAAGAAATGAATGACAACGATGTAGATAGTGTGAAAGAAGAAGGTTAATTGCTCTTTGCCCTATCTGTATTGTATCTTTTATTTTTCTACCGTTTGATATACTAGCGTGTTATAAAACCCTCAGCTTTAAAAGCTGAGGGTTTTATAATTCACTCTAAACAATGAATTTCTATGGAAGAGGCAGTCTTTGGTGCATTATATAGTAGTCTAAAAGCCATCAATGAAGCACTGAAAAACGCTCTCATACGTTATTTGACCAAAAAAGAAGCAAAAAATTTAAGATTCGGCACTAAAAAGATAAGCTTAATATGGATAACAATTTTTTATGTCCCTACATCATATGAAATAATTCCAATCAGAAAGAAAAAAGTCATCTTCCATGCTCTGATAATATTAAGACCATGTAATGTTAAAATATTAGGAATACACCCTAACACTTTGAGAATACTTAAATATAATTTTGAAAATTTACTCAACACTCTCTAAAATTTTTAAGTTACAAAAGATAAAGGAATATTTACATACAAATGATACATATATTGTGAGTAAGCAATTGAAGAGCAGAATTTTAAAAAAATTTGAAAGTATGATTTTAATTTAAAATGAAGATTTGTAATTCTAGTGTACAGGACTCTATTTATCATTTAGATAGCCAAACGCAAAATCTTAGTGGAAAAAAACGTTATGGAAGAAAAAAGCGTTGTCAATTTCAGCTCTTCACAAAAAGAAGATCCTCCTTCATTTCAACAACTTCCGCATAATATTGAGGCTGAACAAGCGTTGCTTGGAGCAATCCTCATTAACAATGACGCACTTGATCGTGTCTCAGATTTTCTAAAACCAGAACATTTTTTTGAACCTTTGCATCAAAAAATCTATGACGTTTTGTCTTACATTATCAAAAACGGAAGGCTTGCAGAACCTCGTACTATTAAATCCTTCATTCCAGCCGAAGAAAAGATTGGAGATATCACCGTATACAATTACGTTGTGCGTTTAGCCACAGAAGCGGTGACAATCATTAATTCTGAAGACTACGGACGGGTCATATATGATCTCTTTATCCGACGCTCTTTGATTAATCTTGGAACACAAGTTGTCAATACAGCCTTTAATGCTCCTATAGAGCTTACGCCATCTCAACAAATTGAAATTATTGAACAAAATTTGTTTGAATTAGCAGAAAAGGGAAAGTATGGAGGGGGATTTGAAAATTTCAATGAGGCTATCAAAAAAGCTGTTGACATGGCAAGTGCTGCCAAAAAGCGTTCCTCACAGTTATCAGGAATAGCTACCCATATTAAAACACTTGATGAAAAAATGGGAGGATTACAAAAATCTGACTTAATTATTCTTGCTGGACGCCCAGGTATGGGAAAAACCGCACTTGCTACCAATATTGCCTTCAATATTGCTAATGCTTGCAATCGTGATGCTAAAATACAAGAAAATGAAGGAGGCATTGTTGGATTCTTCTCGCTGGAAATGTCATCAGAACAGCTCGCAACCCGTATTATTTCAGAACAAACAGAAGTCTCTTCTTCTGATATTCGACGTGGTAATATTTCAGAAGAACAATTTTCAAAAATAATCCGTGCAATAAATCGTCTACAAAAAGCGCCGCTTTATATCGATCAAACAGGTGGTATATCAATCACGCAACTGGCTGCCCGTGCACGTCGTCTCAAACGGCAACATGGTTTGGATGTCTTAATTGTTGACTATATCCAGTTAATGACAAGCAATTCAAAGCGTTCATCAGAAAATCGTGTTCAAGAAATTACGGAAATTACCACAGGGTTAAAAGCATTAGCTAAAGAATTGAATATTCCTATTATTGCGCTTTCACAGCTTTCACGCCAAGTCGAAAATCGAACAGACAAAAGACCACAACTTTCAGATTTACGAGAATCTGGCTCAATTGAACAAGATGCCGACATCGTACTTTTTGTCTATCGTGAAGAATATTATCTCAAAAATGAACAACCTAAAGAGGGTGTCCCTGAACATATAACATGGCAGGATGCAATGGATAAAGTTACGGGAAAAGCTGACGTTATTATCGCGAAACAACGCCATGGACCAACAGGAACCATTCATCTTGCCTTTCAGTCTGATTTCACACGTTTCAGCGATTTGGCAGACAGTAATTATCTCCCAGAACAAATTGGTTAAATCCCATGGCACGCAACCGTATTCAATTTACCTGCCAAAATTGTGGAACCATTTATTCACGTTGGGCTGGGAAATGTAGTTCCTGTGACGAATGGCGGAATCGGTACTTGTCCTATGCAAAATGTTCGTAAGGGACGTATAGTTGCCCTTACATCTCTTTCTGGAGATCTTGAAGAGGCTCCCCGTATCCATTCTGGAATTACGGAACTTGATCGTGTTACTGAAGGAGGCTTTTGTGCGTGGATCAGTATTACTTGTTGGTGACGACCCAGGTATTGGAAAATCAACATTGCTGACACAAACAGCAGCCACCTTGTCGCGAAAAGGGCATAATCTCATTTATGTTTCAGATGAAGAAGCCGTTACACAAATCTGCCTTTGTGCACAAAGGTTTGATACTAAAAATACAGAGGTTAAACTGGAAACACCGTATCTTAAGATACCGTGAAAATTTTTTCGGCCAATTGATAAAAAAGCAGCCCAAAATATAGCTTTCACGGCATTATCTACCCTGCTATTATAACTCAAACGATAAAATTGCAAAACTAAAAAAATAGTTTCTAATCCTTCTGAGTTAAGAGAAAATCCTACAAAATATAAATGATTCTTGATACAAAAAAACTCCGGGAACCCAATACACATTTACACCAAAAAAAAGAGATAAATGAATGACTACACTAGATAAAAAAGAAAAAGATGAAAGTGGATTTGAAAGTTTAAATGAAGCTCTCAAAAGAGTTTTCGGCATGGCAAGTGCTGCTAGAAAGCATCCCTCTCAATTATCGGGAATAGCTACCCATATTAAAACACTTGATGAAAAAATGGGAGGATTACAAAAATCTGACTTAATTATCCTCGCTGGATGCTCTGGTATGGGAAAAACCGCACTTGCTACCAATATTGCCTTTAATATTGCTAATGCTTACAATCATGATGCAAAAACAAAGAATCCATCGCAAAAAAATGAGGGAGGTATTGTCGGTTTTTTTTCGCTGGAAATGTCATCAGAACAGCTTGCAACTCGTATTATTTCCGAACAAACAGAAGTCTCTTCTTCTGATATTCGACGTGGTAATATTTCAGAAGAACAATTTTCAAAAATAATCCGTGCAATAAATCATCTACAAAAAGCACCACTTCATATTGATCAAACTGGGGGAATATCAATCGCGCAACTGGCAGCACGTGCGCGGCGTCTCAAGCGGCAACATGGTTTGGATGTCTTGATTATTGACTACATCCAGTTAATGACAAGCAATTCAAGGCGTTCATTTGAGAACCATACTCAAGAAATTACCATAGGTCTTAAAGCACTAGCTAAAGAATTGAATATTCCCATTATTGCTCTTTCACAGCTTTCACACCAAATTGAAAATCGAACAGATAAACGCCCAAAACTCTTAGATTTGCGGGAATCTGGTTCAATTGAGCAGAATGCCGATATTGTGCTTTTTGTCTATCGTGAAGAATATTATCTCAAAAATGATTTACCTAATTTTGGTCGCCCTGATGAATATGTGAAATGGCAGGATGCAATGGACAAAGCTTTTGGGAAAGCTGACGTTATTATCGCAAAACAACGCCATGGACCAACAGGAACCATTCACCTTGCCTTTCAGTCTGATTTCACACGTTTCAGCGATTTGGCAGACAGTAATTATCTTCCAGAACAAATTGGTTAAACCACTATGGCACGCAACCGTATTCAATTTATCTGCCAAAATTGTGGAACCATTTATTCACGTTGGGCTGGGAAATGTAGTTCTTGTGGCGAATGGAATTCCCTTATCGAAGAAAATGCGAATGGTGGCATCGGTACTGGTCCTATGCAAAATGTTCGTAAGGGACGTATAGTTGCCCTTACATCTCTTTCTGGAGATCTTGAAGATGCTCCCCGTATCCATTCTGGCATTGCTGAACTTGATCGTGTCACCGGAGGAGGCTTTGTGCGTGGATCAGCATTACTTGTTGGTGGCGACCCAGGTATTGGAAAATCAACATTGCTGACCCAAACAGCAGCGGCCTTATCGCGAAAAGGACATCACGTCATCTATGTTTCAGGTGAAGAAGCTATCGCACAAATCTGCCTCCGTGCACAAAGGCTTGGAGCAGCCAATACAGAAGTTAAACTCGCCGCTGAAACTAATGTTGAAGATATCCTTGCAACTTTAAGCGAACATAAAAAACTTGATATGGTTATCATCGATTCTATTCAAACCCTATGGTCAGATGCTGCTGATTCAGCACCTGGTACCGTCACACAAGTGCGCATTGGTGCTCAAGCAATGATTCGCTTTGCCAAAAAAACAGGAACAGCTGTTGTTCTTGTAGGCCATGTGACAAAAGATGGACAGATTGCTGGTCCACGGGTTGTCGAACATATGGTTGATGCTGTTCTTTATTTTGAAGGTGAAGGTGGACATCATTATCGAATCCTTAGAACTGTAAAAAACCGCTTCGGGCCAACGGATGAAATTGGTGTTTTTGAAATGTCCGATAAAGGATTACGGGAGGTCATCAATCCATCTGAACTGTTTTTGGGTGAACGAAATGAAAAAGCTCCAGGAGCTGCTGTTTTTGCAGGAATGGAAGGGACACGCCCGATACTAGTAGAAATTCAAGCACTTGTTGCTCCCTCTTCACTTGGAACACCACGACGTGCTGTTGTAGGATGGGATGGAAATCGCCTTTCAATGATTCTTGCTGTTCTAGAGGCCCATTGCGGCGTTCGCTTTGGACAACACGATGTCTATCTTAACGTTGCAGGTGGATATCGCATATCAGAGCCAGCAGCTGATTTAGCTGTTGCAGCAGCCTTGGTATCCTCTCTCGCAAATATTCCTCTCCCAACGAATTGTGTCTATTTTGGTGAAATCAGCCTTTCAGGAGCTATCCGCGCTGTTGCTCATTCAACACAGCGCATCAATGAAGCAAAAAAACTTGGCTTTCAAGGAGCTGTTCAACCTACTACAACGACAAAAATGGTGAAATCACTAAATTTTCAACGAAAAACAGTCTCCGACCTTCCTGAGCTGGTTGCCGCTATTACCGCAGGTAAAAGATGGTCTGCACCACACACATGATAATATAGAAAAAACTCTACAAAATATAAAATCCCTGCTATAAGAACAGAAAATAGCATAACCAGAAATGCATTTGTATATAACTTAAAAGAACACAACTTTATGTATAAGGAACAAACAAATGATCATAACAGTCCTTGATGGAATTGTCGTAGCTGTCATCCTGTTCTCCGCTTTTCTCGCTATGCTCCGAGGGTTTTCACGCGAAGTGCTTTCGTTGGCTTCTTGGGCGATCGCAGCTGTTGCTACACTGTTTTTATTCAAACCTGTCTTGCCCTTCTTTGAGCAATATCTCTCTAATAAAATGATTGCGTTGATTACAACATTGGTTATGATTTTTATTATTGTTCTCATTATTACTTCAATCATTACAATGAAGATCTCTGATTTTATTATTGATAGTCGAATTGGCATCCTAGACCGTACTATCGGTTTTGTTTTTGGAGCACTCCGCGGTTTATTTATCATGGTTATCGGTATGCTCCTTATTAATGCGCTTATTAAACCTGAGAACCAAGCTCATTGGTTAAAAAATGCAACAACAAAACCCATCTTAGATTCATTAGGACAAAAAGTTTGGGAAATACTCCCCAAAGATCTCGATATTGTTCTCGAAAAGGCAGAAAAAATTTTTAAAGGAGACGATACTAATATACAAAAATAAATACCCTCATGAAGAGGTGATTTGGCAAAATGGGGAAGAGTTTGTCATGGACAAAAAGTTTCAAATAATATGGGAAGTATGATATAATCATTCTTCATATCACAACTGAAAGAATATAATGATAAAAAGCGACATTTCCTGTCAGGATTTTTCATTGGATGACGATACCCTACATGAGGAATGTGGAGTTTTTGGTATTCTTGGTCATGAAGATGCGGCAACGTTAACAGCTCTCGGACTCCATGCACTTCAGCATCGTGGGCAAGAAGCAGCTGGTATTGTTTCTTACCACAACAAAATGTTTCATCAAGAAAAACATCTAGGTCTTGTTGGTGATCACTATACAAACCCTGCAACACTTGCCCGTTTACCGGGAAATCGTGCTATCGGACACACCCGTTATTCAACAACTGGAGAAATAGCATTACGCAACGTTCAGCCTCTTTTTGCTGAATTAAAAGTTGGAGGTATTGCTATTGCCCATAATGGCAATCTCACCAATGGTCTTACACTACGCCGCAAACTCATTGCCTCGGGTGCCATCTGTCAATCGACATCAGATTCAGAAGTTTTTCTTCATCTTATTGCCCGTTCACCTTATGAATCGTCATCTGATCGTTTTGTCGATGCTATTCGGCAAGTGGAAGGTGGATATGCCATGTTGGCGCTCACACGCACTAAGCTCATTGCAGCGCGAGATCCAACAGGAATTCGACCTCTCGTGATGGGTGAGCTTGATGGTAAACCAATCTTTTGTTCCGAAACCTGTGCACTTGATATTATTGGAGCAAAATATGTCCGCGATGTTAAAAATGGCGAAATTATCATATGTGAAATACAAAAAAATGGGGAAATTACTAAAAAAATTATAGAACCAGAGAATGAAAAACCTGAAAGACTGTGCCTTTTTGAATATGTCTATTTTGCACGTCCTGATTCAATTGTTGGAGGGCGTAGTGTTTACACGGTCCGTAAAAATATGGGAATCTATTTGGCGCAAGAAGCTCCTTGTGAAGGTGATGTTGTAGTTCCCGTTCCTGATGGCGGAACACCTGCTGCAATTGGCTATGCACAAAAAATTGGAATTCCCTTTGAGCTTGGTATTATTCGTAATCACTATGTTGGCCGCACTTTTATTGAACCAACACAACAAATTCGTGCTTTTGGAGTAAAATTAAAGCACTCTGCAAATCGTTCTGTCATAAAAGGAAAACGTGTTATTCTGGTTGATGACTCTATTGTCCGTGGAACAACGTCCCTCAAAATTGTGCGAATGCTCCGTGATGCAGGAGCAAAAGAAGTTCATATGCGCATTTCTAGCCCTATGATTTTCTATCCCGATTTTTATGGCATTGATACACCTAAAGTTGAAAGTCTATTGGCTAATCAATACCCAGATTTAAAATCCATGTGCAATTTTGTCGGAGCTGATTCATTAGAATTTCTTTCAACGGATGGTCTGTATCTTGCTGTAGCAGGAGAAAAACGAAATAATGCTGATCCACAATTTACTGACCATTATTTTACTGGACAATACCCTACACATCTGGTTGATCAAGAAAGTATCCCCAAAATTCATCAATCATCTGTCCTTAAAACAAGAGATTAATGATGATAAAATTTGATTTTAGTCTCTCTGGTCGTGTTGCACTTGTTACCGGTGCTTCAAGAGGTATTGGCTACCATTTAGCATTAGAACTCGCAACACGTGGTGCTCACATTATTGCCCTAGCACGCACAGCGAGTGGACTCACTGAACTTGATAATAAAATCCGAGAAAAAGGTGCTTGTGCAACACTTATCCCACTCGACTTACATCATATGGAAAACATTGATACTCTTAGCGTTTCTATTTCTAAGCGCTGGAAAAAACTCGATATTATGGTCGCAAGTGCAGGAATTCTTGGAACGCTCTCACCAATAGCACATATCGAAAATATGGTATTTGAAGATGTTTTTCAAATAAATCTCATTAGCCAATGGCGCTTAATGAAAGCCATGGAACCTTTATTGCGTAAATCTAATGCTGGACGAGCGATTCTACTATCTTCAAGCGTTGCTCATGTTGCACGCGCTTTCTGGGGACCTTATGCAGCCTCTAAAGCTGCTTTAGAAATTATTGCTCGTTGTTGGGCAGAAGAACTAAAGCAAACCCCTATAAAAATTAATTGTGTTGATCCCGGCGCAACACGTACTGCCATGCGTGCACAAGCCATGCCTGGTGAAGATCCTCAAACTCTCCCTTCACCACAAGACGTTGCAACAAAGATAGTCCATTTATCATCGCCTGATTTAAAAGAGACAGGAAGACTATTTAATGTCCGTAAAAATCGGTTTATGGATTATCATGTACCTTATTAAGTTAACCTATTGATTTATAATAACAATTTATCATTTTGTGATTTGAATAAAAACTCCGAATACAGTAATTTTTTTATATCAAACCCTTTTATGATGAATCAGAAAAAAGCTCTTGCATATCTTCTGTTATCTTTTTCAAAAATAAAATATAAAGCTTTATGATTCTTTGATCGTTTTAACACTGGTCTTTTTTTCTTCCAAAGCAGCCCGTTTATTATAAGCTACAAAACTACAGGGGAGAAAAATCATATAGCTAACAGCTGTAATCAATAAAGTGTGCCATGTGTAAGTTGCAAGAAAACCTACGTAAATAACAATGCCCAATATGCACGGTACAACGATATCGCGCCTCAAACTTTGATCAATTGTTTTTGCATTCCATACCGGTAAACGACTAACCAATAGAAAAGCAATAATAACAGTATAAAGGCTAAAAAATAATGCCCAGCTCCAACTCGGCATCAAACCAAGAGCTCCTAAATACATAGGCAATAAAAGTAATAACGCCCCTGCTGGTGCAGGAACGCCAATAAAATAATTTTCCTGCCATTTTGGTATATCCGCGTTATCCAACATCACATTAAAACGTGCTAATCGCAAACAACAAGCAACACAATAGACAAGTGCTGCTACCCAACCTACCTGGTGAGCTTGAGTCAAAATAAAGGAGTAAACAATAAGCGCTGGAGCAACACCAAAATTAACCACATCAGCAAGAGAATCCATCTGCGCCCCAAAAGATGAACTCCCATCCATCAAGCGAGCAATACGACCATCAGCACCATCTAGGACTGCTGCTAAAAGCACCATTAAAATAGCAGCCTCATAGCGATGCTCAAAAGCCAAACGAATACTGCTCATCCCTGCGCAAATCGCCAAAACAGTGATAATATTAGGAATGACATATCGCATGGGTGTAGGTGAACGCCACCGATTTGCAATATCATCATGCTGTCCCTCAGGATTAAATGAAGAAAATAGTGAAAAAAATTTCATTTTCTGTCCTAATCAAATCTGAAATCAGTTGTAGCACTCTTATCATCAAAAGAAGCTAAAACTGTTTCTCCAGCAATTGCTGTCTGGCCAACCGCAACACGCAATTTTACTTCAGTAGGTATATAAATATCAAGGCGAGAACCAAAACGGATCAACCCAAATCGTTCTCCGGTATTAACGGAATCATTTTCTTTCGACCAACAAACAATCCTGCGAGCAACCATCCCAGCTATCTGTACCATACCAATTTTACCGTGTTTGCTGTCAATCACCAGCCCATTACGCTCGTTAAACTGGCTAGCTTTATCAAGCTCAGCATTTCTAAACTGACCTGGACGATAAACTATAGATTCTACTGTACCACTTATGGGAATACGATTAATATGGCACGAGAAAATATCCATAAATACGGAAATACGGATCATTTCTTTGCTACCCAATCCTAATTCTTCAGGTGGAACACATGGCTCAACGAATGAGATACGCCCATCAGCAGGAGACATAACCCAATTGGGATTCAAAGGGATCACACGCTCTGGATCACGGAAGAAGTATATACACCACACAGTAAGAACAAGGCCACACCAAAACAATGGACTCCATACCCAACCCAAAATGAGCGAAATAATAAAAAACGCCACAATAAAAGGATAACCCTCTTTATGAATTGGCACAAAACTATTATGGATAGATTGTAGAATACTCATATAATTTCCCATTCACAGTATTTAAACAAGTAATAAATCTCTTTGTTCCTCTTTATCTTTTTTGTACTTAATCAATCGCTCCATATAAAGATATAAGTTACATTTTGCGCAGCTTATTTTTTACGATTAACAACGCCTGTCTCATCCTCTTCACGCATTTTACGTAATTTTTCTTCAGCTTGCGATGCTTCAAGCTGCTTATTCC
The DNA here is from genome assembly GCF_023920105.1 of Bartonella taylorii. Taxonomy (NCBI): domain Bacteria; kingdom Pseudomonadati; phylum Pseudomonadota; class Alphaproteobacteria; order Hyphomicrobiales; family Bartonellaceae; genus Bartonella; species Bartonella taylorii. Next base: position 1,006,903 of record NZ_CP083693.1, read on the forward strand.
ACATTGAAGCATATAAACCTTTCTTACGTAAAAGCTCCGCATGCGTCCCATTTTCAATAATACGGCCATTTTTTAGAACCAAAATTTCATCCGCATTTATAACAGTAGAAAGACGATGCGCAATTATCAATGTTGTCCGCCCACGGCTTATAATATCCAATGCTTGTTGAATTTCTTGTTCCGTTGTCGTATCAAGAGCCGCTGTTGCTTCATCCAGAATAAGAAGTGGAGGAGCTTTTAACAGTGTCCGTGCAATAGCCACACGTTGTTTTTCACCACCTGATAGTTTTAGCCCACGCTCACCTACCATAGATTGAAAACCTTCTGGAAGCATCTCAATAAATTTTGATATCTGTGCCATTTCAGCAGCTTTGCGCATCTCTTCCTCTGTAGCACTTGGACGCCCGTAGAAAATATTATATGCAATAGTATCATTAAATAATACCGTATCCTGCGGTACCATGCCGATAGCTTCACGCAAACTTTTTTGCGTTACATCACGAATATCTTGTCCGTCGATTGTGATAGAACCCGCATCCACATCATAAAAACGAAAAAGTAATCGAGAAATCGTCGATTTACCAGCACCGGATGGACCGACAATCGCAACGGTTTTGCCTCCAGGGATCTCAAAATCAATATCTTTGAGAATCTGACGAGTCGGATCATAGGAAAACTTTACTTGGTTAAACCGAATACTACCATCACGCACTATCAATGGCTTGGCATCCGATTTATCAACGATTTCCTGCTGCACATCTAAAAGATCAAACATAGCTTCAATATCAGTTAACCCTTGTCGAACGTCACGATAAATTGAGCCAATAAAATTCAGCGGAATAGAAAGCTGTATTAAAAGCGCATTAATAAAAACGAAATCTCCTAAAGTTTGAGTCTTATGAAAAATTTCATAAGCTGACATCAACATCAGAACAGTCATTCCAATACCAAAAATAAGAGCCTGACCAAAGTTAAGCCAACTTAACGATGTCCAAATTTTTGTTGCCGCTTTTTCATAATTTGCCATAGAAGAATCAAATCGACGTGCTTCTAGAGTTTCATTGCAAAAATATTTGACAGTTTCAAAGTTCAAAAGAGAATCAACAGCATGCGTATTGGCCTCAGTATCTGCCATATTCATTTTTTCCCGAATTCGAATGCGCCAATCACTTGCCTTGATTGTAAACCAAATATACAAGCCAACCATTATTACAACTATGAACAAATAGTTCCATCCATAGCTTATGTAAAATACAAATGCTGTCAAAACAAATTCTAAAACCGTTGGTACTGTGTTCAGAATTGAAAATCTAACGATAGCTTCAATTCCCTTCGTACCACGCTCAATCACACGAGAAAGTCCACCTGTTCGCCTTTCTAGATGAAATCGCAAAGACAATCCATGAATATGCACAAAAGTCTTATAGGCTAATTGGCGAATAGCATGTTGACCAACGGTTGCAAAAAGAGAATCACGTAACTGGTTTAATCCAGCCTGAATAATACGCGTGACATTATATGCTAAAACCAGCATAATAGGAATAACCCAACTGGATGGAAACCATACAGGCAGCTTAAAGCTCGCATCAAGTGCATCCGTAGCGTATTTAAAGAAATATGGCACACATATGAGAACGAGCTTGGCCAAAACAAGATAAAATATCGCCCATAATACACGCATTTTTAGATCGCGCCGATCCACCGGCCACATATAAGGCCATAAATTATAAAGTGTACGTAGAGTTTGACCTGTACCTGATGACACAGTTTTTATCATTTCACTCTGTTCCATAAAGTCCTTATCTATTATTCACTCAACAGACGATAACTACCCTGTTGCTGTTTACAGGTCATATCATCTCTTTGTATATGCCTCCGGCAAACTATACGTTTTAACCTTTGAGGTTAGACTGTTTTTGAAAAAGGAACAAGAAATAATCCATCATAAGATTTATTATTTTCGTCTGTATGCTCATACCATTCTGCTGCAAATAAATTCTCAACTTTTACACGCTTTTTTTTCAATTCTGCTTGAAGCCATGTCTTTGATTTACCAATCTCTTTAAGTCCATCGTCAATAATTTCGCCATTTTCTACTAAAATGATAGACTTTTTTCCCTCATCCTTTTTAACAACGGAACAATCACCACTGGTTTCTAAATGAACAAAAGCTGCTTCATGTAAACTACAACCTTTAATTCGCAACATCGTAATCAAGTCATTTACGCTGATACCCAAACTCTTAATCTTATCCATTTGAAATACACTATCTAAAACTAATGTGACATTCCGTCCTGCAACAAGACGACGAAAAAAAACTGAATAGCGTGCAAAAAAATTAAGAGATGTAACCAAAGCTTGCCAAATACATAAAACAATCAACAATTGAACAGTACTAATGTTCGGATTATAAACAACCCCTCCAATGATACTCCCCATCACAAAATTGCTTATCAAATCAACCGGTGTCATTTGACTGAGGTTTCCGCGTCCCGTTGTTCTTAAAATCAAGAGGAAGGCGATAAGACCTACAATCAATTTAAATGTGACATACCCGTAATAATATAAAAATTCCATCAAACTTTCTCCCTTGTTATGAAAGCTGCTAGAATACGGGAATTATAAGCGTTTTATTTCCCACACGGTTATACGTTCACCAGTTTGTGAATCCTTGCTATCTTTGAGTGAAACCCCCTCGGCTGCAAGCTCATCACGAATTGTATCCGCAGCTGCCCACTCTTTATTATGGATAAGCTGCAACCTTTCGGCAATGCGCTGATCAATAAATTTTTCATCAAGAGAAGTTTTTTTTATAAACAGTGGGCATTCTAGATCGCTAATCCATTCTTGCCGCAAGAGCCCAAATAAATTCATCCCATTTGCGAGCGCTATAGCATTTCCTGCTTTATAAAATTTTCGCAAAAGAGTAAATGCACTCGGAGTATTAAGATCATCACTTAGTACGTTTAGCAAAGATTCATCAATCGATTCTCTTTTTTCTATTCTTTCTCTTTCATAGCGAAGCAATTGATACCAACGATACAGTTCGCTACTAGACTGCGCCAAACGCTGAGCTGTCCAATTTAACGGTTCACGATAATGCGTTTGTAACATTGAAAAACGTGCAGACAAACCAGCCCAATTTTTCTTCATTTCATCTGTTAAAATACTACTAGTCTCAACAAAATCGCTCTCTAAAACAGAACGAATGGTTATGAAATTGCCAAGGCTTTTAGACATCTTTTTACCTTCAACTTGCAAAAATCCATTATGCATCCAAAGATTAGCCATCCGCTCAGTTCCAAAAGCTGAACAACTTTGTGCAATCTCATTTTCATGGTGAGGAAAAATCAAATCGATACCACCACCATGGATATCAAAAATATTCGCTGTTGGATCATCACAGAACAATCCACCGCCATAGGGTGCTAACAGCGTTGCCATCGACATCGCAGAACATTCGATATGCCATCCCGGACGACCTAAGACAGGAATTCCTGCCGGCGATACCCAACCTGGTTCCCCATCCTCAGAGGGCTTCCATAAAACAAAATCCATCTCCTCCCTTTTATAAGCAGCGACATCAACACGCGCACCGGCTCTCATTTCATTTAAAGAACGTTTTGCAAATGATCCATAAAGGGGATGTTTTTTTATGCTACTCACAGAAAATAATATATGATTTTCCGCTTTATAAGCGTGCCCTTTTTCAAGCAACCTTTCAATCAAAGAGCGCATTTCTTCTAAATGATCAGTTGCACGCGGTTGACTGGTGGGCAGCAAACAACCAAGTGCTAGTGTATCTTGTTGAAATTGAAAATATGTACGTTCCGTCAATTGGCGAATAGCTTCGTTAAGTGCTAGCTCTGGATATTCACAAGCTGCTCGTGCATTAATTTTATCATCCACGTCTGTAATATTACGCGCATATATAACATGATCATTGCCATAAACATGACGCAATAAGCGAAATAAAATATCAAAAACGATCACGGGACGTGCATTTCCTATATGCGCATAATCATAAACCGTTGGACCACAAACATAAAGGCGTACCTTAGTCACATCTATCGGTGTAAAATTTTCTTTTTTACGTGTAAGCGTATTATAAAATCGCAACTCTCTCATAAATTATACTCCGTTAGTGATATTACTCGCCGTTCTTTATGGTGAATCTTACTCAAGATCATTACATTATGTGGTTATGCTAAAACTTTCATGTCTCTTATGTAAAATTCTCATAACCTCGCCTCCCCTTTATCTAAGCTGTATCCATCATCTTTCGCAAAAAAAATCCAATTTATTTGATTGGATAAGAGCATTCTATCGATAAAGACCATATCTTTTCTTGATGAGAAAACTGTCTCAAGAGAAAATTTGCAATGCGCTATATAACGTAAGCTCATACGAAAAAGGAATTACATATAAAAAAATCTAAAATCTTTAACCACATAAAGATTTATCAGAATTTTTCATAACCTCACGAAGGCTTCCTTACTCTCTTTCATGCCCTAAATTTTATAACACACCCACCATTGGTAATAATACACAAACCATTTTCGTCCTGTCTTTTAACATATCCTTTACAACAAAGCCATTTTATCCACGATTGTGATCTACAAAGTTTTATTAAAAAGGAAAAGTAAAATAATGCGTAATATATTGATAAAAATCACTTTTTTAACGTTTTTTCTATCTTTAACACCAACTTTTGCACAACAATCACCACCCTATGAAACAAAATTGCTACGACTGGCAGAAATTTTGGGGTCGCTGCACTATTTACATAATCTTTGTAAGACTCCAACAAACCAATGGTATGACTATATGACCGCACTGATCGAAGCAGAACAACCAATTCCACAAAGACGCGCTTATTTTTACGAAGCGTTTAATGAAGCATATCGCGCCTTCTCAGAAAATTATCATCATTGTACACAGTCAGCAATTGAAGCAAATCAAAGATATGTTAAAGAGGGTAGAGCCTTGTCCGAAAACCTTCTTATACATCTTAATAATTAACCCCTACAAAAGCTCTTAGGCTTTCAAAATGCCTTGTCTTCACAAAATTGTTAGAGAGCCTTTATTTATGCACAAAATCATTCCACAAAGCCGTACAAACCTTAATCTTGTCACGCCAGAGTTTCTATAAATTTAATAGGCTCACCTTGCGAAGGTGTAATAATTTCACCTTCCCACATAACACGCATACCACGAATAATAGTACCAACAGGCCATCCTTTAACTTTTTTACCATCATAAGGTGTCCAACCTACACGCGAACCAATTAATGCATTCGTAATAGTTTCTTCCCGCTTCAGATCAACAATGGTCAAATCAGCATCATATCCAACAGCAAGGCGCCCTTTACAGCTTATACCAAAAATGCGGCTAGGGCCATGCGAAGTGAGATCAACAAAACGTTCAAGAGAAAGCTTTCCTACATTTACATGTGTTAGCATAATTGCCGTTGTTGTCTGCACACCTGTCATCCCTGAAGGTGACGCAGGATAAGTTTTAAGCTTTTCTTCAAGCGTATGAGGAGCGTGATCAGAACCTAATACATCAACAATACCTTGCTGAACACCGTACCAAAGAGACTCACGGTGGCGGCTTTCACGAATAGGTGGATTCATTTGAATCAATGTGCCAAACTGCAAATAATCATCAGCAGTTAAAGTCAAATGATGCTGTGTAACTTCAATGGTTGCAACATCTTTATGTTTTTTTAGAAAATCGATTTCTTCCGCAGTAGAGAGATGTAACACATGAATGCGTGCCTTCGTTTCATGGGCGATTTTCACCAAGCGCTGTGTACATTTTAATGCTGCGACTTCGTCACGCCAAACTGGGTGCGATGATGCATCTCCTTCGATACACAACATTTTACGTTCTCTGAGCCTTACCTCATCTTCAGAATGAAAAGCTGCACGACGATGAATATTCTTCAAAATAAGACGCACACTTTCATCATCATCCACCAGAAGAGCACCTGTAGAAGACCCCATAAAGACTTTAATTCCCGCAGCTCCAGGAAGTCTTTCTAATTCGGCCAATTCATGTACATTTTCACGTGTTCCTCCAACCCAAAAGGCAAAATCACAATGCATCCGATGAAATCCGCGTTTTACTTTATCAGACAAAGCTTCTTCCGATGTGGTTAATGGATTGGTATTAGGCATTTCAAATACTGCTGTAACGCCCCCTAAAACAGCGGAATACGAACCACTTTCCAAATCCTCCTTATGTTCATTGCCTGGCTCACGAAAATGAACTTGACTATCGATAATCCCTGGTAAAATGTGAAGCCCTGTACAATCAATCACTTCACCAGCAGATGCACATGTAAGATCCCCAATTTCAGCAATACGGCCATTTGTAATACCAATATCACGCTTACTCCTTCCATCATGATTTACCACTGTTGCACCTTTAAAAATTGTATCAAATGTTTTAAACATAGCCGTACTCCTCACATATCCTTTCTTTATCGATTATGTAACTTTAGGCAGAAAGGCAAGAACCATGATTGAAAAACAAAATGCCATTCTCTTTAAAAACCGTAGAATTATTAAAGTTACCGGTGAAGAAGCAACACATTTTCTTCAAGTTCTTATCACAACAGATGTAACAAAAATCGGCCCAAAAGAAATTTTCCCTGGAGCTCTCTTATCTCCACAAGGAAAGGTTATTGCTGATTTTCTTATCGGTAAAAGAGATGATGGTTATCTGATTGATACCGTTGCATCTTTAGCTGATATCCTCTACAAGCGTCTGCTCCTCTATAAGCTGCATACAAAAATAGAAATTACACAACCATTACAAGAACTTGTTACAGTTTTCTGGAATAATGAATCAAATACTTTAAATTTTGATTCAAGTTTTATTGATAAGCGATTTCCACAAAAAGAAAAAATAATACGATCCTATGGAAAAATACCTTTTTTTGCTCCAGAATATAATGATAATTGGGATCGATTGCGTATTCGTTATGCAATCGCAGAAAGCGGTCAAGATTACGAAATAGGTAAAGTCTTTCCCCATGATATTAATTACGATCAAATAAGTGGGCTAGCATTTAATAAAGGTTGCTATATCGGGCAAGAAGTTGTTTCAAGAATGCATCACCGTCGCGCGGCACGTCGCCGTGTTTTAGTCGTAAAAAGCCAGCATGAATTAACCCAAGGCTCCAGCGTTGAAGCAGGGGGGAAAATACTTGGTTATCTAAGAACGTGTGCTGCAAACGAAGCCTTAGTTTTAATGCGCATAGATCATGTCAAAGATGCTATGAATAACAATATCCCATTTACAGTAGAAAATTCTCCCGTCACAGTAAGCATTGCTGAAAATATGAATTTTACCTTCCCTGAAAGCACTGTGGAAACTCACTAATGGCTAAAGCTGAATTATCAAAAAATGGAGAAGCACGCGCTTGGCAAAGAATGCTTTCTGGCCGGCGTCTCGATTTGCTAAACCCTTCTCCTTTTGATGTTGAAATCGAAGATATTGCCCATGGACTTGCCCGCGTTGCACGTTGGAACGGCCAAACACAAGGAGAACATGCCTATTCTGTTGCACAGCATTCACTTTTGGTAGAACAAATATTTCAGAAACTTTTTCCCCAATCACGTAGCGATGAGTGCCTGTGTGCTCTCCTTCATGATGCACCAGAATATGTCATAGGTGATATGATTTCGCCCTTTAAAGCTGTTATAGGAAAACAATATGAGCTCATCGAAAAACGTATACAAGATGCTATCCACATGCGCTTTTCCCTCCCCGTTAATCCTTCTCAAAAGCTCTTAAAAAAAATCAAACAAGCTGACCGCATTGCTGCATTCTACGAAGCTATCACGCTTGCTGGATTTAATACAGAAGAAGCCCTTCGCTATTTTGGCTCTCCAAATAACATTTTACCCGATGATCTCAATTTGCAACCATACTCTACACAACAAATTGAAAACACCTTTTTAATCCGTTTTAGTAATCTTGATACCCAGAGAGCATACTAATATTCTTCTTGTATCATTCATCCTTTATCATTTTAGTTGAGAAAAATGCTTATATTAGGTTTTCGCCTTTTTCCCTTAACGCTTACTTGAATACAATTATTAAAAAGAATGATCCCCTTTTTTCATCCACTATCCTATAGAAATTTGATAGTCTACAATTTCTGCCTCTATAATAACTTGTAGCTTAAAACCAACAAAAAGCACATATTATTAAGTTCAAGTTTTTGCGATATACTATCAATGAAAACTTCGAAAACTTTATGCTTTTATGAATCAATAATTATATAAACGAAATGATATATTAAAAATTATAGCTCAAATTGAATACAAACAAGAGATATATGAAAGAAAATACAATCATTATCAGAGCTCGATAACAAACGTTCTCTTGTCAAATTTTTCATATTAAAGTGGATTTTATTTTAGTTTATAAACTTCCTTATCAGCTGGAAAAGCACGCGATGTGACATCCTCTGCATAATTCTTGATTGCGGACTCCATTGCTTGTTCAAGAGCACCATAACGACGCACAAATTTTGGCACATAAGCACCGTAGCCCAACATATCTTCCATAACTAATACCTGTCCATCGCACTGATTAGACGCACCAATACCAATGGTCGGGATAGAAAGTTTTTCTGTCAGCTTCACCGCTAAAGGTTCGACAACCCCTTCTACAACTACAGCAAAAGCACCAGCTTCTTCGATCGCCATCCCGTCGGATTCAATCCTTTGCCAATCACTCTCCTTGCGTCCTTGCGTCTTGAAACCGCCAAAACGATTTACCGCCTGTGGCGTCAGTCCGATATGCCCCATAACTGGAATGCCACGTTTACACAAAAAATCAATTGTTTCTGCTATATAAACACCGCCTTCAAGCTTCACTGCACCACACCCTGTTTCTGCAAGAACACGCGACGCATTAGAAAAAGCTTGTTCTGGATTTTCTTCATAAGAACCAAAAGGCATATCAACAACTACAAGGGCTTTTTGAGACCCACGCATAACCGCCTGTCCGTGCAAAATCATCATGTCTAAATTAACAGGAAGTGTTGTCTCAAACCCATACACAACCATGCCAACGCTATCACCAACCAAAAGTAAATCGCAATATGGGTCAGCAATTCGCGCAGTATAAGCCTGATAAGCTGTTAAAGAAACAATCGGTTGCTGCCCTTTTCTTGATCGTATTTCAGAAGAAGTGATACGCTTCATAGTTTTATTATGTACACTCATTTTCATGCTTCTCTTGCAATATGTATTGATCAATAAGCCTCACTGTACCAAAGCGGACAGTGAGGAGTAAAACAGCAGGTTTTTTTAATCTCCCTTTGACCTCGCATAAGGTTTCCATATCTCGTAAATCCACTGATTCAATGATGGCGCGCGATTCTTGCTGTAAAATATCACGAACAATTTTGCATAATTTATCAACCGAGCGTTCACCTTGGCGATAAAGTTTTTCAGCAGCTTTACCACTTTTAGGAATAATTTTTGCAGCTTTGCGATCTTCTAATGTTAAAAGCTGATTACGTGAAGAACAGGCGAGACCATCTGCTTCACGTAAAATAGGCACCCCTACAATTTCAATAGGAAAAGCTAAGTCTTCAACCATACGCCGAATAATCAAAATTTGTTGAAAATCCTTTTCCCCAAAAAAAGCCTTATCTGGCTGAACAATATTAAAAAGCTTAGCAACAACGCTGGTCACGCCACAAAAATGCCTTGGACGTAATCTCCCTATCAAAATACGTGATAACTTTCCCACCTCCACAATTGTGTCATTTCCCAGTGGCCACATTTCTTCTACAGAAGGTGCAAAAACATATTCAACACCCGCTTTTTTCAACAAAGCACAATCGCCCACCAAATCTCTTGGATATTTATCAAAACCCTCGTTGGGACCAAATTGTTTTGGATTGACAAAAATAGAAACCAGCACTCTATCACACGTTGCTCGTGCTTGCTGCACTAATGCTAGGTGACCTTCATGCAGTGCCCCCATCGTTGGAACAAAACCAATCGAAAGTCCTAAACACCGTTCTGCTGCGATATATTGACGTACTTCAGAAATTGTTTTTAAGATTCGCATCTTCATATTCTATTGACTATTTATCAGATTAACAAATTGATGCTTGCATACAAAATTGGCGTTCAAATAATTGTATCAAATTCATGCGCATCGGTGGTTGCTTTATATCCCGCGGTTCCCAGACATGACGCATTAAAAAAAAACCCGTTAGAATGAAACCATTTATTATGTCATTAAAATCTACAGGACGTGTCGTTCTTTGCACAAGAAACTGTGGTAAAATGAGAAGCTTCTCTTTCCAAGGGCGCCCCGCCTCCTCACATACAGCTCGTCCCGATTTTGGTGATACATAACAAAGTCTCTCTGTACTGCCCGTTGCAGCACAATGAGACAAATCAAGACCAAAGCCAAGTTCTTCGAGCAGCCGCATTTCAAAACGTACAAGCAACTCTGCGTTTACAGACCGCTCATCAAAATTCTGCATAAAGAGATGTAAAATATCGTATAAAATAGGATGCGGATCACGCTCAGGAAGAAGACGCAAATGAAAAGCTATCAACTGCAAAGCATAAAGTGCCTCTGGTAAGAGAATTAATCGTGCAGCATGTAAGTTAAGTGCTTCAAGCCGAAAAAGCCCCAAATGTTCATCTAAACGTGCCCACCACTCAGCCTCAACAAAATTCCCAGGTTGAAGAAGAGCCGCCATACGACGAGAACGCCCCCCTTTTACCACTCCCATATAACGGCCACGCTGACGCGTCATAATCTCAAGAATAACACTTGTTTCACCATACTGGCGCGTACCAAGGATAATGGCTTGTTCTTTCCATTTCATTTTGTTTTTAAAAATCCAGTCTCATTTCGCGATAACGCTCTGGATCGGTGTCCCAATTATCACACACTTTCACAAAGAGAAAAAGATGAACTTTCTGATCCATAATTTCCATTAATTCTTTGCGTGCTGCCTGTCCAATCGCTTTAATTGTATCGCCTTTTGCTCCTAAAACAATTTTTTTCTGACTCTCACGCTCTACATAAATAACTTGATTAATTTTAACTGAACCATCTGAATACTCTTCCCAGCTTTCTGTTTCGACTGTTGAAGTATAAGGAAGTTCATCATGGAGACGGAGAAAAAGCTTTTCACGCGTGATTTCAGCAGCAAGATGACGCATGGGCATATCTGAAATTTGGTCTTCCGGATAATACCAAGGTCCCTCCTGCATCATTGCACTCAATGCATGAAGCAAATCCTTGCAACCAGACCCGTTTAAAGCCGAAATCATAAATGTTTGCACAAATTTCACGCGCTCATTAATTTGAATGGTTAACGCTAAAAGGGATGATTTAACAACTGTATCAATCTTATTAAGAACAAGAATCTTATCTTGTTTAAGATTTTTTACAATATCTAACATTGTACAAACTTCATCCGAAAGACCACCTTGAACATCAATCAAAACTAAAAGGATATCAGCACTCTTAGCGCCTCCCCAAGCGGCAGACACCATAGCACGTTCTAAGCGCTTGTGGGGACGAAAAACACCTGGAGTGTCAATCAACACAATTTGTGCATTATCATGAACAACAATACCACGAATCAAAGTTCGCGTCGTTTGGACCTTATGCGTTACAATTGAAACCTTCGTTCCAACTAACTGATTAACCAATGTCGACTTACCGGCATTAGGCATTCCAATAAGCACAACAAAACCAGAACGCGTTTTTGCAAGGTCATTCATGATTATTTTTTCCTATTGTTTCCCATATCCCCTCTCGCCGTAAAATTTTTTCAGCCGCCATTCTTTCAGCACATCGCTTAGAATTTCCTTGCCCAATCTCCGGTGCAAAACCCAAAATATTCACCTCTACCATAAAAACAGGATTATGATCTGGACCAGAACGCTTTATAACCCGATAATGCGGTTGTACACCGCCCTGTATATGCGCCCATTCTTGCAACTCGGTCTTGGCATCACGTCGACCAGCGTCCATCTGCTTTGCCCGACTTTGCCAATATCTTTGAATAAAAGGACGAACACTCTCTAATCCTCCATCAAGATACATTACAGCAATCAAAGCTTCAACCACATCAGCGTACATATTCGTGAGGCGACGCCCCTCGAAGTTTCTCATCTCAAAACCAACATGGATCATATCAGGCAAACCCATTTCTTGCGCAATATCGGCACATGTCTGTGCATTGACTAGACCATTTAAACGTACCGATAATTCCCCCTCACTTGCCTGTGGAAAAAATTGATAGAGCATTTCTGCAATCAAAAGTCCTAGAACTCGATCACCTAGAAATTCCAGCCGTTCATAATTCCCCTGCTCCGAATCTTGTACACTAGAATGTGTTAATGCTTTTTTTAATCTCTCTTCATCTCTAAAATGATGCCCCGTCAGCTTTTCAAGCTGATTAATCATTGGACGACGCTTCATCATTGATTCCTTGCTTGACAAGCGGCAAATCATGAACGGTATTGATAAAAGAAAACAAACGACTCCAACGTATATCAAATGGCCAGCGCCAAATCTGCCAAGCACTTGAACCATTACTAATAGAGAAAAAAATCACACTTGCTCGACCAATAAGATTCTCTTCTGGAACATAGCCCACATCTAAACGACTATCATCTGAATTATCACGGTTATCACCCATCATAAAATAATGCCCTTGTGGCACTTCGAAAACTTTCGTGTCATCCACTTGTGGAATAAAAGCTAAATCAAGTGTATTGTAGCTAACACCATTTGGCATTGTCTCACGATAAACGTCAACAGGGTAATTCACCTCTGTTATATCAGAATTATCAACTTTCCCCATAAAGTGACGTGAAACAGCCTCGTCATTAATATAAAGAACACTCTGACGAACTTGTATACGATCGCCTGGTAGTCCAACAACACGTTTTATATAATCAATATCTGGATTACTCGGTAAACGAAAAACCACAACATCTCCACGCTGAGGCTGAGATGCCCAAATGCGCCCCGAAAAAATAGGGAGAGAAAAAGGTATCGAAAAACGAGAATACCCATATGCATATTTAGAAACAAACAGATAATCCCCCACAAGCAAAGTAGGACGCATTGAACCGGAAGGAATACTGAAAGGCTGAAAAAAAAGTGTACGAATAACAGCTGCTAAAAACAGCGCCTGTATTAATACCAAAATAAATTCAAGAACTCCGCCTTTTTCTTCTTTTTTACGCATTTCTTCTTTCCGCATCATTACAGATACCCTTCCCATAACAGATATAACTCATTTTTTATCATAATGTTTAAATAACAAAAGTACAATCTCCTACAAGATTTATATCTATCCACGCGGAAGCGCTTCGATAATAATAAATGCCTGCGCCCAAGGAAAATCGTCCGTTATACTAAGATGAATGACAGCCTCGTAACGAGGAGGCAATAACTTTTGTAATTGTATTTGCGCACGATCTGTTAATTTCATAATTGGTTTGCCGGATGATAAATTGACCACCCCCATGTCTTTCCAACTCACACCACAAGCGATTCCTGTTCCCAAAGCCTTAGCACATGCTTCTTTGGCAGCAAATCTTTTGGCATAAGAAGAAGATCTTTTTTGGAGATTTTCAGATTTGGTCTGTTCAATGTCAGTAAAAATACGTTGAACAAAACGGTCACCATAACGAAACAACATTCTTTCAATGCGTCTTATATCAATCAGATCATTTCCAAGACCAACGATCATAAAATATCACCCAAATTTCCTTGTCACAAACGCTTTTTTTTTACAATTTTTTGATATCGCTTTTGTTGAAAACGGGCGATTGCTCGGTAAACACTTATATAAGATAAGCTACCAAGAGTAAAACCCAAAAGGATACCACCTAAAATCATAGGTCTCATGATTGAGTTCCATGCGTCCTCAAAAAGCAGAGATACATTCGACAGTGTTAAACCGTTAAACAGAAAGCGAATTTGAGAAAGAGAAATCTCATTTACATTACTAAAAATCGATAAAAAGAAATAGCCTACCTTATAATCTGCCATAACAATTAACAAAAATGTGAGTGGATTAGAAAAAACCGTCCCGATGATCGCTGCCGCAAAGTTTCCGCGCAAAATCCAAGAAAAAAATATTGCCAAAATGATATGCATTCCAAAGAGAGGTGAACAAGCTAAAAAAATACCGATAGCAAACCCCAACGCAACTTTATGCGGCGTAGCGGATATACGCAAAATACGCTTACGTATATAGCAAAATGAGCGAGAAAATGAACGACGTGGCCACAACCAAAGTCGAATACGCTTTACAAAATCTACTGGTTCTCGACGACGAAAAAGCATATAATTCCCAATATATATTTTATGACAATAAAATAATCTGTATGTTTCAAATAAATTTCTCCAAGCTTTTGCACAAAAAAAATAGAGAGACAATTAAATATTTCGACTTCCTGGCTTGATTGCTGGAAGCATAGCGAGTTCAGCAGGGAGCGCATCACCAGCATAAGATGCTATCTCGTATTCAGCAAGTGCAATCAACGGAACTCCGACATCAGCCTTACCCCCAGAACGATCAAGAATACACGCACTCGCCACCACATCTGCTCCTGTTGCAACCAGAGCCTCAACTGTCTCACGAATGGAAAGACCTGTTGTCACAATATCTTCAACAATCACAACTCGTGCACCCTTATTGATTTCAAAACGACGCAACTCAAACACACCATTTACACGTTCTACCCACAGAGAAGGAATACCAAGATGACGTGAAGTTTCATACGAAGGAATAAGGCCACCAATTGCGGGACCAACCACGTAATCAATTTTTCCCTCGACAGATTTTTTGATTTTTTCAGCTAACCCACGACATAACTTCTCTGTCAAGTCAGCATGCATGAATACTTTTGCCTTCTGCATGTAAGTTGCACTATGACGGCCTGATGTTAAAATGAAATGCCCTTCCAGAATAGCATCTGCTTGTTTAAAAATATCAATCACATCTTTTGTATTCATCGCAAAATCTCTCTTTTTTATCCGTGAACCCGCCGTACTGCACTAACCGAACCTGCCTCTTTTAACTGAGAAAAAATACGATTCAAATGTTTTAAATCCCAAACTTCCAAATCAATCATAATTTCCGTGAAATCTGGTGCTGTACGGATAAAGGATAAATTTTGTATATTGGCATCATTGGCAGAAATCACTTGCGTAATTTCTGCCAATGAGCCCGGACTGTTAACAGCTAAAATATTAATCCGAGCAGGGAAACGCTCATTCATTTGAGCATCAATATCCCAGCGTACATCAATCCATCGTTCTGGCTGATCATCATAAGCCATTAAAGCCGAGGATTGTATCGGATAAATAACAATTCCCGCGCCTGGTTGCATAATGCCAACAATTCGATCTCCCGGTACTGCCCCTTCAGGAGAAAATCGTACAGGAATATCTCCACGGGTTCCTCGAATAGGTAAAGCTTTGGATTGATGCTTTTCTGCCGTCACATTCTTTTCATTTTCTGGAACTTTAAAAATCATACCTTGAGCATTTTCAATATTAAACCAACCTTCTTCCCCAGGCTTAAAAGACGACTTTTGTACCACACGGTGATCTTGATAATCAGGATAAACCGCTTTTATCACATCAGCAGAAGGCAATTCACCACGCCCAACAGCAGCCAATACGTCTTCCACATCTTTGCGTGCCAAACGTGGCAAAACTTGCTTAAGAATATCTTTGGAAAATTGTTTTCCCATATATTCAAACGCACGCTCGAGTATACGATATCCCAAACCTGAATATTGCTTACGTACCGCTGCGCGGGTTGCTCGACGAATGGCTGAGCGCGCTTTGCCTGTTACAACAAGAAATTCCCACGCTGCTGGTGGAATTTGAGCTTGTGAGCGTATAATATCAACTTCATCACCATTTTTTAATTTTGTTATTAAAGGCATAATACGACCATTGATTTTTACCCCCACACAAGAATCACCAATATCGGTATGAACTGCGTAAGCAAAATCAATGGGGGTAGCACCTTTTGGAAAGGCAATCAGTCGACCTTTCGGAGTAAAACAAAAAACTTGATCTTGAAAAAGCTCAAGCTTTGTATGTTCTAAAAACTCTTCCGGGTTATCTCCATCTGACAAAGATTGAATTGTTTGACGTAACCATGCATAGGCATTAGTTTCGTTTGATAATTTCGAAGACGAATAATTGGAACCGTGATCTTTATAAATGGAATGTGCAGCAACACCATATTCAGCAATTTCATCCATCACAGCAGTTCTAATCTGCAGCTCAACACGTTGCCTTGAAGGCCCTACAATCGTTGTATGAATGGAACGATAATCATTCTGCTTTGGTATAGAAATATAATCTTTAAAACGACCAGGTACCATCGGCCACGTCGTATGGATAACACCAAGAGCACGATAACAATCATTGACTGTTTCAACAATGACGCGAAATCCAAAAATATCGGACAATTGTTCAAAAGATAACGCCTTACTTTCCATTTTACGAAAAACTGAATAAGACTTTTTCTGACGGCTTTTAACATCTGCTTTAATGCCATTCTCTAAAAAAAGTTTTGTCAATTCATTTTCAATCCTAGAAAGCAAATCAAGATTACGCTTTGATAATTCAGAAAGTCGATTGGTAATTGTTCGATAACCTTCTGGGTTTAAATAAAGGAAAGAGAGATCTTCTAACTCCTCACGCATATCCTGCATACCCATGCGGCCCGCAAGTGGCGCATAAATATCCATTGTCTCCTCAGCAATTCGCCTACGCTTATCATCACGCATAACACCAAGGGTACGCATGTTATGAAGACGATCAGCAAGTTTGACTAAAAGAACACGAACATCATCAGAAATAGCGATAAGAAGTTTACGCAGATTCTCTGCCTGTACTGCCTTCTTCGATACGAGATCAAGCTTATTAAGTTTTGTGAGCCCTTCAACCAACTTACCAATTTCAGATCCGAAAAGTTGATCAATTTCTGCTCGTGTAGCGCTTGTATCTTCAATTGTATCATGCAAAAGAGCAACAGCAATGGTCGCTTCATCTAACCGCATATCTGTCAAAATAGCGGCTACTTCTAAAGGATGAGAAAAATAAAGATCACCTGAAGCACGCTTTTGATGACCATGCTTTCGCATTGCGTAATCGTAGGCTCTATTCAACAGAGCCTCATCTACGTCAGACTTGTAACGCTGAACACGTCCAACAAGCTCACACTGACGCATCATACAAGCATATCCTTTACATCTTCACAACCTAACCCTTATTGAACATGAATATCTCTTCAATAAAAGACAAGAAAATAAACGCTACCGCATGACATCGTATATTTATTCCTTAAAACAATCAATAATCGTCACTTTTCTCTGGAACAACCAAACCTTCAATACCTGCTAAAAGATCCTCTTCCGACATATGATCGAATGAACTACTCTCTTCTTCCGACGATGTGCTAAAAACACCTTCAGCTTCACTGACATGAGAAATCAGTCCACTCGCCATTTCTGGCTCATCCACTTCCACGTGTTTCTGCAACGAATGAATAAGGTCTTCTTTCAAATCAGCAGGTGACAACGTCTCTTCTGCTATTTCACGCAAAGCAACGACCGGATTCTTATCATTATCACGATCAACCGTCATCTGCGCACCTTGGGAAATCTGACGCGCTCGATGCCCTGCTAAAAGCACCAATTCAAAGCGATTATCGACTTTATCAATACAATCTTCTACTGTTACGCGGGCCATCCATGCCTCTTTCTTAAAGATTAATAAATTTCATGGTAGGAATGGATTATATACAATAATCAAAATAAAACACAAGAAAAACAACACACACTTTAATATTTTTTGCTCAAAGAGTTTATTAAAAAAATCTTGGAAGCTTTTAAAAAGCACAGAACCTATTCAAAGCAGTTATCAATGCCACTCTAACATGAAAGATTGCAAGGCACAGGATCCAAACGAATAAAGTACACTCACCTAACAAAATAAATCTTCCTAGAAACTTCAAGCTTTAAAATTATTCATCATTCAAATTTATGAGAAATCTTTAGAATAATCTCATGCGCACCATTTATGACAACATATCAGTTAAAAGTAAGAGATTTACACTCACTAGACACTGTATTAATTTGACATCTTGAGCATCAAATAAAGCACTTGCAAATTCATCTCTCTTTGCAAAAATACTTAACGGTATTATGAAACAGCACATCTGTTTAACCATGAAGTTGTTTACAAAAACATAATCTGTTGTATACCCCATAAACAGCTCAAAAGGATTTTTTTATAATAATAACTAATGCCTACTACCATGAATAGTCCATTAACATCGCTTTGCCCGGAACCACCGCAAAATTGCAATTTATGCCCCCGTTTACACAAATTCATCGCTGATTGGCGTATAAAAGAACCGACTTGGCATAACGCACCAGTGCGCCCGTTTTTTCCCTATAAAGGCGCTACTACAACCCGCCTTCTCATTGTCGGTCTTGCTCCTGGATTACGCGGAGCAAATCGAACTGGACGTCCGTTTACTGGTGATTATGCTGGACACTTGCTGTATTCGACTTTAAAAAAGTTTGGTTTTGCACAAGGTACTTTTGGAGAAAAAGCAGATGATAATCTTGAACTGATTGATACAGCAATTGTTAACTCAGTTCGTTGTGTTCCGCCAGAAAATAAACCCACTAGTGCAGAAATTAATACTTGCCGATATTTCTTTTCTCCTCTTTTAACAAATCTTCCCAAACTTAAAGCTGTTATCACCCTCGGCACTATTGCACATCATTCAACACTACGCGCCCTCAATGCAAAAATTCTAGCCCATCCTTTCGGACATGGAGAAATAAATAACATTGGAAGATTACGCATCTTTTCAAGCTATCACTGTTCACGCTATAATACCAACACTGGCCGTTTAACAGATGCTATGTTCCATCAGATTTTCGAAGCAGCAAAAACATATCTAGATCAATGTTAAAATCTTCTAAGAAATATTATAAAAAGATATATAAACGTATCCTGTCAGCCATATTTTTTTAAAAGTCGTGCTTTTTCACGTCCCCAATCACGTTTCTTTTCCGTTTCACGCTTATCATGAAGCTTTTTCCCACGTGCTAGAGCAATTTCCAACTTAGCACGCCCTTTTTCATTAAAATAAAGTTTGAGAGGAACAAGTGTCATTCCTTCACGGGAAGTCGCATTAAAAAAACGTGCCATTTCACGTTTTGAAATTAATAACTTACGCAAACGACGCGGCTCATGATTAAAACGATTGGCTTGCGTATATTCAGGAATATAGCTATTGACTAACCATAATTCTCCATTTTCAAAGCTAGCATAACTCTCAGCGATATTCGCATGATTAGAACGCAAAGACTTTACTTCTGCTCCCTGGAGAACCAGACCAGCCTCAAGATTATCAAGAATTTCATAATTAAAACGGGCTTTACGATTATCAGCAATTATTTTCCGTACTGGCGCGTTCTTTTTTTTGTTCATGGCTCACTATATCATTTTATTTTTTAAGCAGACCAGCATGGCACAGAGCAGCATCAATAATCTTCTTTGTGGTATCCGCTAATGGGACAATCGGTGAACGAACAATATCGTTACAAAGTCCTAATTTTGCAGCAGCATATTTAATACCTGCAGGGCTTGGTTCAATAAATACTGCACGATTGAGAGGCATCAAACGATCATTTAATTCTAGGGCTTTTTTATAATCACCATGTAAACAAGCCGAATGCAGTTCTGCACAGAGTTTTGGGGCAACATTGGATGAAACCGAAATACATCCTACACCTCCATGTGCATTAAAACCTAATGCTGTGCAATCATCACCGGAAAGCTGTACAAAATCTTTTCCACACTTTTCACGTTGTTCACTGACACGCTCAATTTTGCTCGTCGCATCCTTAATACCAATGATGTTTTTAAAATCGTGACAAAGGTCTCTCATCGTTTCCACAGCCATATCGATAATAGAACGACCGGGAATATTATAAATTATAATAGGTATAGAAATAGCTTTCGCAATAGAAGAAAAATGCGAGTATAAACCGGACTGATTGGGTTTGTTATAATAGGGAGTGACAACCAAGACTGCATCTGCGCCTGCCTTTTGTGCATGTTGCGCAAGCTCTACAGCTTCACTTGTGCTATTTGATCCTGCTCCAGCAACAACAGGAACACGCTTAGCAACCTGCTCAACACACAATTCTATAACCCTCTTATGTTCTTCATGACTTAAAGTTGGTGATTCACCCGTCGTCCCAACAGGGCTTACACCGTTAATACCTTGTGCAATCTGCCACTCAATAAAATTGCAAAATACTTTCTCATCAATAGCGCCCTCATCATCAAATGGTGTGATAAGCGCAGTCACAGCTCCCTTGAGCATGATAAACTCCCTGTAATGTTCTCTTTATTTTTTTAACGGCCTCTATAAATTACCAATGATAAAGCATAATCTTGCTCTATCATTGAAGCAAGATGTATTTCACAATAGCTCTCAAAAGATTTAACATGTCTCTCCTTCAATTCCGACACATTTCTTTAAATCATCAGCCTACATTAACCCGTTTTTCACGCTTCTGTTTTAAAAATTCTTGGGTGTTTCCAAAAGAAAGGTTTTAAGGTCTTTTTCTCTATGCATGCATTTCCTGTCTCCTTTTTTGTACAAACCTTTACTGCACTTATACTGGCAACAACAATTTTATTTTCAAGTGCATGGGCACAATCGCCCCTTTTGCATGGGACAGCACCAATCCCTTTGGTTCGCCCTACCTCCTTTGCCATAAAAAAAGAAGCTCAAAAACCTCTTAAACAGCTTCACACGACACCCCACACTCCTCCTCCATCCAGTAATAACTCTACACTTAAACAACTTAAAGCTGGGCTAGATGCACTTTCAAACAACAATATTGCAAAAACAATCAGTCTTCGTAATTCAATGGTAAAAAATAGCCTTGACCGCCATATTTTGACATGGGCAATCGGTATATCAAGCCAAGCAAATATACCAAGCTCTGAAATATTCAATGCAATCAATGAACTAAAAGGGTGGCCAGGCATAACGACTATGCAACGTAATGCTGAACGTGCTTTTATCAATGAAACCAATTCCATACATGTGATCCTCCAAAAATTTTCTCATCATCCCCCTCTCACAGCACAAGGTATGGCTCACTTCGCTAAAGCTCTTATCGCAACTAGACAAACTGTTCGTGCTCGACAAATCATTGCACCGTGGTGGCATAAAGAAAAGCTCAATGCAAAAGAAGAAGAGCTTATTCTGAAAAGTGCAAGTGCTATTTTAAAACCTATTGATCATCTGAAACGCATGCAATTTATGCTTTATACACATCACTTCGATTCAGCTGAACGGGTTGCAAAATTGGCGCATGCTCAATCTCTTTTTAATGCTTTTGTTGCCGTTGAAAAAAATGATCCTAGAGCTATGCAAAAATTACAAGCTGTTGAGCGACCATGGCAAAAAGATCCTCTTTTACAATTTTCCCGAATTCGCTATCTTCGACGAACTGGACAATATAATGCAGCTGCAACACTTATGATGAAAACATCAAGAGATGCATTAAAACTTATGAACCCTCATGCATTGTGGAAAGAGCGACGCGCTCTTTCGCGCGAAATGCTCGATTTAAACGAGCCAAAAATTGCCTATCAACTTGTTGCCACGCACACAGGTATGACATCTTTATTAGCAGTCGATGCTGAATTTCATGCAGGATGGTATGCGCTACGGTTTCTTCATGATCCTCAATTGGCAATGCAGCATTTTTCGCGTATTCCTCAATTATCTTCTGCTCCTCTTTCTGCATCTCGTGGATATTATTGGATGGGGCGAGCAGCAGAAGCTTTAAATGAACATAAAAATGCCCAAAATTATTTTCATCGTGCAGCCCATTTTGGTGCAACTTATTATGGTCAATTAGCAGCTTCACGGCTTAACAAAAAAAAATTTAAAGTCTTCTTTCCAAAACCAACAACCGCTGAGCGACAACGTTTTAACGCACGAGAGGCTATTAAAGCGATTCAACGCCTTGAATCAGCCGGCTATGTTGATTTTGCTAAATTTTTTTATAGAGAACTGGGAGAAAAAATAGAAAGCCCTGGCGAATTAGCCCTTCTGGCTGTTATGGCAGAAAAAAATGGTGACTATTATACCAGCCTTAAAATTGGAAAAACTGCTGTTTTTCAAGGTAAAAATGTTGGTGCCCTTTCCCATCCTATAGGGGCTATACCACCCTCTGCCCATGTTTCTTCCGCAGGACAAGCGCTTGTCTATGCCATTGCTCGGCAAGAAAGTGAATTTAATCCAACAGCTATATCAAAAGCAGGCGCACAAGGCATTCTCCAATTATTGCCTACGACAGCAAAAACACTTGCAAAAAAATATTCAATCACATGGTCACCTAAAAAACTTAGAAGTGATGCCAGTTATAATGCTACATTAGGGGCTTATTTTCTAAGAGAACAATTAGAACGTTTTAACGGATCCTATATATTTACTCTTATTGGTTACAATGCAGGTCCCCGTCGTGTCAATGAATGGATAAAACGCTATGGTGATCCTCGTGGACAATCTCTTGATCAAGTCATCGACTGGATTGAACGCATCCCTTATACAGAGACACGTAATTACGTGATGCGTGTTATGGAAAATTATGGGGTTTATAAAGTAAGACTTACTGGAAAAGCAGACATAAAAGCCGATCTTCTTTCCGGTTAATGGAAGTAATATAACCTAAATCTACCCCAAAGTAGTTCACTCTCATTTCTCAACTCATAAATCGTAACATCGTAGCAATTATAAGCATAAGGTGTATAAAAATTAACCAAAAAAACGTAAAAATCAGCTAAATACTAATGATACTCTGATAATTTTGTTCACCTTTGCTGGAGGAGGAGGAGGAAACGAACCAACACGGTGAAGTGCCGTCATAGCCAATCGGTCAAGTTCCGGATCACCAGCAGAGACCACAACACGGCTAGAAAAAATATTTCCCTGCTTATGTACCCTAAATTCTAATTTCACCGTTCCTTTTGCACGACTAATACGCTGTTCTACAACATATTTTTTTTGCGTTTCTAATTGTGCCTGTACCTTTGCCAACCATTCTACTAATAACGCATCCTCGAGAGCTGCTGTATCGCCGCCCTGACTATTGGTAGACGAACGTACCGCCTTTACAGGGGGCTGCTTTACCATAGCCTTTGACATCAGTATCGATTTTTTATCGGGGGTTTTATGCTCTACCTTTTGAGGAAAAGTTTTTTCCAAAGATTTGAGAACCGTAAAATCATCTTTTTCCATAGTATGCTTTAGCTCTTCCGGCTGAACCTTATCTACTGGTTCTAATATCTCTGACTCCTGCTCTATAAGATCAGGCTGCAACACTTCTGCCTCGGTGCTAACATTCGATAGGTCTGTATCAATATCCGGCAAATCTGTATCAGCATCCGAATATACAGTCTCTTGCACAAAAGTTAGCATAATCGTTGGTGAGCGTATGTCATTACTTACACCAGTAGTATGAAAATAAAACTGTGCTCCTAATGCTATATGCAAAAAGAAAGCGCAAATAAACGCACCAACCCAAAGAATTAATAATCGCCTTATACTTGCAAAATTCATAGTTTCTTCCGCCGCTATTCTAGGCTTAATATTGGTGTTCAATTTCATTAAAACAGGCTATTTTGAAATTGCAACTTTTTTCTTGACTGATTTTGTCATGTTTAATATGGTTCCTCTGTGGTTTTATGCTGAAGTCAAATCACTTTTTTGGGCTGGCTGATTTGCGATTCAGTGAGTCAAGCATTTTTATGTGTCAAGTTTCGAGCTAGAGAGGGGATGTTTAAGAAAAGGTTATAATGTGTTATGCGAATAAGACGAGAGAATATCCATAAAAGCTGTGTGATTTTAAGTGCGTTGTCGGTCTGTATACCTTCATTTGTTTTTGCGCAAAACAATGAGAGAGAAGCTGTTACTGAGCTCAAACCAATTGTTATTAAAGAAAAAAAAGTAGAGGATGCTTCAGATTCAGTAACAATTCTGACCAATCGTAAAATCGCTAAGGATATTGAAGAGAAACAAATCAGTGATGTCCATGAAATTAGTCGTCTTGATCCGTCCGCAGCTTATAATTCGGAGAAGAAGAGTTTTGCGATTCGTGGCTTAAGTGCAGACCGTGTTCTTACAACAATGGATGGCATTGTTCTTCCATGGCTTAATGATATATTTCGTGGCAACAGTGGAAATACAACGTTTGACTTTGGTGCTCTTTCCACATTTGATATTATTCAAGGATCGGACTCTAGCCTTTATGGGTCTGGTGCACTAGGAGGAGTTGTCGCTTTGCGGACTCTTAATCCTGAAGACCTTATCACTGAAGAAAAGAGTTGGGGTAGTCTTATAAAAGGTGGTTATCATTCTGTGAATAATAGTTGGCGCATAGATCAAGCTTTTGCTGTGCGTGCTCAACAAACATTTTTTCTCTTTCAAGGATCCCTCAAGGAAGGTAATGAGCGAAAAAATATGGGAAACATAGGGGGATATCATGATGAACGTACACGTAAAAATCCCGCTCATTTCGACCAAAATAATTTGCTTTTTAAAGTTCATCAATATCTTAATGGCAACCACCGTTTTGGTTTTACAGCAGAGCGCTTTGATTATAGCAAAAATACGCATTTATTAAGAATGGACACAAGATACTCCCCAGGTTCCGTTTATGAACAGGACAATAAACGCCGTGAACGTCTTTCTCTTTCTTATGATTATAACGGCAACGGAGATGCACTTTTTGATGCGTTTCATGGACAACTTTATTGGCTAAAACAATCAAATACTGATATTACAAAAGGATTTCGTATTAGAGCACCAAAAGGAGATTTTTTGAGAGATAATCTTGTGCGTGGTACCAATTATGGTTTAAATGCTCACGCTCTCAAAAAAGTGAGTATTGGTACTGTAAGCCATACGTTAAGGCTTGCTACTAATCTTTTATCATCTCAATTTCATCATTATTTACTAGGTAAAGATAATTGTCATTTGGCAGAAAATGCACGGGGATGCCTCTTTGTGCCTGCTAATCGATCAGACTCACCGGATACAAATAGCTACAGTTTTGGTTTAGCTTTTGAAAATGAAATTGGCTTTGCTCATAATCGTTTCCGTGTAACACCTGGAATTCGTTACGATTGGTATAAACATGTCCCTCAAAAAACTTCCCCTTATGAGAAAGCATTGATTTCTGACAGATTTCCTCCAGAAAGACATGGTTCACATTTCTCTCCTAAATTACGTGTGGAGTGGGATATTCGCAATCAAGTGACGCTTTATGCTCAATGGGCGCAAGCTTTTCGTGCACCACGCGTTTCAGAACTCTACGCCTCTTATATCAAGCCATCTGCTTATTACTCAAAAGGAAACCCTGATCTTAAAGCAGAAACGAGCAATGGATACGATATTGGCGTAAGATATGGAGATAAAAGCTTCGGTGGTTTACTCAGTGCCTTTGTCAATCAATATAAAAAATTCATAGATACCATAGATAAAGGACCATCAGAAGAATTCCCGTTTAAGCGTTTGCATTACATGAATCGTTGGAGTGTACGTATTTCTGGCATAGAAGCAAGAGTACATTTGGCTTTTAATAGTGGATTGCGTAGCAATTTTGCCCTTGTCTATTCGCAAGGAAAAGATCTTGATAAAAATGAATATCTCGACTCAATTTCACCCTTAAAAACGGTTATTGGATTAGGATATGCAAGAGAATTCTGGGGTGCAAATATCGTACTTACTTCATCTGCGAAACGTGATAAAGTTGCAAATAAATCTGACTCCCCAAAAGTTCCAGGATATAACGTTATTGATATGTCAGGGTGGTGGAAGCCACTTGGTGAAAAAGGACCTATTGTAAGAGCTGGTGTTTATAATTTATTCAATACAAAACATTGGAATGCATCTGATCTTCCTTCAGGTGAAAGTGCAAAACCAAATGATTATTATAGCCAACCTGGTCGTAACTTTAAGGTATCGTTCGTGCAAAAGTTTTAGTCACTTCTGTTAAACATTAGACCAATATAACATTGTATCGGTAAAAGGATAAATTATTGTATTTCTATTCTTAGTGTTCTTTAAATCATAAAGACTTGAAAAAAGACTGCAATTTTTCCTAATTTATCGGTTTTTGCTTGTTCTGCTGTTGATAATAGGGGCTTATTTGGTAAAGGGTTGAGTTATTCTCTGAAAATAATCAACCCATTGCCTTGTAGTTTAAAGTTTTGAAAGTTAACTCTCTAAAGTAACATAAGGAAAGCCCATGTCATATACAGCCGAGATGATTATTCGTTTGCGTGAAGAAAAAAAAGAGATGCGGAACCGTGATTTTGCAGTCTCTATTGGTATATCTGAAGCAGAACTTGTTGCTGCCTATTGTACAATCGGAAAAGCAAAAAGACTACAAACTGATATTGCCACTCTCCTAGAAAATGCTCCTCAACTTGGAACAGTTATGGCGCTGACACGCAATGAATATGCTGTTCACGAAATAACAGGATGTTTTGAAAAAATTGTTCAAAACCCGCATGTCCCGATTACACTTGGTGAAATTGATTTGCGTATCTTTTCAGAACAATGGAAATTTGGTTTTGAATATGATGTAATCGTTCTTGGAAAGCCTACAAAAAGTCTGCAATTTTTTGATCAATATGGCGTTGCTATTTTAAAAATCTATTCTAAAGATGCTACAAATATGGAAAAATGGAGTGAACTTGTTGAAAAGTTGCTTCATGAAGACCAATCATCTGTTCTTGATATCCTTTCCACTTCCACCACAACTCAATATAATAATACTACAGAGTTGAATATTGAACAGTTCCAAAATCGTTGGCGGAAAATGACTGATGTGCATCAACTTCATGAAATTATTTCTGAATTTAAAATTAACCGACATGATGCTGTAAAATATGCAGGTAGTGAATTTGCCAATGAATTAGGAGTAGAAGCTATTGAAATAATGCTTAATCAAGTCGCACAGCAAGAAATACCTATTATGTGCTTTATTGGGAATAGAGGGTGTATCCAAATTTTCAGTGGACAAGTAACAAACATTAAGCAAATGGGACCATGGCTTAATGTTCTTGATCACAAATTCGATATGCATTTGTTACTTTCTGGAGTAGATAAAGTATGGCACGTTCGCAAACCTACGAGTGATGGTTATGTCAGTTCACTTGAAGTTTTCGATAAGAATGGCGAGATGATTGTCCAGTTCTTTGGTATGCGAAAGGAAGGTCAAGAAGAACGTGAGGATTGGCGCTCTTTATTGAATAGTTTGCCCTCATATAGAGAAACAGAAATTGCCTAGAAAGGTAAATCCGACATGCTTACACTTTTTTTGCGTAGACTATCGAGCTTTTTTCTTATTTTTATATTGCCTTCTCTTTCTCCCTTTTCTCAACCAGTAATTGCTGAACCTACAACACACTTTTCTGAAAATGCGCGTATTGTCTCTATTGGTGGTTCTCTTACAGAAATCGTTTATGCATTGGGAGCTCAAGATCAACTTGTCGCCCGTGATAGTACAAGCGTTTATCCACAAGATGCACTTAAACTTCCTGTGCTTGGGTATATGCGTGCTCTTTCACCTGAAGGTGTTTTATCACTTGCTCCAGAAGGCATATTGCTCGTTGAAGGAAGCGGCCCTCCTTCCACAATTGATATTCTTAAAAAAACATCTATCCCTCTAGTGATCATACCAGAGAATTACTCCCGCGAGAATGTTATAGAGAAGATTCGTCTTGTTGGTAAAGCCATTCATCGTGAAGCACAAGCCGCTGAATTAATTAAAAAAATAAGCCGTGACTTTGTGGATAATGATGCACTTCTAGCAAAAGTGACAAAACCAAAGCGTGTTCTTTTTGTTTTTTCTGTACAAAATGGGCGCGTTATGGCATCTGGAACAGACACAGCTGCAGATGGCATGATAAAACTTTCCGGTGGTATCAATGCCATCACCGATTACAAAGGGTATAAGCTACTGAATAGCGAAGCATTATTAAAATCAAACCCTGATGTTATTTTGCTTGTGAAGCATGGTAAGAGATCCACTTCCCTTGAAAAGATTTTAGCTATACCAGCAGTTCAAGCAACAAATGCAGCAAAAAATCATGCCATTAAACAGATGGATGCTATGTATTTTTTAGGATTTGGTCCACGCACTGCAGATGCATCGAGAGAACTCATTAATATACTTTATGGTGCAAACAAAAATGGTAAGAGCTGATAGAAATGATAGATAGTACATCCATAATGTATGCACCTAAAACAAAAGAAAGTAAAAAAATAGACCGTGTGAATTTGAGAAAGATTGTATTATTGGGTCTCATCATATTCCTCATCTTCAGCATTTTTGCTGGGATTTTGAATGGTGCTTCAAACGTTTCTTTCTTTGATTTTCTTTATGTAACGCTTACGCAAGACTTTTCAGTAAGTAGCAAAACGCGTGATTATCTCGTGCTTATCGATATTAGGCTTCCCCGTGTTATCTTGGGGTTACTAATTGGATCAGCTTTAGCTGTCTCTGGTGTACTCATGCAGGGGCTTTTCCGTAATCCTCTCGCAGATCCTGGGATTGTAGGCGTATCAGCAGGTGCAGGTCTTGGCGCTGTTTTAGCAATTGTTGTCGGTATTGCCTTTCCTGCTTCATTGGCACATTTGCTAGAACCTTATAACGTTATCATAGGTGCCTTTTTGGGTGGACTTCTTTCAACAATTATTCTTTATACAATAGCAACGCGTCATAATTTTACTTCTATTGCAACAATGCTTCTTGCAGGTATTGCTCTTGGTGCTTTAAGCAGTGCTGTTGTGGGAACACTCATCTTTATCGCAAATGATCAACAACTTCGTGATATTACTTTTTGGAGTCTTGGCTCTCTTGCAGGTGCCACGTGGTTGAAAGTTTGGCTAGTTCTCCCTTTTATCTGTGTTGGTCTTCTGTTTTCGCCCCTTTTATCACGAGCGCTTAATGCTCTTGCTCTTGGAGAAGCCGTTGCTGGCCATATTGGTTTCCATATTCAGAATATTAAAAACATTGCTATTCTTCTTGTTGCGCTTATGTGTGGTAGCGCAGTTGCTGTCAGTGGTGGTATTGGTTTTATCGGTATTGTTGTTCCACATATTTTGCGTCAGCTGATTGGTCCCGATCACCGTTATCTTATTCCCTGTTCTGCTCTTTTAGGGGCAGCATTACTTATTTTTGCTGATACCTTTGCACGCTTAATTGTTGCCCCTGCAGAATTACCAATTGGAATCGTTACAGCGCTTTTTGGGGCACCTTTTTTCCTGTGGATCCTTATCTGCAAACGAGGAACAAATTTTTCATGATTGAAGCAACCAATATTTGCGTTCAACGCGGAAACAAACAGATTCTTAATCATATTGCCCTTCAAGCAAAAAGTGGTGATCTTACCATTATTATCGGTCCCAATGGATCTGGAAAAAGTACTTTCGTCAAAGCACTGAGTGGAGAGCTTCCCTACAGTGGAAAAATCACCTTGAATGGTTATGATGTTAGCCAAACAAAAACTTATGAAATGGCAAAAATGCGCGCAGTGTTACCACAATCAACAATGCTAGTATTTCCATTCTTAGTCCATGAAGTTGTAGAACTTGGTCTTTCTGTAAACCAATTCGCCATCACAAAAACCGAATTACAAAATCTTACTCAAAAAGCTTTAGAATGCGTTGACCTTGCTGACTATGGCAACCGATATTATCATCAATTATCAGGAGGGGAACAAGCTAGAGTACAACTTGCTCGTGTCCTTTGCCAAATATGGGAGCCCGTTTATAATGGAGTTTCTCGTTGGATGATATTAGATGAACCTATTGCAAGCCTCGATATACAACATCAGCTGGTTGTTATGGATATTGCTAAAAACTTTGCCCGTTGTGGTGGTGGCGTTCTTGCTGTTCTTCATGATCTCAATCTTGCCGCACATTATGCAGATAAGATGATATTGCTAAAGCAGGGAGAGATTTATTGCGAAGGAAGTGCCTCTACTGTTCTGACAACGCAAAATCTCCGCGAAGTTTATCACTGTGCTTTAATTGTTTCTGAATTGCCTAAAGCAGATATTCCGTTTATACTGCCTCAAACGGCATCCTACCTATGAAATAACATACTTTTCTGAAAATCCGTTTGCCTAAATCAAAGAGTTAAGGGCATGGCAAAATAAAATACACAGATACGTTCAAGAGTTATTTTGTCTTTAAATGAATTCTTTTCTGTCTTGTAGTATGTTACCCTTTGAAGAGGAACATACGTCCCCAAAAACACTTCAGAAAAGAAAGCGTGCGTGTTTCAAAGCCTTCAAGGTTTTACTTAATAAAAACCTTTGAGACTTTGTTGTGCTGCTACATTTTCTTTTCATAATATAAATAGGAATTACTCCTCTCTTCCTATCACTCTAATCTTTATAAAAATGACGTAAAAAATGCACGTAAATGCTTTTGTAATAATAAGAAGGCGTAAAGTCAGATATATTATTGCCATTGTTTTGCTAAATACTTGATAGAAATTTAGTATCTCTTTTCAAGACATCGCAGATTTATTTATGACTTTATGGCGTTTATTTGCCTATAAAGACGCATATTTTATCTGTTATTGTAAATAGATAATATAGTAATTTATAATAATAATTTATCAAATTTTATATTGAATGAGCGCGCCTGATACAGCAATGTTTTCTCATTTACAACTTATTTTTTTGTAATAAGTTATACTCTTAGCCCTACAAGTATTTGAAATTGCTTTAAGATCACCCAAAAAAGAGCGTTTTTAAACACTCTCAAGTATCTTATTAATGCACATGAACCCTTTTATTATTGGCATAAAAGTAACGCGAACTTACTCCGCGTTAACAAAATCATCAATGACGAATAGATTATTTATTAGCCAATAGCCTTATGATTTTATGGCATAGACAACAGTTGTATTAACAGGTCGCGTTTCTACCTCACCCGTTGAAGAAAGAGTTACTTTGTGCGTGTGCGCACCAGCGGTTTGTGTTGTCCCTGTCGTCGTTTCATAGTGATAAGAAGGATTCCTTCTGCCAATATCATTGGCACTCCACCCAACTCCAGCATACTGAAAATTGTGCGTATGCTCACCTGCCTCTTCAATGGTGCAAATATGCGTATGTGATTTAATGCTATCCTGCTGCTCATCTGCAAACAGTCTATCTGCGTCCAGACCGCGACCATCATCAAACCCGCGTAAAAACATTCCTCTAAAATCAGGAACTTTAAAAGTTGTATCACTATCTTTTCCCCATTTATCACCTATTGCATTGAATAATTGCGGATAATCTTTGCGTTTATAGGTAGCACCATCGCATAAAAGCCAACCGTTTGGCACTTCTTGCATAGCAAATGTAGCAATAAACCCTGAGGGAAAGGTTTCTATCTTTGGTGGTGGAAGAGGTGTAGGATTTAATAGATACCAACCATCATGATCTACCATTGAAACATTGCCATTATATACTATTTCATAGATGCCATTTGTTTGTAGCTCTCCCCCTTCTAATGGGATAACACCTGCACTGGTTGTTTTATAGAGTGGCTTTTCCCCTAAGTTATTAACTGTTATCGTCGTCGTGCCAATGTTCACACCGCGAGACTTAAAACGTATGATGACATCATTTTTATATTTCGCTATAGGTGAAGCTGTTTTCAACGTGATCAATGTTGTTTTATCTTCTGCGTTTACCATAAAATTTGAGCTAATAGAGCCACCACTATCTGCAAGATATTCACGCACACGCTGCATCATCGCCCGCGCACTATCATTGACAGAACTAGGTGGCTGACCTTCTGCCCAATTAATGATACTATCTGAATGAGCATTTTCATCGGCCTTTAGTGACCAATCGTAAATATCAGACATTATAATCCCCCCTTATTCTCTAATAACTCTTCTAGAAATTTCCCTTCTATGCACCAGAACGCAACTCTCCCACAACCATTCGTTGATACATTACGTACTGCTCCACCACCCGTGTTGATTTATTTTATTTTTTTACTCCCTCCAATTAAATAAATTAAATCCACTGCACTTTGATTTATAATATCAGTCTCAATGCCTCTCCTTGCAATGTAATCACTTTACCTAACATTACTCACTTATTGTTGCTTCGTTTGTAGTTATGCGATTATATTTTCAATGTTTTTTATCTTATTGCAAAGTTTACAAATATTGTTCATAAAATCCCTTGTTATGGATTTTATATAATCATCATCGAATATAATAACTTATAAGACTCATAGGAAACTACTAACGTATTTTGACTTTTAATGAGACTTGCTCCATTTTCTGGTGTTTTCAATATGTTCAAACTTTCCAGTCAGAAATACTCTATACTATCTCTCTTATGTTTCATCTCTATACTTTGAACAAATAACCTCTGTCTCTTAGCCTGTGGTTGCATAACTTTCATAGTTTGTTTTGCTTCATCTTCATTTTAAATAAGCTATGATTTTTTTGACTGCTATCTGTATTAAAAAAATTCAAAAGTTTGTTTCGGATTTTTTGCACGGTGCATCATATTTTTATTTGCACCCAAATACCTTTTAAAACATAAAATACACATCACGTATCTTCATAAAATCTGAAGGATGTATCCGATTTCTTTACGTGAATTGAAAAATGCAAACATGTGCCCCCGCCTTCTATAAAATACGCATCACTGATCTTTGAAAACCAATGGGCTGTAATCACCTACTGCCCTCCCACACTTAACGCAACTACCTCTCTATAGATTTTATTATATATAAAATTCTTTTGCAAGAACAATAAACTCTTCTGAACAACATCTTGCAATTATTAGTATTCACCCTCCTCATCACAATACTAGAGTAAGCATTCACCAAATAGATAATCTCTCAACCTAATAATAATTCTTTACAAAGTCATAGCTTTCAATGGCCCATTTAATCTCCTCCAAGGAACTTTCGGCGCGAAAATTCTGAAACTTATGCTCCTATATCCCTCCAATACCTAATTTATGGCTTTTTAAAGTTTCTACCAAAGTATAAAATCTTGTTTTTAATTACTCTTTCCTCCAAAGCCACACGTACCCACTGCCTTGCCTCTAGGAATCGATATAAGCTTTGATACAACCTTATTCTATATCTGGTCGTCATTTACCAAAAGCGTGACGGGCACACTCCCTATTATCCTAATAGCAAGATACTGATTTATAGATATTGTTGCACAGCGCCATATTGCTCTTGAGAAAGCTGACCTTGATAATAAAGTTGCTCTATATTAAGCACTAGCAAGAGAATTTTTGCCTCTTGTAAAATCACACCAAAGCGCTTGGCGCGCATTTCTCTATTGCCAACCGATAAATAGGCTCACATAGTATTTTTACATGTGAAATACATCCGTTGGCTTCTCTTGCTTTCCCAACTATTTTAAGACATCAATGAAAGATAAGAAGAAAAAATCTTAAAAAATATATAAACTATCCACTCTCTCCTTAACAATAAATTTTTGATCTTATTGTTTATTTATAAAAATTTTTAGTATTATAGTTAATTACTTCATATCACATGATTTTATTTATAAAAAACATATAAAAACCGTTAAAGATATATCTTTGTGATTGACAATAAAAGCATTTAAGCCAACCATATCCCTGCAAATAAAAAATTTTTAAGTGGGGGACAATGCAGATACTATGAGGAATATTGCATTAATTTTTTTCAATGAAGTTTCTTGATCTTTATCTGGCGCATCTTGGTATAAAAGCAATATTATATACACCTCTTAATACAAGCATACGTGATTGATAATTTGAATGTTTCTCCATGAATATTGCAGCCTGTTTTTTAACTATGTGTTTATAAGGAAAAAGTTTATATGCAGAAAAATATTCCATCAATCAGTTGTAGCCCCTTCCCCGCCTCACGCAAAATTTATAAACAGAGCCTCCTCTTCTCTGATGTGCGCGTACCATTGCGTGAAATTTCACTGACTGATGGCAGTGGTGAAAAACCTTTAAACGTCTACGATACTTCTGGCCCCTACACAGATAAAGATATGATCATTGATATTACAAAAGGCTTGCCAGCAATTAGCTTGCCTTGGCTTTCTAAGCGGAATGATACTGAAACTTATCCTGCACGACCAATCAAACCTGAAGATAATGGATTAGCTTATAGTCAAACCCCTATACCAACCTTTGAACAAAAACAGCCTGTTTTGCGAGCAAAAAAAGGCAAAGCAATTACACAGATGGCTTATGCACGTGCAGGTATTATTACCGCTGAAATGGAATACGTGGCTATACGAGAAAATGAAGGACTAGCGATAAAAGAACAGCAGACTACTCAATCAGATGTGCCATTTGATAGATCAATACCGGAAATTTATACTGCCGAGTTTGTTCGTAATGAAATTGCCTGCGGACGTGCTATTATCCCCCAAAATATCAACCATCCAGAATGTGAGCCAATGATTATTGGACGCAATTTTCGTGTTAAAATTAATGCCAATATTGGCAATTCAGCAGTTACTTCATCTATGGCAGAAGAAGTCGACAAAATGGTTTGGGCCATTCGTTGGGGAGCAGATACAGTTATGGATCTCTCAACAGGGCGAAATATTCACAATATTCGTGAGTGGATTATTCGAAATTCACCAGTTCCCATCGGAACTGTTCCTCTTTATCAAGCACTCGAAAAAGTACAAGGTATTGCTGAAAATTTAACATGGGATATTTTCCGAGACACCCTTATTGAACAAGCTGAACAAGGTGTTGATTATTTTACCATTCATGCGGGATTAAGATTACCTTTTATCCCTCTCACCATTGATCGCGTAACAGGTATCGTCTCCCGAGGTGGTTCTATTATGGCAAAATGGTGTCTGCATCATCACAAAGAAAGTTTTCTCTATGAACATTTTGATGAAATTTGTGATATTGCACGCACCTATGACATCTCCCTTTCCTTGGGGGATGGATTGCGCCCTGGCTCTATTGCCGATGCCAATGATGAGGCCCAATTTGCAGAGCTTAAAACTTTGGGGAAATTAACAAAAATTGCTTGGGGAAAAGATGTACAGGTTATGATTGAAGGACCTGGGCATGTCCCAATGCACAAAATTAAAGAAAATATGGAGCAACAATCAGATCTCTGTCATGAAGCGCCTTTTTATACGTTGGGACCTCTCACCACTGACATTGCACCTGGTTATGACCATATTACATCCGCAATTGGTGCCGCTATGATTGGATGGTTTGGAACCGCCATGTTGTGTTATGTAACGCCCAAAGAACACTTAGGACTCCCCGATAAAAATGACGTAAAAACTGGTGTAATCACTTATAAAATTGCTGCCCATGCTGCTGATCTTGCCAAAGGTTTACCCAGAGCGCAATTGCGCGATAATGCCCTTTCACGTGCACGATTTGACTTTAGATGGCATGATCAATTCAATCTTTCTCTTGATCCAGAAACAGCCTGTGCCTTTCATGATGAAACAATGCCTAAAGAAGCTCATAAATTGGTGCATTTTTGTTCCATGTGTGGACCAAAATTCTGTTCTATGCGTATTTCTCATGATATTCGTGAGGCAGCAGCAACAATAAAAACAAAAGGAGAAGGCATGGTTGCTATGGCCGAGAAATATCAAAAAAATGGTGACCTTTATGTAGATGCTATTTCTGTTCAAAAAAAGAGTGTCAATAGTTGAAGAATATTCTTATCAAAGGTGCAGGAGTAGGGGGATTAACCGTTGCCTGTATGTTACAGCAAAAGGGTGTTTCTGTTACTCTATCGGCTCCCTCTCATTCACCTATAGGAAGTGCTAGTTGGTATGCTGGAGGAATGCTCGCACCTTACTGTGAAAGAGAAAATTCGGAACAGATTGTTGAAGATCTCGGCATACACGCCATACAATGGTGGCTCAAAACACTTCCCAATTTTGTTATACGAAAAGGTACTTTAGTTGTTGCGCCGACACGGGATAAGGTAGAACTTGAACGATTTGCAGTGCGTACACATAATCACAAAATAATAAATACTGCAAAGATCGCTCATCTTGAACCGGATCTTGCGGAACGTTTTAATTGTGCACTCTTTTATGAAAATGAAGCACATCTTGATCCACGCAAAGCACTTATTGCTTTAAAAGAAAACCTTATAAAAAGCGGAGCATCTTTTGTCGATGTAGAAACATCTGAAACAAATTTTGATATTGTCATTGATGCAACTGGAATAGCACGTTTAGGAAAAGACAAAAATATACGAGGTGTACGCGGTGAAATGCTTCTCGTACGCAGCACAGATATTAAAATTTCTCGTCCAATTCGTCTCCTCCATCCACGATTTCCACTCTATGTTGTCCCTCGTCAAGATAATATTTTTATGATTGGTGCAACAATGATTGAGAGTGATTTTGATGGTGCCATATCGGTGAGATCAATGATGGAATTGCTCAATGCGGCTTATACTTTGCATCCCGCTTTTGCCGAAGCAGAAATTATTGAATCTGGGGTTGGCATACGACCATGCTATCCTGATAACTTTCCTTCCGTGTACAAACATGGTAATCATATTTTTATTAATGGATTTTATAGACATGGTTTTCTTTTATCTCCAGAAATGGCAAAGCAAGCAATGAAATTGGCATTGGAGTAAAGTATGCAAATATTTGTTAATGGTGAAAGAATCCAAACAGAAGTTATCACTCTCAATCTCTTGCTTAAAGAATTGGGTTATGAAGGAAATTGGCTCGCAACCGCTGTTAATTCAGAAGTTATTCCTGTAAATGCACGAAGCCAATTTGTCTTGCATGAAGGAGATAAAATTGAAATTTTAAGCCCAATGCAAGGAGGCTAAAACTATGCTGAATCTTTATGGACGTAAATTCTCTTCTCGTCTTATGTTAGGTACGGCTCAATATCCTTCACCGGCAATCCTTCGTGATGCTATTCATACATCTAATACAGAAATTGTAACAGTTGCGTTGCGTCGAGAAACCGCAGGTGGAAAACAAGGTGGACAATTTTGGCAATTTCTTACAGAATTGGATATAACAGTGCTTCCCAATACTGCTGGTTGTTACACTGTTAAAGAAGCTGTTACAACTGCAAAACTTGCACGAGATCTCTTTAAAACGTCTTGGATTAAACTCGAAATTATTGGGAATCCTGATACCTTACAGCCAAATGTTTTTTCCTTAATCGAGGCAGCACAAATTTTAAACAGTGAAGGTTTCAAAATTTTTGCCTATACAACGGATGATCTCATTGTTGCTGAAAAGCTCTTAGACGTTGGATGCCAAGTCATAATGCCTTGGTGTGCTCCTATTGGATCTGCCAAAGGCCCTCATAATACCGATGGATTGCGTTCTATTCGCGCTTACCTTCCTGATGTTACTCTTGTTATTGATGCCGGCATTGGGCGCCCATCACATGCTGCCGTTGCTATGGAACTTGGTTATGATGCAGTGCTTCTTAACACCGCAGTTGCCAAATCAGCTGATCCTGTCTTAATGGCTGAAGCGTTTTCTAAAGCTGTTCAAGCAGGGCGTATAGGATATAAAGCAGGACTTCTCGAAGCGCGTGATATAGCTGTCCCCTCAACGCCAGTTATTGGAAAAGCAGTCTTTTCATGACAACGCATTGATTTATAATGATAATTAACTTTTTTGTATGTTGAGTAAGAGTCCCGAATATCGTAAGATTCTCTCATTTCAAACCTGTTTATATTGAATCAATCAAAATCATTTGCTTGCACGTCAAAAGCGGGGCTGGTGTGTGGGTAAAAATGAGGAAAGAAAGGAGTAAAAATGCCTCTTATGAATCGTCTTAATGCAAGGGCTGTCGCAACATTGGGAGTTGGCAAATATAATGATGGTGCCGGCTTGCTTCTCCATAAGCGTAAAGATGGTGGTGCTCAATGGCTTTATCGTTAAACCATTCATGGTCGCCGTCGCGAAATGGGATTAGGAGCGTTGAGAAACGTCTCTTTAAAAAAAGCCCGTGAATTGGCAAACCAATGGCGTTCTGTTTTACATGATGGTCGCGATCCCATTAAAGAACGTGAAAAACAAAAGCGTGAGGCAATAAGTAACCTCCATTATCTAAAAGACATTGCCTTAGATGCTTTTGAAAGTCGTAAAGCTGAATTAAAAGGAGATGGTAAGGCTGGGAACTGGTTTCTACCTTTACAACTTTATGTTCTCCCCAAATTAGGCTGTATTCCCATTTCAGAGATTACCCAAACAGAGATACGCAATACCCTTGCCCCTATTTGGCATACAAAAGCTAAAACTGCTCGAACAGCATTGATGCGTCTTAATCTTTGTCTTAAACATGCGGCTGCCTTAGGTTTGGATGTTGATTTACAGGCAACAGAAAAAGCACAAGCTTTATTAGGCAAACAACGCCATAAGATCACGAATAGACCAGCTATGGATTGGAAAGATGTCCCAGCCTTTTATCAAACGCTTTGTAAAACAACAACCATAACATATCTGGCATTACGTTTGCTTATTTTGACAGGCGTTCGCACATATCCTTTGCGTCATATTCATAAAGATCAAGTCGATGGCGATATATGGACTATTCCTGCTGAGAATATGAAAGGGAAACGCGATGCTACAACAGAGTTTCGCGTGCCCTTATCAACAGAGGCATTAGAAATCTTAAAACAAGCCCGCTTGCTCTCTCGCAATGATTTCTTCTTTTCTGCAACCGGTCGCGGTCCCCTCGCTGCACGCTGTATGTCACAATATATGCAACGCGCTGGTCTTAAAGCCTGCCCCCATGGATTTTGTTCTAGTTTACGCGATTGGCTTGCTGAAACAACTGATGCCCCCTATGAGGTCGCTGAAACTATTCTCAGTCATACAGTAGGCGGTAAAGTAGAGCGTGCCTATCGTCGTACTGATTATCTAGAACAGCGTCGTATCTATATGGATAAATGGGCGGCATATGTCACTGGTCAATCTTAACAGATGGGGTGCATAACCCCATGATCTGTGGATAACTTTAGCTCTCTGTTCTCTCATATCATCTCAATAAGATTCATAAATTATCACATCAGAAAAACTATAATAAAACACTGTTTTTTATAGACTAAATACCTTTCATATGATGTAAAATATGGTTAATAAATAGTTATGATTTGTTCCCGTTTTTTATTATGAAAGGATTTTAGTATGACAGAAAATGATGTTCTTTTGACAGACCGTGAAAGTGCAAAACTGCTTCATATGAGTGTTTCGACATTCCGCCGTCATGTGACCAATGGATCTCTCCCAAAACCTTTAAAATTTGGTTTTTTATCGCGTTGGTTACAATCGGATCTTATCAATGTCATCGAGCAAGCGAAACAGCAACGTTATAACGACGCGGCATAAAAAGAAAACCTTGTTACGTAAAGACGAACAAGGCTTTCTCAAGCTCATCAACCTAGAGATAACAAAATCCGTCCTGTATCGCAACCTGGTTATAGGATTACTAAGTACATTCTACGCCATATTGCTTTACATACAATATTGAGATGTTGGATTGAGAAAACAATCCCGCCATTCCAAACGAAGACAAGGAGGGCGGATTGTTGATCATCACAAACAAGACTTACGGCTGGCATTCATCCGCATTTTTATATTTTTTACAATAAGGGCTATTTAAGCGTCTCTCAACACTTCGTTGAGGCATGACAGCACCACTAAGAGGATACACCGGAATCCTATCATCTTGACAATTTTCACACCACTTCCCATTTTCACTTCTATAGTGGAAGCCAGATTGAAGCATACAAGTATGAATTATTGCCCATTCACCGAAACCTAATCTACTATTTTCTGGATCGGCATTATAAGGAGTTGGCTTACCACACTCTAACAATGCTTTTGCTACTTCAGTAGAATCTGCATCTGGCTTTTGCCATATAACAAAGTATCTTGAAGGAGGCTTTGAGTCACATCCAGCGATACTTAACAGAGTTATACAGCTCAATAGTTTTAAAATTTGTTTCATTTTTCCCCTTTTTCAATGGATTTATTTACGATAAGAAGACTTGCAAACCTGCTGATATTTTCTGTCACGACTGTTTAAAACAATGGTGAACAATATTGAGATGGTGAATTGAGGAAACAATCCCACCATTCCAAGCAAAGGCAAGGAGGGCGGATTGTTGATCATCACAAACAGCAAAACTTAAGGCTGGCATTCAAGTGCATTTTTATATTTTTGACAATAAGCGCTATTTAAACGCTTCTTCACACTGCGCTGAGGGATGACAGCACCTGGCACACAAATCGGAAGATCTTCGGCATTATAATTTCTACACCGATCTCTCCACTCCCATCCTAATTTACTATGAAAACCTGCTTGGGTTAGGCATGCATAAATAGATGTATTCGCATTTATGCTTAACTCTCTATAATCCATCATATAATCATCATGAGGATTCAGCATTCCACATTCTAATAGTGCTTTTTTAATCTCAATCTTATCTTCTCCTAGCTTCTCTAATACATCCACAGCCTAGTAAGGACCTGGAAAACATCCAGCTATAATAAGCAAAGCCAATCCACTCAATAACTTTAAAGTTGTTTTCATTTTTCCTCTCCTTCAATGATTTTTTACGATAAGATTGCTTATAAGCTTGTTGATGTTTTATATTCCTCTGTCCATACCAATTTGAAACATGTTGAGTGTAGATACAATCGGCCCGCACACTTATGCAAAAGATAAAGAGAACTAAGGATTACTCTTAATCATACCAACATCAAAAAACTACGGTAGACATTCAGGCTTGTTTCTATTTCTTTTACAATGGGGGCTGTTCAAGCGTTTCTTAACACTTCTTTGAGGAATGACAGCACCTGAATGACAAATCGGAAAACGAGCATCAAAAAACTCACACGAACTCAAATATCTGGATTTATATCTAAAACCTGCTTGAACCATGCAAGCTTCAATTAATGCGTTCGCATTGCCGTCTAACTTTCTGTTGTATTCATCATGATAATAAGGTGTTGGCATGCCACATTCTAACAGCGCTTTACCTATATCAATTGTATCTGCACCAGGCTTATCCCATAATTCCCAAGCTGATAAAGGAATCTCAGCTTTATACTGACATCCAGCTATACTTAAGAGCGTTATACCACTCAATAGTTTTAAGATTTTCTTCATTCTTCCCCTCTTTCAATGGATTTATTTACGATAAGAAGGCCCGTAAGCCTGTTGATATTTTCTTTCACCGCTGTTTAAAACAATGGTGAATAATATTGAGATAGTGGATTGAGGGAACAATCCCGCCATTTCAAGCAAAGGCAAGGATGGCGGATTGTTGGTCATTACAAACGGCAAGATTTAAGGCTGGCATTCATCCGCATTTTTATACCTTTTACAAAATGGGCTATTTAAGCGCTTCTGAACATTTCGTTGAGGAATGACAGCGCCTGGACGACAAATTGGAAGGTTTTCAGCTTTATAATTCTCACACCAAGTTCCTCCCCATTTATCTTTGTCACGGAATCCTGCTTGGATCATACAAGCATCAATGGAAGCCATTTGATTTAAGCTGAGATTTCTATTTTCTGGATCGACATCATAAGGAGTTGGCATGCCACATTCTAACAATGCTTTTGCTACCTCAGTAAAGTCTGCTCCTGGTTTCTCCCACATATATACCTCTCCTGGGGCAGGCTTAAAAAAATTACACCCAATTATACTTAACAGAAGTATTCCACTTAATAAGTTCAAGATTTGTTTCATTTTTTCTTCCTTGAATAACCTAAATAATCTAAAATTGCATCAGATGAATAAATTGTTGCAGTATGAGGTGTTCCATAGCGCCCAATACATTCTTTACTTGCATTACCATAGCAATTATGGGTACTAGGGTAAGAACCCAATAGCGCTCCCCCTACCTCTCTCATTGGAATTGCTGGTGGAAATAATACATAGGGAAGCTTCAAGGGTACCTTATAAAAAGTAGGCAGATTGTGACCAATTCTCATACCAATAGGGTCAAGTAGATGGTTTTGTAAATAAATATGATCTTTTTTGCCATCGCTTACGAAATATATTGCATTCGCCACCGATACAGCGTTATCAGCCGGTCCAAAAAAATAGATATCTGTTTTATACCCTATACCGTGGATGCCATGCTTTGCAAAGTCACGCATTCCATTGCCCACTGTCAAACTACCACGGCTATGCGCATCAACAATCGCCCCTGTATTGCCATAACGATACATAAAATCCTGAAACTTCTTTGTCGAATTACTCAGCCCCCCAAAGTTGCCTTCTAGAAACTTCTGATAAAAAGCTACCCCGAGCTCTACTTCCCATGAATCAGCTTTTGGAAAGTGTGTAAAATAAAGGGGTTCATGCTCATTATCCGCCAACTGGACCGCATAACGGGCTGCTTCATCGGGTGAGGTAAAAATACCATTGTAGAACATACGCCTGTTGCCATCAGAGCCTGCTTGTAAATGCTTTTCTTCTTCAGTCATTAAATAATGTGATTGAGGAAACAATCCCGCACAGGCATGTAAAAACGTGAGTGTGGGGATTGTTGACCATCACAAGCAAGACTTAAGGCTGGCATTCAGGTGCATTTTTATATTTTTTACAAAAAGGGCTATTCAGGCGCTTCTTGACACTGGGCCTCGGGATGACAGCGCCTGGACGACATATGGGAAGGTTTTCCTCTTTAAAAGTATAACACCAGTTACCTCTCCCTTTATAGTGGAATCCTGCTTGGATCATACAAGCATGAATTGTTGCTTTTGCATTAATGCTTATATTTTCGCTTTCTGGATCAACATCATAAGGGGTTGGCATGCCACATTCTAACAATGCTTTTCCTATCTCAGTAAAATCTGCACCAGGTTTCTCCCACATACTCAGAGCCCCTGGAGAAGGCTTATCAATGTTACATCCAGCGATATTTAACAGAATGAGACCACTTAATAATTTCAAGATTTGTTTCATTTTTTTC
The DNA here is from genome assembly GCF_023920105.1 of Bartonella taylorii. Lineage (NCBI taxonomy): Bacteria > Pseudomonadati > Pseudomonadota > Alphaproteobacteria > Hyphomicrobiales > Bartonellaceae > Bartonella > Bartonella taylorii. The sequence continues at coordinate 1,050,032 of NZ_CP083693.1, forward strand.
TCCCTGAATATTTTGAATAAATTGGCGTACGATTAGGCAAACCATAGAACTTTGTACAAGCATCACTTGGATGACCATAACAAGCATGGACACTGGGATAACTAAATGCTATTTTCCCTGCTTCTTTCCAAGGACCACTACCAAGAGGGATCTGTTCAAAAGTATAAGGATTTTTGCCAATCTTTGTACCCACAAAGTCATATTTATGATTTTCCAAATTGACATAATCCTGCTTTCCATCACTTAAGATATATAACGTATCTGCCATGTCTTGAGCGTTAAAAGCCGGTCCAAAGAAATTAATCGTTGTTTCCTTTGCTATACCGTGAACACCATGCTTAGCTAAATTATACGATCCATTGCCCGCTGTCATACTGCCGCGGCTATGCGCATCAGTATGCAATCCTTTATTGCCATAGAGATACAACAGATTCTTGTACTTCTTCGTCGAATTTGTCAGACCACCAAAATCACCTTCTAGAACATACTGATACCCTGCAATAAACCCCTCTACCAAGATCGAATCGCTATGTGGGAACACCAAAAGATAGTGCGGATCCTTCTTATTATCAGCCAACTGAACCGCATTACGGGCTGCCTCATCTGGTGTATTTAAAATACCATTGTAGAACATACGCCTATTGCCATCAGAACCTGCTTGTAAATGCTTTTCTTCCTCTGGTGTTAAATAGCGATACAGAGGGATTTTTCTCCCATAGCTATCTTTGATATATTGTCCATTTTCATTTGTTGCATAGACCACATTGCCATTTTCATCATGCACAACCTCACCCTCAGGATGCTCTTTGAGATATGCGATTTCGTTCACTTTATCCCGATAATCAAATCCTTCATCCGATAATTTATTGATCATATCTAAGCGATTATGCACTACCCCCTCAAGCGATGTGGCGTCCACCGGTGCAACGGCTTGGTGGGCTGTAGCGGTGTTGCGGTTGAGGGCATCAATGATTTGTCCAGCATCTTGGACCATTGCCCTCTGGTTAGATCCACCTGTCAGAATGATGCTGCCATCACTGATGGCGGATTTGGTTTCCCCTTCCGCTCCATCATGTGCCTTTCCGTGATTTAAAGCATTTTTAGCAATGTTTTTTATCGTGTCATTTCCAGAAAGGCTAAACCCATGGCTGCTGGCTTGCGCATGGGCACTGTTGGTGATGTCACTGGTGGCAATCCTTCCTGTGGTCAGGCTGTTTTTTTCTGCCGGCGCGGTGCTGGCAATGATGCCTCCGGTTAACGTTGTTTTGTCTTTAACGTTGATCTTAAAACCACCATCACCCGCTTTGATGCCTGATTGTTCCACAACACTGTGATAATCGCTAGAGGATTGATCCTTTTGGAAAGAGGCGCTCATAGAGCCTCCACCACCCGTTTGTCCAGCACCAAAGCCAACAGAAACCGATTTCTGCTTGCTGGAAGTTTGTCCCGTATCACTGCGGCTGGTAATGGTGAGAGCACCCCCTACTTCCATTTCTACACGCTCTCCAGAAACCACGGCACCTTCCAGTGCGGTATTGCCTCCACTTGTGGTATGAACCGTATTGGTACCAATAATATGGGCGTTCTTTTGTTGAACCGCCTCGCTCGAGCCTTCTCCTTGACTAAAAGCGGCATTGCCCGTTGCCCCTGCGCTACCCGTGCCATAACCGGTGCCAACACTCATTGAAGTACTTTCACTACTGTTTTGTGTGCTTTGCACATTTTGCGCACTTTCAAAGGTGATATCTTTACCCGCTTCCAAGGTGATATTCCCGCTCTGCGCATCATTGCCCAGTGCATAGACAGGATTGCTACCAGCGATAATATCGGCTCCAACACCATGGATGCTGCCTTTGTGGGCTTGCATGTTGACAGCGCGCCCTGCTTCTATGCTATTGGTTACAGCAGTAGATGTCTGAGCAGATGCCTCCGCTTTCTCAGTCTTAAAGCCCACGGTTACACTGCCAGATGCACCAGCCATATTGGCAAGAGCATCCTTGGTAGAGCCCCCCAACCCTCCTAATGTATTGAACCTTCACCTGCCGTGTTGTGGAGTTGATCGACCAACAGATTTAAACTGCCACCCGCGTGGATAAAGAAGGAGATGGCTTTGATCCTCTACTTCATTCGTGATTTTATCCAACAACCTTTTTAACGATGGGGAGGACGCTTTGGTGATCGCTTTTGTAAAGCTTTTTGCTTTTGCTGACGTTTTCTTTCATCCTCAAAATGCGTTAGTAAAGCGCGTTCCTGTTTCGTTTTGTTGGTCACACCAAAGGTGTCATTGTCCATAAATTGCTGATATCCAGCTAGCATCAAATTAGCTAAAAACGAGTCACTTTTCAGAGGTTGTACAAAATAGAGCCCTTTTGAATCTTGCAATTTATACCGGAAACCTGCTTTTTTCATGCACTCATAAACTGAGGCAAATTCATTTGCATACGAATTCATATCACTAGAAGAAGCATAGACTGGTTTCCAACCACATTTTGATAAGGATTGTTGGATCATCGCTTTATCGACACCTGGTTTTTCCCATAATGCTAAAGTTGATGGAGGAGGTTGGTTAACACATCCAGTGATACTTAACAGAGTCATGCAACTCAATAGTTTTAAGATTTTCTTCATTTTTCCCTCTTTCAATGGATTTATTTACAATAAAAAAGCTCGGAAGCTTGTTGATATTTTCTGTTCATACTGTGTTCAAGACAGGTTAGAACTAAATTGAGATGGTGGATTGAGGAAACAATCCCGCCATTCCAAGCGAAGGCAAGGATGGCGGATTGTTGATCATCACAAACAGCAAGACTTAAGGCTGGCATTTGCGACTATTTTTATATTTTTTACAAAACGGGCTGTTTAAGCGCTTCTTGACACTGCGCTGTGGAACAACAGCGCCTGGACGACAAGCCGGAAGATTCTTTCCTTGAAAATTCTCACACCACGTTCCTGCCTCTGTATCTTTATAGCGGAATCCTGATTGAACCATACAAGAATCAATGAACGCCTTTTTATTTAAACTTAACTTTCTATTTTCTGGATCCTTATCATAAGGGGTTGGCATGCCACATTCTAACAGTGCTTTTCCTATCTCAGTAAAATCTGCTCCTGGCTTCTCCCACATCGCCAAAGATGATGAAGGAGTTTTATTAAACTGACATCCCACTATACTTAATAAAACTATTATACTCAGTAATTTAAACAATATGTTCATTTTTTCCTCCTTAAAGGTTTTTGTTCACGATGAGATAAACCATAGCGCTTTTTGCATATATCACTCGCATCTCCAAGACAGGTATGGGAACTTATGGGATTCATGATCACTCTCCACCATTCTGTCAAAACGTTACTACCAGCAGGTATTGTCTCATAAGTATAGCCATTGCCGCCAATCCATCGGCTTACAAAGTCATATCTATGCCCATCAAAGCCAATAGTGGTTTGTTTGCCACCACTCACATAACCTAACAGACCGGATGCCGCCAAAACATTAGCCGCTGGTCCATGGAAACTGATCGTTGTATTGCCAGCTACATCATTTACACCTTCTTGTTTGAAAGAATTCATCATATTAAAGCCTGTCAAACTGCCACGACTATGGGCATCAAAATGCAATCCTGTGTTACCATAGCGAGACATTATATCTTTTGCTTCTTGTGTGGAATTGGTCAAACCCCAAAAGTTATTTTCCATAAACTTCTGATAGCCCGCGACTAGAAGTTCTGAGATAGCAGAATCCGCTTCTGGAAACACAACAAAATAAAGCGGTACATTTTTATTCTCCGCATGTTGCTCTGCATAAACAGCAGCCTCATAGGGTGGGGTAAAAATGCCATTGAGGGACACATGCACCTTGCCATCAGCACCCTCTTGTAAATGCTGCTTTTCTTCATCCGTTAAATAATGAAAGTGAGGAAACAATCGCGCCATTCCAAGCAAAGGCAAGGATGGCGGATTGTTGGTCATCATAAACAGCAAGACTTAAGGATAGCATTCATATTGTTCTGGATGCTTTTTACAAAACGGGCTGTTTAAGCGCTTCTTGACACTGCGCTGTGGAACAACAGCGCCTGGACGACAAATGGGCAAGTTTTCGGCTTTATGATTTCCACACCAGCCCCCCCCCTATCATATTTATCATGAAAACCAGCTTGAATCATACAAGCTTCTATGGTTGCCCATGCATTGTTGCTTAAATTTCTGTTTTCTGGAAATACATCATAAGGTGCTGGCATTCCACATTCTAAAAGTGCTTTTTTTACCTCAAGCCGATCTGCTCCTGATTTCTCCCACACCGTGAAGTATCCTGCAGGAGGTTTATTAAATTGGCATCCCGTTATAACTAATAAAGCTATGCAACTCAATAATTTAAAGATTTGTTTCATTTTTTCCTCCTTAAAGGGAATTGTACTCGATGGGAAAGTCCATATATATCTCGACATTTTGGACCCGCATCTCCAAGGCAAGTATGGGGATTATAAGGATTTGAGAACATATTCCACCATTCTTTCCACCAGTTACTACCAGCAGGTATTGTCTCATAAGTATAGCCATTACCGCCAATCCATCGGCTTACAAAGTCATATCTATGCCCATCAAAGCCAATAGTGGTTTGTTTGCCACCACTCACATAACCTAACAGACCGGATGCCGCCAAAACATTAGCCGCTGGTCCATGGAAACTGATCGTTGTATTGCCAGCTACATCATTTACACCTTCTTGTTTGAAAGAATTCATCATATTAAAGCCTGTCAAACTGCCTCGACTATGGGCATCAAAATGCAATCCTGTGTTACCATAGCGAGACGTTAGATCTTTTGCTTCTTGTGTGGAATTGGTCAAACCCCAAAAGTTATTTTCCATAAACTTCTGATAGCCCGCGACCAAAAGTTCTGAAATAGCAGAATCCGCTTCTGGGAACACAACAAAATAAAGCGGTACATTTTTATCCTTCGCATGTTGAACCGCATAAACAGCGGCCTCATATGGTGGAGTAAAAATGCCATTGAGGAACACATGCACCTTGCCATCAGCACCTTCTTGTAAATGCTTTTCTTCTTCAGCCGTTAAATAATGTGATTGAGGAAACAATCCCGCCATTCCAAGCAAAAGCAAGGATGAGGGATTGTTGATCATTACAAGCAAGACTTAAGGATAGCATTCATATTGTTCTGGATGCTTTTTACAAAAAGGGCTGTTTAAGCGCTTCTTGACACTGCGCTGTGGAACAACAGCGCCTGGACGACAAATGGGAAGGTTTTCCGCTTTATGATTCTCGCACCAAGTCCCTCCCCCCACTTTATCACGAAAACCTGATTGAACCATACAGGCATCAATAGTTGCCCATGCATTGTAGCTGAGTTTTCTGTTTTCTGGATCGGCATCAATAAGGCTCGGCATTCCACATTCTAACAAGGCTTTTCCTACCTCAGTAAAATCAGTAACACCATTTTTCTCCCACGTAGCCACCTCTCCTGGAGGAGGTTTATCGATATTACATCCAGTTATAATTAACAAAGTTACAGTGCTTAATAATTTTAGAGTTTGTTTCATTTTTTACTCCGTGATTTACTTAAAGGAAATTGTTCACGATGAGATGTGCCATAAAACTTTTGGCATTTTGGACCCGCATCTCCAAGACAGGTATGGGAACTTATGGGATTCATGATCACTCTCCACCATTCTGTCAAAACGTTACTGCCAGCAGGTATTGTCTCGTAAGTATAGCCATTGCCGCCAATAATTCTGCTTACAAAGTCGTATCTATTCCCATCAAAGCCAATAGTGGTTTGTTTGCCACCACTCACATAACCTAACAGACCGGATGCAGCCAAAACATTAGCCGCTGGTCCAAAGAAACTGATCGTTGTATTGCCTGCTACATCATTTACACCTTCTTGTTTGAAAGAATTCATCATATTAAAGCCTGTCAAACTGCCTCGACTATGGGCATCAAAATGCAATCCTGTGTTACCATAGCGAGACGTTAGATCTTTTGCTTCTTGTGTGGAATTGGTCAAACCCCAAAAGTTATTTTCCATAAACTTCTGATAGCCCGCGACCAAAAGTTCTGAAATAGCAGAATCCGCTTCTGGGAACACAACAAAATAAAGCGGTACATTTTTATCCTTCGCATGTTGAACCGCATAAACAGCGGCCTCATATGGTGGAGTAAAAATGCCATTGAGGAACACATGCACCTTGCCATCAGCACCTTCTTGTAAATGTTCCTTTTCTTCATCCGTTAAATAATGTGCGTGAGGTATTGATTGTCCACGAGCGTCTTTGATATATTGTCCATTTGCATCAGTTTCATAGATTATATTGCCCTTTTCATCACGGTCGACAACGGCGATGGGGTGCTCTTTGATAAACATGGTTTTATAGGAATCATCGCTGTATTTAAACCCTTCTTCTAAGAGTTGCGTTACCATTTCACGGTTTTCATGGACGATTTGTTCCAGCTTGCCTACATCGAGTTGTTGTACACCCTTATGGGCGGTGGCAGTATCACGATTAAGGGAGGCTATGGCTTGCTCAACATCTTGCCCTGTCAATGCCTTCTGCCCTGCTTCATCAGTAATGACGATGGTGCCATCGCTAATAGCAGATTTGGTGTATCCTTCCTCTGAATCTTTAGCTTTTGAATGATCTAAGACATTTTTAGCAATGTTTTTCCCAACACCATATTTGCCCTGATACATCGGACCACCCGCAGAAATGCTGATCCCATCGCTGCTGGCTTGCGCATGCGCACTGTTGCTTATATCACTGGTGCTAATGCTTCCTGTGGTCAGGCTGTTTTTATCTGCCGGCGCGGTGCTTTCAATAATACCTCCAGTTAGGGTCGTTTTATCTTTAACGTTGATTTTAAAACCGCCATCACCCGCTTTGATGCCTGATTGTTCCACAACACTATGATAATCACTAGAGGATTTATCCTTGTTCAAGGATATATTGGTTGTAGCTGCATCATTCTTTTTTCCACCATTAAACCCAATAGAAAGAGAGTTTTGCTTGCTGGAACTGTGTCCCGTATCACTGCGGCTTATAACAGTAAAATCACCACCAACATCCATCTCTACACGGTTTCCAGAAAGCACTGCACCTTCCAGTGTGGTGTTGCCTCCACTTGTGCTATGAACAGTGCCGGTGCCTATAATATGGCTGTTCTTTTGCTGAACCTCCTCACTGGAGCCCTTGCCTTTACCAAAAGAGGCGTTACCCATCCACCCTGTACCACCAGTACCATAACTATACCCAATATTCATTGAAGCGCTTTCACTTCTGTTTTGTGTGCTTTGCGTGTTTTGCGCACTTTCAAAGAGGATATGTTGTCTTGCATCCAAGGTGATATTCCCGCTCTGCTCATCATTTGCATAGACTGGATTGGTACCAGCGATAATATCAGCGCCAATACTATGGATGCTGCCTTCATGGGCATGGATATTAATAGAACGCCCTCCTTCTATGCTATCTGTTACCGCAGTAGATGTCTGAACAGATGCCTCCTCCTTCTCTGTCTTAAAGCCCACGGTTACGCTAGCAGAAACATCAGCAATATCACGAACCGATTGTTTAAGTTTTCCATCCTTCATCCCATTGTAAAGACCTTTGCCTTTGCTATAGAGATCATAGCCTTTTAGACCAGCAATAAGACCATTGCCGATTTTGTGTTTTGTATCCCCATGACCAAAACGTTTGGCTGCATCCCTTACATCTTGTACGGCACCAAGAATGCCCACATTGACAGATCCTGTCACACCAGCAAAGGACTTTTCATGCTTTTCTTTTGCGTTAGAGGTATCATAGCTTTCTGATAGGGTGATATTATTGCCAGCATCAATGTTGACATCACGATCCGCCGAAACAATGGTTTCTTGTAAATTCACATCATTGCCACCATTGATCTGCACATCTTTGCCCGCCTTGAAATGAGATGGCGTATTGGTATTTTCCCATTGATCGCCCGTATCTTTAGCGCTTGCAATTCCAACACCCACGGAAGCACCGCTAGGGTTCTTTTCAAACTGAAACCCAAAACCTGTGCGTTCTTCCTTTGAGCTTGCGCTATGACGATTGTGACCAGGTGAAACATTGATATCATGGACTGCCGAAACATGAATATTTTCTTGCGCAGTAAAATCAGAGCCCACCACGTTCACATCTTTTTTGGTGGCGGTGATGGTGATATTTTTCCCATTGAGAGAAGAGCCTTGATGTTCAAAACTTTCTTCATTTTCTGTCTTTGACTCACTTCCGTATACCGATACAAAGCCCTTGCCTGAACCCACACCAAAACCTGTTTCATGGGTTTCTGAATGGCTCTTATGATGATCTGTCATGCCATCAATCGTCACATTTTCTCCCGTCACATGAATACCTTCATTTGCAAACATATGAGAAGCTGTGATTGTAGTCTCTTTGTCTGATTGCGTGATAATGTTGCCCGTTGCCCCAAGGATAGAGGAGACCGTTGTGCTATGCGATTGAGAGCTATTGGAGGATTCCTCATGCAAAAAACTACTTTCTGAGGATTGTTCTTGCTGGTCGTAGTGTTCTTGAATACCTTTGATAGTAATCTTTCCCCCAGAGTGAATGGTAATATCCGCTTTTGCCTGATCGGTTATTTCCCCTGGCTTGCCTGCTGTGAGCATCGACGCTACAATCTGCGTATTGTTTCCAGATTCAAGAGCAACACCTTTTTCTCCTGCTATACTTGAACCTACCACTTGGGTAGCTCCAAAAGTTTCATGATAGGATGAGCTTCCCCCAAAAAAACCGCCATCTGTGTAGCTAGATATCTCACGGTGTGAGCTATCCTCTGCATTGTTGATGAGAATATCGTTGCTGGCTTTCAACCCCACCTTGCCCTCAGCAGCAATAGAACTGCCCGTGATGCTAAGGTCATGCGCCTTTCCATCCTGCCCCGCAACAACCGTGGTATCACCCCCTGATTTTATCGAAGAGCCCAGAGAAATAGACTCTTGCCTGTCAATACTAAAGTCGCTGCCCTGAAAATGATAATCTCTTTCATCGTTTCTCACCCCTATTGTTATCTCCCTTTGTGCGCCAAGAGCAACATTGCCCTTCGCATCTATATCAGAAGCAGCAATATGGATATCTTGACCGGATAGGACCGTGGTATCTTTTCCAGAACTTAAATGAGAGCCATTGTGTAAGGTGACATGGGAGGTTTGCCCATCCTGCGTATGATTGTCCATGCTGTTGCGCGTGGCATCAATCGAAACATTGCCCTCAGCTTGTAAGAGAAGTTTATCCTTTGTTTGAACATCAGAGCCTAGAACATTGAGATCCTTTCCAGAAGCAAGTGTCGTTGAGCCCCCAGAATTGACTTCCGATTTATGATGCATGGTGGCATCACCCTGTTCGCTGTGGTAATGTGTTTGCGCTGAACCTATTGTTAAATTGCCCTGCTCTGTGGCCATGGCAAGATCACCCTTCGTGGTGATCCTCACCCCTGAAGCTGTGAGATCTTGTTTGGCAATCACGCTCGCATTGCCACCAGCAGAAAGCGCATCGGTGTTTAATACGGTCTCCACGCCGTCAACCGTTGTGCGCCCTGCATCTAAACGAATATTCTTCTGTGCAACTAAAAAAGCATCACCACCCGCCGCAAAATGCCCTCCTTGACTGAGGATATCCCCACCATGCACATGCAATTGGTGGTTTGCCGCAATCCGCCCTGAATTGGTTATTGTGGAATTGCTGGTATTTTGGCTGGTGATATTGACATCATCCCCCATGATCAAGGCACCAGCAGAAACAAAGGAGGCTCTCTCCTTTTCGGGGATGTAAAGCACCGGCGCATAAACATCCATGCCCTTGACCTGTTGGCGTACATAAATCACCATCGGAGCTTCTAGAGAAGCAAGTTGTTCTTCACTTAAAGGCTCACCAAAAGTCAAATTGTGTGTTTTTGCATAATCTGCCCCCACATCCAGCAAGTTTTTGACTTGTTCAATGGCATCACTTCCAGGAATGAAAGAGCCCTTGCCCAAACCTTGCCCCACAAGATCACGCATTTGTTTTTCAATCAGTTGCTTTTCAAAATAAGCATCCCCTAAGAAAAAAATCTCTCTGTCAGGATTGTAACCAATTCTATTCAAAAAATAGGCTGAACCATAAAACTTGCCAACATCAAGGAATTCTGCCCGCGTTTCATAAATAAAATTCTGCTTGGGCAGCGTGCCCCCAACCCCACCCGATTGGGGCTTTGGTAAAGGAAGCCCATCAGAAAGTTCTCCTGCATTATTGAGATCTACTTTTGGTGTAAAGAGAGCACCAGCCCCAGTTAAACCACTTAAGTCCTCCAGTGGATTACCTTCAACGGTTTTTGCTTCAAAATGCGCATCTCCTGTAATGGAACCTTTCGCTGCCGTGTTATTGAGTTGATCGACCACCAAATTCAACGTGCCACCCGCTTGGACAAGACCAGAAACGCTATCAAGAACTTTTGAACCAGTTTGGCGAAAACCATCATTATTTATTATATCTAAAGCAACATTTCGGCTTCCATCAGCGTTATAAGCATAACAATAAGCATCCGTATTAGCCTGACAACCCATATAGGTATTTTTATAAGCTGTTGCCCCCAAATTGGTCAGCACATTGGCGTGGATATCGGCATTTCCCCCTGCTTCTATAGAGCTATAATGGTTGTCAATGGTATCAGCGTTAATGATGAGATTGCCGTGAGACTGTATCATTCCTTGACGAGTAGGCGAAAATTCTTGCGTGACAGTTTTCTGTATCATGTGAGATAAATTATTCCATCGGTACCCTTGAAAAAAAAGCCAACTTTTATTCTCTTCCTTCCAAGTAAACGCCTTGTATACTATCCCATCTTCTAAAGTTATCTTACCATAAGTTGCCTCTTTGTTGGCCAAAGAATTTTTAATGTGAAGATTACATGTGTTTCCTGAACATTCAGCTTCCTTATAGGAAACGCCCCATAGTTCCATCCCCAACTCATTTGCTATACTTGTTGTATGATACAAAATCGCATTTTTAATTGAATCAAAACCCTCTGGTTTTTCGAATGCGATGGCGACTTCTTCCGTTTTTTCCGTGATAACGGGTGTGCTATCGGCTTCGTTTTTCAGACTGTTGGTTTGGATATTTAAGTTTCCACCAACTTGAATAAAGCCCGCTTTATTGACAAGGGAAAGGCTTTTTCCAGTACCTTCTGCATTGGTGAAAGATAAATCACCCTCTGCAACAATGGCGCCAAAATCATTGCGCAAAGCCCCATCAACTTGTAAAGCACCATTGCCCTTCACATAAATTAAACCCGTTTTGCTGTTCCTCGCATCACCCCTCACGCTAAAGGCTAAATTATGCCCTGCTGCCAATTGACCGCTATTTTTAAGCTCCCCTGTTTTGATGACAAAATCTCGTGCCGCTAAAACCGATGTGGCCTCATCCACCATAACGCCTGGAGCAACAAAGAGAATATCTCCTGTCCCGCCTTCATCGGTAACGGCTTGTAGCCGTGCATGGTGAATATCAAGAACATTGGTGCTTTGAAAATCTAAACCGCCATAAATCAGCGTACTGCCCGAAACATAAATATGATCCGCAGTTAAATATAGCGTTTGCGGCGTATAAATATGAGAACGATTATTGCTCAAATCGAGAGTGTTGGCTGTCAATCTCACATCCCCCTTAGCAGACAGCACATTCTCAACACTGATCCCTCCTGATACCGATGTCAATGTGGCTGTGCCATAGCCTATGATCTGATCATAATAAATGTCGTTGCCAGCAAAAAGGTCAATATTGCCACCACTGATAATATGTCCAACCTTTACGCCCCTTTGTGCTGTAATAGAAAGAGAACCTTTATCATGAAAAACAAGATCACCTGTAGGGTTCGAAGGGCTCACCTGAGAGTGAACAAAATCTAAACCTGTCATCAATGTGCCTGCATCAAGGCTTCCCACCTTTAAAACCGCATCATCACCTGTCATCATGGTAGAAAAATCAACCGCCCCACCATGAATATCTGCTCTGCCATGGGCTAAAACTTGCCCAAAATGAATGCCGGCATGAGGTTCAACATGAATGGCAACATTGTGATGCGATAGGATCGTTTGAGAAACAGAAAGCCCATGATATGCAACAAGTGTGACATTCCCTGCTCCATAAATATTTGCGGCATTAATGATCCCGCCTCCACTTTGGAGATCAACATCCCCATGGCTGCCCAAAACAAGGCTACCAGCAGCTTGTGTTGCTGCCATATCAACCCCACCAGCTAAAAAATAGGCTTGTATATCACCACCGGCATGCGCCCTTAAATTGCCCCCCGCTAAAACCGTACCACCAATATTCAGTGCGCCACCAGATTCAAGGGTCACATCAGCGCCAGCGCCAAGCCCTGAAACTTGCAGAGCATGGCGCGAAGAAAGCTCCAGATTGCTCCCAGAGGTGGCTTTTCCGCTAATCGTTAAAAGCCCATCCTGCGCATCTACGCTCAAATGACCATCCGCGCCAACTGTCTCTAACGTGACACCTTTTTTTGCTGCAATCTCAACATGCTTTTTCGACGTAATGTGCTTTGCATGAAGGGTATCGCTTTTTGATTGAAGAACAACACCATCATGACCAAAAACATCCTTCAACGAGATTTTTCCATCAGCAGAAAGATGCAACTGCCCCGCATTGGCTGCCATATCATGGCGCATGCGAACCCCAACACCTTTTTCCGTTGCCACAAGTTTTATTCTGTCCGCTTGTAGAGCCCCTAACGCAGAACCGTCTATCGCATATTCCGGCTTGCCGGTAATATCGGTCAACTCCTTCATCTGCCCAGAAGCATAATCAAAGTGACCGGTCCCTGCTGTCACTCCAATTGTCCTCCCCGCAACAGCTCCTTCAAAATGCACTGTGCGTGAGACAATATCGACAATATCAACAGCCCCTTGGCTTGAGAAAAAATTCGCACCCTGGGGTCCAAAGGTGATATCCCCACCTTGAACCTCAAACCCTTTCAGAAAACCACTCCCATCAATTTCTGGTACACCCGTGGTTAAGGTCGCATGGGGCGTATTGATAAAGCCACAACCATCACAACTTATCCCATTGGGATTGGCTATAATCACATCGGCTTGATGCCCAAAAACCTCCGCTGGACCATGAAGCGCACTGCGCTTGCTGCTGGTGACTTCATTTAAAATTACTTTCGCCGAACCAGAGTAGCGCAAATGCGGATTGCCCGGCATAATGCCACCCAACTGCGATTGTCCTACTTCTTGCGCGTGATTGTTTAAAATGACACCTGGATTGCCAATATTGAAATCGTAATATTTATTATGTGATAAGCCCTTGCCATTGGGTGTAACAATATCAATCGAGGGAACCCCATTGGGTGCTGCCACAATATCTGGGCGATGAGCGACACTTGCGTTAGGGTCAACAGCAATTTGTGCCTGTAGTGTTGCTGGTTGTAAAAGAAAAGGTAAACCAATCCCACCTAGCAAAACCTTTTTGAGCATCGTACTGGAGACTAAAACTTCAAACCATGTTGCTCTTTTTGCTCTCTGCTCATATCTCATGCTTGTATTCCCCAATAATATGCTTAAAGATTCATTGTTAATGTCATTAAAAATGTTCCAGGGTTCTTGTGCTTAACTGTGCTCCACAAAACACTGGAATAGCTTGCATCAAGGGAAACCATCCCCCCCGCAAGCTTGAACCCTGCTGTCCAACCGGCAAGCTGTTCATGCGTAAATCCATACAGGGGCTGCGAAAAAACACGCCCATAGTCCAAACCAATAAAGGGACGCAATTCACCCAAAACTTTTTTCAGAGAAGCGTTGTTGCTCCACGGTAGTGTGCGCAAAGACAAATCATTACGAATAAAAAAACCGTTATTGCCAAAAAGCAAACTCTCGCGCGTTCCACGCACATTAGAAGCGCCCCCCAACGAAATCTGCTCAGCACCCAATAAATTATGCGGAGAATATTGCCCACTCAAAAGATTGCTCAGTATAAAGTCCAAGCGCCCTACCTTAAAAGGCGTCATGGCACTAATCGTACCGGTAAATTTAGCAAATTGCGGCTCCGCATCCCCTGCTCCTGGATCGTGCTTCTTGACAGAATGAAACAAGGGAAGACCTTGCAAATAACTGACATCAAAGGTCCATGTTCCACCCAGCATCTGACGGGAATGCGAAATCCCAAAATTGGCAACGCTATATTGACGACTGCCAACCTCAATCTTATTGCCTAGAAGATAATTGTTGGTCTTTTTATAGGAAAGACCCAAATTCAGCGTGGTAAGTGAAACACTATCGCGATGGAGAACCCGGCTGGTGCTGGCATGCAATTCACTGGAATTGCCTGTCGTTTCTATATCTGTAAAGTTGCCCTTAATAATGCTCTGATAATCATAAAGATAGCCATTTAACGAAAATGTCCAATAACCGTAAGGAATACTCACACTCGCTGAAATATTATTGCTATGCCCTTCTTGCTTACTCCCACCCCAATAATCTCGTCCACTGCGTTGATAGCCAAAGTCCCATAAATCATTGAGCCCTAAAATATTTTCTACCTTTAAACCCGTACTATAACGCGCATAACCCGTGGAGGCTTGCCCCATATTGTCATGCGTAAGCGTAACACTAAATGCCTTATCAGGATGATTGCTAATATTAACAATGGTACTTCCATCTTCACCGCCTGGGAGTAGTTCGCTTTTTGCATGCGCTGAACTCAAACGGTTGATCTGATCAAGCCCCTGTTCAATATCGCGCATGTTAAGAACATGACCTTTAAGCCCTGGAAAAGCACTCCACACAATCTGATTATAACGAGATGCTGGAGAACCATTATAGTAAATATCTGAAAGCTTCCCCTCAACAACAACTAACTTCAGTTCTTTATTGCTTTTGATATCTTGGTCTGGAATATAAAAACGCGCCGTCACATAACCTTGATCCAAATAAACTTTGGTTAATTGTTTTATTAATATCTGTATCTCAGAAAGACCTATACATCTCCCAACATAAGCATCCGTAACTTTTGCTATAGTCCGCTTGTTGATATGATAAACCCCATCAACAGTAATATGGTCAATGTTGAAGCAATATCCACCACCAAGATGCGCCCCTTGATCCCTTTCAGGAGAAGTGTCCATTCCTTTGGGCGTTAAAGCGCGTAAATGCTCAATCCTTTTTAATCTTTGCTGCTCAGTGTGCTCACGGGCAAAATTATCTGTTGGTATTTGTGGATATAAAAATGCCGAAGAACGCGCATAAACAGTGACGCCAGAAAACATGCCAAACAACACTAAAATGGCTAGAAAAATTCTTAAAAGAGAACTTCGGCGTAAAAATACAGAAAACAATACAGATTGCCCCCCACTTTGCATCATTCAAAAAGCATTATTTAAAAATGCTTCATAAATCTCTAACAATACCACTCAAAACCCACGGCCCTATGACGCTTTTAGCAAAAGCGCATACCCCTGTAACCAAAGACAAATGGCACCCAAAAATAACTTGATTGTAATTGTGTGAAGATCTCTCCCCCCATATTTACACCATTAAAGTTGTAACCAAAATTGTTTGGAAAGTCAAGATTGAATGCTACAATTTCATACATGGAGACTTATCTTCATACCTTGATGGCATTGATTATTTCATGAAGCAGTTGTTTTTCATTGCCGTTTGAAAAAGAATTAGCCATCCTAAAATGAAATTGCTGATTTAAGAAGAATTCTCGAATAAACGATGAATTAGGAATTATTTTTGATTGCTTTCAAATAATTTTATTAAAAACGCTTAGAAACACATTTAAATGATTGACCTTTTGCAAGAACTTTGTAAGAAAGCATACTCAGTTTGGAGGGGTGGCCGAGCGGTTTAAGGCACCGGTCTTGAAAACCGGCGTGCAGGAGACTGTACCGTGGGTTCGAATCCCACCCCCTCCGCCACAGCACTTTTGTCGTTGTAGCTTGTTGTATGTATGTATGTTGTAGCTTGTCGGCGGGTTTTGTATATTTTGCCACTAGGTTTTGTACCAATTTATTTTTTTCAAAGGATTTTTAAGGGGTTCTCAAAGGGTCTTCAAAGACCTTTCAAAGGCCATTTAAAGCTCCCTTTAACGCATTTTTCTGCTCCTATTTTTCCAAATCACTAAAGCGTGTAAAATCCGATTGAAATGCCAGTGGGACGATTCCTGTCGGACCATGGCGTTGTTTTGCTATAATAACCTCGGCTTTGCCCTTGGCTTGCTCCATTGCCTCTTGCCATTTGCTATACTCAGCAGTGCCTTCTTTGGGTTCTTCATTTTTGAGATAATATTCCTCACGATAAACGAACAGAACAATGTCGGCATCTTGCTCGATTGAACCAGATTCACGTAAATCGGAGAGTTGTGGACGTTTATCTGTTCTATTTTCAACTTGACGTGAAAGTTGAGAGAGAGCAATGATGGGAATATTGAGTTCTTTTGCAAGTGCTTTTAATCCGGTGGTAATAGCTGTAATTTCTTGAACGCGATTTTCTAATGAACGCTTTGAACCGCTTGTCATGAGTTGGATATAATCAATAATCAAGACATCTAGACCATGTTGTCGTTTGAGACGCCTTGCACGAGCGGACAATTGTGCAAGGGATACACCCCCCGTTTGATCAATATAAAGAGGGATTGTTTGTAAGGAACGCATTGCGTAAATGATGTTGGTAAATTGCTCTTCTGAGATATTACCACGACGCATATCAGAAGAAGAAACCTTTATTTGTTCTGAGATAATACGGGTTGCAAGCTGTTCAGATGACATTTCAAGTGAGAAGAATCCTACTATGCCCCCTTCATTTTCTTGGCTGTTATCATGACGCTTACAAGCATTGGCAATATTAAAAGCAATATTGGTCGCCAGAGAGGTTTTCCCCATCCCAGGGCGCCCCGCTATGATAACCAAATCAGATGGCTGTAACCCCCCCATTTTCTCATCAAGAGTTTTGATATGGGTAGCGATCCCTGAGAGCTTTGAAGAACGCTTTTTTGCAGCGCTTGCCATGTTAAGTGCTTTTGCAATGGCTGTATCAAAGTTTTCAAACCCACCCCCATATTTCCCTTTTTCGGCGAGCTCAAATAACTGATTTTCAATCGTTTCAATTTGTTGGGAAGGTGTAAGTTCTAAAGGCGCATCAAAAGCTGTATTGGCAACTTCATTGCCAAGATTAATCAAAGACCGGCGGATAAAAAGATCGTAAATGACGCGTCCATAATCTTCAGCGTTAATAATAGTAACTGCCTCTGTGGCTAAACGAACAACATACTGGTATGCAGTAATATCTCCAACTTTTTCTTCCATTTGGATATAGGGCTTGATTGTAATGGGGTTTGCAAGACGCCCTTTTTGAATAATTTGTAAGACAATCTCAAAGATCTTTTGATGTAGCCTTTCAAAAAAATGTTCTGCTTTGAGAAAGTCTGAAACGCGATCGAGTGCATCATTATTAATCAGGATTGCTCCAAGTAATGCCTGTTCAGCTTCAATATTATGAGGAAGTTGACGAAAAGAAGAAGCAAAATTATCTCTTGGATTCTCTGTTTTTAGCATGTTTAATGTTCTCATTGCTTTCTTTTCCCTTGTTTGGAGCTTCGAGTGTAATTTTTGTGGTGTATCCGCTTTGTTTCTCATAGCAGTGGGTGACAGTGGAAGCTTTCCATGGACCATTGATTTGCCCACGAAACCCTTGCAATAAAAGAGGTTGGTCGGCCATGATTTCTGGTCGCCCCGCAAGGGTCAAAGAACCACTGCCCACAGCACGACAAAGTCGGTCTGATTCTGAGGCCGCCGCTGCTAGCGCCTCTTCCTTGCTGGTGTAACAAGTCCGCAGACGCCGCACGGGACCGCTAAACCCTGTCTGATGCTTGACTTGGCATTGCTGCCCTTGTGAGCGATCAAAATAAGCAGCTTCAATGGTGCCATATTGCGTGCGTGGCTCTAATGTGAATTCCCAGTTAGAACAGTCGTGCTTATGGATGTCGAGTGCTGGTAAATTGTCACCGCTTAAAAATAAAAACTTATTGTCTTTGATCAAAAAACGTGCCTGCATGCGGTCAGCAAGGCGGGTTAAAAAATCAACAGCTGATTGATCTGTGCGAATCACATAAGGCAAAGTTTGTTGAGTGAACTGGGGACTGATCTTTGCTTGATAGCCATGGCGTTTGGCTAAGGTTTCAACAATCTCCCCAACAGTTTTGTGATCAAAATGCTCACTCGCCTGTTCTTTGAGCTCTTTACGCATCGAGGCACTTTTGCCACAAAGCCGCAAGATCTCTCCATCACTGCTACCTGAACTTACAACCGATTCGACAACAAAACGCCCCATAAAAGCACTGATGCTGTTCTCATAGCCAAAGATCACCTGCAGCGCGTTGCCCGTTTGCGGAACCTCTAAATCATTGCCACTATCATCAAACTCTGCTTCAAATATATCGGCTTCATTCCCGGCATGATCGGTGATGGTTGCGGTTAAAAGACGTTGGTAAAAAACCTCATGAACAGGTTTATCCCCCACCTTGACCACAATAAAAGGGTATGTGCGCATTAATCCCATAGCCGCTTCACCATGCTTCTGGGATTGTTAAGAACAAATTCAGGCAAAGTAACCTTTAAACCCCGTGGTAAAAGCACACCATATTTTGCAATCTCTGGATTGGCTTTCAGTGTAGCTTCTAAATAGCCTTTTAGTGCCCCAACTTGGATGCGGTCCCCTAACACAGCCATGGCATAGTGAAAGCAGATGAGATCGAGACTCATATCCTCTAACTCTACAACAACATGCTTTGCTGGTATCTTCATGGAGTTTGTCTCACTTGAGTTTGTCCCACTTGGTATTGTCCTTGCGGTTTTCCGCCACCAAAAAAGGGCAAAAGATTAATGGAATAGCGGATGCGTTGTGATTGACCAGAGCGACTGATATAGTCGTGGTCTTTATTGACACTGGTGATCACCACGGGTCCATGGAGAAGGACACTATAGGTCGTATCATTGATCCAACGAAGCATCTGGACAGGTTTGGCTCTGCGAATGGTGCTGCTGATAGCGTCAATGGCTATACGATCACCAAATTCTTCTGGAAACAACACACCATGAATGGTTTTGGGATCATTGCCATAGCCAGTAAATTGCAAACTGGGTGCCTTACCAAAACGCTCTAGGCAAACCCATGAAGCGGAAAACTCTTCCTCAAAGGATTGGAAATTCAGCCAGTCCACATAAAATTGATGCGGACCTAACATCATCAAAGGATCTCTCATAGGCTCCCTCCCCTCATTCTGTTCCTCCATGCAGAGCATTGGCACGTGCGCGTTGAATGGCGTGAGCAACCGCACGACCGGTGGCAACAGGATCACGGGCGCCATTGACTTGCACTGTGACATTTTGATTGTGCGTGGTGGTGGAGCGGTCTTTCTCTCTGTGCTCTCCAGAAGAGTGATTGGCATGACCAACCCCCGCAAATTGTGCAATCGGTTGAATGGCTGTTTTACCGCCAAGCCAACTTGGCAAATGGAAGAGATCGGATAAATCAACGCTACCAATCCATTCTCTGATGCGGCTTGGTAAAGATTTAAAAAAATCACTCAACTTTGTGATGGGTGCCATAAAGCCATCAACAATCCAATTGGCCAAGTCTTCTCCCGCTTGTTCCATACCCGCTTTGGCATCCTCAGAGAGCGTTTCGCGGGCAAAAAAGCTTCCTAACCAGCCCCAAAAGTTGGAGAGACTTTGCTTAAAACCCTCCCACACATTGCCAAACCCTTGAGAAACAGCGCCAAGCCCATGTTTGAACTTTTGCCAATGTTCAGAGAAATCAAAAGCAGCGGCGATTATATTTTTCCAACGCGTAATGGTGGTGGTATCAGCACCAAAAAAGCGCATGACGGCTTCAAAGGCACGCCCAAGAGCGTGTGCTATTCCCCGTGCAAAGCCTTTGACAAAAGAAGAGAAACGATCCCAATATTTCCACACAGTAAAACCAGCAGCCACGATCACAGCCACAACAGCAGCAATCAGAGCCCCTATCGGGGTAAAAACAGCACCAACCACAGAAGAAATAGCCGCCCCAGCCACTTCTATCGCTGTCCCTACCAAACCAAAAGTACTCACCAATGCCGCACCTGAAACCGCGATCCCCCGAAACGCAGCCACCAATAAAGTCATTGGTCGCAAAAGTTTGAGTGAACTTGCCCCAAGCCCTGCCATCAATAGTTTCAAGGAACGCCCTGAAGCTGCTAAGCCTCGCCAGCTTGTTTTAAGCTTACCGCTCACACCAACAAGTTTGATCAAAGAGCCTATCAACTGTAGCAAGCCAAGGCGTGTCCCAGCAAAGGCAAAGCGCAACACACGCAGAGCAATGTTAAAAGCCATCAGAGCGGCAATGGTTTTGATGATAGCGCTTGTTAAAGCTGGATGCGCATTGGCCCATGCCATAAGAACATTGGTAAAATTGCCAACACTTTCCATCAAACTGTTGACAGGGGGCAGAAGCACTTCACCAATGGTAATTCCCAAAGCCACGATACGGTTTTGCAAAAGTTCAAATTGCCGTATAGCGCCCGTTGCTTGTTTGTCTGCTTCTTGCTCTACCGAGCCTTTAAAGACTTTTGGGTCTTCAACATATTTTAAAGCTTGCCCTAACAATTCTGGATTGCCAACCAATTTGGCAAAATCACCGGTAAAATCACGACCAGCGATGGCAATCAGCGAGCGCATGCCCTGTTCTGATTTCGCTAAAACATCAAAAAAGCGCACCAAAGTACCAGTGGCATCTTTGTCCAGATCTTGCATAAATTTTTCGCGGGAAAGCCCGATATTGGCAAAAGCATCTTCAATATGCTTGCCCCCCGCCTGTATGCGGGCACTCATCGCATTGAAACCACGCGCTGCACTCTCAGGCACAATACCAGCAGAAATCATTGCCGTACCAAAAGCCGCGGTTTCCCGTGCGGTGAGTTTAAACATGGTTGCTGCACCGGTGGCGCGATTGGTAAAATCAGACACTTCGCTTGCTTTTGCCGCCATGTGGTTAGAGAGATGATTGATGGCATCACCTAAATCTTCAATGCCTGCTTGATTAAGCTTAAAGACATTGCGCAATTTGGCAAAACGCTCCCCAATCTGATCCCCCGTCATATCAAAAGCGACAGCTGCTTTGGCAGCGTAAATGCTAAAAGCTTCTAGATCTTGTTCGCCAATCCCAGCTTGGCTGGCACTGGTCATCAGTTCCAAAACTTCACGCGCCGCTAGCGGAATCTTGGTGGAGGTTTCCAAAGCAAAGCGGCGCAATTCCTTTAAGCGATCAAGGGGGGCATCGAGAACCTTTTCCAAGCCTTTCATGGATTGGTCGAATTGCATGGCTTTATAGAGGGGTGCAATTAAGGTTGCTGTTTGCGCAATGGCACCCACCATGCGTCCACGCGCATGGTTGAAAGCATTTTCCGCATTCTTTGTCGCATCCTCAAGATGCTCAGGGTCAAACCAATTTTTAAAGTGCTTCCTTGTCTTGTTTTGGAAATGCGCAACATCTGAACTAAAGGCTGCAAGATCACGCTTGGCAGAAACTATCCCCTCTTGCAGATGATTAACAAAACGCACAACAAGGGAAACATCCATGATCGTCTCTTATCCTAACTGATGGCTTTCATATTCTAGGTTTTTCAGGCGTGCGAGTTCTTCTCGATAGGCAATCACATCCAGCCAATCCATCTGGTTTATCTCTGAAGGAGACCAGTGATAATAAAGCGCTAGTTCTGCTCCAAATTGTCCGGCAGAGAGGGCACCACGGGCAATCATATCATCAAGAAAGCTGGTCAAAGAGCGGGTAATGGCAATAACATGTTGACCGGTCAGATTCTCATCATTGGCCCAAAGGCGGAAATTGTTAATGATCGTTTTTTCCAATAATGCTAAAGACTTCATCACCACCAATTTCTCCTCCTCCATATTTTTTTAAAAAAACTTTGTAAGAGGATGTGAATTGCAAACCCAAAGCCTTCTCCGCCTTTTCAATCTGTAAATCATCTGTTTCATTCTCTTCATCATCTTCACTACCCAAATTAATAATATCATCATCATATTTATTCACTTTATCAATTAATACTGCAACATCAGCTAAGGTATAGGTTTTCATAGATGATCCTCAAAACTTGCGTTATAAACGCTCCATATTTTCCCTATAAATTTCACCTCTTCCATAGTTTTTTCCAAAAACTCTTGTAAAAAGGGATAGGTTGTGGAATGGGAGCTTTTTCAGTCTTTTCAATAGGTTGGTTACCTTCAGGTATCTCTTCTCCTACGTGTACTTTAATTCTTTTGCAAAGGAATTCATAAAAATTACTTGCGTAATATTCGCAATCACCCAATGCAAGCCGGACATAGAGTGGGCATTCACCATCCCGAAACTGCGTATAATCAAAGTAAAAGGTTTCATCAAAATCAGCATCACAAACGAGAAGCTGTTCTGGCGTCACAAAACCACGTTTTCTATCATTTAAATTTTGGAAAACAATATCACCAGCAGGAATACCTTCCCCACAATCTCCATAAAGGCTATAAATTTCTTCACCACCAATTTCCCCTCCTACATATTTTTTTAAAAAAACTTTATAAGACGATGTGAATTTCAAATCCAAAGCTTTCTCTGCCTTTTCAATCACAAGATCATCAACCGCATTTTTTTCAGTACCAAAATTGATAATATCATCATCATATTTATTCACTTTATCAATTAATACTGCAACATCAGCTAAGGTATAAGCTTTCATCAATTATTCTCCATAAATTATTCTATAAATCTCTGTTTTTTCTCTTTTCAATTAACCGTAGATCATTACTGCCCATACTCCTGTCCCCATCTCTGAAAATCTATACCCATGATACCCCATTTCATATCGATTATTCCTCCTAAGTTACTGTTTACCTCTTCTCTATAGCCTTGAGCACGTTCCTTCCAATATTCCTCTCTCCACTTCTCAAACTTTTTTCTATCTATAAGCGATTGATGTGTTTTTGGATTAGCATGAATCACAGAAGTATATTTATTATGATCTTTACTACCAATTTCTGCTATGGGCCCCTCATGCGTTTGCTTTAGGTGATGCAACTCAACAGGCCTGCCATCAAAACCCATAGGTGCTCTTCCTGTTTTCATTCTCTCAATATTGGTGCCCCACACTTCTTTTTTGTTTTCCATCCAGTTAACCCTTTTATTAGGATCAAATAGGTCGTCTCTCTGATAAACTTTGTTTGTCTGACCAAATTTGCTATCGGTAAATTTAATGGGTTTTTTGTTTAACCAAAGCTTTTTTTCTCCAGAAGCAAAGTTGGTCAGTTCTTTTCTAGCGGCAAGTTTGGCAGGATCTCCTTGAACAGCAAGTTCTAGAAGATTTTTCTTGGAAGCGAATTGGGCAAAATCTCTCCTCGCAATGAACTGGATCAGAGCCTTTTCGCCAAGCTTTACACCTTCCTTGGCTAATCCAGCGCCTCCAACAAACAGCGCTGCGACTTCAGTCAATAATTTTCCGACTTCAACACCAGCATTAAAGGATCCACTAGCGCCCGCTCGCTCATATTCCGCCATCAAGTGATCAATACGCTCTACATAAGATTGCCCAAGGGTAGCAAAAACCTTACCACTGGTGACAAAATCTTTGAGCGCTTTCAAAGTATCTATGGGATGGCTGGCCATTTGCATAAAACCATCAACCGTATCGTATAATTCAGCCGGTACACCAGCTACCAAACCTGCCGCAAAGCTTATATTTTGCCCACCACTAATCACAGACCACTTCGCAGACACTTCTGCTTCACATAAAAGGTCAGGACACTCCTTTAATTCTTTATTCATCTGAGCTTGTTGCGCACTGCTGAGGTAGTTATTCTCTGCGGCATTACCTGCGGCATCGGCACCGGCATTAACATCACCACCAGCAAGGGCAGCGGCAACACCCCCAGCAGCCCGTGCGATATCAATGGTGTGCTCTCTAAAGTCAGCAAACTGCGCATCAATCTTGGCAGTGATGCGGGCTTGTTCTTCCGCCGTTGGGGTGCGACCGTTGAGATCTCCCACTTCCTCGCGTATAATGCCTTGCATCCACAGTTTAAACTGGAGCATAGCTGTGGCTTCGCCCACAGCACCCCCCACAGCACCGGCAGTGCAAGCACCACTCGCAACAGCGCCTTTTAGGCAGCCAAGTCCTGCATGGGCAACGATCTGCGTGACCGTGTCTATTTTACCCTCAGCCTTGGCAGTACCGATTTCTTCCGCCAACGTCTTGCCAGCCGTATCAGACATGGCAATGCGCAGATTGTTAAAAAAGTTCTTGTCAAAAGAGCCGCCCTCAAGAGCCGTTTGAACGCTCGTGCCAATGGCTGCTTTGATCAGGTTCTTTTCTGCTTCACGGGTAATGCGATCGACAAAAGGAGCCGTTTTAGGTAAAGACTGTCCAACACCGGCCATTTCCGTTACTTGGCTGGTTAAGCCCGCCGTTAACATCGAAGAGACAATGCTGAGAACATTCTTGGAAGAACCAAGCTCATGCAATGCTGCGGCAATATCACCGCGATTATTGACAAGAGCTATGGCGCTTTTATTGATCAGCGCTTGCACACCTGCCTGTATCGCCGCATTCATGGCAGTGCTCGAGCCAAGCCCCAATGCACCGGTAATGGCACTGGCTGCACCCGAGGCTGCTCCGCCCGTAACCGCCGTGACAGCCAATGCCACAAGTGCCGCACCAGCTTCTGTCAGACCTTGGGCTTTATAATTCCAGTCTTTAAATTCAGCTTGAACGGCTTGCCAATCAACTTGCTTGGATAATTCTGGATCATCACGCAGTTGTTTAATCCATGACAATCCTGGAGAGTGTGACAATTGCTCAAGAGATTTGTCTAAATCACCGGTTTTCTCATATTCAACAACAATGCCATTGCCCGCATCAATCTTCATGCCACCGCCGGCTTCTATGGTCACATGCTTGATGGTCTCTTTCAAATACCCTTTGTCGCTCTCACTCCACCACACAAGGTTTTCGTTACGCTGATAAGTGTCCTTAAAATCTTGATCCTTGTTGCTAAGAAACTGGATCTTCCCCTTATCTGCCGCAAGATGTATCTCACCATCACTTTTCAAGCCTACTGCACCAAGCGTGAGATCCCCATCCTTCGCATGCGCAGAGAACTTGCCACCTGTTTCCACCGTGGTTTTGTCTGTGGTGATTTGTGTGGATTGTTGACGGAATTTATTTTTTTGCTTCGATTTGTCACCTTCTTTGCCCCTAAGGTCTAAGTCATAGCTGCTAAAGTTTTGCACCGAAGTCATGGTGAGAGAGTTACCACTGGTAAAGTCCGCATCGCCCTTAGCTTTAACCTTAGCCCCATTCACGATGAGAGCACCGTTTGTAACAATGGTAAGATTCTCACCACTGTTTACTTCACTCAAACGATGATCACGGCTTTGAGCATCATAATGCCCTTTTTCCAATGTCTCCTTATGTTCGCTCTCCAGCGCCAATGCGCCAATCATGCCTGTGCCACCGATAATCATCGTCATCGGACCGCCACTGGTGAATGCCCCTCCTTCTGCACCAAGATCTCCAAGGGATTGAATGCTCAAAGCATGATCAGAAAGGATTTGCGCCTTCTGCCCAGCTCTATCAACAAAACCATTTGCATTCTTGTCACGGATTTTAGCGGTGCTATTGATAATCGTATTACCCGTCATGGTGATCACATCACCATGAATAACACCAGAAGAATTGGCTAAAAGACCATCACTGCTCAGATCAGCAGCACCGCTGCCAAGCAAAAACCCACCATCATTGAACAAAGTCTTCGTGGTTTTTATATGGAGTGCATTATCACTAAAGACCGCACCGCTATTGGTCAGACGTTCTGCTGCTAAAGTGATGCCATGGCCTTTTAAATGAGCACTGGCGAGACTGCCTTGGTGGGAAAGCCATTGCCCGCATCAAGCTTCATACCACCGCCGGCTTCTATGGTCACATGCTTGATGGTCTCTTTCAAATACCCTTTGTCGCTCTCACTCCACCACACAAGGTTTTCGTTACGCTGATAAGTGTCCTTAAAATCTTGATCCTTGTTGGTGAGAAACTGGATCTTCCCCTTATCTGCCGCAAGATGTATCTCACCATCACTTTTCAAGCCTACTGCACCAAGCGTGAGATCCTTATTTTTCTAAGTATGGAGAGGTTGTTACTTTCCTCACTATCAATTCACCTCCTCCATAGTTTTTTCCAAAAACTCTTGTAAAAAGGGATAGGTTGCGGAATGGGAGCTTTTTCAGTTTTTTCAATCGGTTGATCACCATCAAGTATCTCTTCTCCCGCGCTTTCTTTAATTCTTTTGCAAAGGAATTCATAAAAATTACCTGCGTAATACTCGGAATCTCCAGATGGAATTCTGATATAGAGTGGGCACTCACCATCCCGAAACTGCGTATAATCAAAGTAAAGTATCTCACCAAAATCATTTTTACTGACGACAAGCTGCTGTGGTTTTGCTAAACCATTTTTTATATCGTTCAAGTTACGGTAAACAATATCATCACTACGTGCAATCTCAAAATTTGTATTATAAACGCTAAATACTTCCTCACCACAAATTTCTCCTCTTCCGTAATTTTTCAAAAAACTCTTGTAAGAAGATGTGAATTGCAGTTCGAGAATTTTCTCAGCCTTTTCAATTAACACATCATTAACAGCATTGTCTGCAGTACCAAAATTGACACTATCGCTATACTTATCAACTAATTGTGCAACATCCGATAAATTGTAAGTTTTCATGAATCTTCACCTGCATGATCCTTAATTTTTTTACAAAGGAATTCATAAAAGTTACTTGCATAATAAAGGGGATCTCCAGATATTACCTCAAAATAGAGTGGACATTCACCATCCTTAAACTGAGTATAATCAAAGTAAAATGTTTCACCAAAATCTGTTCTACTCACAACAAGCTGTTCTGGTTTTGCTAAACCATTTTTTATCTCTGTTAAACGGTTGTAAACAATATCACCACCATAAACAGTTTCAAAATCCACACCATAAATGCTAAATATTTCCTCACAACCAATTTCTCCTCCTCCATAATTTTTCAAAAAATCTTTATAAGAAGTTGTGAACTGTAAGCCGAGACTTTCCTCAGCTTTCTTTATCCATATATCATCAGGCGCATCCTCTGCAGTGCCAAAATCGATAACATCCTGATATTTATCAACTAATTGTGCAACATCATCTAAGGTATAGGTTTTCATAGATGATCCTCAAAACTTGCGTTATAAACGCTCCATATTTCCTCACTATCAATTGCCCCTCTTCCATAGTTTTTGCCAAAAACTCTTGTAAAAAGGGATAGGTTGCGGAATGGGAGCTTTTTCAGTCTTTTCAATAGGTTGGTTACCTTCAGGTATCTCTTCTCCTACGTGTACTTTAATTCTTTTGCAAAGGAATTCATAAAAATTACTTGCGTAATATTCGCAATCACCCAATGCAAGCCGGACATAGAGTGGGCATTCACCATCCCGAAACTGCGTATAATCAAAGTAAAAGGTTTCATCAAAATCAGCATCACAAACGATAAGCTGTTCTGGTGTCGCAAAACCATCTTTTCTATCGAGTAAGTTTCGGTAAACAATATCACCAACAGGAACACCTTCCCCACAATTTCCATAAATGCTAAAAATTTCTTCGCCACCAATTTCTCCTCCTCCATATTTTTTTAAAAAAACTTTGTAAGAGGATGTGAATTGCAAACCCAAAGCTTTCTCCGCCTTTTCAATCTGTAGATCATCTGTTTCATTCTCTTCATCATCTTCACTACCAAAATTGATAATATCATCATCATATTTATTCACTTTATTAATTAATTGAGCAACATCATCTAAGGTATAAGCTTTCATCAATTATTCTCCATAAATTATTCTATAAGTTTCTGTTTTTTCTCTTTTCATCAACCGTAGAGCATTACTGCACATGCTCCTGTCCCCATCTGTCAAAATTTAGACCTATGATACCCCATTTCATATCGATTATTCCTCCTAAGTTACTGTTTTTTTCTTCTCCATGCCCATTGCCGTATTCTTTCCAATATTCCTCTCTCTGCTTCTCAAACTTTTTTCTCTCTATAAGCGATTGATGTGTTTTTGGATTAGCATGAATCACGGAAGTATATTTTTTATGAAATTCATGGCTCATTTCTGCTATGGGTCCATCAGGCGTTTGCTTTAGGTGATGCAACTCAACAGGCCTGCCATCAAAACCCATAGGTGCTCTTCCTGTTTTCATTCTCTCAATATTGGTGCCCCACACGTCTTTTTTGTTTACTTTCCAACTAACAATTTGGTTAGGATCAAACAAATCGTCTCTCCGATAAACTTTGTTTGTCTGACCAAATTTGCTATCGGTAAATTTAATGGGTTTCTTGTTTAACCAAAGCTTTTTTTCTCCAGAAGCAAGGTTGGTCAGTTCTTTTCTAGCGGCAAATTTGGCAGGATCTCCTTGAACAGCAAGTTCTAGAAGATTTTTCTTGGAAGCGAATTGGGCAAAATCTCTCCTCGCAATGAACTGGATCAGAGCCTTTTCGCCAAGCTTTACACCTTCCTTGGCTAATCCAGCGCCTCCAACAAACAGCGCTGCTACTTCAGTCAATAATTTTCCGACTTCAACACCAGCATTAAAGGATCCACTAGCTCCCGCTCGCTCATATTCCGCCATCAAGTGATCAATACGCTCTACATAGGATTGCCCAAGGGTAGCAAAAACCTTACCACTGGTGACAAAATCTTTGAGCGCTTTCAAAGTATCTATGGGATGGCTGGCCATTTGCATAAAGCCATCAACCGTATCGTATAATTCAGCAGGCACACCAGCTACCAAACCTGCCGCAAAGCTTATATTTTGCCCACCACTAATCACAGACCACTTCGCAGACACTTCTGCTTCACATAAAAGGTCAGGACACTCCTTTAATTCTTTATTCATCTGAGCTTGTTGCGCACTGCTGAGGTAGTTATTCTCTGCGGCATTACCTGCGGCATCGGCACCGGCATTAACATCACCACCAGCAAGGGCAGCGGCAACACCCCCAGCAGCCCGTGCGATATCAATGGTGTGCTCTCTAAAGTCAGCAAACTGCGCATCAATCTTGGCAGTGATGCGGGCTTGTTCTTCCGCCGTTGGGGTGCGACCGTTGAGATCTCCCACTTCCTCGCGTATAATGCCTTGCATCCACAGTTTAAACTGGAGCATAGCTGTGGCTTCGCCTACAGCACCCCCCACAGCACCGGCAGTGCAAGCGCCACTCGCAACAGCGCCTTTTAGGCAGCCAAGTCCTGCATGGGCAACGATCTGCGTGACCGTATCTATTTTACCCTCAGCCTTGGCAGTACCGATTTCTTCCGCCAACGTCTTGCCAACCGTATCAGACAAAGCTGTACGCAGATTGTTAAAAAAGTTCTTGTCAAAAGAGCCACCCTCAAGAGCCGTTTGAACGCTCGTGCCAATGGCTGCTTTGATCAGGTTCTTTTCTGCTTCACGGGTAATGCGATCGACAAAAGGAGCCGTTTTAGGCAAAGATTGTCCAACACCGGCCATTTCCGTTACTTGGCTGGTTAAGCCCGCCGTTAACATCGAAGAGACAATGCTGAGAACATTCTTGAAAGAACCAAGCTCATGCAATGCTGCGGCAATATCACCGCGATTATTGACAAGAGCTATGGCGCTTTTATTGATCAGCGCTTGCACACCTGCCTGTATCGCCGCATTCATGGCAGTGCTCGAGCCAAGCCCCAATGCACCGGTAATGGCACTGGCAGCACCCGAGGCTGCTCCGCCCGTAACCGCCGTGACAGCCAATGCCACAAGTGCCGCACCAGCTTCTGTCAGACCTTGGGCTTTATAATTCCAGTCTTTAAATTCAGCTTGAACGGCTTGCCAATCAACTTGCTTGGATAATTCTGGATTATCACGCAGTTGCTTAATCCATGACAATCCTGGAGAGTGTGACAATTGTTCAAGAGATTTGTCTAAATCACCGGTTTTCTCATATTCAACAACAATGCCATTGCCCGCATCAAGCTTCATGCCACCGCCGGCTTCTATCGTCACATGCTTGATGGTCTCTTTCAAATACCCTTTGTCGCTCTCACTCCACCACACAAGGTTTTCGTTACGCTGATAAACATCCTTAAAATCTTGATCCTTGTTGGTGAGAAACTGGATCTTCCCCTTATCTGCCGCAAGATGTATCTCACCATCACTTTTCAAGCCTACTGCACCAAGCGTGAGATCCCCATCCTTCGCATGCGCAGAGAACTTGCCACCTGTTTCCACCGTGGTTTTGTCTGTGGTGATTTGTGTGGATTGTTGACGGAATTTATTTTTTTGCTTCGATTTGTCACCTTCTTTGCCCCTAAGGTCTAAGTCATAGCTGCTAAAGTTTTGCACCGAAGTCATGGTGAGGGAGTCACCACTGGTAAAGTCCGCATCGCCCTTGGCTTTAACCTTAGCCCCATTCACGATAAGAGCACCATTCGTAACAATGGTAAGATTCTCACCACTGTTTACTTCACTCAAACGATGATCACGGCTTTGAGCATCATAATGCCCTTTTTCCAATGTCTCCTTATGTTCGCTCTCCAACGCCAATGCGCCAATCATGCCTGTGCCACCGATAATCATCGTCATCGGACCGCCACTGGTGAATTCCCCTCCTTCTGCACCAAGATCTCCAAGGGATTGAATGCTCAAAGCATGATCAGAAAGGATTTGCGCCTTCTGCCCAGCTCTATCAACAAAACCATTTGCATTCTTGTCACGGATTTTAGCGGTGCTATTGATAATCGTATTACCCGTCATGGTGATCACATCACCATGAATAACACCAGAAGAATTGGCTAAAAGACCATCACTGCTCAGATCAACAGCACCGCTGCCAAGCAAAAACCCACCATCATTGAACAAAGTCTTCGTGGTTTTTATATGGAGTGCATTATCACTAAAGACCGCACCGCTATTGGTCAAACGTTCTGCTGCTAAAGTGATGCCATGGCCTTTTAAATGAGCACTGGCGAGACTGCCTTGGTGGGAAAGCCATTGCCCGCATCAAGCTTCATGCCACCGCCGGCTTCTATGGTCACATGCTTGATGGTCTCTTTCAAATACCCTTTGTCGCTCTCACTCCACCACACAAGGTTTTCGTTACGCTGATAAGTGTCCTTAAAATCTTGATCCTTGTTGCTAAGAAACTGGATCTTCCCCTTATCTGCCGCAAGATGTATCTCGCCACCACTTTTCAAGCCTACTGCACCAAGCGTGAGATCCTTATTTTTGTAAGTATGGAGAGGTTGTTACTTTCCTTACTATCAATTTCACCTCTTCCATAGTTTTTTCCAAAAACTCTTGTAAAAAGGGATAGGTTGCGGAATGGGAGCTTTTTCAGTCTTTTCAATAGGTTGGTCACCTTCAGGTATCTCTTCTCCCACGTGTACTTTAATTCTTTTACAAAGGAATTCATAAAAATTACTTGCGTAATATTCGCAATCTTCAGATGGAAGCCGGACATAGATTGGACATTCACCATCCTGAAACTGCGTATAATCAAAGTAAAATGTTTCACCAAAATCTGTTCTACTCACAACAAGCTGTTCTGGTTTTGCTAAACCATTTTTTATCTCTGTTAAACGGTTGTAAACAATATCACCACCATAAACAGTTTCAAAATCCACACCATAAATGCTAAATATTTCCTCACAACCAATTTCTCCTCCTCCATAATTTTTCAAAAAACTCTTGTAAGAAGATGTGAATTGCAGTTCGAGAATTTTCTCAGCCTTTTCAATTAACACATCATTAACAGCATTGTCTGCAGTACCAAAATTGATACGATCGCTATATTTATTAACTAATTGTGCAACATCAGATAAAGTGTAAGTTTTCATAAATCTTCCCCTGCGTGCTCTTTAATTCTTTTACAGAGAAATTCATAAAAGTTACTTGCGTAATACTGGGGATCGCTAGGTGGAAACTTAAGATAGAGCGGACACTCTCCATCTCGAAACTGAGTATAATCAAAGTAAAAGGTTTCACCAAAATCAGTTCTACTCACAACAAGCTGTTCTGGTTTTGCTAAACCATTTTTTATATCTGTTAAGTGATAATAAACAATATCACCAGCAGGAATACCTACATAATCCCCATAAATGCTAAATATTTCTTCACAACCAATTTCTCCTCCTCCATAATTTTTCAAAAAATCTTTATAAGAAGTTGTGAACTGTAAGCCGAGACTTTCCTCAGCTTTCTTTATCCATATATCATCAGGCGCATCCTCTGCAGTGCCAAAATCGATAACATCCTGATATTTATCAACTAATTGTGCAACATCAGCTAAAGTATAAATTTTCATAGTTTATTCTCCTTGTTTTTTAGCTTCATCTTTTCTTCTATAATTTTAGCCCGTTCCTTCCAATATTTGGGTCTCCACCTATCAAAAATGTCTCTATCAATACCCGATCCCATTGTATTAGGATTAATATGAATAACAGAATGATGTTCATTATGAAACTTATTAGTAACTTCTGCTATGGGGCCATCATGTGTTTGCAGCATATGATGCAATTCAACAGGTTTATTATCGAAGCCTAGAGGTGCTTTTCCTTTTTTCATCCTCTCAATATTGGTACCCCATACTTTTTTCCCTCCTTGTCTCCAAGAAACAATCTGGTTAGGATCAAACAGATCTTCTCTTTGATAGACTTTGTTTGTCTGAGTAATTTTTTCTCCCTTGTTCGTTATTTCAAACTCAACCTCAATGGGATCCGCTGACCAGAATTTTCTTTCCTGACCCAAATATTGAGTTACAACAATTTCATCACTCATCTTTCCAATTGATTGAGCGATTTCTTCTCCTGTCTTAACAGCTGTTGTTTCAGCTTTAGCAGCGAATTTGATGAGATCTTTTTCTAAAAGCGTGCCCGCAAGCTTTACGCCTCCCTTGGCTATTGCAGCAACACCGTCAGTAGCCACTATAGAAGCCACAATATAAGCCGCGTTTCCTACTGCTTCACCTACCGGCTGGCCGGCTTCAAAACCCGCTCTGAGTGCTCCATCCTCCCCTCCTTTGTCCATGTTTTCTTTTACGTGATCTATATACCCTACAAAGGAATCCGTAACACCTCCCCAGAATTGACCAGCTCCTTCCCAGAGTTTACCAGCACCTCCCCAGACATCATTAATTACATGTCCACTCACGGCCCAAGACATTGCTGTCCAACCGCCTTTAAGAGCATTTTGATAGATCTCATCAACTGAACTGTTTCCTATTGCCAGTCCTAATTCTTTAATGTCATGAGCTGTCGCATATATTCCGTTTTCTATTGCTTTTTCGACACCAGAAACCACACCCTTCGCAAGACCTATCCCAAAAATCCTATCTTGCTCTTCACTAATCTCATACCATTTTTCATTAACATCTCTGCGACACTGATCATCAGGACACTCTTTTAGCTCTTTCTCCATCTGAGCGCGTTGTGCACTACCCAAAAAGTTATTTGCTGCGGCATTACCTGCAGCATCGGCACCAGCATTAACATCACCACCAGCAAGGGCAGCGGCAACGCCCCCGGCAGCCCGTGCGATATCAATGGTGTGCTCTCTAAAGTCAGCAAACTGCGCATCAATCTTGGCAGTGATGCGAGCTTGTTCTTCCGCAGTGGGGGTGCGACCGTTGAGATCTCCCACTTCCTCGCGTATAATGCCTTGCATCCACAGTTTAAACTGGAGCATAGCTGTGGCTTCGCCTACAGCACCCCCCACAGCACCGGCAGTGCAAGCGCCACTCGCAACAGCGCCTTTTAGGCAGCCAAGTCCTGCATGGGCAACGATCTGCGTGACCGTGTCTATTTTGCCCTCAGCCTTGGCAGTACCGATTTCTTCCGCCAACGTCTTGCCAGCCGTATCAGACAAAGCTGTACGCAGATTGTTAAAAAAGTTCTTGTCAAAAGAGCCACCCTCAAGAGCCGTTTGAACGCTCGTGCCAATGGCTGCTTTGATCAGGTTCTTTTCTGCTTCACGGGTAATGCGATCGACAAAAGGAGCCGTTTTAGGTAAAGACTGTCCAACACCGGCCATTTCCGTTACTTGGCTGGTTAAGCCCGCCGTTAACATCGAAGAGACAATGCTGAGAACATTCTTGGAAGAACCAAGCTCATGCAATGCTGCGGCAATATCACCGCGATTATTGACAAGAGCTATGGCGCTTTTATTGATCAGCGCTTGCACACCTGCCTGTATCGCCGCATTCATGGCAGTGCTCGAGCCAAGCCCCAATGCACCGGTAATGGCACTGGCTGCACCCGAGG
Source organism: Bartonella taylorii (assembly GCF_023920105.1). Taxonomy (NCBI): domain Bacteria; kingdom Pseudomonadati; phylum Pseudomonadota; class Alphaproteobacteria; order Hyphomicrobiales; family Bartonellaceae; genus Bartonella; species Bartonella taylorii. Next base: position 1,084,457 of record NZ_CP083693.1, read on the forward strand.
CTGCTCCGCCCGTAACCGCCGTGACAGCCAATGCCACAAGTGCCGCACCAGCTTCTGTCAGACCTTGGGCTTTATAATTCCAGTCTTTAAATTCAGCTTGAACGGCTTGCCAATCAACTTGCTTGGATAATTCTGGATCATCACGCAGTTGTTTAATCCATGACAATCCTGGAGAGTGTGACAATTGCTCAAGAGATTTGTCTAAATCACCGGTTTTCTCATATTCAACAACAATGCCATTGCCCGCATCAATCTTCATGCCACCGCCGGCTTCTATGGTCACATGCTTGATGGTCTCTTTCAAATACCCTTTGTCGCTCTCACTCCACCACACAAGGTTTTCGTTACGCTGATAAGTGTCCTTAAAATCTTGATCCTTGTTGCTAAGAAACTGGATCTTCCCCTTATCTGCCGCAAGATGTATCTCACCATCACTTTTCAAGCCTACTGCACCAAGCGTGAGATCCCCATCCTTCGCATGCGCAGAGAACTTGCCACCTGTTTCCACCGTGGTTTTGTCTGTGGTGATTTGTGTGGATTGTTGACGGAATTTATTTTTTTGCTTCGATTTGTCACCTTCTTTGCCCCTAAGGTCTAAGTCATAGCTGCTAAAGTTTTGCACCGAAGTCATGGTGAGAGAGTTACCACTGGTAAAGTCCGCATCGCCCTTAGCTTTAACCTTAGCCCCATTCACGATGAGAGCACCGTTCGTAACAATGGTAAGATTCTCACCACTGTTGACTTCACTCAAACGATGATCACGGCTTTGAGCATCATAATGCCCTTTTTCCAATGTCTCCTTATGTTCGCTCTCCAACGCCAATGCGCCAATCATGCCTGTGCCACCGATAATCATCGTCATCGGACCGCCACTGGTGAATGCCCCTCCTTCTGCACCAAGATCTCCAAGGGATTGAATGCTCAAAGCATGATCAGAAAGGATTTGCGCCTTCTGCCCAGCTCTATCAACAAAACCATTTGCATTCTTGTCACGGATTTTAGCGGTGCTATTGATAATCGTATTACCCGTCATGGTGATCACATCACCATGAATAACACCAGAAGAATTGGCTAAAAGACCATCACTGCTCAGATCAACAGCACCGCTGCCAAGCAAAAACCCACCATCATTGAACAAAGTCTTCGTGGTTTTTATATGGAGTGCATTATCACTAAAGACCGCACCGCTATTGGTCAGACGTTCTGCTGCTAAAGTGATGCCATGGCCTTTTAAATGAGCACTGGCGAGACTGCCTTGGTGGGTTTGTGACCCCCTGATGCCAAATAAACGCGCGGCACCAAGACCTCTTTTCCATCCACAAGGTGGGTTTCAAGCCAGATCATGTCCTTTTTGATCCCAGCAATCTGCTGAGGCGTTAATGGCACTCCTAGCTCTAACCCCAAGGGGCCTTGCTGCTCTACAGCATTGTCATAAAGCCTTTGCATTTGAGCATTGGGATCTTCAACATCAAGAAGAGTGCGATTGCCTGTGAGTTCAAAAATTTGCTCACGCACCAGACGATATTCATAATAGGCATCCCCCAACCTTTTAAACACTTGCTCGGGCTTATAATTGCCAACCCTTTTGAGGAAGTAGTCAGAACCTAAAAATTTGCTTGGATTGACAAAATCTGGACGCGTCTCAACTAAAAACGGCACATCCGGTGATTGGCTGCCAGCAAGCTCTGTCTTAACAGAGCTAAGCCCATCTTGTGTTGGTACTTGTATGGTTTCTGTTGCTGGTGTTTGGATGCTCGGTGCAAAAAGCCCTTTGTGCCCTGTTAAACCATTGATAATACCGTCTAAGCGTTCATTGCTGATCAGCGGTTTTGAGCCGTCAAAGTCATTATTTTTAACCCCAGCCAAGCCTTTATCGCCAGAACTTAAGCCAACTTGCTCAACCCCTTCACGCACCGCATGATTATCAATATATCCCGTAATTTTGGCATCAAGCGTGCCACCAGCTTCAATCGTGCCATAAACTGCATCATAAGTGCGCGTGGCTGTTTGGATATCAGTATAATGTCCCTCATCTTTTATGCCTCCTCCATGACACCCTATATTCCACGGCCTGCATTTCTTCTCCCTGCGATGCGTTTCAGTTACAACCTTAGTTGTTTCGGTTAAATCGCGCCCCTCATTGAGCAGTGTATCGCCATGCATCACAATGTTGCCATTAGCAGCAATTAAGCTATAGCTATTGCGAATATCGCCGGCATTAATTGTCAGATGACGCCCTGCCAAAATCTGGGCAGCATTATTGGTAAAATGAGGCTGCTGACGAATGATCGTTGTGTCGACATCTTTCTTTATCTGATGGTGTCTAACTTCAGTTTTTTCCCATGTTCCTCGCACATAACTATGGCCAACCACTTTATCGCTAACCTCAACCCCACCTTCACGCATGTTGGTAAGCGCTGAGACATCGAAGGTCATATCACCGGATACGGCTTCTAAAAGACCCGAACTGTTGATGACATGACCAGCCCGCTCTCCACTAAGCCCACGAATAGTTAAATTGTCTTCGGCAATGACATCGCCAAACTTATTGAGCAAAGAGCCATTCAAGGAAAGCGTTGCGGATTTCTTAGCGTAAATCAGCCCGCTATTGCTCAGATCACCGCTCACATTGAGTGCAACCCCATCACCACTTGAACCAATACTGCCGGTATTGTCCAAAACATCGGCGGTTAAAACAAAAGCGCCACCACTTTTGAGAACGCCGCCTTCACCATTTAAAACCAGAGCGACTTGCTCCAATGAGGGATCATGCTTTGCTGCCACAAGTGTGAAAGCGCCATTGGATAAAAGCTGACCGGTGTTTGCTAAAGAACCAAGCTTCGCATCAACAACACTCCCCACCATAATGCCGTAATTGCTTAAAACACCTTTACTGTTGAGAGTAAGCGCCCCACCTTGTGCCTCAACAAGTCCCGCTTGGGTGAGGGTATCCGCTGTAAGAGCCACATCATAGGCAGCAACCTCACTTGGTGTGCCCATCATCAATGTACCATCACTAGAAAGCTCCACCCGCGCTTTTGAAACAATACGTCCTATTTGGTTGAGATTTTTTTGTGCATGCACAGTGATTGCGCCATTGCTTTCTATCGCACCACTATTGGTGAAATCACCATGACTTTTGAGGTAAAGGTCACCACTCTCAACCTCTATGCGCCCTGTCTGCGTGATATCATCCGCAACAACACTAACTGCTCCTTGCGTGGAGATGAGACTGTCAATATTTTCAAAAGCACCAACATCAATGCGCAAACCACCACGTGCTAAGATGTATGCTGCCTCTTCATTGGATTTGCTCTCCTGTCGGCCTAAATTTGCTGCCCCATCGCCCTTATTGCTTAAAGACGCAGCCACAAGCTTCATTTCGCCCGTAACAACACTGAGAACACCCGCTTCATTGACCACACGCCCAGCACGTTCTTGCTCAAGTCCGCCTATAGTCAAACTGTCTTCGGCAATGATCTTGCCATGCTTGTTGGTAAGAGCACCATCTAGGGACAATGCCGCAGATTTCTTGGCATAAATCAGCCCGCTATTGCTCATATCCCCTGCCACATTAAGCGCAACGCTCTCACCACTAGAACCAAGTGCACCCGCATTGTGTAATTGCCCTGCGATCACAACAAAAACGCCACCACTCTGAAGCAGAGCATCAGACGCATTCTCAAGAAAAGCTTGTTGGGAGGAAGCTTGTTGACTATTTACTCCCTCTTGTGCGTTCAGCATCAGATGCAAATCATGAATTGCAATAAGCGTGCCATGGTTTGTAAGGGCACCGGCATGCGCATTGATGTTCTCACCACGCATCATGCCGTTATTTGCGACCCCATCACGCACTTGAAAGCTTAAAGTTCCACCTTGTGCTTCTATAGTCCCCGCTTGGGTTAGCCCACCCGCGCTCAAGCCCACATCATGACCTAAAAGCGTACTGTTCGTGCTGGTTGTAACCATGCCACCCGCTGTCACGGCAACCTTCTGCACACCGATAATATCACCCTTGTGATTGAGGGCACCATGGGCATCCAGCGTTACCTCCCCATTGGACAAAACAATGCCTTCTTGAACAAGATCACCGCTACGCGCATAAAGGTCTACTTTTTGTTCTGCAACTAAATGAGCGCCTGATCTAAGCTGTGCTGCTTCCACCAAAAGAGAGCCGCCGGCACTATAGTGACCAGCCCCTATGGTGAGGGCATCATCGGCTTTCACAAGAACATTCCCCTTGGCTCCAATATGATTGTTTAAAGCGCTAATTTGATTGGTTTTAATCGTCAGATCGCCAAGGGAAGAGACCCCAGCCTGATCATTGTCTTGCACACGACTTAAGTCAATTTCTGCTGCTTGGATCTCTAAAAGATTGCTCGCTGCTATTCGCCCATTCCCCGCCTCAAGCTTCGTTGCCTGTAAGTGCAAAGAACCCGTAGCACTCTGTGTGCCATCGCTGCCTATACCACTCGCCAACAGCGCATCACGCTCAAGTTTAATCCTATTGGCGTGCACTGTCACAACATCACCTGCCGCAACGCGTGCATGCTCTGCAAGCTCAACATTGTTCAAAGCCTTCAGTTCAACCGCTTCTTCTGAAAAAAGAAGATCTTGCACATGCACACTGTCGTGATGGGAGTGAGCCTTCAAAGCTCCTTTGGCACGTGCTTTGGCAAGCACCAGCTTACCATCACTTGTCAATCTCATGGCGCCTGCATTGGCAACCATGTTCCCATTCATTTTAACACCAGCACCTTTATCGTTGGCCAGAACGCGGATCTGACCCGCATACATTCCGCCAAACTCGCTGGAATCAATCGCCAATTCTGGCTCTTTACCATCAGAGCCTAGTGATGTTGCTTCTCGTTTGTGATAATCAAAATGATTATGCCCCGCGACAACAGCCAACTCTCCTTTGACCTGTATGGGACCCTCTACACTGATCTTGCGCGAAACAAGATCAAAAATATCCACTGAGCTTCCATCAGCGCCACGAGATCCAATGGTGATGTTGCCACCTTCAACGCGAAAACCGCTTAAAACCCCATCGGCTCCAATAATTGGCTGTCCGCTCGATAAGGTTACCCGCGGTGTATTGATAAAGCCGCAACCGTTACAAGTAATTCCATTGGGATTGGCAACAATAACATCAGCCGCTTGCCCATGAACCTCACTCATCCCTTCAAGACGCGAGCGATTGGTGCTCACCACTTCATTGAGAATAACCTTTGCCGACCCAACACCCCGCAAATTGCTATTGCCAATCACCAAACCACCAAGCTGTGAAGGCGAAACCTCCTTGGTGGAATTATTTAAAATCACGCCATGGGCATCAACATTGAAACTGTCATATTTATTATGAGAAAGTCCCTGCCCATTGGGACGTGCAATATCAATCAAAGGCACACCATTGCTGGCGGCTCCCACCGTGGGGTGGTAAGCAGAGCCAACCCCCTCTGCCGCTTTAATTCCTTGGTTCTCTTGTACAACAGGGCTTTGTGCCCCCATTGCTTGCGCTTGCACTAACAGAGGCTGAAAAGCCAAGCAAAAGCTTAAAACCAGTGAAAGCCCCTTGTGCGCCCCTTGTTGCAAAATACCAAGAGCGCGTTGCCCTAGCGCACATCCATATCCCAATTTATGCTTTTGATCTTTTAATCCCCGCATCTTCCGCTCCTTATAAATCTTCTCTCTTTTTGTAAAAAATAACCCCAAACGGGGTGTAAACAGCTAAGCGATCATCTAACCGCCTCTTTACTTTAAAACCTCAACAAAGTTCGTATTTGAAATATTCCAGCAGAATTCCCCTGCTCTTTCGCTGTTAATTGGCTCAAAATATTCGAATAAGACAGATCCATATCCAAAATCTCTCCGCTTGCATGGAAACCCACACTTGCTCCAACAAGACTGCCACCAAAACTGTTTTTGTCTGCATTATTGGCAGCTCTCCCTAAATCAAGCGCCACATAAGGTGCAAATTGGCTCATAAATTTACGCCCCATTCTCGAAGAAAAAGCTGGCAATAACAGCGACAATTCATTGCGCCAAAGCACTCCATTATTGCTGTAATAAACCGCCTCACGCACTCCACGAACAGATGAACTACCACCAAGCGACATTTGCTCTGAACTAAACAAAGTATCAGGCGACAATTGTCCGGAGAACAAAGTGTTATAGCGGAAATTATACTGGTGAAGCGAAAAGGGACGCATATAGCTTAGGGAAAAAGACAATTTGGAAAATTGCCCTTTCGGCGCGTTTTTTGTTGCATTCTCATTTTTTGTTGAAGTTTCTTGCTCTTTATCATCGTAAGCGCCAAGAATTGCTAATCCCTTATGAAACCCTATATGAGCGCTTAATTCTCCTCCCTGCCACTTGCGCGAATGATCAAGCTCAAAAACCGCAATAGCCAATTTGCGGCTGGAAACATCAACCCTACTGCCCATAATAAAATTATCAGAATATTTCCATGTCAACCGCCCTGTAAGCCACGTCTTGCCCTCTTGATCGCGGTCGATAACCCGTGAAATCCACGGCGTCAGCGATAAAGACTTACCCGCAGTCATAATATCGGAAAATATCCCCTTAATGGTCGAATGATATTGGCTCCAAACCCCATCCAAACCCGCTGTCCAATAACCATAGGGAATGGAAAATGAACCTGTTATCGTATCACTATTGGGACGCTTGCCCGAAAAATGATACGGACCACCATCCATGGAGCGCTGATAACTAAACGACCATTGATCATTGCCCCTTAACAAATCATCAAAAGAAAGGCTTAAGCGCGTTTGATAAATTCCTGTTGCTTTAGCACCAAGATTATCGCTGGAAAGCGTGATGAGCCAAGGTTTCTGTTTTTCAATGTGAATATCAAGAATGGAACCACCAGAATTGCCTCCAGCACCAAGGTTAATGGTGGCTTGGCGAGAAAAAAGCCTATTGATTTGATCAAGCCCTTGCTCTATCTGGCGCAAATTGGTTGGCTTCCCAATCAGATCTGGAAATGCCGTAATGATTTCTCCTTGAAGTCTCCTCTCAACTTTATGCCCATCGAAGGTAATCGCTTCCATCACACCTTCAACAACAACAATCTTGAGATGACCGCCACTTAAATCTTGCTCGGGCAAATAAGCCCGCACCGCAATATAACCGCGCTTCATATAAAGCTTGGTCACCGCTTTAAGCACTTGGTTGATTTCGGCAATACCCAAACACCGCCCTTCCCAAAGAGAAATGGCTTCATGAAGATCGGTGTGAGAAATCAACTGAGCACCAACAAGTTCAATGCTTTTGATCGGTAAACAGGTTTTCTCTGTTGAAACACCATCAGAAGCTCTAGAGCCATCATCGGGTAAAGATATCCTACGCGTTTCTCTCCTACGATGTAATTGTTGAAAATGCTGTTCTTGTGTTTGTTGACGTTGTATCCTCTCGGATTGATCAATCGCTTGATCACGAATGCTTTGTGCAAAACTCGGCAACGAAAAAAGACACAAAAAAGCCGCGGCATACACAAAAAATAAAAAACAGCGCATTCATTATGCCCCCTCAAAGTGAGCAACAAAATGAACCATATCATCAGCGTCACAGAAAAAATCGCTAATCGCGTAACAATTTTTTAACTTTTTGATGAGAATAATGCTGCTAAAATCTAAGAGAAAAGCATAAACTATAGTATATACATCCGCTTCATTGTCGGTGCGAACCATATCATTCCCCCCGCTTTTGAAAATTTTACAATGATACTGTTAAACGACAATCATCCACTCTATATGTTTCTTAATTTTAAGGTGCTATACGTAATATAATTTTGAGGTTCAAGTAAAGCCTTTTATTCACAGAATATATCTAATTTATTGGAACTGTTACATATTAGAGACAACAAAAACTACCACTTATTATGACATGATAAAAAATAGCATAACAATAACTTATTTACTAAAATAAGCAAAAAAAGTTTGTGATAACATGACTGATGTGGTGCTAGCACATTTTAAAACTGCTTAGTGTTAAGACCTATAAAAAGAGTGGCATTGTGAATGATACCAATCACTATGCTGTTGAAACCGTTGGCAACCCTGCTTACCCTTTAGAATTGTTTCAAAGGGTTATTCCCGTAAGTTTAGAAAAAATGAAAATCGTTAAGAGCTTACCAAAATTAGAAATAAGAGAAACTGAATGACTTATAAAGTATGCTAACATAATGGGTATGATAAACTCACAAGGGGTATAGATTATAGCGATTAGTCTATACCTCTCTTATTAAGTTGCTTACATACAATCTTAAAAGGAGTGTTTATCATGTGTTATTCTAAAAGATAAGGCTTTGCACTTTTAAACACTCTACTTTGGATTGCTTTTAAAAGACTATATCGTAATCTAAAATGATAGATGTATACTTTTCGAAAGCTCTGTTTAAAGAGAGTTCAATAATCTCTATAATTATCAATCTCTCTTTAGATGTTTTATAACAAATAAATCACATTATCATCTTTATCATTTCCCTTATGAAAATGAAAAATGATGCCATGACTATAAAGAACATAACAGCTATAGAGAAAGCAAAAATGCAAATGAAGGCATTGGTTATAAGAGCGCGGTGCTATTAAGGTTGTTTACATTAGAGACCCTTATAAACAAAATTCACAAAAAATTTAAAATTCATTTAGTAAAAAAAACTGATAGGTTATAAATATAAAAATACGCATAATAAGAGCGTTTCTAAATATTATAAATGTATAGATTCAAAAAATAACGCAATCATTTTATAAAGCCCATAATATAGCTTTAAAAGCACATAAATATAAAAGAAGCAATTGATAATCATACGACAATATCAATACACAACGTATTTAAAAAATACGAATTTATTGATGACTGTGAATATATAGATGGTCATTTCTTAACTCGCATTCGTGCTTTAAGAGATTTTGATGATGTCAAAAAAGGCGATTTAGGGGGGTATATTGAAAATGAAAACAACCTCTCTCATGAGGGTAATTGCTGGGTTTATAATAAAGCGCGGGTCTTTGAAAATGCACGCGTCTTTGGAAATGCTAAAGTAAAAAGCTTTTTTGTCGACGTCTATGGCAATGCTCAAATTTATGGAAATGCTATTTTTGAAGGCATGACATTAAAAGACAATGCGAAGCTGTCGGGCAATGCACATGCTAGCAACGCCGTTGTAATTGAAGGAAATGCACAAATTTATGATAACGCCCGGGTAACTGATCATGCTCATATTTCTGATAATGCTGTCATTTGTGATGATGCCCATGTCGGAGGCAATGCAAAAATAAGTGGCTCTGCTTATATTTGTGATGAATCGCGTGTTTTTGATGATGCCGTTATTTGTGATGCTCTTATCTCTGGCAATTCTTATATTCACAGCAATGTCTCTCTAACCGCTAATGAAGATATCTGTGATGATGCATATCCTGAGTTTGGTAGCGAAGATGATTATTATCGTCATGAATATTATGCTGATTGTGAGGGCTATTATGACGATGATAATGACAGCCAATATGAAAGTGACGCTGCGTAATTGAACGCACGGGTGGTGCGGGGGCGCCCTCCTTTCAAATTCTTTCATGCAAAAATTTAATCTCTTATAAAGGAATTGTGCTATGCAAAAGAAGTTTGCACTCACAAAAGAGACACGTGTATTTGGTGAATATGTTCTTTACCGTATTAAAGCATTAAAAGACTTTGCTGATGTTAAGGCTGGTGACCTTGGTGGCTTTATAGAAAAGGAAGATAACCTCTCTCATGAGGGCAATTGCTGGGTGTATAATGAAGCTCTTGTGTTTAAAAATGGTCGGGTTTATGAAAATGCAAGGGTTTTTGACAATGCTATCACTTGTGGTCATATCTATGGTCATGCGCGGGTTTATGACAATGCTGTTATTTCTGATAATTCCCGTGTCTATGGCAATGCTCATGTTTATGGCAAGGCTATTATTTATGATAATGCCTATGTATATGACAATGCTAGGGTTTATGAAAACGCCCGTATAGCAAATAACGTGCATGTTTGTGAAAATGCTCATATCCATGGCATTGCTGTTATTCGTGAAAATGTTGGTGGGTCTACTGAGATTAAAACCTATATTGAACGGCTCTCCCCTTATGGTGAATTAGAGATTGTCTATGTCTCACCAAAAATAAAGCAGCATAATTGAACGCATGGGTGGTGCGGGGGCGCCCCCTTTTCAACCAAATATTCCCATTCCAAATTTTAGCAAATCTTTATCACATTAGATTGTGAAGGTGTTCTTATGTGCAAAAAATACATTATAACAAATGAAAGCAAACAAATTAAAGATCGGATGACTAAACAGATTACAAACCTTTATCGCATTAAAGCTCTAAAAGATTTTGATGATGTCAAAGCTGGCGATCTAGGCGGCTTTATTGAAAAGGAAGCCAATCTCTCTCATGAGGGCAATTGCTGGGTTTATGATGATGCATGGGTTTATGGGCATGCCCGTATTTGTGACAATGCAAAAATACGTCATAACTCTCAAATCTGTGGTCATGTCTATGGCAATGCTGAGATTTATGGCAAGGCTTTTATCTCTCAATATGCAAAAATTTATGACAATGCTTGTGTCTATGGAATTGCCCATGTGGCTGGTTATGTTTATGGCAATGCCCATGTGGGAGGGAGCGCCCGTATTTATACAGAAGCACATATTTATGACAATGCTCTCCTTTCTCATAATGCGTGGATTTATAATTATGCAAGGGGTTATGGGCATGCTCAGGTTTCGGGCTCTGTCTGTGTTTACAGCCATGCTAAGATTTATAATTATGCTGTTGTTAATAGCCGTGCAAAAATTTATGGCAAGGTTTATGGCAATGCTAGCGTGGGGGGCAATGCTGAGGTTTATGGTTCTGTTTATGGCAATGCAAAGATCTCATATTATGCAAAGGTCTGGGGTAAAGCTTATGGCAAGGCAAAATTAAACAGACAAAGTAAGCTAAGGGTGGTACCCAAAAATTGTGAGGTTTATGAAAGCGATAATGTTGTCAAGATTGTTGATACAGAAGAGTAAAAAAACAAGCGTGGGGGCGCTTTTCTTATGGCTATAAGCGCATCATAAAAGAGAGAAAAAGAAAGCCGTACCATTTACGTGACGCGGCTTATGAATGAAGATATAACGAATGAATCATAAATATGAGTTTACCAATAAATGGTAATGCCTGTATACAAAACATATCATATTGCAAGCGCTCTATGAGAGATATGAAAACTTATCAAAAGGAACGTAAATGATAGGTATGATCTTGATAGCATTCATTTGAATAAGAGAAACTATAAACGCTTTATAGATTTATCAATCCAATCAAAAGAAATATGTATTAAGTGAATAGTTTGTAACAAAATCCGTTTTTACATTTACGAGCGTTGGTTTTTTAAAACAGCTTTTCATAAGATAAATAAACAAACGCTTTTATCAAACGCAAAGCTTTAAAAACTGTTATAAACATCAGTTTCAAACGTTTAAACGTTCATTCAGAAAGGTTCTCATAAATGCCTTTTCTCTTTGCACTCAAACGTAGCTTCTTTATAAATTAGCCGGTCCATTTTTGGGCTCGTTAAAATCAACCACCCCAATTTTGGGGGCGTTATCCTTTAAATAGAGGCATTCATTCTTTAAACAATATCGCTTTTGACTCCAAAATTGAGTAAAATCCCATGCCTTTATGATGTTACAATGATTTTGAACTTTGCTTGCTTATCTTGTCTCAATAGGTGCTTCCAAATTTGGGGTGACTAAAATCTCTCAATCCAAATTTGGATCAACCCTATTTGGCTTCGTATTTTTAAACTATAACTTTTAAAACGTTTTTTTCTTTCTTGCATTATGTCATTAAAAGGCTTTTGATTTCATACCTGCTATTTCGTACCTTGGTAAAAAAATACCGCGGTTATAAAATTGATCTTATCTTTAAATCTTTTTATGCAATCTTTAAAAGGTTCGGTGTTATGATGATGCTGTTATGACAGCTCTCTATTTTGCGCTCGCCAATTTTGGCGAATGTTAATTTGTTCCTTATGCTATTAACAAACCAATCTTTAAAACAAGATGTGATCTTTAAACGTATGTTATTGAAAATTCCAAACAACTAAATTTTAAAACAATGCGATTTTTAAGTGATAAAAACGTATCATAAAATTTATGAACTGTTATGAATGATAGCTGCTTTTCATTTCATTTGAATACACACATGCGTTATAATATTTACATCATGATTAGCTTTTTATGCTCTATTCATACATGGCAATCTTATGTAAAAAATGGTCAAATGAATCATACATAAAAGTATGGATTCTTAAGTGGATTCATATAAAATAATTGCACTCAACATATTGACTTTATTAGTTTTTTATGTATAATATGATGCTGTATCTCAACAAAGGTTCAAAGGTTTATGTAGAGGGCAAATTACAGACACGTAAATGGAAAGATAAAAACGGTGGTGAACATCTTGCAACAGAGATTGTCTTACCACAATTCAAAGGTGAATTGTATTTGCTTGATGCTAAGAAAGAGCAATCTGCACCCCCTACCCCTTCACTCATTACTTCTCAAAGTTATGCTATCGCTTCAGGGGCTGCTGATCATAGCATATCTCTTAATGATCGCATACCATTCTGATTGATAAAATATGACAAAAAGAAAAAAACGTGCAAAACGTGGTCGTCCACGGATTAACGGATGTGTGAGAGAACCAAATGGACGCATCTCACGAGCAAAAACACCGCATGACCCCATGGATAAATTGGCAATTGAAATGCGCGCTAAGCGCTTTGGTCTAACCATAGAAGACGCTAAAAATCCGCTTTCCGGTACCTATATCGGGCGACTTTATTTGCAAGGCGAACTCAATCGAGACCAATATGATGCTGCACAAAAATATCTTGAAGTGAGAAACAATTATCTATGTGCAAAAGCCTTGCCTAGTGCTATTTATGATGAAATGCCTAAAACTTCTGATAACGGAGCAAGAGAGAAATGGGTACAGATAGCAACAGAACATCTTGTAGCTGTAAAAGGTGTTGTTCAAGAAGCGCAGTGTTTACACCGTCAATATAACCTTCATGCCGCATTACAGTATCTTGTTATAGAAGATCAATCACTACCACATCTTGTGCTTTCATTGCGTATTGCTCTTAATGTGCTTTATAAGCATTTTAGCCGTTAAAAAAGAATTGACATCAGATGAAAAATCATTAAAATGTGTATATATTTACACATTATGAGTTTGGGTAATGGAACAAGATAGCCGAAAAATCATTGCAAAATTAAAGCGTGATGGCTTTGAACTTGTCAAAGTAAAAGGTTCTCATCATAAATTAAAAAAAGATGGTAAGGTTGTTATTGTTCCACACCCTAAAAAAAATCTTCCGATTGGGACAGCACGTTCTATCGCACAACAAGCAGGCTGGTTAAAAAAAGGAGAAGAAGAATGAAAAGATTTTTTGCTCTTGTTCATAAAGATGAATATTCTGCTTTTGGTGTTCAGTTTCCTGATTTTGAGGGGCTTTTTTCTGCTGCTGATGAGGAAGAAAATTTAATCGCAAATGCAACAGAAGCACTTCAACTTTATTGTGAAGATATAGATATAGTGCCTATTCCTTCAAAATTTGAAGAAGTCATACAACGGGAATCTGTCAAAACAGCTTTGTCAGAAGGAGCTTTTTTAATACAAGTCCCCTTTATTGAAAATGATGCAGAAGTGGTACGTACGAATATATCCATTGAAAGAGGGCTCTTACGTGCAATTGATGATTGTGCACAAGAAAGAGGCTTAACGAGATCTGCTTTTTTGGCAACAGCAGCGCGTCATGAGCTTAATATTTAGCTCATCGATTTGGAGAAATTTCTCACTCTAGATTTTTTTTACAAAAGCGTGTAATTGCATATGACCCGCAAACTATTAATGAAAATCAAAAGGCGGCAGGTAAACAAAACGCTATAATTAAGAGGGATATAACTATCATTGATACCATATACATGGCATCTAATAATTCTGAACCTGTCATTGCCTTTCCCTCCTATAAATAATTTCTCAATAATTTATAAAATCTAAAATGTTTTAGAAAATTCTATATATTCTATTTTAAAATAAAAAACACAATATATTGATTTTTTGTTGACAGTATGTGAAAAATCGTATTTAATGACACCACTGCATTAGTCTTATTGCGTCAAAAATTCAAAAATATCTCCTAAAATTCAGTAAAATGTGAACTTGAAACGTGACTTGAAAGCCCTGTTTTCTGGGTAATTCCGGCTAATCTATTTTTCAAATAACAAAAATCATTAATTGACTAATTTATGACTCGAAAGGAGCAATGATGAAAGCTGTCATCACTAAACCAATGTGTGTGGTTGGCGACAATAAAAGCACTGTTCGCTTTGAACCATCAACACCCAATAATCCATTTGTTGAAATTTCTAATCAGGTCTACGCACGTCTCAAGCGCGCTAATGCTGCAAAACCTTTTGTTGACGTTAAAACAACAGCAAAACCTGAAAAGGCAGTTAAACAAATTAAGCAGATAGAACAAGAAGTCGTACAAACATCATCTGAATCAGCAATAGAAGAAATTTCACTCGAACAGCCCAAAGCATCTAAAGTTTCTAAGCCATCAACACCTACCCCAAAAAAGGCTTAGAAGTTGAAGTTAATCATCCACCAAAAATGGTATCTTCAACAGGTGAAGGATACCTTCACCAGTCTTCAAGCACCACGCCTTAATTGGGCTTTGCGTAATGCTGTAAACACCGCAGCAAAACAAGTCGAACGCTTTGCAGAAAAACAAATTGCCGATGTTACATCAGCCCAATCAAAGCGTGTCAAAAAAGGCGTTTATATTAAAGAAAAGGCTACAGCAACGTTTCTCGAGACAGATATCATTGGTTCTGGAACACCGATACCTCTTAAATTTTTTCAAGCAAAAGAAACAAAACGCAGTGTAACTTACAAAATGTTTGGAAAAAAAGAAATCTTACCTCATGCTTTTATCAAAGGTGGGAGTTTTCCAAAGCGTGTTGAATTAAAAAAGCTGAATGGTAATGTCTTTCAAAGAGCGGATGGAGATCAATTCCCTATTGCAAAACAAGAAGGACCCTCAATTGCTAGAGTGATGTCCAAGCCAGAAATTGCAAGTGCTATTATAAAAAAAGCCAATGAACGATTAATTGCCAACATACAGTACCAACTTGCTCGTCAAGAATATGCCGCCAATAAGAAAGCTAAATAATGTTCTTAAGCTATGTCAACACACTACTCACTTTAATTGTAATTTTTAAAGCAAATTATCACTTGCACTTTGGTTTTTTTTAGAAAAAATACAATGAAATCAATGAAAAAGGTACTTCCCGGCGGGTTGGGTCTGTTGCGGGGCAGGCTAGCGCGAACTATCGCTAGCGACAGAATTTTCAAATTGACTGTACATTGTACACTTAACTAATTGATAAATAATGATTTCAATATGTACACTGTACAGTATATGAAACGTTTTCTTAGCAAGAAGTAATTTTTATTATTTGACAATTCTATAGTAATAGGTATCTTCGAATCGGGTACCTCAAAAACACCTTAAACCAACAGCGGATTGATTACCGAAATAATCAGTCTTCCGCACATTAAAGGCTTTGACTCATTCCGTTATTTTATTGAATGTGAAAAGAAACTAAAAAGCCAATCTGTTGATTATTGTGATGATATACGTTTTGCTTTCCCAAAAGATTGGGATAAGTTGTCTCCAACTAAAAAGGCTGTTTACATTTATGGTCCACTCCATATGCATCTTGTTAAAGCCTTTACGTTGGTAGAAGAGAGCAAACATTATAAAGCTTTAATTAAAGAAGCAAAACAAGTCTTAGAAAGATCTGTCGTAAAAGTTGCTTAATTTAAAAACACATCTTCCCTCCCCGTTCTCAAAATGGGGAGGTGGTTTAAAGATCAAGTTTTGAATGGGAGCCCAGGCGCACTAAAATCAATCGATCTTGACCAATCAAGCGATAAATCAATACTAAGTCAGGTCGAATATGGCAATCTCGATAATTGCTCCAATTCCCAGTCAATGCATGGTCATGATATCGAGCTTCTAAAGGCTGGTCATTTGCTAATGCTGCAATGATTTGGCGCAAATCAGTATCTAAAAGATGCCTATACCGTCCTTTCATTTCACGCTTGAAATCACGTTTGAAGATACTGGTACGTTCAATCGTCCGCATAGAGATCATCAAATAATTCGTCTACGGAATGAAACTTTTTTAAGTTACCTTCCTCTAGTTCTGCAAAAGCCGCTATAGTTTCCGCATTAGGTTGAAACAAGAAGGACGGAATAGCTTTATCTTGTGCAATACGCGTCATCAACACTCTCACAACATCACTTACTGATAAACCTGAAGCTTGAATAACTTGATTAGCGATATTTTGAATTTCTTCTGGTACACGCGCCTGAACCATACGACTAGCAGCCATAACGATCTCTCCTCTTGTAACTGTATTTCAATGTAATGCAATTGAAGTACAATTTCAACTGTAAAGCATTATTTTTTAGAGTGGAAAGGTAGTTTTGTTTAGCAACCGCTTTCTTTTTTAAGACTTTCACCCACGTTTACGACGTTCTTTTGTTACATATTTAAAGAAGGAGGGTGGTAAAACATCTTTAGCTGGCTTTAGACGTGCAAGTTCTTCATCTGTCAATGATGGAGAACCACGGCTTCCAAATCTTCTTTTGTGTAGCCACATCTTATTTTAAAGTTTTTTTTGAAAACCAATAATTCTCGTGTGACTTGGAGCGTATCCGTTTGCATACCGGAATATACACCCGATTATACCGGATCGTCAATTATCTGTTACGTCTTAAAACTTCATGAGTGGAAAGATCATTAAACCCTACATTCAAATTTATTGATTTTGGCAAATTCGTCTGCTTTTTCAGTTTGTAATATACTAACGTCATAAGCAGCTTGCATGTTGAGCCAAAATTCAGCAGTAGTATCAAAAAAATAGGCTAATCTGAGAGCAGTATCGGGAGTCACTGGACTATTTTCAGCAACAATACGTTCTATTCTCGTGCGTGGAACATTTAATGCTTTTGCAAGGGCATAAGCAGAGAGAGCATATTCTTTTAAATATTCCTCTCTTAAAATTTCTCCGGGATGAATAGCAATATAATTTTTCATCTCGACCTCCTACAGATCAATGATAATCTACGATTTCAACTTCATAGGCGCCATTAGAGCGCCATTCAAAACAAATACGAAACTGGTCATTAATACGAATAGAATATTGACCTTTACGCTCTCCTTTCAATGCTTCTAAATGATTTCCTGGAGGACTGCGTAAATCCTTAAGGTCAACCGCTTTATCGAGCATAAACAATTTTCTTTGGGCTATACGTACTAGAGTTGTTGGAAAACCTTTAGGCGAATTACCTTCTAAAAGATCTTTACAACGCTTATCCGCAAAAGATTCAATCACCAAATCACCTTCATTCACTCTTTTATGTATCATAGCATGATACCAATCTAAAGAAAAGGATGAATGTTGAAAAATATTTAGTAAAAGAGATGGCAATGACCAAGAAACATCGTGAGGGTCTATCGGTTCGTGCGTTTGCAAAAAAGATGAGTGTTTCACCTAATGCGGTTGTTTCTCGGATAAAGACAGGTAAATTTGATGCGGCTCTTTTTGAAGATGGGTCTGTCAATGAAGCGCTTGCAACAGCTATCTGGAATGAGAATCCAACAAAACGCCCTGCCTCACTTTTAGCGCCTGATGGAAAGGTGCGGACAAAGATCAAACAAGCCTCCACAGATGGAGCCAATGAATACAAGATAAAACTGGAGCGAATGCAAGTTGCGCTTGAAAGCGAAAAGATTGCCCTTGAACGATTGCGCGAAACCACTGTTGATCGAGAAGAAATGAAAAAGGCGGCACGTGAGTTTGGAAGAGCGCACCGTGATGCTATGTTGAATTTTCCGCATCGTTTTGGTGCGAGCATTGCTGCACAAGTTGGATGTGATGCAGCCAGCCTTATTGGTGCTATTGATTATTACATGAGAACAGCTTTGCTTGAGGCGGTTAATATTCCAGTGCCTTTTCATGACCCTCATTCTCCAGAGTTAGAGCACTTGCAAGAAACGAATAATGGATGACAATGCAGTCGAAGAATTTTTCGCCAATGCCAATGACGCACGACAACCAGACCCACCGTACACGGTTTCGCAATGGGCGGATAAAAATCGATACCTTAGTACTGTAGCAAGTGCTGAGCCTGGGCTTTGGAGAACAAAGCGTACCCCTTATTTGCGCGAAATCATGGATAACCTTTCCTCTTACGTGCCAATTGAAACAACAATTGTCATGAAAGGGGCGCAGATCGGCATGTCTGAAGCAGG
Source organism: Bartonella taylorii (assembly GCF_023920105.1). Taxonomy (NCBI): domain Bacteria; kingdom Pseudomonadati; phylum Pseudomonadota; class Alphaproteobacteria; order Hyphomicrobiales; family Bartonellaceae; genus Bartonella; species Bartonella taylorii. The sequence continues at coordinate 1,102,891 of NZ_CP083693.1, forward strand.
ATTGAACTTCTGCGGTTATGCTATTCATTACAGTCCGGGACCTGCCCTTTATGTGATGCCAACGGTTGAGACAGCGAAGAAATTGTCAAAGACGCGTCTTGACCCAATGATTATGGCAAGCCCTGCTTTAAGCGAACGCATTGCCCCAGCACGGGCACGCGACAGCGGCAATACAATGTTTTCGAAAGAGTTTGATGGTGGGGCATTGATGCTTACAGGAGCCAACAGTGCTGCCGGTTTGCGTTCCATGCCTATTCGTTATCTGATTTTGGATGAGGTTGATGCCTATCCTCTCAGTGTGGATAACGAAGGTGATCCGGTGATGATAGCGGAAAAGCGGACCTCAACCTTTGTGCAGAGAAAGATTTTTAAATTGTCCACGCCAACACACCGTGACACAAGCCGTATCGCCAAAGATTTCGTGCTAGGAGACCAGCGATATTACAATGTCCCTTGTGATGCGTGTGGTGTTCTACAGCCCATTGTTTGGTCACAAATCAAGTGGCCAAAAGGCGCCCCTGAAAAAGCTGTTTTTGTTTGTGCGCATTGTGGTCATGAACATGCTGAGCACAGAAAAACAGATCTCATGTGTGAAGAAAGAGGAGCATGTTGGCTACCAACCAGTGAGTCAAGCAGACCGAATTTGCGTTCTTACCATATTTCGGCACTCTATTCACCTTGGCTTACTTGGGGGGAATGCGCAAGAGAGTTTTTAGATGCCAAGGATGATCCGGCACTTTTGCAGCCTTTTATCAACACAGTGCTTGGAGAGCCATGGGAGGATAGAACCGGCGAAGTTGTTGACCCTGATAGCCTCTATGCAAAACGTGAAGATTATCCCCTTGCACCAGAACAAGCCGTATTGTTGACAGCGGGTATTGATGTGCAAAATGACCGCTTAGAACTGGAAGTTGTGGGATGGGGACGCAGTGAAGAAAGCTGGCATATTGATTATCACATCATTCCTGGCGACCCCTCTTCTTTTGAAGTATGGGACCAATTGGATGAATATCTTACAAGACGCTGGCCGCATCCAGGCTATAAAGATGGTATTAGGATAACGGCGGCTTGTATTGATACCGGTGGTGGACACACACAAGCGGTTTATAATTACGTGCGCCCGCGTGAGGGACGACGTATCTGGGGGATTAAGGGACAAGCGGGATGGCGTGCGGTATGGCCACGCCGCCCAAGCAGAAACAATAAGGGGCAGATTAATCTCTATATTGTTGGTGTTGACGCAGCAAAAGATATTATCACGGCACGGTTTAAAAAATCCGGTCCTGAAGCATCGGGTGCTGGTGCAACACACTTTCACAAAAACCTTGATCGAGAATATTTTGACCAGCTGACCGCTGAAAGAAAAGTCATCAAATATTTTAAAGGCTTCAAGCGCATTGAATGGCAAAAAAGCGAAAAAGCAAGAAATGAAGCCTTGGACTGTAGGGTTTATGCTTATGCTGCTTTACAAGGTCTGATTTCGGCAGGAATAAACCTTAATCGAGAAGTCGATATCTTAGAAGAGCGTTTGGAAAAACTTAAAATTGAGGGCTCTTTAGAGCAGCCAACACCAAGACATGCCCCCTCTCCTGCTCCAAGAAGATCTCAGATAGCACAGCCTCAAAAGAAGCAATTCAGAACAATGATGAATCCTTATATGCAAGGGGATTGGAGGTAATTTGTGGATGAAACTTTAGAACCAATTAACAGCAAATTTTCGAGACTTGAAAGTTTAAAAAGGCGGCGTGAGCAAATTGAAGAGGCTCTTTATTCGGGAGCGCAATCGGTGCGCCATGGCGATAAGCAAGTAAGCAATCGTTCTGTTGAGGAACTTCGCAGAGCGCTTGAGATGCTGAACACACAAATAGCGGATCTTGAAGGACGCAAGCGTTCACGCGTTTTCTATTTTAATATATCACGAGGCTATTAATGGCTGGCTTTATCAATAAACTCACGGGCTTTTTTACAATTTCTCGTCAACACAATCCCCATTTTGAAGCGGCAAGCAAAAGCCGCCGTATGGGTGGTTTTGACCCCGCAAAAAAACATATTAATAAAGCCATTGAGGAATGCGGTGACACCATTGTCGCCCGTTCAAGATGGCTTTATGACAATGAATCTCTTTATGGTTCTGCAACAGAAGAATGGGTCTCTGCGGCTGTAAGTGATGGGATTAAACCTTATCCTCGTATTGAAGGTTTTCAAGAAGAAAAGAAAAAGCTTTTAGACTTATGGTGGCAATGGGTTGATGAAGCGGACTATGATGAAGATGCCAATTTTTATGGTCTGCAAGCAACGATTGCCCGAGAGGTCTTTTTAACCGGCGAATGCTTTGTAAGACTACACTATGTCGACCTCTACGGGCGCTCTGGTGTGCCACTTCAGTTGCAAATTTATCCAACCGAAATGCTGGATTTGGCTTACAATGGACCTGCTGAGATTGAAGGCAATTACATTCGTATGGGAATTGAATTTAATGCCAGTGGTAAGCGCGTTGCTTATCATTTCTGGGAACATCACCCCTATGATGATGTCCCTGCAAATATGGCATTTGAGAGCCAAGAGCGCGTGCGTGTCAAAGGCTCAGCATAAGTGCGATGGGGAATGCCTTCAATGATTTTGATAATGGTCTTCGCCAACTTGACTTTGCCACCAACATAAGCAGCAGCTGGTTCCGTAGGATCAACAGATTTTAATGTTTCTTTACAAAGTGTATCCATAATTTTTTAACACTCTTTCATCTATATTAGCCATCTTCTCATTGCTTTAAGTGATAAGAAGTGGCTGCGATGTTAAGTTATGTTGCATCGGACGGGTGTGTTCGCAAAACTATCCCCGTTGGCTGGGCAACCAGCCCAGCCTCTATTCTTCGCTGTTTTCTTTTCCCTTGTTTGGAGCTTCGAGTGTAATTTCTGTGGTGTATCCGCTTTGTTTCTCATAGCAGTGGGTGACAGTGGAAGCTTTCCATGGACCATTGATTTCGCCTCGAAACCCTTGCAATAAAAGAGGTTGATCCGCCATGATTTCTGGTCGCCCCGCAAGGGTCAAAGAACCACTGCCCACAGCACGACACAACCTATCCGACTCGGCAGCAGCAGCAGCTTGTGCTTCTTCTTTACAAGTGTAACAAGTCCGCAGACGGCGCACGGGACCGCTAAACCCTGTCTGATGTTTGACTTGGCATTGCTGCCCTTGTGAGCGATCAAAATAAAAAGCTTCAATGGTGCCATATTGCGTACGTGGCTCTAATGTGAATTCCCAGTTAGAACAGTCGTGCTTATGGATGTCGAGTGCTGGTAAATTGTCACCGCTTAAAAATAAAAACTTATTGTCTTTGATCAAAAAACGTGCCTGCATGCGGTCAGCAAGGCGGGTTAAAAAATCAACAGCTGATTGATCTGTACGAATCACATAAGGCAAAGGTTGTTTGCTAAACTGGGGACTTACCTTTGCTTGATAGCCATGGCGTTTGGCGAGTGTCTCAACAATCTCCCCAACAGTTTTGTGATCAAAATGCTCACTCACCTGTTCTTTAAGCTCTTTACGCATCGAGGCGCTTTTGCCACAAAGGCGCAAAATCTCTCCATCACGGCTACCTGAACTTACAACCGACTCCACAACAAAACGCCCCATAAAAGCACTGATGCTGTTCTCATAGCCAAAGATCACCTGCAGAGCGTTACCCGTTTGTGGAACCTCTAAATCATTGCCACTATCATCAAACTCTGCTTCAAATGTATCGGCTTCATTACCGGCATGGTCCGTAATGGTTGCGGTTAAAAGACGTTGGTAAAAAACCTCATGAACAGGTTTGTCTCCCACCTTGACCACAATAAAAGGGTGTGCGCGCATTAATCCCATAGCCGCTTCACCATGCTTTGGGGATTAACAAGAACAAATTCAGGCAGAATAACCGTTAAGCCTCGCGGTAAAAACACACCATATTTGGCAATCTCTGGATTAGCTTCCAAGGTGGCTTCTAAATAGCCTTTTAGTGCCCCAACTTGGATGCGGTCCCCTAACACAGCCATGGCATGGTGAAAGCAGATGAGATCGAGACTCATATCCTCTAACTCTACAACAACATGCTTTGCTGGTATCTTCATGGAGTTTGTCTCACTTGAGTTTGTCCCACTTGGTATTGTCCTTGTGGTTTTCCGCCACCAAAAAAGGGCAAAAGATTAATGGAATAGCGGATGCGTTGTGATTGACCAGAGCGGCTGATATAGTCGTGGTCTTTATTGACACTGGTGATCACCACGGGGCCATGGAGAAGGACACTATAGGTCGTATCATTGATCCAACGAAGCATCTGAACCGGCTTTGCCCTTCGAATGGTTTGAGTGATAGCGTCAATGGCTATACGATCACCAAATTCTTCTGGAAACAACACGCCATGAATAGTTTTTGCATCATTGCCATAGCCGGTAAATTGCAAACTGGGTGCCTTACCAAAACGCTCCATACAAACCCATGAGGCAGAAAACTCTTCTTCAAAGGATTGGAAATTCAGCCAGTCCACATAAAATTGATGCGGACCTAACATCATCAAAGGATCTCTCATAGGCTCCCTCCCCTCATTCTGTTCCTCCATGCAGAGCATTGGCACGTGCGCGTTGAATGGCGTGAGCAACCGCACGACCGGTGGCAACAGGATCACGAGCGCCATTGACTTGCACTGTGACATTTTGATTGTGCGTGGTGGTGGAGCGGTCTTTCTCTCTGTGCTCTCTACCCGATGGATTTGCATGCCCCGCCCCCGCAAATTGTGCAATCGGTTGAATGGCTGTTTTGCCCCCAAGCCAACTTGGCAAATGAAACAGATCTGATAAATCAACGCTGCCAATCCATTCTCTGATGCGGCTTGGTAAAGATTTAAAAAAATCACTCAACTTTGTGATGGGTGCCATAAAGCCATCAACAATCCAATTGGCCAAGTCTTCTCCCGCTTGTTCCATACCGGCTTTGGCATCATCAGAGAGCGTTTCGCGGGCAAAAAAGCTTCCTAACCAGCCCCAAAAGTTGGAGAGACTTTGCTTAAAACCCTCCCACACATTGCCAAACCCTTGAGAAACAGCGCCAAGCCCATGTTTGAACTTTTGCCAATGTTCAGAGAAATCAAAAGCAGCGGCGATTATATTTTTCCAACGCGTAATGGTGGTGGTATCAGCACCAAAAAAGCGCATGACGGCTTCAAAGGCACGCCCAAGAGCGTGTGCTATTCCCCGTGCAAAGCCTTTGACAAAAGAAGAGAAACGATCCCAATATTTCCACACAGTAAAACCAGCAGCCACGATCACAGCCACAACAGCAGCAATCAGAGCCCCTATCGGGGTAAAAACAGCACCAACCACAGAAGAAATAGCCGCCCCAGCCACTTCTATCGCTGTCCCTACCAAACCAAAAGTACTCACCAATGCCGCACCTGAAACCGCGATCCCCCGAAACGCAGCCACCAATAAAGTCATTGGTCGCAAAAGTTTGAGTGAACTTGCCCCAAGCCCTGCCATCAATAGTTTCAAGGAACGCCCTGAAGCTGCTAAGCCTCGCCAGCTTGTTTTAAGCTTACCGCTCACACCAACAAGTTTGATCAAAGAGCCTATCAACTGTAGCAAGCCAAGGCGTGTCCCAGCAAAGGCAAAGCGCAACACACGCAGAGCAATGTTAAAAGCCATCAGAAATGCCTGCTTGATTGAGTTTAAAGACATTGCGTAATTTGGCAAAGCGTTTACCAATCTGATCACCCATCATATCAAAGGCGACAGCTGCTTTCGCAGCATAAATACTGTGGCTTGACACTAAATTTTGTACCAATTTATTTTTTCAAAGGGTTTTAAAGGAGCTCTCAAAAAAACCTTTATAAACATTCCTAAAACTTTTTGATTTTTTATAAGAATTTCTTAAAAAATCTTATCCTTTTATTAATTTTGAAATGGCAAAATCTAAACTATTTTTAGTATCTTTCACATTCTTTTCTTTTTTATCATAAGCTAATTAAGATTGTACTAAATGATATTTAATATTAATAAAATATTTTATAACATAATGATATGAATTAATAATATTAAATTGATAAATTTTATAGTTTATAATAATATCTTACATAGAATATATAAGTAAAATTATAAAAATATTTTAGTAATAAATTTGTATTATAAAAACATTATGTATTTTATACATTGTTATTATTATGCTTTACATAGAAATAGAAATAATATATTTGTATTTAAAAATAAGCATCCATTTATTATCCTTCTTATAGCGGGAGACTTGTGGGAGTTATCAGGAGAAATAATATATTATGTATAAAAAATACCCTTTATCGTGTACAATTGCTACAATTATGATGCTCTCTAGTGTCCCTTTTAGCGCGTATGCTGCTGAACTTTTAGCTAACGCTGGAGAAGATATAACAGGTACCACGGGCGCAACTTATGAAAAAATTAAGGCAACAAGCACCGGTATAATCCATGGTAAAAGTTTAAAGGTTATTGGCCCTCTGACTCATTGGCAAACACCTTCTATAGCTGCTAATGGCGAACAAATAATAGATGAGAATGGTAACCCAGTAATGATTGATCATACTGCAGTACGTGGAACGGGTGTAGAAGCAATTGGTCCTAGCAGCCAAATTTATTTGGAAGATACAAACATTCAACGTGTAACGATTGGTCTTGATATAAAGGATAATAGTAAGATTAGAATAACTAACGGCACCATTGACGCAGGACAAAACAGTGATCGCGAAATCGCTGGCATAAAAGTTGATAATCAAAGTACCGTTGAATTAAACAATGTAAGCATTGAGGTAACAAACGGACTGGGTGGCCAAATAAAAGATGGATCTATATTAAATATGACTGGTGGCTCCGTAAAGTCTTTTAAAAGTGGCATTTCCTTTGCCGACAGTATGGGAGAAGACAACGAGCTAAAAGATGTAAAAATTAATGCCAAAGAAAATGGGATAATGACCGATGCAAGTGCTGTCACTTTAAAAAACATAAACGTTGAGAACGTACAAAAAGGTCTATATGCGGATAATGGTTCTCAAATAACAGTATCGGCTGGTTTATTCCAAGGAAAGAACCTTGGAATATATGCTGGAAACGGTAGTAATATTATTTTAAAAGATGGTGTTACAGTTCTCTCTACTCAAAATGGGATACAAGCAGAAAAACAAAAATCGAAAATTACGATGACAGGAGGAACTCTGTCCACAACTGGCTCACAATCAGCAGCCTATGCAAAATCTAGTGGACAAATTGATCTTATAGATGTTGTTGTAAATGCTGAAGGCAATGGACTACTAGTAGATGACCAAGAAGCAAAAATCACGATGACGGGAGGAACCCTAACCACAACTGGTTCGAAATTAGCGGTTCATGCAAAATCAAATGGACAGATTAATCTGAAAGATGTTGTTGTGAACGCTAGTAGTGATGGACTACTGGCAGACGATCAGGAAGCAAAAATCACAATGGTGGGAGGAACTCTAACCACAACTGGTTCGAAATTAGCGGTCCATGCAAAATCAAATGGACAGATTAATCTGAAAGATGTTGTTGTGAACGCTAGTAGTGATGGGCTACTGGCAGACGATCAGGAAGCAAAAATCACAATGGTGAGAGGAACTCTAACCACAACTGGTTCGAAACCAGCGGTCCATGCAAAATCAAATGGACAGATTAATCTGACAGATGTTGTTGTGAACGCTAGTAGTGATGGGCTAAAAATGCAAGGTGATCAATCAAAGATTATACTAAAAAATTCAAAAGTTTTTGCTGATCTTTTATTAATAACCGCGGTTGATACAAAGTCCCCTGGGATATCTTACGTAACCGCAGATAACTCTACCCTAGAAGGCGGTGCAAGGATTTTAGTTAATGAATCCGACAAAGTCGATCAAACATCTCTTAGTCTGATCAACGGCACAAAGTGGCTTTTAAAAATCAGTACACAAGAAAAAGACAATGCGGGCAATCTTCTTGATATTAGCAAAAGATCACTTTCTGAAGTTTCTGTACTTAATCTCAACAATAGTTCTATCACTTTTGATTCACCAATGGAAGGTCATTATCAAACATTGCATATAGGATCTGGCAAACCAGATACCACAGCTGTCTACAATGCAACAGAGAATGCAAAAATTTATTTAAACACTGAATGGAGTGATGGCATTACAATAGGCAACCAAAAGACCGATCGCCTCCTCATTCATGGTGATGTCTCAGGCACCACAACAGTTTATTTTCAAAACCGTTTAGAAAAAGAGGCTGTAACAGCAGACGATTCTGATCCTTTAAATACACGCGGTATTTCGCTGATTCAAGTTTCTGGAGAAGCGAATGAAAACTCTTTCAAACTAGAGAATAGCTATATCGCAATAAAAGGTTTGCCTTATAAATATATACTTACTGCCTATGGACCAAAAGCAAACTATGGCCTAGCTAATGCGAACCAAAATTTGTTGGGAAGTAGTGATAATTTTTGGGATTTTCGCTTGCAAAATGCATTTCTGGATCCCGATTCAAAAGTGAAAGCAGTTCTCCCACAAGTAGCCAACTATTTTGTCATGCCAAATGCCCTATTCTATACTGGATTGACTGATATGGTTAAACAAAATGCGCTTTTATCCAGTATGAGAACATATGCCTTGGGAAAAAACAAGGAGAAAAAAACCGGATTCTTCTTATACACCTATGGAAATACAGGAACTCTATCCTCTGAGAGCAGTCCTCGTAAATATGGTTATAGCGGTGCTGATATACGCTATGCTGCTCTCCAAGGGGGCATTGCATTACCTGCATTGAAAGGGAAAAATATCACGACACATCTTGGTCTTGTAGGAACCTATGGGCAAATATCTTTCACCCCAAAAGATATGCAAGATGCTGGGAAAAGCACGCTGGATAAATGGTCACTCACAGCCTATGGCAGCATACAGCATGACAATGGGTTCTACATCGATACACTTTTATCCTATGGAATAATAAAAGGAGATATCACCAATGCCATCATTGGCAAAACTGCAGAATTCAAAAATGCGAAGATGTTGAGTATCTCCACAACCGTTGGCAAACAATTTGCAACTGGAATGGAATCTTTAACCTTCGAACCCCAAATACAACTTGCCTACCAACATTTGACATTCGATACTCTTTCAGATGCTGATGGTTTTAAAGTTGATATGAATAATCCTCATCAATACTTAATCCGTGTTGGAGGGCATTTGACAAAAACCGTTGTCACCACCCAAAAGGGTCGTTTCATTTCCTTCTATGGAAAAGTAAATGCGATCAAAACTTTTGGCGATGATAAAGCGATACATATTGATAAAAATTATCAACTTGACACTATGGGAACTGCTATTGAAGGCGGACTTGGCATCAATGCACAATTATCTCAAAACATCTCACTTTATGGCGATGTCAATTATCAACAAAAGCTTCAAAAAACTGGTATATCCGGAGCGAATTTTTCAGGCGGAATACGCTATCAGTTTTAAAATACAAGACTGTAAAAACAAATGTATTTTATTCCATTTTTCTTAACAAAAAAAGGCAGCCAAATGTGCTGTCTTTTCTATTTATAAAATCTGTTTTTCTCTCTTTTAAGCACAAGCAAAATATTTTGAAATTATCATGTATGATTGAAAAATTCTCACAACAGATTCTTCTTTTTCAAAGAATAGAACTTAGCATTTCTCGATAAATAAGCCATAAAAATAAAACTATGCTGTAAATACAGCATTATTTTATTATCTTGTTATTTTTTATAAATTTAAATCTCAAAACTCCACAACAAAAACTGCTGAATATAAAATTATAATCAAAAAATAGTATAACGATATCAGATAATTAATTTACTCTATAAGTCATCTGTATATCTCATAATCCAGTACGCCTCACAGAATAAAAATATATAGGATAAAATTCTCTACGCAAATTTATAGCGAAAAAACTCGGGACTACAAAAAATCTATATTGTAAAGACGATATCGAATATCTGCAAAGACTTAAAACAGAAAAAACTTCCACTTTTTTCTGTAAAACCTATCCTACTCGTGCTTCTTTATAAGCAATTGGATCAATACTGGCTTCAAAAAACATCTTTGTATAGTCATTGTGCGCGTGTAAATTGCGCAAATCGTTATTGCTAAGCTCTTCAAGAATAATCCCTTTATGCATAATTCCAACACGTTCACAGATGTGTGCAACAACAGCAAGATCGTGGGATACCATCAAATAAGTGAGTTTTTTTTCCTCTCGTAACGATTTCAACAAGTTTAAAATTTCAGCCTGTACCGACACATCCAATGCAGATGTCGGCTCATCAAGCAGTAAAACCTCTGGCTCAATAATCAAAGCACGTGCAAGAGCAATACGCTGACGTTGTCCTCCAGACAACTCATGCGGATAACGATAAAGAAAGGAAGAATCTAAACCAACTGAATTTAAAGCATCACGCACCCGCTCTTTTGGATTATCCATACCATGGATTTTGAGAGATTCAGAAAGAACCGTATGAACCATTTTTCTTGGATGAAGCGAAGCATAAGGATCTTGAAAAACCATTTGAATACGGCGCAGAAAATTCTTATTTCTTTTTTTTGCTACTTCCTCTCCATCAAAAATGAACCGCCCATTATAGTCTGGAATAAGCCCAACCAATGCATTCAAAATGGTTGATTTTCCACACCCTGATTCACCAATCAAACCATAAGCTTCACCACGCTTAATATGAAAGTTGACATTTTTAACAACCGTCACTGCCTTATGCCTATGTCCAAAGGTCACATATAAATGAGAAACATCAATAATATTCTCACAATTGGTCATGGGGTAACTCCTTCAACACCATTAACAATCGTAGGATTGTGCAACCAATCAGGGTCACGTTCAGGAACAGCCAAAACATTAACAGGTTTATCAAGCCGTGGCAAACTCGCTAGCAGAGCTTTAGTATAAGGATGACAAGCCCGAGACAAATTACACGCAGGCAATTCTTCTAACACGCGGCCTGCATACATAACCAAAACACGATCACAAAAATCAGCAATCATATTCAAATCATGACTAATAAAAATCAGTCCCATTCCAGATTCAGTCACTAGCTCATCCAACACTGATAAAACCTGACGCCTTACTGTAATATCAAGCGCAGAGGTTGGCTCATCCGCAATAATTAAATCAGGTTTGGGAATGAGCATCATAGCAATCATAACCCGCTGCCCCATCCCCCCCGATATTTCATGAGGGAATAATCGCATCACATGTTCTGGATCACGAATATGAACAGATTCTAACATAGAAATCGTCTTTTCTCGCGCATCAGCTTTTGAAACACGGTAATGAATACGATAAGCTTCCATAATCTGATCCCCAATCCGTATTAGTGGATTAAGTGAATATTTAGGATCCTGTAAAATCATTGAAATACGCTTACCTCGGATAGCCCGCATCTGAGATTCACGCGCACTCAATAAATTGACATCATCAAAGCGCATTTTTTTAGCTTTGACAATTGCTGATTTTGGACTCAACTTGAGTATCGCGCGCCCAGTCATTGATTTTCCGGACCCAGATTCTCCAACAATTCCGATTTTTTCTTTTCCTACGGAAAAGCTAACACCACGCACAACTTCTGAAATGCCACGTCTTGTAGGAAAAGAAATACGTAAATCTTCTATCTCTAATAATTTTTTAGCCATTGCGTGGATCCAATACATCACGAAGCCCATCACCTAAAAGATTGAAGGCAAGGCTTGCTAACAATATCGCGCAACCTGGTATCGTCGCCAACCACCAATTTGTCATCAAAAATTCACGGCCAGACGAAAGCATTGCACCCCATTCTGGACTTGGGAGTTGAGCCCCCAATCCCAAAAAACCAAGACCAGCAGCTGTCAAAATAATTCCAGACATATCTAACGTTAACCTTACAATCACTGAAGGAATACACATCGGTGCAATATGAAACAAAATAATCCGCCAAGTAGAGGCACCCTGTAAGCGAACTGCAGAGACATAATCAGATGAACGTATCGTCAAAGTTTCAGCACGCGCTAAACGCGCTATTGATGGCCATGCTGCAATTGAAATTGCAATAGATGCATTTTCAATACCTGGTCCCAAGGCGGCTGAAAAAGCAAGAGCTAAAATCAAACTTGGAAAAGCGAGAAAAATATCGACAATGCGCATGAGAACGGTATCAACCCATCCCCCTATATAGCCAGAGACAGTCCCAACGATCAACCCTATTGGCCCCACAATAATTGTAGTAAGAAAAACAATATAAAGAGTAATACGCGCACCAAAAACGATGCGACTAAAGATATCACGCCCCAATTCATCCGTTCCAAAATAATGCAACATAGATGGTGGCTGCAATCGGTGAACAAGATCATTGCTAAGAAAATCATGCGTAGCAATCCAAGGAGCAAAAAATGCACATATAACAATAATACAAATAATAATCAGACCAATTAAAGCCGAAAAATTATGAAAAAATTTAATCAATGCATGATAAATCTTTTGCACATTTGCTTGAACTATTGACCGTGGAACAGACTCATTTAACCAACGCCCTAAAGAAAATGACGATTGCGATTTATGATGATTAAGTATTGTCATATTCAGCGTGTCCTTGGATCAAAGATTCGATAAAGCAAATCAGAAAATAAATTAATGGCGACAAAGAGAAACCCTACAAGCATAGTACATCCGACCACTGCATTCATATCTCCTGCTAAAAGAGCATTCGTCAAATAATGTCCAAATCCAGGCCAAGCAAAAACTGTCTCCGTTAACACAGCACCTTCTAACAAAAAAGCGTAAGAAAGCGCGACAACAGTAATAATCTGAACAGCAGCATTGCGAAAAGCATGCCCCCACACCGTTCGAATCCAAGATAACCCTTTCACACGCGCAGTAATGATATATTCTTGATTGAGCTGTTCAATCATAAACGCACGAGTCATACGACTAATATAGGCCATAGCACCGAAAGCTAATATTAAAGCAGGCATAATAATATGACTAAAGGCATTAGAAAAAGCATCCCACTGTCCTTGTCTAGCAGTGTCCCAAAGAAAAAAACCTGTTTTGGGCTCAAAAGAATATTCATAAATAAAATCAATCCGTCCTGGACCTCCAATCCAGCCAAGCTTGGCGTAAAATATTAATAGCGCCATTAACCCAAGCCAAAAAGTCGGAGTAGAATAACTCAGGAGTGTAAAAGTACGCACAAAGTAATCAATAAATGAATCGCGATACATTGCTGCAAAAACACCAAAAGGAATACCAAGACTCGTACCAATAACAATAGCAACTGTGGCGAGCTCTAATGTTGCAGGAAATACGCGCATAATATCTGTTAAAACAGGGCGCCCCGAGGTTAAGGCATCTCCAAAGTCAAACAAAAATATATTACGAAGATAATTCCAATACTGAACAGTCAATGGCTTATCAAGACCCAACTTATAAAACATTACATCATAAGCTTCCTGACTGATATTATCACCAAGAATAGCAAGAACGGGGTCTAAAGGAAGAAGATGACCAATAAAAAAAGTGATGGTGACCAAACCAAGCAACGTCACAAAAACTGAAATAAGTAACTTCAGTCCCTTGAAAAAAAAATCCCATACAAACATTTTTTTCTGCTTCTGTGATACAGCTCTTTCAGATTCCGAAAATGGCAAAACCATTATAATATCCCCCTCCATAGCTACTAAACATAAAGCTCACACCTTTTTATAAAATATCAAGCAAACCCTAATCAAGAATGCTCGACAATCTTTCTTCATACAAAGCCCGTTTCTATTTTTCTGCATCATTGTAGTAAAGCCTAAAACTGTTCCAAACCCACTTTTTCACTGCAGGTCCCATACCAACAGTATAATATGTCTGAAATAAATAAACCATAGGACCATGTTCAAGCACATAATGTTGTAAAGCACGATATTGTAAAATACGCTTCTTTTGATCTTGCTCAAACAAAGCATCCGTTACCATTTTATTGATATTTTCATCATAATATCCAGCACGCCAAGCCAAATACATATTGTGCTTTTTTGTAAAGGTTGGATCAGGATTAAAAACGTGATTTAATGAAGCGGGATGTCCATCAGGATCAGCACTCCCCCACCCCATAATAGCAGTATCGTAATTTCCACCACGCACACGGCTCAATAACTGATTTTGTGCCATTTTTTCAATTGTGAGTTCAACACCAATTTTACGCGCATTGGATTGAATAGATTGCGCAACAGATGACATGTAACTAAGGCTACCAACTAAAAGATTAGCCTTAAAACCATTAGGGTAACCGGCCTCATTTAACAACTGTTTTGCCTTTTTAAAATCTAACTTAAATGGCAATCCCTCTTTTTCATCCAAAGCGCCCGGAACACCTAATGACATATAAGTCGCACGTGGAATCGCAATACCCTTTAAAACAGTTTTTCCAAGACCTTCATAATCAATAAGATAGCGCATCGCCAATCTTACTTTTTCATTAGCAAAAATTTCTTTCTTATTATTCAACGACAAATAAATAATCTGTGGTCGCAAAACGCGGCTAATTTTAACTGGCCCCCCCTGTTTTTCAATATCCAAAATATCTTCTGAAGAGAGATCACGCGCTATATCCACGTCACCTTTTTCCAAAAGAAGTCTTTGACTCGCTGAATCAGCAACATGCTGCACGACAATCTGCCTAATTTTAGGTATATCTCCCCAATAATGTTGGGTCGCCTGTAAGATAACTTTCTCTCCTGGAGACCAATGTACCAATTTATAAGGTCCAACACAAGCCGAATGCGTAGCTAAATATTTATTACCCATATCTCCGTTAATACTTTCTACTTCAATTGTTTGCCGATCAAGCAAAGCAGAAGCATAGGACTGCCCAATAACAGTCAATATAAGCTGGATAGGATAAGGTTTATCTAATTTCAGTTGTAAAGTTTTATCATCAAGAGCTTTAATATTTGTTTCAATATTGTCTTTGGTAAATCCATAGTCCATCAAAGATTGAGCATAGCTCAATCCTAATTTAATAATCCGTCGCATTGACCATACAAGATCCTGCGCTGTCGCCTTCCTTCCATCATCAAACTTTAAATCATCACGAAGATGAAAAACAATTCTTTTTCCGTTATCTAAAACATCCCAAGATTTGGCCATAGCAGGACGAACTTTTGTAGGATCGTGCTTATCATACTGTACTAACGCACTGCAAATATTCGTCAATAATTCACTCGTTACCACCTCAACCGATTGAGCAGGATCAAAACTGCTAATTGAATCAATATTCCATGCTATCACCAATGTATCTTTAGATGAAGCACTGAATGCTGATGGTAGAGATCCATTTAAGAAACCAATTGTGCTTAACAAAATACAAAAAATTTTTAACATTCTTTTTTTTCTCATTTTACCCCTTCCTTTTGCATTTCATTTCATCTTTCTCACACAAAGTGTTTCTAATGCCTTTCTTTCATCTCTTGAGCTACATAGCGTAAGACGTTAACTGCGCTTGTCAAACATTCCTAAAACAGACTCCCAACCATCAACCTATAATCAGGATACATACTCTCTGTACCAAGATGAACAAAGATCTCCAGAAATGTGACTTTTCATACTTATCAACATCACTTCCCCTATACTGACCTTCATCACAATATTGTACAAAAGGCCCCCGCAATTTTATGCTTTAAAAAACTTTAGCAAAGAATCTCTGCGGGGGAAATATTTCTCATCATTTGCATCGCGATCTTTTTGTATTTACAATACTTAATACGCGCTTATTTTTCAATTGCACTATAAAAAATACGTGGCGCGCTATTCCAAACCCATTTTTTAATATCGGGTGTCATAGCGACAACACTATATTTCTGAAAGATAAAGGCATAAGGTCCTTTTTGCATAAGTTCACGCTGCAAGTCAGCATATATTTCTACTCGTTTCTGTGGATCTTTTTGAAACAATGCTTCATCAACCTTTTTATTCATCTCTGTGTCTAAAAAACCATGTTGCCAACTCGGATAGGCTGTATTTTTAACCTCAAACCGATTATCTGGGTTATAAATAAGGCGTGAAGCCATTGTATGAGGATCAGCAGAATCATTATTCCATCCAACAAAAATTGTATCAAAAGCACGTGCATAAAGTTTTGAAAATAACTGCGTACCAGCCAAACGTTCAATTTTAAGATGCACTCCCACCTTTGCTGCATTATTTTGGAGAGACTGTGCTATTGACAACGTATAAGGAGAGCTCCCTACCAAAAAATTTACCTCAAAACCTTTCGAATATCCTGCTTCCGTTAAAAGCTGCTTGGCTTTTTGAAGATCAAGCTTAAAGGGCTGCCCTTCTTTTTCATCCAAAGCGCCAAGATTACCAAGTGGAATAAAGCTTGCACGTGGGATACCAACACCTTTGAGAAGGGTCTTTCCAAGACCTTCATAATCAATAAGATAGCGCATCGCCAAACGCACTTTCTCATTGGCAAAAATAGGATTTGTCGTATTAAACCCCCAATACATCATGGATGGCTCCAACACTTTTTCAACCTTAATATCCGTTTTTGCTTGGAGATCTGCCAGATCCTCAGGTGTCAAATTACGCGCAACATCAATATCGTGCTTTTGCAATAGTAAGCGTTGCGTTCCTGGCTCTGCTACATGGCGAATTAAAATCTTCTTCAATTTAGGTGCTTCTCCCCAATAGTTAGGACTTGCACGCAACAAAATAGCTTCTCCAGGGCGCCAGCTACTTAACTGATAAGGACCAACACAGGCAGCATGACTAGCTAAATATTGGTTTCCCATATCACCATCTTTTTCATGTTTCATAATTGTTTCACGATCCAGCAAGGCAGTAGCACGACTTGCAACAATATTGTTAAGAATAAGTTCTACTGGATAAGGCTTATCAAATTTCATCACCACCGTTTTCTCATCCGGCGTTTGAAAAGCAGAATCAACATTTTGTTCTGTAATTCCATATTCATTAAATATTGCTGCATTGGCCATCTTCAACTTCACAATCCGTTTCATGCTCCAAACCAGATCATTAGCGTTAGCAGGTCGACCATCATTAAACTTCAAACCATCGCGCAAATGAAAAGTAATCACCGTACTCTGATCATCGCCTGCAACATCCCAATGCGTTGCCAAAGAAGGAACAATTTTTGCTGGGTCATCTGAAGCCGTACTAACCAAGTTATCACAAACATTGAGAACAATTTCAGCTGCATAAACGTCATTGAGTTTTGCGGGATCAAATGTATTGATTGCATCAATATTCCAAGCCATCACGAGAGTATCTGTAGGTGTTTTTGCTGAAATTTGTTGCACGAACATCCCCAGTGTAATAAAAGCAGAAAAAATAGAACTGCTGCCTTTTAGTATTTTTTTTAAGTTCATGGAATTTTCCTTTTAAATGTTATTGTATTAATTAGTTAATGTGAAATGATACTGTAAAGTTACAATAACAAAGACTGAAGAGTACGTCTTAACCACCAAGGTCATTCACTTCTGAATTTACCAGCTTAATCTCAATCAAACCACAGAAAGTACACAACACAACTTCCACCAGCCAGTATCATATACGCATTACAATATTCCTTTGTCTATCCCAATAAGCTACATCTTATTCTCAAACCAATCACAAAAATTACAAGCCTTTCGGGAAATTATTGCACAGGGTTTCATAATTTTACCATTCCATTTCTTTAAACTGCCTTAGAGATAATCATATCAAACACTCAGCTCTAAAATGCACATTTACTCCTTATCACAATATCAAAATCAAAACTGAGTTGAATAGGCAGCAAAACCCAAGAAAATATCTAAACAAGAACTCTACACCTCATAAAAAAACGTTCGATCTTTTGAAAGTTAAACGTAAAAGGAAACCTCTTTTGTCTACAATATTAAACGAGTCAACCGAAATAAAAAGATGAATGATAAAACGCATCCTTTCATTGGTAACAATAAAATCCACCACACTTCCCCCAAAAGACATAACTGACTATAAACTCTGCCAAATTTTAACATCCATCACTGCTTTGCAACCATAAAAATAGACACTAAAAGCACACCATAGCAACTCTTTTTTCAACGGAAAACTCTAGAGATTCAACTAAACGATATAACGGATAGAAATCTGCCCTCGTTTAAGAGTTAAGAGCCCACTCAAAAATTGAAACTCACACGCAGCAAAGTCATTTTCTAAAAAAGAAAGCTATCAGATAATAAAACGTAACACAAGCATTTGGTAACCTCACACTATACAATGTCTTTTTCTATAAATAACAGTTTGTTTTTGTTGTATTTTTTAGATAGATGGATGAGCAAATAATTTAGGGGAATAAGATCTTCCGGCATTCTCCCTTATAAAACACATCCTTTGTCTGCAAATTTTTTCTAGTAATTCTTTAAATGCTGCTAAGTCATCTTTTGAAAAACTAGGTAAATATTCTAACAAATATACCAACAATTTCACGATATAATGGAATTGTAAAACTATTGCGACAAGCTTCTGCTTCTTTTCGTAACAGTTCTGCCGTTTCTTGATCTAAATCATATAGATTTAATTAATACGTAGCTTTTCGAAGAAAGCACCTAATATTTGCCTTTTAAAACATTGTTCTTAATTTATATTTTTAAAGCAAAATTTCCGAATTTTTATTTCCAGAGCCTCTAAGCTCATCCAAAAAATTTTCTCTAATTGTTATCGCACAAGAATAAGAGGTTTCTAAATAAAAAGGCAAAAAAGCTAATCTATTGCAAATAATATACAATAACAATTAATATTAAATATTATAAAATATAATTTTTTATTTAATAATATTATTTTTTATATTTAAATTATTAATTACAATAAACAATATAAAAACTCACGCCGATATGAATTTTATCATAAAATGTCTGTTTATAAAATTTAAAATACTTTTTATAGAAAAGATACATCCTATATAATATATAAAATATTTGTGGAGATATCTTTATGTTAAATGTACGAACTGCTTCAATAATATTTTCTTACCCTATGGTTAAAATATTAAGGCAATTTTCAAGCGCTATTTTCTTGATATTTTTAATACCATTTTTAACTGGCTGCGGATTTAATACGATCCCAACAAATGAAGAAAAAGCACATGCCGCATGGAGTGAAGTGCTAAACCAATATCAACGTCGTGCAGATCTCATTCCTAATCTCGTGGAAACTGTCAAAGCCTATGCTGCCCATGAACAAGCTGTTTTTACGAATGTTATTGAAGCACGTGCTAAAGCAACGCAAGTAAATATCAACGCAGATATGTTGAATGACCCAGAAATAATGAAAAAATATCTCAACAATCAAGCAAATTTATCAAGCGCACTTTCACGTCTTATGGCTGTTGTCGAAAACTATCCTGATCTTAAAGCAAATCAGAACTTTCTTGCTCTTCAATCACAATTAGAAGGAACTGAAAACCGTATTTCTGTCGCGCGCCGTGATTATATCGAAACCGTGCGTGCCTACAATACAGCTCTTAAAACAATGCCAACCATGATTTGGGCAAAATTATGGTTTCGTGATGCTAAGCCTATGCCAACTTTTACTATCGATACCAATAGCCAACAAACACCGAAAGTCAATTTTAATTAATGAAACCGTTTCGACATTCTATGCAACGTAGTGTTTTTCCATGCTTATGGGCTTTTTTGAGCGCTCTATATTTGGTCATTGCATTGGGAAGTGTTGCTTACTCGCAGACTAAGTTTCCTCCCTTAACTGGCTATATCAACGATGTAGCTCATTTGCTTGATAATGCAACAAAAAAGAACTTAACAGAAAAACTGGCTGTACTCGAAGAGCAAACAGGAGATCAAATTGTTATTGTAACTCTCCCCACCCTTTCAGGAAACAGTATAGAGGCATATAGCAATTCTCTTTTTCGTACATGGAGATTAGGTCAAAAACAGATCAATAATGGTGTGTTACTCGTCATTGCACCAAATGAACGCGAAGTACGTATTGAAGTGGGTTATGGTTTGGAAGGAGAGCTAACAGACGCTATGTCCTCAGTCATCATTAATAACTTCGTTCTTCCCAATTTCCGTGAAGGAAATTATCAAAAAGGAATTGTCGAAGCCGTTCATGCAATTATAAAAGTTATTACAGAAAATGATTCTGATTTTTCTTTTCGAATCAAGGAAAGAGCTAGGGCTATTGAAGAAAAACGTAAACAAGCCGAACAAGAAGAAATGATAATCAATACAATTATGTTTTTAATCCTTTTTATAATGGTTGGTTTACCCATTTTTGCAATGATTTTTGGTAAAAAAGTAGGTCCACAAAAATATCTCTGGATGGGTATAATCTTCACACCTTGGTTTTTAAATTTAAATGCTGCGGGCAGACGCACTGGTAGAATCTATGGTAGCCATTCAGGAGGCAGAGGATTTAGAGGTGGTGGTGGATCATCAGGTGGTGGCGGCGCAACAGGAAGGTGGTAAAAGGAGTACATATTTTTAAGTATAGCGAATTTTCTTAAAATAAAATTCATTATTGTGTTATCTTAATTTTAATAAACAATTTCATATCTTACCCTGTAACTCTTTTACTGTTTGTAATGCGAACTCGAATACCAATATAAATATTGCTCATGACATTTGAATTAAAACATACTGATCGTAATCATTTACCACATCAGTTTAAAACAGTCCTCGGGAATCCACCAGTTGAATGGAAAATAAGTAATAACTTGGTCGAATATCCTGAAGCAATGCGTTATATGCAAGAGCGTGTAGAAAACATTCTTGCAAAAAATGAGCATGAACAAGTTTGGCTTCTTGAGCATCCTTCCCTTTATACAGCTGGTACAAGTGCAAACAAAAAAGATCTTTTAGCACCTCATTTGTTTCCTGTTTATGAAGCAGACCGCGGTGGTGAATTTACATATCATGGTCCAGGTCAACGTATTGCTTATATTATGCTTGATCTTAAACGCCGAAAACAAGACATCCGTGCTTTTATTAGTGCCTTAGAAGAATGGATCATACAAATGCTTGCGAAATTTAATATTAAAGGTGAACGTCGCGAAGATCGCGTTGGTGTTTGGGTTAAATGTCCCAATTGCTTTTCTACACAAAGCGACTTCTCTCCCGAAAATAAAATCGCGGCTATTGGCATTCGTATACGCAAATGGGTAAGCTTTCATGGCGTTTCTATCAATGTTAATCCGAATTTAGCGCATTATTCAGGGATTGTTCCCTGTGGAATCACAAATTACGGTGTAACCAGCTTTTTTGATTTAGGTTTCCCTGTAAAAATGCATGATATTGATATTGTTCTCAAAAAAGAATTTGAACAAATTTTTGGTCCAACAATTGATGTTTCCTAAGTGCATTGATTTTTAAATAAAAAACAGGCATAAATTTATTTTCATGAAAATTTTATTTTGTGAGGTGGATAATCAAACGCTATGAGCGATAACAGCAAAGATCTTTTTAGTATTTTAAATAATGCACAGTCTCGGGTAAATACAAAAGGAAAAAATTTACAATTCCCTATGAAGTCAGAAGCAATGGCTTCGAAAAAAAATACGAAAGATACGCAAGAAGATAGCTATAATGCCCTCTCTATTCGAGTGCTTGAGGGTTTAGAGCCTGTGCGCTTACGTCCTGGAATGTATATTGGTGGAACAGATAGTAAAGCACTTCATCATTTATTTGCCGAAATTATTGATAACGCCATGGATGAAGCTGTCGCTGGTTATGCAGATTTAATTGATGTATCGCTAGATAGAAACGGCTATTTAACGGTTACAGATAATGGACGTGGCATTCCTGTCGAAAACCATCCTCAAATGCCTGATAAATCTACTCTTGAAGTCATTATGACACAACTCCATTCAGGTGGAAAATTTGATGGAAAAGCTTATCAAACTGCTGGAGGGCTTCATGGAGTAGGAATTTCTGTTGTTAATGCTCTTTGCGATGATATGGAAGTCGAAGTAGCACGAGAACGAAAACTTTATCGACAACGCTTTTCACGCGGTATTCCTCAATCTGAATTGGAAGATTTGGGTGATGTTTATAATCGTCGTGGCACACGCGTTCGTTTTCATCCTGATAGTAAAATTTTTGGTGAAAAAGCAGCTTTTGATCCAGAAAAAATTTATAAGATGGCACGCTCCAAGGCTTATCTTTTTGGCGGCGTAAAAATTCGCTGGAATTGCGACCCTATCATACTCGAACAAACAAAAAATATTCCTGAAAAAGCTGTTTTTCACTTCCCTGATGGCCTTAAAGACTATTTACTCTCATCTCTGAAAGATGAATATCGAGTAACGTCGGAAATTTTTTCTGGCAAAACAAAACAATGTAATGGCCATGGCTCCGTTGAATGGGCTATCGCTTGGCATGGTGGCGATGCCTGCGTGCAATCTTACTGCAATACTATCCCCACAGGAGAAGGGGGAACACACGAAATGGGATTGCGCCAAGCTCTTTTGCGCGGATTGAAATCTTACGCTGAATTAATAGGCAACAAACGTGCTTCTATCATTACATCCGATGATGTTATGATTTCAACGGCTGCAATACTTTCAGTCTTCATCAGAAATCCTGAATTTGTTGGACAAACCAAAGATCGATTAGCAACCATCGAAGCACAACGTATCGTTGAGAATGCTATACGTGATCCTTTCGATCATTGGCTGACAAATTCTCCACAAGAATCCACAAAACTTCTCGATTGGGTTGTTGAACGTGCTGAAGAACGTGTTAGACGGCGTCAAGACAGAGAAATAAGTCGGAAAACTGCTGTACGGAAATTACGTCTTCCCGGTAAACTTGCAGATTGCAGCCAAAACTCTGCCGCTGGAGCTGAATTATTCATTGTTGAAGGTGATTCTGCTGGTGGTTCCGCTAAACAAGCGCGAGACAGAGCAAATCAAGCAATTTTACCTCTTCGTGGAAAAATCCTAAATGTAGCCAGTGCCGCACACGAGAAAATGAACTCAAGCCAAACAATTGGCGATCTTATACTTGCTCTTGGATGTGGAACGCGCACTAAGTATCGCGAAAAAGATCTCAGATATGAACGTATTATCATTATGACCGATGCGGATGTTGATGGTGCTCATATTGCCTCTCTTCTCATTACTTTCTTTTTTCAAGAGATGCCCGATCTTATTCGTCAAGGACATTTGTACCTTGCAGTGCCTCCTCTTTACAGAATATCACAAGGAGGAAAAGTCGCTTATGCACGTGATGATACCCATAAGGATGAATTACTAAAGACCGAATTTACTGGAAAAGCTAAAATCGAAATTGGTCGTTTCAAAGGACTTGGTGAAATGCGCGCTGAACAGCTTAAAGAAACGACTATGCATCCTCAAAAACGTACACTGCTACGTATTTCTATTGATACAATGGAAATGCAAGAAACTAAAAATACAGTAGAGAGTCTCATGGGAACAAAACCAGAAGCGCGGTTTCGTTTTATACAAGAAAATTCTACTTTTGCTTCTCATCTAGACATCTAATTTTCAAAAAAACTCTCTCTTAAACTACCGCTGCTGCGTCAATCACACGCAGTTGTGGATTAATCGTTCCATTCCAATAATTCAAGCTAAGATTACCAGCCAAATGGATTATTTCGCCAATATTTTCAAAAAGAAAATCACCAAGCGCTGTTCCTACAGCACGAAAAGCTATTCCTTGCAGTTTTTTTCCTTCAATATTAGAAATAACAATGCGAAGATGTCCTTTTCCAACCTCACTTAGATGAACGAGCCGATGAGAAGGAAGAACAAAAACAGGTGTATTATTTCCTGAACCAAATGGACCTGCTTTTTCGATCATCTCAAAAAGCTCTTTATTAGCACCAGAGGCAGAAAGACAACCATCTATATTGAGAGACTTTTTAGCACGCAACTGCGAAACCATTAAAGAGACTTTTTCTTCTAGCCATTCTCTAAAAGTTTCAATTTTTGTCGATTGGATTGTGATCCCTGCTGCCATACTATGCCCCCCTCCCTTTTCTAATAAATTTAATGTGACAGCTTCACGAACAAGTGCCCCTAAATCTATACCGCTCATTGAGCGTCCCGATCCCACACCACTTCCATCTTCTTTCAAAGCAATTGCAAAAACAGGACAAAAAAAACGCTCTTTTAAGCGAGATGCGAGAATACCAATAATTCCCGGATGCCATTCTTGATGAGCAATGACAAGTGACCGTGGTGTTTCACTCTCTTGATAAAGAGAAGCAATATAAGTTTCTGCTTGCTCTAATTGAATGCCCTCCATTTCTTGACGTTCTTGATTAAGCTGATTCAATTGTTCTGCTATTCTCTCAGCCTCATCTTTATTATTACAGCTGAGCAAACGCGCTCCCAAAGCCTGATCTCCAATACGACCTCCTGCATTAATTCTAGGACCTAATAAAAAACCTAAATGAAAGCTATTAAGCGGCTCACCTATACGCGCAACCTTTGTTAAAGCTGCTATCCCAAGATTATGCATGGAACGAGCAACTTGAAGCCCTTTAACTACAAAAGCACGATTAACACCTTGTAATGGAACGACATCACATATAGTCGCCAACGCAACAAGATCGAGCATACTTAGAAGGTCAGGAAGCTTTCCTTTAAATTTTTTCTTCCGCAATAAATGATGAACCCATGCTAATGTAACAAAGACGACGCCAGCAGCGCATAAATGCCCCTGTCCAGAAAAATCATCAGGACGATTAGGATTGACAAGAGCAATAGCTTCTTGATGAACCTCTGACATTTGATGATGATCTAAAATTACAACATCAGCGCCTGCAAGCCTTGCTGCTTTTACTGCATCTGGACTATTTGCACCACAATCAACGGTAATAATTAAATGGGCACCTTCTTGCACGAGCATTCTCATTGCTTGTTCATTTGGGCCATATCCTTCAACGATACGATCAGGAATATAAATTTTTACTTCCATACCAAAATAACGGAAAAAGCGCGCTACCAGTGCTGATGAACAAGCACCATCAACGTCATAGTCACCAAAAACTGCAACCTTCTCTTGATTCAAAATAGCTTTAACAATACGCTCTGCTGCACATTGCATATCGTTAAAACTTTCTGGATCAGGCATTAACGTGCGCAACGTTGGATTGATAAAAGCAACAGCTTCAGATTCATCAACATCTCTTGCTGAAAGAACCCGCGCCAACTGATCTGGAAGACCAAATTTTTGAGAAATCGCACGAGCGTTATTGGCCCCTTGAATATCAAGAGCATCTAACCAAGCCTGACCACAAGCAGAAGATTTGACATTGAGAAAATAAAGAGACCGCTGCATTATTACTTATTTTATAATGAAGGTGAATAAAATACAATCAGGACTTAAAGATAAAACTTTCTTTCTCAGCGTCTATTCTCATTTAAAAAGTGCATCAATACCTCTCAATGCGTAGTATTATAGTACCTCAATCATAAAGTACTGTTTTATAAGTTTTTATTTTCTCTTGACGTAAACCAAAAGACATTATATCAGAGCAAGTAGTACGCGTTAAATATTTCGCTATGATATCAATCTTCAACGCAAAGCAATAAAAATGCCCTTAAGTTTTAAAGGGATTTAATTAAAGGATACTTCTATGGCAACTTTTTCACAAAAGCCAACTGAAGTGGTGAAAAAATGGGTTATTATTGACGCAGAAAACCTTGTTTTAGGTCGTCTTGCCACATTCGTTGCTAATCGCTTACGTGGCAAACATAAAGCTACATTTACTCCACATGTCGATGATGGTGACAATGTTATTGTGATCAATGCAGATAAAATATCTCTTACCGGTAAAAAATATACAGATAAAAAATATTATTGGCATACCGGCTATATTGGTGGAATCAAAGAACGTACAGCGCGTCAGATTCTTGAAGGACGTTTTCCTGAACGCGTTATTGAAAAGGCTGTAGAACGTATGATTCCTCGTGGACCACTTGGCCGTCGCCAATTGAAGAATCTGCGTGTTTATGCTGGAAGCCAACACCCGCATGTGGCACAACAGCCTGAAGCTCTTGACGTTGGTGCTCTAAACCGCAAAAACAAAAGGATTGCTTAATTATGGCTGAAATTAATTCTCTTTCTGAGCTTGGTGCAGTAACAAATATTGCAGAAACTCATGAAAATGTCACTCCTATCCACTTGCAAAAGATTGATTCACAAGGACGTGCCTATGCAACAGGAAAACGTAAAGATGCTGTTGCTCGCGTATGGATCAAACCAGGCTCTGGAAAAATCATTATTAACAATAAGGAATTCGACAAATATTTTGCTCGTCCTGTTCTTAGAATGATTCTTCGTCAGCCAATTGTTGCAACGAACAGAGATACTCAGTTTGATATTGTTGCAACCGTTGCAGGCGGCGGTCTTTCCGGACAAGCTGGTGCAGTACGCCATGGTATTTCCAAAGCTTTAACCTATTATGAGCCAGAACTTCGCACGATTTTGAAAAAAGGTGGATTTCTCACCCGTGATAGTCGCGTTGTTGAACGTAAAAAATACGGTAAAGCAAAAGCGCGTCGTTCTTTCCAATTTTCAAAGCGCTAATTTCAATTTTCGCGCGACATATAGAGCCCCGTTTTCGATGGGGCTTTTTTCGCGAATAGTAGCAGCTGCTCATTCGCTTTTTCTACTATAATTTAACAAGGTTTCAGTCTAAAAAGTGCTTTACCATTGTAATAAAATGAGGAACGGAAATAGGTTTTGACATATATTCTTCACATCCACTTGCACGAATTCGCTCTTCATCCCCTTTCATAGCAAAGGCTGTTACGGCAACAACGGGGATAGATTTAAGTTCTTCATCCTCTTTTAATTGTTTAATGACATCAATCCCTGACACCTCTGGCAACTGAATATCCACAAGGATAAGAGAAGGCATTGATGAACGAGCCAAATCTAATGCCATCAAACCATTACGCGTTTCAACAGTTTCATAGCCACTCGCCTCTACAAGATCACGGAATAACTTCATATTCAGTTCGTTATCTTCCACGATCATAACTTTTTTTGACATCATTATAACTCCACTCTTTTAGAGATAAATCAAATAGAGAAATAGAAATTAATACACATCCTCTTATTTAAGATAAAATGATAAAAAAAATTGTAAACCGTAAAGAAATTAAATAGCTCCCTATAAAAGTAATTCTTCGCAACCATTTGTAATGCTTATCTTTATGCTTCTGCATTTTATAAGAATAGAATCCATAAACACCGTAAAATTGTAGTGTTACATATTTTTGGAATTGCTATACAAAGTTTATGAATGTCTAAATCAGCCGGTACGTCTTTTCATTGTAGAAAAGATATCAGTTACGAAAATTAGCTCACATACGTATATCGCATAGGAAAACTATAAATAGCTTTGATATATATAGATTGTTTTGCAGTAAGAAAAGTCATAGTTTTATATATTAAATTAGAGCGTTTAATATTGTGATATTTAGTTATCTCAGACGCTGAGATTATAGAAATGCACTGTTAAATGCAACAGCAGTAAAGGACACTGAAAAGTGGAGAATCAACTATAAATTCTCAACATCTTTTCAGAACTCATTTTTCTTCCGTTATAATTTTCTAAAAAAGCTCTTGTAAGAAAATATGAACTGCATACAAAAAATTAATGTTTTTAATTTCTATATCATCAATCGTATTATTTTTTATCACCGATAATCAATAATATTTCTATAGCTATAGACTTATTTTATAACGGCAAATTAAAGTATCATCTTTGTTTATTGAAAGAGAGGATGTTAAGCTTTATCTTTCTCTTTTATTTTTCAGCAGAAACTACAAAAATAATAATTTTAATAAATATTTTATATAATATTAAGTATATCAAATAAAAACAAATTATTTTATTTTAAAATAAGATAAAATATTATTAAATAAATTAAACTTATAAAATTCAAAAATATAAAATGCTATAAAAAAATTACAAAAAACGAACTTATTATCATTAATATATTTTTTTACTATAATCTTTAGATTTAAATTATAAATATAAATAAAATACAATTATAATTATTATTGAAAATAACATATTTATAATAAAACTAATAAAATTCATCCACATTAATAAAAACTACCATAATAATTAATAATTTTAATATATATAAATTAAATTTATTTCATCAATATAAACTTATATTTGTTATATTTATATAATTAATTATTATATAAAATACTCAATAAGATAAAATATGTTAATTATATAAAAATTAAATAAAGAAAATATTAAAAATTAATGTATTACTAAAAGATATTTTATCAATAAATGTAGACAAATTCATTAAAACATGTCTACAAAATTATCACAGAGTTAGAAATGTATTAATAAATATTTATAAGCTAATGATAGCACGCGTTATACTGAGATCCTAACCCTATAACCCCTCCTATTCCGTAGCCAAGGCCGCCCCCACTGATTCCTACACCAGCCGCTGCTCTCGGCAGCACACCCGTTCCGCCTGTTGATATTCCTCCTATTGCAGCTCCTGTAACTCCTCCAAGATTCTGTCCTACATGATATCCCACTAATCCCGATGAATGTATTGTAGAGAGATAATCTCCAACAGTACACCCAGCCTGTGAACCACTGCTTGAGAAATTTATTGATGAAATATTAGAGCAACTAGAAAAATCAAATGAACTTATCTTTTATAACAATACTATAATTTATTTAATAAATACAATTAGTGTATATTAAAAATATAATTATTATTTTCTACAAACCAATATGTTTAACAACATAATTAAAAGCATTTATTATAGATACCATAATTACCATTAAAAGAGATTATTTTACAGAATATTTCCAGTTACAACTTTTAACTCTAAGTAAAAAAATACATACAAAAATAGCTATAATCTCTGGAAGAAATAATTTTATAACCTTATAAATAATAGATATCCCTGAATTAAGTTTCATATATATTTAGTATATTTTAAATATATTTACAAATTAATGAATTCAGGGACATCTTTCTAGAAATTATCTATAATTAAGATAAATAACTCTACTCTTCATTTGAAAACTTCTACGAAGCAAAAAACCTTCTACCCAGCAAGCTTGGCAAAACAGCACCCAGGGAGGACACGGTCACCAGGAAAGCCTGGTGGAGGTGTAGGATTGCTAGGACAAGCACTAAGAGGAATAGTAGGTCTGATCTTGTCGCCAGGAAAGCCCGGAGTAACCGGAATAGGACAACGATCTGGAAATATTTTTGGTGTTTCTCCAGCAAATTTTGGACACTGTAAATTATAAATCGAATTCAAATCAAACATATAAATCCTCCTTAATTAATTATTAATAACGTATCAACATGATACGTTTTAAGTGGTTATCATGCGCTTTAGCCAAATGTCAAACATATTTTTAAAAATAATTATAAAATCATAAATACATTATGTATATATTATTCGTGTACATAATGTATAATTTAATTAAATAATAATTCTATTTACAATACTGTTGAAATATGAGACATGAAGCATAGTTTTTTCTTAACAAAATAATAAAATCAAATGAATAATTCACCTGAAAAATTAGTATCCTTCTCTTGGTTCACTGAAACCACAAAGAAATATATTTATTACGTCATTGAACTCAGCCTTGTTGCTACTGTCTTGCGTTTGCTTGGCTTGGTTAATCCTTTTATTTTTCAGGCAATTATTGACCGCATCTTACCCTTCCAGCGCGCTGAAAGCCTTTACGCTATTGTTGTCCTTATGATTGCTATCATGCTGTTTAGCACAGCTCTGAGTGCTCTATCGGGATATTTAGGAGCTTATTTAGCCAATCGGCTTACTTTAGAGTTTGGGCGTCGCATTTATACCCACGTGTTAAGCCTCTCCTTACCTGTTTTACGCACTTGGCAAGTGGGGGAATTGTTCACACGTATCGGAGAGGTTGATACGATTCGCGGTTTTTTAACGGGAACCATTGCAACAACTGTCCTGAATGTTCTTTTTGCCATCATTTATCTCGCAGCGCTCTTTTCCATCAGTCCACAGCTTACCTTCATCGTTCTTATCATCTTACCCTTACAAATGGGTTCTTTGGCATTAGTAGGCCCCTTTTTGCGCCACCAATTACGCCGCGCTTTCACCCTGCAGGCAGCCCATCAATCGCGCCTCATTGAAAGTTTTACTAATCTTGAAGCCATCAAAGCGCATGTAAAGGAGCCAGCCCATACGCTACGCATGCAAGAAACTTTAACCCGTAGTTTGGATCAAAGCCTCACAACCAGTAAATTGCATCTTTTAAATGGAGCTATGAGCCATATTTTTGGCGATCTTTTCACTATTTTTATTATCTTTTTTGGTGCTCAGGCAGTTCTTCAAAACCAAATTACACTAGGACAACTTATTGCCTTTCATCTCCTCGCAGGCAATGTTTCTGGTCCTATCTTAAGCCTTGCCTCTTTATGGGAAGAATGGCAGCATTTAAAAATCTCCCGCCTTCGTTTAGGCGATATCCTTAACTCCCCATCAGAATGGGAAAAGGAGAAGCCGTCTCTTCAACTCACCACAACGCCCCATCTTGAAACCAAAGATATGTGTTTTTCTTATGGAGAAAAACCAATTATCAACCATCTTGATATTTGTTTACAACCTGGAAAACCCATTATGTTGCTTGGTCCTTCAGGGTGTGGAAAATCAACCTTAGCAAAGCTCCTTTGTGGTCTCTATCCCCCAACAAGCGGGCAGATATTGATTAATGACCAATGTTTACAGAATTTTGATGTCCGTAGCGTACGCAAAACAATCGCATATTTCCCCCAAAGCCCATGCCTTTTTTCTGGAACCATTCTTGAAAATATGCATCTTGCCAAACCCGATGCTACCAAGAATGAAATCGACGCTGCACTCTATGCTAGCGCTTGTCATGATCTCATCGCTCAATTGCCTCAAGGGCTGGATACCCAAGTGGGCGAGCAAGGTGGCTTTTTATCAGGTGGTCAACGTCAACGCTTGGCATTAGCTTGTTTTTTCTTGATAAACCCAAGCCTCCTCATCTTAGATGAACCAACTTCCGCGTTAGATGAAGCTGCTAGCGCACAGATTGTTGAGCATTTATATCAACTTTCGCAAAAGTGCATCGTTCTCGTCATTACCCACAAACATGACCTTTTTCCTCAGAATGCAACCGTATTAAATTTCACTGATTTGGAGGCAAAAAATGGCGAATAAGACACCTCGCTTACGCCCCTTATCGCCAACGCTTCATATGGTGGTCGCTGTTTTGATTGCTCTATTCCTCTTTATTGTAATCGGAAGCTTTGTTGCAAAAACAGAAATTGTTGCACGAGGACAAGGATCGGTTATTCCCACCGCTTACGTTCAATTGGTGCAAGCACAAAATACAGGTCGTATTGAAAAAATCCTCGTAAAAGAAGGGCAATTTGTTCACCAAGGCGATCTTCTTATCCAATTGGATCAGCGCGAAGCCCTAAATGAGCGTGCACGTGTTCAAGCAGATATCGCGCAGCAAACCCTTCAGGCACAAATTGCCGCAGCTATTTTAACAGCTTTGAGTGAAAGCAACCCTTTGGATAAAGATTTTGTAACTAAAGGGCTTGCCTATTTGCAAATCCCTCCCTCCAATAACAAGACTGCAAAAATAGAAGGGGGAAAACTCATTAGCGCTACTCTTCAATCTCTACAAGATAAATTAAGAGCGCTGAAAGCCCAAGCTGATCGGGTCATGCGCAGTGGTGCTACACAACATGCTCAATTAGATAAGTTAGAAGATGATCTTCAATTAAGTCAAGGAAAACTAAAAGCTGCAAAAAGCCTGATGGAAACAAAAGTTATTAGCCAAGCTCTTTATTTAGAGCGGTTACATGACCTTAAAAATGTGGAGCATGAGATTTTAACCAATCAAAGGCGCTTAGAAGAAAATAACGCCGAAATAGACACCCTCCGCCAACAACGGCAAAGTCTCATTTCCGATGAAATCGCCCGCTATCGACAACTTTCGCGTGAAACAGAATTAACACTTCAAGGGTTAAAAGCAAAGCTTGATAGTACTCAATACCGCCTCGATCACTTATCACTTTACGCTCCCGTTGATGGTCGTATTGATGATTTAAGTATCCACACTTTGGGCGGCTTTGTAGAAGCTGGTAAAACTTTAATGCGTATTGTCCCTGGCGCAGGTGGCCTCATTGTTGAAGCGTTTTTTGATAACCGAGATATTGGTTTTTTAGAAAAAGGCCAACATGCTTACATCAAATTTTCTGCTTTTCCGCCTGAACGTTTCGGTGTTATCTACGGTACAGTCGTTAATGTAGGTGCTACAGCGCGCTATGATAAAGAAATTAATGGTGCCTATGCCGTTTTGATCAAAATCGACCAAGATCATATCAATTTGAATGGCAAACAACTTAAATTTATCCCGGGTATGACAGTGACAGCCGATGTTATTACAGCAAAACGGCGTCTCATTTCCTATTTCTTTGAACCTATCACCAAAATTTTAGAACAATCTTTAAAGGAAAGATAATGTGTGTAAATGAAAATCCTTCACCATCGCTCATAGCCCCTCTTACAGCCTTGGGAGCTATGGTGGTTTTAATGCTTCAATCCCCCTTACACCGCCGTTGGCGGATTTGGGATATCGAATTTAATTTAGGACCCGCCTTACGAACTGGACAATACAAACTTTATAAAAATGAGAATGGAGAATTTTGTGCTTTTATTACTTGGGCTTTTTTAGATGAGAAAAATCATCAATCTATGCTTGAAAAGGGAGAACTTTTACCCGGTGCCGATTGGCAGGATGGAGAGTATATATGGTTCATTGATTGTGTGGCACCATATGGCCATGCTGTTACTCTCGTGCGCGATATGCAACGGCATGTATTTCCAGATCAGCAGTATTGTTATGCTGTCCGACGTAATGAAGACGGTGGGATGCGGAAAATTGCTCGCTGGCGTTCTTATAGAGTAAAGAATCCATCCAAATAGCTTTTATAAACCAAGCAAACATAAATGATTTAAGGACTCCCTCTCCCACATGCCCTTATGAAGAAAAAACTCTATTGATTATTGGGAAATAGCTATAGTAAAAATGAACCTTGCTGTTTAGAGTTACCTCACTACTCTACAGGTAGATATTTTTTAGCTTATCCAGATCTAATATTAATATTGATGCTCAATCACAAAAACCGATTATGCCCTCCAAAGCCTTATTTTTATTATTTTCTAACACACTTATCATTCTACCTCTTATTGCCTAATTAAATCAGTTTGATAACAGAAAAATACGATAGTTTTTTCGTTGTTAAGAGTTTAAGCAAAATCTTTGAGGTTCTTATTCCCAACCTTCCTAACTATAAAAATAGAATCTACTCAGTATAAAGCCTATTTCCTTACTTGCTACCATTGTTTAGCTAATGAGAAGCGATTTATATAAAAATATATTTCATAATATTATTTTTATACTTAAAAAATATCAGAAAAACTTTAAATATAAAATAAAAATATTACTTAGTATTCTATAACTTAAAAATATATTCAGTAAAATTTTATGATAATTTATCCTTTTATACAAAATTTTATAAGGAATATCTTAAAAAAGAGGTTATCATTTAATCTATCATTCTTATTATAATTCATATAATTTTTATTATAGATATAATGGTAATTTTTATCACTTTGTGTATAGATATACACAATCATATATTTGTTTTTTACTTGTATTTAAAATACTTTCTATAATTGCATAATTTATCTATTATACATACACATGATTTTTTTGTAAAAAAGTAACAAACATTAAATAACCTCTTATAATATAAAAATTAATACAGGTGCAAAAATTTTTAAAAATAATTAACCTAAAAAGAGCTTTTGAGATAATAATAACTTCTCCCCTTTGATCTTTGCCGCAGTAATAATAGACTTGCTTAGATTTAGTTTTTTTCTGAATTAAATTTAAAAACGATAGTTCAATCCACCAGAAAAACGAACTCCAGAAAAACCAGCCTTAGTAAGTTTATGCTGATAAATTAGATTACTGTGAAGTGTAATTTTTGAAGACAGTTGTGAATTGATACCCAAACCAGCTTCTAAAGAAGAACCAAAAGAACCTAACTGGAAAGAATCTTTAAAACGCACAAATTGTTTTCCCCCAAAATGATTAGCAATATGAAGCTGGCCATAAAAGGAAATGAAGCGATCCTTTTCAAATGTTGTAAACGTTTTAGTTAAACGCCCTCCAACACGCATCAACCATTGATCAATTTTTTTCATCTCAATATCAAATCCATCAAGATCATGCGCCTTATGAAACTGAAGATTCTGATAAATAAACTGAACTTGTGGATCAAACATAATACCTTCATACCCTGTCATAAACCTTTTACCAGAAGAGAACGAAACATTTAAGGGATTTCCTTTTAATGTCGCCGTCTTCCCCCGTGCAAAGGTAAAAATATCACCTTTAAACAAACCATAGGATAAAAGGCCATTTACATAAAAACCAGTGTTATTCTCCACGCTACCATACGCTGTAACTGACCATTTATGAAATGTACTTTTTTGGCTTTGATTAACATCCCGAGGACGCAAAGAAACTTTCCCATAAGTCCCCATGATTCTAAAGGACGTTGTACTGTATGCACCCTCAATTGTTTTCAACAAAACGCCTGCCTCTATGGCATTATAATCAAAATTGCCTCCATAACCATATTCAAGTGCAGAAAGATCTGAAACATAACGATAGCTTCCGCCATAACTGGAAACAAATAAAGTGGAAGAGCCATCGGTTTTTAACGATCTACCAACAGATCGCATAGTTTCCAATTGCCTGTTTTGACTGCCAATATCCATCAATCCAGCATGAAACAAAACATTTGGCAAAATAAGATAAGACGGAACTTGCGGAACAACATCCCTCACCCTTAGCACAACAGGTGCATCAAAAGCAGGCTGAACATATTTACTCTCGAGGCGAAAGTCCCAAAAATCTCCATCGCCCTTCACTAATCTTTGAGCCGTACGCGTATTTCCAAGAGAAGAATCTGGACCATATGGATGGAGATAATATTGGTAAGGCAAGCCTTCCAATGCAATATAAGTACTACTTAATTGAAAAGAATCTTCTGCCGCTTTTCCAGAAACTTGAATAAGTGAGATACTTTTAGCATTTCCATTGCCTACTACTTCTCCCTGATTTCCTACAACAAATTGCACATGGACTGTAGTTTTGCCAGAAACATTACCATGAATCAAAAGCCGGTCAGTCTTTTGGTCGTCAAGCGAGCCATCACCATTGAGATGCGTGTTGAGATAAAGATGTGCACTACCCTGCGCATTAAAAACCTCTTCTCCTCCCTTTCCAATATGAAGTGTCTGATACTCTTGAAACGTTGGGGTTTCGAAAGCAATAACACTGTCAGAAAGTTTTAAAAAAGAAATGGATGAAACCATACGATTTAAAACTTGCGAATTTATCTCTTTTCTTTTTGTTAAAATCCATTTTGACCCTCCTGTCAAATAAAGTTCAGCAACAGAATCATCAGCAACCCGCGTGCCTCCTATAAGTGAAGAAGAATCAGCCAACACCGCCATAGAAGCTCCCTTTTCAGCTGTTAACAATAAATCACCAGAGATCCTTGTTCCTTCTGTTACTCCGATATACCCACTACTTTTATGACTATGAATAGCTGTACCATCTGGAACTTCAAAAGTCGCCTTTTTCAAAAAGACAATTCCTTGTTGGTAGCTATTATCTCCTTTGTCCATATCAAAGTGCATACCATACTTGCTACCTGTCACTATAATTTTTGAATCTTCGATATTAACTCGCGAAACTAAAATATTCCCTTCTTGGCCCACACTTGATTGTGCATTAGTATCTAATCCGATCCATAGACCGCTAACATCACGAGCAAGAACATTGCTATTTTTTAAATAAGTAGAGCTGTGCTGGTTTATATTTAAAACCGCATGAGCAACTTCATCTTCTTTATCCATTGTTTTTTGACTTTTTGAAGTAATGCTAACACTGTCTAAAATTGCACTGCCCCTTTTTCCCACATAAAGCGCAGCCGCATTTATTACATCAATCAGCCCACCAGTCATCTTAATGTTTGCATCAAAACCACTGAAAAGAGCGCCCTTTTGGCCAACGCCCTGACCATGCACTTTAATTTTTGCATCCGTTAAAATAACAGATGCTCCTTGCTTCTCTGCATAAACACCCATCTGATTAGCTTCGATTGATCCACGATTCACCTCTATCATTCCACTATCAGCTCTAAAACCTATTGACACATTCTTCAAAGTTGAAGCGCTTAAAACAACTTTTCCTCCTTGCGAAGCAACTATACCATAAGTATCTTTTACACTATCAATACCATTAATTTTTACACGCATTGCTTGGATAACTGTATTTGGCTCTTGTGCTACGATAATAGCAGACGTTGTAAAACTATTTTCACTCTCACTCTTTTCGTCAGAAGAGTTAACGCTCTGATATACTTTATCAGTAATTGTATGTTTTGCACCATCATTACACCTGTAAGGTAATTTTCCTTCACTACATGAAAACGATACGGACGAAAAAGAACGAGCCTCTACATCTATATTGGATAAAAAAGGGGAAATAACTGCTGTAAAAACACACAAATATAAGTGATTTTTAGATTCTCTAATCATCATTCTTCTTCAAACTTCCTTTTCTCAGAAAAAATACATGCTGAAAATAAGCTATAAATTAAAATACAATAAGTGTAAAATAAATAAGAATAATTTATTTGTTATCTAGCAAACAATCATACATATGATCTGTTTTGTGTTTTATATAAAGCGAGAATAAAAAATAGGAAGTCATAATTTACGCTTGCTAACTTTATAAAGAGTGATTCAAAATACAGCTAATAACTGTAACACAATCTACAAAAACAGATTTACTAAGTTTATGCTGTTACAGGAAAATGTCTAGCTTCTAGGAAAGAAAAAAGTACCAAACTGAAAAAGAATTCAAGATAAAGTGGAGTATTCATCATCTTGAAGTTCAGAAGAGTCAAACAAAAATATCTCACCAAAATCAGTTCTCGTGACAATGGTATCATTGCCAATCTGGACTCTAATCGAACTCACTTTATTGGGATTGAAGGAGCCACGCGCGCTCTTTTTCCGTTAATGTTTTTCATCCGATTACTTTTTTGAGGATGTACGTGACGCTAATGATCGCTTTTGTAAAGCTTTTTTTGTTTGCTGACGTTTTCTTTTATTCTCAAAATGCGCTATCATGGCCCGTTCCTTCTTGCTCGTATTGCTGAGACCAAAAGTGTCATTATCCATAAATTGCTGATATCCAGCTATCATGAGATCGGTTAGGAACGAGTCACCTTTCGGAGGTTGTGTAAAATAAATCCCCCTTGAATCCTGCAATTTATACCGGAAGCCTGCTTTTTTCATGCATTCATAAACTGAAGCAAATTCACTTGCATACGAATTCATATCACTAGAAGAAGCATAAACCGGTTTCCAACCACATTTTAAAAGTGATTGTTCAATTACAGCCCGATCTGTTCCCGGCTTTTCCCATAAAGCCAAAGTCGATGGGGGAGGATTGCCTAACTGACATCCAGCGATACTTAACAGAGCCATGCAGCTCAATAGTTTTAAGATTTTTTTCAGTTTTAAGGTTTGTTTCATTTTTCCCCTCTTTCAATGGATTTATTTACAATAAGAAGGCTCGTAAGCCTGGTGATATTTTCTGTCACCGCTGTTTAAAACAGTGGTGAACAATATTGAGATAGTGGATTGAGGAAACAATCCCGCCATTCCAAGCGAAGGCAAGGA
Source organism: Bartonella taylorii (assembly GCF_023920105.1). Lineage (NCBI taxonomy): Bacteria > Pseudomonadati > Pseudomonadota > Alphaproteobacteria > Hyphomicrobiales > Bartonellaceae > Bartonella > Bartonella taylorii. The sequence continues at coordinate 1,140,770 of NZ_CP083693.1, forward strand.
GGGCGGATTGTTGATCATCACAAACAGCAAAACTTAAGGCTGGCATTTGCGACTATTTTTATATTTTTTACAAAAAGGGCTGTTCAAGCGCTTCTTGACACTTCGCTGTGGGATCACAGCGCCAGGACGACAAATGGGGAGATTTTTCTCTTTAAAAGTATAACACCATCCTCCCCCTTTTCCATTATCTTTATAGTGGAAACCTGCTTGAACCATGCAAGCATCAACTGTTGCTTTTGCATTAATGCTCTGCTGTTGGTTTTCTGGAAAAACATCGTAAGGCGTCGGCATGCCACATTCTAACAATGCTTTTCCTATCTCAGTAAAATCTGCACCAGGTTTCTCCCACATACTCAGAGCCCCTGGAGAAGGCTTATCAATGTTACATCCAGCGATATTTAACAGAATGAGACCACTTAATAATTTTAAGATTTGTTTCATTTTTTCCTCCCTAAATAATCTAAACCTAAATAAGTTGAATAAATTCGTACACGATTAGATGATCCATAAGCCTGTCGACATATTGGACTCGCAGTACCATAACAAGCATGGACACTGGGATAACTAAATGCTATTTTCCCTGCTTCTTTCCAAGGACCACTACCAAGAGGGATCTGTTCAAAAGTATAAGGATTTTTGCCAATCTTTGTACCCACAAAGTCATATTTATGATTTTCCAAATTGACATAATCCTGCTTTCCATCACTTAAGATATATAACGTATCTGCCATGTCTTGAGCGTTAAAAGCCGGTCCAAAGAAATTAATCGTTGTTTCCTTTGCTATACCGTGAACACCATGCTTAGCTAAATTATACGATCCATTGCCCGCTGTCATACTGCCGCGGCTATGCGCATCAGTATGCAATCCTATATTGCCAAGGCTATACAACAGATTCTGGTACTTCTTCGTCGAATTGGTCAGAACACCCAACTTACCTTCTAGAACATACTGATACCCTGCAATGAACCCCTCTACCAAGATCGAATCGCTATGTGGGAACACCAAAAGATAGTGCGGATCCTTCTTATTATCAGCCAACTGAACTGCATAACTCGCTGCATCATCTGGTGTCGTAAAAATACCATTAAGGAAACTGCATCAGATGAATAAATTGTTGCAGTATGAGGTGTTCCATAGCGTCCTGTACATGCATCACCTGCATTACCATAGCAATTATGGGTGCTAGGATCATAGCCCAATAGCGCTCTCCCTTGTTCTATTATTGGAATTGCTGGTGGAAATAATACATAGGGAAGCTTCAAGGGTACCTTATAAAAAGTAGGCAGATTGTGACCAATTCTCATACCAACGGGGTCAAGTAGATGGTTTTGTAAGTAAATATGATCTTTTTTGCCATCACTTACATAATCTAACGTATTTGCCATAATTTGAATATTAAAAGCCGGTCCAAAGGTATCAATTTTTGTTTTGTACCCTATACCGTGGATGCCATGCTTTGCAAAGTCACGCATTCCATTACCCAATGTCAAACTACCACGGCTATGCGCATCAACAATCGCCCCTGTATTGCCATAACGATACATAAAATCCTGAAACTTCTTTGTCGAATTACTCACCCCCCAAAATTACCTTCCAGAAAATCCTGATAAAAAGCTACCCCGAGCTCTACTTCCCATGAATCAGCTTTTGGAAAAGCTGTAAAATAAAATGGCTCATGCTCATTATCAACTAACTGAACCGCATAACGGGCTGCGTCATCTGGTGTGTTAAAAATACCATTATAGAACATACGCCTGTTGCCATCAGAACCTGCTTGTAAATGCTTTTCTTCTTCAGGTGTTAAATAATGCAATTGAGGAAACAATCCCACCATTCCAAGCGAAGGCAAGGAGGGGGATTGTTGATCATCACCAATAGAAAAACTTAAGGCTGGCATTCATCCGCGTTTTTATACCTTTTACAAAACGGGCTGTTTAAGCGCTTTTCGACACTTCGTTGCGGAATAATAGCACCAGGCTGACAAATGGGAAGATTTTCCTCTTTAAAAGTGTAACACCATCCCCCCCCTTTCACTTCATTTTTATAGTGAAAACCTGATTGAATCATGCAAGCATGAATTGATGCTCGTGCATTAATACTCAGCTTTTTATTTTCTGGAAAAATATCATCAGGCGTTGGCATTCCACATTCTAACAATGCTTTTCCTACCTCAGTAAAATCTGCTCCTGGTTTCTCCCACATATATATATACCCTGGAAGAGGTTTGTCGATACTACATCCAGCTATAATGAACAAAACTATTCCACTTAATAATTTCAAGATTTGTTTCATTTTTTCCTCCCTGATTTATTTGAATCAATTTGTATACGGTGAGGTAAACCATAATCATGTTGGCATATTGAACTCGCATTACCATAACAAGCATGAGGGCTAGGATAACTCCATATTATTTTCCCTGCTTCTTTCCAAGGACCACTACCAGGGGGGATCTGTTCAAAAGTATAAGGATTTTTGCCAATCTTTGTACCTACAAAGTCATCTGCGTGATTTTCCAAGCCAATATGGGTTTGGTGGCCATCACTTACATAATCTAACGTATTTGCCATAATTTGAATATTAAAAGCCGGTCCAAAGGTATCAATTTTTGTTTTGTACCCTATACCGTGGATGCCATGCTTTTCAAAGTCACGCATTCCATTACCCAATGTCAAACTACCACGGCTATGCGCATCAACAATCGCCCCTGTATTGCCATAACGATACATAAAATCCTGAAACTTCTTTGTCGAATTACTCAGCCCCCCAAAGTTGCCTTCTAGAAACTTCTGATAAAAAGCTACCCCGAGCTCTACTTCCCATGAATCAGCTTTTGGAAAAGCTGTAAAATAAAATGGCTCATGCTCATTATCCGCCAACTGTACTGCATAACGGGCTGCCTCATCTGGTGTGGTAAAAATACCATTATAGAACATACGCCTGTTGCCATCAGAACCTGCGTGTAAATGCTTTTCTTCTTCAGGCGTTAAATAATGTGATTGAGGAAACAATTCCGCCATTCCAAGCGAAAGCAAAAAGGGGATTGTTTCCATCACCAGCAGCAAGGATTAAGGTTTGCATTCAGGTTGTACTGGACTTCTTTTACAAAACGGGCTGTTTAAACGCTTCTCAACACTTCGTTGAGGAATGACCGCACCAGGCTGACAAATGGGGAGGTTTTCCTCTTTATAAGTATAACACCACCCCCCCCTCTCTGATCTTTATAGTGGAATCCTGCTTGGATCATACAGGCATAAGTTGTTGCTCTTGCATTGTTGCTTCTCTCTCTATTTTCTGACTCAAGGTCAATAAGACTCGGCATTCCACATTCTAATAGGGCTTTTCCTACCTCAGTAGAATCTGCTCCTGCCTTCTCCCACATATTCACGTACTCTGTAGGAGTGCTGTCAATTTTTGATATGTCACATCCAGTGATACTTAATAGAACTATCCCACTCAATAATTTAAACAGTGTATTCATTTTTTCTTCCTTAAATAACCTAAACCTAAATAATCTAAAATTGCATCAGATGAATAAATTGTTGCAGTATGAGGTGTTCCATAAGCATGTTTACACGCATCACTCGCATCTCCATAGCAATTATGGGTGCTAGGATCATAGCCCAATAGCGCTCTCCCTTGTTCTATTATTGGAATTGCTGGTGGAAATAATACATAGGGGAACTTCAAGGGTACCTTATAAAAAGTAGGCAGATTGTGACCAATGCTTATACCAACGGGGTCAAGTAGATGGTTTTGTAAATAAATATGATCTTTTTTGCCATCGCTTACGAAATATACCGTATTTGCCATAGATGCAGCGTTATCCGCCGGTCCAAAAAAATAGATATCTGTTTTATACCCTATACCGTGGATGCCATGCTTTTCAAAGTCACGCAATCCATTGCCCACGGTCAGACTACCACGGCTATGCGCATCAACAATCGCTCCTGTATTGCCATAACGATACATAAAATCCTGAAACTTCTTTGTCGAATTACTCAGCCCCCCAAAGTTGCCTTCTAGAAACTTCTGATAAAAAGCTACCCCGAGCTCTACTTCCCATGAATCAGCTTTTGGAAAAGCTGTAAAATAAAATGGCTCATGCTCATTATCCGCCAACTGAACCGCATAACGGGCTGCGTCATCTGGTGAGGTAAAAATACCATTATAGAACATACGCCTGTTGCCATCAGAACCTGCATGTAAATGCTTTTCTTCATCCGTTAAATAATGTGCGTGAGGAAACAATCCCGCCATTCCAAGCGAAAGCAAGGATGGGAGATTGTTGACCATCACAAACAACAAGGCTTAAGGATAGCATTCATATTGTTCTGGATGCTGTTTACAAAACGGGCTATTTAAGCGCTTCTCAACACTTCGTTGTGGAATGACAGCGCCTGGACGACAAATGGGCAGGTTTTCTTCTTTATAAGTATAACACCACCCCCCTCCTCTTTGATCTTTATAATGAAATCCTGCTTGGATCATACAAGCATGAATTGTTGCCCATCCATTATTGCTTACCTCTCTATTTTCTGAATCCTCACTGTAAGGGGTTGGCATGCCACATTCTAACAATGCTTTTCCTACTTCAGTAGAATCTGCTCCTGGCTTCTCCCACATTGCTCTATATGATGGCCCCAATTTGTCAATGTCACACCCAGCTACACTTAACAGAATTAATCCACTTAACAATTTCAATATTTGTTTCATTTTTTTCTCCATAAATAACCTAAATAATCTAAAATTGCATAAGGTGAATAAATTGTTGCAGTATGAGGTGTTCCATAAGCATATTTACATGCTGGCTCCGCGTTTCCATAACAATTATGGGTACTAGGGTAAGAGCCCAATAGTGCTCTCCCTTGCTCTCTCATTGGAATTGCTGCTGGAAATAATACATAGGGGAACTTCAAAGGTACCTTATAAAAAGTAGGCAGATTGTGACCAATTCCTGTACCAATGGGATCGAATATATGGTTTTGTAAGTAAATATGATTTTTTTTACCATCACTCACATAATATAGCGCATTCGCTACCGATATAGCGTTATCCGCCGGTCCAAAAAAATAGATATCTGTTTTATACCCTATACCGTGGATGCCATGCTTTGCAAAGTCACGCATTCCATTGCCCACTGTCAAACTACCACGGCTATGCGCATCAACAATCGCCCCTGTATTGCCATAGAGATACATAAAATCCTGAAACTTCTTTGTCGAATTACTCAGCCCCCCAAAGTTGCCTTCTAGAAACTTCTGATAAAAAGCTACCCCGAGCTCTACTTCCCATGAATCAGCTTTTGGAAAAGCTGTAAAATAAAGGGGTTCATGCTCATTATCCGCCAACTGGACCGCATAACGGGCTGCCTCATCTGGTGAAGTAAAAATACCATTGTAGAACATACGCCTGTTGCCATCAGAACCAACTTGTAAATGCTTTTCTTCCTCAGGTGTTAAATAACGATACAGAGGGATTTTTCTATCATAGCTGTCTTTGATATATTGTCCATTTTCATTTGTTGCATAGACCACATTGCCATTTTCATCATGCACAACCTCACCCTCAGGATGCTCTTTGAGATATGTGATTTCGTTCACTTTATCCCGATAATCAAATCCTTCATCCGATAAATCATTGATCATATCTAAGCGATTATGCACTGCTCCCTCAAGCGATGTGGCATCCACCGGTGCAACGGCTTGGTGGGCTGCTGCGGTGTTGCGGTTGAGTGCATCAATGATTTGTCCAGCATCTTGGACCATTGCCCTCTGGTTAGATCCACCTGTCAAAATAATGCTGCCATCACTGATGGCGGATTTGGTTTCCCCTTCCGCTCCATCATGTGCCTTTCCGTGATTTAAAGCATTTTTGGCAATGTTTTTTATCGTGTCATTTCCAGAAAGGCTAAACCCATGGCTGCTGGCTTGCGCATGGGCACTGTTGGTGATGTCACTGGTGGCAATCCTTCCTGTGGTCAGGCTGTTTTTTTCTGCCGGCGCGGTGCTGGCAATGATGCCTCCGGTTAACGTTGTTTTGTCTTTAACGTTGATCTTAAAACCACCATCACCCGCTTTGATGCCTGATTGTTCCACAACACTGTGATAATCGCTAGAGGATTGATCCTTTTGGAAAGAGGCGCTCATAGAGCCTCCACCACCCGTTTGTCCAGCACCAAAGCCAACAGAAACCGATTTCTGCTTGCTGGAAGTTTGTCCCGTATCACTGCGGCTGGTAATGGTGAGAGCACCCCCTACTTCCATTTCTACACGCTCTCCAGAAACCACGGCACCTTCCAGTGCGGTATTGCCTCCACTTGTGGTATGAACCGTATTGGTACCAATAATATGGGCGTTCTTTTGTTGAACCGCCTCGCTCGAGCCTTCTCCTTGACTAAAAGCGGCATTGCCCGTTGCCCCTGCGCTACCCGTGCCATAACCGGTGCCAACACTCATTGAAGTACTTTCACTACTGTTTTGTGTGCTTTGCACATTTTGCGCACTTTCAAAGGTGATATCTTTACCCGCTTCCAAGGTGATATTCCCGCTCTGCGCATCATTGCCCAGTGCATAGACAGGATTGCTACCAGCGATAATATCGGCTCCAACACCATGGATGCTGCCTTTGTGGGCTTGCATGTTGACAGCGCGCCCTGCTTCTATGCTATTGGTTACAGCAGTAGATGTCTGAGCAGATGCCTCCGCTTTCTCAGTCTTAAAGCCCACGGTTACACTGCCAGAAGCACCAGCCATATTGGCAAGAGCATCCTTGGTAGAGCCCCCCAACCCTCCTAATGTATTGAACCTTCACCTGCCGTGTTGTGGAGTTGATCGACCAACAGATTTAAACTGCCACCCGCGTGGATAAAGAAGGAGATGGCTTTGATCCTCTACTTCATTCGTGATTTTATCCAACAACCTTTTTAACGATGGGGAGGACGCTTTGGTGATCGCTTTTGTAAAGCTTTTTGCTTTTGCTGACGTTTTCTTTCATCCTCAAAATGCGTTAGTAAAGCGCGTTCCTGTTTCGTTTTGTTGGTCACACCAAAGGTGTCATTGTCCATAAATTGCTGATATCCAGCTAGCATCAAATTAGCTAAAAACGAGTCACTTTTCAGAGGTTGTACAAAATAGAGCCCTTTTGAATCTTGCAATTTATACCGGAAACCTGCTTTTTTCATGCACTCATAAACTGAGGCAAATTCATTTGCATACGAATTCATATCACTAGAAGAAGCATAGACTGGTTTCCAACCACATTTTGATAAGGATTGTTGGATCATCGCTTTATCGACACCTGGTTTTTCCCATAATGCTAAAGTTGATGGAGGAGGTTGGTTAACACATCCAGTGATACTTAACAGAGTCATGCAACTCAATAGTTTTAAGATTTTCTTCATTTTTCCCTCTTTCAATGGATTTATTTACAATAAAAAAGCTCGGAAGCTTGTTGATATTTTCTGTTCATACTGTGTTCAAGACAGGTTAGAACTAAATTGAGATGGTGGATTGAGGAAACAATCCCGCCATTCCAAGCGAAGGCAAGGATGGCGGATTGTTGATCATCACAAACAGCAAGACTTAAGGCTGGCATTTGCGACTATTTTTATATTTTTTACAAAACGGGCTGTTTAAGCGCTTCTTGACACTTCGTTGCGGAATGACAGCGCCTGGACGACAAATGGGCAAGTTTTCGGCTTTATGATTTACACACCATCCCCCCCCCCTTTCTTCATAGCGGAATCCTGATTGAACCATGCAAGCATGAATTGTTGCTATTGCATTATTACTGAGCTTTCTACTTTCTGGAAATACATCATAAGGAGCTGGCATTCCACATTCTAACAATGCTTTTCCTATCTCCGTAAAATCTGCTCCTGGCTTTTCCCATGCCCCTATAGAAGATGTGGGAGTTTTATTAAACTGGCACCCAGCTATACTCAATAAAGTTATCGCACTTAATAATTTTAAGGTTTGTTTCATTTTTTACTCCATAATCTAATTCAAGGTTTTTGTTCTAGATGAGATGTGCCATAATTATATCTACATTTATAACTCGCATCTCCAAGACAGGTATGGGAGCTTACGGGATTCATGATCACTCTCCACCATTCTGTCCACCAGTTACTACCAGCAGGTATTGTCTCGTAGGTATAGCCATTACCGCCAATCCATCGGCTCACAAAGTCATATCTATTCCCATCAAAGCCAATAGTGGTTTGTTTGCCACCACTCACATAACCTAACAGACCGGATGCAGCCAAAACATTAGCCGCTGGTCCAAAGAAACTGATCGTTGTATTGCCTGCTACATCATTTACACCTTCTTGTTTGAAAGAATTCATCATATTAAAGCCTGTCAAACTGCCTCGACTATGGGCATCAAAATGCAATCCTGTGTTACCATAGCGAGACGTTAGATCTTTTGCTTCTTGTGTGGAATTGGTCAAACCCCAAAAGTTATTTTCCATAAACTTCTGATAGCCCGCGACCAAAAGTTCTGAAATAGCAGAATCCGCTTCTGGGAACACAACAAAATAAAGCGGTACATTTTTATCCTTCGCATGTTGCTCTGCATAAACAGCAGCCTCATAGGGTGGGGTAAAAATGCCATTGAGGGACACATGCACCTTGCCATCAGAGCCGGCTTGCAAATGCTGCTTTTCTTCATCCGTTAAATAATGAAACTTAGGGATAGGTTGTCCACGAGCGTCTTCTATAGGCTCTCCATTTGCATCTATTTCATAGATTATATTACCCTTTTCATCACGGTCGACAACGGCGATGGGGTGCTCTTTGATAAACATGGTTTTATAGGAATCATCGCTGTATTTAAACCCTTCTTCTAAGAGTTGCGTTACCATTTCACGGTTTTCATGGACGATTTGTTCCAGCTTGCCTACATCGAGTTGTTGTACACCCTTATGGGCGGTGGCAGTATCACGATTAAGGGAGGCTATGGCTTGCTCAACATCTTGCCCTGTCAATGCCTTCTGCCCTGCTTCATCAGTAATGACGATGGTGCCATCGCTAATAGCAGATTTGGTGTATCCTTCCTCTGAATCTTTAGCTTTTGAATGATCTAAGACATTTTTAGCAATGTTTTTCCCAACACCATATTTGCCCTGATACATCGGACCACCCGCAGAAATGCTGATCCCATCGCTGCTGGCTTGCGCATGCGCACTGTTGCTTATATCACTGGTGCTAATGCTTCCTGTGGTCAGGCTGTTTTTATCTGCCGGCGCGGTGCTTTCAATAATACCTCCAGTTAGGGTCGTTTTATCTTTAACGTTGATTTTAAAACCGCCATCACCCGCTTTGATGCCTGATTGTTCCACAACACTATGATAATCACTAGAGGATTTATCCTTGTTCAAGGATATATTGGTTGTAGCTGCATCATTCTTTTTTCCACCATTAAACCCAATAGAAAGAGAGTTTTGCTTGCTGGAACTGTGTCCCGTATCACTGCGGCTTATAACAGTAAAATCACCACCAACATCCATCTCTACACGGTTTCCAGAAAGCACTGCACCTTCCAGTGTGGTGTTGCCTCCACTTGTGCTATGAACAGTGCCGGTGCCTATAATATGGCTGTTCTTTTGCTGAACCTCCTCACTGGAGCCCTTGCCTTTACCAAAAGAGGCGTTACCCATCCACCCTGTACCACCAGTACCATAACTATACCCAATATTCATTGAAGCGCTTTCACTTCTGTTTTGTGTGCTTTGCGTGTTTTGCGCACTTTCAAAGAGGATATGTTGTCTTGCATCCAAGGTGATATTCCCGCTCTGCTCATCATTTGCATAGACTGGATTGGTACCAGCGATAATATCAGCGCCAATACTATGGATGCTGCCTTCATGGGCATGGATATTAATAGAACGCCCTCCTTCTATGCTATCTGTTACCGCAGTAGATGTCTGAACAGATGCCTCCTCCTTCTCTGTCTTAAAGCCCACGGTTACGCTAGCAGAAACATCAGCAATATCACGAACCGATTGTTTAAGTTTTCCATCCTTCATCCCATTGTAAAGACCTTTGCCTTTGCTATAGAGATCATAGCCTTTTAGACCAGCAATAAGACCATTGCCGATTTTGTGTTTTGTATCCCCATGACCAAAACGTTTGGCTGCATCCCTTACATCTTGTACGGCACCAAGAATGCCCACATTGACAGATCCTGTCACACCAGCAAAGGACTTTTCATGCTTTTCTTTTGCGTTAGAGGTATCATAGCTTTCTGATAGGGTGATATTATTGCCAGCATCAATGTTGACATCACGATCCGCCGAAACAATGGTTTCTTGTAAATTCACATCATTGCCACCATTGATCTGCACATCTTTGCCCGCCTTGAAATGAGATGGCGTATTGGTATTTTCCCATTGATCGCCCGTATCTTTAGCGCTTGCAATTCCAACACCCACGGAAGCACCGCTAGGGTTCTTTTCAAACTGAAACCCAAAACCTGTGCGTTCTTCCTTTGAGCTTGCGCTATGACGATTGTGACCAGGTGAAACATTGATATCATGGACTGCCGAAACATGAATATTTTCTTGCGCAGTAAAATCAGAGCCCACCACGTTCACATCTTTTTTGGTGGCGGTGATGGTGATATTTTTCCCATTGAGAGAAGAGCCTTGATGTTCAAAACTTTCTTCATTTTCTGTCTTTGACTCACTTCCGTATACCGATACAAAGCCCTTGCCTGAACCCACACCAAAACCTGTTTCATGGGTTTCTGAATGGCTCTTATGATGATCTGTCATGCCATCAATCGTCACATTTTCTCCCGTCACATGAATACCTTCATTTGCAAACATATGAGAAGCTGTGATTGTAGTCTCTTTGTCTGATTGCGTGATAATGTTGCCCGTTGCCCCAAGGATAGAGGAGACCGTTGTGCTATGCGATTGAGAGCTATTGGAGGATTCCTCATGCAAAAAACTACTTTCTGAGGATTGTTCTTGCTGGTCGTAGTGTTCTTGAATACCTTTGATAGTAATCTTTCCCCCAGAGTGAATGGTAATATCCGCTTTTGCCTGATCGGTTATTTCCCCTGGCTTGCCTGCTGTGAGCATCGACGCTACAATCTGCGTATTGTTTCCAGATTCAAGAGCAACACCTTTTTCTCCTGCTATACTTGAACCTACCACTTGGGTAGCTCCAAAAGTTTCATGATAGGATGAGCTTCCCCCAAAAAAACCGCCATCTGTGTAGCTAGATATCTCACGGTGTGAGCTATCCTCTGCATTGTTGATGAGAATATCGTTGCTGGCTTTCAACCCCACCTTGCCCTCAGCAGCAATAGAACTGCCCGTGATGCTAAGGTCATGCGCCTTTCCATCCTGCCCCGCAACAACCGTGGTATCACCCCCTGATTTTATCGAAGAGCCCAGAGAAATAGACTCTTGCCTGTCAATACTAAAGTCGCTGCCCTGAAAATGATAATCTCTTTCATCGTTTCTCACCCCTATTGTTATCTCCCTTTGTGCGCCAAGAGCAACATTGCCCTTCGCATCTATATCAGAAGCAGCAATATGGATATCTTGACCGGATAGGACCGTGGTATCTTTTCCAGAACTTAAATGAGAGCCATTGTGTAAGGTGACATGGGAGGTTTGCCCATCCTGCGTATGATTGTCCATGCTGTTGCGCGTGGCATCAATCGAAACATTGCCCTCAGCTTGTAAGAGAAGTTTATCCTTTGTTTGAACATCAGAGCCTAGAACATTGAGATCCTTTCCAGAAGCAAGTGTCGTTGAGCCCCCAGAATTGACTTCCGATTTATGATGCATGGTGGCATCACCCTGTTCGCTGTGGTAATGTGTTTGCGCTGAACCTATTGTTAAATTGCCCTGCTCTGTGGCCATGGCAAGATCACCCTTCGTGGTGATCCTCACCCCTGAAGCTGTGAGATCTTGTTTGGCAATCACGCTCGCATTGCCACCAGCAGAAAGCGCATCGGTGTTTAATACGGTCTCCACGCCGTCAACCGTTGTGCGCCCTGCATCTAAACGAATATTCTTCTGTGCAACTAAAAAAGCATCACCACCCGCCGCAAAATGCCCTCCTTGACTGAGGATATCCCCACCATGCACATGCAATTGGTGGTTTGCCGCAATCCGCCCTGAATTGGTTATTGTGGAATTGCTGGTATTTTGGCTGGTGATATTGACATCATCCCCCATGATCAAGGCACCAGCAGAAACAAAGGAGGCTCTCTCCTTTTCGGGGATGTAAAGCACCGGCGCATAAACATCCATGCCCTTGACCTGTTGGCGTACATAAATCACCATCGGAGCTTCTAGAGAAGCAAGTTGTTCTTCACTTAAAGGCTCACCAAAAGTCAAATTGTGTGTTTTTGCATAATCTGCCCCCACATCCAGCAAGTTTTTGACTTGTTCAATGGCATCACTTCCAGGAATGAAAGAGCCCTTGCCCAAACCTTGCCCCACAAGATCACGCATTTGTTTTTCAATCAGTTGCTTTTCAAAATAAGCATCCCCTAAGAAAAAAATCTCTCTGTCAGGATTGTAACCAATTCTATTCAAAAAATAGGCTGAACCATAAAACTTGCCAACATCAAGGAATTCTGCCCGCGTTTCATAAATAAAATTCTGCTTGGGCAGCGTGCCCCCAACCCCACCCGATTGGGGCTTTGGTAAAGGAAGCCCATCAGAAAGTTCTCCTGCATTATTGAGATCTACTTTTGGTGTAAAGAGAGCACCAGCCCCAGTTAAACCACTTAAGTCCTCCAGTGGATTACCTTCAACGGTTTTTGCTTCAAAATGCGCATCTCCTGTAATGGAACCTTTCGCTGCCGTGTTATTGAGTTGATCGACCACCAAATTCAACGTGCCACCCGCTTGGACAAGACCAGAAACGCTATCAAGAACTTTTGAACCAGTTTGGCGAAAACCATCATTATTTATTATATCTAAAGCAACATTTCGGCTTCCATCAGCGTTATAAGCATAACAATAAGCATCCGTATTAGCCTGACAACCCATATAGGTATTTTTATAAGCTGTTGCCCCCAAATTGGTCAGCACATTGGCGTGGATATCGGCATTTCCCCCTGCTTCTATAGAGCTATAATGGTTGTCAATGGTATCAGCGTTAATGATGAGATTGCCGTGAGACTGTATCATTCCTTGACGAGTAGGCGAAAATTCTTGCGTGACAGTTTTCTGTATCATGTGAGATAAATTATTCCATCGGTACCCTTGAAAAAAAAGCCAACTTTTATTCTCTTCCTTCCAAGTAAACGCCTTGTATACTATCCCATCTTCTAAAGTTATCTTACCATAAGTTGCCTCTTTGTTGGCCAAAGAATTTTTAATGTGAAGATTACATGTGTTTCCTGAACATTCAGCTTCCTTATAGGAAACGCCCCATAGTTCCATCCCCAACTCATTTGCTATACTTGTTGTATGATACAAAATCGCATTTTTAATTGAATCAAAACCCTCTGGTTTTTCGAATGCGATGGCGACTTCTTCCGTTTTTTCCGTGATAACGGGTGTGCTATCGGCTTCGTTTTTCAGACTGTTGGTTTGGATATTTAAGTTTCCACCAACTTGAATAAAGCCCGCTTTATTGACAAGGGAAAGGCTTTTTCCAGTACCTTCTGCATTGGTGAAAGATAAATCACCCTCTGCAACAATGGCGCCAAAATCATTGCGCAAAGCCCCATCAACTTGTAAAGCACCATTGCCCTTCACATAAATTAAACCCGTTTTGCTGTTCCTCGCATCACCCCTCACGCTAAAGGCTAAATTATGCCCTGCTGCCAATTGACCGCTATTTTTAAGCTCCCCTGTTTTGATGACAAAATCTCGTGCCGCTAAAACCGATGTGGCCTCATCCACCATAACGCCTGGAGCAACAAAGAGAATATCTCCTGTCCCGCCTTCATCGGTAACGGCTTGTAGCCGTGCATGGTGAATATCAAGAACATTGGTGCTTTGAAAATCTAAACCGCCATAAATCAGCGTACTGCCCGAAACATAAATATGATCCGCAGTTAAATATAGCGTTTGCGGCGTATAAATATGAGAACGATTATTGCTCAAATCGAGAGTGTTGGCTGTCAATCTCACATCCCCCTTAGCAGACAGCACATTCTCAACACTGATCCCTCCTGATACCGATGTCAATGTGGCTGTGCCATAGCCTATGATCTGATCATAATAAATGTCGTTGCCAGCAAAAAGGTCAATATTGCCACCACTGATAATATGTCCAACCTTTACGCCCCTTTGTGCTGTAATAGAAAGAGAACCTTTATCATGAAAAACAAGATCACCTGTAGGGTTCGAAGGGCTCACCTGAGAGTGAACAAAATCTAAACCTGTCATCAATGTGCCTGCATCAAGGCTTCCCACCTTTAAAACCGCATCATCACCTGTCATCATGGTAGAAAAATCAACCGCCCCACCATGAATATCTGCTCTGCCATGGGCTAAAACTTGCCCAAAATGAATGCCGGCATGAGGTTCAACATGAATGGCAACATTGTGATGCGATAGGATCGTTTGAGAAACAGAAAGCCCATGATATGCAACAAGTGTGACATTCCCTGCTCCATAAATATTTGCGGCATTAATGATCCCGCCTCCACTTTGGAGATCAACATCCCCATGGCTGCCCAAAACAAGGCTACCAGCAGCTTGTGTTGCTGCCATATCAACCCCACCAGCTAAAAAATAGGCTTGTATATCACCACCGGCATGCGCCCTTAAATTGCCCCCCGCTAAAACCGTACCACCAATATTCAGTGCGCCACCAGATTCAAGGGTCACATCAGCGCCAGCGCCAAGCCCTGAAACTTGCAGAGCATGGCGCGAAGAAAGCTCCAGATTGCTCCCAGAGGTGGCTTTTCCGCTAATCGTTAAAAGCCCATCCTGCGCATCTACGCTCAAATGACCATCCGCGCCAACTGTCTCTAACGTGACACCTTTTTTTGCTGCAATCTCAACATGCTTTTTCGACGTAATGTGCTTTGCATGAAGGGTATCGCTTTTTGATTGAAGAACAACACCATCATGACCAAAAACATCCTTCAACGAGATTTTTCCATCAGCAGAAAGATGCAACTGCCCCGCATTGGCTGCCATATCATGGCGCATGCGAACCCCAACACCTTTTTCCGTTGCCACAAGTTTTATTCTGTCCGCTTGTAGAGCCCCTAACGCAGAACCGTCTATCGCATATTCCGGCTTGCCGGTAATATCGGTCAACTCCTTCATCTGCCCAGAAGCATAATCAAAGTGACCGGTCCCTGCTGTCACTCCAATTGTCCTCCCCGCAACAGCTCCTTCAAAATGCACTGTGCGTGAGACAATATCGACAATATCAACAGCCCCTTGGCTTGAGAAAAAATTCGCACCCTGGGGTCCAAAGGTGATATCCCCACCTTGAACCTCAAACCCTTTCAGAAAACCACTCCCATCAATTTCTGGTACACCCGTGGTTAAGGTCGCATGGGGCGTATTGATAAAGCCACAACCATCACAACTTATCCCATTGGGATTGGCTATAATCACATCGGCTTGATGCCCAAAAACCTCCGCTGGACCATGAAGCGCACTGCGCTTGCTGCTGGTGACTTCATTTAAAATTACTTTCGCCGAACCAGAGTAGCGCAAATGCGGATTGCCCGGCATAATGCCACCCAACTGCGATTGTCCTACTTCTTGCGCGTGATTGTTTAAAATGACACCTGGATTGCCAATATTGAAATCGTAATATTTATTATGTGATAAGCCCTTGCCATTGGGTGTAACAATATCAATCGAGGGAACCCCATTGGGTGCTGCCACAATATCTGGGCGATGAGCGACACTTGCGTTAGGGTCAACAGCAATTTGTGCCTGTAGTGTTGCTGGTTGTAAAAGAAAAGGTAAACCAATCCCACCTAGCAAAACCTTTTTGAGCATCGTACTGGAGACTAAAACTTCAAACCATGTTGCTCTTTTTGCTCTCTGCTCATATCTCATGCTTGTATTCCCCAATAATATGCTTAAAGATTCATTGTTAATGTCATTAAAAATGTTCCAGGGTTCTTGTGCTTAACTGTGCTCCACAAAACACTGGAATAGCTTGCATCAAGGGAAACCATCCCCCCCGCAAGCTTGAACCCTGCTGTCCAACCGGCAAGCTGTTCATGCGTAAATCCATACAGGGGCTGCGAAAAAACACGCCCATAGTCCAAACCAATAAAGGGACGCAATTCACCCAAAACTTTTTTCAGAGAAGCGTTGTTGCTCCACGGTAGTGTGCGCAAAGACAAATCATTACGAATAAAAAAACCGTTATTGCCAAAAAGCAAACTCTCGCGCGTTCCACGCACATTAGAAGCGCCCCCCAACGAAATCTGCTCAGCACCCAATAAATTATGCGGAGAATATTGCCCACTCAAAAGATTGCTCAGTATAAAGTCCAAGCGCCCTACCTTAAAAGGCGTCATGGCACTAATCGTACCGGTAAATTTAGCAAATTGCGGCTCCGCATCCCCTGCTCCTGGATCGTGCTTCTTGACAGAATGAAACAAGGGAAGACCTTGCAAATAACTGACATCAAAGGTCCATGTTCCACCCAGCATCTGACGGGAATGCGAAATCCCAAAATTGGCAACGCTATATTGACGACTGCCAACCTCAATCTTATTGCCTAGAAGATAATTGTTGGTCTTTTTATAGGAAAGACCCAAATTCAGCGTGGTAAGTGAAACACTATCGCGATGGAGAACCCGGCTGGTGCTGGCATGCAATTCACTGGAATTGCCTGTCGTTTCTATATCTGTAAAGTTGCCCTTAATAATGCTCTGATAATCATAAAGATAGCCATTTAACGAAAATGTCCAATAACCGTAAGGAATACTCACACTCGCTGAAATATTATTGCTATGCCCTTCTTGCTTACTCCCACCCCAATAATCTCGTCCACTGCGTTGATAGCCAAAGTCCCATAAATCATTGAGCCCTAAAATATTTTCTACCTTTAAACCCGTACTATAACGCGCATAACCCGTGGAGGCTTGCCCCATATTGTCATGCGTAAGCGTAACACTAAATGCCTTATCAGGATGATTGCTAATATTAACAATGGTACTTCCATCTTCACCGCCTGGGAGTAGTTCGCTTTTTGCATGCGCTGAACTCAAACGGTTGATCTGATCAAGCCCCTGTTCAATATCGCGCATGTTAAGAACATGACCTTTAAGCCCTGGAAAAGCACTCCACACAATCTGATTATAACGAGATGCTGGAGAACCATTATAGTAAATATCTGAAAGCTTCCCCTCAACAACAACTAACTTCAGTTCTTTATTGCTTTTGATATCTTGGTCTGGAATATAAAAACGCGCCGTCACATAACCTTGATCCAAATAAACTTTGGTTAATTGTTTTATTAATATCTGTATCTCAGAAAGACCTATACATCTCCCAACATAAGCATCCGTAACTTTTGCTATAGTCCGCTTGTTGATATGATAAACCCCATCAACAGTAATATGGTCAATGTTGAAGCAATATCCACCACCAAGATGCGCCCCTTGATCCCTTTCAGGAGAAGTGTCCATTCCTTTGGGCGTTAAAGCGCGTAAATGCTCAATCCTTTTTAATCTTTGCTGCTCAGTGTGCTCACGGGCAAAATTATCTGTTGGTATTTGTGGATATAAAAATGCCGAAGAACGCGCATAAACAGTGACGCCAGAAAACATGCCAAACAACACTAAAATGGCTAGAAAAATTCTTAAAAGAGAACTTCGGCGTAAAAATACAGAAAACAATACAGATTGCCCCCCACTTTGCATCATTCAAAAAGCATTATTTAAAAATGCTTCATAAATCTCTAACAATACCACTCAAAACCCACGGCCCTATGACGCTTTTAGCAAAAGCGCATACCCCTGTAACCAAAGACAAATGGCACCCAAAAATAACTTGATTGTAATTGTGTGAAGATCTCTCCCCCCATATTTACACCATTAAAGTTGTAACCAAAATTGTTTGGAAAGTCAATGCCTAACGCCTCAATATCCTTATCAATAAAAGACCATAAACTCGCTCTTCAACCTCTCTAAGCTACTCAACATGACATGCTAAATAAACGATACATCGTCCTACCAATCTCATCCTTTGGTAAAAAATCATGCTAGCAAACAATAAAGAAATCTCTTTTGAGAACCTTTCAAAACAACCACAAAAAACTCTTTTACAGAGCATTAGGGAACTTTTCTCCAAAGAAAATGATCTGAATTGCTTCAGAAAAAGAGTTTTGTCACTTTTGTCAGTTCTTTTAACAAACAAAATTATATTTTAGAAAGTAACAAAATGCTTCAAAATACTCATTCTGATATTTTAAAGCACATGCTACATTTGTCTTTTTTCCATAAAATAAACAGCAAATTCCACTATTTTGCTGATCTGATCTCTCTCATGGGCTGTGGATAAACAGCCTTTAAAAACTCTTTTGAAAAAAATTATCCGCTTTTTTAGCATTTTTCTGCATTTTTTCTCAATTCGTTCAAAATGGATTTAATAAGCTTCGTTTTGATTCTTTTGATAAGAATTAACCCTCTCATACGAAAACGGAGCCCTGTTATAATATACTTCACCCTCATCATTCTGATAATAAACATGTCACTTTACGCTCTCTCTTAGAATATTATCGTCAACGAGCAACATCACCCCGTGAATTGGGAACATTGTTTGAAAACCTTGTGAAGGCTTATCTTATGCATGACCCTCTCCATTATGGACGATATGAAAAAGTTGAAAGCTATTTTGAATGGGCTAAAGAGCGTGAAGGTTGGAATAAAAATGATATCGGCATTGATCTGGTGGCAAAGCTTCGTCATCAAGAGGGGTATGTGGCTATTCAATGTAAGTTTTATAAAGCAGACCATCAGATCAGTAAAAAAGATATTGATAGCTTTATCGCTGCCTCTGGAAAAGACATCTTTAAATATCGCCTTCTTGTCGATACCACGGAAGTGGAATTAAGTGACAATGTGAATGCTATGATCAAAGGACAAGCGATACCCGTTTATCGCATTGACCTTCGTCATATGGAAAACAGTCGTATAGATTGGCAAATATTTGCAACGAAAAAAGAAGTTGTTCTGAAATCGACAAAAGAGCCTCGTCCTCATCAGAAAGAAGCTCTTGAGAAAAGTCTGTGAAGGTTTAAAAGAAGCAGACCGTGGCAAGCTTATTATGGCATGTGGTACGGGCAAGACTTTCACCAGTCTTAAGATAGCAGAAACCATAGCTGGAAAAGGCAAGCGTGTTTTGTTTCTGGTGCCTTCTCTTGCTTTAGTCTCGCAAACGATACGAGAATGGACAGCAGATGCACAAGTCCCCTTGCGTTCTTTTGCTGTGTGTTCGGATACAAAAGTAGGCAAGCGTCGTAAAAACCAAGATGATATTGTTGGTATGGAAACATCAGATCTTGTGCTCCCTGCTACAACAGATGCGAAAGCACTTGCCAAAGAAGCTTGTGAAAACCTCGCAGAGGCAATGACGGTGGTCTTTTCAACCTATCATTCCATTCAAGTGATTTCGGATGCACAAAAAGACCATGGTTTACCTGAATTTGATCTGATCATCTGTGATGAAGCGCATAGAACCACTGGTGCTTCATTGGGAACTGACGACAATGAATCTGAATTTATCAAGGTTCACGATAACAGCATTATTCGAGGCAAAAAACGTCTGTATATGACAGCAACGCCAAAGATTTTTAGTGACACTGCTAAAAGGCGTGCGGATGAGATCAATGCCGTTCTAGCTTCTATGGATGATGAAACGCTTTATGGCAAACAACTCCATCATTATACCTTCGCAGAAGCTGTCGATAATGAACTTTTAACCCCTTACAAGATTGTGGTTTTGGGGATTGATGAAACCTATATCACACCAGCCATACAGGAGATTATTGCCAATGAAAACCGTGAAATTGATTTAGATGATGCGGCAAAAATTATTGGCTGTTATAGAGCCCTGACCAAAATAGATAAAGAAGCTGCTGTCGATGATGATACAGAGCCTATGCGTAGTGCTTTAGCTTTTTGCAAAGACATCAACACCTCTCAATATATCACAAAGCTCTTCAATAGAATTATCAAATCTCATATCAATGATTTTCTTCAAACAGTTCCCTTTCTGAACTGTGAAGTAAGACATATTGACGGAACACAAAGTGTCAAAAAACGCAATGAAGAACTGGATTGGTTGAAACAAGATGCTGGGAACAATGTTTGTCGGATCTTAAGCAATGTTCGATGTCTTTCAGAAGGGATTGATGTTCCTGCTCTTGATGCAATCATGTTTTTACACCCGCGCAATAGCCAAGTGGATGTAATCCAGGCGGTGGGGCGTGTGATGCGTCGTGCTCCAAATAAGAAAACGGGCTATATTATTTTACCCATTATCATTCCTTCACACTTAGAAGCCAAAAAAGCTTTACGAAACAATAAGAGATACCGTGTTGTTTGGCAAGTTTTGCATGCTTTACATTCTCATGATGAGAATTTTAGCAAAACCCTTAACCAGATGGTCTTAGGACAAGACGTGAGCTCTATCATCGACATTGTTACAGTTTCTAAAAAGACCGAATTAGAAAATGTCACCACGGTTATTGACGAAATCCCGCTACACGAAAAATCGGAACAATCCGGACTTCAAATTGGGACACAAGCTCATGAACCGCAACATAGTCATAGCGTAACAGGAAGATTACCCTTTTTTGTTGAGTTTCCCAATGCTCTCAAAACACTGATTGTTAAAAAATCTACCATGAGTGATTATTGGGGCATTTGGGCGAACAATGTTGCTGAGATTGCACAAAACCATATCACACGCCTTCAAACTATGCTTTCTGATCAGACAAGCGAAGCTTATCATGCCTTTGATGCGTTTTATAAGGAATTAAAAAACAACTTAAACAGTGAGATAAAGCAAGAAGAAGCGATTGAGATGTTAGCGCAACATCTTGTGACGCGTCCTGTGTTTGAAGCTTTGTTTGAAGGCAATGAATTTGTACAAAACAATGCTATCTCTCAAGCGATGGAAAAGATCTTAAGAGAACTAGATAAAACAAATATTGAGGAAGAATCCAAAGAATTACAAGAGTTTTATGACAGCGTAAAGTTCCGTGCCTCTGGCATTACCGAACCGCAGGCAAGACAGAATCTTATTATCAAGCTTTACGAAGATTTTTTTGCCAAGGCATTTAAGAAAACAACGGATAGGCTTGGGATTGTTTATACGCCCATAGAGGTTGTCGATTTTATCATTCATTCTGTTGATGATGTGTTGCGCAATGAATTTGGAAAAAGCTTGGGGTCACGTGGTGTCTCTATTCTTGATCCTTTTACTGGAACGGGTACCTTTATCACAAGGCTTTTACAATCAAAGCTCATAAAACCAGAGGATATGGAATATAAGTTCCGTCATGATATCCATGCCAATGAGATTGTCTTACTTGCCTATTACATAGCAGCGATCAACATTGAATCGACTTATCATAGTTTGGTGAAAGGAAAGTATATTCCTTTCAAGCATATTGGTTTAACCGATACATTCCAAATGCTTGAAAGGAAAGATTTGTTGCAAGAGTTATTTAAAGAAAACAGTGAATATTTAGAACATCAGAAAAATCTAAATATCAAAATTATCTTTGGCAATCCTCCTTATTCAACTGGGCAAAAAAGTGAAAATGATAATGCAAAGAACACTCCCTATCCCATATTGAATGACCGTATTCGTGAAACTTATGCTGCTCGGTCAAATGCAAGTCTTCTACGAAATCTGTATGATAGTTATATTCGTGCTATTCGTTGGGCAAGCGACCGTATAAAAGATTGTGGTGTTATTGGTTTTGTCACAAATGCAAGCTTTGTAGATGCAAATGCTATGGCTGGCTTACGAAAATGCCTCGTTGAAGAATTTAATAGCCTTTATATTTTCCATTTGCGGGGGGATGCTCGGACTTCTGGAGAACAACGTAAGAAAGAAAGTGGTGGAATTTTTGGTGAGGGATCTCGAGCGCCTATAGCTATCTCTATTCTTGTAAAAAATCCAGAATCTCAACAGCGTGGGAAAATATATTTCCATGCTGTGGAAGATTACTGCACAAGAGAAAAAAAGCTTAAGACAATTAAGGATTTTGGTAGTATTAACGGTATTACACGTGAAAACAGTTGGCAAATAATTACACCAGACAGACATGGTGATTGGCTTGGTCAACGTGCTAACAATTTTGAAACATTCCTAACCTTAGGTGATAAAAAGGGGCATAATAAAAAGCTCTTTGAAACGTTTTCTTGTGGTATAGTAACAAGTCGTGATGCTTGGACCTATAATTCAAGCCGCGTATCTCTCACAAAAAACATGCACAATATGATTACTTTCTATAATAGTGAAGTAGAACGTTTTAATGATGCTTATGGACATGTTGATCGCAGGATACGTAAAAATGCTATAAACAATTTTGTAAATTCTGATGGAAGTAAAATCAGTTGGAGTCATAATGTTAAGCAAGAACTAGTAAAAGGAAAAGTTTTTGAACTTGAAGATACATGCCTTACACAAAGTCTGTATCGTCCTTTTACACAACAATGGCTTTATTATAATCGTACTTTCAATGAGAGAGTTTATCAAATGCCGCGCATATTTCCGATAGGAGAAGCGGTTGAAAATAGAGTGATACAAGTTACCGGCATAGGAGCAACGAAAGATTTTTCTGTCATCATGATTAAGACAGTACCTGATTTTCATGCAATGGATACTAGTCAATGTTTTCCAAGGTATATTTATGAAGACACTCCGGTTTCAAAAAATAAAAGTGAGAAACAATCTCATTTATTTTTAATTTCTACAGAAGAAAACACAACATCTGGTTTACAGAGGCGTGATGCCATTACGAATGAAGGGCTAGCACATTTTAAAACGGCTTATCCTAATGAGATTATCACTAAAGATGATTTATTCTATTACGTTTATGGTCTTTTACATTCAGAAGATTATCGCGCTCGTTATGCTGATAACCTCTCTAAAGAATTGCCTCATATCCCTTGTGTAAAAAGCGCTGAAGATTTTTGGATATTTGTTACAGCAGGGCGTAAATTGGGTCATTTGCATGTAAACTATGAAGATGTAGAGCCTTATCCAGTCACTTTTAAAAAAGGCAATCCAAAACAGACTGATATTTCTAATCCTGAGGAATTTTATTACGTGACTGAAATGCAATTCTTTAGCAAAAATAAGATAAAAGATAAATCTATTGTTTTTTATAATAGCAATATCACAATAACAAACATTCCTCTTGAAGCTTATGAGTATATCATTAATGGCAAGCCTGCTCTTGAATGGGTTATGGAACGTCAATGTGTAAAGACAGATAAAAAGAGCGGCATTGTGAATGATGCCAATCACTATGCTGTTGAAACCATTGGCAACCCTGCTTATCCATTAGAGTTATTTCAAAGAGTTATTACCATAAGTTTAGAAACAATGAAGATTGTTAAGAATTTACCAAAATTAGAAATTAGAGAAACTGAATAAACTTATAAAGCATGCTCACATTATAGGCTTGCTAAACTCACAAGGGGTATAGAGTCTTATAACCATAATCTATACCTCTCTTGTTAAATTACTTACATACAATCTTAAAAGGAGTGTTTATATGCGTTATTCTAAAAAGAAGAAACTTGCACTTTTAAACACTCTACTTTGGATTGCTTTTAAAAGACTATATCGTAATCTAAAATGATAGATGTATACTTTTCGAAAGCTCTGTTTAAAGAGAGTTCAATAATCTCTATAATTATCAATCTCTCTTTAGATGTTTTATAACAAATAAATCACATTATCATCTTTATCATTTCTCTTATGAAAATGAAAGCTTTGGTTATAAAGACAATAGCTATAAAAGGCTGTTAAGTTGCAAATGCGTTATAAAAGAAATTAACAGAAATCTTAAAATTCATTTAGTAAAAAAAACTGATAGGTTATAAATATAAAAATACGCATAATAAGAGCGTTTTTAAATATTATAAATGTATAGATTCAAAAAATAACGCAATCATTTTATAAAGCCCATAATATAGCTTTAAAAGCACATAAATATAAAAGAAGCAATTGATAATCATACGACAATATCAATACACAACGTATTTAAAAAATACGAATTTATTGATGACTGTGAATATATAGATGGTCATTTCTTAACTCGCATTCGTGCTTTAAGAGATTTTGATGATGTCAAAAAAGGCGATTTAGGGGGGTATATTGAAAATGAAAACAACCTCTCTCATGAGGGTAATTGCTGGGTTTATAATAAAGCGCGGGTCTTTGAAAATGCACGCGTCTTTGGAAATGCTAAAGTAAAAAGCTTTTTTGTCGACGTCTATGGCAATGCTCAAATTTATGGAAATGCTATTTTTGAAGGCATGACATTAAAAGACAATGCGAAGCTGTCGGGCAATGCACATGCTAGCAACGCCGTTGTAATTGAAGGAAATGCACAAATTTATGATAACGCCCGGGTAACTGATCATGCTCATATTTCTGATAATGCTGTCATTTGTGATGATGCCCATGTCGGAGGCAATGCAAAAATAAGTGGCTCTGCTTATATTTGTGATGAATCGCGTGTTTTTGATGATGCCGTTATTTGTGATGCTCTTATCTCTGGCAATTCTTATATTCACAGCAATGTCTCTCTAACCGCTAATGAAGATATCTGTGATGATGCATATCCTGAGTTTGGTAGCGAAGATGATTATTATCGTCATGAATATTATGCTGATTGTGAGGGCTATTATGACGATGATAATGACAGCCAATATGAAAGTGACGCTGCGTAATTGAACGCACGGGTGGTGCGGGGGCGCCCTCCTTTCAAATTCTTTCATGCAAAAATTTAATCTCTTATAAAGGAATTGTGCTATGCAAAAGAAGTTTGCACTCACAAAAGAGACACGTGTATTTGGTGAATATGTTCTTTACCGTATTAAAGCATTAAAAGACTTTGCTGATGTTAAGGCTGGTGACCTTGGTGGCTTTATAGAAAAGGAAGATAACCTCTCTCATGAGGGCAATTGCTGGGTGTATAATGAAGCTCTTGTGTTTAAAAATGGTCGGGTTTATGAAAATGCAAGGGTTTTTGACAATGCTATCACTTGTGGTCATATCTATGGTCATGCGCGGGTTTATGACAATGCTGTTATTTCTGATAATTCCCGTGTCTATGGCAATGCTCATGTTTATGGCAAGGCTATTATTTATGATAATGCCTATGTATATGACAATGCTAGGGTTTATGAAAACGCCCGTATAGCAAATAACGTGCATGTTTGTGAAAATGCTCATATCCATGGCATTGCTGTTATTCGTGAAAATGTTGGTGGGTCTACTGAGATTAAAACCTATATTGAACGGCTCTCCCCTTATGGTGAATTAGAGATTGTCTATGTCTCACCAAAAATAAA
Source organism: Bartonella taylorii (assembly GCF_023920105.1). NCBI lineage: Bacteria > Pseudomonadati > Pseudomonadota > Alphaproteobacteria > Hyphomicrobiales > Bartonellaceae > Bartonella > Bartonella taylorii. Next base: position 1,166,284 of record NZ_CP083693.1, read on the forward strand.
GCAGCATAATTGAACGCACGGGTGGTGCGGGGGCGCCCCCTTTTCAACCAAATATTCCCATTCCAAATTTTAGCAAATCTTTATCACATTAGATTGTGAAGGTGTTCTTATGTGCAAAAAATACATTATAACAAATGAAAGCAAACAAATTAAAGATCGGATGACTAAACAGATTACAAACCTTTATCGCATTAAAGCTCTAAAAGATTTTGATGATGTCAAAGCTGGCGATCTAGGCGGCTTTATTGAAAAGGAAGCCAATCTCTCTCATGAGGGCAATTGCTGGGTTTATGATGATGCATGGGTTTATGGGCATGCCCGTATTTGTGACAATGCAAAAATACGTCATAACTCTCAAATCTGTGGTCATGTCTATGGCAATGCTGAGATTTATGGCAAGGCTTTTATCTCTCAATATGCAAAAATTTATGACAATGCTTGTGTCTATGGAATTGCCCATGTGGCTGGTTATGTTTATGGCAATGCCCATGTGGGAGGGAGCGCCCGTATTTATACAGAAGCACATATTTATGACAATGCTCTCCTTTCTCATAATGCGTGGATTTATAATTATGCAAGGGGTTATGGGCATGCTCAGGTTTCGGGCTCTGTCTGTGTTTACAGCCATGCTAAGATTTATAATTATGCTGTTGTTAATAGCCGTGCAAAAATTTATGGCAAGGTTTATGGCAATGCTAGCGTGGGGGGCAATGCTGAGGTTTATGGTTCTGTTTATGGCAATGCAAAGATCTCATATTATGCAAAGGTCTGGGGTAAAGCTTATGGCAAGGCAAAATTAAACAGACAAAGTAAGCTAAGGGTGGTACCCAAAAATTGTGAGGTTTATGAAAGCGATAATGTTGTCAAGATTGTTGATACAGAAGAGTAAAAAAACAAGCGTGGGGGCGCTTTTCTTATGGATATAAACGCATCATAAAAGAGAGAAAAAAGAAAGCCGTGCCATTTACGTGACGCGGCTTATGAATGAAGATATAACGAATGAATCATAAATATGAGTTTACCAATAAATGGTAATGCCTGTATACAAAACATATCATATTGCAAGCGCTCTATGAGAGATATGAAAACTTATCAAAAGGAACGTAAATGATAGGTATGATCTTGATAGCATTCATTTGAATAAGAGAAACTATAAACGCTTTATAGATTTATCAATCCAATCAAAAGAAATATGTATTAAGTGAATAGTTTGTAACAAAATCCGTTTTTACATTTACGAGCGTTGGTTTTTTAAAACAGCTTTTCATAAGATAAATAAACAAACGCTTTTATCAAACGCAAAGCTTTAAAAACTGTTATAAACATCAGTTTCAAACGTTTAAACGTTCATTCAGAAAGGTTCTCATAAATGCCTTTTCTCTTTGCACTCAAACGTAGCTTCTTTATAAATTAGCCGGTCCATTTTTGGGCTCGTTAAAATCAACCAGCTCAAACTCGCGCTCGCTAACTTTAGAATAAAACATTCTTAAAACATTGTCTCTTTTGTCTAAAAATTTAGCAAAACCCCATGTATTGAGATACAACGGTTTTGAATTTTGCTTGCTTATCTTTGTCTCAATAGGTGCCCCAAATTTTGGGTGACTAAAATCTCTCAATCCAAATTTGGATCGACCCTATTTGGCTTCGTATTTTTAAACGACAACTTTTAAAACGTTTTTCGCTCACTTGCTTGCATATGTCATAAAAAGTATTTCAAATTTTATGACATAACATTGTGATTTTCATATCTGTTATGATGATAATGTCCTGTATAATGGCTGCCTATCATCTTCTAAATTTTTAGAAAGCGTTTTTAAAAACGATTTTGTCTTTAAATCCTTTTATGCAATCTTATAAATTAAACCTATAAGCTTATAACAGTTTCAAACGACTACCCTCTTAGGATACTATAACATCTTTAGATTTTGCGCTCCCCAATTTTGGGAACCATTAATTTTGTTTTTATCATGCGATTAACAAACCAATCTTTAAACAAGGTATGATCTTTAAACATATGTTATCGATAATTTCAAACGACTGAACTTTAAAACAATGCGATTTTTGAGTGATAAAAACGTATCATAAAATTTATGAACTGTTATGAATGATAGCTGCTTTTCATTTCATTTGAATACACACATGCGTTATAATATTTACATCATGATTTGCTTTTTATGGTCTATTCATACATGGCAATCTTATATAAAAAATGGTCAAATGAATCACGTATAAAAGGATGGATTCTTAAGTGGATTCATATAAAATAACTGCACATAACATACTGAATTTGTTATGTTTTTATGTACAATACGGTTTATTTTCATGAAACTGGACCCATTCTACCTCATTGTTGATAATGCTGATTGGGTTGAGCGTTTGATTCCTTTTGGAGTCAAACTTGTACAACTGCGTATGAAAAATAAAAATTTAAAAATAATCCGTCAACATATTAAGCATGCAAAAAATATATGCGATAAATTGGGAGTGCAATTAATCATTAATGATCATTGGGAAGTAGCAATTGATGAAAAATGCAATTTTATTCATCTTGGGCAAGAAGACTTAAGCAATGCTGATCTTCCTGCAATTCGTAAAAATGGTATAAGATTTGGTCTTAGCACACATGATGAACAGGAATTAGATATCGCACTTTCTGTTAATTCTGCCTATGTTGCACTTGGTCCTATTTATCCAACAATCTTAAAAAAAATGAAATGGAAACCTCAAGGACTAGAAAAAATCAAACCCTGGAGAAAACGGATTGGTACTTTACCTTTAGTGGGCATTGGTGGCTTAACACCAGAACGCGCTATTGATGTTTTAAAAGCAGGAGCCAATAGTACTGCTGTTGTAACCGATATCATCCTCCATAAAAAACCTGAACAGCGTGTCCAGCAGTGGTTAAAGGTAACAGAAGCATGGCGTTGACACCCTCTATTCTTATTGTTGCGGGAACTGATCCAACAGGAGGTGCTGGTATTGTCCGTGATATAGAAACAACAGCACATTTTCAAATAAAAGCAAATTTAGCTATCACCTGCGTTAACGTACAAGATGATAATCACGTTGCTGAAATTGTTCCAATGCATGAAAAATTCATCGCCGCGCAAATGCGCAGTGCCTTAGAAGCCAATCCAATAAGCGCAATAAAAATCGGTATGACAGGGACCCAAGCAATTATAACAGCAATCTGTAATGTATTAGAAGACTATCCTCATATTCCAGTTATTCTTGATCCTGTACTTGTCGCCTCATCAGGAGGAAAACTAACAACAGAAAAAATCACAAAAATTATGATCAATAAACTTCTCCCTCACGTTGACCTTTTAACACCCAATAGAGAAGAACTTGCTCTTCTCAGTCAAAATCCATTGGCATCTCATCATAAGCAAGCAATACAGCAAGCAAGAAAACTGCTGTCATTTGGTCCACGCTCTATCTTGATAAAAGGCGGTCATGCAAACGGTCCCCTTGCAACGGATAGCTTCATTGATAAAACTGAAATCATAAATATTTCTACTCCCCGCTTAACGGGAACAATGCGTGGAACAGGTTGCATCCTTTCAAGCGCTATTGCAGCCAATTTGGCATTAAATGAATCTATGCCTCAAGCCATAAAAAATGCAAAAGCATATATTCACACATTACTGTTAAATCACAACCGAAAAGGTTATTAGAATCTTAATATTATGTCATAATCTGATTAACTATTCTGGCTCTATTTTTCAGTTTATATGTTTATTTTTTCTCAAAATGAATGCATATGTATAAATATAATATTATAAATCTATAATATAATTGTCATATTATACAACTTGCATTTGATAAAAAAATTTTTATTGTAGAATGATTCTGTATATCATATTAATGGATAAGGTAACGTATTGAAAAATGCGTATAACTGCGAATACTTCTCAATGTTTTTTGTTAAGATAAAAAGGCTTATCGTTTTTTCACACATAAATTACTAAAAAACACATCATAAAGCTTGAAGGATAATGTTGTCTGCTCTATTCCTAGGAGATAGATCACCAGAAAAAGTAAAATGTTAAATCAAACAACTTGCTCAATCTCATATGAAGAACTCTTGAACTTTTATAAAGAAAGTGGTGTGGATGCTGTTCTAACAGATTCACCTGTTGATCACTTTAATCAATCTGCCTCCTTAGAGAAAAAATCAATACAAACAATAAACATTTCTCATAATCAACAGATATCACCAACCATAAAGTCACCCAATAATCCACTGCCTACCCCTAACATTATACAAGGTGAGCCTTCAGCTATAGAGAGTGCAAAAAGTGTGAATACACTTGATGAATTAAAATCTGCTCTCCTCGCGTTTAATGGCTGTTCATTAAAATTGACAGCAAAAAATACCTGTTTTTCAGATGGAACAGCGGGAAGCCCGCTTATGCTCATAGGAGAAGCACCAGGACGAGAGGAAGATATACAAGGGATTCCATTTGTAGGAAAAGCCGGAAGATTATTGAACAAAATCCTCGCATCAATTGGCTTGACAAGAAACAATGTTTACATAACCAATACTATTCCTTGGCGCCCACCAGGAAATCGTACACCGACACCAAGAGAAGTCGCATTATGCCGCCCTTTCATTGAACGACAAATTCATTTAGCTAAACCTCGTATTCTTATAGCACTAGGAGGAGTTGCTACACAGTTCCTTACAGGGGCTCAAAATGGAATTATCCGGTCTCGGGGGAAATGGCTCACCTATGAAGGTGAAGACAACATAAAAATACCTGTTATGCCAACCTTTCACCCTGCTTATCTTCTCCGAACGCCCAGTCAAAAAAAGCTTACATGGATAGACTTCTTAGAAGTAAAAAAACGCTTAGATAGCCTTTTGTGACTCCTTAATCTTACCCCTTATCTTAAAACATAAACACTTTTTCAATTCCGTAACTTTTAAAATACAATCAGGAAAAAATTATGCAACAATCAGCAGTGCCCATTTATCGTCTGGAAGACTACCAACCAACCCCTTATGCTATCCCCCAAACACAACTTCACTTCTGTTTGAAACCAACAAAAACCCTTGTTACGGCAATATTATTAATTGAAGCGCGTCAAAATACGAAAGAAAGAAGGCCTCTTGTGCTTTCTGGTGATGATCTTACACTCATTTCTGTTGCTATTAATGGTGAGGCATTGTCTGCAAACGCTTATAAAAGCACGCCTTCACGTTTAGAAATTACAACTCCACCAGCGACTCCTTTTACATTGCAATTGGTCACGGAACTAAACCCTGAAAGCAACCGCCAACTCATGGGACTTTATCTTTCAAATGGTGTTTATTGCACACAATGCGAAGCAGAAGGTTTTCGTCGTATTACTTATTTTTACGACCGCCCAGATATTCTTTCTACCTATACGGTCAAAATCGAAGCGGATTCTCAAACAATCCCTATCTTACTTTCCAATGGTAATCTCGTGGAAACAGGAACTCTTGAAAATAATCGTCATTTTGCTCTTTGGGAAGATCCATATCCCAAACCATCTTATCTCTTTGCTTTAGTTGGTGGTGATCTTGATAAGTTAGAAGACCATTTTACTACTGTATCTGGTCGACGTATCAAACTTGGTATCTATGTGGAAAAAGGAAAAACCAAACGTGCAACCTATGCAATGGATGCCCTCAAACGCTCCATGCGTTGGGATGAGCAATGTTTTGGACGCGAATATGACCTTGATGTTTTCAATATTGTTGCTGTTTCTGACTTTAACATGGGTGCAATGGAAAACAAAGGGCTTAATATCTTTAATGATAAATATGTTCTTGCAGATCCTGAAACAGCAACCGATCATGATTATAGAAATGTCGAACGTATCATTGCTCATGAATATTTCCATAATTGGACCGGTAATCGTATTACTTGCCGTGATTGGTTTCAACTTTGTTTAAAAGAAGGACTAACAGTTTACCGAGATCAAGAATTTTCCTCAGATCAAAATGTACGTACTCTACAGAGAATTGAAAATATAAAAACATTAAAAGCTATGCAATTTACTGAAGATTCTGGTCCACTTGCTCATCCTGTACGGCCTCGTCAATATAGTGAAATCAACAACTTTTACACCACAACCGTTTATGAGAAAGGCGCTGAAGTTGTTCGCATGATGCATACTATTTTAGGTTCTACTCTTTTTCGTAAAGGAATGGATCTCTATTTTCAACGTCATGATGGGCAAGCTTGCACAATCGAAGATTTTGTCACCTGTTTTGCTGAAGTCTCGGGTAGAGACTTTTCACAATTCATGCTGTGGTATGAACAAGCAGGAACGCCTCATGTGGAAATCGACCACCATTATAACAATGGTATTTTAACAATTCATGCAAAACAACATATTCCGGCAACACCGCAACAAAAAATAAAAAAACCTATGCTTATCCCTATCGTTTTTGGTCTCTTAGGACAAAATGGAGAATCTCTTACCTATGAGACTGATGCGGATATTCAATCAGATGTTATGCTTCTGTCTAAAGAAAGCCAAACGTTCACATTAAAGGGACTAAGTGAAAAACCTGTTTTATCTCTGCTTAGAGACTTCTCTGCACCTATCAATTTACAAACTCCGTTTAATGAAAACGAGCTTATATTTCTTGCACAAAATGATAGCAATCAACTCAACCGTTGGCAGTCGTTTAATCATTTAATGATGCAAGCTCTAATTCAAGCTATTCACGATAAAACACAAGCAAAAGAGAGTATGCCTTCTTCTTTGCTAAAATTGATTGAAAACATCCTTAAAGATGAAAGTCTTGAACCAGAGTTTCGCGCATTTTGTTTAAATTTACCTAGCGAAATTGAACTTGCCCATAAAATCGGTAAAAATGTTGATCCAAATCGTATCCACTCTGTGCGTAATCAGTTTTTAGCTTCACTCGCGCATACACATCAAGAGCTCTTCACAAAAGTTTATATGCAAATGGAAACTAATGAGCCCTATTCACCAAACACTACGCAAGCTGGAAAACGAGCATTACGGAATATTATCCTAGATTATCTTTCCATTGCTGAAGCGCAACCAAATCGTGCTGTCACGCAATATGTAACAGCTGATAATATGACTGACCGCATGGCCAGTATAACCATTTTAGTGCGGCATTTTAACAAAAGTGAGCAGGCACAAAATGCCTTAAATGATTTTGAAAACCGATATCGGCATGATCCTTTGGTTATGGATAAATGGTTTTCCATTCAAGCAATGGTTGCGGGAGCATCAACACTTGCCCATATTCAAAAACTCATGCAGCATCCGCTCTTTTCACAAGATAATCCCAATCGTGTACGAGCCCTAATTGGTGTTTTTGCTTCTAATAACCTAACGGGTTTTAATAGAGTTGATGGTGCAGCTTATCACTTTCTTTGCCAAATTATTTTGGAAATTGACAAAAAAAATCCACAGCTTGCTTCGCGATTACTCACAATAATGCGTTCTTGGCGACAATTAGAGCCTATTCGACAACAAAAACTTGAAGCTGCATTAAAAACAATTGCAGTAGCTCCTCAATTGTCAAGCGATGTAGCAGATATCATCACTCGCATACTCGCTTAAAAGAAAAAATATTTATAATCAATACATTATACTCTCATTGATGAAATAACATAAAGTAGTTTTTCAGTAACAATAACACCATAAACAGGTAATTTAGCCTGTTTATGGATAATGTCAGTTTTTCTTTTCATTTCCATACTCCGTGCGTAGAAGCAGTAAAATTACTTTTTCTAAAAAAAAGACTGGACAGAAGACTCCTGTTTTGATTCATTGCAGCCATGGAGTTTTATTATGAATACCCAAGCAGTTTTTCAGTCATATTATTCCATAATTAGAGGAACTTAAAATGGCTAAATTGGACGCATATAATGCGCCATCAGAAATGCACGCCGCTGCAAAACCGAGCGCACAAAATCACAAAGTGCGAACAGTGTATATCAATCTGTTTTCTAGTTCAGTCTATCAAAAATTTCTCTTTATTGAGCCTTGGCTGCGGCGTTCGCTTCCATTTATTATTAGTATATTTCTTGTTGTGCTTGCAGTAATTCGCTTCACATCAATCTATGATTGGCGCCATACAATTGATAAAAGTACACGTTCTACCATAACTCTCTTAGCTTCTCATGTCAGCAATATCATTGATCGTGACTTACTTGCCGCCACTCAGCAAAAAAAAGCTTCTGTTTTTTCTCATCAACATCTGCAAAATATCCTTGCCAATTTTCGCAATAAAGGTCTTATCAATACCAACACTGTTATCGCCATAGTAGATCAAAAAGGCAATGTCTTAGCTTCATCAAGTTCAGAGATAATTTTAGGAAAACCCTTACAAGATTTTACCCCTGAGAGCATTGCTTTACAGTCTCTTGGACAACACGCCGGTACAATGCAAATCACAATAGGGAGAGATGAACCAGCTCTCGCTTCATTTCACCAAACAGAAAATGGACAATATGGTGTCTTCATCAGCGAAAAAATACAACATACCTACATGGGATGGCGCAAATTTTTCTTGTTAAATATGGTCCTGTTTATAGGAACTTCCAGTGTTGTTTTAACTCTCCTCTATGCTTATTACAATCAAATTGTACGAGCACGCAATACAGATTTGATTTCAGAAAAAATTCAAAACCGTATTGATATGGCAATGATGCGTGGACGCTGTGGACTGTGGGATTGGAATATGGCAAGCGGACGTGTTTACTGGTCACGAGCAATGTATGAAATGCTCGGTTATGTCCCCCAAGACGCGCTGCTCTCAATTTCTCAAATTACCGCTATTATTAACCCAAACGATGCTAATTTTTTCGATCTTGCTCAGGAATTAATGAGTGGTAAAAAAAAGCATATCGATATTAATGTCCCCATGCGTCATGCTGATGGTCATCATGTATGGATGCGCATTCGTGCTGAAATTACAGATGAAGAAGAACCTCATTTGGTTGGTATTGCCTTCGATATTAGTGAACAGCGTCAACTCGCAGAAGAAACAGCGCAAGCGGACCTTCGTATCCGTGATGCGATTGAAAATATTTCAGAATCTTTTGTTTTATGGGATTCAGAAGGGCGTTTAGTTATGTCAAACAGCAAGTTTTGCGAATATGCAGCTATTCCTAAACAGGTTCTACAATCAGGAATCCAGCGTGCAACCGTTGAAGCAATATCCCGCCCTGCAATCAGTGAATATCCCCTCAAAGATGATGGTTCTGGTAACTTAACCAGTATTCGCCAAACTGCAGATGGATGTTGGCTCAAAATTAATGAACGACGTACCCAAGATGGAGGACTTGTTTGCATTGGTACAGATATTTCTGAACTTAAACAACAACAAGAAAAATTTGAAGACAGTGAAAGACGTCTCTTTTCTTTCATTCAAGAACTCAAACGTGCTCGAGGAAATGCTCAACAACGTGCCACAGAAGTTGAAAAACTTAATAAAAGTCTCAAGGCAGAAAAAGAGCGCGCTGAAAGTGCTAACAAAGCTAAATCAGAATTTTTAGCCAATATGTCCCATGAATTGCGCACCCCACTTAACGCCATTCTCGGCTTTTCAGATATCATGTTGCAATCGACCTTTGGCCCTCTTGGATCGCAACGCTACAAAGAATATATGCATGATATTTACAATTCAGGAACCCATCTTCTAACACTTATCAATGATATCCTTGATATGTCCAAAATCGAAGCTGGAAAATTTACCCTTGATTGTAAAAATACCGATCTTGAACCCATTATCAGTGAAGCGGCACGCACACTCACACCACAGGCTCACGAAAAAAATATTTCTGTTACAACAAATATTGCTCCAGAACTCCATGCAGAAGTTGATATCCGTGCCATGAAACAGATTTTCCTTAATCTCATCTCTAATGCTGTTAAATTTACACCTTCTGGCGGCAGTATTAATGTTTGCGCTTTTAAGAAAAAAAATAACCTTGTTTGTAAAATTAAAGATACAGGAGTTGGCATTCCCCAATCAGCCATCAAAAAACTCGGACAACCTTTTGAACAAGTTGAAAATCAACTCACGAAAACCCATGCTGGCTCAGGTCTTGGGTTAGCCATTTCACGCTCCTTGCTAGAACTACACAAAGGAAAACTTGAAATTATCTCTAAAGAAATGAAAGGTACAACTGTAACCATTACAATGCCTATCAAGCAGAGTTAAATTCGTTTTTAATTTTTTTCCCTTGTTCCCGTTGTAGCAAAATCTGTTTCCACCTAAAACCCCAACGATATCCAGAGATAAAACCATTCTTGCGTACCACACGATGGCAAGGAATGATTAATGCCAATTTATTACGTGCACATGCATTAGCAACCGCACGAAAAGCATTTGGCATACTAATACGTTTCGCTAACGCCTCATATGAAATTGTTTCACCACATGGCACTTCACATAATGCTGTCCATACTTTCTGCTGAAAGATCGTGCCTTTTATATCTAAGGGAAAATCATGTCGTTTTACCAACTCGGGATTTTCTATCATTGTGACAATATGTGCAACTTCTTTCTTAAATATGTTGTCATCATCCACTTGTTGTGCATCATCAAAGCATACCGTGAATTCTTGTAATAATTGTTCTGTAGTATCTCCCAACATTATATCACAAATCCCTTTATGAGATTTGGCCACCAAAAGCCCTCCTATTGAAACGTTTTGCAGACAAAATATTTTCTTTTGGGGAATGTTCAGCATTTTGACTTTGTTATATTTTTTAAAGATTATGAATACCACAAATGAAATAAAGAGAAGCTAAACTATCCTTTATGTCTGAATTCTCATAACTATATGAAGCCAAATGATGATAATCTTTAAACTATAAAATTTTAGCATACTAGAATACATGCAGTAAACACTTTTACCTAAGGCTCTAACAATTGTTTATCTCTTGAGAAGAAATATCAATCCACTTTATATAGAGAACAGAAAAGATTTTCTGAAAGAATGAAAAATTCCTAGAATGCCTTTCTATAGGCCACATCTTACTGGTTTGCTGATATTATACTTAATGCTTTCAACTGCTCTTTTTTATAAAAGCCATAGAGAAATTAAGTTTAAGAGACTTAATTTTATCTGAAACAGAGAATGAAACGATTGAGCACTTTACCCACTTTATCAGCCTTTATACTAAATAGAAGTTAATATGTTTTGATATTATTCCATGCCATCCGCTAAAATGAGAGAACAATTATAGATAGAAAAAAGAAGATCATTGCTAGATAGCAAAGCTGCATGTGCTCCAGAATTTTCATTTAAATTCACTCAAAAAAAGTATTATGCTATAATACCTTCTTTTCATACCTTCTATTAGAGTAGTCAATACATCCCTCACAATCCGATCTTCATGAATATGTTTGCAAGAAACGTATGCAAATATCTATAAGAATAAGCAAACATAAAGCCAAAAGTATATTGTTGTTCCGCTAAGTGCTTTATAGAAAGCTGTGACATCTTTTCAATCAATAACTGGTATATTTTGCGTCCTATAGCATTGTTTTCTCATAAGTTTCGTACGCTATCCCGCCAATCAGTCTCTCCTTATGCAACAGCATGTGTGAAAGAAATCCTTTCATCTTTCTCCCAATTCCTTCCCTAGCATCACCTATAATGCTACATATAAGATTTACTTATACAACTATCCCTTACTTTCGTGGAATAACAAAACAGCGCCATCATTGTATTTTCCCATTTCCCAATGTTGCTCTACGAATTTTGAATCAAAAGTAGCTGATTTTTATTCTTAATAATAGTTAAAACAAGCAAATATATTATATTTTACAATCATACAAAATATATAAAATTATGAAATAATTAATTATTGTTATTAATGTGCATTTAATATTTTTTATTTTAATATAGAATTATATAATAATTCTTTCTCTTATTATATCATCTCTTTGATAACTATATTACTTTTTTCCTGTTAATCACGTCATAAGACTATTTATATAATTTATTTAAATGCTATCATATTTGTTGAAGCATATTGCAAAAGTGATCTTATTATCTAAGAACTATCTATATTTGTGCTCTTTGTTTTGTTATCTAAATAAAATATTTTATAATAACAAAAAAATAAAAGCCCCATTCGAAAATGGGGCTTTTTAATGTTTATCTTTCAACAAATTAGAATTTGTACGCTACACCAACACGGAAATCATTCGTCTTGTAACCCATTTCAAGCATTTCATGTGCAAATTTCTTTTTACCAAAATCTGAATAACGATATTCTGCACGCACAATGACATTATCAGCCATTGCAAAATCAACACCACCTCCAAAGGTATAGCCAACCATCGTCTTTTTTTCATCATGCAAAAAATCAGAAAAATCAATTGCCCTACTTGTTGTATCAGCTACCTTGAGCTTAAAAGTATTTTGAAGCTGCGTATAAGCAATCCCTCCAGAAATATAAGGCATCACACGATCAATAGCAAAACCAACTCGCACCCGCGTAGCACCAGACCATTTTTGCTTTAAAACATGTTGCACACTTTCCTTAACTGCTGCCGCTGGATCCTCTCGAGCTATTGATCTACTCGTCTCTTCCTCTGAATCTTCTGACGCTATTCTGCTTTTCTTTTCCTTCGGTGGTTCGATATCTTTCGTATCCTTTTTATCAGACCAAATCATATCCGTATCAACACCTATAATAAAGCCATTATCGATATCAATATTGGAGCCAGCATAAATACCACCTATGAAACCGGAAAGTTTAGGCAAAAGTCCCTTGTCAATCGGAGTCCATTTCCCTGTATCCTTATCTTTTAAATAACTTAAAGTAGTTTTACCGGAAAAACTACCAATTTGGCCTCCCAAATAAAACCCTGTCCAAGAAAAAGCAGGAGATGTAATAACAGGTACTGGCTGTTCTGGTATAGTAACATCCGCTGCTTGTACTGCAGAAACTAAAGTTAAAGAAAAAATAGATGTTGTGATTAAATATTTTGTAGTCATAATTGCTCCCCTAAAAGCTATTGACAAAACAATATGTGAATAGTTTCATATTTTTTTCAAAAAATCTGTAGTAAAAATGATACATTTATGAAAAAATAACCTATCTCTTGAAAAAACGGAATAAACATTTAAAAAATTTATCTTAATATTTAAAATTTATATAACATTTTCTTAAATATCATTCTTATAATATTTAATTAAAATCATATGTCTTATTATTACCAAATGTTATACACGTAGTCGTAATATAAATTCTTAAAAAGAAAATGAGATTTGTTAACGTCGTCAATAAAGATTATTATCTTACTTTGTTAAATTTGCTTACGTCCTTGTCGGTATAATAAAAACAATACATAGCTTACAACTTCTGTAAGATTTTTCCTCAACTTATATAATAAAAACGCTATTGTTTTTTTATAAAAAACTGTGTAATATCGCTTAACGCATGAAAGTGTCTCATTTAACATGCTTATCTCTATAAATGAGCAATGTTGTTGTAATACGCATTGCATTAATGAAAAAGAAGATGACAAACAATAATCATTAATAAGAATATGTAAAATTAAGGATTTATCAATAAAAATTCTTTTTAAACACCTTAATAAAAATAATAATTATATTTATTATTTAATTAGTAAATATTATTTTATGTATTTTAGATAAAAACTATATTAATTTATTTAAATATTATAAAATATATTCAATATTTTATTAATTGTGTAAAAATTGAATATACCGATTGCCCAGTTTCCTCGATTAATTTTTCAACACGAAGTAAATCAGGTTCTCCAACACTATTTAACAAAAGATCGCTTAATCCAAGTGGCATATCATTAGGATCGAAAGAAGCATTCAAGCAAAGTCGTATAATTTGACTCAAATTCGTATAAAGGCCATAGGCATAGCGTAAATCAGAAATAAACGTCTGATTAAGAAAACTGTTTGGTAACAGAGACAAAGTATCTACTGTAGTCGCTCCAATTTGAAATGCAATCACATGCGTAATAAGAGCAAATTGAGCAATAAACTCCAGATCCATGATACCACCAGGCATTGTTTTCAAATCCCATCGATTCTCTGGCGGTTTTTCTTTTTCAATCAAAGTACGCATTTCGCATACTGCTTTTGCTACATCCTTCTTATTACGAGAAAAAGAAATAATTGCACAAACTTCATTTTCTAACTTTTGTAAAAAATCATGATCCCCCGCAATACCTCGTGCCCGAGTCAAAGCAAGATGTTCCCATATCCATGCTTCCTTGCGATAATATTTCTTAAAAAATTGAAAAGAAACAGCAACAGGCCCCTTATTGCCTAACGGACGCAATCTTAAATCAACAGTATAAAGAACTCCTTGGCTTGTGAGAGTAGATAAAGCTGCGACCAAGCGCTGTGTCAAACGGGTATAATACTGAGGGATATAGAGAGGCTTTTCTCCATCAGATATTTCCGTATCCTCATCATGTTCATAAAGTAAAATAAGGTCCACATCTGAACCAGCAGTTAATTCACGACTTCCAAGCTTACCCATCCCCAGTATACCAACACGCCCTCCTTTAACATTACCATGAAGACGCGAAAATTCCTTTCGAACAGCAGAAAACGTTTTTGCGATCATAAGATCAGCAAGCGCAGTAAACGCAAAACCTGCTCTCTCTCCTGTAATGGCACCATTTAAAATTCTAATACCAATCAAAAAACGTTGCTCATCAGCAAAAATCCTTAAGTTGTCAAGAATTTCTTCATAAGAAAGAACACCTTCAAGAAAACATTCAAGCCGTTTTTCTAGATACGTTTTTGTCGGCAATTCTGAAAAAATGGTTGGATCTAACATTCCATCAAAAACATGTGGTTTACGTGTAATAATTTCCGCAAGACGTGGAGCGGCTCCCATAATAAGCACTAACATCTCCAAAAGAGAGGGATTCGACTGCAAAAGACTAAAAAGCTGAATTCCTGAAGGCAAACCCTGTAGAAAACTATCAAAACACAACATTGCTTCATCAGCCCGTTTTGTCGCACCAAAAGCTTTTAAAAGCGCTGGGGTTAATTCCGTTAATCTTTCACGCGCTTCAGCAGATTGAGTAGCTTTATAACGCCCACAATGGAGTGTACGCATAATACGACAAATATCACTCGCTCTTTCAAAACCTAGGCGATTTAACGTTATTAATGTCTCCGGATCATCCTCTTCCCCCGTAAAAACTAAATTGCCAATTTCTAAACCAAGTTCTTGCTCGTTCTCAAACAACGCCGCATAATGCTTTTCAACAACCCGAAGCGTTTTTAATAAATCACGGATAAAGCTGCTCTTCTCTTGATAGCCCATCAAATATGCAACACTTGTGAATTGAGAAACATCATTTGGGAGAAGATGCGTTTGTTCATCTGCAAGCATCTGAATACGGTGTTCTACATTTCGCAAAAAAACATAACTTTTCACAAGGCTATCTCTCGTTTTCTCACTAATCCAACCAAGCCTTTGAAGTTCTGTTAACATTGCAACTGTCTGACGTCCGCGTAATTGAGGAAAACGCCCACCAGCAATGAGCTGTTGTGTCTGGACAAAAAACTCAATCTCACGAATACCCCCACGCCCCAATTTTACATTATGGCCATAAGCAGCAATTTGACCATAATTTTTATACGCATGGATTTGACGCTTGATCGAATGGATATCAGCAATAGCAGCATAATCTAAATATTTCCGCCACACATAAGGAAAAAGCTCTTTGAGAAAGTTAAATCCTGCCCTTTTATCGCCAGCGACTGGACGTGCTTTAATCATAGCAGCCCGCTCCCAATTTTGTCCTCGCCCCTCGTAATAACGCAACGCAGTTCTTACTGGTAAAGCCAAAGGGGTTGAACTTGGATCTGGTCGAAGCCGAAAATCAAGACGAAAAACATATCCTTCCGCAGTACGTTCTTGAATGATACGGATCAATCTGCGTACCATTTTGGAGAATACATCGATACTCTCAGAAAGTTTACCAATATGAGGTGACATTTCATCAATGAAAACAATAAGATCAATATCAGAAGAATAATTAAGTTCTCCTGCCCCCAATTTTCCCATCCCTAAAATGATTAAACCACAATCTTTTTCTGGATCATCACGATTCGACAAATTTATCTTACCATGATCGTGAGCCTCTCTTAAAAGAAAACGTAGAGCAACACCTAATGCAACTTCTCCCAAACGTGTCATCCAAGCGCATGAAATTTCATAAGTAAAAACACCACTTAAATCAGCTAAAGCAATGAGAACATGTGCTTCGCGTTTTTTTTTCCTTAAAGCAACCATCAATGAAGTTTCATGTATAGATTCATTCTTATCAATGGCTGCAATATCAGCTATAATTTCGCTCAACCTTGTTTCTATATCAACATTCAATAAGGGAGTAAGATACGATGGATTGGCGATCAAAACCTCACGCAAAAAAGGAGATAAGGTCATAACCGCGCTTATAAATTCAATCTGCTTTCCCCTGTCAGAAATAAAGGAAACAAGCGATTCTAAATTTTCTTTTCTCGCTTGTTCTGCAAGCTCTTTCAGCCATTGAAAACCTCTCTCATCAAGCGAACATAAAGAGAGAAGCTGTGTTTTTAAAAAAGCATTTTTCATCTATACTCTCTAGAAAAGTATTTCATCTTTTTTCTATTGCGTTATAATCTAAGGAAAAATAGTCACAGGTATTCAAACAATGAAACAAAAACATTTTTTAAGGAAATAATAAAACAGCCCTAAACCCTGGATTTGCATCTTCGAGTAACAACTCACCTCCATGAAGTTTCATAACAGCTTTTGCTATACTTAAACCAATACCAAAACCCGGCTGTGTACGACTTTCTTCAAGGCGAAAAAAACGTTCTGTTACTTTTTCACGTTTATCCGCTGCAATTCCTGGACCATTATCACTCACAACAACCAACACATGTTCACCACGATATTCCATCGATAAGCAAACCTTCGCCTTTCTTCCATCCTTAGACGCGTATTTAATGGCATTATCTATAAGATTAAAAATTGATTGCGCAACAAGCTCACGATTCAATTTAAGCTCTTTATCAAATGTATCCCCTAACCGCAAAAGAACACCCGACTCTTCAGCAAAAGGCTCATAAAGTTCAACAGCATCTTCAAGGATCAATTTCATATTCATAATCTCAAGATGCTCAATTGCACTGCTGGCTTCAATGCGTGAAATCATTAAAATCGCATTAAAAGTACGAATAAGTTGATCTGATTCAGCAATGACAGCATCAAGTACTTGGCGATATTCAAGCTTTGTCTTTTGCCCTGAAAGCGCTTCTTCAGCGCGATTTCTAAGACGTGTCAGCGGTGTCTTAAGATCATGAGCAATATTATCCGATACTTGACGCAAACCAATATTTAATTCTTCAATGCGGTCTAACATAACATTAAGATTAGCAGACAATCGATCAAACTCATCACCTACCCCAGAAACAGGCAAACGGCCACTGAAATCACCATTCATCAAGCGTTTTGATGCCGCTGTAACATGATCAATCCTTTGCAATGCTCGCCTACCAACAAAAAACCATATGAGTAAAGCACCTCCAACCATTGTCGCAAGAGCAATCATGACTGCTTTACGAATAAGCGCTGCAAAACGTTCTGGTTCATCCAAATCCCGACCTATAAGAATCTTCATAGCATTAGGCAAATCAACAACTATTGCCAAAGCGCGATGTTCACTTGTTTTGCCATGTTCTCCAAAACGTGAATACAAAAAAGAATTTGCAATAAAGCCACTATGATTCAAAAGACCTAACTCAATACGCGCAACATTACCTGCTAAAACGCGCCCCATAGGGTCAGTAACCAGATATAGAAAAGCTCCCGGTTGTCGTGAACGATAATCAATAGTACGCATTAATAAAGGCAGCCCACCATAATGATAAGCATTTTCTATATACTTTAATTCTTCATTTAAAGCCTGTTCCGTTTGCTCTGTTAACAACGAAGCAGAAAATGCCGTCATATAAATAGAGAGTCCTGTTGCAACTAACCCAAATAATAAAATATAAAGTGCTGAAAGCCTTAGCGCAGTTGTGCGCATTATATTGATCAAACGATTCATATTTTGTTATCTGACGCTTTCAGCATATATCCAGCTCCACGCACTGTATGGAGCAGTGGGATATCAAAATCTTTTTCAATTTTTGCTCTTAAACGGGATATATGAACATCAATGACATTTGTTTGTGGATCAAAATGGTAATCCCAAACATTTTCCAAAAGCATTGTGCGTGTAACAACCTGACCAGCATATCGCATTAAATATTCAAGTAAACGAAACTCTCGTGGTTGTAATACAATATTTCTATCACCCCGTTTTACCGTATGTGCTAACCGATCAAGCTCAAGATTGCCCACGCAATAAACTGTTTCTGCCTCTTTAGGATTTTTCCGACGTTGTAGCACTTCAACACGAGCAAGAAGCTCAGAAAAAGCATAAGGCTTTGTCAAATAATCATCACCCCCTGCACGCAAACCCGTTACACGATCATTTACTTGCCCTAAAGCCGAAAGAATGAGAACTGGTGTTTCATTGCCTTTAGCGCGTAATTCAGTAATAATAGAAAGCCCATCACGATGCAAAAGCATTCGATCAACAACCATCACATCATAATTCTCTGTTTCAGCTAAGGCATATCCAGTATCCCCATCATACGCAACATCAACTGAATGTCCTGCTTCCCAAAAAGCTTTTTCGAGATAACGCCCCGTCTCACGATCATCTTCGATAACGAGTATCTTCATACAACGCATCTCCATTATTTTATCAAATTGCTTTGTAGAACAGAAATCTACAAAATTTCTGTCCTACATCAACAAAGTGTTATTTTTTGAAAATTGGAAGGGGAATAAAGCGATTTTGACCATTTGTTCGCACTTGTAAGAGTATGGCGGGTCGTCCTAACTTTTGCGCATTTTTGATTGTATCAGTAATATCAGAAGCTTTTTTAACAGGCTGATTATTCACTGTCACAATCACATCCCCAGGTTTTATTCCTTTATCCGCAGCATCTGAATCTGAATCTACATCCGTTACGACCAATCCTAAACCATCATCAGAAGGCGCTACAATCAAACCATAATCTTCCAACGTTTCATCCGATGAATTACTGCGTTCATTTGAATATTTTGAACCCTCTTTCTTACCTTCACCTTCAGGCATTGCATCAAGCTTAACCTTGATACTACTTTCCTTACCAGATCTCAAAACACCCAAAGTTACTGTTTCTCCCGGTCTAATATTTGCAATACGCTTCGCCAATTCACGAGCATCAGCAATCTTTTCACTATTCACTGAGATAATGACATCACCTGCCTTGATACCAGCCTTTGCTGCTGGCCCTTTTAATGGATCAGTAACCAAAGCACCTTTGGACTCTTTCAAACCTATTGAATCAGAAATCTCCTTCGTTACAGGCTGAATCTGAACCCCAAGCCAACCACGCTGGACTGAACCTTTTTCTATAAGTTGTTGCACAACCTGTTTTGCTGTCGCTGCCGGAATCGCAAAAGCAATCCCAACATTCCCTCCAGAAGGAGAAAAAATTGCCGTATTAACTCCAACAACCTTGCCATTCAGATCAAAAGTTGGACCACCTGAGTTCCCCCTATTAACAGCAGCATCAATCTGAATAAAATCATCATAAACACCAGCGCCAATATCACGTCCCCGTGCCGAAACAATACCTGCTGTCACAGTTCCGCCAAGACCAAATGGATTACCGATAGCAACAACCCAATCACCAATGCGAAGCTTTGAATCATCACCAAAATCAACATACGAAAATTTTCTTTTGTCATTTACTTTTAGTACTGCAAGGTCGGTGCGCGGATCTGTCCCAATGAGTTTTGCATTCAACTCTGTACCATCATCAAGAACAACAGAATAACTTGTACCGTCAGAAATTACGTGATCATTAGTTACAATATAGCCATCAGACGAAATAAAAAAACCTGATCCAAAAGCTATAGGGCGGAGTTTATGTGAACGCGATGGAAACTTATTTTTAGGCTTGTCCAAATCATAAAACTCTTTAAAAAACCTTTTCAAGGGATGTTGATCTGGTAATTGGTCAATACCTGGACCATTAAAAAAATTGTTAAAGAACCACTCTTCTTTCTTTTTATTGCTCTTAACTTGCACTGCAACAACTGCAGGTTTCACTTGAGAAACAATATCTGCAAATCCCTGCTGTTGTATTAACGAAGTAAATACAGAATTTGCATGAACCGCTGTCGTCCATAAGCTCGATCCACATCCACTAAAAAACAGTGCACTTTCTAACATCGCAGAAAAACTCACTGCGGCTAATGTTTTAAAGAAAGTTTTTTTAATCATTTGGTATATGCTCCTAATTTAATCATATTTTTATTCCAATTTCGATCTCTTATAAAATAGTAGACCTTACCGTTTTCTGTCTAAATTGTTAAAGTTTTGTAAGGTTTAAGGTCACAACAACACATAATTATCAATAAAGCTGTATGACAGATTGAAATATAATCATTTTTTCTTATGTTTACATCGTTTTATCCGAAAAAATATAGCGCTTGCACCAATGATGATAATTATCAAAGGCGACAACCATAAAAACCAAGTTGTTTTATTAAATGGCGGTTTCAAAAGAATAAACTCACCATATCGCTCAACAAGAAAATCAATGACTTGCTGATTGGTATAACCCATTTTTAATCGCTCCCGAATCAAAATCCGTAAATCACGCGCTAGGGAAGTATCTGAATCATCAATTGATTGATTTTGGCAAACCGGACAGCGCAAATGTGATGAAATATCTCTTGCACGCAATTCAAGAGCTCGATCGTTTAAAATTTCATCCGGCTCCACTGCTATCACTAACCGCAAAGGAAAAATAACGATTAAAAAAAGCAAAATCCAAAGCAATACATTTTTCATCTCAAAATCTTTCCAGAAAATTTCAAGCAAGAATCACCCTGTTTGTGCGTCCCAATGTGGAACCAATAAAAAAGTGAAAGACAACCACCCATTGCCATCATTAATGCTCCTAACCAAACACACATTATGTAAGGCTTCCACCATATATGCAAAACAAGTCCTCGATCATCTATACGTCCCGGTACAATATATAACTGGGATAAGCCATGACGCTGAATACCAACTTCCGTTGTTGATATATTTTGACTAGAATAAAATCGCTTTGATGCGGTTACATTGCGCACAGCATCTTCATTTTCATATATTGTAAAATTAAACTCTATTGCAGAATAATTCGGACCAGCGCCATTGCGCACTTCATCAAAATGAAGGGTTTTACCTGCTATCGCCACCTTATCTCCTATGTGCATGGTTAGAATACGCTCTTGCCCAAAAGACGCAACACAGATAATACCAAACAATGTAACGCCTAACCCCATGTGCGCCATTGCCGCACCAAAAACGGACCATGGTAATCCAATAAGTCTCTTAACCCGTATCAACAAAGATAGCTTGCGATGTCCACTCTTTCCCCAAAGATCAGCTAAACTGCCTAAGAAAACAAAAGCTGAAAGTCCAATCCCTAGAGCAGCAAAAATATCACGCAAAGATTTCGCATAAAATGTTATAAAACAAACTGCGCAAACTAATGCAAAAACAAGCCATAGCCGTTCAAAAACTGCATGAAAATCACCACGTTTCCACGCCATCATTGATCCAAATGGAGCCAATAATAACAATAACACCATTAAAGGCCCACAGGTGAGGTTAAAAAAAGCTGCACCAACAGAAATTCTTTGCCCTGTTAATGCGTCAACAAAATAAGGATAGAGCGTACCAATCAATACTGTTGCTATAATTGTTGTAAGTAACAAATTATTTAAAACAATAAAACCTTCACGCGAAATTGGCTGAAAGAATTTTCCTGTTTTTAAAACAGGAACACGCAAAGCAAAAAGAAGCAGTGCCCCTCCCGTAAAAAAGAATAAAAGTGCAAGAATTGCTCGCCCACGTTCTGGATCAACAGCAAAACTATGAACAGACGTTAAAAGACCGGAACGGACAAGAAAAGTTCCCATAAGAGAAAGGGAAAAAGTAAGAAGAGCTAAAAATAAAGTCCAACTTTTTAATGTCTCCCGCTTTTCAAGAACAAGAGCAGAATGCAAAAAAGCTGTTCCTGAAAGCCAGGGCATAAACGAAACGTTTTCAACTGGATCCCAAAACCAATAACCGCCCCATCCTAGCTCATAATAAGCCCAATAAGACCCAACCATAATACCCAATGTCAAAAAACACCAAGAAAGTAGAAGCCAAGGACGAACCCAACGCGCCCAAAGCCTATCGACATGCCCTATAATCAATGCAGCTACTGCAAAAGAAAAACAAAGTGAAAAACCAACATAGCCTAAATAAAGAAGAGGTGGATGAATTGCTAACGCGATATCTTGTAAAAGAGGATTGAGATCTTTTCCCTGCAATGCTGGTGGGTGAACACGTAAAAATGGGTTAGACATAAAAAGAATAAATAAAAGAAAAGTGCTTGTAATCCAACTTTGGCATATTAAAATTAGTGCCTTAAACTGTTCTGGCAAATGTTGGCTAAAGAACGCCATCAATGTACTAAAAAAAACAAGGCTTACAACCCATAATAACATAGATCCTTCGTGATTTCCCCAAACACCGGTAATTTTATACAGCATTGGTTTTTCTGAATGAGAATTCTCAACAACATTCAAAACAGAAAAATCAGATACAATATGAGCATGAATAATAATCAAAAAAGATAAGAACAATAATGTAAAAGTAATATATGTCAGGGGAACAGCTGTTTGCATTAACGAACGCTCTCTCCACAAAAAACCCAAAGCAGGCAAGAAAGCTCCTAATAAACTCACTGCAAATGCTGCAGATAAAAAAATATGACCCAGTTCAACAAACACAATTGAATTATTTCTCCACACTGTGATGTTTATTCAAGCGATCAGCTGTTTCTTTAGACATATAAGTCTCATCATGTTTCGCCAAAATACGCGTACCTTTAAAAACACCCTGTTTATCAAAATATCCTTCTACGATAACACCCTGTCCTTCACGAAAAAGATCCGGTAAGACACCATTGAAAATCACTTTTTCATGTTCTGTGTTATCCGTTACAAAAAAAACAATGCCCATCTCTCCAAAATATTCAACAGTTCCCTTTTCAACAAAACCTCCTAAGCGCAAAGGGCGTCCCGTTAAAATATCTTCTCTTGTAATTTCAGAGGGCATTCGAAAAAAACTTACCGTATTACGCATTGCATATATGAGAAGGCTTGTCGCAATTGCCACAATCAAACAATACAATAAGACTATAAGCAATCGCTTTCTTTTTCGCTGCTTTAAAATGGCTTTTAGTGAAGGAAAACTTTTTAAAGATTGATTGTTCATAGGCACTCTACGAAAACTCTTTTTATAAACACGTTATATAAACATTAATTCATATGGCTTATCTTTTAAAAGAGCTTGGCACATCTTACCTACGGGTGCAACTTTTATCCAATATCTTCACTTCTCTCGAATATACTCTCTGGTTTTATAGTCTTAAACTGTCGATAATCACTTCCTGAATATTCTAATTAGATAAATCACGTAATTGAACTATCATGGCTTCAATACGTGATCGCCCTGTGAAATCCTTAGGCATTGTATCAAGAAAATTTTGTAAAAACTGCACTGCTTGCAAAGACTTCCCAGCCTGATGAAGCGCTTCAGCTAGTAATAAACGAGGATAAAAATCATTTGGCGCTAAATCGGCTGCTTTTTGAAAAACATTTTGTGCTTCTTGCGTAATCATTCCGCCCTCATAACCAACTAATGCCAACCCATATCCAACAAGTCTTGGAGCTGATTCTCCATTCAAGCGAAGCGCATCTAAATAAATGTTCACTGCATCCTGAAAACGACCTTCCTCGAGGTATCCTACGGCTAATGCATCTGCTAGCTTTCCATCATGAGGTGCACGAAAAAAAAGTACTTGTAAACGAACGAGCTGTTCACGCTTACTGAGTGTCTTTGGATTCTTATCCATTAACTCGCTAAAAAAATAACTTTTAACTTCTGGATTACCTGTCAGAGCGTAAATGTTCCATGTCATAAAAAGAACAAACAAAATACTCAACGCTTTAAAAGTATATCTATTTTTATGATGCATGGAAGCCCTGTAAGATATAACCGAATACATACGACTTCTATAACTATCAATGGCTTGAACTCTTCGCTTTTTCCCAGCCCCATAGTTATGTAGCGAAATAAAAAGAATACACACCCAAAAGATAAGCAAGAGTACTTTCGAAACTAGTAATAGCATATCATTGTTGTACCAATAGGAAAATCAAAAAGTATAATCAATTTATCCTCTCCTTCCCCTCTTATTCACAAAAATACTACTGCCTGCTTACAAATGCTCTAGAGAAAAGATATTTACCTCCTGCTTGGTAATAAAACTTTTGCACATAACCCACCCAAGTCAGAACGCGATAAAAAAAGACTTCCACCATATTCATTGACCATATCTGAAACAATCGCTAACCCTAAACCTGTCCCAGGCTTGCTTTCATCAAATCGCCGTCCTCTTTTAACGCTTCATCAATTTTATCTTCTGTTAAACCAGATCCATCATCTTCTACGAGAATGCTAAAGCATTCTGTTTCTTCAATATTTTTTTCTAAACGACAGGAGATAAGAACTTTTGTGCTAGACCACTGAGCAGCATTTTCAATCAAATTCCCTACAATTTCCTCTAAATCTTCTCTCTCACCAGAAAAAACAATATCATCAACCTCCATGACAAATTGAAACTTTTTTTCAGGGGTAAGCTTTTCCATAACCCGCACTAAACGATCTACCACTCTGCGAACAGATGTATGATAAACGATACTATCGCATTGTGCTGCAATCCGTGCACGCTGGAGATAATGATTTATTTGAGCCTGCATTATTTTAGTTTGCTCTCTCAATAAAATGGCTTGTTCTCCATACATCTTATCAACCTCATTCATAATCACTGATAAAGGCGTCTTCAATGAATGAGCAAGATTACCAACCTGTGTGCGAAACCGTTCAATAATACGCTGATTATTCTTGATGAGAGCATTCATCTCTCGTGCTAGTGGCATAACTTCGCTTACTAAATCCGTACTCACATGATAAACTCTACCCTCGCGGATATCATTCAATGCACGTCGAATAAGTTTCAAAGGTTGAAAGCTAAAGAAAATAATAGCAATATTGATAAGAACACTGCCTATACCAAAACTCCAAAGGAAAACCTGCAAAGTCCGCTCAAATTCCCATACTTGTGCATGTGCCCCATCGATATTCCCAACGAGACGAAAACGCGCAATGTGATTCTGATTATCAAGAACAACATCACTCTCAATGACTTGTAACTTCTGATTTTTGTTCCCCTTTATCCGATAAGACCGAAAAAATTTGTTGTCAAAAGGTATATCGATATCGCTCGGTGCAAATATGCTGCCTGTTCCTAATGATGGAGATGTCAATCTCCCTTTTAGATTATGTGATATAGCAACGACTTCCCAATACCATCCTGTTGTTGGATCGGAATAACGAATATCATCAATCCCAACACTTCCTCTCAAATTCCCTTCTGGTGAAACCGTCACTGTTGCAATGAGACTATAAAGCTGAGCATAAAGCACACGCTCTAAGCTTTGTTCACTTGAGCGCCTATAAAATAAAATACTAACTGCAGAAATCGATGAAAGCGAAATAATGATCCATAATGTTGATAATATCATAACGCGTAAACTGAGAGATCTACTAACGAAAAAAAATAGCCTCCTAAGACGAGTATTATTTTTTAAAACATTCATTAATCACCTAGTGTTCTCACGCAATAGCCCATTCCTCGAACAGTCTCAATCAAATCCACTCCAAGCTTTTTACGTAACCGCCCCACAAAAACTTCAACCGTGTTTGAATCCTTGTCAAAATCTTGATCATAAAGGTGCTCGATAAGCTCCGTCCTTGAAATCACTCTATCACAATGATGCATGAGATACGAAAGAAGTCTAAATTCATAGGATGTTAATTTAATCAACTGACTATCAACAAAAACACGAGAAGTTTTGGTATCTAATAAAACCTGACCAAAGCATAATGTGCTTGTCGCATGCCCAGTAGCTCGACGAATTAACGCCCGCAACCGTGCCATCACTTCCTCCATATGAAATGGCTTAACAACATAATCGTCAGCACCTGCATCAATGCCAAGCACCTTATCAGACCAGCGATCTCGTGCTGTTAGCATTAAAACAGGCATGAGATATCCTTCTTGGCGCCATTTTTCAACAACACAAATTCCATCTCTACGCGGTAGACTGATATCGAGAATTACAGCATCATAAGACTCTGTACTTCCTAAAAAATAAGCCTCTTCACCATCGAAAGCACTATCTGAAACATATCCCCGCCCTCCTTACAGCTTCTGCTAATTGATGGTTGAGATTCCGATCATCTTCGACAATTAAAATACGCATCACAACATCTGCCAAACACTAATCGGCGGAGACGAAAACCTCAACACGACGCAGCTTTTCACCATCACGGGCGGGCACAATAACCACAACCATACACATATCTTTTCCATCCTGAATAACCGGCTTTGAACGTACCAATACTCCCTTCTCTTGGGTAGCAACATTCCTACCCACTTCAGTACAACCAGCAGCAAAAACAGAATTCCCCCCCAGAAGAACTGCTACCATCACAAAAAAGCAAAATTTTTCCACTACATATATTTTCATAATCTACTCTTGAATGTAAAATGAATAGTGATTTCTTTCGTTTATTCAAAAGTTATCCATCGAGAATAACATAACCTCCCTTGTAAGAGAATAATAGGTAGATACTATTCTCAAATTTAGTAATTTTAAAATAAAATATTTTCAAAGATTATAAAAATAATTGAGATAGAGAATTAAAAAAATATCAAAGCTGAATACGCAATATATTATAACTAATTTACCGTAATCCTAAAATAAGTAACCTCTTTTTCTGTTTGCACTATAGCAAAAAATTACTGCTACTCCATATAATCATTATAGCTTTTTTGTTGCATTACTTTGTTATAGGCTCTCTTTAAATGTTTGACTTTTTTAAAAAAAAGAAAGCACAATACAATAAGCCATTCCACAGTCCTGCACTTATTGAATTGGATGCATTGTTTGATACAGCACTTTATCGCATCAGTTCTGCTCATAGTTCCTTCTGGAATAAAACACAAATCATATCACAATATTTTCATCTCCGAGGATGGAAACGCTTTATAGTAGAAATTCTCAATGAAGCACTGACATTAGGATTGATTGGTTTTACTCTTTTTACGATTTTTGGTATTTCCATTTTCGAATTAACCAAAAAAGATTGGTATTCTCTTAAGAATTTTTCTATTCTTTTTCTAGATCGCTATGGAAATCCTATCGGTCACCGTGGTGCATTACCGGCTGTATCCGTCCCCGTTGAAGAAATGCCCAATTCTGTTATTAAAGCGGTTCTTGCGACAGAGGATCGCCGTTTTTTTGATCACTGGGGTATTGATTTGCAAGGTCTCACCCGAGCAATCTCACAAAATATGCAGGCTAAAAGTGTAGTTCAAGGTGGCTCAACCCTTACACAACAACTGGCTAAAAATTTATTCTTAACAAATGAAAGAACCATAACACGCAAAATCAAAGAAGCCTATCTCGCCCTTTGGTTAGAAGCAAACTTCAGCAAAAAGCAGATTTTGCAACTTTATCTTGACCGTGCATATATGGGAGGAAACAATTTTGGTATTGCAGCAGCAGCCAAATTTTATTTTGGGAAAAATATACGCAATATATCTCTTAGCGAATCCGCTATGTTAGCAGGTCTCTTCAAGGCCCCAACTAAATATGCTCCTCATAGCCACCTTTTTGCTGCTCAAACACGTGCCAATGTAGTACTTGCTAATCTTGTTAATAGCGGTTTCATGACTGAGAGCCAAATTATCAATGCCCATCGTCATCCTGCCAGAGCACTTACAAAAATAAATAATACTCAACCTGATTATTTTCTTGACTGGGCATTCGACGAAGTCAAAAAAATGGATGACCAACTTCCAAGCCATACTTTAATCGTTCAAACTACTCTCGATCCGGATATTCAAAAAGCAGCAGAAGAAGCAATCGCCTATCATTTACACCAGTATGGTCAACAATATCGCGTAACACAAGCAGCCACCGTAATACTTGATAATAACGGAGCTATCTGTGCAATTGTTGGAGGACTTGATTATAGTAAAAGTCAATTTAACAGAGCAACACAAGGCGGTCGGCAACCTGGTTCTTCATTTAAGCCTTATGTTTACGCAGCCGCAATGGAACATGGTTTGTCTCCCTCTACAATAGTCTCAGATGCTCCTATAAATTGGGGAGGTTGGTCACCCAAAAATAACTCGGGTCGTTATCTTGGTAAAATCGATTTAGCAACCGCTTTAGCTTTTTCTATCAATACAGTGCCTGTCTATCTTACCTATCAATATCTTAACCGCGATACCCAACCTATCATAGATCTGATCAAAAGTATGGGAATTCATGCACATATTTTATCACACAAAACTATGGTTCTAGGCACATCCAATATGACGCCAATGGATCAAGCAATTGGTTTTAATGTTTTTGCTAATGGTGGCATAGCCGGAAATCACCATGGTTTCACACAAATCAAGACAACAGATGGACATGTAGTGTGGGACTTCGAACATAATGGTAATAAACCACATCGAGTCCTCAGTGGACAATCAGCAGCTTATATGAACCAAATGATGGTTGGTGTCACAACACGAGGATCCGGTAAACGTGCTGCTCTCCCCATGACCCTTGTTGCTGGAAAAACTGGAACATCACAATCCTATCGCGATGCGTGGTTTGTTGGCTTTACTGGTAATTATACTGGGGCTGTATGGATGGGTAATGATAATTTTTCACCGATGAATCGCGCTTTTGGTGGTGGTGTTCCTGCCATGATATGGCATA
Organism: Bartonella taylorii; assembly: GCF_023920105.1. Classification (NCBI taxonomy): domain Bacteria; kingdom Pseudomonadati; phylum Pseudomonadota; class Alphaproteobacteria; order Hyphomicrobiales; family Bartonellaceae; genus Bartonella; species Bartonella taylorii. The sequence goes on from NZ_CP083693.1 coordinate 1,195,318, forward strand.
GCATCATGCTCTATGCACACCAAAATATCATGCTCAAACAACTCTATGGTGTCAAAGATTCGCTTCTCCCTTATCAGCCACTCCCCGATTCCCGCAATGTTTCTGAGTTTTCACCTAAAATATCTTATACACTCTCCCCTGCAACATTGAATATTGTGCGACTGATTAACAAAGATCTGAAAAAGCCATCTGCAATCTCTTTGAAACTGGAAACACTTGGAGCTTTAACGAATTGAATTCGAAATATTCTACAATGTTTGTTAATATTGCTGTGCTTTTTTTCATTTCTACTTTTTCCATTTTGTGTGGAACGTTTAGCGTCAATTATATGCTCAATTCCTTCAATAATTTCGGACGTTTTACAATTGGCGAATGGAGTGCTTACCCAGAAGTAGGAACAACCAACACTGATCCCTATACCCGTGCGCGCACTGCCAAACGAGGTGACATTTCACTCGGATATACAGAAGGGCTTACTTTCCAACTGTGGAAAGACAACCACGGACATCCGCTACGCCCCCATTGCCATTATTTGCTCAAAGGTCACATCCCTGAAACCCGCCTCTTTACACTTTATACAGCTGACAGATCACTCAAACCGTACACTTCATCTAAAGAAATACCTTTCGAACTCTATACCAACAATGTTACCTATGAAAGTGATGGCTCTTTGCGTATCAACATCGCACCAACACCACAAACTGGAAATTGGCTTGCAACGGTTAGTCAAAAAGAATTTGGACTTATTCTTACTTTATACGATACCTCAATCATCTCCGCAACGGCATTACAAAAGCTTACAATGCCCTCTGTAGAACAAATCCCATCAGGACAAAAAAGCTGTGACTAGATTTATTCATGCCGCGCTTCTTGCAAGCATTGGTGCTGTTATTGTTCATATTTGCATTTTATTTCTGATCCCCTATTGGATACGAGATAATATATGGATAGAGCTTAAAAAATCGGGAGCTCCTTATCAATTCATTGACTTGGATGCTCGTAATCCTATTCAACAGTCCGCTGATCCGCTCTTTCTTCTTAAAGTCTGCAGATTTGATCTCGAAAATGGCCCTGTTCATTTAAAAACTTTAAAGACAATACAATTTTGGACACTAGCAGCCTACACATACGACGGAATGATTTTCTACAGCCTTAATGACCGAACATCCCCTGATGCTAAGCTAGATCTTATCATTGGCAAACCGTTACAAATAATAGAACTTAAAAAGCCAAAACCCAAAGACAATGCCAATTCAGTTTTCATCGCTAAAAATGTAAATAAAGGTTTTGTCGTTTTACGTACCTTTGCTCCTTCTGCACTTGAAAAAAAAGAAGGTGAATCCTTCCTTTCATCTGCCACCTGTCACATATTCAATGGATAAAAGAACAATAGACAAATGCTTTTTTCTATAAGAGTAAACAAAATATACGCAAAATGGTTATTTTTAATCTCAATTAGTCGAACATCAGAATTAAAATGGAATTTTCATTCTAACTTTCAAACAACTGAATTTTTTATTGGGGCCCAAAAACCATTCCATGATCCCCACAATCGTCTTCCATTGAAATATAAATCTTGCACACAAATACCTAAAGAACGATATATTGATTATAAATATGAAGAGAATACGACCTCTGTTGCAAATAATCATAGCTTATTCGATAGGAATAACATGCCTTTGACCAAAACATAATAGAGATAGCTGAAAACTCTGTACAAACAAACTTGTAGAAACCTTACAGCTTGCCCTCTAAGCTTATTGTTATGTGACGACAAATTATTCTCATAAAATTGGACCGACACCATGATAAGCTATAGAAAGAATGATTATTGCCCTTAATGAATGCGTTAAAATAATTGCTGGCAACTTGATGAACATCACGCATCCTTGACCTCAAAAACAAGTGCTTTACTTTTGTTGTATGACCAGAAGCTTTTAAGATATGAAACCTAGGAAAAAATTTGCTTAGGGTTTACAATTGAGGGAAAGAAAACTTCATGCAAAAAAAATATGTGCGGTTAATTTCAAGAGCAGCGGTATGGTCCCCTCGTTTTGGCGGATTAGCGTTCTTTATTTTGTTATTTTCAATCCTTTTACAGCGCTTTTCTGTGATTAATGTCGTTGATTTCATCATTTTAATTGTAATTTCTGCCTGCTGTGTTGCTGTTTCTCTTTTTCTTGCACTCAAAGCATTTTACAGTTTATGGGAGTATGGTGCTCTGGGGGGAATGAAAGCTTTAAAAGGAATCATTTATTCATTAATAACAGCTACACCATTGGTGTTATTTTTTGGACTTTGGTTTACCTTACCGGCTCTTCATGATGTTTCTACTGATACACGAAGACCCCCAGCCTTTTTTCGCACGACACGCCCCAGTGATGCTTTGCCGCTTAAAAGTGTTTTAACTGAACAAGCAGCATTACAAATATCTGTGTGGCCGGAAATGTCAGGACGTCGTTATGATGGTTCACCTGATCGTATTCGTAAATCCGTTCTCAATGTTTTAGCAGCCTATGATTGGCCTGTTGTGGCTCAACGAGAGTTTAAAGGCGAAGAAGATGCGCTTTATATTGAAACAATGGCAAAAACTTTTTACCTAGGCTTTATTTCGGACATCATGATACGTTTAACCGATGAAGGGGATACAACTTTTGTTGATATGCGTTCTGCTTCGCGGTATATGCCGAGAGATTTGGGTACCAATGCTGCTTTTATTATCGATTTTATGGATGCACTTGATACAGAAATCGCTTCTCTCCCTCTTTCTCAAGATGATGAATAGAAGCTAGAAGTATAGTAAGTTATATTAGTAAATCAGCTTATCTCAAAAATAAATTTTGAGACACGCAAAAACGAACAAATCAGTTACTGCCTCTCAACAGCTTAAGCATACTGACAAGTTCTTTGCCCCCCTAAAAGTAACTTATGGCTTCTTTTTAGCGCGTGACATATATTATCATAAAATATAATATAAGGTAATATATTTACAGAAAAAATCAACAATAAAAACACACTTATTATCGATGATAAAGTTTTACAGATTATTTTAAACTTAAATCATTAAATATTCGAAACAATAAAATACACATAAATTCATCTGTGTTTTACAATAAATGATTATTGCAATTTCATAAAGAAAATTCATAATAATAAAACAAAAATTATATATAGTTACAAATAATAGTAACTTACTTAAATGAAAATCATTTTTTATAAAACATAATTTAAATATAAATACTAATATCTAATATATTTAAAAGCAACATAAATAAAACAAAACGCCAAAAATAACAAAAATAACCACCAAAATGTCTTAATCGCTTCCTTTATACTATTTTTCCAACTGTCACCACTGCATCTATAAATTAATGAAAATGAAAATATAAAAATAAATATTGAAAATAAAATATCAAAAACATTATCAATTAATAGTGAAATAACATTATTACCAATATACATAATAAACATCCGAAATGAAATTTTTTACATAAAATATTATAATGATATATATCTATAAAATAAATAAAATTAGACATATATTTATAAATATATGTCTAAAAAATTGATTTTAAAATATATTATTAAGAATTATCTACAAATCAAAAAATGTGAACGCGACCACCACAATCCTGAAACTTGCTTATAGGTCCTATAATAAGCCCTGCATTGCTGCCAAATTTATAACCTGTAAATCCACCCGCTACAGCGCCTACAGCCGCACCCCATGGACCACCTCGCGAACCCCGTACTCCTCCATACACAGCTCCCACAGCTCCTCCGAGGAGTCCTACCTCAGTCTTATCTTTCATCGCGGCATGATAATAATCTTTAATACCACACGCTGTAGTTGAATGTGAGCTACTGTGTGAATCTCTCGATGAGCTTGAACTACCCATTTTATTCTCCTTTAATTTCTCATTATTTCTTAAAATAATGTATCTATATGATACGTTTTAAGTGGTTATCACACGTTTTAGATTAATGTAAAACATATTTTTAAAAATAATTATAAAATCATAAATACATTATGTATATATTATTCGTGTACATAATGTATAATTTAATTAAATAATAATTCTATTTACAATACTGTTGAAATATGAGACATGAAGCATTACAAATATCTGTGTGGCCGGAAATGTCAGGACGTCGTTATGATGGTTCACCTGATCGTATTCGTAAATCCGTCCTCAATGTTTTAGCAGCCTACGGTTGGCCTGTTGTGGCTCAACGAGAGTTTAAAGGTGAAGAAAATTAGATTTATATTGAAACGATAGCCAAAACTTTTTATCTTGGTTTCATTTCGGACATTATGATACGTTTAACCAATGAAGGAGATACAACCTTTGTTGATATGCGTTCTGCTTCACGTTATATGCCAAGAGATTTGGGTACTAATGCTGCTTTTATTATCGATTTTATGGATGTCCTTGATACAGAAATCGCTTCACTTCCTCTCCCACAAGATGATGGATAAAAATCAAGAGAGATAAGGCACTTTATTTCATAAAAATTGCTTATTTTTCAATAAATATGATCCATAAGAAGAGAATCACTTTTCAAAAACTATAGACTGACAATTCTTATACAAAAGACAATAATCTCAAAACAACCCATTCTTGAAATAATTAAAAAGATTCAAAAATAGGAAATAAAAAACAGAACTCTTGATGATAATGCTTGATATTAAAGACACTGTCTCACTGTAATCAGTAAACATTTTTTAAAGATAAATAGTATATAAAAATAATAACTATGAAATTATTACAACAAATATATCTCAATAATAAAAAATAAGTTTTTATTATTTATTAATAAGATATAAAACTAATATTATGATTTATTTTATACATTTAATATGTTATTAAATAAATTAAATTTATAGTATATATTCATAAAAATTATTATAAAAACAATTGCAAAAATTAAACCTATCACTAACAATAATATATTTTTTTTGTATTCTTTTGTATTATAATTTTTATATTTATTTAGTAACAATAAATAATATATAATTGTAATTACACTTATTATTGAAAATAACATATTTACAACAAAGCTAATAAAATTCATCCACATTAATAACAACCACCAAAATAGTTAATAAAAAAATATAAATCATTATAAATAATATAATTATATAAAGTTAATTTCATTTATATAAGATTATATTTGTACGTAAGCAAGATAACCACTTATAAAATACATAGATATTTTATATAATATTAGTTTATGAAATAATAAAGTCCAAAATATATTATAAAGTATATAATAATTGTAATTAATCCTAATTTAATAGACTTTTTCCAAGTAGGAAATTGTAATTTAGAAAAAAATATACTTAAAATTAAAAAAATATTTGTTGCAAGTAACGCATTTTTAATATTAAATATAATGTCAATCATAACAAACTCCAACTTAAATATATTAAGTTATATAAAAATTAACTAAAGAAAATAATAAAAAGAAAAATACAAAAAATAAACCTATTCTTATAATTGAACTTTTTCTAATATCTTTTTTAAGACAATTTTTATGTTTGTAATATAATTCAAATAAAGATATAAATATTATTAAAATAGATATCGACGTAAATAATTCAATTAATTCATTAATAATATGAAAAACACCCATAACGTATAAAATTTCCAAATTAAAATATAGAGTTAGTATATAACTAAAAGCCATTTTATCAAGATATATAGATAAGTTAATAAAAAACATGTCTATAAAATTATTATAAACTCAGAGATATATTTCTAAATACTTTATAAATTAATAATAGCACGCGTTATACTGAGCATTTAAACCTACACCTACTCCTGCCCCATAGCCAAGACCTACACCGACTCCTGCACCTGGAATTATACCCCATCCGCCTGATGTAAGACCTCCAACTATACCGCCTACAAATACTCCATCAGTTGTTCCTATATCTCTTCCCACCCCTCCGTATGAATTTGCTGTAGAGAGATAATCGCCGACAGTACACCCAGGCTGTGATCCACTACTTGAAAAATTAATTGATGAAATATCAGACCAAGCATTAGACGAACTATGAGACAAACCAGTATTAGACCAACCACTAAGCCAACCAAACATAAAAATTCTCCTTATTTTATTTAAAATAACGTATCAACATGATACGTTTTAAGTGGCTATCATGCGTTTTAGACAAATGTCAAACATAATTTTAAAATAGTGATAAAATTATTTATAAAATATAAATACATTATGTTTACATTGTATTAATAAAAAATGTATTTTTTATTTAGTAATAATACTATTTACAATACTGTTTAAATATGCGACATTAATCGCTCTTTTTCTTAAACAAAATTATAAATTCAAATGAGCAATTCACCCGAAAAGCTAGTATCCTTCTCTTGGTTTACTCAAACCACCAAGAAATATATTCATTATGTCATCGAACTTTGTTTTGTCGCCATTGTTTTGCGCTTACTTGGCTTGGTCAATCCTTTTATTTTTCAGGCAATTATTGACCGCATCTTACCCTCCCAGCACGCGGAAAGCCTTTATGCTATTGTTGTCCTTATGATTGCTATCATGCTGTTTAGCATTGCTCTTAGCACTCTATCAGGATATTTAGGAGCTTATTTAGCCAATCATCTTACTCTTAGAATTTGGATGTCGCATTTATACACATGTATTAAGCCTCTCCTTACCCGTTTTACGTACTTGGCAAGTGAAAGAATTGTTCACACGTATCGGAGAAGTTAATATGTTTCTAAAAAATAATATATTAATTTAAAAAACTAATAATATAATATAAAAAATATAATCAATTTCATTTCTTTATTTAATTTTTTTCTAATAATTACCTTAACTTTGAACATATAAGTAAAAACAACTAAAAATCCTAACATGATTGTTGTCAATAATTATTGAATAAAACTATCCATAAAAAAATCAAAAATAGAATATAATTATTATTACTTTCTATAAAACAATATATTTAATAATATAATCAACAGCATTTATTACTATAAATAATATAATTCCTATTGGCAATGCCTCTTTTGCAGCATGCTTCCAACTATAACTGTTAAATCTATAGCACAACATACCTACCCAAATACCCATAATTAGTGGAAGAAATAATTTTATAAGTTTATGAATAATATCCATAACAAAAATCCCCCAGATATCTATTTATCAGAAATAATAGATATCTCCAAAATCAGTCGTGAAATGCTTTTAAATTATGTTACAATATCACTGGCCTCAGAGATATTCAGCATTCTTTCACTTTACCAGTGAAAGCATTATTTCTATCTTATTGATCAAGGCGTTACCACCTTGCTGTGCAGCACCTATTGCCATTCCATGGCCAATGCCAGATAGCCCTTTAGGGATACCAAGTAGCCCTCCTACTACTGCACCTTTAATACCATTTGCAGCCACGTCATAAGCATAACCATCCACATCACAACTGTCAGAGTGAAACCAACTTGATGGATGTGAATGACCGTGTGAATCTCTCGATGAGCTTGAACTACCCATTTATTATTTCTATTTATAAAAATAGAACCATTATGATACGCATCGGTGACTATCACGCGCTTTAGATAAATATCAAATAAATCACTCACCCAAAAAACTGGGGTTCTCTCTTAGTTCATAGAACTATAAAGAGAGAGATTTATTATATCACTAAACTTAGTCTCCTTATTGCTATTGTTTTGTGCGCACGGACTAGGAAAGCTATTTATTTTTAGATAATTATCGACCGTATTCTCTCCTTACAACACGCGGAAAACCTTTATTCTATGTTGTGCTTATAATTTCTGTCACGTTGTTTAGCTCAGCTAGTAAAAAGCAGCTAATGATAGAATCAATCAAAAAACTATACAAAGCTCAGAATAGGAAACAACAAATGAATAGACCAAAAGATTCAAGATTTTCAAGTTTTAAAATTCCCGAACTTTTATACAACCTATGATTTGATTAAACATTGGCTGGGGTACCTGGATTCGAACCAGGGAATGCCGGTACCAAAAACCGGTGCCTTACCGCTTGGCTATACCCCAAAAGAAAAATATGCTCACAGCCACTTCTGCACCTTATAGCGATTCCTGTGAATGTGCGCAATATCTGAAAATCAAAGCTTTTACTTTTTTATCATAAAGTTTTGAAGTCTTATTAATACTGCGCTGATGCAAAATTTGTAACGGAAACTTGTACTTGTTTATAACGCAAATTTATAACGCGAACACAAACAAATTTAACTATCAGTTATTTCGCATTATTCGTATTTGGTTATTTTATTCATTCATTTCATGGTAGAAAAAATGCAAATTTTGTACTGTATCAATAGATTTAATAGATTATCATGGGTTGCATTTTTTCTGATTCATTCAAACTCGAAACTCTTTACATGAAACAGGAGAACAAAAGAAATTTATGTGTTGATGATTTTTCATTCTTCAGTTTAAAAACAAGTCATCTTCCCCTACATATAGATTAGACCAATAATGCGTAATGAATATAATTAGCCTATCATGGAAAATCCCATTTTGATCAATATGTGCAAACTTACAGTTGTAATTTGATTTATAAAATGCTTTTAAAGTCAGGGCAAAAATCCATAGTATCTGCAAAAGATAACTGCTAGCATTTCGTTGCAAATACTGTGATAAAAACTAGGGAACACTCATCTGAATAAGCCAGAAAAGACTTAGCAAAAATTGAAAGCATTTTGTGAGATATTTAAAGAAATATTTTAGGTAATAAAAACAAAGGCTCACAACTGTTTAAATTTACTTTTCATTCTTTAAAAAAGATAATCGTATTTTTTGTTAGTCTACATATGTAGAAAATTCTTCAAAAGCAGTAGTTATATAACCTAATGATATTTTAATTGCTTAAGCGCATACATCCCCCAAAAGCACCTTCACGAAGAGATAATCATAAAAATTTATTTAATACAAATAGGTATTCAGCATTTGCTTTTATATGCTGTAAATGGCAAATTAGGTTTGTGGAGTGAGCTTAACAATTAGAATCGAGGAGATTTTTAAATGGCTTTTGAATTGGCCCCGTTGCCTTATGATTATGATGCCCTTTCACCTTATATGTCACGTGAAACACTTGAATATCATCATGATAAGCATCACCTCGCTTATCTTACCAATACCAATAATTTTGTGAAAGATTTAGGCTTAGAAAATGAAAGCCTTGAAACTATTGTAAAAAAAAGTTTTGGAACCAATATTGGTTTGTTTAATAACGCAGCACAATACTACAATCATAACCATTTTTGGCTTTGGATGAAAAAAGGCGGTGGTGGTCAAAGACTACCTGAAAAATTAGCAAAAGCTATTGAAGCTGATCTAGGTGGTTATGATAAATTCCGCGCTGACTTTATTGCTGCTGCCAGTACCCAATTTGGCTCTGGATGGGCATGGGTTGCTGTTAAAGATGGCAAGCTTAAAATTATGAAAACGCCTAATGGTGAAAATCCTTTAGTTCACGATGCTCATCCTATTCTCGGTGTTGATGTGTGGGAGCATTCCTATTACATCGATTATCGTAATGCACGCCCCAAATATCTCGAATCTTTCGTAGATCATTTAATTAATTGGGACTATGTTTTGAAACTTTATGAAGATTGTGGATTTTAAACTGTCTGGGTAGCTTTTTATACCGTATTAAAGGCTCTATGATCTCATGAGTTATAGAGCCTTTCAAAAAGAAGAAAAGATGTTTAAATTAACAGCAGTTTTTTCCCACTATTTTTAGGATATATGCATAGATATATGCAACTTCTTCTAGCTTTGAAAAACGTCCAGCCGCGCCGGCATGACCTGAGCCCATATTAATGCGCAATAAAATCGCATTATCGTCTGTCTTTAGGTCTCGTAATTTTGCCACCCATTTCGCAGGCTCCCAGTAAGTTACACGAGGATCTGTTAATCCTGCGATCACAAGCATAGGGGGATATTTTTGAGCTTTGACGTTATCATAGGGCGAATAAGATGCGATAAGATTATAATCTTCTTCTGATTCAAGAGGGTTCCCCCATTCCGGCCATTCTGGAGGCGTTAATGGCAGTGAAGCATCTAACATGGTAGTTAAAACATCCACAAAAGGCACATTTGCTACGATTCCAGAAAAATCCTGTGGAGCTATATTGGCAATAGCTCCCATCAACATCCCTCCTGCTGAACCACCATGAGCAATGAGTCGGTCATGGGACGTGAATTTATTGTTTACAAGGTAGCGCCCACAAGCAATAAAATCTGTAAATGTATTGTATTTAAAGAGGTGTTTTCCTTTCTCATACCATTCAACTCCCTTTTCTTTTCCCCCACGAATATGGGCAATGGCATAAATAAAACCTCTGTTAACCAAAGAAAGTGCATTGCTATTGAAACTGGCTGGAATGGAGATTCCATAAGCGCCATAACCGTAAAGCAAACAAGGTGCACTACCATCAAGAACAGTAGTTTTGTGATAAAAAAGCGAAATAGGGATTTTTTCGCCATCGTCTGCACTTGCTGTAATACGTCGTGTTACATACTCATCTTTATTATGCCCAGAAGGAATTATTTGCGTTTTTAAAAGCACTCGTTTGCGACTTTTCATCTCATAGTCAAACACTTGATCAGGGGTTGTCATAGATGAATAGGAAAAACGAATGGTTTGGCTATTATATTCTGCAGCACCTTGTAGACCTAAAGAATAAGCATCTTCTGTAAAAGCAATGGAATGAATCTGTTTAGTGGTACGCTCCATTACTTTTATACGAGGAAGCCCCTCAAAACGTTCGAGCCAGATAAGAAAATCTTGATATGCATCATGGGATAATATCAAACGTCCAAGCTGATGCGACACAAGTTCAGACCAGTTTTCTGATTGTGGAGATGTGTAAGGCGCTACCATAATCTTGAAATCTTTTGCGTTATCTAGATTGGTCAGAATATAAAAAACATCACCACCTTCTGTAAGTGAATACTCAATACCTTTTTGTCGCTTTCGTATACATTGGGGGACACTGAGAGGCGCTTCAGCAGGGATCAACCAAATCTCTGACGTTTCATGATCATGAATATTAATATAAACCACATCATTAAGCTTAGAACCACTTACGTGTAAAAAAAATCCTGGATTATCTTCACGAAAAATAAGCTTATCTTGCGATTGATCGGTGTTTAATCGGTGATAATAAAGCTCAGAAGGCCGGTGGTTCTCATCCATCTTAGTATAGAAAAAACCTTCAGAATTAGCATCCCACACAATCTGTCCGGACGTATCGGTAATTGTATCTACACAGTCAGATAATGTTTCCAAATTACGAATTTTAGCTTTGTAGAATTCTGATCCTTTGTCATCGTAGGTCCATACAACATGTGTATGATCAGGAGATTCTTGAACTGAACCAAAATTGAAATATTCTTTGCCTTCAGCCAAAGCATCACCATTAAGGTAAATGTTTTTTTCTCCGCCATTCCTTAGTGTACGAAAATAATGTGGTTGTTGACCTCCGGTAACATAAGAGAAACCGTAAGCAAAAGAGCCATGCTTTATAGGAACGGAACTATCATTCTCTTGGATGCGGCTTTTCATTTCGGCAAAAAGCAAATCTTGTAATGGCTTTGTATCAGCCATTTGATCAGCCTGATAAGCATTTTCCTTTTCGAGATGATGTCTAATATTTTCGTTAAGACAGTTAGGATTCTTAAAAACCTCTTGCCAATTAGATGCACGTAGCCAATGATAAGGATCATCACGACAAATACCGTGATACATTTCTTTATGAATGATTTTGGATGCTTTAGGCGGAATTACAGAAGAGCAAGTCATACACGATCCTATATGAAAAATGTTAATGGTTTCGTTTATATGTTAGAATCATATCATTTATGCAAGTGCATAAATCTATAGATCCCGCTCCTTTGCAAAAATGTAGCTGTGATAGTTTCTACAATGATACTATGTACTTCTGTTTATCACATATCATAGGTATCATCTTCTATAAGCATAATGCTACTTTTATAAGAGTGACAGGCTAAGAAAATAAGGCTATTTAGTAGTGGAATTAGACTTTTTAAAACAATAAAACTGAATTCTATATATACACAATAAAATTTATTTTAGGAATATATTTAGAATATTGATATTACTGGCTAGAAGAAAAAAATTACCTTATCATGATCATATAGATAAGTGATTTTTAATTTATTTACCGTATTTTTCTAGTTTAAAAAAATTGTTTAAACTACTTTTTATATTCAAGAAATCTCTTTCATGAGGACAAATTTTAAATTCAGAAAGATGAAAATTAATTCATAAATATATAAAATAAAAATCTTAATTTATATATTATAGTGTTATATTTAATATTTTTATTTCTATGTACGCTAAAAAAATAAATAACTTTGTGCTATATCATTTTTTATATTTATGATATATTTTATTCCATGCACGATATTTTATAGAACAAAAATATATTCTAATAGGTAAGAAACTATTTCTTCTTAATATATATTATGACAAAAAAGAGGTATTTATTTGATTTTTTTGTGTTTTGGCAATTTTATAGAATAATTGAATTGACAAAAAAGATTTTTGTACAATATGAAACCTATGTGCATGAGATCTTTGTATCATGAGTATGTGTGCCGTATCTCGATTTTAAATTACTCGATTTTAAATTAAAGGAAACTAGAATGGAACATCGTCCAGTCTTAGAGACTGAAAGCAATTTAGTTATTACATTGGTTGCTGATATTGTTGCTGCCTACGTGAGTAATAATTCTATCCGACCGACTGAAGTGCCAAGTTTGATTGCTGATGTCCATGCCGCTTTTCGTAAAGCGGGGAATGTAGAATTAACAGAAGTCGAAGTTGAGAAGCAAAGGCCAGCCGTTAACCCAAAACGCTCAATCTTTCCTGATTATCTTATCTGCCTTGAAGATGGGAAAAAGTTTAAATCTTTAAAACGTCATCTCATGACCCATTATGGAATGTTGCCTGAAGAATATCGTGAAAAGTGGCAACTGGACAGTTCTTATCCTATGGTGGCACCTAATTATGCAAAAGCACGCTCAGCTTTGGCAAAGGAAATGGGACTTGGGCGCAAAAGCAAACGGAAGAAAACCAAGTAATCATGTTTTTGAAAAAGTGGGCGTCTGTGATATATAAAAATGCTTTTTATCAGACATATTTCTATGGAAGTTTTCTATGGCTTTTGCTACGTGGGGTTAATTTTATACATAACTCTCGCTACGAATTCGTTCAATCATTGATTTAAGACCATTTGATCGTTGTGGCGTGAGATTTTCGTTTAAACCAAGTATTTTAAAGAGTCCTTCGGCATCCGCATTGCGAATTTCAGAAGCTTTTTTTCCTGAATAGAAGGCAAGAAGAATATAGATAAGCCCACGCACAATATGGGCATCAGAATCACCTTGAAATGTTAACGTTGGATTTTCTGCATTATTACGTGAAGATAAAAGCCATACTTGGCTAACACATCCAGGCACTTTGTTAGCATCATTTCGAGCACTTTCGGGAAAAGGCGGTAATTCGTGGCCAAGTTCAATCACATAACGATAACGGTCTTCCCAATTATCCAAAAGAGAAAAGTTTTCTATAATATCATTGATTGTTTCTGCCATAATCTCAGTCCTGTTTTGATGATTATGTTGAATACTATTGGTTGAAAGATAAGCTCTTGTGCTTCTTAGCATAATACCAATGGCAAACGTTAAAAAATTGTTATTTTAAGGTAATGTGGTATGTTTCTGTTTTTGTGTGGAATCCTGTGTCCCTACATTGGGAGTAACATCTGGAGGAGCTGCCATATTCTTGTTTTCCAATATTCGTCCCAAATATTCGTAAGCTGCTCTTGCACCATAACGTGCGCGTTCTCCAAGTGAACTTAAAAAGGATTTTCCAACTTTGCAAACTTCTATATTACGGTCACAGAATGCTCCTAAATCATTTAAAGCTTCCTTAAAAGCAATAATCACATCACTCGTTGTTGCCTCACTATTTGTTTGGGTAGAGGGATGATGATTGCTCGGTTTTGCTACAAAAAATGAAATGATGACAAAAACAAAAAACAAAAATAAGAATAATTTAATCAAAAAACGTATCATGGGCAGCCAATGTACCGCAGTTGTAAATGAAACAAAACAGCAATTTATACTCTTCTTCTTTATAAAAAATTTATAAAATGCGTATTTTATAAAACTGAGTATTTGTTTATCAAATTTATACCGTTCATTATGTTATAATAATTAGGTGATGCAGCTGTACAAAAACGAGATGCATTATCTTTTCGTTAAAAAATTAACGTCAAAATTAATTGTACAATAAAAAATGCGGGCGTTACAAATATGTAAGCTTGCACTTTCACTACATATGATGGAAGCAAATGTAATGCGACAGAAAAAATTATGCGTAATAACCATAGTATTGCGTGAGAGTTACGATACTGTACAACAGACATTGCAATTTTCTGTTTCATAAAAAAGGATAGATATAAAAAATTATAAGGATTAAGCAGATAGCCTATTTTCCTGCAGATATTTTAAAAATCACTTTCATTGGTATTTATTGAATATTAGTAGAGTGAATTTATATGAGAACATATATGATATTGAGAGGTAATTATGCTCATCACACCATTGTATGGGAATGTGATTCCGTGTACATGTGAGATATTTGGAAGAAATACACACCGCTATTAACTCTACAGCATGATAAGCAAATGTGTTACAACTTTATTTCAAATACTACCAAATATATACGCAAGAAAAATAAGAAAATGACGTAGCACTTTCAATTTAGATGATGGTATATGTGATAATGTGACTTACAAGCGTAAAAATGCTATCGCATAGATGAAAGCTCTTAAAAATGCTGTAAAATATAAAACTGAAAAAATTGGATGAAGGTTATTATTGATTTATCAGCTTATACATTTATGTAATGAGATCATTCATTTTGACAGTTTGGGAGGAGAGAACAATAATAATAGATGCACCTCCCTCTTGTTGTTGGAAGTGAGAGTAATTTATTTTCGTTTCTATGTAGAAATAACTGTAATTGGAAATAAAAAATAAAAATAATGATAAAAAAACGAAAGACACGCAGAACAAAAACCATAAAACAGCGTAAACACTATAGTAGTATTATTATAACACTTATTCTCATAAGTGGTCATTTTCTTTTTTGGATTGCAAAAACATTTTATTTCTATACACGTAAAAATGCCTTTTTTTTCATTGGAGCTCTTCTCTTTACTATTAGCTTTGGATTTGTCGCATTTAATGCCTTATTTTCGCAAATGAAAATGCAACAAAATGTTTTTACTAAAATGAAGTTCACATTCACTCCGCATATAGAGCAAAATTCTACTTTGTCCAAAAAAGAAGCAAAATTTCGCGCAGTTTCTCGCGTTGCTTCTGTACCTTTTTCAAACCCTCTAAGCAAAAATTCATCTTCACCCGCTCTGTCAGAAAACACATTAGAAATGCAAAAAAAGTTGGCAAAACTAGGACTTTATGATGGTCCTTTAGATGGGGTAGAAGGACCTAAAATGCGTCGAGCCATAGCACTATGGAAACAGCAAGCTGTTCACAGAATGCAAAACAATGCTTTACCCAACTCCACGACAGATGAAATTGCAGTATTAATTAAGCAAAACGAAATGGAAATAGAAAATGAGACAACAAAAACAAGCGATATGCCACGCTCAAAAGAAGCTGTTTTAGAGCCTCCTGTTACAGATATTATACAAGTACAAAAAGCTTTACGTATTTTTGGTAACAAGGAAGTTCTTGTTACAGGTAAAGAAGATCAAAAAACAACCGAAGCCTTAAAACAGTTTCAGAAAATGTTTGATCTTCCCATAACAGGTAAGATTGATCACATAATTTTGATGAAAATGCGTGAAGTTGGTTTGTTGAATTGAAGGAAAGCATCCACCTTATAAAGCAAACACTGAAAACATAGCAACAATATCCTCTTCTACCTTATGTTTTTTTCATAAATACATCAAAGGCAGGCTTTTCTCTCTCCCACACATACAACTAAAAGTGTGTCTTGGAAATTTTAATTTTAGTGAAGGAAATGAAGAGTACATACAATTTATTCTACGCACTTCAAACAATATATTGGTTTATAATAATTAAGCGTTTTTACAGCTTGAATGAAAATTCCGAATACAGAAATACTTCCTCATTTCAAACTCTTTTATAAAGGAACTTCGCTTGCATGTTACAAGAGAGAGTAGCTTGTGGATAAAAAATATTTAAGAAAAGAATAAATACACTCACTTCTTATGAACTACCTAAATACAACAATTGCTGCCACACAGTAAAAAACTCGAAATCTTTATGTCTTTTTTGCAATGGCTGACTGTGCTGCTGCTAAACGCGCAATTGGAACCCGAAACGGAGAACATGAAACATAATCTAGATCATTTTCTTCACATAAAGCAATAGACGCAGGATCACCTCCGTGTTCACCACAAATTCCCAGTTTAATGTTTCTACGCTGTGAACGACCACGCTGTGCGGCAATAGAAATAAGCTCCCCTACTCCATTGCGGTCAATGGATACGAAAGGATCTTGTTCTAAAAGTCCTTTTTGAAAATATGTTGCCAAAAAAGGAGCAGCATCATCACGTGAAATTCCAAAAGTTGTTTGCGTTAGATCGTTTGTTCCAAATGAAAAAAATTCAGCAGTTTCTGCAATTTCATCTGCTCGAAGAGCTGCCCTTGGAAGCTCAATCATAGTCCCAACCATGTACTGAATATCGCTTCCCTTTTTCTTTATTACTTCATCAGCTACCTGATCAATACGAGCTTTTACAAAATCAAGTTCAGATTTTAGCGCAACAAGCGGCACCATAATTTCAAGCATAACAGGAGATCCAGATTTTTGAGCAGCGTCTGCTGCTGCTTCAAAAATGGCCCGCGCCTGCATTTCCGCAATTTCGGGATAAGTAATAGCCAAACGGCATCCTCGTAATCCAAGCATAGGGTTAAATTCGTGCAACTGCTGTGCGCGTTCAGCAAGCACTTCAGTAGAAACTCCCATAGCCGTTGCAACATCAAGAATTTCCGTATCCGTTTTTGGCAAAAATTCATGGAGGGGTGGATCTAGTAAGCGAATAGTAACAGGCAAACCACGCATAATATCAAACAATTCAGCAAAATCTGAGCGCTGCATTGGCAAAAGTTTATCCAGTGCTTTACGACGACCACTTTCATCATTACTTAGAATCATTTCACGCATGGCAACAATACGTTCACCAGAAAAAAACATATGTTCCGTACGGCAAAGTCCAATCCCTTCAGCCCCAAAGGAACGTCCCATACGCGCATCAGATGGTGTTTCAGCATTGGCTCGAACTTTTATCCGCCGCATCCCATCAGCCCACTCCATTAATTTTGCAAAATCTCCACAAAGCTCAGGTTGTAACATTGCAACCTTCCCTTTGAAAATTTCTCCACTTCCACCATCAATCGTAATGACATCGCCCTTTTTAAAGCTCTGCGCTGAAGCAATCATTGTGTTTGTTTTATAATCAATCTGCACACTACCTGCACCAGAAATACACGGTTTTCCCATGCCACGCGCCACAACAGCAGCATGACTTGTCATACCACCGCGCGTTGTTAAAATTCCTTCTGCAGCATGCATACCATGGATATCTTCGGGACTTGTTTCTACGCGTACCAAAATAACTTTGCGACCTTCTGTTGATGCACTTTCTGCCTCTTCCGAAGTAAAAACAATTTCACCTGTTGCCGCCCCTGGAGAAGCAGGTAAACCACGTGCAACAACAAAACGTGTTGCTTTGGGATCAAGTGTTGGATGTAAAAGTTGGTCAAGCGATTTTGCATCAATCCGCATCACCGCTTCTTCACGGCTTATCAAGCCCTCCTCAACCATTTCAATTGCCATTTTTAAAGCCGCACGAGCCGTTCGTTTTCCTGAACGAGTTTGCAACATCCACAATTTACCTTTTTCAATCGTAAACTCGAGGTCTTGCATATCTCGATAATGCTGTTCAAGCTTTTGCGCAATCTGACACAATTTTAAAAAAGCTTCTGGCATAATCTCTTCTAAAGATGGCTTATTTGAACCCGCAATAACACGTGCATTTTCAGTGATATTTTGGGGGGTCCGAATGCCTGCTACAACATCTTCACCCTGCGCATTCACTAAAAACTCACCGTAAAGCTCTTTTTGCCCTGTCGATGGATTTCGTGTAAAAGCAACACCCGTTGCTGAATCTTCACCCATATTACCAAAAACCATCGCTTGCACATTAACTGCCGTTCCCCAACTTTCAGGAATATTATGTAAACGCCGATAAGTAATTGCACGGGCTGTCATCCAACTGGAAAAAACTGCTCCAATCGCTCCCCACAACTGTTGTTCAGGATCTTGCGGAAAAGACTTCCCTAACTTTTCTTCAACATATGCTTTATAAGAAATAATAACATCTTTCCAATTATCCGCTGTCATTTCTGTATCGAAGGCATAGCCATGGCGTGCTTTTGACTCATCAAGAATCTCTTCAAAATACGAATGGTCCAATCCCAAAACAACATTAGAATACATTTGGATAAAACGGCGATAACTGTCATAAGCAAAACGTTCATTATTAGCTTGTAGAGCTATTGCTTTTACAGTCTCATCATTCATACCAAGGTTAAGTACTGTATCCATCATCCCTGGCATAGAAGCCCTAGCTCCTGAGCGAACAGAGAGTAAAAGGGGCCTTTTTTCATTACCAAATTCACGCCCTGTTTGTTCACCAACGCGCTTAAGTGCTTGCTTAATAACTTCTCGTAATTCTTCTGGATATGATTTATCATGTGCATAATAAAAATTACAAACTTCCGTTGTAAGGGTAAATCCAGGAGGTACAGGCAAACCAAGATTGCTCATTTCCGCCAAATTTGCCCCTTTGCCACCAAGAAGATTGCGCTTGCTTGCATTTCCCTCCGCACTGCCATCGCCAAAACTATAAACCCATTTTACCATTGCACAAGTCCTCTCATATCAGCACCAAAACGCCATTTGATCTAAGCTCATCATCAAAAGCAATGTTTCGATTCAAATTAGCTAAACCAAAGAAAATATTGCTTCATAAATGCACAAAACTAACCCTCTAAAAAGGAAATAACCATAAATATCAAATCCCGTTTTCTGTAAAAAAAATTAGTTTTTAAGGAAACTATCAATCACCGAAAAGAAAGATTCTGCCGTCATAGCACCTTCATACTTATTACCATTGATAAAGAAAGTAGGTGTCGCTGTAACACCAAGCTCTTTACCACGTTCAAAAGATGCATTTACTTCATCTAAAATGATCTGATTTTTTAGACATGCCTTAAAACTTTCATCCGTAAAACCCGCCATTAAGCTAATTTTCTTCAATGGTGTTACAGCATCTTGCACCCAAGCCCACTCTTGCTGTTTCTGAAATAAAACTTCTATCAAAGGAAAATAGCGATCTTCTGATGCACAGCGTGCCAACATAAAACCTGCTGTTGCCCGAGGATCAAAAGCATACTCTCGGAAAATAAGTTTTACTTTTCCTGTTTTGATATATTTTTTACGAATTTGAGGAAGTACATCATTATAAAAATGTGCACAATGAACACATGTCAATGAAGCATACTCAACAATTGTTACTGGTGCATTTTCTTCTCCCTCAAACCTATCCTTAACCTTACCTGATTGAAGAAGTTCAGCCATATCAACAGTTGAAACTGATTTAACTCCATTAGCTAAAGCGATAGTTGCACTGATGTGTACAGCTGTTATAAAGAGAAAAATCATCCCGAAAGACAAAAAAGAACGACACTTTACCATAAATAATACTTTTCTGTTGTTATTAAACGAATAAGAATCCAACGCTTTCTCATATACTTAAAGGAAAATATATAAAATACCTTGCTATTTATTTATTTTTTTCTGCGAAAATGCAACAACCAAGTTTATAAAGTGATTGACGTAAATTTTCATTTTCAACTTCCTCAAGCATTTTTTCTATACGTTTTTTGTCTTTTTCATTTGGACCTAGCTTTATCGGTAAGTGATTTATTAGAGTAGATACAAAGCTTTGCTCAATCTTTATACGATCAATAGCAACATATCCAAAAAAAACATTAATTCTATGGAGCAATTCATCTTTTTCATGCATCAATTTTAAGACAGCTCCTCCTTCACACGCCACAACAAGTGTTGCAGGTTGGAAAATTTCTTCTTGATGCACACGATGTTTCCAAACAATTTTTAACGGCATTGTATGTTCACTGATATCACAGCCTACAATCTGTGACCAATGTTCTATAAGTGCAATATTAATCCCTGTCCGCTTGCGTAAAACCGGATCAAGCACTTTGAACACCGTCTCAGAAAGAGTATAAAAATGACGTTCTTGAAATTGCTTGCTCATTTTTCTAAATCATCATAAAATCATTTACTAAATCTATAATAATTTTCTCTTTCATCTAAGTGCTATTTCTCTAAAAACTAATCAAATACCGCTAAATTCCCATATTCATCTAACCAGAAGTCCTATAATAAATGGCCAAGGACAAACCATAAGTTGCAAAATAAATGCTTTTTTCTTTTGCATTTTACATCTCTTTATGGTTGAAAACAACTATGCATGAAATCTCTTCGCACCTCCTTTCTTGGTACGATCAGAAACATCGACGTTTACCATGGCGGATTACTCCTGAAGAACAAGCACAAGGCATCCGCCCTGATCCTTATCGGGTTTGGCTTTCTGAAATCATGCTTCAACAAACAACTGTCGAAGCTGTAAAGCCTTATTTTCAAAAATTTTTAAAACTTTGGCCTGATCTCTCCTCTTTAGCGACAGCTTCACAAGATGATATCATGAAAGCTTGGGCTGGTCTTGGCTATTATTCACGTGCACGTAATCTTAAGAATTGTGCTAAGCAGCTTATCGACAATTATGGAGGGCAATTCCCCCAATCCGTAAAAGCATTGCGAACTCTCTCGGGTATTGGAGACTACACTGCAGCAGCCATTGCTGCAATTGCTTTTAACCACCCTGTAGCGGTTGTTGATAGTAATGTGGAACGCGTGGTCGCCCGCTTATTTGCTATCGCTTCAATATTGCCAAAAGCAAAAACTGAAATTAAGGAAAAAACACAAAAAATTACTGCTTTAAAACGCCCTGGTGACTTTGCTCAAGCAATGATGGATCTCGGAGCAACCATTTGTACACCACGTAAACCATCTTGTTACCTCTGCCCTTTGCAAAGCCTGTGCAGAGCAGCAAAAATGCAAATGACAGAGTCCTTTCCAGTCAAAGCTCCTAAAAAAGAACGCCCTTCAAAAACTGGTGTTGCTTTTGTTATCCTAAATGAAAATAGACAAATTTATTTAGAAAAACGACAGGGTAAAAAACTTCTAGGTGGAATGACTCAAATTCCTAACAATATTGGGATAGACAACGAAAACGGACTCCAAAATGCGCCATTTAGAGCCAATTGGCAATTCAAAGGACAAATTACGCATATTTTTACTCACTTTTCTCTGAAACTCGACGTTTACTACACTAATAGTGTTTACGAAATGAATCATGAAAATGGCTGGTGGTGCGACATTCAGTATCTTGCCGAGGAAGCACTTCCTACTGTTATGAAAAAAGCCATTTCCGTAGCAATTCCAAATTCCTTTAAATTAAAATAATTCTCTTCACCGGAGAAACGAATTTTTAAATTCAATATGCAATGTTTCATTTTTATAAAATACATTGATTTATAATGATAATTTATTGTTTTGTTGATTGAATGAAAACCTCTTATGATGAGCCATAAAAAACGTTCGCTTACACATAACAAGCAGAATTGGTATGTGGATAAAGACATTCAAGAAAAGAGACAATATTCTTCTTATGAAACGTTTAAATACAAGAACAATATTGGGAGCTGGTAAATATAGTGATGATGCCAACTTGCTACTTCATAGAACACCAGTTTTTAACATCTGTGAACGTATTATCATTCTTAAATTATCTATGGGCTTCAACCGTCCGTTTTCCTCATAATACCAAAAAGTCCAACCATTACAGCTTTGTGAATCTTGAGCCTTCCTTCCCATTGCATGAATAGAACCAGCTTCACCACCATGCATGATCGTACCATCAGCTCTTACAATAGCAGATACTTGCTTCTTCCTATCATAAAGAACTTCTCCAGGATAAAGCAAACCGGCTTCAAGTAAGCTATTGAATGCTACACGCGGTTCTGCTTTTTTTCTATCCAAAATTGCCAATTCTGGTTTGTCTAAAGGTTTAACCGCAGCAATCCTCTCACAAGCTGCATCTATGTAATCTTGTTCGCGTTCAATACCCACAAAATCACGCCCCAAAAGTTTGGCAACAGCACCTGTCGTTCCTGAACCAAAAAATGGGTCAAGAATGACATCACCTGGCTTACTAGAAGCCATAATAATACGTGCTAATAACGCCTGTGGTTTTTGTGTTGGATGTAATTTACGCCCTGCCTCATCTTTTAAACGTTCAGCACCGGTACAGAGAGGGAAAAGCCAATCTGAACGCATTTGTAAATCTTCATTCGCAGCTTTTAAGGCGTCATAATTAAACGTATACTTTTTATCCTTTTGATCTCGAACAGCCCAAATAAGTGTCTCGTGTGCATTTTGAAAGCGACGTCCTCTAAAATTAGGCATGGGATTATTTTTGCGCCAAATGATATCATTAAGCATCCAAAAACCTAAATCTTGTAATGCCGTACCAACCCGAAAAATATTATGATAGGATCCGATAACCCAAAGCGTCCCATTTGGTTTCAACACACGACGACAAGCAAGCAACCATGCACGTGTAAAAGCGTCATAAGCAGCAAAACTCTCAAACTGATCCCACTCATCATCAACCGCATCAACAAGCGAATGGTCTGGACGATATAAAGCACCATCCAATTGCAAATTATAAGGAGGGTCGGCAAAAATCATATCAACTGAATGTTTTGGAAGTTTTTCTAGTACTGCAACACAATCCCCTTTGAAAATTTTATTGCGCCATAGAGTCTGTGAAGGAGTACGAACGAAATCTTTTTGAAGCTGAATAACTGTCATGAAAAACCCAACAACGTGAACTGAATTTATCCTATAATCAATCAGAATGGCTTATAGGCCCGCATTATTGATCTATATTTACAAAATAGAGTAAACGTATCGTTAAATTCCTACAAAATTGATATTCATTTTTATTTTTTCAAGAAAAATAAGAGAATTTCACACTGACAAATCCTTATTTTTCTTCCCTTCAACACACTGTCCCCATATCTTTTATTTCGTCAAACGGATAAGAATCACTTTCAAAGCGTATTTTTATGAAATAAAATCGTTTCAATGGCATTTTCATGAAAGTTTTCAAGCTATAAATAATTATGTAAAGGAATATCTCATGCCTCAGATAGATCTCATTATTTTTGATTGTGATGGAGTACTGGTAGACTCTGAATATCTCGCAGCAAAAATTGGATCTCAATTACTGAAACAAATAGGATATGAAATAACACCTGAAGAATTAAGTAAGCGTTATGCAGGACTTATCTTTTACGATATTCTTAAACAAGTTGAACAAGAAACAGGAAAGCCAATTTCTGCTCATCTTATCGGTCAAATGTCAAATATTTTTCGGACACAAATAAAAACTGAATTACGTGCTATCGATGGGATAAGAGAAGCTATAGAAAATGTTAAATCTCGCTACCCTTACTGTATCTGCTCTAATGCAAAAAGCATAGATATAAAAGAAATGCTCACTGCCGTTGATCTCTATGATCTTTTTGAAGATAAAATATTTTCTGCACCTGAAGTTGGAACGAAAAAAACTAAACCTGCTCCTGATGTTTTTCTTTTTGCTGCACAACAATTACATGCCAAGCCCCAAAATACTATTGTCATAGAAGATTCACTTCATGGCGTACATGCTGCAATAGCAGCGGGCATGCGCACCATTGGTTTTACTGGAGGATCGCATAGTTACCTTGGCCACTCTAATGCGCTTGCAGATGCTGGTGCCGACACGACTATCGCCAAACATGCTTATTTAGGAGAAGTCTTAGAAGCAATGGCAGTATGGCAAGACGTATCATAAAAAAGTTCCTTGAACATATATAAGCTCATAAATTCTCTCAAGTAATATTGTTGCCAAGCTATTCTTCTCTCAATTACAATGTGCTTATAAGAACTAATACATAACTGCATTGGCTGTATATAACAAATAGCTCGTATGCGCCTCTACCATTTTTATAATCAGTAAACTACTTTATTCTTATACAATTTAAGCTCTACTTCTTGTGAGAAAAGTATCAATTTGTTTTGTCTCTATAATATAGAATTAAATTATTATAATCATAGACATATACATCCATTCATGTGTTTATAACAACGTAGATAAACGTCATAACGGATAACTCTTAAACCGTGCTCTCTAGATATAAGTCATAGCAACTCTTGTCACAAATAATATTCTATCAATAAACTTGGTATTGATATATACAGAGAATTCATTAATGAATCGAAAATCAAAACTTTTAGGCTGTTTATTACATGCACATTGAGAGCTAACTCAAGAATTCACTAAATTTACTCTCTTTAAAGTTTTAAATCAAAACTTATATCTGAACATATTTCAAAAAAATGTAATGTAATTCGATCTCTTCTATATAATATATTTAATTCCTTTAACATAGATAAACTGAACTATTTTTATTATTCTCTCTATAATTAAAATTTTCTAATTACGCGTTCATATTATTATTTAAATATAAATTATCTTCAAAATAATATACAACATACTTATATGTGATATGTAAACAAAGCATTTTAAAATATGTATTAAACGACAAAAAAATAATTATTTCTTACAAAATCATCATATTATCACAACAATTTTCTTATTTTATAAATTTTTAAAATATTTTTTTCAGAATATGAAATACATAATATAACTATATTATGCATCATATTACAACAAATAGTATTTTTCTTGTTGACAAGAAAATACATAATGATTTATATTTTTCTTTGAAAGACAAATGATAGTTGAACTTGATATTTTTAAGTGAACTTATCCTCTTTGTAAGTATGTCAATATATCAATGTTAATAACAGAAAGTACTTGAGGTAAAATTATGGTAAAGGTGTTTAAAAATTATGTGTTAAGTATTCTTATAGCAACCGCTTTTTCTCTTTCGCAAGTTGCGAATGTTAATGCAAATTACTTGAAAAACAGCTCTCAACAAGAGGCTTCCTCTGTGTTTGCAGCGAAACAAAAAGCAATCAGTATGGCTACTCTCTATATTCCAAGCTTAAATTATGAAGTGGGAAATAAAACTACCTTTGAAGGAAAAGTTGAAAAGGTGGTCGAACCCCTCACGGTAGGAATGGGGATAATGATTGCTGGATATGCAGTAAGTTTCATAAGTTCAATCATAGGATGGATAAAAGACATAGTGTTAATGTTCAAATGAAGCTGTTCACTATTAAATCATAAAGATAGATTCATTATGTGTTAAAAAAAATCATTATTGGAGTACATAACAGAGCGAATTTTTGTTGCCTTAAATAGTAAATATAGGCAACACGCTCTATCCCTTATGTTTATTTATACACTAAAGTATCTGAGGTAAAATTATGACAAAAATGTCTAAAAAATACGTATTAAATATTTTTATAATGATCGTTTTTTTTCTTTCACAAATTGTGAATGTTAATGCAAATCATTTGAGAAATAACTCTCAAAAAGAGAATATTTCTATTTCCTTAGAAAAGCAGGGAAGAAAAAAGGTAATCAGTATGGCTACTCTCTATGTTCCAGATTTAAATTATGGAGTAGAAAACAAAGCTACCATTGAAGGAAAGATTGAGAAGGTACTTGAACCTATCACACTAGGGACTTTCGGTGTTGCGATGTTATCTGGGTACGGAACAGCTATAGTAGGTATGGTCATAGGGTGGGTAATAAATTGTATAACAGCACTCATCAAATCCTCACCTAAACATTTGTGAGCTGATAAAGATGGAACTCTTTAAAATATTTCTCAAGCGTAGCCACATTATCTGTTCATTATTGAACAAAAACAATAACCCTCATCACAACCAGTAAGAACCACGGACACTTGCACATCTCTTTTAATGTGTTCACTGGCTCCATCTATGCGTTAGATTATCTACGCTGAAATTAGAAAGTATTTGAGGTGAAATTATGAACAAAGTACTTAAAAATTATGTGTTAAGTATTTTTATAGCGATTGCTTTTTTTCTTTCACAAGTTGTGAATGTTAATGCAAATCATTTGACAAACACCCCACAACAAAAAGATGTTTCCCTTTTTGTAATAGAACAAGGAAAAAAAGAAGCAATCCGTATGGCTGCTCTTTCTATTCCGAGTTTAAATTATGGAATGGGAAATGAAAATACCATTGAAGCAAGAATTGAGCACGTATTTGAACCCATTAGACTAGGAACTTTTACCACAATAGGATCCATGGTTTTCGGTTTCTTTACTGGGTTTGTTATGGCTATATTCAGCGCAATAATCGGTATAGGAATAGGTAAAACAAAAAAGTAAAACTAAAAAACCAGATAATTTCTAAATAATTTAAAGTTATCCGATTGTTTTTTCTTTTATTAAAAAAGCCATGTTTATATTGTAACCTGCCTCAAATAATTGGGGTAGGATTTTTTTGTGCTTTTTGTGGAAGATTTGTTCATTACTAAGAATACGGCATAGAATAAATATAATACCTCTTAGCGTGAAAACAGATAAGTTAAACTGAATGAAGACCTCTTAAAATACACAGTTTACGCACAAAATACCATGAAATTACCTCGTAAATCCTCCAACATGTTCATAATATGTTATTTTGCAGAGCCTAATTGTAATATGCATTTTTGGCTATGCAAAGTTAAAAGCAAAAGATAGATACTAACAAATTAAGTTTCTATAAAAAAGTCTTCAAGCCATACCATCCTGTACATTAATCCAAATATTCAGAAAGCAACACAAATTATAAAATAAACTAACGAATAACAGAGTTAAATTTTTCAGATGAAAAAGTTCTTGAATATTCAAAGTGCTGTATCAAAACGTCTAAAGTACCAATGTCATTGACACTCCATTATTTATAAGCATAAGCAAACAAACTTTTATTCATTTAATAATTTTAATATTGTTAAAAACATGAAATATAAAATTCCATTAGTTCACTGAAAATAAATGAAAGTAAAGATTCATGAAATATATCAGCACAAGAGGTGAAGCCCCTGCTCTAGGCTTTACTGAAACGATCATGACTGGGCTAGCTAGTGATGGTGGCCTTTATCTTCCAGAAAAATTTCCTCAATTATCACCCAATGCATTACGAGCGCTCCGCGGACAATCCTATACTACAATTGCTAAAACCATTCTTTGGCCCTTTATGAATAACGAAATCGAATATAAATCTTTTGAAAATATGATTGCCGAATCTTATGCCACCTTTCGTCATCCAGTAACCTGTCCATTATTGCAAACTGGAACAGATGAATTTATTCTTGAACTTTTTCATGGTCCTACTTTGGCATTCAAAGATGTCGCAATGCAGTTTCTTTCTAGACTGATGGATTACGTTCTCACTAAAAAAAATAGACGCGCAACAATTATTGCTGCCACATCAGGAGATACTGGGGGAGCTGCAATACAAGCTTTCGCTGGAAGAGAACACTCAGACATTTTTATTTTGTTTCCTAAAGGGCGCGTATCACCCGTTCAGCAGCGACAAATGACTACCAACCACAGCACAAATGTTCATGCTATAGCCATTGAAGGAAATTTTGATGATTGCCAAGCACTCGTCAAAGCAATGTTTAACGATCATAATTTTCGACAAAAAAAAGCGCTTTCGGGAGTTAATTCTATAAACTGGGCACGTATCATGGCCCAAATTGTTTATTATTTTTCATCTGCTCTTTCCTTAGGTGCTCCTGATAGAGCTGTCTCATTTACTGTTCCTACTGGAAATTTTGGTGATATTTTTGCAGGTTATGTTGCTGCCCGTATGGGATTACCCCTTGCCCAATTGGTTATTGCAACAAATGATAATGATATCCTCCCACGCACATTAACCAGCGGTACTTATGAAACACGACCGATCACCCATACAACATCACCTTCGATGGATATTCAAGTTTCTTCTAATTTTGAACGCCTACTGTTTGAAAGTGGCGAACGTGATCCTGTATGGATTCGCAATGCGATGGAAAACTTGAAAAAATCAGGATGTTTTAATCTTAGTGAAAAGCAGCTCAAAAATATTCGTTCTCTGTTTTCTGCTGGGAAAAGTAACGTGGCTGAAACGGCGCAA
This sequence comes from Bartonella taylorii, assembly GCF_023920105.1. Classification (NCBI taxonomy): domain Bacteria; kingdom Pseudomonadati; phylum Pseudomonadota; class Alphaproteobacteria; order Hyphomicrobiales; family Bartonellaceae; genus Bartonella; species Bartonella taylorii. The sequence goes on from NZ_CP083693.1 coordinate 1,223,736, forward strand.
ATGATTGACCGTGTTTATAAAGAAAACGGCTATCTTGTTGATCCACATACAGCTGTTGCGCTTAAAGTAGCGCGCGAAAACAAGCAACCATATATTCCAATGATCGTCCTTGCCACCGCTCATCCTGCTAAATTTCCTGATGCCATCAAAAATGCCTGTGGGATTAATGCCCCATGTCCATCTTGTCTCAATGATTTAATGGAACGCGAAGAACGCTTTATAAGTATTGCTAATGATGAAAAAATAGTAAAAGATTATATTTCTTTAAAATCACGTGCATCTTATTGAAGTTAGTTGCATTAATTCACATCAAGAATATTCCAATTGCCCTGATAACGAGGCAATTGGCTTGTTTAATGGAGTCGTAAACACATGCGTGTAGATATCAGTCGCCTTAGTAATGGTTTGACTATCGCCACACACACAATGCAACAAATTGACAGTGTAGCACTTGGAATATGGGTAAAAGTTGGCTCACGTAATGAAACCTTCACACAACATGGTATAGCCCATCTTCTTGAACATATGGCCTTTAAAGGAACAGAAAACCGTACAGCCTTTCAAATTGCAAGCGATATTGAAGATGTTGGCGGTGAAATCAATGCCACGACCAGCACTGAAACAACTGCCTATTTTGCGCGCGTTCTCAAAAGCGATATCCCGCTTGCTATTGACATTCTAGCCGATATTTTGATGCATTCAAAATTTGATGACAATGAATTAGAACGAGAAAAACAAGTGGTTTTTCAGGAAATCTGTGCCGCTCAGGATGTTCCTGATGATATTGTTTTTGATCACTTTACTGAAACAGCATTTCGTCACCAATCCCTTGGTCGCTCCATTTTAGGTACCCAAAAAACAATCCAATCATTTACATCTGCTGACCTTCATAATTTTATGCATCAACAATACAGTGCAGACCGTATGATCGTGGTTGCAGCAGGAGCTGTACAGCATGAAAATTTTCTGCAAGAGGTCGAAAGCCGTCTTAGCACTTTTCGCCCTCACTCAACAGCGCCTCTCACCAACCTTGCAAATTATGTCGGCGGCGATTTTCGCGAATATCGCGATCTCATGGACACACAAGTTGTTCTCGGGTTTGAAGGGCGTGCTTATCATGCACGAGATTTTTATGCTACCCAGATTCTTTCCATTATTCTTGGCGGAGGCATGTCATCGCGTCTCTTTCAAGCAGTAAGAGAAAAGCGTGGATTATGCTATTCTATTTATGCTTTTCATTGGGGCTTTTCAGATACCGGACTTTTTGGAGTTCATGCCGCTACTGGACAAGAGGGGCTAAAAGAACTGCTTCCCGTGATTCTTGATGAGCTTTCTAAGACAAGCAAAAATATTCATGCCAATGAACTTCAACGCGCACAAGCACAATATCGCGCCAACCTTACAATGTCACAAGAAAACCCATCTAGTCAAGCACATCTCATTGCCCGCCAAATGCTTCTTTACGGTCGACCAATTCCAATATCTGAAACAATTGAACGCTTAGATCTCATTACTCCTGCAAGATTAACTGATTTAGCGCATCGTCTTTTTATAAATTCTACTCCAACATTGGCCGCTGTTGGACCTGTTGGCCCCCTCATGAATTTTGATGATTTAACATCAATTCTTTCATACAAAATCAAGTAAGATTTAATAGAGTTTTTTCCAAATGCTTTCATATATATTGGAGATATAGAAAATTGTTTTTAAAAGCAGTGACTTAATACCATGCACAGATTTTATGATAAAATTTACTGCAAAAGTTTCTCTTACTAAATAAGTTTGGGAAATATTCATCAAAGAGGCGTACAAAACTACCCTATTTTGACTTCATGTGATAAAGTGTTTTGCAAGCGAAGGTATATCTATGAAATCTAAAAACTCATGGTTTAATTTTGCCCTACGAAAATATAAAACTCTATCAGCTTCAAACTTTATTGAGGCAAATAGATGTTTCTTTATTTTTGTATAAAATCGTACAACTTTTCAAAAGAAAATAATAACTGCTTGTTATGCAGGTAAAATTATAAAAGGTAGACGTTTTTTCTAGAAAATCTAAGTTAAAATTAAACATCATAAAATATTGAGAGTGGGACATTGTGAAGAGTTTGCGTAAAATCATTGACATCATTTTCATTGTAGTCATTAGTTCTTTTGTCCACCCTACGTCAGCACAGGCAATTGAGCCCGTTAAAATTTCTTCTCAAGATGCTGCTCTTGACCTCTCAAAAGCGATTGAAATTCATCATACAAACAGCTCTATCTTTCAAACAAGTACAGCACCAGGACCAGATGGCATTGTATGGCGCATTGAAGTGCAAGCAAAAAGTGAAAAGTTTTCCGGAAACTGGGCAGTATTTTCTCTTGCAAACCCAACAGATGAACAAATCGATCGTCTTATCGTTGCACCCCATTATCGCATAGCTCATTCAGGCTTTCTTTGGCCAGACCTCGGATCAGCGCGAATTCAATCCATAACTCCAAGCGAAGGTTTTTCTCTCGATCGCCAAGCCAGTGCGAACTCTGATATTTTTCGTATTACACTTAACCCTGGCGCTGTCGTTACGTTTGTAGCTGAACTTAACTCTGCAAATCTACCACAAATTTATTTATGGCAACCTGAAGCCTATAAGGATGCAATCAATTCTTATACGCTTTATCATGGTATTCTGCTTGGTATATCAGGTCTTTTAGCACTCTTATTAACTGTTCTCTTCGTCGTCCGTGGAACAGGTCTCTTTCCTGCAACAGCCGCTATCGCTTGGGCAGTACTCTTTTATATTGGCATCGACTTTAACTTTTTAAATAAATTCTTTGCAGTGACGTTAACAACGCAACCGATCTGGCGTGCCAGTACAGAAGTAGCACTTGCCGCTACCCTCTTCATTTTCCTTTTTACTTATCTATGCCTTAACCGTTGGCACTATCACTTCAGTTATGGTGCAATTGTCTGGACCATCGCTTTTTGTGGTTTGGGAGCATTTGCTATTTATGACCCGACCAGAGCCGCTGGTATCGCTCGTATGTCATTTGGCCTCACCGCTGTGCTTGGTATAATTTTAATCAGCTATTTTTCACTCCGAAGCTATGACCGCGCAATCATGCTTATACCAACATGGTTGCTCATTAGCTTTTGGTGTGTTGGAGCTTATGCCTGCATAGCAGGGTATTTAAACAATGATATTATCCAACCAGCATTAGCAGGAGGATTAGTGCTCATTGTTCTTCTTATAAGCTTTACTGTCATGCAACAAACTTTTTCCAATGACGCTTTCCATGAAGGAATATTTTCTGATCTTGAACAACAAGTACTTGCAGCAAAGGGAGCTGGAAATATTATTTGGGACTGGAATGTTGAACGTGACCGAATTGTTGTACACCCAAACATGGCAACCCTCTTTGGTACTGAAACCCACAAACTCAATGGACCTATGAGCAACTGGATTTCAGCCTTGCACTATGAGGATCGTGAACGCTTTCAAGCCATATTGGACATCATTCTTAAAAAGAAAAAAGGACGTATCGATCAAATTTTTCGACTCTCTTCTGGTGGTGGTTATTATCATTGGTTTTCCCTTCGCGCACGCCCAGCTATGCAAAAAGATGGAAAAATTACCCGTGTCATTGGAACCATTGTAAATATTACCAACCATAAAAAATCCGAAGAACGCTTATTGTATGATGCAATTCACGACAGCTTAACGGGCCTTCCTAACCAACAAATCTTCTTTGATAGGCTGCAAAATTATACCTCTTTGGCTAAAGCAAATATCAAAATTAAACCAACTGTCTTTATGATTGACTTTGATAATTTCCGTCAAATTAATCGTAAATTAGGCATAGCTGTTGGTGATACTGTACTACTTATCATTGCACGCCGTTTGAGCCGTCTTATTAACTTTCAAGATACCTTATCACGTCTTTCCGCAGACCGTTTTGCAATCATTTTACTCAGTGAGACTGAACCACAAAAAATTGCAGCATTTGCAGATCACCTGCACAAAACAATCTCAGCACCTATTTCACTTACAGAAAAAAAAATAACACTTTCAACTTCAATTGGACTGGTTACATGGAGTGAAAGTAGATCGACCGCTAAAGATATTTTAAATGATAGCGAACTGGCGATGATCCGTGCAAAACAAATGGGTGGCAATCATATTGAACCTTTTCGCCCAAATTTTCGTACGTTAGGCATTGAGCATAACACTATGGGGAAAGACATTCATGCTGCCATAAAGCGTAATGAAATAAAAATTCTCTATCATCCTATCCTTAATTTATCAGATGGGCATATTATTGGTTTTGAAACAATTGTAGAATGGCATCATCCAAGTTATGGAAATTTAAATGTCTCTGACTTTATCAAGATCGTAGAAAATGAAAAAATCGTTATGGATTTGGCAGAATTTATCATCGATAATGCTGTTATTGATCTTACAAATGTACAAGAAAAATTTTCCAAACAATCTTTCTTTATTTCAATTAATTTACCAAGCACAGAAATGGTTCATTCTCGCTTTATCAGTCAATTGCGCTCTGCCCTGCTTCGCTACCCACTCAACAAAGGGAGCTTGATGATAGAAATATCCGAGTTTGTCTTAAGAAAAAACCCTGAACAATCAGCGCACTTTCTTGAACAAATTAAAGCTCTTGGAATGAATCTTGCTTTAGATAATTTTGGAACAGGTTATTCATCACTTACTTATCTCGTACGTTATCCATTCGACATGGTTAAATTGGATCGTTCACTTATCTCAATAGACTCTCGCAAGAAAAAGCTTGTTCTCAAATCCATAATTAATATGGCAACTGATCTTAATTTGCAAATTATCGCAGAAGGTGTTGAAAATGAAAAAGAAGCACTCTTTTTACGCCAAGAAGGCTGTAAATATGTTCAAAGCACATTTGTTACTAAGCCAATTGCCATTGAAGAATTAATCACTCTCGTTCAAAATCATTTCCCTTATACAATCAAAGCATAATGTATAGGGCATTGTATAAAATCAAAAACTCGGAAAATGACACTCTACGCGTGCCCCATTTCAGAAACGAGATAGGTCGGGTTGATCCCCATGCGGATCAAACTTTCATCGTATTTGCGATTTAAATTACTTTCAAAAAGAAAACTAGGCGATGTGGAGCTAATCAGCCAACCATTCGTATAAATTTCTGCCTCGAGCTGTCCGGCTTTCCATCCAGCATAACCTAATGCTATCAATGCATGTTGTGGACCTTGCTCACAACTGATCGCTTTTAATATATCAATCGTTGCAGTAAAACAGATCTTATCTGCAATAGAAACAGTTTCTTTACAAGCATAATCGTCCGAATGCAGTACAAAACCACGTGAAGGATCAACAGGTCCACCATAGCGTACTGGAAATTTTTTTATTGGTTCAGAAAGACCTTTTTTTTGTCCACTGTTTATGACTCCAAGATGAAGCAAAAGCTCCGGAAAATCAATATGGTGCAACTGATTGAGAATAATCCCCATAGCACCAGCATCAGAATGCGCGCAAACATAAATAACAGAACGAATAAAGCGTTTGTCATTCATTCCTGGCATTGCTATGAGCAACTGTCCACCCAAAAAGCCATTACACTGCTTCATCAATCTGTTATTCTCCACAATTTACATAATAAAATTTAACTCAGTTCGTACAAAAGGAAAATAAAGCTCTAATGAAAAAAATTCAAATACTTATAAACTTACAAAATAACGCGACTTTCTTTTATAAAAAACTTTTAGTTACTTTAAGCTTAACATTCATATTTTTAGAATTTATTAACATCCCTGTTAGTGCTCAAACGAAACAAAACGCATATCTTTTTCCAACATCTTGGTATGAATCAGATGGTGGTTGTATCAGACTAGCTATTACCGAACCCTCTTTTTCTGGAAGAAGAGACGGCATTATTGAAATTCTTCTTAAACCAGGATGGAAAACATACTGGCGCAATCCAGGGAATTCAGGTTTTGCACCATTTTTTAACTTCAACCAACAAGTCTCTTATGAAATCTTTTATCCCACACCACAGCTTTATGAAACAGAAAATGACTGGTCATTAGGCTATAAAGATAAAGTAGTATTGCCTTTTAATATTTCCGGTTCAAGCAAAAATTTAAGTGGCACTTTAACTCTTGGATTATGTAATAAAATCTGTCTTCCGTTTACTGTTAACTTTGATTTTTCTCTATCCGTTCAAAAAAACAAACACCTTCCTTTATCCCTGTTAAAGAAGGCTCAAGATGCCTTACCTCGTACAACGCATCCTGAATTTCAAATAAGCGCTAAAAAAGAGATAAACACTCTCTTTATCAAAATACAAAATAACAACAAAATCATACCTTCTTCTCTCTTTTTAGATGGAGGAGAAATGCAAATTGGACCAGCAAAAAAAGTGCGTGAAAATACAGAATATACACTCTTCAGTGCTCCCATCTACTTTATACCAAAGGAAACAAATCAAAAAGTTTTTTATACAGTTGCCTTTAAAAATTATGCCTTAAGTGGAACATTCATACTCCATACACAATAAAACTCTCTTGATACTCCGTGATAAAAGCAAAATATCCCAAAAGGACTATGCTGGAAAGTATCCATTTTCGCGATACTTGGTAATTGCTTTCCGAGCAAGTGCGTCTGCACGCTCATTATCTGGATGTCCCGCATGCCCTTTTACCCAATGCCATCTGATAGTATGATGAGAACAAGCATCTTCAAGAGCTTGCCATAACTCCATATTTTTCACAGGACTATTTGACGCCGTACGCCAATGATTTTTCTTCCAAACTTCAAGCCACATAGAGATACCATTGCGGACATACACAGAGTCCGTATAAAGATCGACAGAACAGGGTTCTTTAAGCGCCTTCAATGCATGAATCGCTGCTATTAATTCCATTTGATTGTTAGTCGTGTGCTCTTGTCCACCATAAAGTTCACGTTCATGACCATTCCAGCGTAAAACTGCTCCCCATCCTCCAACTCCAGGATTACCAGAGCATGCACCATCTGTATAAATTTCAACGACTTTTTGTTGATTTAACATAAAATTCAAAAACCCAATTCACTAAGTGAATCTATATTACTGAAAAAACAAAGCTTGTGCCAATATTCGCGTGGATCTTTCTTAACCACAAAACTATCCGGCGGTGTATTAAACCAATCATAAAGGCGCGTGAGAAGAAAACGTAAAGACGCACCACGCGCTAATAAAATAATTGCCTTTAATTCTAAGGGGAGCAATGGCCTTATTTTTTGATAATTTTCCAATAACTTACGTGCTTTGGCGAGACTATAGGAATAATCTTGTTCAAAACACCAAGCATTCAAGCAGATAGCTAAATCATAAGCTAAGAAATCATTACAAGCAAAATAAAAGTCTATAATACCAGAAAGACGATGATTCAAAAAAAACACGTTATCATTAAATAAATCAGCATGAATAATGCCTGTTGGCAAATTTGACGGCCAATTTTCTTGTAAAAAAACCAATTCCATATTAATTCTTTGCCTAAACTCTTTTAACAACGCATCTTTGCTCATTTGGCAATGTTTCCACAATAACTTCCAGTCCATAATAGAAAGGGTATTTTTACGGCTGAGTGTAAAATCCCGTCCTGCTAAATGCAACTGCGCTAAACTCGTTCCCACTTCGCCACAGTGGCATATATTGGGCTGACGAATCCACATCCCTTCCAGAAACGTAATAATAGCAGCAGGGCGTCCTGCTAGTTCACCAATCGTTGTCCCATCACTTTGTACTACTGGTTGAGGACAAGGAATTCCACGCTGGCTTAAATGCTGCATCAAGCTACAAAAAAAGGGCAAATCATCTTTTGAAATACGTTTTTCATAAAGTGTTAGAACAAACTTCCCTTCTGTTGTATACAGTATGAAATTAGAATTTTCTATTCCCTCTTCTATGCCTTGATAAGACAAAAGCGAACCTATCGAATAACGTTTCAAAAATACCTTCAAATCATTTGGATGAATATTTGTATAAACGGCCATTATTTTGCTTTCGTTATAGGCATGCGTGTATTCTGATTTTCATTTTTCAGCGTCTTAACTCGACCATTAACGAAAGCCATATCTTGAGGTGTCAAAGTAACGTCACGTAATTCGCGACTCACCAAAAATGTTTCCGTTTCTACCACTGTTTCAGCCAATTCTATTGTAACATCATAACGCTCGCGAAAAGCTGAGATGATTTCATCAATAATAATTTCGGGAGCAGAAGCCCCTGCTGACAGACTTACAACGGAAAGAGCTCCCAGACGATTAAAATCAATTTCATCAGCACGCTGAACTAAAACAGCCCGTTGCGCACCAAACCTTTCAGCAACTTCCACCAAACGTCGCGAATTAGAGGAATTCGGCGCTCCAACAATCAAAAACAAATCACTTCCCAACGCTGCTGCCTTAACAGCATCTTGCCTGTTCGTGGTAGCATAGCAAATTGATTCAGCAGCTGGAGCTTCTAACATAGGAAAACGCCGTTGTAGCACATCGAGAACCTCTGCTGTATCTTCAACAGAAAGTGTCGTTTGTGTAACAAATCCTAATTTATCTGGATCATTTGGTTGATAATGTAAAGCATCTTCAATCGTTTCAATTAATGTCACAGCTCCTTTTTCAAGCTGTCCCATTGTTCCTATCACCTCAGGATGACCAGAATGACCAATCAATATAACATGACGTCCATGACGTTGATGCCGTATCGCTTGTTTATGAACTTTAGAGACCAACGGACATGTTGCATCAAGATAAAACAAATTATAGCAGCGCGCTTCTTCTGGTACAGACTTCGGTACACCGTGGGCAGAAAATACAACAGGTTGACAGCGGTGTTTTTCTGGAATCTCATCAAGCTCTTCAACAAAAACAGCACCATGTTGCTGCAACCCTTCAACCACATAGCGGTTGTGCACAATTTCATGACGAACATAGACTGGAGCACCATATTTTTTTAATGCAAGAAGGACAATCTGAATAGCACGATCAACCCCCGCACAAAATCCACGCGGACCGCAAAGACGCATTGTTAAAGGAGGAAGTATAGTCATAAATCATCCTTAATATCTTTCACTTTGATCATATGTTCAAAAAAGACTATCTTTATACACTACATAAACAGTATAAAAAGAAAGAATTGGCAATATCACCCTCTTCCATAATAGTACACCATATAGTGTATTCCTAGAGCATTTTCCTATAGAAAAACGTCTCTTTTAAGTTTGCATTTTCATTTCACTGTACTAGCGGATAATAAAACACCATACAAGGGATTCAATCAAAAGAACTCCAAAGAGAGCAGCCAAATAAAATAACGAAAAGAAAAATGTTTTTTTCGCCATCAAAATAGTTGTGTCACGCGTATCAGCTTTCCACAAACGATAAGAAAAATGTATAAAGATAATGCCCAAAACTGTCGAAAAAATACCATAAAAAATTCCTCCAAAACCGGTAATATAAGGTCCTGCTGCACATATTGCCATAAGCACAGTATAAAATAAAATCTGTTTTTTTGCTGAAGTTTCGCCCCGTACATTAGGCATCATAGGAATGCCCGCTGCGTCATAATCAAGAGAAGAAAACAAAGAAAGAGACCAAAAATGCGGAGGAGTCCACATAAAAATGATTAAAAATAACAAAAAGCTCTCAATACTCACTGTCCCCGTTGCCGCAGCCCATCCAATCATTGGTGGGAAAGCCCCAGATGCACCGCCAATAACAATATTTTGTGGCGTTCTACGCTTTAACCAAATTGTATAGATAACGACATAAAAAAAGATTGTAAATGCAAGAAAAATTGCTGAAAACCAATTAATGAAGCTCCCCATAATTAATACAGAAAGTACAGAAAGAATCATGCCAAAAATAAATGCCTTCCTAGGGCTGATTTTGCCAGTAGGAATGGGGCGATGTTTGGTACGTTCCATCACTGCATCAATGTCAGCATCATACCACATATTAAGTGCTCCTGCACCACCACCACCTATAGCAATACACAATATTGCTAAAAAACCATAAAATGGATTCATAGAAACAGGTGACATCACAAGTCCAACCAAAGCTGTAAATACAACAAGTGACATAACCCGTGGTTTTAATAACGTGATATAATCACCAATGCTGGATTTTGGTGGAGTTGATTTATCATTTGCCGCCGATAATTCTCTTAAAACAGACATTCCACTCAAAAACCTTTTCCATTTCTATCATCCACAAACAAATATTGTCTGGCATATGGGAATGATTAATTAATATCATAGTGTTTTGAGAACATATAGGATATCTTTCTTATACGTATCCCCTAAAAACAGATGGAAATATTTGCAACAAAAATACATTTTTTCGATGTACATTATTTATTAGATTTATAAACGTACCATAAAAATAATCATACCAAACATCATAAAGCAAGGCTAATAGCCTTTTTTCTATGATATTTTTTCTACTTTTTTATTTCGTGCATATGGATTAATATGTTTGGGTAGATAATGGTTTTGTGTTATAATCTCGGCTTGAGAATTTGTTTTTTATGTAGAGCTACGCATAATAATGCAGTGTTGATGTTGTTAGGGCTTTCTGTGATACTTTATAAATTGCTAAAAAAAACTTTCTTTGTTTGTGTTGTTATTTACACACTCTATAGTGCTTCTAACAATCATGCACTTGCACAAACATCTCATGAGCAAAATGTCCCTGCTCCACAAAACTACGGTGCATGGACAAAAGTTTGTTCTCTGCCTCCAGGTACACCTAATATGCAATGTGAAGTTGTACAAAATGTACATACACAAAATCGCCATGACATTACTCTCCGTGTTACGTTTTATAAACTCCCTAAAAATCAAGGAGCTTTGATGCGTGTTTTTGTTCCAATTCGCGTTGAATTGCGCCCTGGTGTTGGCCTTAAAATTGATGATAAAAATATGGGAAGAGTAGAATATCGCCGTTGTCTTGGCGATAATTGTGTTGCTGAAGCTGTCCTTAAGGAAGACATACTACAACTCTTTTTTAAAGGTAAAATGGCAACTTACTTTATTTTTACAACTCCCGAGCAAGCAGTTGGAGGCCTCGTTGATCTCAATGGTCTTAGTGATGCCTATGCAACTTTACCAACATAATAGAATTTACGTACATTAAATGATTAAAATCTTATAGCACATTTCACAGCTTCTTAAACAAGACAAATGGGGATTTTCCAAGTTCTCATAAAATAAGGTAACCACTATGAAATCGCTGATTGACCATTTTGATATTGCCTCGTCTAAGGTGCAATCACTTGTAAAAGAAACGCTTCATCACGCTGATGATGGTGAACTTTACCTAGAATATACAGAAAGCGAAACGCTTTTATTTGATAATGGACAGCTTAAAAACGGCTCATTTCATCAGGACATGGGGTTTGGTCTGCGTGTTGTTGCTGGAGAAGCTACTGGATATGCACACTCTAGTGAATTATCAGCTGCTGCACTCAAACGTGCTAGTGACGCAGCAAAAGCTGTTACTTATAATAATCATGCAGGTCCTTATAACGCAGCACCTCAAAAAACAAACAAAAGACTTTATCAACCACATAGCCCGCTTGATGCTCCATCATTTGAGGAAAAAAGTACACTTTTGCAAAAAATTGATGCCTATTTACGGGCAAAAAATAATAAATTACATCAAGTTACAGTTTCTCTTTCTGGTTCACTACAGCATATAGAAGTTTTACGTGCAGATGAGCATCTGGTTCGTGATATTCGTCCTCTTGTACGACTTTCTATATCTGTGGTTGCTGCTGAGGGTAATCGGCGTGAAAATGGCTTCTATGGATGTGGTGGGCGGCAAGCATTTGACCAATTCATTCATGAAGAAAATTGGAAAATGGCTGCTGATGAAGCCTTGCGTATGGCTCTCATAAACTTAGAAGCAGAAGCAGCGCCAGCAGGGACATTTGATGTTGTTTTAGCCAATGGATGGCCTGGTGTTATGCTTCATGAAGCAGTAGGCCATGGTTTGGAAGGGGATTTTAACCGCAAAAAAACTTCTGCTTTTGCCGGACTTTTGGGCCAACAAATTGCCGCAAAAGGTGTTACAGTTGTTGATGATGGTACAATTCCCCAGTGCCGTGGTTCACTCACAATCGACGATGAAGGCACCCCTTCAGGATATAATGTCCTTATTGAAGATGGAAAGCTTGTTGGTTACATGCAAGACAGACTCAATGCTCGACTTATGGGGGTTAATCCAACCGGAAACGGACGGCGTGAATCCTATGCATATGCACCAATGCCAAGAATGACGAATACGATCATGTTAGGGGGGGACAAAACACCTGAAGAAATTCTATCCTCACTCAAAAGTGGTATCTATGCTGTTTCATTTGGTGGTGGACAAGTTGATATCACCTCTGGAAAATTCGTCTTTGAATGTACTGAAGCTTACAGAGTGGAAAATGGCAAAATTGTAGCCCCAATCAAAGGTGCGACACTCATCGGAAATGGGCCGGATGCTATGAAACGTATTACAATGATTGGGAATGATAGCAAACTTGATAATGGTATCGGTATGTGCGGAAAAGCCGGACAAAACGTTCCTGTTGGCGTTGGACAGCCTCACTTGCGAATCAATAATATGACAATTGGAGGAACAGCTTTTTCATAAAATATACCAAATGAACTTGATTTTAAAATTTCTCAAAGAAATTCAGAAAAGCTTTTCAATTTAGACTAAAGCTTCCAACCTCTCTTTACTTTGCGCTTGCTCAAAACAGCAACAATTTCAACATGTGGTGACCATAAAAATTGATCAATCGGTATGATTTGTTCTACTGTATAACCACCATCAACAAGAAGAGATAAATCACGAGCAAATGTAATAGGATTGCACGAAATAGCTATAACACGTGGTATTGTTGCCTTAGCCAATTCACGTGCTTGCTCTTCTGCTCCAGCGCGTGGAGGATCAAAAACAACACTCTCAAAACACTCAAGTTCGTTCACAGAAAGTGGGCAGCGAAAAAGATCGCGTTTTTCACAGGTTACTGTTTTTAAACCAGTCGCAAAACGTGCTGCTGAATCTAAATTTGCCAACGCTACTTCATCATTTTCCACCGCATGAACATTCATTTTCTTAGCCATACGCAATGCGAAGGTTCCAATCCCTGAAAACAAATCGGCAACATTCTTTGCTTTTTTAAAATGAGTCAAAATAATATTGCTTATAGTATTTTCTGCTTCCAAAGTTGCTTGAAGAAACCCGCCAGCCGGAAATTCAACACACACATCTCCAAAGTAAATCAATGGTTTTTCTTGTTCAACCAAAACTTCCCCTTCGACAGACAAACGCGTAATCCCAGACAAAAGGGCTGCACGCACCATTTTCTGGCGAACAGACTCATGGCGTATAACACAACCACTTAACGCAACATCAAACCCATTTTCAACGTGTGTTATCGTGATGTGAAACCGTTTTACATGATTGCTTAGAAAAGCACATAGCATCCTCACATCACCCAGCTTAGATATGAGCTCTGGACGACTCACTGGACATTCTTTAAGAGCCACAATATCATGAGAAAAATGACGATTAAAACCGACTCTCTGACCTTGTAGTGTCATAGATGCTGTTAAAGTAATTCGCCGGCGACTATAGGGTTTACACTCGATTAAAGGTGAAATGGCAACATCAAGCCCATATTCTTTGAGCGCATCAACAACTAACTGTCGTTTCCATACGCTATAAACATCGGTACGCCAATGCTGAAGTGCACATCCTCCACATTCCCCAAAATGCGGACAAAGGGCATCAATGCGTTCTGGTGATTTTTCCTTTAATGCTATGAGTGTAGCGTATTTTCCATGAACAGCGATTTCAGCAAATTCTCTTGGTAAAGTAAAAGGAACATAAACAAACCCATGAGGTGTATTGAAAACACCATGACCGTTCGTTCCAATATGGTCTATTATGACATTGTCATTCACTCTTTTTTTCCCCGAATAATAAATATTCTAGATTACCATTACCACCCGCAATGGGTGAGGGCAGCAAACCTTTTGCACTCCATCCACTTTGCATATTCAGCCAATTAAAAAGTTCTTCAGCAGTTTGTTTAGCCATTGATGGATCTTTTAATACTCCCCCCTTACCAAGATGCTTGCGGCCAACCTCAAATTGAGGTTTTACCAATAAAACAGCTTGTGCTCCCTTTTTGGCCAAAGATAAAACAGGAGGTAATGCAAGCTTGAGAGAAATAAAACTAACATCCGATACTATGAGATTAATTTCTCGGCTGCCTAAATGTTCTTGTTTCAAATCTCTCACATTCAAACCTTCTAGTAAGGTTATAGCACTATTGCCTGATAAACGCACATCGAATTGATTATGACCAACATCAACAGCAATAATATGAATCACTCCACGTTCTAAAAGAACTTGCGTAAAACCACCTGTTGATGCACCAATATCAATGGCAGTCACTTTATCGGTGACAATCGGAAATGCATCAAGTGCACTGATCAATTTTAACGCTGCACGCGAGACATAGTTCTGTGCCGGATCGCAAACTACAATTTCTGCATCGTTAGAAATAATTTGCCCAGCTTTAATAATTATTTCGCCATTAACCCTAACTGTTTGGCGCATGATAGCATCACGTGCTCGTGAGCGCGTCGTAAAAAAGTTTTTTTCAACTAAGAGAACATCAAGCCTTTTTCTGACAGACATCTCATACTCGACTTTTCTGCACTGTCCGAATTTTGCGTCCCAAAGCAGTAAAAACCGTGTTGATAATACCAACAGCATCAAGTCCTATACGTGAAAGAACTTTCTCTGGTGAACCATGATTTAAATATTCGTCAGGAAGTTTTAATGTACGAACTTTCAAACCATGCTCTAAGAGCCCTTCTTGTGCCAAAAACTGCAATAAGTGCGCTCCAAATCCACCCATTGCGCCTTCTTCAATTGTCACTAATACTTCATGTTCACGTGCCAAACGACGCATCAAATCCTTATCCAAAGGTTTTGCAAACCGCGCATCTGCAACCGTCGTAGACAACCCTTCTTCTTCCAACATACCAGCAGCCATCAACACTTCCGACATCCGCGTTCCAAAACAAACCAAAGCTATCCTGCTTCCTTCACGCAAAATACGCCCTTTTCCAATCTCTAATAACTCACCACGCTCAGGTAAATCGATGCCAACACCTTCACCACGCGGATAACGAAAAGAAAGTGGCCCCTGATCATAAGCTGCAGCAGTACGTACCATATGCATCAATTCAACTTCATCAGAAGGCGCCATAACAACAAATTCAGGAAGAGTGGACAAAAAAACAATATCAAAACTGCCAGCATGTGTCGCACCGTCTGCCCCTACAAAACCTGCTCGATCAATCGCAAAACGCACCGGTAATTTTTGAATCGATACATCGTGGATAATCTGATCATAAGCACGCTGTAAAAAAGTAGAATAAATCGCGACAAAAGGCTTATATCCTTCGCAAGCAATGCCAGCAGCAAAAGTTACGGCATGCTGCTCAGCAATACCAACATCAAACATTCTTTCAGGAAATTTTTCAGCAAAAGCATCAAGGCCCGTTCCAGTAGGCATTGCCGCCGTTATACCTATAATCTTATCATCATGACTGGCTTCCTCTATTAAAGCCTTAGAAAACACCTTGGTATAGGAAAGAGAATTACTTTGTGTATTGATCTGTTTGCCTGTAACAACATCAAAACTATTAACACCATGATATTTATCCGATGATGCTTCCGCAGGTGCATAACCCTTACCCTTATGAGTTACTACATGCACCAAAACAGGACCATAAGGATATTCACGAACATTTTTCAAAACAGGCAACAGATGCTCTAAATTATGACCATCTATTGGTCCAACATAGTAAAAGCCAAGTTCATCAAATAAAGTTCCTCCGACCAAAAAACCACGGGCAAACTCCTCTGAACGGCGCGCCTTCTCCCCAAAAAACTTTGGCAATTTTTTGCTGAGCACTTTTACCCGTTCACGCAAACTACGGTAAGCGGGACGAGAAACCAACCGTGCAAGATGAGCACTCATAGCACCCGTAGGAGGCGCAATAGACATATCATTATCATTAAGGATAACAATTAAGCGTGCATCCAAAGCACCAGCATTATTCATAGCTTCATAAGCCATACCAGCAGACATAGCACCATCACCAATTACAGAAATAATATTCCGTCTTGTCTCCACCTTCAAAGCACTTGCCACCGACATCCCAAGGCCAGCTGAAATAGAAGTAGAAGAATGACCAGCCCCAAATGGATCATACACACTTTCTGAACGCTTCGTAAAACCTGATAATCCACCCTCTTGACGCAATGTGCGAATTTTATCTCTACGCCCCGTCAAAATCTTATGGGGATAGGCTTGATGACCAACATCCCAAATAATCCTATCCTCAGGTGTATTAAAGACATAATGCAACGCAACAGTGAGCTCAATAACACCGAGCCCTGCACCAAGATGACCACCTGTTACGGAAACCGCATTAATTGTTTCTGCCCGCAACTCATTAGCTAATTGTACCAAATCAGACTCAGGTAATGCCCGCAAATCTTGTGGTACACAAATATAGTCAAGCAATGGCGTTAATGGCCTAGACAAAAGAAACTCCTTATATCTATTTTATCAAGAGAGCGAGATGAAGTTACACACCTTTCCTTACTTTATTCATAGTGTGTTCTATTTTTACTGAAATACTTTATCTGTTTGAAATTATCTACAGATTTTCCCGTTTCTAACCCATTTCATAAAAAAGAAACTCCTAAAACCTGTTCTTTGTAAATGAAGTTTTCCCCCTTATAACCCAACAAATACAGAAAAATTACTGAATCTCATTCAGAATCTAGAGGCTCTACACCTTCCGGAATACCTTTATCTGAAAGCTGAATCTTCTCAACTTTTGCCTCAGCCACTTTCAAGAGTTTCTCACAATGTTTTTTAAGAGCTTCACCACGCTCATAAATATCAATTGATTGTTCTAAAGGAACATCCCCACGTTCCAAATTCTCAACTATAACCTCAAGCTGCTTGAGTGCTTCCTCAAAACTTAATGCAGTAACATCTCCCTTTTGTATCTCTTTTTTCATATAAACCTCATAAGATATCTGTTCTGGATATGCGAATTCCAAAACCCTCTAAACCAACATAATGACGTTCTTTAGAAGCATAAACAATAACGGAACTAATCCCTAAATGTTTTAGAATTTGCGCTCCTAAACCAATTTGGCGCCATTCTTCTTCGCGTTCAATCGCCTGCACATGGTCCTCTAAACCTCTCATTGCCATTGCCTGACTGTCAATAACTGATTGCACACCAATGGATCCTTCACGCAAATAAACAAACACACCACGTTTCTCTTCTTTCACCATACGCCGCATGATAACTGCAATCTCTGAAGATTGACCAAAAACATCGTTTATAATGTTTTCGCGATGCAAACGCACAGGAATATCTTCACCATCACGAATATCACCAAAAACGATTGCAATATGCTGAACATTCTCCCAAGGAAGTTGATAACTTTGAAGAACAGCTGTCCCTGCCAATGTTTCAATAGGCATTTCTCCAACATGCCTAATCAACATCTCTTTACGTTGGCGGTAGGCAATAAGATCAGCAACCGTAATCATATGCAATTTGTGATCTTGCGCAAATTTTGTAACCTCATCTCCATGTTTAACACTGCCATCGTCATTAACCAATTCACCGATCACGCCAACTTGTGGCAAACTAGCTAATTTACATAAATCAACCGCGGCCTCCGTGTGGCCTGAACGCATAAGGACCCCTCCTTCATGCGCAATCAAAGGAAAAATATGTCCTGGACGAATAAAATCGCTCGCACCAGCATTTGAGTTCGCAAGATTACGGACCGCTAATGCGCGATCGTGTGCTGAAATACCTGTCGTTATTCCATGTTTAAAATCAACAGTAACAGTAAATTGGGTGCGGTGCGCTGAATTATTATCTGGTACCATAGGTGCAAGATTAAACCGTTGTGCTTCTTCTTTTGGCATAGGTGCACAAACAATCCCCGTTGTGTGACGAATGATAAATGCCATCTTTTCTTCTGTACAATGAACAGCTGCAACTGTTAAATCACCTTCGTTTTCGCGGCCATAATCATCTGTAACCACAACAATTTCACCGCGTTCAAAAGCCCTAATGGCAGAAACAATTTTTTTCTGATCATACGTCATTACGTTCCTTTCAACCACAACCAACCTGACCACGATGCCTTAAATAATGATCAGCAATCGCACAAGCAACCATCGCTTCCCCAACAGGAACAGCACGAATCCCCACACACGGATCATGACGCCCTTTCGTTATAACATCTACATTATTACCATCAATATCAATTGAACAACGAGGCGTTAAAATTGATGACGTAGGCTTCACAGCAAAACGTACAACAATTGGCTGTCCAGTCGATATTCCACCTAAAATGCCGCCAGCATGATTAGATAAAAAAAGTGGTTTCCCATCACTTTCCATACGCATTTCATCTGCATTTTCTTCTCCTCTCAGGCGAGCTACTGCAAAACCATCCCCTATTTCAACACCCTTCACCGCATTAATTGACATGAGTAATGATGCAATATCTTGGTCAAGCTTTGCGTAAATAGGTGCCCCTAACCCCGCTGGAACATTTTCTGCAATAATCTCAATAAGAGCACCAACAGATGAACCAGCTTTCCGTAATTTATCGATATAATCACTAAAAACATGCACTATTTCTGCATCAGGTGTAAAAAAAGGATTGTTATCAACTTCTAACCAATCCCAACGATCGCGATTAATATTATGAGGACCAATTGCTACCACTGCTCCCCGTATTATCAAACCAGGAACAATTTTACGAGCAACAGCACCTGCCGCAACACGTGCTGCCGTCTCACGCGCTGAAGCCCGTCCACCACCCCGAAAATCACGGATACCATATTTAATATCGTAAGTATAATCTGCATGACCAGGACGGTACTGATGGGCAATTGAGCCATAATCCTTAGAACGCTGATCTGTATTTCGAATCAAGAGAGAAATTGGCGTACCCGTTGTCACCAATGTCATCCCATCGTCTTGAACAATAATCCCTGACAGTACTTCTACTTGGTCCAGTTCTCGCCGCTGCGTTGTATATTGGGATTGTCCTGGTCTACGTTTATCAAGATAGACTTGAATTTCTGAAAGAGTAAAAGTAATTCCCGGAGGACAACCATCGATAACACATCCAAGAGCAGCGCCATGACTTTCACCCCATGTCGTTACACGAAACAAATGACCAAATGTATTATGCGACATAAAAAATGATCCGCTTCTCCGTCAAATATAAGCAACTACAGCCTTTTTTAAAGAACATCATGGCCGTTTAAATTCAGTTAAATCACCGTTGTCAAAGAAGGTTTTATAAACCAAACTTTATTCTTTAACGACAGAAATGTCTGGTGCATCGACAGCTTTCATACCTATGATATTATAACCTGAATCCACATGATGCACTTCACCCGTAACAGAACGAGACAAATCTGAAAGAAAGTAAAGCGCAGAATCACCTACCTCTTCAATTGTCACCGTACGACGTAAAGGAGCATTATATTCATTCCATTTCAAGATATAACGAAAATCACCAATGCCCGAAGCAGCTAACGTTTTGATTGGTCCAGCAGATAGAGCATTAACACGAATATGCTGAGGACCTAAATCCACTGCTAGATATTTTACGCTCGCTTCAAGAGCTGCTTTTGCTACTCCCATTACATTATAATTAGGAACAACTTTTTCTGCACCATAATAGCTCAGTGTTAAAATTGAACCACCGTCCGACATTAATTTCTCTGCACGCTTCACCAAAGCTGTTAAGGAATAAACGGAAATATTCATGGTCATCATAAAATTCGATTCGCTAATATCAATATAACGACCACTTAATTCATCTTTATCAGAAAAACCAATAGCATGAACTAAAAAATCGAGTTTGCCCCATTTCCTCTCTATTACTTTAAAGACCGCATCAATAGATGCACTATCAGAGACATCACAATGCCCGCAAACTAATCCTTTTACTTCCTCAGCCAAAGGCTCAACACGTTTCCTCATTGCTTCTCCCTGATAGGTAAAAGCAAGCTCTGCTCCTGCTGCACTCGCCGCTTTAGCTATTCCCCAAGCGATTGAGCGATTATTGGCCAATCCTAAAATTAAACCACGCTTACCGTACAATAAACCATTACCCTTAGCCATCAGCACTGTCCCATTGTTACTTAAAATTAATATTATTTATCTGCCTATGGCATAGGTCAACTTTTTCTTCAAGCAATTGGTTTAAAATCAAAAAAAACTATGCTTGTATATAATTCAAAAATTAACCTTGTCGCATCTGCAGAAACTGTTCTAATGCTGCATCTCCACCTTCCGGCAACATAACACGAACATGCACATAAAGATCATCTCTTTTGCCGTTTTTTAAACGAAGTCCTTTTCCTTTCAACCGTAAAACACGATCAGAGCTTGACCAAGCTGGAATAGTTAAAACCACGCGCCCTTCCAAAGTCTCAACTTCTTCTTTTGCTCCCAAAACAGCATGTGTAAGGGGAACTGGTAAGTCAAGATGGAGTGCCCTTCCTTCAACCCGTAAACGAGGATGTTTTTGAATATGTATAGTTACCAACGCATCTCCTGCTTGTCCATAAGCCACCTCTTCTCCTTGGCCTTTTAAGCGAATAATTTGACCATCTTCAACATAATCTGGAAGTTTAATTTTTAACTTTTTCCCATTAGGAAAAACAGCTTCCACCTTTTCTGCACCAACCATCTGCTCCAATGTGACGGAAAGATTGGCACGAACATGCGCCCCTTGTTGAGGTCTACTATATTGAGCAGAATTCGAAAAACCTCCTCCTCTTCCAAATAGATCGCGAAAAATATCACCCGCATCAAAACCTGCACCACCTGAAGAACCAAAATCAAAACCTTTCGCTCCTCCTGAAAAGGGATTATGACTATTTCTAAAGTTTTCACCAGTGCCATAGGCTTGGTAAAGTGGTTTTCCCTCCATATCAATTTCACCACGGTCAAATTGTGCTTTTTTGTCTTTATCACCTATAATTTCATAGGCTTGATTAATTTCAGAAAACTTTTCTTTAGCCTTTGCATCATCCATATTGTGGTCTGGATGATATTTCTTCGCTAATCTTCTGAATGCCGACTTAATCTCTTGTGGTTTCGCGGTACGTGCCACACCCAGAATCGTGTACGGATCACGCATATTGCCCTCTTTTCAATTTTTGTGTTTTCAAAATATCAACTAATATGTTTTTCAATATCCCTCACAGCTTCACCAGTCTCTTCTAAAGAATGATTTTTTCTCTCTTTATATGTCTACAAAGAAACCAAAATACCAGATAAAATAAATATTTTATTTAATATAGTGCATTGTATTCTACGCTAAAAACAAAAATGATTAAGGAACCATACATAGTATATAACAGCATTGGCTTTTTGAAATAAGAGAAAAACAGCGCTTTATTCCTTAATGACAAAGTAAGTTAAAGAGTTTCTCATTCATACTCACTGACATTTGGAGATCCTATGAGCAATAAAATACAAACAGACGATGATTTTATGCAAATGCAAAAACCTTTTGCACTTTTTGCAAAGTGGCTTGAAGAAGCAACAGTGAGCGAAATCAATGATCCTAATGCTATGGCATTAGCAACAGTTGATGAAACGGGTTTGCCTAATGTTCGTATGGTTCTTCTCAAAGATTACAGTTCCCAAGGCTTCGTCTTCTACACCAACTATGAAAGCCAAAAAGGACAAGAAATTTTAAAATCAATGAAAGCATCCTTGGGTTTTCATTGGAAATCGCTTCGTCGTCAGGTCAGAATTCGAGGAGTTGTTGAAAAAGTTAGCACTCAAGAAGCAGATGCGTATTTCCAATCACGGCCACGTGGTAGCCGAATTGGTGCATGGGCATCCAAACAATCTCAACCATTAGAAAACCGTTTTGTCCTCGAAAAAGCAATTGCCCAATATACTACGCGTTATGCAATAGGAAACATCCCGCGTCCACCTTATTGGTCCGGATTTCGCGTTAAACCCCTTTCTATCGAATTCTGGCGTGATCGACCGTTTCGTTTACATGACCGCTTGCTTTTTACACGCGATTCTGTTGAATATGATGATTGGCAAAAGCAAAAACTTTATCCCTAATTTTTCAAACTTTAATTGTTATGAAGATTTTGTTTTCATAACAATTAAACAACTCTTTACAAAATGCAGAATAGATCATTGATTTCAATTCAACTGAGAATTACATCTTCACTATGAAATTTAACTGATAACAATCTTTTTTCCACTATACCCTTTTAAAAAAGGTCACAGTTACAAACTCATCCAAGCAAAAATGTGTATTCTGTAAAAAAATCGGGAAAGTGTGATCAATAATATGTTAAAATAGAACCAAAAAAATAACATGATCTTGTACGTTTCAAACCTAAATGAAATTAGGTAGAAATACGTGATTTGAATGAAGATAAGAGTGGTTGATTCAAGTATCCTTATTAAAGTTTGTTTTTAATTTATCCTATAAAAACGAGGAATTCGACAAAATTGCAATTTTGTTATGAGAAAAAGCTCTAAGTCTGGAATAGAAAAGCTTAGCTATAGATGCAAAAAGACTCTAAAAACTGCAAAAAAAATTTAAAATCTATGAAAGCATCCTTAACTTTTAATTTCCTTCTCTTCAAGCATCACACAGTATATGATTTTACTTTTAACTTATTGTCACTAAATGGAAGGATAAAACATCATCCATATACCGCCGCATACCAAACCAGCAAAAATTATAAAACCAACCAACGAATTTGATTTAAAAAGCCTCAAGCATTGTGAACTGTTATCTATATCAATCTCTTTAATTTGAATAAACATGTGGATGCTTGCCATAAAAATCCCCAAGAAACTAAGAATAGGGACTTGCGCCAAATAAAATGCCAAGCTAACGAGTACAATGAAACTGCTATATAAAAATACCAAAGCACGCTTGGTGCCTTCATCAAAAAGAAGCGCTGTAGAACCTACACCAATCGTAGCATCATCTTCCTTATCTTGATGCGCGTAAATTGTATCATATCCTATCGTCCAAAAGATAGAGCCCGCATAAAGTAAAATTGGTGCCCAACTTAAACTTCCAAACACAACTGCCCACCCCATTAATGCGCCCCAATTAAATGCAACACCTAAAAAAAACTGCGGCCAATATGTAACACGTTTCATAAAAGGATAGACTGCAACCGCTATCAATGACGAGATACCTAGAAAAAAACTGAACTTATTAAATTGTGACAAGACAGCTAAACCGACCAAACATTGTAAAAATATAAAAATTTTTGCCTGAAATCGACTCACATGCCCTGTTGGTAATGGACGAGAACGTGTTCTCTCCACCTGAGAATCAATTTTATGATCAATGAGATCATTCCAAGTACACCCTGCACCCCTCATAGCTATAGAACCTAGAAAAAAAAGAAAGAGATACCAAAACCAATGAAGTAACATTGTTAAAAAAGGATATCGATGCATTTCGTAAGAGAGAAAAGCCATTGTTGTTGACCAAAAACACGGCCACATCAACAACTGCCATCCGATAGGCCGATCCCAACGTGCCAATTGAGCGTAAAACCACAATGAAGGGGGAAGAAAATGGTAGACCCATTGTTTGGAGGAGGCATCCATCACCCGTCCCTGGCTTTCACAGGATTGAATATGTGCAATATCTTTGCTTTTTTTCATCACATAATTTTACCTTTAGTCTTGCGATAGAGGCATTTCATTCTTATGACAAGAAAACTCTTTTAATCATCTTCTGCAATAGGAGCAAGCAATGAACATTCTTCTTATCGGCTCAGGTGGACGAGAACACGCTTTAGCATGGAAAATAGCAGCATCACCACTGCTAACAAAATTATATTGTGCTCCTGGGAATCCTGCAACAATGGAACTTGGTGAAAATATTGATTTGAATATTGATGATCATCCTCTCGTTATTGATTTTTGTAAAGCACATTCTATTGATCTCGTGATTGTTGGACCAGAAGCTCCATTGGTGGCAGGTATAACAGACTCCCTTAATAGCGCCAATATCTGTGTATTTGGACCTACTCAAAAAGCTGCTCAATTAGAAGGTTCAAAAGCTTTTACAAAGGATTTATGTCGTAAAAATAATATTCCTACAGGGACTTACCAATGCTTTAATGATGCTGCAAAAGCCAAAGCCTATATTCATCAACAAGGTGTTCCTATTGTCATTAAAGCCGATGGCTTAGCTGCCGGTAAAGGTGTTGTTGTTGCAACAACTGTAGAAGAAGCATTTAATGCGGTTGATGCTTGCTTTAAAAGTACATTTGGCAATACAGGAAAAAAAATTGTTGTAGAATCTTTTCTTGAAGGTGAAGAAGCAAGCTTCTTCTGTCTTTGTGATGGTAAAACTGCTCTTCCCTTTGGATCTGCTCAAGATCATAAACGTGTAGGTGATGGAGATACTGGAGCCAATACCGGTGGCATGGGAGCTTATTCACCAGCTCCCATCATGACCGAGGAAATGGTTAGTCGTACCCTCAAAGAAATTGTTGAACCAACTCTACATAGTATGAACGAAATGGGAGCTCCCTTTAAAGGTGTTCTCTTCGTTGGGTTGATGATAACGCAAAAAGGACCTGAATTAATTGAATTTAACGTACGATTCGGCGATCCTGAATGTCAGGTTTTAATGATGCGCTTAAAAGATGATATTCTTCCGCTTCTTCTTGCTGCAGCTCAAGGAAATCTTGAAAATAAATCCCTTCAGTGGTCTGAAAAAACTGCCTTAACCGTTGTTATGGCTGCTACCGGTTATCCAGACTCTCCCCAAAAAGGCACTGTTATTCGTAATGTTGATAAAGTGAACACTTTTTCTGATGTGAAAGTTTTTCAAGCCGGCACAGCATTACGCAATGGAGAACTCATTGCTAATGGTGGACGCGTTTTAAATATAACAGCAATAGGAGAAACTATTACCCAAGCGCAAAAGCGCGCCTATGAAGCTGTTGATTGTATTGATTGGCCAGAAGGATTTGTTCGCCGCGATATCGGATGGCGAGCCATTGCACGAGAAAGCTAAATCTTTTGAGTAGTCTTTTTCATAATTTTATAATTTCACATAGTAGCATGATGCACACATCTGCTTACTGTCCTGTATTACTCATGATTTTGGAAAAATACTGGATTTTCTTTTGAAAAACAAAACACTATAAACAAAAATATTCATAAAAATCACAAAACAGAGAAGATAGAGAAAATTTCCTGAATATGCAATTGTGATTGTAATCACGTGATTATCTTGTCGCTTATCCAAGCGCTTGAAAACAAGTACCATGCACTGTCATTGCCTTTGCATAGAGAAGAGACCATGAAATTTTCTCTATTGTAACTTACCAATGCTTTAATGATGCCGAAAAACCAAAGCCTACATTTACCAATAAGGTGTTCCTATTGCCATAAAGCTGATGGCTTAGCTGCTTTGGAAAAAAGGCATTTTCATGGTAACCACAATAGAAAAAACATCTAACGCAGATGTCTGCTTTAAACGTATGTTATCAAACAAAGCTCTCATACAGCTAATAAAATGTCACATACAACAATATAGTAAAAAATAAATGCATCTCACAGCACAATATAAAAATAAATGTGCAACAATACTACTGTAGCGCAACTCGATTTGAGATCACCAAACGTAAACCCAATGGATTGCTACAACGAAGTGAAAAGTACTTTTGTTTAGAATGCATTGTCGTACCCAAAAATCGACGTAAATCAGAACGATCTTTGACAACCATAACACTATTATCTTCATTGATCATAAGCATAGGAAGACCATAAGTATCCGCCCATAATCGCCAATCCAGAAGAACATTATTCAAATCTCTAGAAACTAAAAGCGGGATGCAAGTTTCCTCATCTGCATGAAACAACTCTAATGCGACAGCTTTTTCTCCTGAACGCGTTTTTACAGTGCGTGCCGCAATTCCTTTAAAATGATAAGATGGCACTAAACGTGATAAACTCGAGGGAGTATCCATTTTTAAAAAAACACCGCGCTCATTTAACGAACAAACTATTTGATTGCCCGTTTTTGATGAAAAATACGCCGTTGTTTGTGGCAAATGGCACGGATCTAACCGAAATTCAAGCACCGCTTTTGCCTGATTAAAGCATTGATTAGCCATATATAGTGTCCCAATTTATTTTAATAATATACACCCTTTAACAGCTTTTCCCCATTGGATTATTAAAAGATTGAATAAAAAACAACTGATTTCTTTTTTGGTTATTGAAATCTAAACAAAAACACGTGACAAAATTCACTTCTCTCGAATTATAATATTTTTCTAGGATTCATAATTCCTAAAGGGTCGAGCATTTTCTTAATCCCTTGCATCATATCCAACGCAACAGGTGATTTGAAAGCACGAAGTTCCTCACGCTTAAGTTGGCCAATTCCATGCTCAGCAGAAAATGCACCTTGATAATGCATCACTAAACTATGAATCCGATGATTCATTTGTGACCATAATTGTAAAAATGCTGCAGTATCAACCCCAATAGGCTGCGTAATATTGTAATGAAGGTTTCCATCACCCATGTGCCCAAAACAAACCACCCGTGCTCCTGGAGCAATATCTTCAACAATACGTGCTGCCTCAGCAATAAAATCAGGAATAGAAGCAAGAGGCACCGCAATATCGTGCTTAATAGACCCTCCCGCTAACTTCTGTGCAGATGATATACTTTCACGCAATTGCCAAAAAAAATCTTGCTGCTTTAATGATTGTGCAACAACAGCCTCTTCTATCACAGCATTCTTTAAAGATTCTTCTAAAATAACACTTAGCACTGATAATGCCTCTTCATCGCTCTGCAATGATGAAATATTAATCAATACATACCATTCATGCTTATGCTCAAGAGGTGACCTCTCACACATTTTGTAGTCTAAAGCCATTTGCAAGCTGAGTTTTCCCATAAGCTCAAAACCAGTCAACATCGCCCCTCCATGACATTGAGCAAAAGATAAAAACTCAAGAGCCTTCGCTGGACTACATAAACCGACCAAAGAAACTGCTTTTCCTTTAGGCTTCGGAAAAAGCTTTAAAACTGCTGCTGTTATAATACCTAAAGTGCCTTCCGCGCCAATAAAAAGGTTTTTCAAATCATAGCCGCTATTGTCCTTCTTTACAAAACGCAAATCATCCAAAATACGTCCATCAGGCAAAACAACTTCTAAACCAAGACAAAGCTCACGCATATTGCCATACGCTAAAACAGCTGTTCCTCCAGCGTTAGATGAAAGGTTTCCCCCTATCTGGCAGGAACCTTCTGAAGCTAGAGAAAGAGGAAAAAAACGACCTGATTCATTCACTTTTTTCTGTAAATTTTGTAAAATAACACCAGCTTCCACCACAGCAAAATTACCCTCAAGATTAAGACATCTAATCTTATTTAATCGTTCCATGGATAAAAGAACGCCACATCCATTTTCATCTGGCTGTTGACCGCCTACGAGACCTGTATTCCCTCCCTGAGGTACAATCGGCGTGCATGTTTGACTAGCTAACCGCATAATTGATGAGACCTCCGCTGTGGAAGATGGACGTAAAAGCAATGGTGTTTTTCCATGAAAAAGCCCGCGTTCTTCAATCAAATACGGTGCAATCGATGCCTGATCCGTTATAGCATGTGCCGCACCGACAATTTTTTTAAAGCTCTCAATTAACTCCTGCTCCATCTTCATTCCTCCTTTGGAGCTGCAGCACGTATCAAACGATCATTAATAGCCTCACCTAATCCGTATAACGGAATAGGTTCCACTGCAATACATCTCACCTTGAGTGCATCCAATTCCTTCATGTATTGAAATAAATGAGAAGCAGCTTCTTCCAACTGCCCTGTTTCGCTAAGATTTAACACAGAAACGGCGTTTTCAATATGCGCAATGCGTTTAGGCCCAAATGCTAAAAGCGCTTCACCACTTTCTACCTTTTGCACATTTAAACGCACCGCAGCACTGGGTGCATAATGCGATCTTAACATACCTGGTGCCTCAATCGCAGCCCGTTGATCTATCCGTTTCAGTGATTTTCCTACAACTTTTTCAATCTCTTCAGACGAAAGCCCTCCAGGACGCAAAAGATAAATATCTTCATTACAAACCTTAATAATCGTTGATTCAAGCCCTATTTTAGAAGGTCCTCCATCAAGTATCAGAGGAACAGCCCCTCCTAAAGATGCAAAAACGGCTTCAGCCGAAGTAGGACTAAGACATCCCGATTGATTCGCACTAGGAGCAGCGAGAGGTTGACCAAAACATTGTACAACTTCTGCAAAATGGCTATCTGGAAAACGAACAGCCAATGTATTCAAACCAGAAGTGGTTAAAGGATGGATATTATGTTGTGCCTTTAAAGACAGAACTAACGTCAAGGGCCCTGGCCAAAATACTTCCATCAATCGACGTGAAAGAAAATCAATTTCAACGTAGCGTTCCGCCATGCTGATACTGCTTACATGCACAATAAGAGGATTAAATTGTGGACGCCTCTTTGTGAAAAAAATAGAAGATACTGCCCTCCCATTGGTTGCATCACCTGCCAATCCATAGACAGTTTCTGTCGGTAAAGCCACTAACTTCCCCTGCTTAAGAAGTGCAACTGCCTCTTTTATCGAAGCACTATTGAAAGGCAGAATCGTCATGAAATATCATCCCTGTAGCGCTCTTTAAGTGGCGCAAAACTATAACGATGTAATCCCCCAACTGGCCCATATTTATCAAGAGCTGCACGATGCATTAGCGTTGCATAACCTACATGCTTTTCTAAACCATAACTTTTATAAACCTGTCCTGCACACTCCATCATCCGATCACGCGTCACTTTGGCAATAATAGATGCTGCTGCAATTGAAACCGAACGCTGATCGCCTTTAATCAAAGCAGTTGCCGAACATGGTAGCTCAGAAGGAACATCACGTCCATCAATGAGTGCATAGTGAGCTGGAATTGCTAATCCTGTAATACAGCGACGCATCGCTTCTAAAGTTGCTTTTCTAATATTAGACTGATCAATCGTACGGGCGCAAAGACTAGCAACAGAAATCGCTAATGCACTTTGCAAAATTTTATTATACAGCTTCTCACGTTGTAGAATAGAAAGCCTTTTTGAATCATTCAGCCCATCAGGAATATGGTCTTTATCCAAAATGACTGCTGCTGTCACGACAGGCCCTGCAAGAGGTCCACGTCCGACTTCATCAACACCCGCTATATGAAAAAAACCCTGTTTCTGCAAATCCAATTCACATGCAAAATTTGGCTGAAACGGTAAACTAAACATCTTTCATAAATCACTAATACCATAAAACCTGCATCAATTTTCATAGCTTGCCTCTTTTCTGCAAGCCTTACAGAGTAAAAATAGCTCACCAAACATTTTAGTTAATTATTGCACAAGTATAAAAATAAAAGAACTAAATACGGAATATTCTGCACTGCATTCGATTCCTCTTTTAGCGTATTATCCTAGCATGTGCTAACTTGATCTGGAAAACAAAAAACGCCCATTCCCTTGCTTAATCCTTCTATTATACATAACAGAATCGTTACCAAGCAAATATTTGACCTTTATACTTTATCTCTCAAGTCTTTCCTAAAGTCATGATAGGTTTCACAAACCAATTTGGATGCATCGATTTGATAAAAAGAGCTGCCTTTTGAGCTGCTTGTTGATCTTTAAAAATACCAAAGCAAGTCGCCCCCGTCCCAGACATACGAGAGAAAAGAGAGCCACATTCATCTAATGTAGATAATACTTGCGTTAATTGAGGTGCAATCTTTAAGGCAGGAGCAAAAAGATCATTACGCGTTTCTTGTAAAGTTTCAACCAATGAATCAACAGTCTTTAAGGCTACGGGATCAATTTTCAGAGGAGAATGATTGCGATTTTCCAAAGCCTTGAAAACAGCTTTCGTTGCAATTTGCTGACCATGATTAACCAATACCATTGCAAGAGAACAAGCTTCTTTTAGTCGTGTAATATCCTGCCCAATTCCTTTCACAAAAAGTGGCTGCTGATATTCCAATGCAAAGAGACACATTGGTACATCGGCACCAAGCTCTAAACTCATTTCTGCTAATTCTTCACAAGAACAATCAAGATTCCACTGTTGACGCAATATACTCAGAACAGCGGACGCATCTCCAGAACCACCACCAACGCCTGAAGCAACAGGTAACGTTTTAATAAGCTGAAAAAAAGCAGGTTTAGCGCTTTTAGGAAATTTTTTGCGCATAAAATCACGTGCACAAATAACCAAATTATCTGAATTAGAAACAAGCCTATCCGCAAAGGGACCCGTTAAAATGAAGTGATCCCTTACACAAGATGCATAACCTAAACAATCACCGCTAAGACTAAAATAAACCAAACTTTCTATTAAATGATAACCATTAGAGCACTGACCTACAATATGCAAAGCCAAATTCAATTTAATAGGTGTAAATACATAAGAATGCTCTTTGAAGGGAGCCTGTACATCCGATATCATTTGACGTCATATTCACCTGTGTAAGGATCTTTTACCAATGTGCCCCTTTCACCCATATTTGGCTTAACCTCTGTACAATCAATACCCTGTAATATTTTCTGCAATCGTTTCCTCAATAAACAATAAAGAGGAAGAGCTATAATACACAACAAACCAAATGCAATCATTCGCACCATTTCAAGTCTTTTCCTCCTAACAAACGTTTTTATGCAAAATTATTAATATTATTGAGTATCTATCGAATTATACTTCCTAATTACAAACCATAACGCTGCCAAAGCGCTCGCTCTTGTGCTGCCATCAACGCACTATCAGCTGCCGCATAAACTGCATTAGCAGTAATGCCTGAAGGAGTTTTGGGTCCTAGAAGGCTTTTTGGAGGAGTAATTAATCGAAGTTTCGTATCACGTCCAAACCGCTCTTTAATAGTAGAGCGTACATCACCTAATCCATCAATTAAGCCTAGCTCAACGCCCTTCTTTCCGCCCCAAAACATTCCTGTAAAAATATCTGGATCATTTGATAACTTCGCTCCACGCCGTTCTTTAACTAAATCGATAAAAGTTTGGTGAACTTCAAGTTGTAGAGATTTTAAATGCTCAATATCTGCCTTCTTTTCTGGCTGAAATGGATCCAATGCAACCTTGTTCTTTCCTGCTGTATAAACACGCCGTTCGACGCCAATTTTCTTCAAAAGCTCGGGAAAACCAAAGGAAGCTGAAACAACACCGATAGAACCAACAATCGAAGAAGGGTCAGCAAAAATTTCATCTCCAGCACAAGCAATCATATAACCGCCTGACGCTGCTATATCTTCAATAAATACGAGAACCTGTTTCTTTTTTTCCTCTGCCAAATCACGAATACGTTTGAAGATAAGACGCGATTGTACAGGCGAACCACCTGGAGAATTAATAATAAGTGCAATAGCCGGTGCTTTTTTATAGGCGAAAGCCTTGTCTAAAAGATTTGCACATCTGCCCAACGAAAGGGTACGTGCAATCAATGAAGTTGAATCCAGAATTGCTCCATGAAGACGCACAACAGGAATTTCAGGTTTACTGGAATAAAAACGGTTTGGAATAAGATTTTTGATAACATCCATCAAAATAGACTTTCCTTATAAGTTAGGGGAAAAGGCAGGGGAATAAAAACGGGAGAGCATAACCGCACACAAAAGTGCATATACAGCTCCAAAATCCAAACTCACACCCGATTTCATTCATAAAAAAATCTCCTAAAAAAGCTAAGAGCTTAGATTGAATTTAAATAATAAACTGAAAAATACAAGATATTATTTAAAAAGTTCCCACAAGCTTATACGCCCATTATTGATTGCATCAATCCGTGATGAAAAAGCGTGACCTTCACCTTCATGTATAACTAATGCCGGTAATATAGATAAAGCAGCTCTGCTTCCTCGTTTTGCATAAAATAAAAGGCGAATTGCTGCTGTTGTCGCACGCGCGTGAACGGGAATTATACATATACTGCCAAAACGTCCTTCTAAAGCATGCAAGATATCATTCAACGATTGTGGACGTGCAATTAGCCCTAAATATCCACCTGGCTTAACAATTGCTGCTGCACTCCGCAACCAATTATCAAACATCGCTTCAGGCATAACATGTGCCTCGGACTTTTGCTTATCAGGTGTTTTGCGATCTGCAGGACTATTAAAAGGCGGATTCATAATCGCAAAATCAAAAGAATTATCCACCAATCCTGCTTTCAAGCGACTCTTGCCTTTTAAAGTAACATCTGCTTCTAACAAAAAAATGCGCTCAACAAGTTTTTCATTTTGTTTTAGCATAAGCGTTTTTTGTGCGTAAGATGCCATAAAGGCTGAACGTTCAACCAACGTAACATGAACTTTCAAACAACGCGAAGCAACCGCCAAACCCGCTGCTCCAGCACCAGCACCTAAATCAACAACCTTTCCTTTTAAATTTTTGGGAACTAAACTGGCTAATAACATAGCGTCCATGCCAGAGCGATGACCATATTTACGTGGCTGAACCAAATAAAACTTTCCACGATGAAAACTGTCAATTGTTTCATCATTTTGATTCGTTATTTCGTCCATTTGAAAACCTAATGTTTATCTTTATAAACTGCACTTTTTCCTATCACTTGCTGTTAAACAAAATTGTTTTAAATTTTTCTCACAACTCCATAACAACAATATTACACAAGCTTGTACAATATTCCTTACCAACATCATCCAAGACTTCTGCTTCAAAACAACCATCAAAAGCTTGAGTCAAAACAAAAGCCCCTTTATGCTAGTAGACAAAATAGAATTCATATATGTCCATTGCAATACTCTAGGAGCAAACACATTGAGTGTAGCCACAAAACTAAATCAAACAAGAAATAATCAAATGTCTCTCCAATCCCTTATCAATCTTACCCAGTATGATATGGAGCGCGTAAATCAATTTATCCTCTCTATGGCAAAATCAGAGGTTGAAATGATCCCTGAAATTTCCAACCATCTTATTTCATCAGGTGGAAAGCGATTACGCCCAATGATCACATTAGCTTCCGCTCATATGTTTGGTTATCAAAACGACGGGCATATAAAACTTGCAACCGCTGTTGAATTTATGCATACAGCAACCTTGTTACACGATGACGTGATTGATGAAAGTAATTTACGACGCGGAAAATCTACTGCACGAATGATTTGGGGGAATCAAGCAAGCGTACTTGTTGGTGATTTCCTGTTGGGACAAGCTTTTAAAATGATGGTCGATGTTGGTTCTATAGAAGCGCTCTCTGTCCTAGCAAACGCTGCTGCAATTATTGCTGAGGGGGAAGTTATGCAACTTTCTGCAGCCAAAAATATACAAACCAGTGCTTCGGACTATCTTAAAATCATCAACGCAAAAACAGCAGCACTTTTTTCAGCGGCTGCTGAAGTTGGACCAATTATTGCAGGTTATAAAGATAAAGAGCGTTCTGCATTGCGTGAATATGGAACATTGTTAGGACTAGCTTTCCAATTGATTGATGATGCACTTGACTATGGTGGCGCTGCTAAACATTTAGGAAAAAATATAGGAGACGATTTTAGAGAAGGCAAAATCACAATGCCTGTTATCCTCGCATATGCACGCAGTAATACGGTAGAAAAAGCATTTTGGGAACAAGCTCTTGAAAACGGCAATAACAATGATGAAGCTTTCGCACATGCGCAATATTTAATAGAAAAATATGATAGCCTCTCAGATACAATAGAGCAAGCACGCATCTATGGAACACGTGCAACCAATGCTCTTGCTTCAATGAACAAAAATCTCGCTCACAATGCTCTCGTTGAGACTGTTGATTTTTGTATTGCGCGCGTAAACTGATTATTTGCAAGAATCAGATATTTTTCAACAAAGTAATTAGATATGATCTATAAACCACAAAATCTATTGATTATCTTGAAAAGGACTAGCTCTATGCACAATGCAACAGTATCCCGCTTTTTTACTCTCTTTATTGCGGGTATCATGTTAATGCCTTCAGCTACCTACAGCAAAATAAACGCCACTATAAATACAACTTCATTTACAGGCGCCTATTTAGCTGGGAGAGTCGCAAATCATGAAAATAAAACAGATCTTGCTATAAATTATTTTAAACAAGCACTCGCTCATAAACCTGATAACATTGAAACACAAAAAGAGCTCCTTGAAGCCATGCTTTCTGTAGGAACATTCAAAGAAGCTGTTCAGCAAGCAAAAAAACTAAAAGAACAAGATATTATAACTCCCTTTGTTTCCTTGACATTATCGGTAGAAAGTCTCATAAGGAGAGATTACGAAAATGCCAAACTTCTTTTACAATTAAAAGTACCTCCAGAATCCAATAATCCAATAATTGAACTCATTGGTGCATGGGTTACATTCGGATCTGGACAAAAATCTCAAGCAATCGCTGATCTTGAAAAAATCAAAGGGCCTGCTTGGTACGACCTTTTTATACGTTATCATCTCGCACTCATGAGCGATCTAGCAGGACGTACACAAGACGCAAAAAAATATTTCATTCAAGCACTCAATAACAAACAGGGGACTCTTATCGCCCCTAATACCTATGAACGTATTATCATAGCTTACGCTTCATTCCAATTGCGCCATAAGATGCGCAATCAAGCTCTTCAGACTCTCAAGCATGGAGAACAAATGTTGTCAGGCCGAGAAGCACTCAAAAACATACGAGAAAAAGTTGAAAAAAACGCTTCCTTAGAAAAGTTAGTAAAAACACCTCAACAGGGAGCGGGCGAGGTATTGTACAACTTTGGAACAGCCCTCAACTACAAAAACTCAGGACAAATTGCACGTATTTTCAAACAGTTGTCTTTCGCCCTGTACCCTCAAAATGATGCAACATTGTTTCAATTGGCAAATATTTCTACTAAATTGGGGAATCCTAATCAAGCCATTAAACTTTACCGTGCTTTACCATACCAATCCCCTTATTATAGAGATGGACAACTTCAACTTGCATTTCTTCTTGCAAATAATAATAATTATAGTGAAGCCATCAAATTACTCTCGTCATTAAAGAAAAAATTCCCCAACGATCGCGCCGTTCTGATAACGTTAGCCGCTTTTTATATACAAGATAATAAATTTGTCGAAGCTACCCAAATGCTGGATCAGACGATTGCACAGATAAAAAATTTTCAACGAGAGGATTGGAAACTTTTTTACCAACGCGGTATCGCTTTCGAACATTTGCAACAATGGACAAAAGCCGAAATTGACCTGCGAAAAGCACTTGAATTTTTTCCTGATCAACCGCAAATCCTTAACTATTTAGGCTATTCACTTGTTGAACGTGGTGAAAAACTTGAAGAATCACTCCATATGTTGAAAAAGGCCTCTACATTACAACCGCAAAATAGTTACATCCTCGATTCTCTAGGATGGGCCTATTACAAACTTAAACAATATAACCAAGCTGTTCAAATACTAGAAAATGCTGTCAAATTACATCCTGAAGATCCAACATTAAATGATCATTTAGGTGATGCCTATTGGCAAGTTGGACGCAAACGTGAAGCAATATTTCAGTGGAATCATGCAATTGATGGGGAAGCAAAAAACTCTAAGGAAATCCAAAAGAAATTGAAAATTGGTTTGCAATAAATAACGAGGCTTGACCATAATCCTATGAAACAATAGACAGGTATAAAAGCTGAAGTCCCTTTAGTTGCTGTCTATTGGTTAAATGTTAAAGAGTATAAAGCGTGAAACTACCTGAACATCTCAATCCAAAACGTTCTTTTCAGGGACTTATCTTAACTTTGCAAAATTATTGGGCTCATTATGGATGCGCAATTTTGCAACCTTATGATATGGAAGTCGGTGCCGGCACTTTTCATCCGGCCACAACACTGCGCTCATTGGGACCACGCCCTTGGAAAGTGGCATACGTCCAACCTTCTCGACGCCCAACAGATGGTCGATATGGTAAAAATCCAAATCGTTTACAGCACTATTATCAATTCCAAGTTCTCCTCAAGCCTTCCCCCCCCAATTTACAAGAACTTTATATAAAGTCACTACAAGCCATTGGTCTTGATACAAAACTTCATGATATTCGCTTTGTTGAAGATGATTGGGAAAGTCCAACGCTCGGGGCTTGGGGACTTGGATGGGAATGCTGGTGTGATGGAATGGAAATTTCCCAATTTACTTATTTTCAACAGGTTTGCGGCATTGAGTGCGCTCCCGTTTCAGGAGAACTTACCTACGGGCTTGAACGTCTAGCAATGTATATACAGAGTGTTGATAATGTCTATGATCTTAACTTTAATGGTTTAGATGGCGAAAACAAAATAAGTTATGGAGATATTTTTTTACAAGCAGAGCAGGAATATTCATACTACAATTTTGAGTTTGCGGATACCAAATTGCTGCACCAGCATTTTATCGATGCAGAACGCGAATGCATCGCACTTCTTGAGGCTGGACAACCAAATCAAGAAAATGGCTTACATCTGTGCGTTTTTCCAGCTTATGACCAATGTATTAAAGCTAGCCATATCTTTAACCTTTTGCAGGCACGTGGCGTTATTTCTGTGACTGAACGGCAAAGTTATATTCTTCGCGTTCGTGATCTCGCGCGCCGTTGTGGAGAAGCTTTCTTGCTAACAAAAGCTGGTCAAATATCCCCTAAAGGAGAAGCCTAATGTCTGATCTTCTTCTGGAACTTTTTAGCGAAGAAATCCCTGCTCGCATGCAACGCAAAGCTGCTGCTGACCTCAAAAAATCTGTTACAGATCAACTTGTGAAGGCGGGATTAACCTATAAAGTTGCCTGTGAATATTGGACACCTCGTCGACTAACATTAGACGTACGTGGAATTTCTATGCGCTCAAAAGATATCTATGAAGAACGCAAAGGACCCAATACAAAATCACCGCAGCACGTAATTGATGGCTTCCTGCGCGCGACAGGACTGAGTAATATTTCTGAAGCACAGATTGCACATGATAATAAAAAAGGTGATTTTTATATCGCTAAAATCATCAAGAAAGGTCGGAAAGCAGAAGAAATTATTGCCGATATTTTACCAAATATTATTCGCAATTTTCCATGGCCAAAGTCTATGCGTTGGGGTGAAGATTCAGCAAAAAGTGGAGTACTAAAGTGGGTTCGATCTTTACAAAACATTCTTTGCGTCTTCGGACCAGAAATTGGTGAAACCTATGTTATTCCATTTACAATTGATTCTCTCAAAAGCAATAATCTAACCTATGGTCATCGCTTCTTAAGTGACGGAAAACCACTCCAAATTCGCCGCTTTGATGATTATATTGCTCAACTTGAAGCCCATAAAGTTATTCTCGATGCCGAAAGGCGAAAGAATATTATTTTGGCGGATGCTCAAAATCTTTGCTTCGCAAACGGTTTAGAACTGGTTCAAGATAATGCCCTTTTAGAAGAAATTGCTGGCCTTGTTGAATGGCCTGTTGTCCTTATAGGTAATTTTGACAAATCTTTCCTTGATATTCCTCCAGAAATCATTCGCTTGACCATTCGAGCTCACCAAAAATGTTTTGTAACCCGTAATCAAGGCGAAAAGATCAAGCTCTCTCATCATTTTATTCTCGTTTCTAATATCCTTGCAAGTGATGAAGGAAAAGAAATTTCTAAAGGAAATAGTAAAGTTGTCTGTGCTCGTCTTTCCGACGCACTCTATTTTTGGCAAACAGACCAGCATAATTTGCCTGATATCAAGCAGTTGGAATCTTCTGCAAAAAAATTTGATCTTGATTTAAAGAAACCTCTCGATCAAAGGATGGCACGACTTGATCATTTAAATGTAACTTTCCATGCAAAATTAGGTACACAAGGTGCAAGAGTAGAACGAATTGCTACCTTAGCACAAAAAATTGCTCCTTTAGTGCAAACGGACCCTCTCTTAGCTAAACGTGCAGCAGTACTTGCAAAAGCTGATTTACAGACAGAAGTTGTCGGAGAATTTTCTGAACTGCAAGGTCTAATAGGACGAAAATACGCTCTTCTCCAAGGAGAAAGTCCTCGCGTAGCTGAAGCAATTGAAGACCACTATAAACCCCTAGGGCCCACAGATCGTGTTCCACATGAACCTCTTGCTATAACCATTGCGCTAGCTGATAAAATTGATACGCTCATTGGTTTTTGGCTCATTAATGAAAAACCAACCGGTTCAAAAGATCCCTATGCGTTAAGACGAGCAGCATTAGGAATTATTAAGCTTGTTCTTTCGCGTGACTGGAAAATCAATCTTATGCCACTGTTTAATCTGGCAACAAATCTTTTTTTACAACAAAAAATAAAACAGGAAATATCTCCAATAGAAACTGAACAGCCGCAGAATATACTTTCAGAAAAAGTACAATATATTTTAACAGACCTGTTGTCCTTTTTTCATGAACGTTTAAAAATCTATCTAAAAGAAGAAGGTGCTCGTTATGATGCTATTGAAGCAGTCTTAAACAAAGATGCTGATGACTTTTTGTTAGTCACGCGTCGTGTTGAAGCACTCATTGCTTTTATAAATACAAGTGAGGGAAGCAGCTTTTTAGCCGCTGTAAAACGCACTGTAAATATTCTTGAAAATGCATTCCCAAAAGGCACCATAATAGCAAACGAAATTACTCCTGAACTCTTTATTGAAAAAGAAGAAAAACAGCTTTATCAAGAAATCATTGAGGTAGAAAAAAAAGTTCATAATCACATCAGTGCAATAAATTTATCAGGTGCACTCAATACGCTAGCTCAACTCGGAAAATTTATCGATATATTTTTCGAAAAAGTATTGGTGAACGATAAAAATCCTGATATTCGCACTAACCGTCTCGCTCTTCTCAAACGTATCCATACCATTACAGAAGTAGTAGCAGACTTCTCGAAACTTGTAATTTAAAAATTAAACACTCTCTAAACTAAAAGAATAATGAAGATAAAATTCTCCTACTTTTTGTCATTGAACATTAAAAAAACATTGGAAAAATTTCAGTACGAAGCTTGAGACAGTTTTAAGAGCAATTGTAGAACTTATGATGTAAATATTACTTTATAATAATTGGTAAAAAAGTTGCGTAATCATCAAATACAGTAAGAACTTTCAACTCTCTCATTAGAATAACAAATCATTTTCTTGCACTTCACAAGTGGGGTCAATACATGAATAAAAACCATTTGAAAAAAAAGTAAATACATCTCTTATGTAGCATCTAAATGCCACAGCCATAACCTTTTGAGCTTATAAATAAAACAATGGTACTGGCTTGTATTTTCACAAGCAAAAAGATAATAGCATCCTATAGATTTTGCGTTATATCTTTCATAGGTAGGCAAAAAAATGAGCTTGAGGACAAGGCGAGGCGTTTTTTTTAAAACTAAGTGTAGAAATTAGTAGTACAAGAGAAAGTGTAAAAAGATAAAACACTCAATCTTGAAAAGGAACTATGCTGCTAAAATTCAATACTGCAAGCTGCCATTAATTAAGATATGTTTTCATTTTGGTAAGAGATTCTTCACCAAGAGATTCCTTAATAAGTTCATTCGCTTTATTAGAATCTAATTCTTTTGCGATAAGCGTACGTGCAGCGGAAACTGCCAAATCGATAGCAGATGAAGAAACCATACGTATTGCATCAGCTTCTGCTTGAGCAATTTTTTGCTCTGCTAACTTATTGCGATTCTTCACATATTCTTCTGCTTTTGCACGAGCCTGAGCGATAATAGCTGTAACTTCATGCTTAGCTGCTGCAATAATCTCTTGGGCATCTTTCTCTGCTTCCGCATGTTTCCGCTGATATTCAGCCAGAACCTCCTGTGCCTCTTCACGAAGACGCAGAGCTTCATCAAGCTCATCTTTGATACGCTTTGCTCGGGCATCAAGATGGCGAACAACCATTTGTGGAATTTTGAAATAAACCAAAAGAGCCAGAAAAAGAATTAACCCAACAAAAGCCCAAAAAGTATCAGTCATCCTCGTATCCTTCAGTAATCGACAATTTTAATAACTGAACGAACAGCCTCTTTGCTAATATTAACATCAGTCAATTTTTTTACGATTTCAAGAGCCACTTCTTCGGCAATAGAACCAACATTTTGCATAGCCTTATCCCGAATTTTTGTTATCTGTTTTTCAGCATCTGCTAACTTTTTCCCCAAACTTTCTTCAATTTCCTTTCGTTCAAGCTCAACCTTTTCTTTTAACTCTTCACTCGCTACTTGTGCTATATCATGTGCCCGCGAACGAGCCTCTGCCAATTTCCGCTCGTAAGTTTCAACTACGGTATCCGCTTCCTGCTTCATACGCATTGCTTGATCCAAATCAGATGCGATTCGATCTCGACGTGTTTCAATAACACCGCCAATACGCGGTACAATTACGCGAGAGATAAAGAGATAAAAAAGACCAAAAGAAATTGCCAACCAAAAAAAGTGCGAACCAAAATACACAAAATCAAAAGGTGGAAACACACGATCCGCATGTTCTGCCACACTCTTGATATGTCCTATAGGCCTTTCAGTGATCTGTGCATAAGCGCTGGAAACAAACATTTTCTTTCATCTTTCAAAAAACTTATTAAAGCCCCCCAACAACTGATGACAACTAACTAACGTTCTTTCCGTTAAGAGAAAAAAGGGATACCTGCCTCTCATACAGAAAACAAGCACCCCTTTGACGATGATCAAACCCCAAAAAGAAGCAATAAAGCAATGAGCAATGAAAAAATACCCAAAGCTTCCGTCACAGCAAAACCAAAGACGAGACGACCAAACTGACTATCTGCTGCTGATGGATTGCGTAATGCACCAGAAAGATAGCTACCAAAAATATTTCCAAGGCCCAAAGCTGTCCCCGCCATACCAAAGCAAGCAAGACCAGCTCCAATATATTTTGCTGCAAGCACTAATTCCATATTATTCTCCTTTTAAGTAAAATTATACCATTCGACGGAAAACCGCCAATTTTATTAATGTCCTGGATGAACTGCATCATTAAGATACATACAAGTTAGAACCGTAAAGACATAAGCCTGAAGAAATGCAACCAAAAATTCAAGAGCAGTAATCGCTACAGTCATGATAAGCGGTAAAACCGAACCACCAACACCTACAATCCCTACCCCAATCATTGAGACAATAAAACCAGAAAATACTTTGAGAGTAATATGACCAGCGAGCATATTAGCAAAAAGACGAAGTGAAAGACTGATAGGACGAGAAAGAAAAGAAATAACCTCAATCATCGTAACCAAAGGCAAAACTACAACAGGCACGCCACTAGGAACAAACAATCTCAAAAAACTGACTCCATGCTTATAAAAACCATAACCAATGACCGTCAAAATCACTACCATAGCCAAAGAAAACGTGATCATAATCTGAGAGGTAATTGTATAAAAATAAGGGAAAAGACCAATAAAATTGGCAACCAAAATAAAAGTAAATAGGGAAAAAACTAAAGGGAAAAATTGCATTCCCTGCACACCAGATGATTCCCGCAAAGTCGACGCTACAAATTCATACGCCATTTCTGAAAGAGACTGCATTCGTGTTGGGACTAATCCACGACTTGATGACGAAATGAAGAGAAAAACTGAAGTTACAACAACTGTAGCTACTATAAAAAATGATACATTTGTAAACGATAAATCCATATCTCCTATGGAAATCTTAATCAGTCGTGAAACTTCAAACTGATGGATAGGATCTGGAGCGTGCGATGTCACTTCAACCTCATTTATCAGACCGCTTATCGGTCCCTTTATCTTGGCGTAATACGCCCTTTTGCCTTAATTGACTGGAGGTAATATACCCCACAGACCGAAGAACACTTAATACACCAGCAGCAAATCCAAGAAAAAGAAAAAACACCAACCCCCATGGTGATGAACCTGCTAACTTATCAAATCCCACCCCCAAAACAACGCTGACAATAATACTCGCCAGAAACTCACTGGAAAGCTTAATTGTATGCGCCATCCTCCCTTGTTGCTTTTCCCCCTCATTCCCATACTCCCGCTTCTTTAATGCTTTCTTACGCATTAAAGCTCTACCTAAATTCTTACTCCGACATTCTAAATCCTCTGAATGAAAGAAGCCTCCTTGCTCTTTTTCTTCAGCTCCCTCCCGTGGCACAACGGGTTTACCGCCCTCCGCCATAATTGGCTCCTTAGTCAAAAAGCAAAGCAAAAACGTATCTCATAAAACCGTGAGCATCATATTGTTCCTGAACTTATTCGTCAAGACGCTAAAAGAAATCTATCACAATTTATCGCACAAATAACATGTTTTTCAATCTTATACACCCAATTACTAATACACCTTAAAATAATCCAGCTTCACCTGCAAATAATGTGTTTCCACCTCACTTTTAGCCACAATTCTAGAAACATTCCGAAAAAATATCTTCTTATAACAAACCAAATGTTGTACATTGTCATCCATCATTAAATAAAACTATCATCGATGATGACTGCTACATCTTTTAATGCACAACATAGATCTATGATTTAATATACGTTATGCAACAAGGCTACATAAATAGGGCTTTAAACACAAATGTTACACAGCCTTGTACAACTGTAATTAACTTTTTAAATCCTTATCCCTGCAGTTGAAATATTAATAAATGCAAAAAATACTTTCACTTTTTATTTAAATGGATCGCCGCAAATTAGCATTTCTGCCCTACAATTTATAGATACTAAATTTTCCTTTACGCAAGCCAGCATCTCTTTGCTTGGCGCTAATTATTATAATTTCTCTTGCATTAAGAAGATTCATTTCTTTCTGGAGCGTGC
Organism: Bartonella taylorii; assembly: GCF_023920105.1. Lineage (NCBI taxonomy): Bacteria > Pseudomonadati > Pseudomonadota > Alphaproteobacteria > Hyphomicrobiales > Bartonellaceae > Bartonella > Bartonella taylorii. The sequence goes on from NZ_CP083693.1 coordinate 1,266,737, forward strand.
TGCAAAAGGATTATCAGATGCTCGTAATGATATGCGAATTGGTACACCAAGCATATCAAATGTATCACGTAATCCATTGGAAAGATAACGTATATATGATTGAGGCATTACCTTTGGTCGTGAACAAGAAATCACAAATCCAGGAGGACGTGTTTTAATCTGTGTTATATATTTAACCTTAAGGCGACGTCCCGAAACTGCAGGTGGTGGGTGATGCGTAACAACCGTTTCAAGCCATCTGTTTAATTTAGCCGTGGAAATACGGCGATTCCATACACGGTGCATTATCATGACATTTTCCATCAGTTTATCAATGCCTTGACCATATTGCCCCGATAAAGGGACAGCTCTCAAACCACGAACCTGAGGAAGAAGACGAGTACATTTTTCATGCAAATCAATTAATGTTACCTGACTATTTTCAATAAGATCCCATTTATTAAAAGCAATAAGTGGAACCCGTCCTTCACGAATCACAAGATCAGCAATTTGTAAATCCTGCTTTTCAAAAGGCGCAGTTGCATCAAAAACGATCACGACCACCTCTGCGAAACGAATTGCACGTAAAGTATCGGCAACGGAAAGTTTTTCTAATTTTTCTTGAATCTTTGATTTGCGACGCAGTCCTGCAGTATCAAAAAGTTTAACGTGACGACCATTCCATTTCCAATCTACAGAAATGGAATCACGCGTAAGCCCCGCTTCAGGTCCTGTCAATAAACGATCTTGTCCCAACATCCTATTGATGAGGGTTGATTTTCCTGTATTTGGACGACCAGCAACCGCGATTCGAATGGGTTTACTTTCATCGTAAACAGAGCCCTCCTCCTCAAAGTCATCCACATCATCACAAACAGATTCTGGCTGTATAGCAATATGTTCTTCTTTGATCCTACTCTTTAAAGCTTTTTCTCTACCAATAGCATCGATAATTACATCACGAAGATCTGAGAGACCCAAACCATGTTCAGCAGATATTGGGCAAGGTTCCCCCAAACCTAATGACCACGCTTCATATTCTCCCCCCATAGCTGCTTTTGACTCAGATTTATTAGCAACAAGCACAATCGGTTTCCCTGACTTGCGAACCAATGAAGCAAAATTTAAATCACTCGGCGTTATTCCGCTCTTCACATCAAACATAAATAAAATGAGATCTGCTTCATCAATGGCAGCCTTTGTATGAGAGCGCATACGACCTTCAAGTGTATGATCACCCGCTTCTTCCAACCCAGCTGTATCAATTACATCAAAACGTAGATCTTGAAGTTTTGCCTTATGAATACGCCGATCACGAGTTACACCTGGCTTATCATCAACCAAAGCCAATTTTTGCCCAACCAAACGATTAAAGAGTGTTGACTTCCCAACATTGGGGCGACCAACTATAGCAATGGTAAGGCTCATAAATTTATTCCTTATTTGCCTTGCCTTCAGCTTGCATAAGCTCAAGCATAATCCGAGCCCGATCAGTTATTTTTAATCCGAGCGCACCTTCTTTAGAAATCTTGCGAAAATAATCAACTGCCTCATCCATCTTATCAGCTTTATATGCTGCTAAACCCAAAACCTCTCTAGCAGACATCCGCATAGGATCAATATCATTTTCCATATCTTTAACACGCTTTTTGACATCATCTAAGGTTCCTGTATCAACCAAAATATAAGCTGCTCGAATTTTTGCAACTTTCCGCAAAATTTGTGGTGCTTTTTCATCAGTTGCAACAGAATCAAAGGCCTCCACTGATTTGACAAAATCGCCTTGTTCCATGAGTAAAGAAGCCTCACGCAAACGAGCTAGAAAAGGATATCCCCCAAAGTTAGAGACTTTAACATTTTCTAATTGCTTCATCGCTTCATCAAAATGACGTGTATCTGCAAAATCAAGGCTTTTTACAAATGTATCACCAATATGACCAGCTTTCTTTATTTGCTCATGATGGTAAATTTGATAAATAATGATCATCAGGACAAAAATAATGGCTGCAACAACAACCAAAACACCATAACGTCTCCAAAACGCAAGAGCCTTTTCCTGACGAAATTCAGCATTAACTTCAGCAATAAAACTATCATACGACATGATTCATACCTTGGTAAAAATTTACTTTCTGTGCTTTTACGCATAAATGGACAAAGATGGTAGCCATAATCGACTAAAAACCTTAAAATTACTAGCTTATTCATTTCAAATAGATGTGTATCTGAATTGCTTGAACTTTTGCAACTGTATCAATCAAAAACGATATAATTGCCTTTTGGTTCATATTATAGTGTTTACTTTAAATTTTGTAAAAAAGCCATTATAGCCTGCATGTGCACCATACATGCTGGGCCTATAATCTCAAGAGCTATTCGTGCCTCACTCCTCGTTACATGACAGACCTCCCTTTAAAAATCTTTTACAGGAAGTGTATCTCTTCAATTTAGCTTCATCTGATTGACGACCTTTCGTGATTGATATTTACAGTTTTTGAAAATGTTCTATTGCAATGGCCAAATCCACATGAGCATTGGCACAGCAACAATAACTATCAAGACTGCCAATGGAGCCCCAAAGCGTGGGTAATCACTAAAACGATATCCCCCTGGCGCCATCACGAGCATATTACTTTGATGCCCAATAGGTGTAAGAAACTCACATCCTGCGCCAATTGCAACAGCCATCAGAAAAGCTTCAGGCTTATAATGAAGAGAATGAGCAAAACTTGACGCAATGGGAGCTACCATCATAACTGTTGCTGCATTATTCAAAAATGGTGTTACCAACATGGCTGTAATCAACATAAGAGCTAATGCACCAGACGGTGGGAAAAATACCGCCAATTGGCTAAGCCATTGACCAATGAGATCTGTACATCCTGTCTTCTCTAGCGCTTCACTCACGGGAATAAGAGTTGCTAATAATACTAATATTTGGCCATCTAATGCTTGATACAAATCACGCGCTGGCAAAACTCGAAAGATAACCATAGCAGCAGCAGCAGAAAAAAAAGAAAAGGCAACTGGTACGATATGAAAAGCTGTAAAAATAATCGCTATAAAGAGAATAGCTAAAGATACAAAACCATGTCGTAAATTACCAAACACAATATTACGCTTTGCTAAGGGTAAACATTTCAACTCCCGTAATAAATTTGGAATAACCATATCCTGTCCCTGCAAAACAATCACATCTCCAAGATGGAAAACAATATCACCAAGCCTTCCCCGCACCCTTTCATGCTGGCGACTTAACGCAAGCAAATTCACATCATAGTGATCAAATAGCAAAAACTCTTTCGCACTGATACCAATAAGAGGCGAATTATGTGTGATGACTGCCTCAATAATATCTATATCACTATCCTTATCACCCGTAGAAATAGTTCGACCCGTAGAAAATTCTAAACGTGCAAAATTCATCACACTTTCTAATCCTGTATGCGAACCTTCTAGCAAAACAATATCGTTTTCAGATAAAACAAAATCTGGTAATGGTGAAATAAATACTGTGTTTCTTATGATTTGAATCACCATGACATCACCACCTGATGGCTTGACGAGGTCAACAATAGTTTTTCCCACAATCGGTGAATTCGTTGGGATATGCACTTCCGAAACATAGTTACGAATATCAATAGCATCATCAAACGATACACCTGAACGTACACGCACAGGTAAACGCCAAGAAAAAAAGATCAAATATAATACACCAGCAGTAGCAACAGCTAAACCGACCGGCGTAAAATCAAACATAGTAAAGGGAATCCCCGTTAAACGTTCCTGCATAGCTGAAATGACAACGTTGGGTGAAGTCCCTATCTGTGTCATAAGACCGCCCAACAAAGAACCAAATGCCATAGGCATCAAAAAGACAGAGGGTGAAACCTGAGAACGACGAGCAAATTGAAAGGCAATCGGAAGCATGATAGCTAAAGCACCAATGTTTTTAACAAACATCGACAAAACCACTACAGAAATAACTAAAAAAGCCAATTGAAGACGTACTGATTTCACATCTGGCCATATCCGTTGGATAATAAATTCCATTATACCAGAACGCGATACAGCCGTACTGACAACAAACACACTCCCTACAATAATAACAATATCATTACTAAAACCGCTAAACGCCTCCTTCGGACTGACAAGTCCCACACTACAAGCAATCAATAATGTACAAATAGCGACAAGATCATAACGGAATCGATCCCAAATAAAAACAATCATCATAAGACCAATGATTGAAAAAGCTATTATTTGATTTTCTGTCATGACTCCCGTCTCTCCCCGTTAGATTACAATAAAAAACATATCCTTTTGTATTTTAACTGTTCCTATAAACAGCAGCAAGATAAAAGCAGACATGGGTATACTTTAAAAATGTTTTAAAGCGATAAAAATTATGATCAGCATATACTTCCCTTTATTCTGTGCGTAATTTTTATAAAATACTGAAACCAAAGAAAATTGGTGACAGTTTATAAAAGCGTATTGTAAAAAATATTAGAATGACTCTACATGTAAAGGGATTAGAAGTAGGTAACTGTTGAAACTGAACACGCATATTTTAACCTTTACGTTGCTGAAAGAAATTTACCTCTACTTCTCATAAAGAGTGATAAAAGCGAAAGAAAAAATGATGGGCAATCTTAATAGTGGGTATCGAGGGAATCTAAAATACTGGCTAACTTATCTTATTGGATTTATTGCTATTCTGGCAATTATAGTTGTCGGTGGCTTTTATATGGCAAAACCTTATCTCGACAGTTTTGTGAAACGAGAAATAGCTCGCCGTTCAATAAAAGCAGAGACATCCGAAGTCAGCATTATAGGAAAAGTCAATTTAACAAATGTTACACTACCAGTCCCTGCAGGCACATCACTTAAAATTGGTGCCGTTTCTGCCCGTCCTCCGATTTCCTTTATTCCTGGGGCTTTTACTCTTTATAATATTGACTTACAGCATAATAATATTCATGTAAAAATTCCCCAAATCTCTCTTAAAGGCGTATCCTTAAAAGAAAAGGACACTACGATCACATCGCACCTTTTACAGTCAATTATGCGTATTGAACTTGCATCAATTACTGCTCCAGATATACGCCTTTCTATAAAAAATAAAAATAAACTAACCGAAAGAGTTGAAGTAAAGAATTTTGAGCTTTTTGGTTTTAAAAATGGTCATATCCGTTCTGTTAGCATAAAAAATATGGACCTTACAACGACCGCCGCAAATGGTGCCAAGCAAATGCGTCTTACCGCCAAAAGTGATACAATGAAAGCCCATGATGTGGATATCAATTACGCTTATTCTATCATTTTCGGAAAGAAAACGGCTCTCAATCAAGGAGAAGCTATTACTGGCCCCATTTCCCTAAATAATATAATAGTCGACATTTTTGAAGAAACAGAAAAAAACAGCTCTTTCTCTCTCGGACGATTTAAAACATCTGGTCTAAAGATGAAACCACTCGAACAAACACCTGAAAAATTGTTCAAGGCTTATCTTAACGCAAAGAAAGAAAATAATCAGGTCGCTGAAAAAACAGTACGAAATGATATTATTCTAAACACACTTCTTGCCATTACCTCGGCTGATGCCAAAGTTGATAATGTCACCATTGATATACCGCAGTTTAAAGCAACGCTCGGATCATTCCAATTTAAACCAAGTTTGTGGAAACAACCTATACCGAAAAAACTTTTCCTTTCTCTTGATAACCTTTCAATTTTACCTAAAAAAATGGAAGAAAAAGACTTAGACTTCCTCAAAAAAATGAACTTTGAACGCTTTGATATTTCAGGAAAGCTTGATGTTTCTTATGATGAGAGAAAGCGTACAATCTTTCTGAATGCAATGACTTTCAACATAAAAAATGTTGGTTCTGGAGAAATATCAGCTAAAGTTATTGATGTTGATGAAAAACTCTTTTCTGGTCAGAAAAATGTAATGATCACTGCCTCTCAAAACCTTGGCATTAATAAAATTGACATCCGTTATACCGATGCAGGTTTCATTGATAAGCTTTTTTCTTATCTTACACAAAGTCTTAATGACAAAAAACATGATCTTAAACAAGAGCTCTATGACGATTTCTATCTGATGATGACACAAAGTCCAAAAATATTTCTAAAAGATCATGATGAAGCTGAAAATATTTCAAAATCTTTTGGTGACTTTGCTAAGAATCCCCAAACGTTGACCATTAAAATTAAAGCGAAAGATAATAAAGGCCTCACAACAGCTGATCTCGAATCCGCCCTACAAAATGATTTGTCCACAGCTTTGAGCAAAGTGCATTTAACTGTAAAGAATGAAGCTTCCCCCTAAAAAACATGTTCAGCTTTAAAGATGATAATCTTATCTATAAATTAAGAGCTTTATTCCTCTTTGTTTCTTTTGTATGATACAAGAGAGCACCATAGAGTAGTTTACGTAGAAAGTGTATGTTCGTAAAATTGTCGATACTTGGAATTGTTCATGTCTGATTTATCTTCAAATCGCCTACCTAATCGCGCTTCTCGTGTCACAAATCAAGCGCTTTCCGCTATCGAGCGTTTTCTCCATATTGAAGCTCTCAGCGGCATTGTGCTTTTATTAGCTGCTGCTGCTGCACTCGTTTTTGCCAATTCTGAATATGCTTCTCTCTATGAATCCTTTTGGCATACACCTTTTGGCTTTAACTTTGGTCATTTCACCCTCTCATGGGATTTACATTTCTGGGTTAATGATGCTCTCATGACTGTTTTCTTTCTCGTCGCGGGAATGGAAATCCGGCGTGAAATTCATGAAGGAGCTCTCGCGGATTTTAAACAAGCAGTTTTACCAATTGTTGCAGCAATAGGTGGAGTTTGTCTCCCTGCAATTATTTATCTCAGTTTCAACTTTAACGGGGGACATACACATGGTTGGGCTGTACCAACAGCTACAGATATTGCCTTTGCGTTAGGTATTCTAGCTCTTCTTGGAAAAAAGATTCCTTCTAATCTTCATATCATTCTCTTATCCCTAGCGATTATTGATGACATTATCGCTGTTCTTATTATTGCTTTCTTCTACTCGACGAACATTGATCCTAGTGGTTTAGTTATTGCAGCTGCAGGTATTGCCTTAGTGTTATTTTTTCAATGGATTGGCCTCGCATCGGCATGGCTTTACGTTCTACCCGGTGCAATCATCTGGTGGGGCTTAATGGTAACAGGGGTTCATCCATCACTTGCTGGCGTAATTTTAGGCATGATGACTCCAGTTTTTCCTACTCGTACCCTTGTAGCACCGCTCACCATGTTAAGTAACGCAATGCAAGTTCTTCAGGAAAAGAATACGAAAACGGACCTGCATCATATCTCGACTGCGTTGAAAAAAATGCGCAAAGGACAGCGCGATATGATTGCTCCAGTAACGCGTGTTCAGAAAGCATTGCATCCATGGGTTGCGTACGGCGTTATGCCAATTTTTGCCTTTGCAAATGCTGGTGTTAGTTTTACTAATTTTGACCTTTCTTCTCATGAATCATTCTTGATTGTATCCGGTGTGGTTATTGGTCTCTTTGCCGGTAAACCTTTGGGTATTATCACTGCCAGTTATTTGGCAGTAAAATCAGGATTATGCCGCCTACCTCCTCATATGACATGGTCAGGAATTTTGCTCATTGGATTTTTAGCAGGAATTGGCTTTACAATGTCTATCTTTGTCTCAATGCTTGCTTTTAAAGATATTATTCTACTTGATTCCGCAAAAATTGGAGTGCTTTGTGGATCTGGTTTATCTGCTCTCTTCGGCCTTGGATATGGAGTTGTCTACATTAAGCGCAATAAAAAAATGCCTTATAGCTCCCAATAAACAAAATGACAATGCGCTTTTATACTCATTTTTAAAAGCGCGCGGATTCATTTGTTGCGCTACTTTAGTTTTCACATAGTTACAAGAACAGATAAAGAAACTGTTCTGACGTACGGTATCTTTTCGTCTGAACCTATTTCAATCCTATTGATAAACTTTATAAGAGAGATTTAATCAAAAATAATGCGTAATTTGTGCGCAATAATACGCCTTCATTCGATTAAAACATTGAAATCTTGACGGATCAATGCAAATGGATGATGTGTATTAAGATAGTCAACAAATAAACAATACAGAACAAATTGTCCATTGCAAATGTTTATACTAAAATCGTAGATGGTAATTTCAAACATCTCAACTTATTACCATTTTGCAAACTGTAGTTTCGACAACAAAGTACATATCATTTGGTTCATTGAAAACTATAAGAAACTTTTTACTGCATTCGATGTCAATAAATCCATATCCAAAGCTAACAATAGGAGATAAATCAAAAGCCATAAAACCAGTACGCCAAGGGAAAAGAAGATTTTAGCGTATTTTTTAAATTGAAAGTGTTTCTTTTATGAGCAATTACTGCGTAAACCCTTCCTACAGATTTTTATTCACTCTTATGAAAAGAATAAAATTAAATCTACAGGATACATATAAAGTTCTCAACAATCATTTGAGAAAAACAAATCACTAATGGAATATATCTCATCAGCTCTGTTTTGCACAGTTGTGCGAATAATCCAATGAAATTTATCGTATTCATAGAAATTCCTACATAACATGTATTTGAAAGAGTGGTGTATTTCCCCTCTCCCACTAAACGCTTAGTAAAAAGTTCTCTACTCTCCTACACATAGAATGCTCTATATTATTTGGAAATCTTTTTAGAGCTAAAAAATGTTTAACCCTTCTCAAGCCCATAAACAGCATGTAATGTTCTAACCGCAAGTTCAGTATAAGCGCTATCAATTAAAATAGAAATTTTAATCTCTGAAGTCGTGATTGCTTGAATATTAATACCCTTTTCAGACAAAGCCTTAAATGCTGTAGCTGCAACACCTGCATGGCTGCGCATTCCAATACCAATAACAGATACCTTGGCAAGATCGCTTTCAAATTGGATAACATCAAACCCAATCTCTTTGCGATTTTTCTCAAGAAGCGCAACTGCTTTATCCACATCTGCTGATGGTACAGTAAAAGTCATATCAGTCTTTGAGCCATCTTCAGAAATATTTTGCACAATCATATCGACATTAATTCGCTCTTCGGCCAAGGGTCCAAAAATTGCTGCTGAGATCCCTGGACGATCTGCAAGTCGACGGAGTGAAATTTGCGCTTCATCCTTAGCAAAAGCAATACCAGTAACATTCTGTTGTTCCACGATTTCATCCTCATCGCAAATAAGTGTTCCAAAAGAATTCATTGGATCACCCATGCTTAATGCATCAGGATCCTCAAAACTCGAGCGCACGAAGGTACGGACTTTATGAACCATTGCCAATTCAACAGAACGAACCTGTAAAACCTTTGCTCCAAGAGAAGCCATTTCCAGCATTTCTTCAAAAGCAACTTTTGGTAAACGGCGTGCCTTAGGCTCTATACGCGGATCTGTTGTATAAACGCCATCCACATCTGTATAAATATCGCAACGATCAGCTTGTACAGCTGCCGCTATAGCAACAGCACTCGTATCTGATCCTCCACGCCCTAAGGTAGAAATCCGATTATCCGGAGCTAACCCCTGAAAACCAGCAATAACCGCTACCTGACCTTCCTGAAAACGCTGTATTAAAAAAGAACCATCAATATCTGTAATACGTGCACGACTATGCGCGCTATCTGTATGAATAGGAATTTGCCAACCAAGCCATGAACGCGCATTCATCCCCATTGCTTGGAGTGTAAGAGCCAACAAACCTGCTGTTACTTGCTCACCAGAAGCAACAACTACATCATATTCGTAAGCATCTTTATGTATTGGTGAAGTGTCACACGTCCACTGAACAAGCTCATTGGTTTTTCCAGCCATCGCGGATACGACAACCGCAACCTCATTGCCTGCATCCACCTCTCTTTTTACATGCCGTGCAACATTATGAATACATTCAATGTTTGCTACAGATGTTCCGCCAAATTTCATGACTATCCGTGCCATCAATAACACTCTTACCTTTACATTTCTTATCTCAAACGACAGTGCGAATAAGGCCTTACTACCGTATCAACAAAGTACTTTTTCACATACAGAATATCTATCATTTGTGCAAGTTGAGTTATGTTTGTGTTAATTTTTCTTGACTTTAGATAAAATAGACCTGACTGGATCATGAGAAATAAATAGAGAGCGACATGATAGATGCTGCAATCTCATAAATCTAATAGCAAACCACTTAACATTACACTCTCGTTAGAATCTTACCATAATCATACAGAATAGGGCACGATAGGCGAAATTCTTTTGAAAAGTTGTCATTGCTTATTTTCTGCAAGTCCCTCTTCAAAAGCAAGAATATGAAAAAGTTAGACTTATTACGAATAGACGTAAGAGCATGAAGATTGGAATAAAAATGATATAGGTATTGATCTGATTGCTAAGCTGCGTAATCGAGATGATTATGTACCACTCAATGTAAGGTTTATGCGGCCCATAGAACAACTGGAGCTGTGTTGGGAACAGACAACGATGAATCTCTGAGTTTATCAAGGTTCATGATAACAGCATTATGGTGGGGAACAACATCTATACATGACAGCAAGGCCTCGTATTTTTAGTGACACTGCAAAAAATGTGCCGATGAGATTAATACCGTTCTGACTTCTATGGATGATGAAACGCTTTATGGTAAACAACTCCATCATTATACCTTCGCAGAAGCTGTCGATAATGAACTTTTAACACCTTACAAGATTGTTGTCTTGAGAGTTAATGAAAATTATATCACTCCAGCAATACAGAATATTATTGCAAATGAAGACTGTGAAATTGATTTAGACGATGCTGAAAAAACTATTAGTTTTATAGAGCACTCACCAAAATAGATAAGGAAGCGGCTGCCGATGATGATACAGAGCCCATACATAGTGCTTTAGCTTTTTGCAAAGATATCGATACCTCTCAATATATTACAAAGGCATTCAATCGGGTTATAAAACCTCATATCAATGATTTCCTTAAAACTGTTCCCTTTCTTAACTGTAAAGTAAGATATATTGACGGAACACAAAGTGTAAAAAACGCAATGAGGAACTGGATTGGTTTAAAGAAGATGCCAGTAAAAATGTTTGTCGGATCTTAAGCAATGTATGGTGTTTTTCGGAAGGAATTGATGTCCCTGTTCTTGATGCGATACTGTTTTTACATCCGCGCAATAGCCAACTGGATGTGATACAAGCAGTGGGACGTGTGATACGTCGTGCCAAGAGAAAAAAGACAGGTTATATCATTTTACCGGTTGTCATTCACACCTAGAAGCTAAAAAAGCTTTACGAAACAATAAGAGATACCGCGTTTTCTTGCAGGTTTCGCATGCTTTACATTCCCATGATGAGAGATTTGCTAGAACGATTAATCAAATGTCTGTAGGACAAGATAGCAGCCATAATGCTATTGAGATTGTGGAGATTAAACGTGCTAATGAATTACAGGAACTCACCACAACTGTTGATACAGTCTCGACACAAACAAAATCAGAAAGTGCTAGACGTGTCATTGGAACAGCGGAAAGCAAATTCAAATCGGCGTATAAAGAACAAGGAGAATTATTCCACTCTTCTGAATTTGTTGATTTTATCAAGATAATTTTTCTGGAAAGTTTTGAAATCACAGATTATTGGTTATTGGGAAAATTTTGATGGTAATGTTGCTGAGATTGCACAGAACCATATTACGCGTCTTAAAGACATGCTTTGTGATGAGATAAGCAAAGCACGCCATACCTTTGATAGTTTTCATAAGGAATTAAAAAAACAACTTAAACAACTATATAAAACAAGAAGAAACGAGAGATTTTGAAAAATTTTACAAAAATGTCAAGTTTTGTACAGTGGGCATTACCGAACCACACGCAAAACAGAATCTTATTATTAAACTTCATGAAAGTTTTTTGCCAAGGCTTTCAAAAGGACAATCGATAAGCTTGGAATTGTTTATTTCCCGATTGGAATTATCGATTTTATCTTAATTCCCTCAATGATGTTTTACGAAATGAATTTTCGCAGAACTTGGGAACACGTGGTATCTCTATTCTCAATCCTTTTACCAGAACAGGGACCTTTATCACAAGGCTTTTAAAATCTGGATTAATAAGACCAGAAGATATGGAATATAAGTTCCGTTATGATATCCATGCTAATGAGATTGTTTTGTTAGCTTATTACATTGCCCCGTCATAGTCTGATGAGAAGAAACTATATACCATTCAAACATATTGGTTTGGCTGATACGTTTCTTATACTTTTGAAAACCGTAAAAATGAAACTGTATTTCCGTTTCAAAAATTTTCCAAACAGATTACACAATATACCTACCTCAATAAAAATAGGACTTTCTCTACAATACTGAACCGTTTTAATCTTTTTCAACTATGTAATAGCATGAGGATTAGATATTTTTTTACAAACAACAGTTAAAGCGCGAACTTAAGGAGCATTTGCTTCACCCGATTTATAGAATACAATTTGTAAAGTCTTTACTTCTTAGACTTATGAAAGCTCTTATGCTATTAAAGAAATTAAAACTTTGGACAATTTCTTTGTCGAATCGACGTACAGCTCCCCACTGGCTTGGCTTCATTGCCTTTATTGAAAGTTCTGTTTTTCCGATTCCGACAGATGTTTTGTATATTCCGATGGCACTTATCCGTCCTCGTCAAGCTTATCAGTACGCTTTTATTGCTACTATATGTTCTGTTTTGGGGGGAATTGTGGGTTGGTTCATTGGACATTTTGCCTATGAAACTATAGCTAAACCGATTTTAGAATTTTACGGTCAAGTTGAAAACTTTCAAACGTTACAGAACAATGCAACACTACAATTTCTTATAATTTTACTGATAACTTCAGGTTTTTTACACCTTCCCCCTATCAAGATTGTCACGATCTTAGCCGGAGTCATAGGTGTGCATCTTGAACTTTTCATTCTCACCTGTATTTTTGCTCGGGGAGCTCGTTTTTATCTTCTCGCGTGGCTCATTCAACGTTTTGGACAACAAGTAATAAATTTTCTTACTCGTCACTTCAAATGGATTATCCTGATTGGTTGTGTTATTCTCTTATTAATCTATGGAATTTTCATAGCTTTTGTGAACAAGCACCTTTTATTTTAAGGAACATGCTCAATGGCACACATTTTTTCTTCTCAGCATATTTTGCACAAGCACTTTCATCTTGAACCAAGCAGAAAAGAGCAAAGTTTATGGGCTTTTTTTCTCGCTTTTTGCATGTTAGGCACGATAGGCCTAGCGCTTAGTTTTGAACACATAGGAGGATATCTTCCTTGTGATTTATGTCTCATTGAACGTTTTCCATATTATGGTGCTATACCATTTTTGATTTTAGCAGGTTTTGGGGCATGGTTTTTCCGCATGTCTTTTTGGGTGCAGCTTTTATTTTTATGTGTTTTTATCTTAATGACCATCAGCTTTGTTTTAGCGGTGTATCATGCGGGTATTGAATATGGTTTTTGGCCAGCTCCTTCCAGTTGTGGTTTAAGCGCAATGAGAAGAATAACAGACGTTAATCAACTGTTCAACCGTTTGAACAACATCCATCCTCCTTCTTGTTCTGAAGCGCCCATGCGCTTTCTTTTTCTCTCATTTGCCGGCTGGAACGTCGTTGCCAGCCTATTTTACGCACTTATCAGCTTTACTGTTGCTTCAAAAGGGCTTTTTTCAAGCTATAAAAAACTATAACTGGAAAACACAGACGAGACCACTTGCACCCATACTCTCAAATCCACATTTTTCCAACATTCTTATTAAGATACCGTGCAATCAAAATTGCAAATAATACAGCGTGTGCATTTTGCCGCCAAATGAAAAAATAGATACCCCTTCTCATAATATCACTCCAGACTTTTCAAAATCTCCAAGAATATTTAAATGAAGTCTAAGAAATGAACATCCAGAGTGTTTAGGCACACAACAATACAGATCAAGGGGTTGTTATCAGGCATCTAGACTTTGGTATTTAGAAACACTATTGAGGAGTTGCAAGAAAGACAGTTTATCGTTTTTCTTGAATTAGAGACCCGAATATCGTAAAATTTCCTTACTCTTTTTTCCTCAAGCTTTAAATCAGAGCTGCTAAAGTCTTGCATTAAAGCGACGATGTGAAAACCACCTGCACAAATTGCATACCATCATATGCCTTAAGGTTAGCAGCTTCATACTTCATATCGCTGCCGGCTAAATAGTAAGATACACCACTGGTAAGTACACTAAACTGATAATAACGGCTTTGGTTAGGACCCTACCTTCTATAATTTTTTTGTATCTCTTAAGGAGCTATTTGTTGTCCTTTTTCCGAATAAACCTTGCAATTTTTTCTTCCAAAAGTAAGGCTGCTCCTAGCTGGAAAAGCTTAGTTTATTGTCACGCATTTCTGCCACCTGCTCAATCAAAGTATAGCTTAATTGTTTGGCTTTTCCCACTTCTTTAGCTAAAATCAGTGCGTATTCAAGATGAATCTTTTGAATACTATCATTAAAACCTACATGATCCTCCATAACAAAACTTTGATTATAAAACTGTAACGTCTAGTATCACTCAAGAAAAAAAGAGTAGTAATGAAATAAATCATAATACGCGTCATTCACCTTGATCACCTTATACGCTTTAATTTCGCTTTTTTCCAATGTGGTGCACCATACCTAGAACTAAAACAATTTATAAAGATCAATTTTTTCTACCATCCATTCCAAAATATAATAAAATTCTAATTTTAGGCGATCCACACATACCCCTTCTCCATATATTGTTAATCCCCTCTTATCAAAATGAAGTTGTAGATCTGACAAATTTTGAGAATTGATAGGATCAATCACCTTACAGGCAGCAGTAAGAATGTCAGTATTAATCGAAAATCCAACATCAAATTGTGGACAATCTTTGGTGATTTCGTCGTTATAAAGAATTTTTATGAGCCAGAATATCATCCAGTTCTCCATTTTTGTAGGATTGTACAAAAAGAAGAAGACGCTCAATCCATGTTGTCGTTTTATAATCAGCAAATTCTGGCACATATAATTGGGGATTAGATTTATAACGCTTTAAAGCTTCTATATCACCGAGTACAGCCTTTGCAACAACAGAGTTTTTGACAATGCCATTTGTGAATTCTTGGCATAATTTTTGTTCAATATTTTGTGTTTGTGCCCATGCGATTACCTTGTCTAAAGATTCCTTGATATGGATTTCAAAAAACTCCGAGGCTTTAATCCCAAAACCACCTTCAGAAAACAGTATCCCTTCAGATCAAAACCTTTTACCTTTAGCACCCTCCCAAGCAAGGAGATAGGGAGCAGTGATAACTCTTGCTCCCAGTAAAAATTTTCTGCACTCCCATCCATCTGTCACTTCATAACTGATGCACACAATGCGATCGGAAAAATAATAATAAGTAGATGCGTCATACACGTCATCATAATATGGTTCCCAGCCAAGTCTTTTAAAATTTTTGTTACATCTTTTGTTTGCATCATGATTTACTTATCAACCAATTGTGCAACATCAACTAAAGTGTAATTTTTCATGAATTCCCCCTCACGCGTTCTTTAATTCTTTTTATGTTATCGACAATTTTAAATAATTGAGCTTTTAACAATGCAGTTTGTGTTGTAATAGAGCTGTATTATAAAATGTTATGATGATATTTAATTTGCATTTAATTTAATTGCTTATATGTGTCATCATATTTATAGCGTCATTTGCTTTTTATACTCTGTTCATGCGTGGTAATCTTTTATAAAAAATAGGTCAATTAAATTACACATTAAAGTGTGAATTCCGAAAAGGATTCAAACACTATAAATTCATATTAACACATTGACTTTATTGTTTTTTTATGTTAGATGTGTATGATGAATGAAACGCGTACCACTATTGATCAGAGTGAAATTGATCACTTTTCGCGTATTGCTGCTGAATGGTGGAATCCACAAGGGAAATTTCGACCACTTCATCAATTCAATCCGGCACGTCTTTCTTACATTAGAGAAAAGATCTGTTTAGAATTTCATCGTGATCCTCTTTCACTTATGCCCTTCGAAAATTTGAAAATTCTCGATATTGGTTGTGGAGGTGGTTTGTTATGCGAGCCTATAGCACGCCTTGGCGCTATAGTTGTAGGAGCTGATGCGGCACAAACGAATATCGAAGTTGCAAAAATCCACGCAGCCCAAAATAACCTTTCAATTGATTACCGCACTACTACTGCAGAATCCTTAGCCAATGAAGGAGAGCAATTCGATATCATCCTCAATATGGAAGTTGTTGAACATGTGGCTGATGTTAACCTCTTTATAGCAGCCACAGCAAAAATGCTCAAACCACAAGGGTTGATGTTTGTCTCAACACTCAACCGCACATGGAAAGCATGGGGATTGGCTATTGTAGGTGCTGAATATATTTTACGTTGGCTTCCAAAAGGAACCCACAATTATAAAAAGTTCCTAAAACCTCAGGAACTTAAAAATCTCTTATCAGAAAATGCTGTGACTGTCATTGATGAGATCGGTATTACTTATAATCCATTAAACGACAGCTGGAATCGCTCAAGAGATATGGACGTTAACTATCTGCTTCTTGCAAAAAAGTCTTAGGCGTAATCTACCATTGCTGTACATCTTGCAACAAAGAATCAAGCTTCCCTTCATTTTCTAAAGCGTAAAGATCATCGCAACCACCGACATGATAATCACCTATAAAAATTTGCGGAAATGTATTGCGTCCATTCGCTCGTTGCACCATTTCTTGACGACGAGAAGTTGTTGCGTCAATATCTATGTATTTCACCCCTTTTTTATCAAGCAAATCACGTGCTTTCGTACAGTAAGGGCAGTTAGGACGTGTATAAAGTTTTATCTCTTTCATAGTATTATTCTCCAATGTTTTCAAAATAGTATTAACTTTAAGAACCCTTCAGGAATCAGGAAATATAGAAGCTTCTTTTAGTACACGCGAAAAAGTTAGCACATCAACCTGCCGCGCACCTGCACGTTTTAATGTTGCAGCTGCGGCTGTAACTGTCGCACCTGTTGTGAAAACATCATCAACCAACAAAATAGAACGTCCTTTTAGATATTTTTTAACTTTACGTGGCACCTCAAAAGCATTCAACACATTCAATTTTCGTTCCTTAGCAGATAAACTAACCTGCGGACGAGTATGCCTACAACGCACAAGCCAGCTGGGTTTAAAAATCTTTTTCTGCGCTACTGCAATATAACGAGCAAGCTCAGCAGATTGATTATAACGTCTTTTAAAAAAACGACGAAAATGCAAAGGAACGGAAATAATAACATCACAATCATCAATAATTTCACGGCCAGCAAAAAGCATCCAATTAGCCATAAAAGATGCCAGTTCTATATGATCACCATATTTCAATCGCGTTACCAGAACTTGCGCCACCCCTTTATGAACAATAACCGAGCGAACACGCGAAAAAGGAAGAGAGTTTTGAAGAGCTTCACCACTGAGAAAACCATCCCCCATATCACAAACAAAAGGCGTCCCCATAACAGGACAATAAGGTTTTGTGATAAATTGCAAACTTTTCCAACATTCAGGGCAAATCGTACCATAAGCAGAAACTCTTTGCTTACATCCAGGGCAAATGGGCGGATATAAAATTGTTAGCAAGCCCTCAATGAACTTACTCAATATATTCCCGCTATTTAAAGCCATTCCTTGAAAGCATAACATCATTAAATTCGGCTTTTATAGCTTCCCTGCACAAAAAAATTCTTTTGTATTTTCTAATTGTAATTCCTTTAAAAATTCTTACTCTTTGTAAATTTGCTTTTCTTTCACACCATAAACGCGCAAAAATGAACCTTCTCAAAATATAACTATATTACAGATCGAAAGACCTTAACGATATGTCACATCCTTTAATTTTTGATCATGACCGCATTGAACAATACCGCAAACGTGCTTTTCAAAAAGCAAAAGAGGGATATGATTTCTTACTGTCTCATATGGCCGAAGATCTTTATAAACGTCTCAGTACTGTTGATCGTCTCTTTACATTAGCTCTAGATTTACACAGTCATACAGATCTTGCCGCGCAAGTTTTAATGAAATCTGGAAAAGTCCATTCCATAGAACGCGTCGAAACCGACATACTTTACCGAAGCCATGATAAAAAATTTCATTTACGACATCGAGAACTTCTTGATTTCCCTCAAAATTATTGTGATCTTATCGTTTCACTTCTTTCATTACAATTGACCAATGATACCCCTGGTGTTCTGAGTCAAATAAAAAATATCCTTAAACCAGATGGCTTATTTTTGGCTGTTATGGCTGGGGCTGGTACGCTAGTAGAATTACGCGAATGCCTCCTACAAGCTGAAATTGAAATCTATGGCGGAGCAAGCCCTAGAATCTATCCTTTTGCTGACATTCGTGATGTAGGTACTCTTTTACAGCGTGTTGGTTTTGCTTTACCTGTAGCAGATATTGAAGATATCACAATACGCTACAATACAATGTTTGATCTTATGCATGACCTTAAAGCTATGGGAATGCAAAATGCGCTCATCAATCGTTCACGACGCCCTGTATCTAAGCGCTTTTTTCTTCGCGCGGCTGAAATCTATGCACAACGATTTAGCGATCCTGATGGCCGCATTCGCGCATGTTTTTCTTTCATCTGGCTCTCTGGTTGGGCTCCTCACCCAAACCAGCAAAAACCTCTACAACCGGGCTCTGCGAAAATATCTCTTGCAGATGTTTTAGTAAAACAACAAAAAAAAACATAAACTCAACATGCAAATTATTTTTCAAAGATGCTTTTATCCGTTGTCCGTAACATCTGACTGGTTATAGTTCCAGCCAACATTGAATCACTTACATTTAGAGCTGTACGCCCCATATCAATCAAGGGCTCGATAGACATGAGTACAGCAACTAAAGAAACAGGAAGCCCCATAATTGGCAACACTATCAATGCAGCGAAAATCGCGCCACCACCAACACCAGCAACACCAATAGAACTTAACGTTACAACACCAACAAGGGTAGCAATCCAAGTAGGATCTAAGGGATTAATCCCCACCGATGGTGCTATCATGGTCGCAAGCATTGCTGGATAAAGACCAGCACAACCATTTTGTCCAATTGTTGCTCCAAAAGAGGCCGCAAAACTCGCAATTGATTGTGGTACACCAATCCATTGTGTTTGAGCCTCAATGTTCAGGGGAATACTTGCAGCACTTGAACGACTGCTAAAAGCAAATGTTAAAACCGGCAAAACCTTTTTAAAAAAACGGAAGGGATTAATTCCTGATATACCGAGCAACACACCGTGAATTACAAACATAAGGATAATACCAACATAGGAAGCGATGATAAAAACCAATAAATTTAAAATATCTGTAACATGCGAGGTTGCTCCTACCTTCGTCATAAGTGCATAAATACCATAAGGAGTCAAAGCAATCACAATACGGACTAATCGCATAATCCAAGATTGTGCGACTTGAATAAATAAAAGTGCTTTTTCCCCTTTTTCTGGATCATCTTTCTTTAAAAGAAGAACTGCAGCTCCTAAAAAAGATGCAAAAATAACAATACTGATAATTGATGTACGCTTGGCTCCAGTTAACTCAGCAAATGGATTTTTAGGAATCAAGGATAAAATCATTTTTGGGACACTCATATCTCCAAGTTGAGAAATACGATCCCCGAGAATAGTAGAAACATTTTGCCCTTCATGTACCAAACCATTCGCCGTTAATTCAAAAACATTAACCACAAAAACACCAACCAACGCTGAAAGAGCAGTTGTAAAGAGCAATATTGAAATTGTCATTATACTCATTTTTCCAACAGCATAAATAGAATGCAAATGAGCAACCGCTGAGACTATAGAGACAAAAACCAATGGCATAACAATCATTTGTAGTAATAAAATATAGCCATCTCCAACAATGTTAAACCATTCAACAGATTTCAACAAAGTGGCTTCACCTTCTCCATAAATAACTTGTAAAACACTTCCAAAAATCAAGCCAAGGATAAGTCCTAGCATAACGCGCAATGAAAGGCTCCATTTCATCCTCTTACTTTGAGCAAGCCATAACAAAAAAATAACAAATAGAAATAAATTGATGAAAAAATTGAATGTCATTGTTTATGCTCACTCTTGTTATACTTAATATTGAATAAGATGATGCGTAATAACTGGAAATAAAATATAAAACTTACAAATTTTTTACAAAATCATTATTTTTAATTTATCGGTTAGAAAAGGATTTTTTATCTACGAATAACTGTTTAAAGAAGATAAAAAATCAAACCATCCTTGCCAATTTTATTGGCGACAGTTTCAGCAGCTTTCATCGCTATCTGTTTTTAAATACGTATCGGTTTGCTGGAAATAGCCTTTACATTTTCTTTCCTAGCGTCTAGTGGAAGCCTCTTTTCTGTTTTTTGAAACATTTGTTGTGAATTCTCCGCAGTCATAAAATATTCCTTATAAACATAAACACGAAGATTTTTAGATTCATAATCTCATATTGAAATACAATACGATACGTACTGTATGTATCATTGAATATAATTTGTAATAAATCATCAACATAAATACCACATACTATATAATCTACGCTGATTAATTAAGCATTATCAATTGTAGCAAGAGTTGTATTCAAAATTTGTTTTTTTATTAAAACAAGAAGTTAAATTTTCAATGATGCATACTGTAATATTTTTATTTTCTATCTTAGTATTATTTGAAAATAATAATACGAACAATCTCAACCAGTACAATAAATTTTATCAAACCTATCTAAATGAAATCTATAAAGAATTAGAGTACCGCGAAAAGGTAGAAATAGCAAAAGAATATATAGAAGCGTTCAAGGGAGCGATAAAGTCTGTCATACTATGGAATATGATGAGGGGCAGTTTTGGAGATATTTAATAGAGTTGCGAACTGATCTTCTAGAATTTGATCTCTTAAAGCATTATCATATAATGCTTGTTTTTTGTGGACGCTTTGCAGGTTTGTGGCAAGAAGATAAAGAAAAGTCAACACTTAACAACTTAAAAAGGAAACTTAAGGCTTTTAAAGCTAACGCAATAAAATCCGATGCTGATTAGGATAATTAAAACGAATTTTCTTCTTAGAAAAGCTTGAAACAGATTTTTATGATCCAAATGTTTGCGTATGCATAAAATTTTCTAGCTGGCATTGTCGAGAAGAGCAAATCATGGTTACAGAGAGAATGATAACACACAATTCTGTAACTCGTTTTTAAAATACAGCCGCTGTGTGCGCTCCGCTGTACAGGTATATCATATTCATAACGCTAAAAGGGAGACAATATCACCAGTAAGATATTGCTATTTTAAAAGATGGAGGCAGTATAATATACACCTTTAGCCAACAAAAGAAGTGCTTATTGCCTTATCAGCACAAAAATCCAACTCTTGTCTTTTTCTTTCAAAGAGCACCTTGTATATCCATAGTAGATAACATGTATTGATACAAAAAAGAAACAGTTATATAAGGTAGATATAAATAGTGAGTAACAGAATAAGCGTTAATATTGAAAACGTATTTTCAAAAAAATGCTCTTTTAGCGCAGTATTTTGATTTATAAGGGTAATTCATCATGTTGCCACTTGAATGGGGATCCTGAATACAGTAAGATTTTCTCACTCTAGAATTGTCTTAAAGTGCATTAAAAAATCATTTGTTTGCGCATCACAAGTGGGATGGGTATGTGGATAAAAAATGTTTTAGAAAGAGCTAAATATGGCTCTTTAATGAGTCGTTTTAATGCAAAAAAATACAATTTTAGATTGATACAGTATTACTATAGTTCTGATCTGTTACTTGTATAAGTAAAAATGACAATGCCCAATAAAATTCATTATACCCTTTATGAATGACACTGGGGGGGGTGCAATGTCTCTTTAAAAAAAAGTCCGTGAATGAGCAACACAAATATACACTTCTCTAGAGGTACAAAGCGTTTTTCTTTTTTCCCAAAATTTAATAGGCGCATTCTAAAAATAGAGGTTCCACAGTTCCATCCCAAATAGAATGATAAAGGGACAAAAATTTATCAGCGTCTGTTTGACCCATTGTGATCACCTCTTCTAGGGAATCCAGAAAATTTGTCTCATCAAAACCATCAGCATCATATTTCCAGCGATTTTTTAAGCCTTTGCGTGAAATAGTAACAGCTTGACGAGCTATTTCTAAAATTATGGTTTGACGAAAAGGGGTCCTTAATCCTTCTTTAGGAACACGTTTGCGCATATCTAAAACTTCTTCAAAACACCAATCTTTTGTCAAAGCTTCTGCTTCATTAAGGGCTTCACTATCATAAAGAAGCCCAACCCAAAAAGCCGACAACGCGCATATACGCTTCCAAGAACCGCAATCAGCACCTCTCATTTCCAAAAATCGTTTTAAGCGCACTTCGGGAAACAAAGTGGATAGATGATTAATCCAATCTCCCATATTAGGCATTGAATTTGCAATCTTATCTCTTAATGCTCCATTCATAAACTGACGAAAAGTTATATTTGTACAATCATAATAACGACCGTCGCGCACAACGAAATACATTGGTACATCAAGTGCCCATTCAACGTAATCAGCAAAACCAAAATGCTCAGAAAATACAAAGGGAAGGACTCCAGACCTTTGATTATCAGTGTCACACCAAATTTCAGAGCGCCAAGATAAAAAGCCATTCGGACTGCCTTCCGTAAAAGGTGAACTGGCAAATAATGCTGTCGCAATGGACTGTAACTTCATTGATACTTGCATTTTTCGCCGCATATCAGTTTCAGATGAAAAATCGAGATTAACCTGAACAGTCGATGTGCGATACATCATATCAAGACCACTGTGACCAACTTTTGGCATATAATCGGCCATAATCTGATAACGTGACTTAGGCATGCGGGGAGTTTCCGCCAAAGTCCACTTTGGACTAGCACCCATACCGAGAAAACCAATCCCCAATGGCCCTGAAATCTTCTTGAGAAGTGCTAAATGTTCCATAACCTCAGAATAAGTATGACAAATCGTTTTCAGTGGTGCACCAGACAATTCAAATTGTCCTCCAGGTTCCAAAGAAATAGCACCTTGATCAACTGATCCAACAAGGCCAATAATATTCCCTTCATCTAGAATAGGCTTCCATCCTAAAGCTTCTTGCATTCCCTCTAGAAGTGCACGAATTCCCCTTTTCCCTTCATATGGGACAGGACGAAAACCATCTCTATAGAAGGGAAACTTTTCATGTTCTGTACCAATACGCCAATCATTTTTTGCCTTACACCCCCCTTGGAAATAACTAACCAAGGAATCTAAGTTATAAATTTCACTTTCATCAGTTATATCAAGCGCCATAACTTATTGTATCCTATCATCAGTTCTATCATTTTTAATGAATTGTTTAGAATAATTTTACAAACTTCTCAATTAATTGACCAATCCCCCACGGTAACATTAAGAAGAGCAAAAGCAGCAACAGCTGCAGTATCGGCGCGTAAAATACGCGGTCCCAAAGATATCGGAATTACAAAAGGGTGCTTTTTTAAAAAGTTCCGCTCTTCTTCACTAAATCCACCTTCTGGTCCAATAAGGACACCAGATGTTGTAATTTCATAATTCTTTAAAAGATGTAATGGATTATGCGATTTGTGCGCTTCATCACAAAAGAACAAAGGTTGTGTCTTATCCCAACGTGCTAAAAGTTCTGCTATTGAGACAGCAGAGACACATTCAGGCAAAGATAAAATGCCACACTGTTCAGAAGCCTCAATAACATTAGCCTCCATACGTGCCATATTGATACGCGTAACCTGTGTGTGATGCGTTATAACAGGCTGCAAAACCGATACCCCCATTTCAACAGCTTTCTGCACCATATAATCCAAACGCGCATTTTTGAGCGGAGCAAAGCAGTAAATGAGATTCGAATGCGTCGTTTGCAATCTTTCTTGCTGGATAAGCTGAACTACAACAAATTTTTTCTTAATGGTGATGAGTTTAGCAAGCCACTCACCATCCTGTCCATTAAAAAGTAAAATTTCGGCTCCTACTTGCATCCGCAAAACACGTATAAGATAAGAAGCTTGTGCTCCTTCTATCTTTATTTCTTTATTCAAAGCAAGAGGTTGCCGGATAAATAATCTTTTAAGTTTATAATTTATGCGCATAAAAAGTCGTATCAAAACTAACTATAATTATCGAAAAAATGGAGAAAAATATATAGCAAAAAGAAAAAAATATATCTATAGAACTATAATAAGAGAAAGAATTATAGAGTTTTTTTAGCTTTATGAGATAATAGTGGAACAAATGGATCACTAAGTGATTCTTCTTTCACACAATTTTATAAACACACACTATTTACCATTGCAGTCAATCATTGATTGCATGATTTTAGGAAAAATATGTCTGCTAAAAAAGCCACAATTATTACTATTTCTGCCCTCTTAGCTTTTATTCTGATTACTGTAGGAATTGGCTCTGTTGGAGCGGACGGGAAACGTACAATTGCCAAAGATGGCTATGGTATTTCTTCTGAGATTCAATAAGCACCGGTTGGCTTATCTCTAAAATTTTATAATAATACAATATTTTCTAGTAATTTTCTACAATTCCTGCCAGTGCTAAATGAAAAACGGTCATCAATCTGCATTAATATCTTTTTTAACTAAAAAATCGCCGCGACCTTGTTCTGTAGAGCTAAGAGAAAAGGTAAAAGGTCTCTCAAGGCTATTAGCGAGACATTGGACATCGCTACATAAAGTTTCTGAGCTATGGCTTTTTCGTAATTGTGCCTGTAATGTAAACTCGTTTTTCTGATCTTTCATTATAGCAGACGCAATTATTCCCCAAACGGATAGCCTCCAATCCTCCGTACGCATTAATGATTCTGTTATCCTTATCGTACCATCTGAAAAGCTTGTTTGAATATCCCATAGATCAAAAGCTGTTGAAAGGGCATCGTGATCCGTTAAAAAAAATTGTTCACTTTTTGAAAGTTTTGTCTGTAAATCATTCAAATCATATCCTAATAGTCGACCAGAAGACATACTCAGTGCCAATTCTCCCTGCATTTTCGTAAAGATTTCTGACCAAGACCGAGCAAGCGTTTGTACCGTCATGGTAAAATTCGCTTTGCTTTGTGCAAATGGGACAATTCCCAGAATCTCTGAAGCAGCCTGCATATCAACGGAGGTACCTGAAACACGTCCCTCAATACGTACTTTCTGACCAGCTGTTGCAACTTCGATATTGCTTTGGAGTGATCCACCAAAAATATTTGCATGTCCAAGATCAAAAATGCCATGCCCATTTTTTATTTGTATCGCAGCTGCTAAATTTGTGAGCGCAACATTACCTACTTTTGCTTGTGGCGCTGAAAGCCGTACATCCACCCCAATACGATCAAAAATTGCCATAGTTAAGAATGGCTTCTTTTCCTTAACTGAAGAAAACACTAATCCTAAGAGGTTAAAATCTAGGTTATCAAATGCTAAAGATCCAATTACAATTGGTACAGCATCCTGAAAATCAAGTTCTAACGCTCCACGCGCATTTGCTGTACCCATCGTAAATGTAACATTATTCATTTGGATATGCATTGGCTGCGCTAAAAAACGAGACTCCCATACAATAGGAGTTTTTAATCTATATCCCCAAAACTGGTTACCTCCAATCCAAGCCAATGTCTGATTCCAACCCGGAGAACGCATCGATACCTTTCCGTCAAAAACATAATATTCAGATAATCGTGCCTGCCCTATAAAGGTTATACCACCACGCACAGAATTGAGACTGGCCTTCATTTGGCTTTTCCCTCCTGCTAAAAGCAGCAACGCTTGATCGGCATCAATTGATAATTTTGTCAACTCTCCACGCCAACGAGCATCTGCACGAAACTGCACTTCCTGGGTCGATTCGGGCCAATCTAAAGTCGCATTTAATCCCGTTATTTTTTCTGGCATACCGGAAATACTATCATGATATACAAGTATGCCATTTTCGATCACAATCCGCCCAAAAGGTTGCTTTAAAAGATGCTCTATATCTGACTGATCAGGATTATGTTTAATTATTTCACGAGCATTGCGTATTGCTAATCCTAATGCTCCTTGTGACCGTGAAAATCTATCAAAAAAATCTGCTACTGTTTTAACGGGCTTTTCCATAACAAATTGCGGGTGCACAATTCGCGTCTCTAAAAAAGAAATATGACCCCAAAGAAGATCCATCAAAGAAAGATCAACTTCTATTGATTCAGCTTCCATTAACGGTACAGCATTATTCATTTTTGATGTTAAAGTAACACCGGAAAGATATGCTTTGGGGTAAGGAAAAAGATTTAACCGCGGTGGATCACGCAATTGCACATTATAGCCCGTCCACGCACTCAAATCCTGTGCTAAACGAATACGTATTGTATCTGTAGACACAAGATAAGGTAAAATGAGAATACCAAATCCAAACAGAACAATAATTGTAATGAAAATTCGTCTCAAAAATTTTATTATTCTGGCGTGCACAACATTCCTCTAAAATTTTACCTCTATAACAGATTAAAAGAAAACCTAAATAACTGTTAAAAAGTTTCTTATAACCCTCAAATCCGCCAAATCTCATTTGAGAACTTCATTTCTTGTTCTTATCCAAAGTTTATTGAAACAGCAATGTTGCTGCTTCTTTACAAAGCAATTATTTTAAAGGTTTGCAAAAATTATAAAATACACAAAACTATCGAACCATTCTTATTGTTCTCATATGAATATTGCTAATAAAACTCTATTGTATTGTCAAAAAATGCTTTACAAAAAAAATAGACAGCCTTACCGAAAGGATCTCCCTTATGAATAATATTATCGACGGAAAAAAACTCGCTGAAGAGATTATTACGAAAGTTAAGGCTGAAACGACAAAACTCCGCAATAACTACAATATACAGCCTGGTATCGCCGTTATCATTGTTGGAGAAGACCCCGCAAGTCAAATATATGTCACATCAAAGAGCAGAAAAGCTGAAGAATGTGGTTTTTTTTCAGTAAAATATATGGTTTCCAAAGAAACAGAAGAACAAGAAATTCTTCAACTCATTGCAACCTTAAACTCTGATCCTAAAATCCATGGTATTTTGGTGCAACTTCCTTTGCCCCCCCATATTAATACAAACCGCGTAACACAAGCCATTGCTTTCCAAAAAGATGTTGATGGCTTTCATTATATCAATGTAGGAAAACTCGCAACCAATGCATTTGAAGACGCTATCATTCCCTGTACACCAGCTGGTGCCATGATGATGATTGAACAACAATGCGGACGAGATTTATCTGGTCTTGATGCCGTTGTTGTTGGACGCTCTAATATCGTCGGAAAACCTATGGCTACTCTCTTAACAGCCGCAAATGCTACTGTGACGATTGCCCACAGTCGTACACGTGACCTTGACGACGTATGTCGTAGCGCTGATATTTTAGTAGCAGCTGTCGGTCACCCACAAATGATTAAAAAAGACTGGGTTAAAAATGGTGCCATTGTTATTGATGTTGGCATTAACCGCATTGCAGCACCAGAAAATGGTGTGGAAAAAACACGTCTTGTCGGTGATGTTGATTTTGAAGAAATAAAAGGAAAAGCCGCTGCAATCACTCCTGTTCCAGGAGGAGTTGGCCCTATGACAATTGCCATGCTCATGGTTAATACGCTCAAAGCAACCATTCAAGCCCACAATCTACCCGTGCCAAAATTCTAAGCAGTTTTTAGCATGTTCATTGTATGCATATCACTTTAGTTTTTTCGCATTTACTTATATCATCAGAACAGATGCTCCTTGATCTGCACGATTAACCGATTGACGAAAAACACGAAAAAGCTCACGTCCTACACCATGTTCATTCTTTGAAAGGTCAGGAGGCATGATTGTTCGCGCGTTAAATTTTACTCCATCTTCTAAAATGGCTAATTTACCCACATGAGCATCAAGACAAACGATGTCACCATCTTGCAAACGTGCAATGGGCCCCTTCTCCAAAGCTTCTGGTGTTACGTGGATTGCGGCAGGAATTTTTCCTGATGCACCTGACATACGGCCATCCGTTACCAACGCCACTTTTTGTCCCCTATCTTGTAAAACGCCTAAAATTGTTGTTAATTTATGAAGTTCTGGCATACCATTCGCTTTCGGCCCTTGATAACGAATGACAGCAATAAAATCTTTATCATTCAACGCCCCAGATTTAAAAGCCTTTTGCAATTCCTCTTGATCATTAAAAACAAGGACTGGAGCTTCAATCCGCCAATGCTCAGATTTAACAGATGAAACCTTCATAATAGCTGTACCCAAGTCTCCCGATAAAACACGAATACCACCATCAGGCTGAAACGGCTTTCTCCATCCTGCCAATACCCTATGATTAGCGCTTTCATTGAGAGCAGGTTCACGCACCACACTACCATCAGCGTAAAGCTTTACTTCAATTGCATAAGCATTGAGACCTTTACCGAAAACTGTACAGACATCCTCATGTACTAAACCCGCCTCAATGAGCTCGCGAATAACAAATCCCATACCACCAGCTGCATGAAAATGATTTATATCAGCCAAACCGTTGGGATAAATCCGTGCCAAAAGAGGAACAACTGACGAAATTTCCGCAATATCATGCCATGTCAATCGAATACCGCAAGCAGCAGCCATAGCAATCAAATGAATCGCATGATTGGTAGATCCTCCTGTTGCATTTAATCCTACAATAGCATTCACGAAAGAACGCTCATCAACTATTGTACCAAGTGGTTTATAATCATCGCAAAGAGCGGTCATTTCAAGTACACGCTTAGTCGCTTCCTTTGTTAAAGCATCACGTAACGGTGTGTTCGCATTGACGAAAGAGCTTCCCGGCATGTGTAGTCCCATCATCTCCAGTATCACCTGATTTGAGTTAGCAGTCCCATAAAATGTACATGTTCCTGGCTCATGATAAGAACGCGCTTCTGATTCCAGCAATGTTTGGCGATCTATCTTATTTTCTGCGTAAAGTTGGCGTATCTTCACTTTTTCATCATTACCTTGACCACTTGTCATAGGACCAGCAGGAACAAAAATTCCTGGTAAGTGACCAAATGTTAACGCCCCAATGACTAAACCAGGTATGATTTTATCACAAACTCCAAGATACAATGCAGCATCAAACATATCGTGTGATAAGCCTATAGCCGTCGCCATTGCAATCACTTCACGCGAAAAAAGTGAGAGCTCCATCCCTGCATTCCCTTGTGTTACGCCATCGCACATCGCAGGAACACCACCTGCCACTTGTGCTACACCACCAGCCATACGGGCTGCCTCTTTAATTAAGCGAGGAAAAGTCTCAAAAGGTTGATGTGCTGAAAGCATATCATTATATGCAGTAATAATACCAATATTTCCAGCGGTATTAAACTTTAAACGTTCTTTATCTATTGGGCAACAAGCCGCAAAACCATGGGCCTGATTGGCACATCCCAAAAAACTTCGCTTGGGATGCTTTGCCTGTGCTGTAACAATGCGATCTAAATAAATTTCTCGCGTTGGTAGAGAACGTTCATAAATTCTTCGTGTAATCTTAGCAACTGTCTTGGAAAGTGCCATGTTCGTTCCCCATTCCATCATAAAAGATGAGATCGCGTGTCACCTGCATCTGTATCATATTTTCACTTCACTTATTTCATTTTCTTCCGGCGACCAATAAACCTGAACAAGATGATGGGCATTACGTAAAACCGCGCGAACAGGCATTTCCATTTCAGTCCCATCTTGACAAACCACTTCAAAAAAATCTCGTTTCTTAAAACCTTCAAAATGAAGAATAATGCAACGAGATTGTATTATAACTGGCAGCGTCAGCGTGAGCCTTGGCTCAAGAGCACTTTTTGCATGAAGTGGTAAAACAAGTGCCCGCGTCCGAAGATCAAGAGCTTCTTTCAAACGATCAGCATCAGGAAAAAAGGAAGCAGTATGTCCATCAACACCCATGCCTAAAACAATAACATCAAAGGGTTTAGGCAAAGTATTGATACGGCTAGCTGCTGAAAAAGCCGCAAGCTCAGCAGTAATTGCCTTCTGATAAAGTCCTACAAAATTTGCTTTAGTCGCAAAATTTTGTAATAAATGACGCCGTACCATATGTTCATTTGAACGCTCAAGATGAGCAGACACAAAGCGTTCGTCGACTAAAGTAATAATAATATTTTGCCAATCAATATCTGCTTTTGATAAATAATGAAAAAACAATTCTGGTGTTTTACCACCAGAAACTGCTAAAATTGCGCGCTTACGCTCAAGAACTGCCACACTAAGCTCTGCTGCAACACGATCAGCCAATGCCAAAGCGAGAGTGGTAGGTGTTTCAAAATTTAAACGGTCAATATTCATTCCATGCATACTTATTGCTCTAAACTAAATTGTTCCATATACGCCCATCACGTTCCATCAAAAGTGTTGAAGCAGACGGTCCCCATGAACCAGCGCTATATCCATAAACAGGCTGCTTTATTGCTTTCCATCCCTCAAGAATAGGATCAATCCAACGCCAAGCGGCCTCAACTTCATCACGACGCATAAACAGTGTTTGATCTCCGCGAATAACATCCATCAATAAACGTTCATAAGCATCAGGATTACGTTCAGAAAACGCAGACGCAAAACTCATGTCCAATGGAATATGACGAAATCGCATACCACCAGGACCCGGATCCTTAATCATCAACCATTGTTTTACCCCCTCATCAGGTTGGAGACGGACAACGAGCCTATTAGAAAAAACTTCATCTGAAGCCGTATTAAAAATATTATGAGGGATGGGTTTGAAAACGACAACAATTTCAGACATACGCGTAGCCATACGCTTACCAGTTCGTAAATAAAAAGGTGTATCCGCCCAACGCCAATTATTAATTTTAACCTTAAGCGCCACAAATGTTTCATTCTTACTGACTTTTTTCCCCAGATCATCAAGATAAGATCCTACAGAAACACCATTCAATATACCAGCAAGATACTGCCCTCGCACAGTATGTTGCTCTACATTATGAATACCAAGAGGTGTTAAAGAATGCAAAACTTTCAGTTTTTCATTACGCACGGCATTTGCTCTATTAGTAAATGGAATTTCCATAGCAACCAGACAGAGCAATTGTAGCATATGATTCTGTACCATATCGCGTAACGCACCCGCACTCTCATAATATTGTGCACGCCCCTCCACTCCTAAAGACTCAGCAACTGTTATCTGAACGTGATCAATGTAGTTAGAATTCCACAACGGCTCATAAAGCGTATTAACAAAGCGCAATGCCATCAAATTTTGAACCGTTTCCTTGCCAAGATAATGATCAATGCGAAAGATTTGATCTTCATCAAATACCTTTGAAAATGTATCATTAAGTTCAACGGCTGTTTTTACATCGCGGCCAATCGGTTTTTCAATGATAATCCGTGTTTGTTGAGTCACCAAACCATTTTGCCCTAATCTCATCGCAATATCGTCAAAAAGTGATGAACCAACTGCTAAATAAAAAGCTCGAATATCAGCTGGATTTTTTGACAGCAGTAGAGCTAAATCCTCCCAACCTCGGTTTGAGGTAATATCAGCAGAAACATAGGCTAAACGTGCAAGAAAACGATTAAGTTGAATTTGCTTGAGATCTTTTGGAGAAATATGTTTCTCCAAAGAAGCACGAACAAAATTTTGATACTCTTCACTCCTCAACGAAGAGCGCGCAACCCCGATGATACGCATTGGCTCGTTAAATTGCCCAACACACTGACAATGATAAAGAGCAGGTAAAAGTTTGCGTGATGCCAAATCACCATTGCCACCAAAAATAATACAATCAAAGGGAGAGACTGGAATAATTTTACTCACCATGAACCTGTCTCTCTTCCTCTTCAACTACAAAAGCTTAAACAATTTATAGAAGCTTCAATTATTAAAGCAGATAGATACTAAATAAGCCATTAATTTTCTTTACTGCAAATGATTTCTAGTTAAAAATGATCCATTAAGGAAAACCAATGCATTGCCAAAAATACAAGCGGATAACGTAGAACTCTGCCACCTGGGAAAGATGAAATCTTTAAGTCTTGAAAACACGCAAAACGCTCACGCTTCCCAGTCAGCCATTCAGCATATAATTTTCCCATAAAAGGAGCAAGCATAACTCCATGACCCGAATAACCACCACAATAAGTTACTCCTGCGAAAAGTTGACGAACATAAGGCATACGTTCAACCGTAATAGCAACTGTCGCCCCCCAGTTATGAGTCAAATTTATAGAGTGTAGATGAGGATAAATTTCAGCAATCTGCCGTAGTATACGTTCATCTAAATTTGCAGGATGCTGATTATCATAACTTTCTACTCCGCCAAATAATAAGCGATTATCAATGCTTTTGCGAAAATAGCGAACCATAAAACGAGAATCATCTACCGATTCGCCACCTCGAAGAATCGGACTATCTTTTGATAACGGTTCCGTTGCTCCAATATAAGAGCGGATAGAAACAATATTTTTCTCAACAAAATGCTGAAGTCCAAGCTTATAGGCATTGGTTGCCAATAAAACTTTCTCAGCTGTTACATTCCCCCGTTCTGTTATCACTCTCCAATGGGTATTATTACGCTCTATCCCCGTTACTTGTGTCTTCTCATAAAGCTTAGCACCAACACTTCTTGCTTTCTTTGCCAACCAAATAACCAGCTTTAAAGGATTTATATGGCCGGTGTCCGCATCATGAATACCACCATAATAAAAAGACGAGCCTAACCGTCTGGCCGTTTCATTCCTATCCATAAAAGTAATACCATGATAGCCATAACGCTGCATTGTCTCAACATGCTGTTGATAAGATATAACCTCACGTTTTTTATGAAACACAGAAAGCTGTCCTGCCATAAAATCACACTGACAATCAGGCATAGCGCACCAAGATAAAATATCTCTTTTGGCTTCTTCAGCTAAATCAAACAGCGCTTTACTTCGCTCAAAACCATACTTTTTCTCTAATGTTTCCACCCATTGTCGTTGCCCCGTTCCCAATTGCCCACCATTGCGCCCTGAAGCACCATCACCAAACCGCGAAGCCTCAAACAAAACAACACTCACTCCAGCTTTTGCTAAATGATAAGCAGCCGAAAGCCCTGTAAATCCACCTCCAATAATAACGACATCACACTGTATCTGTCCGCAAAAAAATGGATAAGAGGGGCGTTCTTCTAAAGTATCCTCATACCAAGAAACTCCTGGAGAAATTGGATTACATTCAATCATAGTGATAAACCTCAAACATTAAGCAAGAGATATTCGCGCTCCCACGGGCTAATCACTTCCATAAAAGTTTCAAACTCTTGTCGTTTGATTGCAGCATAAGTACTTACAAATACATCCCCTAGAATAGCACGTATCGCTGTATCTTGTTCAAATAGGTTAACAGCCTCAATAAGTCCACGTGGTAATTCAACATTATCAGCATTCACATTACTTGTTGTTGGCTCATCGGGTTCAAGCTTTTGCTGTAAGCCAATGAGACCACAAGCCAGAGAAGCTGCAAGTGCTAAATAAGGGTTAGCATCTGACGAAGGAATTCTATTCTCAACGCGCCGTCCTTGTGGAGCAGAACGTGGTACACGAAAAGCTGTAGTACGGTTATCATACCCCCACCGCAAATTAACAGGCGCAGAAATATCAGGCATGAGACGTCGATAAGAATTCACATAAGGTGCAAGCATTACAAGCACCCCAGCCATATGTCTTTGTAATCCACCAATAAAATGGCGAAAACAGATACTTTCTCCGCCATCCTCCTCTGTAAAAATATTAGCACCCGATTTCTTATCAATAACCGATTGGTGAATATGCATAGCAGACCCAGGCTGCCCTTGGATCGGTTTAGCCATAAAAGTTGCATACATATTATGTTTAAGTGCCGCTTCACGAATTGTTCTCTTAAACATGAAAACTTGATCAGCTAATTCAATCGGGTCACCATGACGTAAATTGATTTCAAACTGACCGGCTCCTTCCTCATGAATGAGCGTATCAATTTCCAATCCCTGCGCTTCTGAAAATTGATAAATATCATCAATGAACTCATCAAATTCATTCACACCAGCAATCGAGTACCCTTGCCCTCCACCAATTGAACGTCCAGATCGACCAACCGGCGGAACTAAAGGATAATCAGGATCGGGATTCTTTTCTACTAAATAAAACTCTATTTCTGGTGAAACGACAGGCTTTAGCCCTCTTTGCGTGTAAAAATCAACTACTTTTCGCAAAACATTTCGTGGTGTATAATCCACAACCTGCCCATTTTGATATATAAGATCACAAATCACTTGTGCAGTAGGAGCATCTTCCCATGGAACAATGCTTAACGTAGAAAGATCAGGCTCAAGGCGTAAGTCACCATCTGTTTTAGGATATTCAAAACCATTGCCATCTTCAGGATAATCTCCTGAAATTGTTGCCATAAAAACGGCTGAAGGCAATGCCAATGATGTCTCCGATGTGAATTTTTTAGAAAGCATCATTTTGCCCCGCGGTACACCCGCTTGATCAGGTGTGATACATTCAATATCTTCTACATTACGGAAAGCAAGCCACTGCGAAACTTGTTCCCAATTATTTACACCACGTAAATTTTTGAGGAAACTAGAAACAGGCTTAGAACCCTTGTTTCGCATTTGTTTACCATTTTTTACAGCCATAATACACCAACTTTAAAACAACAAAGGTCCGCTTTTATGGTATCACCCCATGCATGAATGTCACGAAAAACTTTATTAACTTAATTTTTAAAGAATGCCAAAACTTCCTTCAAGGTAAAAGAACCTTACACTCAACAAGCTATTCTATCAACCATAGTGAAAAAATTGATATTGCACGCGATACATCGGTGCGAACCTTCTCCTTATATAAAACAGCGAGAAATACCATAGTGGACGTAACCTAATTCCGATTCAAATAATCACACATAAGCAAATATTGGCAAGAATAATAAAGGCGAGATATTTAATTTCCTTTTGGCTGTAACAATGCTTAATTAAAAGAAAAGAAACTTTTCTTTTAATATGAAGCAAGTTTTGTAACCTCTATTGTTATCCACATAGAAGTAAACAACCTAGGATGGTGAGTAGCTATGCCTTTACAGCTAATGCTTACAAACACTCACCCCGCCGTAATATGCGTAAATGTATTTTCAGGATAAAACATACGCTCAGCATTTCCGACATGAAACTTAACCATCCCCTGCATAATAGCTTGTTCTGAGCGGATACCTATAGACTCTGCACTTATATCAATTCCCACCGCTTGACATTGCACTTCGCACACAATATTCAGAGCTGAAAATATAGTAGAGCATACCAAATCCAATAGATAGGATTTTTTGCTAATTGCGCCATGCGTGATCCAACAGTTGATAGTCTCCAACACACTAGGAGGTGTGTTATTTATATCTAAAAAGCCAAAAAATCAGGATATGAGAACACAATAATATCAATTTCCTTTGAACTAACGTCCTTCATCGTCGATCTTCCACCATCGTAAAATCTTTTTTGTATCAGTTGCTTTCACATACTTTGACTTATGATCTAGTGACACTGTGCAGATTGAGTACACATCCCCAGAGCCCAGATTGTAATTAAGTTCGTACCATTCTGCTCTTTTATAGAGCTAATATTTGAAAATAAATAACCATAATCTTCATATATAATACCCCTAGGCTCAATAATTACCGTAAGCTTATGTAAATCACAACCCAATTGTGATAATGCCTCATAAATTTTACGAGGGGATTCATCATTGACCGTCACAGCATCGCAGAACGCTGTGGAAGTCGGATATCCCTCGCCTGACTGATAAAACTTTTTTTATCCTTCAATGCATAAATATCCTTTCCAACCTTAGTTAAGGTGGATACTATTAACTCAGTCGAATTAGAGCCCACATGCAAAGGCACCCCATTAAGCCTAATTCTATTGCATTCTAGCAAAGATAATGCGGCACGTAACTCCGCCGCAGTCGTACTAAAACGCGATCTATCCCCGTTTGCCAGTACATGGCGCAATCTCAATGAGATTTTAGGCAATATGTCAAAATGGCGGGCAAGAGCGATGATGTCATGTAATTCGATAATATTATCACACTGGACATTTATATGTTTTCTAATAGATAATTCTATCTCTTCTCGAAGTTTTACAGGGATATTAAAAAATATATCTCTACCTTTAAAACCATCTTTTTGCGCTAATGATATTTCATAACCAGACGCAAATTCCAAGTCCCAGCAACATAGCAATGATGCCCCGCACGTCTATTAAAATACCCTGCTTTTTCTCGCCCTAGGCATTCATAGCCCGACCACGTAAAACAGGATACCAATTACAATATCAGACCATAAGGCTGCAAGAGAAAGTTCTTTTATATTTTTATTTTTACATTGCCTCTTAAACAAGCTAGCCTGTTCATATAATAAGTTATTAATACATATAACTTCTACAAAAAGAGGATTCATTATGTTCCGTGAAAATCTTTGGTAATACACTCGGGTGATTGGATCACCAGTCGCCCGTCAATAGTATAGTGCAAGTTAAGAAATTGGGCGAGGTAAGCTATACAACTCGTGGATTATCCTTTTGTGAAGTTCGATCAACTCAAGCCGATTTACAACTTCACATATCCGTTATTTCGCACTATTTCAAATGAATTTTACGATTACCTAGACTTTAATAAACTAGTACAAAGTAAGCAGATTCCACAAGCGCGTACCATTTCTCTTTATTTGCATATTCCCTTTTGCCAAACCATCTGTTCCTTCTGTCCCTTTCAGAAAGGGGCCTACAAGCACGTTAAGCAAATCGAATCTTATATGTCAGCGCTTACCACAAAGATCAGAACCAAAGGAAATTTCATTCGCTCGCTTAGAGGGCCCATCCGCAGCATCTATGGCGGTACACCGTCGCTTTTGTCCGCAGATAATATCCGACACATCGGAAAAGTATTGCATGCCGAATTTGAGCTCTCTTCCTTAACCGAGTTTACACTGGAAAGCGAACCGAAGAGCGTCACACGTGATAAACTTTATGCTGCCCGTGAGATCAGCGTTAACCGGATCAGCTTCGGTATACAGAGTTTCATTGAGCGTTTCCGATCATTGTTTAACCTCACCTCAACACGTGAACAAATCAACAATACCGTGGCTTGGTCACAAGAGATAATTGGACATGTCGGTTTCGACCTACTATATGGCATGCACAGCCAGCAAGCCGAAGAACTATTATACGATTTGAAGCAAGCCAGCGAGCTTCATCCTGAAACCATCAATCTCTATGCAATCAACAATCTGGCTATCACGTCACAACTGCATAAGTCTTACGCACAAAAAGGGCTAAAGCCATCCAGCCTACAACATCGACAGATGCTTCGCCTATTTAGCGACATCGTTATGCGCAGCTGCGGCTATGCGCCGTGTAATGGGCATTCCTATATCAAAATTGCCAATAACACTCCTCTAACGCTCGCTAAAACAAGTTCAGCTAATTATTTCCGCTATCACAAATATTTGCATGGTTATCATGACGATTATGTGGTTGGATTCGGAGCGGCAGCACTGTCGATTCTCGGCTCACTCGTCACACGAGCCAATCCCAGTCGAAGCGGATACATTACCGACATACAACTTAAAGGCAAATCCAAAGTATACTACAATTGGGTATCAGCGGAGCAACAAGCCTCCAAGGCTTTGTGTATGCGGCTACCTTATAACGGCTATGCCAAAAAAGAAAGAATTGACTGGACCGCACTCCCCTCTTTCGTTTACAACAACCTACAACAGCTCATAGTTGCAGGTCTCATCGCAGAAAGTGATAACGATCTCCAGCTGACTCAGCGTGGTTGGCAATGGTATTCCAACCTTATGTATTTTCTTCTACCTCAGGCAGATAGGAATATCTTGGACGGCTATGTCGCAAACATACTTAA
This sequence comes from Bartonella taylorii, assembly GCF_023920105.1. NCBI lineage: Bacteria > Pseudomonadati > Pseudomonadota > Alphaproteobacteria > Hyphomicrobiales > Bartonellaceae > Bartonella > Bartonella taylorii. The sequence continues at coordinate 1,304,821 of NZ_CP083693.1, forward strand.
TACAACCGCCGTACTTGATGGACCAGCGGAAACCTGTGTGGCATCTTAAGGAGAAAAGAATGTTCACGCTTTTTGCCAATAAGAACATACGCTATTTTTGCCTAACCGTTAGTCTGCTCGCCTTACTCAGCGGTGCTTTGCGCACTGCCATCCCGCTATTAGCAAGACAATCTGGATATGGCGTAGTCGGAGTAAGTTGGGCGCAAGGTCTCTTCTCATTAGCGTGGCCAATTTTCGGCATCCTTGCAGGCACTTTACTTGATCGCTGCGACAAAATAAAACTTGCCACCTCGGCTCTCCTCATCTTCATGCTACTGCATATTGTACTGTTCGTACTGCTCATGATACAGATTGCTCCAGCCGAACAAATTTTCTTCTATGCAACCATTGCTGGATTCATCGTCGTTTCTGCCGAAGCTTATATAATGACGATTCCACCACTTATCATGGAGGGAGAGCGATTGATGACCTTCTACTCAATTGTCTTGTTTTTAGATTTCGGGGTCTCCTCTTTTCTTGCCCCTATCATAACAAGCAGCATTTTAGCGCATAGCACACTGCTATTTCTTGGCCTGTTAATCGTGCTTTTTATCACATTGATTTTTACCGCTCGCCGTGCTGTTCCGACATCGCCAACACCTGATAAAGAAAACATCACTTTCCGTTATATCATTGCCGGCTTTCGTTTCATTTTTTCAAATCGGCATCTTATCTCCCTTACATTACTCACATTCTTTCTATCGGTGGTATTTGGAGCATTCCTAACCTCGTTCATCTTCTTCGTTACCGACGGTCGGTATCTGGGCCTACATAGCAGCCAATATGGCGTGATGTTTGCAGCCTACGCGCTTGGTACAATGGCAGGTGCCCTATTTGCGCCACGTATACGCTATGCACCGGTGCGCCTAGCTGTTCTCATTGACGGTTTAGGAACGGTTGTCTTGCTGCTGATTCCAGCCTTTTCAAAAAGTGCTGTCGTCGTATGGGGCGTCACCTTTACCGCTGGCGTTGGAGCAAGCTTATGGTTTATTGGTGTTACCGCCTTCAGGCAGCGCCTCACACCAAAGCAACTTCTCGGGCGAGCTAATTCTGCTTTTCGGGTGATCGGCTATGCTGGAATGCCGGTCGGAAGCTTTTTGGTCGGCGTCCTTGGTTCTTTTATATCATTGCAATTTGCTGCCGCCTTTATCGCTGGACTACTATTGGTGGCTATCGCGATAACGCTTCCATTTCTTTGGCAGGCTGATCATATAACACCCAACCCTGCAACGAGGTAACAGCTGCTTTTAAAAAAAGACACGGTCAAAAAAGGCACATATCCCCTATTACGCAATCGATTGATCTGTTCTTTGGACGAGGAAATTATAACCGTAATAGCTGATAGAGCCAGCGGCACTAATGGAAAAGCAGCCAAACAAGCGTTAAAGGAAAAATAGCCCCTTTACGTTGCATTGGGCGATGATCTCAACGCCTATATGAAGGATGCAGAGAGCTTATAGCGTACGGAGCGCAATTCTTAACTAAAAACTCTGCCCTAGCAATGCCCACTTATACTCCAGTTAATCCGTCACCCGCTGGATATCAAATGCCTCACCCCTTTACTGCTCCTCAAAATACATTTTGCTGCACTTACGCGCCGTATTCTTCCTTTGTAATTAAAAGAAAAGTCCTCCTTTCATAATTTAGGATCTCTGCCTACACAACGCAGCAACAGATGCGACCATATATGCAATCACCCTTAAGACCTGCATAGTAGAAAGCTTAATTCGAGAGATTCATAAAGCCTATATCCCAATAAATTTGCTACCCAATCCACCCTTTAAAATGGCAGCTTTATATAAACCGTTAGAGCAAGCTATGAAATCCTTAGGTGTATTAGAAATAATTGGCGGTTTTACCTCAGACCAATGTTGAATAACTTTTACTCGTGCATATACGCAAGCGGTGCTACTCTTTTCTCAGATAGAAAGGACATAATCGTTATCATCTGACCTATTATTTTTTGAAAATAAAGAAAAAGTATCAGTGGGACTGATGATATTGAAGAGCTATCTCATTATGTGGCTGTACTTAATTACGGCATTGGGAATGCTAGACACGCAATCACCCATTTCTGCGCGCCTTCTGCATGATATTCATAAGATTTTATTACGCAGTAAACGCGGTACGTCCAAAAGCCTTGGCGAATTTCGCAAAGCACAAAATTATCTTGGCAGTACGCAACTAAAGACAGCGTCATTCGTGCCGCCCACTCCTACCACAGCCCCCCCACTCTCTCTACCACTATCCCCCGCTTAGAATCGCGCCCCCACTCATCACCGGTACCTCGTTAAACACCACACCAGTCTCAAGGGCGGTAAAATGCGCCTTGCCGCATTTTAATCTTCAGCATCTCTTTAAGGCGCAAATCAAACTCGCTATTCGTTCCTTTTGTTTACAGTACAAAATAAAGCTTCTGCGCACCATCTTACTCTAAAACACCCCCAAATCCAGCGTGTAAGAGCCTATGATCTCACAATTTTAAAGCTCCTTGGCAATTTAAAAAATAATTTTACTTCGGAGGCATTATCATTAATTTTGCGCAAATTCTTTCTCAATATTATTCTTAATAAACCATATGATCATATACACTCTTCTCACTCACCAAAGCTGTACGCTCTAAATTCGCCAAAAGTTAGCTACTTGCAAAACATTCTTGCACACTATAGTCTTGGCCAGCTAGTTTTAAATATTTAATACCAGCAATAGTAAGATTGACATACGCTTTCTTTATCGAGGATTTCCTCCGCGCACTCTAAAAAAGCTTGCGTTTTTTTGCAAAATCTAATACGCGCCCACTATTTAGCAAAACATCAATATCACAAGCTTCTTAATATGCTCGTTCACGATATTTCTGACTAATAGCAGTACAATCATTTAGTGCATTCAAATCGATAAGCATCTCTACTAAAAACGATGGACAGCTATTAATTTCAACTAAATCCATAAAGATGACCCACACACTATTTTTTCTTGTGTCTTTATGTAAGTCACAGGCAAGGCCCTATTCAACTGTATCTTCACTCTCAGACCTCTTCGTTTTTTATTAACTTTTTATCAGTATAAAGCCAAGCCAAATTAAGCGGAATAATTAAACATATACAAAGCAAGGCGAAACAAAAAGCTGCTTCTATACAAACATTATTCGCCAACCAACCAATCAGCACAAGCGCTAAAATACCAAAAATACGTGCAAGAAAACTAACAATGGATAAAACCGTATTTGCATTCTTTTGTTGAATATGTTTAAAAAATTCTGCTTCAAACTGCGTCACAGGGACAGAAAAAAAACTGTGAAATACGGTGAATAAAATAATGGGGGCCCAACTGTTTGCAACGAGAAGCAGAGCAAGCATAACAACAGCACTCAGGACTAGTGAGCACAAAGTTATTACCATAGGAGCATATTTTTGCATAAGATATTTAATTACAAAGCGATTAAATAAGTATTTTACGAGACTATAAGACACAAAGCACAGGCCAAGAATAAGAATTTTAGTCTTTCCTGTTGCATTGTCTAATACTCCTGTTTGTCCCAAAATAAAAGGTTGCCAAAAATGAAATATTGGCTGCAATGCAGCAACAATAAAACCACATATCAATATATAATATAACCCGATCTTTGAGGTAACTAAATAAGCAAAAGCTTCTGTTGCATGCAACAAAGAACCTGAGTCTATTGGCTTACTACCCGAAACAGATGCAATAGCTATCCCCGTCACCCGACTAAACAAGAATACAAGCACGAGAAACCCGAAAGAACAAAAATAATATGCTGACTGATAATTATCCATACACAAAACAATAAGAACACCTAGCGCACCAGCAACCATATTCATGAATGCCGTTAGTTCCCGTTTATAGGCGTTTACTTGGTGGTAGATCAAACTACCCTTGTAACCACCGCCGTCGATTAAGCCTTTAATCCATGTGCTATCAGCGCCAGAACATAAAGCAAAGCCTAAAGCATAAATAATTTCTGCCGGAATTAATACAGAAAGATTAGGCGCGTAGATACATAAAAAGAAGAAGAGCGAAAAAAAGAAACATGATAAGATAACATTTTGTTTAACGCCGATTTTATCTCCTAAAATCCCACAAGGAATTTCAAAAATACAAATAGCTACGCTAAACACAATTTGCAATAAAGCTAACTGTGTTATACTAACGCCCATAGACAAGAAAAAAAAAGCATGGAAGGAACCTGTAATCAGCCGAACCCCGCTCATTGCCGCACAGCCATAGAGCAATTTTTTAACTTCATAATCTATTGTCATTAATATATCCAAAAGCTATAAAGCTGCCAGCTTTATATATTTTAAACCTCAATTCAGAAGGGAGCGTCGAGCAGCCATTTTCTGCTCACTTACTTGGGCTTTGAGCACAGTAACATCGACCCGCTTAATTTGAATTTTTTTCAGTGATTTATACATATCTTTAGTTTTCATAATTTTACCTCCTGTATTAAATGAAAACAATTAAATTTAATATGAAGTACACATTATAGCTACTTTGTAGCTACCTTTTGTCAATTTATTATTTTGATATAAAAAGCTTTGCTCTCCTCCTCGCGCCCAGATTAAGTATTTCATGCACCAATCATTCTGCAACAACCACCGCCGCACTTGGAAACTCATGCGCTGCTTCGAGCAAAGTACGCTTATATTCACGCCAATTTGTCACCGGCTGTGCACCACACTTGAACCCATTTCAAGCGCCGCAAAATGCGCAAAATAAAGCTTTTGTTCGCCCTCACGCTCTAATACCGCCCAATCTGGTGTGTAAGAACCGATTAGCGTTGCAATTTTAAACTCCTTGGCAACTAAAAAAATAATCTTATATCAGGATCATTATCGAGATTTTGTGCAAACTTTTTCTCAATACGACTCTCACAAATCACATGATCATAAACACTTTTCTCGTTGACCACCGCCAGCCATTTGGTCGCCTTTCCCAACCTAATTTTACAGATGTGGCATCAATCTTATTATGATGCGCACATCCAGAGATTATTTTATCCTCTGTATTAGAGCCAAAAACATGAACAACACGCAGGGGCTTCGGTAATAAGGCCAGCCGCTCAATCAATCTACACAAAAATGCATGTGCAGGCGAATGCCCCCACAATATGCAATATTTCAAGCCCGTCCATAGGGGTGTCACTTTTAAAAATTGTGCCTGTAGCTTATCACAGTAATAATCCAAAAATACACATTTAGCCCTTGTCTGAAATAACTCAATTTTGGATTGATGAGAACGAAAATGCGCTGCGATAATCACATCGTCCAGCCATAATGACCTACACAAGGGAGCCAACCATTCCTGTAGCACTAACGACTAAATAATTGTATTTCCTATCATTTTTGATCATATTCTCCTCCCTTATTGTTTAAAAATCTATAATACATTTCATCAGCAAGATTATGTGCAGCGAGCCCATACATCTTCGCTGCTAAATCTCCATGTACGGTTTTCATTCTCAGACGCAAAATCATCTTTAGCTGAAGCAACCTGACATTGCAGTGCCTGTCCATAAAGCGTATGCACAACTGGTCCCAAATAACATGACAGTAGCGCATTTTTTGGCTGTACTGCCATGAGAGATAAACCCAACAGCCAGTGGCATGCCAAAAGATAGCAATTGCTTCATCACAGATTCAGCAGCTGATCTATATCCAGCTTGCCCTCGACAAAACATTGTGGAAATGCCGCTTTTAGCTTGGCTATACCTTGTTCTTGTAGGCTTTGACTTAAGCCCTCTATTTTATTCTCACTCGCTATAACACTCATTTGCGTGCATCCCCTTCACGCTTAATATAAAATGCCTATGAATATTTAGGTCTTTCGATTCATTGCCTTTCATCTTATTTATTTCCGTCTCTTCTTCAAGTTTATTTTATAATTGCATGAGCTTTAAGCAGAGGTCGCGGGTTCATATCACAGTTGCTGCCAAAAAAATGCGCTTGCTAACCCAAAAACTGCAAAATTGATAACTGATTGAGAATAAAGGAGAAAATGAGCAGAGACCTTCTAAGACGAAGTCTCTGCTCTTTGAGACGAATTGGCTATTTTGGGCAAAAAATGGAGAAAATTTGCGCGAGGCAACCTCTGCTCTTGTTTTCGCTCATGCGCAAAACTGGCCGCATTTCTAGGGACTTTCAGGGTCCGCAAAGCGGCCAAAAATGCGAATTAGAAAAGTTAGGGAAAATAAATGGTACGGTTGGTGGGATTTGAACCTACGACCTCTGGTGCCACAAACCAGCGCTCTAACCAACTGAGCTACAACCGCATAAAAAATAAATGCACCATAAATGTTTACTATTTCGTAAACATTTAATTCTCTGTTTGTGTGACATAAGGAAGATCAGAAGAGTTTGCAAGCCCCTTTAAAAAAATCCTGTACTTTTTATCAAGAAAAAATAGTTCTGTCATAAAGGGAGCTCACGTTTTGCCCAATACTCAACACGGTGATCACGATAGGCTTTTATGGCATCAATACCATCTTGCTGCATAAATTGCAAAATGCCTTCCAGAATAGTTATGGCAAGATCTGGCCCCTCATACACCATTCCACTATATAATTGGATCAAATCTGCACCAGCTTTCACTTTTTCCAAAGCCGTTTGTGCGTCCTTTACACCACCAACGCCGATGATTGCAATTTCCTTACCTAATTTTTGACGCATTTTTGCAAGTACAATAGTAGAAAGTTCGAAGAGTGGACGCCCAGAAAGCCCCCCCTCCTCACCACTTAGTAGGTTATCCGTAAGTCCTTGGCGTGAAAGAGTAGTATTAGAAACGACGAGACCATCAAAATCAGAAAGTTTCATTTCTTCAGCAATATCGTCTAATTCCTTCTCTGATAAATCGGGCGCAATTTTTAAAAAAATGGGAACAGACAATCCATGCTTTTTCTTTTGCTCACTGCGTACTTGCGAAATTTCATTCATCAAAAGATGCAAACTGTCACGCGCTTGTAAAGCTCGTAGACTAGGTGTATTAGGCGAAGAAATATTAACAGTAAAATAATCAGCAATATCATAAAAATGAGCAATACCAGCAGTATAATCCTCAATCTTATAAACAGTATCCTTATTGGCACCAATATTGATTCCAACAATGCCAAGTTGTTTACGCGCACGAAGCCTGCCGTAAACAACTTGATGCCCATCATTATTAAAACCCATTCTATTAATAATTGCTTCATCCTTTCTTAAGCGAAAAAGTCGTGGTTTAGGATTTCCAGCCTGAGGCTTTGGCGTAACTGTACCAACTTCAGTAAAACCAAATCCTAAACGAAAAACAGCATCGACAACCTCTGCATTCTTATCAAAACCAGCAGCAAGACCAACAAAGTTTTCAAACTTAAGACCCGCAACAGTCACACACAAACGTTTATCAACGACCTTTCGGCAACTGTTCAACCCACTCTTTAGCCCAATAATTGCTAAACGGTGCGCATGTTCTGGATCCAACATAAATAAAGCAGAACGACCAATACAACGAAAGAAACTCATCAACCCTTCTCCAAATATAAAATTGATCCAATGCACCTCATACCAATTCTTTTAACACAAAAGATCGTAAATAAAAATGAACCATAATCTAAATTAGAACCTCCCTCCTACTACAAGAAAGTTCATAATATAATCGCTATGTATGTTTACGCACACTATGCAAAACAAGAGCCTTTTAATCTTGAAAAAACTTTCTTTACCTTTTCGCAATGGTTCAAACATTAAAAATTGAAACCATCTGCAAGCGAGAAAAGTAAATGTCCCGTAAAATAGCTTTCTTCAATATGTTGGCATAAATATTTTGTAATGATTGTATAAATTAATCATTGTTTCCTGCTTTTATTAAAAAAAGAACAGATACAGCTTTTATCAAAAAAGCCTTCTGTCACGTTGAAGTCTACGAGATACTACTTATTTAAGTCAAGCAGAGCCCTTCGTTAAGCTTTTTAACATGTCATAATATTCGTGGAAAAGAATATTAGTATTTGTATATAATACTTTATAAGAAAAATAAGAAAATAAAAACCGCCCTTTCCTTTTTCATCAAAAGCGGTAATTAAAATTATCGTGTATCTTTTATATAAAGGGGAAAATGCAATGCTTAAAGAATTCAAAGAATTTGCCCTAAAGGGAAATATGATTGATCTCGCTATCGGTGTGATCATAGGGGGAGCTTTTGGTGGCTTGGTTAATTCAATTGTTAACGACATTTTTATGCCAATCATTGGGCTTATTACTGGCGGGATTGACTTTTCTAACATGTTTATTCAGCTTGCCGGTGAAAAACAAGCTACACTAAGTGCTGCTAAGGCAGCTGGAGCAACCATTAGCTATGGTAACTTTATAACTTTACTTATCAATTTTCTCATTATTGCTTGGGTTCTGTTCTTCTTTGTTAAAGCTATGAATAGAGTACGCCGAAAACAAGAAGAAGATGAAAGCTCTAAAAAGATGTCTCTAGAAGAACAACTTTTGTCAGAAATCAGAGATCTTTTAGCTAAGAAAAAATGAATTTATGGATGGTTTGCCTCATGGAACACAGGAAAAAACATTTCCACAGTTGTTCCATGATTGGGTTTTGAAAATAATAAAAATTGACCACCACTTTCTTCCACCATTGCCTTACACAGCGGTAACCCCAAACCAGTTCCCATAAAAGCACTATCACCAGATCTGCCATCTTTACGCTCTACCTGACCATAAGGTTGCAATGCCTGTACAATCTCTTCATCACTCATCCCTATACCGTTATCACTTACTGCAATCTTTACGCGCTCTTTTTTTCCATAAGAAACATGAACAATAATTTGCCCACCCGATGGCGTAAAACGAATGGCATTGGAAAGAAGATTCCATACAATTTGCCGCAATATCTGCTGTGACACCCCAATAAATGGCACATGAGCTGGAGCAACAATACGCATGATAATGCCATTATGATTAGCCTGTGTTTCAAGAAAAGCCATACTAGCACGCAAACAAGATATCACATCAAATGCTTCAGCTATAAGAGGCGTATTGATCTGGTCATTCGAGCCAGAATAATTTGCTTTCGAGCATTCTAGCAATTGATTAACCAACGATAATATATGTTTTCCAGATGAGACAATATCGCGTAAATATCCACGATAACGTTCATTGTCTATCATACCAAAACGGCCATCTCTCATAATTTCTGCAAAACCAATGAGAGCATTCAAAGGCGTCCGCATTTCATGAACAACTCCAACTATTTTATTCTCTTCTGCTTTTTTATCTATTGGTGGAGTTGTTCCTGTCATATCATGCAATATAACAGCATAATTGTCTTGCCGTGCCAAAGGTATAATCGTCATAGAAACTGTTATATTTTTATGATTTTTCGTCACCAACTCAGCTGTTTCGCGATTGAAAATCCGACTTTTTCCTTTTGCACGGATCAATTTAAAATATTTTTCAACTAAAAATTGGCTCTGCAAAGTAAATAATGATGATAATGGTTGTGCCAGCAATTCATTTATTTCATAGCCAGTTAATGCCAAAGCAGCACTGCTGACCGATTGAATAAAGCCCTGTCTATCTAACCAAAAAACGCTTTTAATCGCTGTATCCAACAATGATAAAACCACTGCTGGCTCTTTTATGAGAGTTTGTTCTATAGTATTTGCCGTCAATGTCTGTGCACTTGGCAACAAAACCGCCGTTTCCTTAACCAAGTGCTCGCATCTTACAGATGAATGCAACTCTCCACGCAATCGTTCTGCGATCTCACGAAAAGCTGAACGCTCTATCTCCGAAAGACTCTGCATTTTGGTATCCGATTCTTTATCTACTTTCTCTTGAACTTTTTCTTGCATCTTCAAACCACGAAAACCCTTAAGCCACTGTTTGGCATAAAAAAATTAGCAAAGCAGATAATTCAACACCAAGGTATTGTGGACAATCACCAACAAGCCATTGAACCATCTGTTGCTCTAAAGCGCAGCTTCTTCAATAAAACCACTAAGTAATTGATACCGCTCATCATAAAATTGATTGGCGAATTCATGAAAGTAAGACTCTAAAATATGAAGACGATATAAGTCCAACAATTTCAGCTAACTCTTTTGAAACATAAAAAAACTGACCGTTGTTATCCATTTTCCAAGTAAAATGTCGTAGCAAAAGTTCTAGCATAAAATGAAAAGGTTTCTGCATAATCTTCAACTCATCTGCATTTAGTGGCACGCATAAAACAAAAAACTTGCCGGTTTTACTTCTAAGCGAATTACGAACACTTAACTATAGATAAAACAGTTTTTATTGGCATCCCATTACCAATCGTCTGTAGCAAAAATCTGATTGCTTCATCCACAAAACAAAAATGAGATGAAATCTCCAACAACATTGCACGTTCATCAACAACTGCAATAGATATTGTTGCACTATCCAAGTCAGCAATAAAAAAATATTTTCTTCATGCAAAGCTTCCAAAAAAAACACCTTTAAGAGATAACTACAGAAAGTTTAGTGTAGCGCTTTAAATCATCTAACGCAACAAAACTTGCACAATTGAACATCTTTCACTATCTCGTGATGCTCTACTTAATCAAAAAAGGGCTTTCTTTCATCATGTCCGCTACAGAAGAAATCCCCCCCCAATATGCCACCGTAGCATGTAACCAAAGCATATTTTATAATCAGCAAAAAAAGCTATCTTTCTTCACCTGAAGGCTAGTTTAATTTCTTTACATTCCAGATAATCTAAAAATGGTAAAGACTTCTCCAATCCTTCTTTGTACCATCCTATAATACACACTAGCAGGCTTAATAAATATCGCTTCTATTTTCTTCCTCCCCATTAAATATTTTTAATATTTCACAGTAAAAAAACAAGCATGAGGTAACATCCGCTCTCATAAAATAAAGCAAGTATTAACCATTAAAATAACAATCGTTAGGTATTTTAAAAGTCACGCATCTTTAAAATTGCCTTGCTGATTATTGTACCTCATTGATGAGAATTTCGCGTTTTCCAACATGATTAGCGGCTCCAACAATACCTTTTTCTTCCATGCGCTCAACAAGAGAAGCTGCCTTATTATAACCGATTGCAAGCCGGCGCTGAATATAAGATGTCGAACATTTTCTATCACGCATAACAATTTTTACAGCTTGCATATAAAGTTCTTCACCATCCTCACCAAGATTTTCTGCCGTAGAAACTTCAGCAACTGAATCAGCAAGCTCAACATCTTTGTTATCATCTTCGCTATCCGTTACCGTTGCTAAATAATCAGGCTTTCCTTGCATTTTTAGATGTGCCACAATGGATTCAACTTCTTCGTCAGAAACGAAAGGCCCGTGAACGCGTACAATGCGCCCCCCCCCAGCCATATGGAGCATATCGCCTTGGCCCAAAAGCGTCTCAGCTCCTTGTTCTCCCAAAATCGTACGACTATCAATTTTCGATGTTACTTGAAAAGAAATACGGGTAGGAAAATTCGCTTTAATCGTACCTGTAATGACATCCACAGAAGGACGCTGCGTTGCCATAATAAGATGAATACCTGCCGCACGCGCCATCTGCGCTAAACGCTGAATGGCATTTTCAATTTCTTTACCTGCCACCATCATGAGATCGGCCATCTCATCAACAATCACAACAATATAAGGAAGCTGCGTTAGATCCATTGCTTCTTCATGATAAAGCATTTCCCCACTTTCCTTATCAAAACCCGATTGCACAGTACACATGATTGTTTCACCTTTTTGTGCCGCAAGTGCGACGCGTGCGTTAAAACCATCAATATTACGTACACCTAATTTAGCCATTTTGCGGTAACGCTCTTCCATTTCACGGACCGCCCATTTTAAAGCTGTTACAGCTTTTTTGGGATCCGTCACAACAGGCGTTAAAAGATGTGGAATGCCATCATAAACAGAGAGTTCTAACATCTTAGGGTCAACCATGATCAAACGACACTGCTTTGGTGTCATTCGATAAAGAATCGACAAAATCATTGTATTAATTGCAACGGATTTCCCCGACCCTGTTGTTCCCGCAACCAACAAATGAGGCATTTTCGCTAATTCTGCAATGACAGGCTCACCATTAATTCCCTTCCCTAAAGCAAGAGCTAGTTTAAATTGGCTTTCACGAAAAGAACTTGTTTGAATTAATTCCCGTAAATAAACTGTTTCACGAACCGCATTTGGCAACTCAATCCCAATAACATTGCGTCCAGGAATCACAGCAACACGTGTAGAAATGGCAGACATAGAACGAGCAATATCATCGGAAAGATTAATGACCCGCGATGATTTTACTCCAGCTGCAGGCTCAAATTCGTACATTGTCACCACTGGTCCTGGATGAACATGGATAATTTCACCCTTAATGCCAAAATCTTCCAAAACACTTTCCAAAAGCCCAGCACCACGCTCTAATGTTTCCTGTGAAATTATCGTACCTTCATGAAAAACAGGTTCCTGCAATAAATTGATCGGAGGACATTCATAAGTGCCATCATCAAGAGATTGAACGTTTGACATAAAAACAGAATTATAATTGCCTAATGACGTGTTAGCAGACCGCAATGCTTTGCCTTTTTGTTTTATTGCAAGAAAATCTTCTGAACTCTTTGCGACATCTTCTGTTTTACCACCGGTAATATTCTTGGTATTTTTAGTTGTTTTAGGAATTTCGACATCACTAGCCCCTACATCGCTTAACGTATCAGTAGAATCTTCAACAACGATCTCAGAGTGACGCATTTGATGCTTTCTAACAGAATCACTCTTTACATTCATTAAAGCAGAAATTTTCTCAATTCCTCGGGTACTTTTTTCTGGAGATTCGGATAATATTGAATCGAAAAACTGTGGAAAGCGGCATTCAAGAACACGATAAAGAGCTGTAATTGACTCATCGAATCCAGAAGTAGTATCGGATGTAATTTCATTCCCCATGAACTCAATCGGGGTTACCTCCTCTCCTGAAGGTGTAGTGTCCATCTGTTCTAATATAAAGGATTCACACTCAAAAAATGCGTCATCGGAAAGATGCAAAATAGGCTTTGTTTTTTGCACCACATTTTCTACTTGTAATTTATGCTCCTGTGTATCCTCCTTAAGCGGCGTACTAACAGCTTGCCGTGACAAATGCTCCAAAACCGTTGAATGACAAATTGATGCTTTATTCTCTAGCGATTGAGGATTAATCACCCTTTTGGTTGATGGAGAATTTGTTGTTTTTTTGTTACAGTGTATAATATTCGTAAGATTGTTTTGCTCTTTCTTGATCAAAACTTTAAACTGTTTGGCAAAAACTGGATCTGTTTCTATACGACGACGCAAAATCTCAACTTCTGGTGTTCGTGTAAAACGCACGTTTTGTCCGAGCGTGAATGCCTTTTTCCATACTTCCGGATAAGGAAATATCTCTGCAATCTTAGTATATGAATTTCTTTCTGATGCATCTTGTACACTCTCATCAGGAAAAGAAGGCGTAGAAATAGATTTTTTTTTCGAATTATGCATGACACCCAACAAACTGATAACAATAAGAACAATTACCTCTTCAAAAAGAATGCATAGAGACTATAGAGTACGAAGGTTAATAACCTTTTGCTGGCTGTCACTTTTAATAAAAAATAATGCTATAATTTCTCTTAATGAGACTTTCTCCACAAATATTGGGCAAATTGCTAAATTCATAGTTTCTATAAGCTGTAAGCCATTTGTTTCGAAGAAAATTCTGTAATAAAAAATTACAGAAAAATCGCCAATTGTTCTCTTTCCTTTCCATTACATAAAAACAGTTAATATAAGAAGCGTTCTTTGAACTCTCCAACCTCATTGTCATGAAACAAATCAATTTTTTACCTTTTATAAGATTATCCTTGTTATTCTTATTTAAAAAGGTTCAAATGGAAAAAATTTTTAATAAAACAAAAATAGAGAAAAATAGGGAGTGAATCATGTTTAATAAGCGTAAATTTTATATCAATGGTCTATGGGACGATCCAAGCACTCCTCACGATCTACATGTCATTAATCCATCAACAGAAGAGGCTTGTGCTATCATTAGCCTTGGCAGCATAAGAGACGCAGATAAAGCAATTAACGCGGCTAAAATAGCTTTTCAAACTTGGAAAACAACCCAACCTAGTGAACGTCTGGGCTTCGTTGAAAAAATTTTAGAAATCTATGAAAAACGCTCAGGTGATATGGCAAAAACCATTTCAATGGAAATGGGAGCACCTATTGATATGGCGCTCAATGCGCAAACCGCAACCGGCAGTTCTCATATTCGCAACTTTATCAAAGCTTACAAAGAATTTTCATTCCAAGATGTTTTAATAGAAGGAAATGAGCAAGCGATTCTTCATTATGACCCTATCGGCGTCGTAGGGTTGATCACACCATGGAATTGGCCCATGAATCAAGTGACTCTTAAAGTTATTCCTGCTCTCTTGGCTGGCTGTACTATGGTGTTAAAACCCTCTGAAATTGCTCCTCTTTCTGCTATGCTTTTTGCTGAAATTTTAGATGAAGCTGCCCTCCCAGCCGGTGTTTTTAATTTAATCAACGGTGATGGTGCTAACATTGGTTCTTACCTCTCTGCTCATCCAGACCTAGAAATGATCAGCTTTACCGGATCAACCAGAGCAGGGAAAGATATTTCTAAAAATGCTAGCAACACTTTAAAACGAGTCTGTCTGGAACTTGGAGGTAAAGGAGCTAACATCATCTTTGCTGATGCCGATACAGACGCTATTCAACGCGGTGTACGACACTGCTTTTATAATAGTGGACAAAGCTGTAATGCACCAACACGTATGCTTGTGGAACAAGCCATCTATGACAAAGCCATCGAAACAGCCAAAGATATTGCTGAAAAAACACAAGTGGGGCCAGGGGACCAAGCAGGAAATCACATTGGTCCCGTAGTTTCAAAACAACAATACGACAAAATCCAAGATCTTATCCAATCTGGAATTAATGAAGGTGCAACTCTTGTCGCAGGCGGAACTGGTTTACCAATAGGAATGAAACGCGGTTATTATGTACGCCCAACAGTCTTTGCTGATGTGAAATCTCATATGCGTATTTTTCGAGAAGAAATCTTTGGTCCAGTCCTCTCGATTCTTCCCTTTAATACAGAAGATGAAGCCGTAACTTTGGCCAATGACACCGAATACGGTCTTACAAACTATATACAATCGCAAGATCGCAGCAAATGTCGTCGTATCGCTGCACAAATACGATCTGGAATGGTAGAAGTTAACGGGCATGGACTACCCAGTGGTAGTTACTTTGGAGGCGTAAAATTTTCTGGGCGTGCTCGTGAAGGTGGTCCCTGGGGTATTAAGGAATTTCTCGATACCAAAGCAATTTCATACTGGTAAAAGGATTTTATTCAAAGCTTTATAGGAATTTTATGATAACACAGCAAATAACGGATGAAGATGCTCTTGGACAACGACTCGATCAGTGGTTAGCTAAACAATATCATAATGTGCTGTCACGTTCACGTCTGCAAACCCTCATCCGTGAAGGCTATCTTAAAATTGATGGTCAATTAATAAAGGAGCCTAAAACAAAATTAAAACCTAACCAAATTATAGAGTTGACGATACCTGTCCTTCGTGACGCAGAACCTAGCGGTGAAGCCATTGCATTGGATATTCTCTTTGAAGATGATCATGTCATTGTCATCAATAAACCAGCCGGTCTCGTTGTCCATCCCGGCAATGGCAATTGGAGTGGAACATTAGTTAACGCTCTTGTCTATCATTGTGGTGAAAGTTTGTCTGGTATCGGAGGTGTTAAACGCCCCGGCATTGTGCATCGTCTCGATAAAAATACAAGTGGAGTCATGGTGGTCGCTAAAAATGACCTAGCTCATAAAAGCCTCAGTGCCCAATTTTCTGACCATGGGCGTACCAGCGCATTAGATCGACGATATCATGCTTTGATTTGGGGATCTCCTAACCGTAATGTTTGGACAATTGATGCAGCTCTTGGACGCTCTCCCCATAACCGAACGAAGCAAGCCGTCGTCCATAACAAAAGCTTCCATGCTCGTCACGCTATTACACATTTTTCTCTCTTAGAAAAATATGGAATTAGTACAGATACAACATCTTTTGCTAGCCTTCTGGAATGTCGTCTAGAAACCGGACGCACACACCAAATTCGTGTTCATATGGCCCATATAGGACATCCACTCGTAGGTGATACTGTTTATGGAAATGCTTTTAAAACAAAATCAAATATATTCGATCCGATTATTAAAAATGCAATTGATCAATTTAACCGACAAGCACTCCATGCAACCAGTCTTACTTTTGAGCATCCCGCTACAGGTAAAGTTATGTCTTTTTCTTCACCACTCCCCCAAGATATGATTGAACTTATCAATCATTTTAAAAAAATTAATTGAAACTTTTAGCCTTCTCAGGATTTCACAATAAAGTATCTCTTTTTGAACAAAATTGAAAATTATGCTAGAATAAAACTAAAGAGATATTTATAATGTCTAGAAATGGAATTTGCCTTATCAGGGAATTCGTGTAAAAGGAGGGTGCTATATGGCCCATATGAATCTGCTATCAGTGACCACAGGTGACGGAGGATTGAATCGTTATCTAGAGGAAGTGCGTCATTTTCCCATGCTTGAGCCCAAAGAAGAATATATGCTGGCTCAACGTTATCGTAAACATAATGATCTAAAAGCTGCGCATAGACTGGTAACAAGTCATTTGCGTCTTGTCGCCAAAATCGCAATGGGGTATCGAGGCTACGGCTTGCCCATTGGGGAGGTCATTTCGGAAGGCAATGTTGGGCTTATGCAAGCTGTTAAGCGTTTCGAACCGGAACGTGGTTTTCGTCTTGCAACCTATGCTATATGGTGGATTAAAGCCTCAATCCAAGAATATGTATTGCGATCTTGGAGCTTGGTAAAAATTGGAACAACTGCCAATCAAAAGCGCTTATTTTTCAACCTTCGTAAATTGAAAAGTAGGATTCAAGCCCTTGATAATGGCGATCTCAATTCAGAGCAAATTAAAGAGATCTCAACAAAATTGAATGTCACAGAAGATGAAGTTGTATCGATGAATCGTCGACTTTGTGGTGATACTTCACTCAATGCGCCTCTTCGCACAAAAGAAGGTGAAAATGGTGAGTGGCAGGATTGGTTAGTGGATCACTCTGACAACCAAGAACAAGTTTTGATCGAACAAAATGAATTGGAAAATCGTCGTTCCATGCTAACAGATGCTATGGATAATTTGAATGAGCGTGAAAAGCGTATATTTAAAGCACGTCGTTTAAGTGATGAGCCGCTGACGCTAGAAGAACTCTCAAGTGAATTTCACATCAGTCGGGAACGTGTAAGACAAATTGAAATGCGTGCATTTGAAAAAATACAGCATTCTATCAAAGCTTCTGTTTTATCCCAAAATCAGGTGTAAACCTCCCAAAGGTGGATGTAAATTCAGTGTGTTGATGTATTTTTGAAAAGAACAAGAGCCAACGTATATTGGCTCTTGTTCTTGAAGCTAAGCTGCTAGATCCTTTTATTAAGGGCTTGTTACGACTTTTTCTTCATATCCATCAATGCTCTATTCTTTTTTATCAAGATGTGTCGACTTATTTGATTGTGCAAGCCACTGTCCTATAACTTCATTAAAAATAGATTCACCTTTTGGCCCTTTTGCAAAGGTCAATTCATTTATACGTCCGTTTTTATCAGTCAACACCAAACGCACCCAATCTAATTCTCGCATCAGTTGTAGATTTCGGTCAAGAAATGGATGATTACCGCTCAATGCAACAAGAAAAAAGTTATCTCCAATCTTCGCTGTAACAGTCCTTGCTAAAGCTTGCCCAATGGAGTGTTCACTTGCCTTAAAAACCAATGTTTGAACATTGCTTATAACTTTCCCTGAAAATTTATCAGAAAGATTAAAAATAAGATCCATAATATACGCAGCAGGAAGAGACAGATCGGTATTACGACGTAGAATCAATCGTAATGATAACCCTTCATCTGGAATTGTTATATCACCTTGTATAATCAACTCTTCTGGAGCTCCCTTCATATGGGATTCCTTTATAAGCATCCAACGAGCACTCCCCATTGCAACTTTTTCTGCATCATAATCTGTACGCGCCTGATAAAAGATAGCCTCACCTACTTGTTCAGTTGACTGCAAATTTGTGGTAACAACTGTTGAGATTTCTTTCTCATTTGAAGAATTTTCTGTTTGGTCTAAGCCTGTATCAACTTCGCTCCCATCTTCTAACAAGCGTTGCGTTAACTTTCTATTAACCGAAAATGCTTTTGGTAATACATGAGAAACTTGAACATTCACCTCCGACAACTGATCATTATTTGTTACAAACATACGCCCACCAACGAAATAAATACCAATGATTAAAGTGACCAGACTAGCTACAATAGCAGCACCTATCATGATACGCTTTTGCACCGAAGACTGATTAGCACGTCGCACAGCTTGAGAAAAAATATGCGAAACAATATGCAGATTATCTATTTGCGGAGCAGAATCTAAAGGTAAAGATTTTAACGTATTCTTGTCAAAGTGCTGAGAAGCAAAATGAGCATTCATATTGACAGGTTCAGCATCAGGCAATCCCGAGACAGACTCACCAAATACTTCTTTATCTTTTGAATTTGTAATTCTACCCCGTGCTCCTTCTATTACCACAACTGAAAACTCATGATCGTGTGGAAGCACAGAGTTTTTTGTGTGTTGATGACTTTCAGCTATACTCGTAGATTTCCATCCAATAATTGAAGAAAGCAACTCCTTTTCAATCGCTAAATATTCTTCTTCAACAGTTGCAATAGCACTTTGCAAAGTCTGTCTTTGCTCATCTGCCATCGCTTGTGGTATTGTTGCTGCGACAAACTGATGTTCCAGTGTTTCGATAGCTCGTTTATAAATTCTCTGGCGCACTTGTGGTGTAACATTATTTTGCGCATCCATTGCCTTTTTTAAGATTCCAACGAAATCTACCATATCCTTTATAATCTTTCTCAAACTGAGAAGAAAAATCCCAGCCGCAAGGACGAAAACGTCTTTATTTCAGTCCTCTAAATTGATTTTCATTTACATTGATACAACTATCGTTGTAGTTTAAAGTGAATATGGAAAATAAACAATGCTCTTTTGTACCTTTCCCTCACCTGCTCTTAAGTCTCTATTTATACAAAAAATACTGAAACAACGTGAAAAACTCTACGGGAACCTAAAAATAATGATTAATTTACAAAAGGATCAGTAATAAGGATAGTATCTTCACGCTCAGGGCTAGTGGATAATAAAGCCACCCGTGTATTGATCATTTCTTCAATATAACGTATATATTTAACAGCCTGCACTGGTAAATCTTCCCAGCTCAACGCATGTGCTGTTGCTTCCTTCCAACCTTCTAATGTCTCATAAATAGGCTTCACACGGGTCTGAGCTCCCATGGAAGAGGGTAAATAATCAATTCTTTTACCATCAAGCTCATAACCAATACAGATTTTAATTTCATCCAAACCATCCAAAACATCAAGCTTTGTTAGTGCTATACCCTGAACACCACAAACCGTTACCATCTGACGTACTAAGACAGCATCAAACCAACCACAACGACGTTTTCGGCCTGTTACAACGCCAAATTCACGACCATGCATTCCAAGAAATTCGCCAATATCATTTATCTGTTCTGTTGGAAATGGTCCTTCTCCAACACGTGTTGTATAAGCTTTTGCAATACCTAAAACATAATGAATTGAGCTAGGCCCCATACCCGAACCAGTACATGCCTGTCCAGCAACTGTGTTAGATGACGTCACATAAGGATAAGTCCCAAAATCATTATCTAATAAAGCACCTTGTGCACCTTCAAAAAGAATGCGCTTTCCCATTCGATAACTTTCATCTAAAAGACGCCACGTACAATCCATAAAGGGTAGAATTTCATCCGCTACTCGCATCAACTCCTCATAAAGTGCTTGAGAATCAATTTCTGCAACGCCCATTCCACGACGCAAAGCATTATGATGTCCTAAAAGTCGTTCGATCTTAGCCATCAGCGTATTAGCTTCCGCCAAATCCATTACTCGGATAGCACGGCGTCCCACCTTATCTTCATAAGCTGGACCAATACCACGCTTTGTAGTACCAATTTTTAAACTAGATAAGCCACTTTCCCGAGTTGCATCAAGATCACGATGCAAAGAAAGAATCAATGGGGCGTTTTCAGCAATACGTAAAATTTCTGGTGTAATTTTCACTCCCTGATCACGTAGCTTTTTTAATTCTGCTACAAAATGATGGGGATCAACAACAACACCATTACCGATAATTGATAGCTTCCCACGAACTAAACCAGACGGTAGAAGCGATAATTTATAACTAACCCCATCAACAACCAATGTATGACCTGCATTATGACCACCCTGATATCTTACTACGATATCTGCTCGCTCAGACAACCAATCTACAATTTTACCTTTGCCTTCATCACCCCATTGTGTACCAACAACTACTACATTGGTCATAACTTTCTCCGTCGTGTTTTGTCAAATAAAACCAGTATTCAAAAACAAATACTCCCTTATAACGAAACCTTAGAGCAAGTGCGACTCTTCATTTCAGCTTTTTCCCAATCTTCAAGTACTTAAATTTTCAGATCATGATAATAAAGGCAAAAAAATAACCAAAAGATAAACTACATATCTTCATGCCCAATCAGTCATTTTTTCGGCAAAAAGTAGAAATATTTAGAGCTTTTCCTTGTTGCTCTTGCTAACATCTAAAAAAATCACTCATAGCCCCTCGTAATTCTTTACAAGATGTAACATCAATTGAAGATTGTTTTCTGATACAAGATTACGAGAGATCATTATATCTCTCGTAATTTTTTTGGGCAAAAACACGTTATAAAATCACCAACAGTACCTTAAAGTCGCGCTTTTTCAACCTGAAATGCCCATTCAAGCCATTGTGTTAAAATTTCAAGATCAGAAGCCTCAATTGTTATACCTGTCCAAATCCGAAGCCCTGGCGGAGCATCTCGATACGAACCAATATCATAAGCAGCCCCTTCCTCATCAAGACGATTCACTACCGCTTTTATAAAAGATATTCGCTTTTCAGTATCCAAAGCAGTAATCACTGGATCCACAATATCTAAACAAACAGATGTACTAGAACGTACTTGGGGATCTTTTGCTAAATATTCTAACCACGGTGTTTTACGAACAAAGGCATCAAGTACAGCAAAGTTTTTCTCAACACGCGCCCTTAATGCCTGCAGACCACCCTGTGACTTTGCCCACTTCAATGCATCAATAAAATCTTCAACACACAGCAGAGAGGGTGTATTGATGGTTACCCCCTTAAAAATACTTTCGTTCAATTTTTTATCTTTTGTCATACAGAAAATTTGCGGCATAGGCCAAGCCGGAACATAATTCTCTAGTCGTTCAACAGCACGAGGACTTAAAATCAGCATACCATGAGCAGCTTCTCCTCCTAAAACTTTTTGCCATGAAAAAGTAACAACATCTAATTTTGAAAAATCAAGATTTTGTGCAAAAGCTGCTGATGTTGCATCACAAATTGTCAATCCTGCTCGCTTCTCTGGAATAAAATCTGCATTAGGAATACATACACCAGAAGTCGTTCCATTCCATGTAAAAACAACATCACGATCAAAGTCAATTTGTGTTAAGTCCGGTAGTTCACCGTAAGGAGCTTCAAAACAACGCACATCAGAAAGCTTTAATTGCTCAACAACATCTGCCATCCATCCCGACCCAAAACTTTCCCATGCCGCTACATCAACGCCACGCTCACCTAACAAAGACCACAGAGACATCTCAACAGCACCAGTATCTGAAGCAGGAACAATCCCTATACGATAGTCAGAAGGCACTTCAAGAACCTCACGAGTTAAATCAACAACTTCAGCAAGTTTTAGCTCTGCTGCTCTAGAGCGATGTGAACGGCCAACTAACGCATTTTTAAGTACCTCAGGAGTCCACCCAGGTCGCTTACTACAAGGGCCTGAAGAAAAATTAGGATTATTTGGACGATAACTTGGTTTTTTTAACATTATTATTTCTCCCCTTTGTATATGGCTTGTATTTCTTTAAAGAAAAACGAATTAGTACAAAGACTGTGCCAATAGTCTCATTTAGACAAAAATCAAAAATGTTTTCTCTTTATTTCGTAAGCTAAAATACGCGGAAACCTTGCAAAATACCCCCTTAATCATGCTGCTAAATTGATTCTTTAAAAAGATTTCCTCGCGCCATCACCACGATAAGACAGCATCCTGATGGTCATACACTAACGTATCGTAATATACCTATCAAGTTTATTTTATGGAAAGAATAATTACAATTACTTAGAATTAAGGAGATAAACTTATAAAAAATCAATTATTTTTCTTTTGATGACTGGACAGAGAAAATTTTAATGTTATAACCGCACACGTTTCACGTGTTTTGTGAAACGTGCCCAGATAGCTCAGTTGGTAGAGCAGCGGACTGAAAATCCGCGTGTCCGTGGTTCGAATCCGCGTCTGGGCACCATCTTCTATTTTTAATGTATTGAAATATATAGATTTTTTCTTTAAAAAGCTGTTTTTAGACCACCTTTTAGACCACCCTTTACGGTTTATACAACTTTATCTAATTTACTCCTATTTACTCCTTATTTTTCTTTGGAGTGAATGCTAAGATCTCTTTCTTTCTCCACCTCACTGCTCTTCCTAGCTTATATGGCTCCGGAAACAACCCCTGAAGCACCCAATTGCGAATCGTTGTTGTGGATACACTAAAAAGCTGTGCACACTCACGTGTCGTTACATATCTATCGCCATCATCAAATATCATCTCATTACCTTTCTCTTTTTTATATTAATTAAATGGGCGGGGGTGCTGGGGGGAAGCACCCCCATAGGTTTAAGCAGCTTTTGTCAAAATCTTTTGCATCTCTTGATCTATTTCCCCTAAAAAGATTTCGACCGCTTTATTAATCTCTTCAATTTGTTCCTCGTCACGGTTGACGCGTTTGATTTTCATTCTCTAACCAG
Organism: Bartonella taylorii; assembly: GCF_023920105.1. Classification (NCBI taxonomy): domain Bacteria; kingdom Pseudomonadati; phylum Pseudomonadota; class Alphaproteobacteria; order Hyphomicrobiales; family Bartonellaceae; genus Bartonella; species Bartonella taylorii. The sequence continues at coordinate 1,327,968 of NZ_CP083693.1, forward strand.
TAGATCTGCCTACAAAGTTAGGATTATAGCTAATAAAATGGCACCATTTGCGTCCTGTACATGCCATTTGGAATTGCATTTGTGCGATATATTCAGGTTTGATTTTGCCATCCATAAAGAAGCGCAAATGCGTGGTCGATTGTGGACATTTAACTTCAACTAAACCGTCATCACCAACAAATCCACCAGGACTTGCTCCTGCCATTTTTATTGTGGGGTGTTGGATAAACCCGCACCTTGTGACCTCGGCATCATAAATAAATGCATATACTTTCAAGGCATCATCCTCATGTTCAATGCCCCATTGCATAGCTGGTGTTATATAAGATTGGCTTATTCCTTCTATTAGGCGCTCTGTAATGAGTTTGATTTTGTAGTCTTCATATTTGCTTGTAGGTAATCCTTTTGCTATCTTACTGAGTACGTTGTAAACGTTTGAAGCAGTGACTTTACCCAAGCGCGCTTGAAACCATTCTGCTGTTCGTTGCTCCATCTCACACCGCCGTTTGTTGCTCTTGTGGTGGTAAGGATTGTTGTGCTTTATTCATTTGTGAACGTTGCTTTTTTTCAAAGAAAACAAAGCGATTTGGGCTTGTTGATAAGACATATCTGTTAGATTTTTTGTTCCTACGAAAGAGATAAGCTTACTTTCTTCAGATTGTGTTTTTTTAATTAATTCTTTGATTTCATTCATTTGTTCAGGAGAGATACCTGAAAGAAGCGTGTTGCCATCTGTATCGTCTTCTTTTCTTGCGACATTAAGAAGCATGCCTAAGAGATATCTACGTGCGTAGGTGAGAGTAGAGCCAACCGCTTGTATGTTGTTTTTGCTCCCTGTAGTATCAAAAGGAAATGTTCCTTCTGTTGATATTTCATTGCCTGATATATGCTTTAAAGTCATTTCTACAGTTATGCTATTTGAACTCTGCTCTTTGATACGAGAGAACAAGGCAAAGTGATGTGTTGCAAGAGGTCCTTTGATAGCATCAATATATTTATCAAGCGTTGTATAGAGGCTTTTAGTATGTGTATTAATGGCGTTTTGTTCGATATGTTTGTATTCCATTTGCATAGCAGAAAGATCACGGACAAAGTTTTGGCGCTCTTGTCGTTTTATCTCTTGTTCTCGCAATTCAAGAAGACGCTTGAGACGATCCATATCGACATCATTTTCTAAAGCTCTTTCTAAAATAAGCTCCATAGCTGTAGGTTTGATTTCACAATCGTTCGTTTTTTTCACTAATTCCGTTTGTGTAGTACTTAGTTCACTCATCTTGATTTCCTCCTATTTGAGCGCAATTCCCCCGTGGCGTGAATCACGCTTGTGTTTAAAAGTTGTTTGTGTGGTTAGAAACGGCTTATGTAGCTTGGATAGATTGTTGAATATTCACTTTTGGAGATGATTGAAGTTTCTCCACGAATTTCAAAATTACCAGAAATATCTATATTATCGAAAACATATACTTTATCTTGAATTCTAATATCTCCAGAAATGTGTGCATTTTTACATATAACGGCTTTTCCAAAAACACGAGCATTATCATAAACAAGACCATAAACATGTGCATTGTCATAAATTTGTGCATTACCGAAGATTTGCGCATTGTATTCAACACCAGCATTACCACGAACCTTGGCATTTTCATAAACCCATGCCTCACCACCAACCCAGCAATTGTCATCATGGCTAAGATTTCTTTCACTCTCTACCCAGCCACCAAGATCACCTTTTTTAACATCTCCAAAGTCTTTTAATGCACGGATACGGTAAAGCGTTATTCTATCAACTTTAATTGTCTCATCAGTCAGTTCGTATTTCTTTTTTATCATAATAACCTCCTCTTAATGCATGCTTTGTTTTTTAATCTCTTGAGACAACACACCAATTCCTTTTGCTGTGATCTTTGCGCAAGGTATGACTTTTTCTATTCCACTTGCGGTTTGAAGTGTGATGGTTGGACAATCCATAAGTTGCTTTTGGATTTTGTCTTGATAAGGAAGCAAATTTCCACCTGCTGCTCGTCTGTAAACCCAACCTTTTTGCTGTAAGAAGAGAATGAACTGTTTTGGTTGCATCTCGAGTATTTTAGCAGCTTCTGTAAGACCGAAGAGTCCGTCATGACGCTGTAAGCTTTCAAGAGCCATTGCCTTTGGTTTTAAATTTGCAATAATGCTATCTTTTTGTTCATTTTCATTTTTGAGATAAGTTAAAACACCAAGCATAACCTGAGGGCTTGAGTAATCGATTTGTGGTATTACTGCTTGCTTTTCCAATTCTTGCCAACGGTCTATAATCCTAGCACGTAATGTCATACTGTAACCAGAAACTAAAATGAGGCATTCACGTTTAGGGAGGTTGTAACAAGGGAGAGTGCGACCTGTTGAATCTTTGTAAAAACCTACAAATTCACTCAGCCCAAATTTGGGCTCAGTACTTTTAGAGTGCAGCTCTTCAAGCATTTGCTAATATCACGCATAACGTGTTTATGTTGCTTACCGCATAACTCTGCAATTTCACGACTAGACATCGTTTGAACTGTTGTGTTTTGAAAATTTCTTTCAGATGTTGTGATAAAATTATGCATGCTTCACTCCGTTCGTTGTGACAACATTGTCATTGTGCTTCATTTGCTGTCTTAGATGTCTTAAGAAATCTTCTAATGTTTCAGGATTTGAATAATTGATTTTTGAATTTGCTTTTTTTTCGCATTTCAGAAAATATTCACGCACTTGTTTACCTTTGAGACCAGGTTCACAAATGGCAATGTGTTTTGCAGTGTCTAAAGTGAGAGCATAATCTTTAAAAGGATTTCCACGCGAGGAGTTTGATAATTTTTTAGTAGAACGTACAAAGTCGACATCTTCTCTAAAGCTAAGTTCTTTAATACAGTTTGTTATCCACTTTCTAAACTCGGTTTTTACCTCTAAAAAGGTATATAAATCACGAGCGCTAATAGTTTGAACCTTTTGATGCTGAATAATATTGTATTGAGTAGCAAGAAGCTTTTCCATTACAGACCTCATATTGATGGGATTGAAAGGGGCGTCTTTAAAACGCCCTTAGATTTTAAAGCACGTCATGAAGGCGCAAGCGGTGTTGCTGTTCATAGGTACCGAACATCTCATCATTATATTTTTCGTCTGAAAGATCATTTAAAAGTCCTTCGTAGGCATCACTTTCGCGTATAAAAGGATGAACATAACGATCTTGATCAAGAAACCAGCCGTTTTCTTGTATGTACACTTCTGCAATTTCTTCAGAGATATCTTCGCAACTTTTCTCAGAAGGATTTACACGAAAGATTTTTACGGTATCATCTGCCTCATCAACAATCTCTAAAACTTGGTTTTCATCAAGTGGACCTGACTCTCCAATGTGTTGATCATCACCGTAGACAACTAATAAAATTTCATCAGAATTAATAAGAATTGGCTTTTCCATAATTACCCCCCTCTAACGCCTCTTGGCGATTGTTTGTTTGCGGTTTATGGATATCAATGTAGCGTATTTAGGAATATGTGTTAATACATATGTACCTATTTTAGAAATTTTTTACATAAATATAAAAAGTCACTTAGAAAATTAAAACTGTAATTACTAAAAAAGGGGTATATGTTTAGAATGGCTAGAGCTTTAGTAATGCTAACTACATTGAATTTTAATATTCTAATCGATTATTTTGCAAATATTTGCATAATTCTCTCCTTAACAGAAATATACGATAAGAAGAAAATTATGCTCATATGATTTAATTATTTTAAAATCTCGGCGGCTTTATCCAGTCTATAGGCGCAGCCCAAATTAATGCAATGTCTTTTATTTCTGGATACAACCTATTTAAACTCTCTAAATTAAATAAACCAGACTTACTACCTTGCTTTATTATTTTGACAAAACAACGTCCATCTTGCGTATAGACAATTGCTTTTTTATTAAGAAGTAAACTTGGAGAAATGTTTTCTGAATAAAACAAAATAGATTTATCCTCAATGAAAGGTTCCATTGAGTCGCCTTCAACTTTTACTGCGTATGTATCTTTTGTAATATACGGGGGTATTTCCACTTCTTCAAGCCAACCATCTTCATAGGGGATAATTTCTGAACCTGCTCCTACATAACCCATTAACGGTATAGTTTTTTTTCGTGGAAGTGGGTATTTTGTGATTTCCTCAATTGCTATACCTTCTTGTGCACTTATTCCTCGTTCACCTGTCAGCATTTTATTGACTGCAGAGCGGTAGATAGGGCGATGCACCTTCTCACTTAGTTGTCTGGCAAGCGATGATTGAGATAATCCAGATTCTTGTAAGGCTTCACTTAGCCAAATTTTCATAATGTTATTCATGATTTCCATTATATCTTTGTTAGAAAAAAAATCTTTTGTGATTTTCGTTACATTTTCTATTGATTTTGTACCTAAATAAGCTACAATATGACTTATGAAACAATTTTCGGAAATAATAAATTTATTAGGTGGGGTTCGTAGAGCATCTCAGTTGCTTGGGGTTCATAGAACACGCGTGTACGTCTGGCTCCGTCCTGTATCAAAAGGTGGAACTGGTGGGAGAATTCCGACAAAACATATCCCAATTCTTTTGAATGAGGCCAAGAGAATTGGAGCACCGATTAAGGCAGAAGACTTTTTCTCGTTTTTTTATAGGGCGCAATCATGTGACTCTAAACTATCTTCAACATCCGCATTCGTTGATTGTTCTCCTGTTCGTGTGAAAGCGTGTAGACAGCGCAGCATGTTACAACAGACCCCTTCACACTCTTAAAGAAGAAAGATCATGAGAAACGGAATATTGAAGAAACTCTACACACGGATTTGTAGATTAATAGGTTGTAATACGAAAATTGAGAATGGAGATAGATTGGTGGAAGAATGGAAAAAAATACCATATCGTGACTGTAGCGTAGAAGATCTTGTGAAACGACACGAAACTCACACAACAATTCTTAAAAAACGAGAAGAATGGCATAAGTCACAATTTGATAGTTGGATGAGATGGCATGAAGCCACTCTTGCAGAGCGAGATAAGTCAATTGAACAACAGCAAGTAGTACTTGAAAACCTATCCTCTTTAATTAAGCAAAAAAGTAAGACACTGTATGAACAAAGATTAAAGTTGGCTTCACAAATGGAGCTAATTGATAAACTAAATAATAAAATAATTTACTTAATCAACAAAAAAGGAGAACCAAGATTGATCGATTTTATTTTTTCAGGAGAATGCTTTTAATTTTGCCGTCATTAATCCCAAAAATGAGGATTATTAATTAAAATTCGTAATAGCAATCGTAATAGTCATCGTCATGACGCTGTTCCAAACGTGGTGCTATATCCCCGAACTTAATAGTGATTAATTCATCTGGATTGTCGAGTGACGTGTATTTAAGAGTACCATTTACAATGTTGTGCAAATTATATTCAGATTTGCTTAAACTTAATCGTAAGTAAAAATAATTGTACTCTTTATAAGGTATACAAAATAAACTTATAGCAAGCGCTTCTGTAGCATTCGATTTGATCTCTTTGGGTTTTAAAGAAATGTGTTTGGGAGTTGTTCTCTTAATGACGACGAAATCTTTTGATAGATCAGACTGATCGTCTTTAAACCAACAAGCGTTTTCCAGAAATTCAAAGGGGCAGTTTTCTGATATTTGTATGTTTCTTATTGCAATACATCCTGTTGTTAGATTTGTAATCTTCAATACGAACTCATTATATAAGAAACCATTTCTTTGCTCTGGTGGCTCTAAAGACGCTATGATCTCTAAGTCTTTTCTTGAATCAGATAATAACCGTTTTGACGATTCGGCAAGGTCTTTTGTCGAATCAGCTTGTTTTTTAAGAGCTGCTGTTTGTTTTTGGCTTTCTGCAAATTGCTTGGTTGCCCATTCCCTATCTTCTTCTCGTTTCTTTGCAGCTTTTTCTAAATCATCTTTGCGGATTTTAGCAGCTTCTTTACGGTCTTTATTTCTTAAAATAAGCGCTACAGAAAGCGACACAACAAATGATACAAAACCTGTAAGAAATATCTTTATCCATTCTTGCATCATAACTCCCCCCACTTTTTTAGAATCATTGGGAGGATACTTTTTCAAAAACATTTTTGCAAGACAAGCAATCACAACACGTTCTGTCATAGCACACATATCAATACGTAGAGCCTTAAGGGGCGGGTATGATCACTAACGCACAAACCATTTTATGTCTTGATCTAGGGACCAAGACAAGCTGGGCGATATGCAGTGCGGATGGTCATATAACAAGCGATACAGAGCATTTTCAATCACGCCGTTTTGAAGGCGGTGGTATGCGTTATTTACGCTTTAAACGGTGGCTTACTGAACTAAAGAGATCTGTTGATGAAATTGACGCGGTGTATTTTGAAAAGGTGCGCCGGCATGTGGGTACAGACGCTTCTCATATTTATGGGGGCTTTCTAGCAACCTTAACAGCGTGGTGTGAACATCATCAGATACCATATGAAGGCATTCCCGTTGGTACAATTAAGAAGGCAACAACAGGGAAAGGCAATGCCTCAAAAGAAGAAATGATTAAGGCAGTGCGTACAAAAGGACACAATCCGAAAGACGACAACGAACCAGATGCTTTGGCAATTTTATATTTAATGAAAGAAGGGGGTATATATGTCCAGTAAAATACCATGGACGAGACTTAATACAGACCAGTGGCTATTTAAACTCTCTGATTTACTGCCTATGGAAGTCAATGTTTATGTGAAGTGGCGGATAAGAATGTTACACACGCGTGAGCCTCTTTTGAATGATTCACGAATATTATCTCATTTTACTTGTTGTTCAGTAAAAAGATTTCAAAAGGCATTAGAGTATTTATTTAGATCTGGACACATCATTTGTTTAGAAGATCGTCGTTTGTGGAGTTCAGATGTTGAGGAAGAACTCAATAACTCAAACGAAAATTTAAATAAATTTTCAGAGAGAGCACAGAAAGCAGCGCAAGCAAAATGGGCAAAACATCATAAAGCAAAAACAATTAGTGATGATCAAGATGCTAAGCATGATGCTAAAGCAATGCTTAAGGATGCTAAGCATAATGCTAAACATGACGCTAGCAATGCACAAGCAATGCTTAATTATGCCATTAACAATAACAATAACATATATAATAAAAAAACTAAAACTATCGTTTTAGCAAAAAAAGAAATTGGTTCTGAAAATTTAGAAACAAACGAACAGGTTGATGAGCCAACTGAGGTTGCTGCTGTTGAAACCACATCAGAGCAAATCGCAACCTCACTAGACAACCAACCTCCCATTCACGAGCAAGAAAGCGTTCCAGAAAAAGCAAAACGAGCGAAAGCTAATCGCGGTTGTCGATTGCCTGCGGATTTTGAACCCGATTACGATTTTGCCATTGCAGAGGGCTTGCCTCCGGAGCGCGTGAAAGTCGAGATTGCAAAATTCCGAGATTATTGGCGTTCAAAAGCCGGAACAAATGCAACCAAAATCGATTGGCAAGCAACATGGTGTAACTGGGTGAGAAATTCAAAAAGTTACAAACAAGGAGAAAATTATGGAACACAAGCCAATTCCCAAACAGGACAACAGCGCGGGTGGAATTATCGCGTTGCACAGTACATGTCCGATATCAAAAATTCAGATAGTGCATACAAATTTCTCTTCGAGGATGATAACCGAACCACCATTCCTTTGGAAAGCGGGGCAAAAACCGTCGATTGCAGAAGCGGAGAGAGTTACTTCATTAGTCAATGATGCGTTGAAAAAGCTTGAAAAAAAGCGAGCGAAGAGGAAATCCAAACGACGTATCTTGTCCTTTCAAGTGGTCTCAAAAGCCAATTTGGATCAGACGCAAAATCAACAGCGCTTGCGTATCTTTACGCTCTTGAAGGTGTGAGCAGCTGGGTATTGCAAACAGCAACAAAGAACGTTTTGAAAGGCAAAGCAGAGGGATTAAATCCAACATTTATGCCATCAACAGCAGATTTTTATCGTTATTGCGAAAAGCTTGAAAGCGATATTCGCTTTCGTGCAGATCGCCTTCTAAAGAACCTTGAAAAACCTGAGAGAACGGAAAAAGCACAAGAGACACCGTTAACATCAGTCCGCTTGGAAAAGCTTCAAAGAGGTCTTGAAGAAATTTTAAAGGACATTGAAGGAAAACAGCAAAATAGTGAAAAGTACTGATCATTTTACGATTAGACATGCATTTAAATCGATAAAATGGCACCGTAGAGAGCGATTTAAATATTTTATGATAAACATGTTATGAATTAAAACAGCTCTGTACGGTCAAATTTGAGTCAAATAAACCAGTTGGTAAAATTATGGACTAAAAGCATGAGAATATTAAAAGATCTATTCTTAAAAAACCGTAAACAGCCAATGCAAAAAAAGTTTGTTGCAACAGCTGTTGGTTATGTCCCTTGGGGAGACGGAGCGGCCGAGTATTTTTACAACCTCTACGAATATCCTGATGGCACAAGAGAGTGTGAAAAGTTTGATGGTGGTCAGTATTACAAAACACCTAAGAATGCAGATTTCAGCACCAAAGCGCAAGTAAAAGCATGGGTTTACGGTGGTAATGTTCCGAAAAGCGTTCTGAATTACGAGCCCCTCATAGAGGAAATAAACAAAGAAATAAAAAAACTATCAGAAGCTGCTTGATACTCTTTGTAGCAGGAAAGAGGTCAACGCATTGAACGAAGCATGGCGTCACGTAAAATGGCGTTAATCCGCGTTTGATATCCTTTCCCTTGACTTTTAAGCCATGCTAGAACGTCTGAATCCACACGCACTGTTGTGACAGTTTTGGTCGGTTTATAGAATGGATTGCGAACGGCGTTTTTCCAGAATGCATCATCTAGTGTTGGAATATCACTATGATCAATTGCACTGTCCGGCATTGCAGCCAGTTTATCAACTTCAACTCTCTGTTTATCTGTCAAAGGTGATAAGTTACTTACATCAATTTCATAACGAACTTTCTTCTTCATAACGTTTCCTTTCTTTCGAGCTAGCTCGCCGCGCTGAAATAATACGGATTACTTCTATACCATCTTTATCATCATGGACAGTATGCGCTACGAGCAGCAGTAAAAAGCCATCCACAAGCCCTAAAGTTTGCCAACGATATTCCCCGTTTTCAATACGGTCTTGTTTAACCATGGCGAACGGATCTGCGAAAACACGAGCAGCAATTTCAAAACTTACACGGTACTTTCTAAGATTACTTTTTGCTTTAGTTTCATCCCATTCAAATCTTATTTTCATATCTTATGTTAATACATTTATATATGTATATCAAGAGTTTTAAATGAACACTGAACTATTTATGTTTTTTTGCATATTAAATATAATTTAATATGTTAAAAAACAATAATATCCTTTTGAAATAATTGAAAAAATATGCAAATTATGCTAAGATTTTGCATGTATAAATTGCAAATCTAATGGGGCTACAAATATGCTAAATAAAGTGACGTTAATCGGGCGCCTTGGTGCTGATCCCGAAAGCAAAACAATGCCATCTGGTGGTGAGGTAGTCAACTTTCGTATGGCAACTTCTGAGAGCTACACAGATAAAAATACCCATCAAAAAGTAGAGAAAACAGAATGGCATTCCATTGTGGTTTTTAATCCACATTTGGCAAAAATTGCTCTTCAGCATCCCTGCAACACTTTGATTTATAAAGATAATTCACTGTTTTGCATATTGAATGAGAGACCCGAATATCCTAAGATTCTCTCATTTCAGACCTGTTTATTTTGAATCAATCAAAACCATTCACTTGCACATAATAAGCGGGATGAGTGTGTGGATAAAAATACTTAAGAAAGGAGTAAAAATGGCTCTTATGAACCGTCTTAATGCAAGGGCTGTCGCAACATTGGGGGCTGGAAAATATAATGATGGTGCCGGCTTGCTTCTTCACAAGCGTAAAGATGGTGGTGCTCAATGGATTTTACGGTATACCATTCACGGACGCCGTCGCGAAATGGGCTTGGGTGCCTTGAGAGATGTCTCTTTAAAACAAGCCCGTGAATTAGCAACTGGGTGGCGTTCTGTTTTACGTGAGGGACGTGACCCCATTAAAGAACGTGAAAAACAAAAGCGTGAGGCAATAAGCAATCTCCATTATTTAAAAGACATTGCTTTAGATGCTTTTGAAAGCCGTAAAGCTGAATTAAAAGGAGATGGTAAAGCTGGGGATTGGTTTTTACCTTTAAAACTTCATATTCTCCCCAAGTTAGGCTGTCTTCCCGTTTCAGAAATTACACAAAAAGAAATACGCAATACCCTTGCCCCTATTTGGCATACAAAAGCTGGAGCTGCTCGGACAGCATTGATGCGTCTCAAACTTTGTCTCAAACATGCGGCTGCCTTAGGTTTAGATGTTGATTTACAAGCAACAGAAAAAGCACGCGCGCTCTTAGGAAAACAACGTCATAAGATCACTAATAGACCAGCAATGGATTGGAAAGATGTTCCAGCTTTTTATAAAACACTTTGCCAAACAACAAATCTCACACAACTGGCTTTGCGTTTGCTTATTTTGACAGGAGTTCGTACGCATTCCTTACGTCATATTCATAAGGATCAGGTTGATGGGAATATATGGACTATACCTGCTGAGAATATGAAAGGAAGGCGTGATACGACAAAAGAATTTCGCGTACCCCTTTATCTTCAGAAGCGCTAAAAGTAATTGAACAAGCCAATTATATCTCTAAAAGTGATTTCATTCTGTCTTTTTCCGGTCGGGCCCCCTTGCTGAGAATTGTATGTCAAAATATATGAAAAAAAATAAACTTGATGCCTGCCCCCATGGTTTTCGCTCTAGTCTACGCGATTGGCTTGCTGAAACAACCGATGCTCCTTATGAGGTCGCTGAAACTATTCTCAGTCATACGGTAGGAGGACAAGTAGAGCGTGCCTATCGTCGTACTGACTATCTAGAACAGCGTCGTATCTATATGGATAAATGGGCGGCATATGTCACTGGTCAATCTTAACAGATGGGGTGCATAACCCCATGATATGTGGATAACTTTAGCTCTCTGTTCTCTCATATCATCTCAATAAGATTCATAAATTATCACATCAGAAAAACTATAATAAAACACTGTTTTTTATAGACTAAATACCTTTCATATGATGTAAAATATGGTTAATAAATAGTTATGATTTGTTCTCATTTTTTGATAGAAAGGATTTTAGTATGACAGAAAATGATATTCTTTTGACAGACCGTGAAAGTGCAAAATTGCTTCATATGAGTGTTTCGACATTCCGCCGTCATGTGACCAATGGATCTCTCCCGAAACCTTTAAAATTTGGTTTTTTATCGCGTTGGTTACAATCGGATCTTATCAATGTCATCGAGCAAGCGAAACAGCAACGTTATAACGACGCGGCATAAAAAGAAAACCTTGTTACGTAAAGACGAACAAGGCTTTCTCAAGCTCATCAACCTAGAGATAACAAAATCCGTCTTGTATCGCAACCTGGTTATAGGATTACTAAGTACATTCTACGCCATATTGCTTTACATACAATATTGAGATGTTGGATTGAGAAAACAATCCCGCCATTCCAAACAAAGGCAAGGAGGGCGGATTGTTGATCATCACAAACAGCAAAACTTAAGGCTGGCATTCAAGTGCATTTTTATATTTTTTACAAAAAGGGCTATTTAAGCGCTTCTTGACACTTCGTTGAGGAATGACCGCGCCAGGCTGACAAATGGGAAGGTTTTCCTCTTTAAAAGTGTAACACCACCCTCCCTCATGTTCGTTTTTATAGCGGAATCCCGCTTGAATCATGCACGCATGAACTGTTGCCTGTGCATTGATACTCTGCTCTCTACTTTCTGGATCGACATCATAAGGCGTTGGCATTCCACATTCTAACAACGCTTTTCCTACCTCAGTAAAGTCTGCTCCTGGCTTCTCCCACATATATATGTACCCCGGAGAAGGCTTAAAAAAATTACATCCAGCTATAATGAACAAAACTATTCCACTTAATAATTTCAAGATTTGTTTCATTTTTTCCTCCCTGATTTATTTGAATCAATTTGTATACGGTGAGGTGAACCATAAGCCTTTTGGCATCTTTTCCCAGCGTTACCATAACAAGCATGAGGGCTAGGATAACTCCATATTATTTTCCCTGCTTCTTTCCAAGGACCACTACCAGGGGGTCTCTTATAAAAAGTAGTGGGATTTTGGCCAAACACTACACCTACAAAGTCATCTGCGTGATTTTCCAAGCCAATATGGGTTTGGTGGCCATCACTTACATAATCTAACGTATTTGCCATAATTTGAATATTAAAAGCCGGTCCAAAGGTATCAATTTTTGTTTTGTATCCTATACCGTGGATGCCATGCTTTTCAAAGTCACGCATTCCATTACCCACTGTCAGACTACCACGGCTATGCGCATCAACAATCGCTCCTGTATTGCCATAGAGATACATAAAATCCTGAAACTTCTTTGTCGAATTACTCAGCCCCCCAAAGTTGCCTTCTAGAAACTTCTGATAAAAAGCTACCCCGAGCTCTACTTCCCATGAATTAGCTTTTGGAAAGACTGTAAAATACAGGGGTTCATGTTCATTATCAGCCAACTGAACCGCATTACGGGCTGCCTCATCGGGTGAGGTAAAAATACCATTATAGAACATACGCCTGTTGCCATCTGAGCCTGCTTGCAAATGCTACTTTTCTTCATCCGTTAAATAATGTGATTGAGGAAACAATCCCGCCATTCCAAACGAAGGCAAGGATGAGGGATTGTTGATCATCACAAACAGCAAGACTTAAGGCTGGCATTTGCGACTATTTTTATACTGTTTACAAAACGGGCTATTTAAGCGCTTCTTGACACTTCGTTGTGGAATAACAGCGCCTGGACGACAAATGGGGAGGTTTTCCTCTTTAAAAGTATAACACCAGTTACCTCTCCCTTTATAATGGAATCCTGCTTGGATCATACAAGCATGAATTGTTGCCCATCCATTATTGCTTACCTCTCTATTTTCTGAATCAAGATCATTAGGACTCGGCATACCACATTCCAACAGAGCTTTTCCTATCTCAGTAAAATCTGCTCCTGGCTTCTCCCACCAATATACCTCACCTGGAGGAGACTTATCGATGTTTTCAATATCACATCCAGTGATACTTAACAGGACTATCCCACTTAATAATTTTAAGATTTGTTTCATTTTTTCTTCCTTGAATAACCTAAATAATCTAAAATTGCATCAGATGAATAAATTGTTGCAGTATGAGGTGTTCCATAGCGCCCAATACATTCTTTACTTGCATTACCATAACAATTATGCGTGCTAGCATCATAGCCCAATAGTGCTCTCCCTTGTTCTATTATTGGAATTGCTGGTGGAAATAATACATAGGGAAACTTCAAGGGTACCTTATAAAAAGTAGGCAGATTGTGACCAATGCTTATACCAACGGGGTCAAGTAGATGGTTTTGTAAGTAAATATGATCTTTTTTGCCATCGCTCACATAATATAGCGCATTCGCTACCGATATAGCGTTATCAGCTGGTCCAAAAAAACGGATATCTGTTTTATACCCTATACCGTGGATGCCATGCTTTGCAAAGTCACGCATTCCATTACCCACTGTCAAACTACCACGGCTATGCGCATCAACAATCGCCCCTGTATTGCCATAACGATACATAAAATCCTGAAACTTCTTTGTCGAATTACTCACCCCCCAAAATTACCTTCCAGAAAATCCTGATAAAAAGCTACCCCGAGCTCTACTTCCCATGAATCAGCTTTTGGAAAAGCTGTAAAATAAAATGGCTCATGCTCATTATCAACTAACTGAACCGCATAACGGGCTGCGTCATCTGGTGTGTTAAAAATACCATTGTAAAACATACGCCTGTTACCATCAGAACCTGCGTGTAAATACTTCTCTTCCTCAGGTGTTAAATAATGCAATTGAGGAAACAATCCCACCATTCCAAGTGAAGGCAAGGAGGGGGATTGTTGATCATCACCAATAGAAAAACTTAAGGCTGGCATTCATCCGCGTTTTTATACCTTTTACAAAACGGGCTGTTTAAGCGCTTTTCGACACTTCTCTGTGGGATGACAGCACCAAGCTGACAAATGGGAAGGTTTTCTTCTCTAAATGTATAACACCAGTTTCCTCTCCCTTTATAATGGAATCCTGCTTGAACCATGCAAGCATAAATTGTTGCATCCTCATTAACACTAAGCTTTCTATTTTCTGAATCAGCATCAATAAGGCTCGGCATTCCACATTCTAAGAGGGCTTTTCCTACCTCAGTAGAATCTGCACCTGCCTTCTCCCACATACTCACGTACTCTGGAGGACTGCTGTCAATTTTTGATATGTCACATCCAGTCACACTTAATAAAACTATCCCACTCAATAATTTTAAAATTTGTCTCATTTTTTCTTCCATAAATGATCTAAAGTCGAATAAATTGAATGAATTTGTTTAGTAGGAGATGTTCCATAATTAGTTTTACACGCTTTACTTGCATCACCATAACAATTATGGGGACTAGGATCATAACCGCCTAACGCCCTCCCTCCCTCTATCAATGGAGAGGTTGCTGTAGTCAATAAACTGTTTCCTACAAACAGCGTCATATATAAAGGATTTTTTATACCTTTCTCCAAAAGTGAAACATCTAGATTTAAAGGTACTTTATAAAAAGTAGGTGCATTGTAACCAAACAAAGTACTAATAGGGTCAAATGCATGGCTTTGTAAGTAAACATGATCATTTTTGCCATCGCTTACGACATATAATGCATTCGCTATCGATTGAGCATGATCCGCTGGTCCATAAAGATAAATATCTGTTTTTTCTGCTATACCGTGGATGCCGCGCTTTTCAAAGTCACGTAGTCCATTGCCTACTGTTAAGCTACCACGACTATGCGCACTAACAATCGCCCCATCATTACCATAACGAGAGGCAAAATCTTGGAATTTCTTGGTCGAATTACTCCATCCCCCAAAATACTCATAAATTGCTACCCCGAACTCTACTAGCTTATCTTTAGCTTGGGGGTGGTAGGTAAAATAAAGGGGTTCATGCGCATTATCAGCCAACTGAACCGCATTACGGGCTGCCTCATCTGGTGTGTTAAAAATACCATTATAGAACATACGCCTGTTGCCATCAGAACCTGCGTGTAAATGCTTTTCTTCTTCAGGTGTTAAATAATGCAATTGAGGAAACAATCCCGCCATTCCAAGCGAAAGCAAAGATGAGGGATTGTTGACCATCACAAGCAAGACTTAAGGTTTGCATTCAGGTTGTACTGGACTTTTTTTACAATAAGGGCTATTCAAGCGCTTCTTGACACTTCGTTGAGGAATGACAGCCCCTGGCTGACAGATGGGGAGGTTTTCCTCTTTAAAAGTATAACACCATCCCCCCGCCCTCGACACCGCTTTATCTTTATAGCGAAACCCTGCTTGAATCATACATGCATAAATTGTTGCTTTCGCATTGATACTCACCTCTCTATTTTCTGAGTCCTCATCATAAGGTGTTGGCATGCCACATTCTAACAATGCTTTTTTTACCTCAAGCTTATCTGCACCTAATTTCTCCCACATGTATATGTATCCTGGAGGAGGCGCGAAAAACCCCTCACATCCAGCAG
The DNA here is from genome assembly GCF_023920105.1 of Bartonella taylorii. Classification (NCBI taxonomy): domain Bacteria; kingdom Pseudomonadati; phylum Pseudomonadota; class Alphaproteobacteria; order Hyphomicrobiales; family Bartonellaceae; genus Bartonella; species Bartonella taylorii. The sequence continues at coordinate 1,343,677 of NZ_CP083693.1, forward strand.
GTATACTTAACAAAATCATTGCACTCAATAGTTTAAACAGTGTGTTCATTTTTTCCTCCATAAATAACCTAAATAATCTAAAATTGCATAAGGTGAATAAATTGCTATAGTATGAGGTGTTCCATAGCGCGATTTACATGCATCACCCGCATTACCATAGCAATTATGGGTGCTAGGGTAAGAGCCTAATAGCGCTCCCCCTACCTCTCTCATTGGAATTGCTGCTGGAAATAATACATAGGGGAACTCCAAGGGTACCTTATAAAAAGTAGGCAGATTGTGACCAATGCTTATACCAACGGGGTCAAATAGATGGTTTTGTAAGTAAATATGATCTTTTTTGCCATCGCTTACGAAATATACCGTATTTGCCATAGATGCAGCGTTATCAGCTGGTCCCAAAAAACGGATATCTGTTTTGTACCCTATACCGTGGATGCCGTGCTTTTCAAAGTCACGCATTCCATTACCCACTGTCAGACTACCACGGCTATGCGCATCAACAATCGCTCCTGTGTTGCCATAACGATACATAAAATCCTGAAACTTCTTTGTCGAATTACTCAGCCCCCAAAAATTACCTTCCAGAAAATCCTGATAAAAAGCTACCCCGAGCTCTACTTCCCATGAATCAGCTTTTGGAAAAGCTGTAAAATAAAATGGCTCATGCTCATTATCCGCCAACTGTACTGCATAACGGGCTGCCTCATCTGGTGTGGTAAAAATACCATTATAGAACATACGCCTGTTGCCATCAGAACCTGCGTGTAAATGCTTTTCTTCTTCAGGCGTTAAATAATGTGATTGAGGAAACAATTCCGCCATTCCAAGCGAAAGCAAAAAGGGGATTGTTTCCATCACCAGCAGCAAGGATTAAGGTTTGCATTCAGGTTGTACTGGACTTCTTTTACAAAACGGGCTGTTTAAACGCTTCTCAACACTTCGTTGAGGAATGACCGCACCAGGCTGACAAATGGGGAGGTTTTCCTCTTTATAAGTATAACACCACCCCCCCCCTCTCTGATCTTTATAGTGGAATCCTGCTTGGATCATACAGGCATAAGTTGTTGCTCTTGCATTGTTGCTTCTCTCTCTATTTTCTGACTCAAGGTCAATAAGACTCGGCATTCCACATTCTAATAGGGCTTTTCCTACCTCAGTAGAATCTGCTCCTGCCTTCTCCCACATATTCACGTACTCTGTAGGAGTGCTGTCAATTTTTGATATGTCACATCCAGTGATACTTAATAGAACTATCCCACTCAATAATTTAAACAGTGTATTCATTTTTTCTTCCTTAAATAACCTAAACCTAAATAATCTAAAATTGCATCAGATGAATAAATTGTTGCAGTATGAGGTGTTCCATAAGCATGTTTACACGCATCACTCGCATCTCCATAGCAATTATGGGTGCTAGGATCATAGCCCAATAGCGCTCTCCCTTGTTCTATTATTGGAATTGCTGGTGGAAATAATACATAGGGGAACTTCAAGGGTACCTTATAAAAAGTAGGCAGATTGTGACCAATGCTTATACCAACGGGGTCAAGTAGATGGTTTTGTAAATAAATATGATCTTTTTTGCCATCGCTTACGAAATATACCGTATTTGCCATAGATGCAGCGTTATCAGCTGGTCCAAAAAAACGGATATCTGTTTTGTACCCTATACCGTGGATGCCATGCTTTGCAAAGTCACGCATTCCATTACCCACTGTCAGACTACCACGGCTATGCGCATCAACAATCGCTCCTGTGTTGCCATAACGATACATAAAATCCTGAAACTTCTTTGTCGAATTACTCAACCCCCAAAAATTACCTTCCAGAAAATCCTGATAAAAAGCTACCCCGAGCTCTACTAGCTTATCTTCAGCTTTTGGAAAATATGTAAAATAAAGCGGTTCATGTTCATTATCAGCCAACTGAACCGCATTACGGGCTGCCTCATCTGGTGTATTTAAAATACCATTGTAGAACATACGCCTATTGCCATCAGACCCTGCTTGTAAATACTTCTCTTCCTCAGGTGTTAAATAGCGATACAGAGTGATATACTTTCCATCGCTGTCTTTGATATATTCTCCATTTTCATTTGTTGCATAGAGTACTTTACCATTTTCATCATGCACAACCTCACCCACGGGATGCTCTTTGAGATATGCGACTTCACGCACTTTGTCCCAGTATCCAAATCCTTCATCCGATAAATCATTGATCATATCTAAGCGATTATGCACTGCTCCCTCAAGCGATGTGGCATCCACCGGTGCAACGGCTTGGTGGGCTGCTGCGGTGTTGCGGTTGAGGGCATCGATGATTTGTCCAGCATCTTGGACCATTGCCCTCTGGTTAGATCTACCGGTCAAAATGATGCTGCCATCACTGATGGCAGATTTGGTTTCCCCTTCCGCTCCATTGTGTACCTTTCCGTGATTTAAAACATTTTTGGCAATGTTTTTTATCGTGTCATTTCCAGAAAGGCTAAAACCATGGCTGCTGGCTTGCGCATGGGCACTGTTGGTGATGTCACTGGTGGTAATACTTCCTGTGGTCAGGCTGTTTTTGTCTGCCGGCGCGGTGCTGGCAATGATGCCTCCGGTCAACGTTGTTTTGTCTTTAACGTTGATCTTAAAACCGCCATCACCAGCTTTGATGCCTGATTGTTCCACAACACTGTGATAATCGCTAGAGGATTGATCCTTTTGGAAAGAGGCGTTCATAGAGCCTCCACCACCCGTTTGTCCAGCACCAAAGCCAACAGAAACAGAGTTTTGCTTACTAGAAGTCTGTCCCGTATCACTGCGGCTGGTAATGGTGAAAGCACCCCCTACTTCCATTTCTACACGCTCTCCAGAAGCCACTGCTCCCGCCAGTGTGGTATTTCCCCCACTTGTGGTATGAACCGTGCCGATACCAATAATATGAGCGTTCTTTTGTTGAACCGCCTCACTGGAACCTTCCCCTTGACTAAAAGCGGCATTGCCCGTTGCCCCTGCGCTACCCGTGCCATAACCGTAGCCAACACTCATTGAAGTACTTTCACTACTGTTTTGTGTGCTTTGCACATTTTGCGCACTTTCAAAGGTGATATCTTTACCCGCTTCCAAGGTGATATTCCCGCTCTGCGCATCATTGCCCCGTGCATAGACAGGATTGCTACCAGCGATAATATCGCTTCCAACACCATGAATACTCCCATTATGGGCATGCATGTTGACAGCGCGCCCTGCTTCTATGCTATTGGTTACAGCAGTAGATGTCTGAGCAGATGCCTCCACTTTTTCAGTCTTAAAGCCCACGGTTACACTGCCAGATGCACCAGCCATATTGGCAAGAGCATCCTTGGTGGAGCCCCCCATACCACCTAATGTGCTGCCCAGTGTTTTTGTGATGTTACCCCTTTCCCCTGTGTTGCCAGTCAGCCAATTAACAAAATTTCTGCCTTTGTTAAAGAGGTGATTGATTTTGAGCCCTGTAAGTATGCCATTAAGAACGGTGTTATTTCCATCCTTATTATTCATGTGATCTGCGGCATCTTTTAGTCCTTGTACCGTGCCAAGGACACCGATATCACCAGAAGCTGTCACACCAGCAAAGGACTTTTCATGGGTTTCTTGTGCGTTAGAGGTATCATAGCTTTCCGAAAGCGTGATAGTATTGCCAGCATCAATGTTGACATCACGATTTGCCGAAACATTTGTCGCTTGTAAATTCACATCATTGTCAGCAGTAATCTGCACATCTTGGCGTGCCGTAAAATGTGATTGTACGGAAGTATTTTCCCATTGATCCCCTGTGTCTTTGGCGCTTGCAATTCCAACACCCACAGAAGCACCACTGCTGCTCTTTTCAAACTGAATGCCAAAACCTGAGCGCTCTTCTTTTGAGCTTGAAGTATGACGATCATGACCAACAGACACATTGACATCATGCGCTGCCGAAAGGTTAATATTCTCACCTGCAAAATCAGAGCCCACCACGTTCACATCTTTTGTCCTAGCAATGATGTTGATATTGCCATCAGCATTCAGAGAAGAGCCTTGATGTTCAAAACTCTCTTCATTTTCTGTTTTTCCCTCACTCCCATATATCGACACAAAGCCCTTACCTGAACCCACACCAAAACCTGTTTCATGGGTTTCTGAATGGCTCTTATGATGATCTGTCATGCCATCAATCGTCACATTTTCTCCCGTCACATGAATACCTTCATTTGCAAACATATGAGAAGCTGTGATTGTAGTCTCTTTGTCTGATTGCGTGATAATGTTGCCCGTTGCCCCAAGGATAGAGGAGACCGTTGTGCTATGCGATTGAGAGCTATTGGAGGATTCCTCATGCAAAAAACTACTTTCTGAGGATTGTTCTTGCTGGTCGTAGTGTTCTTGAATACCTTTGATAGTAATCTTTCCCCCAGAGTGAATGGTAATATCCGCTTTTGCCTGATCGGTTATTTCCCCTGGCTTGCCTGCTGTGAGCATCGACGCTACAATCTGCGTATTGTTTCCAGATTCAAGAGCAACACCTTTTTCTCCTGCTATACTTGAACCTACCACTTGGGTAGCTCCAAAAGTTTCATGATAGGATGAGCTTCCCCCAAAAAAACCGCCATCTGTGTAGCTAGATATCTCACGGTGTGAGCTATCCTCTGCATTGTTGATGAGAATATCGTTGCTGGCTTTCAACCCCACCTTGCCCTCAGCAGCAATAGAACTGCCCGTGATGCTAAGGTCATGCGCCTTTCCATCCTGCCCCGCAACAACCGTGGTATCACCCCCTGATTTTATCGAAGAGCCCAGAGAAATAGACTCTTGCCTGTCAATACTAAAGTCGCTGCCCTGAAAATGATAATCTCTTTCATCGTTTCTCACCCCTATTGTTATCTCCCTTTGTGCGCCAAGAGCAACATTGCCCTTCGCATCTATATCAGAAGCAGCAATATGGATATCTTGACCGGATAGGACCGTGGTATCTTTTCCAGAACTTAAATGAGAGCCATTGTGTAAGGTGACATGGGAGGTTTGCCCATCCTGCGTATGATTGTCCATGCTGTTGCGCGTGGCATCAATCGAAACATTGCCCTCAGCTTGTAAGAGAAGTTTATCCTTTGTTTGAACATCAGAGCCTAGAACATTGAGATCCTTTCCAGAAGCAAGTGTCGTTGAGCCCCCAGAATTGACTTCCGATTTATGATGCATGGTGGCATCACCCTGTTCGCTGTGGTAATGTGTTTGCGCTGAACCTATTGTTAAATTGCCCTGCTCTGTGGCCATGGCAAGATCACCCTTCGTGGTGATCCTCACCCCTGAAGCTGTGAGATCTTGTTTGGCAATCACGCTCGCATTGCCACCAGCAGAAAGCGCATCGGTGTTTAATACGGTCTCCACGCCGTCAACCGTTGTGCGCCCTGCATCTAAACGAATATTCTTCTGTGCAACTAAAAAAGCATCACCACCCGCCGCAAAATGCCCTCCTTGACTGAGGATATCCCCACCATGCACATGCAATTGGTGGTTTGCCGCAATCCGCCCTGAATTGGTTATTGTGGAATTGCTGGTATTTTGGCTGGTGATATTGACATCATCCCCCATGATCAAGGCACCAGCAGAAACAAAGGAGGCTCTCTCCTTTTCGGGGATGTAAAGCACCGGCGCATAAACATCCATGCCCTTGACCTGTTGGCGTACATAAATCACCATCGGAGCTTCTAGAGAAGCAAGTTGTTCTTCACTTAAAGGCTCACCAAAAGTCAAATTGTGTGTTTTTGCATAATCTGCCCCCACATCCAGCAAGTTTTTGACTTGTTCAATGGCATCACTTCCAGGAATGAAAGAGCCCTTGCCCAAACCTTGCCCCACAAGATCACGCATTTGTTTTTCAATCAGTTGCTTTTCAAAATAAGCATCCCCTAAGAAAAAAATCTCTCTGTCAGGATTGTAACCAATTCTATTCAAAAAATAGGCTGAACCATAAAACTTGCCAACATCAAGGAATTCTGCCCGCGTTTCATAAATAAAATTCTGCTTGGGCAGCGTGCCCCCAACCCCACCCGATTGGGGCTTTGGTAAAGGAAGCCCATCAGAAAGTTCTCCTGCATTATTGAGATCTACTTTTGGTGTAAAGAGAGCACCAGCCCCAGTTAAACCACTTAAGTCCTCCAGTGGATTACCTTCAACGGTTTTTGCTTCAAAATGCGCATCTCCTGTAATGGAACCTTTCGCTGCCGTGTTATTGAGTTGATCGACCACCAAATTCAACGTGCCACCCGCTTGGACAAGACCAGAAACGCTATCAAGAACTTTTGAACCAGTTTGGCGAAAACCATCATTATTTATTATATCTAAAGCAACATTTCGGCTTCCATCAGCGTTATAAGCATAACAATAAGCATCCGTATTAGCCTGACAACCCATATAGGTATTTTTATAAGCTGTTGCCCCCAAATTGGTCAGCACATTGGCGTGGATATCGGCATTTCCCCCTGCTTCTATAGAGCTATAATGGTTGTCAATGGTATCAGCGTTAATGATGAGATTGCCGTGAGACTGTATCATTCCTTGACGAGTAGGCGAAAATTCTTGCGTGACAGTTTTCTGTATCATGTGAGATAAATTATTCCATCGGTACCCTTGAAAAAAAAGCCAACTTTTATTCTCTTCCTTCCAAGTAAACGCCTTGTATACTATCCCATCTTCTAAAGTTATCTTACCATAAGTTGCCTCTTTGTTGGCCAAAGAATTTTTAATGTGAAGATTACATGTGTTTCCTGAACATTCAGCTTCCTTATAGGAAACGCCCCATAGTTCCATCCCCAACTCATTTGCTATACTTGTTGTATGATACAAAATCGCATTTTTAATTGAATCAAAACCCTCTGGTTTTTCGAATGCGATGGCGACTTCTTCCGTTTTTTCCGTGATAACGGGTGTGCTATCGGCTTCGTTTTTCAGACTGTTGGTTTGGATATTTAAGTTTCCACCAACTTGAATAAAGCCCGCTTTATTGACAAGGGAAAGGCTTTTTCCAGTACCTTCTGCATTGGTGAAAGATAAATCACCCTCTGCAACAATGGCGCCAAAATCATTGCGCAAAGCCCCATCAACTTGTAAAGCACCATTGCCCTTCACATAAATTAAACCCGTTTTGCTGTTCCTCGCATCACCCCTCACGCTAAAGGCTAAATTATGCCCTGCTGCCAATTGACCGCTATTTTTAAGCTCCCCTGTTTTGATGACAAAATCTCGTGCCGCTAAAACCGATGTGGCCTCATCCACCATAACGCCTGGAGCAACAAAGAGAATATCTCCTGTCCCGCCTTCATCGGTAACGGCTTGTAGCCGTGCATGGTGAATATCAAGAACATTGGTGCTTTGAAAATCTAAACCGCCATAAATCAGCGTACTGCCCGAAACATAAATATGATCCGCAGTTAAATATAGCGTTTGCGGCGTATAAATATGAGAACGATTATTGCTCAAATCGAGAGTGTTGGCTGTCAATCTCACATCCCCCTTAGCAGACAGCACATTCTCAACACTGATCCCTCCTGATACCGATGTCAATGTGGCTGTGCCATAGCCTATGATCTGATCATAATAAATGTCGTTGCCAGCAAAAAGGTCAATATTGCCACCACTGATAATATGTCCAACCTTTACGCCCCTTTGTGCTGTAATAGAAAGAGAACCTTTATCATGAAAAACAAGATCACCTGTAGGGTTCGAAGGGCTCACCTGAGAGTGAACAAAATCTAAACCTGTCATCAATGTGCCTGCATCAAGGCTTCCCACCTTTAAAACCGCATCATCACCTGTCATCATGGTAGAAAAATCAACCGCCCCACCATGAATATCTGCTCTGCCATGGGCTAAAACTTGCCCAAAATGAATGCCGGCATGAGGTTCAACATGAATGGCAACATTGTGATGCGATAGGATCGTTTGAGAAACAGAAAGCCCATGATATGCAACAAGTGTGACATTCCCTGCTCCATAAATATTTGCGGCATTAATGATCCCGCCTCCACTTTGGAGATCAACATCCCCATGGCTGCCCAAAACAAGGCTACCAGCAGCTTGTGTTGCTGCCATATCAACCCCACCAGCTAAAAAATAGGCTTGTATATCACCACCGGCATGCGCCCTTAAATTGCCCCCCGCTAAAACCGTACCACCAATATTCAGTGCGCCACCAGATTCAAGGGTCACATCAGCGCCAGCGCCAAGCCCTGAAACTTGCAGAGCATGGCGCGAAGAAAGCTCCAGATTGCTCCCAGAGGTGGCTTTTCCGCTAATCGTTAAAAGCCCATCCTGCGCATCTACGCTCAAATGACCATCCGCGCCAACTGTCTCTAACGTGACACCTTTTTTTGCTGCAATCTCAACATGCTTTTTCGACGTAATGTGCTTTGCATGAAGGGTATCGCTTTTTGATTGAAGAACAACACCATCATGACCAAAAACATCCTTCAACGAGATTTTTCCATCAGCAGAAAGATGCAACTGCCCCGCATTGGCTGCCATATCATGGCGCATGCGAACCCCAACACCTTTTTCCGTTGCCACAAGTTTTATTCTGTCCGCTTGTAGAGCCCCTAACGCAGAACCGTCTATCGCATATTCCGGCTTGCCGGTAATATCGGTCAACTCCTTCATCTGCCGAGAAGCATAATCAAAGTGACCGGTCCCTGCTGTCACTCCAATTGTCCTCCCCGCAACAGCTCCTTCAAAATGCACTGTGCGTGAGACAATATCGACAATATCAACAGCCCCTTGGCTTGAGAAAAAATTCGCACCCTGGGGTCCAAAGGTGATATCCCCACCTTGAACCTCAAACCCTTTCAGAAAACCACTCCCATCAATTTCTGGTACACCCGTGGTTAAGGTCGCATGGGGCGTATTGATAAAGCCACAACCATCACAACTTATCCCATTGGGATTGGCTATAATCACATCGGCTTGATGCCCAAAAACCTCCGCTGGACCATGAAGCGCACTGCGCTTGCTGCTGGTGACTTCATTTAAAATTACTTTCGCCGAACCAGAGTAGCGCAAATGCGGATTGCCCGGCATAATGCCACCCAACTGCGATTGTCCTACTTCTTGCGCGTGATTGTTTAAAATGACACCTGGATTGCCAATATTGAAATCGTAATATTTATTGTGTGATAAGCCTTTGCCATTGGGGGTAACAATATCAATCGAGGGAACCCCATTGGGTGCTGCCACAATATCTGGGCGATGAGCGGCACCTGCGTTAGGGTCAACAGCAATTTGCGCCTGTAGTGTTGCTGGTTGTAAAAGAAAAGGTAAACCAATCCCGCCTAGCAAAACCTTTTTGAGCATCGTACTGGAGACTAAAACTTCAAACCATGTTGCTCTTTTTGCTCTCTGCTCATATCTCATGCTTGTATTCCCCAATAATATGCTTAAAGATTCATTGTTAATGTCATTAAAAATGTTCCAGGCTTCTTGTGCTTAACTGTGCTCCAGAAAATATATAATGAATTGCAAGCTGTATCTTTCCCTCTCAAAATGGTCCCTAGTTTTCTTCAAAAGAGAGAGAAACTTTGCCAAGCGTTAAAGCACGTAAATGCTCACGGGCAAAATTATCTGTTGGTATTTGTGGATATAAAAATGCCGAAGAACGCGCATAAACAGTGACGCCAGAAAACATGCCAAACAACACTAAAATGGCTAGAAAAATTCTTAAAAGAGAACTTCGGCGTAAAAATACAGAAAACAATACAGATTGCCCCCCACTTTGCATCATTCAAAAAGCATTATTTAAAAATGCTTCATAAATCTCTAACAATACCACTCAAAACCCACGGCCCTATGACGCTTTTAGCAAAAGCGCATACCCCTGTAACCAAAGACAAATGGCACCCAAAAATAACTTGATTGTAATTGTGTGAAGATCTCTCCCCCCATATTTACACCATTAAAGTTGTAACCAAAATTGTTTGGAAAGTCAATGCCTAACGCCTCAATATCCTTATCAATAAAAGACCATAAACTCGCTCTTCAACCTCTCTAAGCTACTCAACATGACATGCTAAATAAACGATACATCGTCCTACCAATCTCATCCTTTGGTAAAAAATCATGCTAGCAAACAATAAAGAAATCTCTTTTGAGAACCTTTCAAAACAACCACAAAAAACTCTTTTACAGAGCATTAGGGAACTTTTCTCCAAAGAAAATGATCTGAATTGCTTCAGAAAAAGAGTTTTGTCACTTTTGTCAGTTCTTTTAACAAACAAAATTATATTTTAGAAAGTAACAAAATGCTTCAAAATACTCATTCTGATATTTTAAAGCACATGCTACATTTGTCTTTTTTCCATAAAATAAACAGCAAATTCCACTATTTTGCTGATCTGATCTCTCTCATGGGCTGTGGATAAACAGCCTTTAAAAACTCTTTTGAAAAAAATTATCCGCTTTTTTAGCATTTTTCTGCATTTTTTCTCAATTCGTTCAAAATGGATTTAATAAGCTTCGTTTTGATTCTTTTGATAAGAATTAACCCTCTCATACGAAAACGGAGCCCTGTTATAATATACTTCACCCTCATCATTCTGATAATAAACATGTCACTTTACGCTCTCTCTTAGAATATTATCGTCAACGAGCAACATCACCCCGTGAATTGGGAACATTGTTTGAAAACCTTGTGAAGGCTTATCTTATGCATGACCCTCTCCATTATGGACGATATGAAAAAGTTGAAAGCTATTTTGAATGGGCTAAAGAGCGTGAAGGTTGGAATAAAAATGATATCGGCATTGATCTGGTGGCAAAGCTTCGTCATCAAGAGGGGTATGTGGCTATTCAATGTAAGTTTTATAAAGCAGACCATCAGATCAGTAAAAAAGATATTGATAGCTTTATCGCTGCCTCTGGAAAAGACATCTTTAAATATCGCCTTCTTGTCGATACCACGGAAGTGGAATTAAGTGACAATGTGAATGCTATGATCAAAGGACAAGCGATACCCGTTTATCGCATTGACCTTCGTCATATGGAAAACAGTCGTATAGATTGGCAAATATTTGCAACGAAAAAAGAAGTTGTTCTGAAATCGACAAAAGAGCCTCGTCCTCATCAGAAAGAAGCTCTTGAGAAAAGTCTGTGAAGGTTTAAAAGAAGCAGACCGTGGCAAGCTTATTATGGCATGTGGTACGGGCAAGACTTTCACCAGTCTTAAGATAGCAGAAACCATAGCTGGAAAAGGCAAGCGTGTTTTGTTTCTGGTGCCTTCTCTTGCTTTAGTCTCGCAAACGATACGAGAATGGACAGCAGATGCACAAGTCCCCTTGCGTTCTTTTGCTGTGTGTTCGGATACAAAAGTAGGCAAGCGTCGTAAAAACCAAGATGATATTGTTGGTATGGAAACATCAGATCTTGTGCTCCCTGCTACAACAGATGCGAAAGCACTTGCCAAAGAAGCTTGTGAAAACCTCGCAGAGGCAATGACGGTGGTCTTTTCAACCTATCATTCCATTCAAGTGATTTCGGATGCACAAAAAGACCATGGTTTACCTGAATTTGATCTGATCATCTGTGATGAAGCGCATAGAACCACTGGTGCTTCATTGGGAACTGACGACAATGAATCTGAATTTATCAAGGTTCACGATAACAGCATTATTCGAGGCAAAAAACGTCTGTATATGACAGCAACGCCAAAGATTTTTAGTGACACTGCTAAAAGGCGTGCGGATGAGATCAATGCCGTTCTAGCTTCTATGGATGATGAAACGCTTTATGGCAAACAACTCCATCATTATACCTTCGCAGAAGCTGTCGATAATGAACTTTTAACCCCTTACAAGATTGTGGTTTTGGGGATTGATGAAACCTATATCACACCAGCCATACAGGAGATTATTGCCAATGAAAACCGTGAAATTGATTTAGATGATGCGGCAAAAATTATTGGCTGTTATAGAGCCCTGACCAAAATAGATAAAGAAGCTGCTGTCGATGATGATACAGAGCCTATGCGTAGTGCTTTAGCTTTTTGCAAAGACATCAACACCTCTCAATATATCACAAAGCTCTTCAATAGAATTATCAAATCTCATATCAATGATTTTCTTCAAACAGTTCCCTTTCTGAACTGTGAAGTAAGACATATTGACGGAACACAAAGTGTCAAAAAACGCAATGAAGAACTGGATTGGTTGAAACAAGATGCTGGGAACAATGTTTGTCGGATCTTAAGCAATGTTCGATGTCTTTCAGAAGGGATTGATGTTCCTGCTCTTGATGCAATCATGTTTTTACACCCGCGCAATAGCCAAGTGGATGTAATCCAGGCGGTGGGGCGTGTGATGCGTCGTGCTCCAAATAAGAAAACGGGCTATATTATTTTACCCATTATCATTCCTTCACACTTAGAAGCCAAAAAAGCTTTACGAAACAATAAGAGATACCGTGTTGTTTGGCAAGTTTTGCATGCTTTACATTCTCATGATGAGAATTTTAGCAAAACCCTTAACCAGATGGTCTTAGGACAAGACGTGAGCTCTATCATCGACATTGTTACAGTTTCTAAAAAGACCGAATTAGAAAATGTCACCACGGTTATTGACGAAATCCCGCTACACGAAAAATCGGAACAATCCGGACTTCAAATTGGGACACAAGCTCATGAACCGCAACATAGTCATAGCGTAACAGGAAGATTACCCTTTTTTGTTGAGTTTCCCAATGCTCTCAAAACACTGATTGTTAAAAAATCTACCATGAGTGATTATTGGGGCATTTGGGCGAACAATGTTGCTGAGATTGCACAAAACCATATCACACGCCTTCAAACTATGCTTTCTGATCAGACAAGCGAAGCTTATCATGCCTTTGATGCGTTTTATAAGGAATTAAAAAACAACTTAAACAGTGAGATAAAGCAAGAAGAAGCGATTGAGATGTTAGCGCAACATCTTGTGACGCGTCCTGTGTTTGAAGCTTTGTTTGAAGGCAATGAATTTGTACAAAACAATGCTATCTCTCAAGCGATGGAAAAGATCTTAAGAGAACTAGATAAAACAAATATTGAGGAAGAATCCAAAGAATTACAAGAGTTTTATGACAGCGTAAAGTTCCGTGCCTCTGGCATTACCGAACCGCAGGCAAGACAGAATCTTATTATCAAGCTTTACGAAGATTTTTTTGCCAAGGCATTTAAGAAAACAACGGATAGGCTTGGGATTGTTTATACGCCCATAGAGGTTGTCGATTTTATCATTCATTCTGTTGATGATGTGTTGCGCAATGAATTTGGAAAAAGCTTGGGGTCACGTGGTGTCTCTATTCTTGATCCTTTTACTGGAACGGGTACCTTTATCACAAGGCTTTTACAATCAAAGCTCATAAAACCAGAGGATATGGAATATAAGTTCCGTCATGATATCCATGCCAATGAGATTGTCTTACTTGCCTATTACATAGCAGCGATCAACATTGAATCGACTTATCATAGTTTGGTGAAAGGAAAGTATATTCCTTTCAAGCATATTGGTTTAACCGATACATTCCAAATGCTTGAAAGGAAAGATTTGTTGCAAGAGTTATTTAAAGAAAACAGTGAATATTTAGAACATCAGAAAAATCTAAATATCAAAATTATCTTTGGCAATCCTCCTTATTCAACTGGGCAAAAAAGTGAAAATGATAATGCAAAGAACACTCCCTATCCCATATTGAATGACCGTATTCGTGAAACTTATGCTGCTCGGTCAAATGCAAGTCTTCTACGAAATCTGTATGATAGTTATATTCGTGCTATTCGTTGGGCAAGCGACCGTATAAAAGATTGTGGTGTTATTGGTTTTGTCACAAATGCAAGCTTTGTAGATGCAAATGCTATGGCTGGCTTACGAAAATGCCTCGTTGAAGAATTTAATAGCCTTTATATTTTCCATTTGCGGGGGGATGCTCGGACTTCTGGAGAACAACGTAAGAAAGAAAGTGGTGGAATTTTTGGTGAGGGATCTCGAGCGCCTATAGCTATCTCTATTCTTGTAAAAAATCCAGAATCTCAACAGCGTGGGAAAATATATTTCCATGCTGTGGAAGATTACTGCACAAGAGAAAAAAAGCTTAAGACAATTAAGGATTTTGGTAGTATTAACGGTATTACACGTGAAAACAGTTGGCAAATAATTACACCAGACAGACATGGTGATTGGCTTGGTCAACGTGCTAACAATTTTGAAACATTCCTAACCTTAGGTGATAAAAAGGGGCATAATAAAAAGCTCTTTGAAACGTTTTCTTGTGGTATAGTAACAAGTCGTGATGCTTGGACCTATAATTCAAGCCGCGTATCTCTCACAAAAAACATGCACAATATGATTACTTTCTATAATAGTGAAGTAGAACGTTTTAATGATGCTTATGGACATGTTGATCGCAGGATACGTAAAAATGCTATAAACAATTTTGTAAATTCTGATGGAAGTAAAATCAGTTGGAGTCATAATGTTAAGCAAGAACTAGTAAAAGGAAAAGTTTTTGAACTTGAAGATACATGCCTTACACAAAGTCTGTATCGTCCTTTTACACAACAATGGCTTTATTATAATCGTACTTTCAATGAGAGAGTTTATCAAATGCCGCGCATATTTCCGATAGGAGAAGCGGTTGAAAATAGAGTGATACAAGTTACCGGCATAGGAGCAACGAAAGATTTTTCTGTCATCATGATTAAGACAGTACCTGATTTTCATGCAATGGATACTAGTCAATGTTTTCCAAGGTATATTTATGAAGACACTCCGGTTTCAAAAAATAAAAGTGAGAAACAATCTCATTTATTTTTAATTTCTACAGAAGAAAACACAACATCTGGTTTACAGAGGCGTGATGCCATTACGAATGAAGGGCTAGCACATTTTAAAACGGCTTATCCTAATGAGATTATCACTAAAGATGATTTATTCTATTACGTTTATGGTCTTTTACATTCAGAAGATTATCGCGCTCGTTATGCTGATAACCTCTCTAAAGAATTGCCTCATATCCCTTGTGTAAAAAGCGCTGAAGATTTTTGGATATTTGTTACAGCAGGGCGTAAATTGGGTCATTTGCATGTAAACTATGAAGATGTAGAGCCTTATCCAGTCACTTTTAAAAAAGGCAATCCAAAACAGACTGATATTTCTAATCCTGAGGAATTTTATTACGTGACTGAAATGCAATTCTTTAGCAAAAATAAGATAAAAGATAAATCTATTGTTTTTTATAATAGCAATATCACAATAACAAACATTCCTCTTGAAGCTTATGAGTATATCATTAATGGCAAGCCTGCTCTTGAATGGGTTATGGAACGTCAATGTGTAAAGACAGATAAAAAGAGCGGCATTGTGAATGATGCCAATCACTATGCTGTTGAAACCATTGGCAACCCTGCTTATCCATTAGAGTTATTTCAAAGAGTTATTACCATAAGTTTAGAAACAATGAAGATTGTTAAGAATTTACCAAAATTAGAAATTAGAGAAACTGAATAAACTTATAAAGCATGCTCACATTATAGGCTTGCTAAACTCACAAGGGGTATAGAGTCTTATAACCATAATCTATACCTCTCTTGTTAAATTACTTACATACAATCTTAAAAGGAGTGTTTATATGCGTTATTCTAAAAAGAAGAAACTTGCACTTTTAGATACTCTTATTTAGATTGCTTTAAGACTTTTAAGAAACCCTATCTTAAAGTGAATACGCTTCTTTTACATTGCCTTTAAAAGATTATACCGTAATCTAAAATGATAGCTTTATTGTTTTCAAAAGCTTTGTTGTGAATACTTATATTACTTTACGCTTTTAATTCCCTAATTTTTGAAAAAAGTATAAGCACCCCATATACCCCCAAAACCCCTACAAAATATATATTACAGGTTGTATTTATAGGTTGTTTACATTAGGGCCCCTTATAAACAAAATTCACAAAAAAATTAAAATTCATTTAGTAAAAAAAATGATAGGTTATAAAGATAAAAATACGCATTATGAGAGCGTTTTTAAATATTATAAATGTATAGATTCAAAACATAACGCAATCGTTTCATAAAGCCTATAATATAGCTTTAAAAGCACATAAATATAAAAGAAGCAATTGATAATCATATGACAATATCAATACATAACCTATTTAAAAGATACAAAAAAATATCAAAAAAGATAAAATATTATTTGACAATAAATACGTATTTTGTTATAGAAATATTCAAGTGCTGAAAACACTTAACGATTAGCGGATAGGTTACGAAACAATCTTTCCAAGTCTTTAAAATACTGACTGTTTTTTATACGTATTAAAGCGTATAATGATTTTGTCGGGTGTGTCACACCATGCAATACCCTTATGGGAAAAGTGTGACGACGGACTAATCGCCGTGTTTTCAACGCCCGGCGCCTTTATAGCGCGTCAATTGAAAACTTCATTACGATTAGAAAGAATTTAAAATGAAAAATTCTATATCAAAAAACACCCCCGTTTCCTCTAACATTTCAAATGAAACCGCATCTGTTAATAAACAAGAGCCTGCAAAAAAATACGAATTTATTGATGATTGTGAATATATAGATGGTCATTTCTTAACTCGAATTAGAGCCTTAAGAGACTTTGGAGATGTTAAGGCTGGTGATCTAGGCGGCTTTATTGAAAAGGAAGCCAACCTCTCTCATGAGGGCAATTGCTGGGTTTATGATGATGCATGGGTTTATGGGCATGCCCGTGTTTGTGACAATGCAAAAATTTATGACAATGCTTGTGTCTATGGCATTGCCCATGTGGCTGGTTATGTTTATGGCAATGCCCATGTGGGAGGGAGCGCCCGTGTTTATACAGAAGCACATATTTATGACAATGCTCACCTTTCTCATAATGCGTGGGTTTATAATTATGCAAGGGTTTATGGGCATGCTCAGGTTTCGGGGGCTGCCTGTGTTTACAGCCATGCTAAGATTTATAATTATGCTGTTGTTAATAGCCGTGCAAAAATTTATGGCAAGGTTTATGGCAATGCTAGCGTGGGGGGCAATGCTGAGGTTTATGGTTCTGTTTATGGCAATGCAAAGATCTCATATTATGCAAAGGTCTGGGGTAAAGCTTATGGCAAGGCAAAATTAAACCGACAAAGTAAGCTAAGGGTGGTACCCAAAAATTGTGAGGTTTATGAAAGCGATAATGTTATCAAGATTGTTGATACAACAGAATAAAAAAACAAGCCTGGGGGCGCTTTTCTTATGGATATAAACGCATCATAAAAGAGAGAATTCAAAAAAGAAAGCCGTGCCATTTACGTGACGCGGCTTATGAATGAAGATATAACAAATGACTGATAAATATGAGTTTACCTTCTCCTCTTTGTCTCAATAAGTGTCCTAAAATTTGAGGGAGGTGAAATCACTCAATCCAAATTTGGATTAACCTCATTTGATTTCGTATTTTTAAACTATAACTTTTAAAACATTTTTTGCTCACTCGCTTGCATATGTCATTAAAAGGCTTTTGATTTCATAAGACATAACATTGTGACCTTCATTATCTTTATTTTCTACTCCGGTAAAAAAATACCGTGGTTATAAAATCATTATTTTTTAAATCCTTTTATGCAATCTTTAATGAACTCAATCTATAAGCTTATGACAGTTGCAAAGGACTACCCTCTTATAAGATGATCTAATTTTTCTATAATATCTTTAGATTTTACACTCGCCAATTTTAGCGACCGTTAATTTGTTTCTATCATGCAATTAATACTCAATCATTACAACAAGATGTAACCTTTAACGCATGCAATTTATGTTATCGATAATTCCAAACGACTGAACTTTAAAGCAATGCGATTTGTGCTGTGATAAAAACGTATCATAAAATTTATAAACTGTTATGAATGATATCGGCTTTTCATTTTATTTGAATGCACACATGCGTTATAATATTTGCATCATGATTTGCTTTTTATGGTCTATTCATACATGGCAATCTTATATAAAAAAGGGTCAAATGAATCACGTATAAAAGAATGGATTCTTAAGTGGATTTATATAAAATAATTACACAAAACATATTGATTTTATTGTGTTTTTTGATATTATGCCGAAATCGAAGTGGAAAGCGCCTGATTTTATACCTTTTCGAAAAGATGTTATTTTTAATAAACAAACACAATCTGTTATTTTAAAAGAGATTCAAAATCTTGATTTTTTAACTAACTCTCATTGGGGGATGTTAGCACGACGAGGTTTTTTTGAAATTACAGCTTATGATGCAGCCCGAATTTACGAAGCAATGGGAATTCATGATGGCTAATTATTCAACTGCTTTTGTTATTTTTTATTTCTGATAAAATATCTAAAAGATTTCTTTAAGAAACTTGAATGTCCCTTTTTGATTAAAGAACGGTCTAAAATAGATGAAAAAATAACTTATGTATGTATTTGATTTTATTATCGTTACTGTATCTTTAATGACAATTTTGACATTATCCTTTTGTGCATTTAAACATAATGATTTGGAAAAAAGGGAGTTCTCATGTTTAAATGGACACATAGCGAAGAAATTAATACAGAGGCAAGTGCTGAGCAAGTTTGGGCTATGTGGGAAGACGCGGCAACTTGGCCTTGTTGGGATCACGAACTTGAGTGGGTAGAACTTCTTGGTGCTTTCAAAACAGGAACTTTAGGACAAATGAAACCTAAAAAAGGACCAAAAGTAATCTTTACACTTGATAAAGTTATAAAAGACGTTTGTTTTTCTAATTATGCTAAACTTCCTTTTACGCGAATGACTTTTGATCATGAATATATTAGTTCAAAAAAATCTGGTTCTTCAAACAATAAAATTCGTCATACAGTAACTATGTTTGGCATACTTTCTCCCTTATTTGGAATGATTATTGGATCAAAAATAAGGCTACATCTTCGTGATGCGATGATTGAAATGAACCGTCGTGCTCTTACTGAAAATAAAACTATCCCCTAGCTATACTCATTCAAAAAAAATTTTATGTTTTTTCAGAAGAGATGATGTAGGAGTTATCGCTTACATTAGAATGAGGTAGTTGAGCAGTTGGTATTTGACAATTCAATTATCCACGAAACGTTTTTCAGTTACTCGTTTAAATCTGATGAAACCATCGTACGGAATCAATACTGTACTGATTTTATAAAGCAAGATTAAAGAATGCTATAGAAAAAGCCATCAAAATTTGTTGCACACTCATGAATAAAAAACGTTTAGTTTAAATTATGTTACGGTTATTGGAGCACTAGAGGATTTAAGGTTAAAGTTAAGTATTATTCCTAATCTGTTATTGGTTCGATTCTAAATTGTGTTTGCCGTACAAAATGAAAGAAGCAAATTTGGAAAGTTGGAATTAAAGAAAATTTACAACATATTGTGTCTTTTCGAAAAAAACTATTTGATTTGCTGAAAGAAAAAAGTGCATGGATGATGCGTAATTTTTAGCGAGAAGTATATAAGAGTTATATTTTTTATAAATTTGCCAAATTGCTTATCCATGTAAATAATGAATATTTGAGGGAGTCTATGATGACTGACAAAAACCAGATTGATAAAGCCACTTCGTTAGTTGAAGCGGCAAAGCGTTCTGGGGCAGATGCTGCCGATGCTGTTGTTGTTCGTGCACATTCTACCAGTGTATCGGTTCGTTTTGGAAAAGTCGAAGCAACAGAAGCTTCAGAGAGCAATGATTTTACATTAAGAGTTTTTGTTGGAAAAAAAGTAGCAAGTGTTTCTGCTAATTTAACAGCTTGTCCGTACGAACTAGCAGAACGTGTTGTTGCTATGGCGAAAGCTTCTCCTGATAATTTATTCGAAGGTTTGGCAGATAAAAAGTATCTGGTTAAACATCCTAAAGATCTTGACCTTTTTGATGATTTTGTTCCACATAGTCATTTTCTAACAGAAGATGCTTTGAAAATGGAAGCGGCAGCTCTTGATATTAAAGGAGTGAGCAATTCTGGTGGAGCCGCTACATCTTATGGCCATAGCGGATTTGTTCTGGTGACCAGTGATGGTTTTTGTGGAGCTTATCATTCCAGTGGTTTTTCACGTTCTTGCAGTGCACTTGCTGGTAAAGGGACAGAAATGGAACGTGATTATGATTATACAACTGCCTTACATTTTTCTGATTTGGAAGCAGCAGAAACTGTAGGAAGAAATGCAGGGGTTGGAGCAGTTCGACGTTTGGGAGCAGTTCGGGCTGCTACGGGGGTTGTAGATGTTATTTTTAATCCGCGTACAGCTCGTGGAATTGCTGGACATATCGCATCTATGGTGAATGGAGCATCTGTGGCTCGCAAAACAAGTCTTTTACAAAATCTCTTGGGAAAAGCAGTGATGAAACCAGATGTTAATGTGACAGACCAGCCTTTACGATTGCGTGGGAATGCTTCTCGTCCCTTCGATGGTGAGGGAGTAGAGGGGAAAACATTGAATATTATTGAAAATGGTATTTTAAAAAACTGGCTTCTTTCATCGTCTTCAGCGCGTGAATTAGGGTTTGAAACCAATGGTCATGGCGTACGTTCGGCATCATTGGTCCAGCCAGCGAGTACCAATTTTGCTATTGAACCAGGTTTAGTATCACCTCACGATATGATAAAAGATTTGCAAAGTGGGTTTTATGTGACAGAATTATTCGGACATGGCATTGATTTTGTGACGGGACAGTACAGCCGCGGTGCTTCTGGTTTTTGGATTAAAAATGGTGAAATCTCTTACCCTGTAAGCGAAGTAACGCTAGGTTCTGATCTGCTCCATATGTTGGCGCATTTAATACCTGCGAACGATATTGATCGGCGTTATAGTACAGCAGCTCCAACTTTATTAATTGAAGGGATGACACTTGCAGGAAAATAAAACGCATCATTCTTCTGATTTAAATCTTTTGCTTGATGTTTGTCGAGAAGCAGGAGATTTAGCAATGAAATATTTTGGGTGTGCGTTGGACGTTTGGATTAAAGAAGGCAGTTCACCAGTCAGTGAAGCAGATTTTGCGGTTGATCATTTTTTAAAGGAAAAGCTTCTTAGAGAGCGCCCGAATTATGGATGGATTTCAGAAGAAACAAAAGATGATCGAGAACAAAGAGTTTATGAGCGTTACTTTGTGGTTGATCCTATTGATGGAACGCGTGGTTTTCTTTCTGGCAACACCTATTGGTGTGTTTCGGTTGCAATTATTGAAAATGGGCGTCCTATCGTAGGTGTCGTGCAATGTCCAGCTCAAGGAAACGTTTATGCAGCTGTTGCCGGTCGAGGAGCGACATTAAACGGTATAGCGCTTCCTCTTTTAGCATCTCAGATCAATAGAAAATATAGAGTTTCACTTGATAAATCGCTAGTTCAAAAATTGCCGAAGGATTTTCGTAATCAAATCAGTTTTTATCACTACATTCCCTCTCTTGCGTATCGTATTGTTCTTGTTGCTCAAGACGAAATTGATATTGTGTTGGTTCGCCCCGATTGCCATGCATGGGATATTGCCGCTGCTGATCTTATTTTACAAGAATGCGGAGGGCGTTTTCTATCGTTTGATGTACCTGTTATATCTTACGGAATTGAACCTTATCAATATGGGCTTTTAATTGCTGGTAAAAATAATTGCTGTCAAGATATGATAGATGTTGTTCGTAAAGCAAAGTTAGTTTAATCACATAAAAAACAGGCTAAAATTTCTTAATGATATGGAGGCACATATGACTGAAGCAAACGAAAAAAAGCAATATTTGCATCTTGTATTCGGTGGGGAATTAAAAAATCTTGATAGCAATCAATTTAAGAATATTAATGATTTAGATGTGGTTGGTATTTTTCCAGATTATCAATCAGCTCAAGAAGCATGGCAGGCGAAAGCACAAAAAAGTGTAGATAATGCATTACAACGTTATTACATCGTAGACTTGCATCGCCTTCTTGAAACTGAAACGAGCGATACACAATAAAATTTAAATATCTGATCATTATTCTCTTGAATGATGCCAACGAGGAAAGACTGAATTTTTTAGATTATACTTAAGATGAGTGAAAAAATTCAAAAAAAGGAGCAGTGTATTTTAAAACACTTTTGGCAAAAGAGCCAATATTCACTGATAAAGATATAGCTTGTATAATTTTTATATTAAGGGATCGTGTGCATTTTGCTTATTGGACAAATCCGCAATTGAATTGAAAAGCTTAGATAATATTGTGAAAATACAAAGCGTTTATAATTTATTTCTTAATCACTTTTTTGCATGCACGGCATATTATGGAATCCTTTCTTTATGCTTAAAGTAAAAAAGTTTTTGCTATATTTTTTGGTTTTGTTCATTCAGAAATAAATGCACCATTTGCAAAAATGAAGGCTTAAATTTGTTTATGGCTTGAGAAGACAAAATAAAACGCCTTATATTTACAAGTATGGATACGAGAACTCTTAACGCCAAAAATGTTCTTAAACTTAATAAAAGATACTATAATTGTGGATATAAAACACCTAAAATTAGAAAAGAGATTATTTTATTAGCCAAATTATTTACCTGTTCTATTTACTTTGTATACATGCATTCTCATGAGAAAAGATTCTTGAAAAAACATGACATAAAATTACGATTCTGCTTTTTGAATCATTCTCATGAATAAAGTGCGCTTTGTTGCCTAAAATACGAGGGGTATTTCGCTATTCGCTAAAAGAAAAATCGGATCTCATGAACAGGAGTGATAAATCGTTTAATAAAAAAGCTCGCAGACGTCTCAAAATAAGTGAATGAGGTGGTTTTAATGATGGAACTAAAGGCACGTGCAGCTCTTTTAATTTATCGGATGGTTGGCTTTTGCTTACGCCCTGTTGTACCTTTTTATTTGTTTCTTCGTGCTGTACGTGGAAAAGAAGAGTGGAACCGCCAAAAAGAGCGTTTGGGTAAAAGCTATGAAATACGTCCTCAAAACCCATTAATTTGGTTGCATGCTGCTAGTGTTGGAGAAACACTTGCTCTTGTCCCGCTTATTAATTATATTTTATCATGGAAAATAAATATATTATTGACAACCTGCACTGTAACATCTTCTTCTCTTGTAAAAAAGCAGTTTGGTAATCGGTTAATCCACCAATATGCTCCGTTGGATTTAGATTTGGCAGTGCATCGTTTTATCAGTCATTGGAAGCCTGATTTAGCATTGATTTGTGAATCGGAGATTTGGCCTCTACGTATTAAAGAACTTGCCAAAATGCGCATTCCACAAATTTTGATTAATGCCCATATGTCTGAACGTTCTTTTAAAGCTTGGCAAAAACGGCATGCTCTTGCCAGACATATTTTTAAGCATATTGACTTAGCTATTGGTCAAAACGAACGAGATGTAGCTTATTACCATGCACTTGGAGTAAAATCTGTTGCGCTTTCTGGTAATCTCAAGGCTGATGTTTTGCCAGTTGAAGACCGAGCATTACTTGAGCATTATCGGAGTGCTATTGGCAATCGCCCAGTTTGGGCAGCTATTTCAACCCATGAAGGGGAAGAGGAAATTGCTTTTGAGGTACATAGGATTCTTAAAAATTATTTGCCAGATTTATTGACAATCATTGTACCCCGTCATCCTGAACGTTTAGGAGACCTTATCAAAAAATGTGACAATAAGAGTTTGCGTTTTATCCGTAGAAGCAACAATGCTGTTCCAGATGCAAATACGGATATTTTGTGGGGCGATACGATTGGAGAAATGGGACTTTTTCTTCGCTTATCGAAAGTTTCTTTTATTGGAAAGTCATTATGCGGAGACGGTGGACACAATCCATTGGAATTGGCTTTGCTTGGTTCAGCTATTTTGACAGGACCTCATGTCTCAAATTTTCAAGAGATGTTTGAACAATTTTTAACGCGTGATGCAGCATATATGATTCAAGATACAAAACAGCTTGCTATTCAGGTGTATAAGCTTTTAACAAATGAGGCATTGCGACAAGAAATGGTTGATAAAGCCTATGAAGTAGCAACGGGGATGGCGGGTGCACTCGAGCGCACATTAAAGGTCCTTGATCCATTTTTGCAACCTCTTGTAATACAAACAGGTTTAAGTCAGCGTCAGAGGGGAACATGAGGTTTAACGCACCTCATTTTTGGTGGAAAGATAAAAGCTTTTTGCGTTTTTTATTAGCACCAATTTCTTGGGGATATGGTTATTTTTCACACTGTCGTATGACAAGACAGTCTCCTATTATCAATCTTCCAGTTTTGTGTATTGGCAACTTTACATGTGGTGGTGCAGGTAAAACGCCTGTTGTCATTGCTTTTACCCAAGTGGCTAAAGAGCTTGGTTTCGTACCTGGTATTGTCTCACGTGGTTATGGTGGGACAGTTAAGGGGGTGCATCTTGTCAATGAGAAGCATGACAATGCATATGATGTTGGAGATGAAGCACTTTTACTTGCACGGCATACTTTTGTTGCTATATCACCCGATCGTTATGCGGCAGCGCAACGACTCAAGCAAGAAGGATGTGATTTTATTTTAATGGATGACGGGTTTCAAAGCCGCCGTCTCTATATGGATTATTCATTGCTTGTTGTAGATACGATGCGTGGTTTTGGGAATGGAGCTGTTTTCCCAGCAGGACCTTTGCGTGTACCATTAAAAACACAGTTTTCTTTGATGGACAGTGTTTTATTGATTGGTCATTGGGATGCGCGTGATAAAATTTCTTCTCTTGTCACTTCTACTGGAAAACCTGTACATTACGCTCATTTTAAATCATTAGCATCTGATAAAGTTGCAGGAAAATCATTTTTGGCATTTGCAGGTATTGGCAATCCAGATAAATTTTTCCAATCAATTAAAGAGCTATGCGGTCATGTTGTGCAAGCTTACTCTTATCCGGACCACTATTTTTTTACCGATACAGATTTAAAAAATCTCGCACAAAAGGCTAAAATGCATAATTTATGGCTAGCTACAACGGCTAAGGATTATGCACGCATAC
The DNA here is from genome assembly GCF_023920105.1 of Bartonella taylorii. Taxonomy (NCBI): domain Bacteria; kingdom Pseudomonadati; phylum Pseudomonadota; class Alphaproteobacteria; order Hyphomicrobiales; family Bartonellaceae; genus Bartonella; species Bartonella taylorii. The sequence continues at coordinate 1,368,685 of NZ_CP083693.1, forward strand.
AGTCAAGGAGTGCACAAAAAGATTTAAAAAATCTTGTTGTTTTTGATGTTATAGTTAATTTTTCTCAAGAAGATTTCTGCCGTATGCTACTTGAAAAAGTCATAGCACGTTTTAAAGAACGAAAACATTTCCTTTAAGAGGCAGTTTTGAAAACAACCCTTGGGCTTTATTGTTTCTAACCAATTATTTTTTTTGTGCTTTTAACAATTGATTGAGATATGGATTGCATTCAAGTTCGCGATGATAAGAAATCTCACAACTAGCATATGCTTCTTGGCGGTGATGGTTCCAATATTTTAAATCGTCTATCGGGATTTTTTGCCCGCTAACGGCACAGAGGGTATAAGTTCCATATTCTATAATTTTATATCCATTATTAGAATAATGAATTTTTGCTTCGCGTTCATTACTAGAAAACATTCTTCATAATCCTTTCTTGTTTGTATGAGAGATAATCCAAGTAAAGTGTCATAAAATGCCTTATAAAGTCGAGAGTGATTAAAAAAATATTTCTTTCTTGCCAAAACAATGCGTGGTAACTATTTTCTACTAAAAAGTCTCTCTATATCAGCCAATTTTAGTTCAATATAAGTAGGACGACCGTGATTACACGTACCTGTATTTGGTGTTGCTTCTATTTGTCGTAACAGTGCATTCATTTCTTCGGGACGTAAAAGGCGCCCTGACCGTATTGAGCCATGACAAGCCATTGTTGCTGCAACATAATCAAGCATTGCTTTTAAATTATCTGTCGTATCATATTCCGCGGCCTCGTCTGCGAGATCCTTAATGAGGGCTTGTACGTTGATTTCTCCTAACATAGAGGGTGTTTCACGCACAACGATTGCACCAGGTCCAAATGGTTCTATGCCTAAACCAAATTTCTGCAAAGCATCTTTATGCGTTAAAAGGCATGTTGCGTCTTCTTCAGAGAGTTCTACAATTTCAGGAATAAGTAGCAATTGTGAAGGAAGCGGTTTGGAATAAAGTGCATTCTTGAGCTCTTCATAAACCAATCGTTCGTGAGCAGCATGCTGATCGACAATAACCAAACTATCTTGGGTTTGAGCAATAATATAGTTTTTATGGATTTGTGCTCTGGCAGCTCCTAGTGGATAAGATAATTCTTCTTGTGAAGCTATAGTGTTTGGAATGTAGGCATCACCACTTGGCGTATCTAAGCCCTCCATAAGAGGAGTCGCATCTTCCTTTAAACCAAAAGAGCTATTAGTATCCAATGGTTGATGAATCATTGATGCGGATGAAAAATGATAGGGCTGTGAGCTGTAAGAAGAAGCCGGCTGAGTGCTCTTTGAATTTGCCAATGGCTGTTGTATTTGAAATGCAGCCAACATTGCTTCAGAACGCGTTGAAGTAGGACGAACACCCGTTTGATGTAACGCTTCACGAATTGCTCCGACAATTAAACCGCGAATGAGCCCTGAATCACGGAATCGTACATCCGCTTTTGTTGGATGCACGTTAACATCTACATCGGCGGGTGGTAGATCAATAAAAAGAATGGAGACAGGATAACGATCCCGCGTCATGACATCAGCATAAGCTCCTCGAATCGCTCCCCAGAGGAATTTATCGCGCACTGGACGCCCATTAACATAAGCAAATTGATGAAGGCTATTACTACGGTTGAAGGATGGCAAACAAGCAAACCCTGTCAACCGGACTGATTCGCGTTCAGCATTAAGTGCGATACTGTTGGGAGCAAATTCTTTACCCATAATTTGTGTAATACGTTGTAATTGTCCTTGGGTATTATTTTGCGTAGCAGGTAATTCCATAGAAGTTCTGTCTGATCCTGAAAGAGAAAAGCGGATATGCGGAAATGCAATAGCAATTCGTTTAATCATATCGGTAATGGCATTCGTTTCAGCCCGATCAGTTTTCATAAATTTTAGCCGTGCTGGAGTAACAAAGAAGAGGTCACGAACTTCAACGATCGTTCCAAGATTTGCAGCCGCCGGTTTCGGTCCAACAATTTTTCCTGCTGTGACAATAATTTCAGTAGCATTATCAGCATCTTGCGTTCGTGAAGTTAATTTAAGTTTAGCAACAGAACCAATAGAGGGTAAGGCTTCTCCTCTAAATCCTAAGAAGCAGATATTATGCACATCATCAGTAATTTTTGAGGTACAATGGCGAGAAACTGCTAAAATTAACTGATCTGCCGGAATACCACAGCCATTATCACTCACCTTTATAAAATTTTTTCCACCGTTTGCTGTAACAATTTCAATTCGAGTTGCTCCAGCGTCAATGGCATTTTCAACAAGCTCTTTGACAACATTTGCTGGCCGTTCAATAACTTCGCCGGCGGCAATTTGATTAATAATATTTTCGCTAAGATGGCGTATGGTCATCATAAATTGTAACAAGATTCCTGCGAATTCTATAGGAGTTTTAAATTATGATAACATTATTTGTATAACATTCAAGAATGGGAGAGTGTGTAAGATATTATTCTTAAAATAACTCTTATTTACTTTCAAAGAATGTTGACCAGGTGCTGTTTCATTGTTTGTGGCATTCTATGATTAACTATAGTAGAAAATTGATTGGCAAAATCAGAGAGGAATAGTTTTTATCACCTTAAAACAGCTTGTTAAAATAGCTTGCGCTAATCAATCATCTGAGCCAAAAAGAAATATAGTAAAAATGGAAAGCAAAACATATGGTGCGTGTAAACGGTATCCTTGCAGATAATGATATACAAGCTTTGATTGATAATGACATTCTCAAAGCTCTTTGGCCATTTGATGCAACCCAAATACAACCCGCAAGTCTTGATCTTCGTTTAGGGGAAAAAGCTTATCGTATACGGGCTTCCTTTATGCCGGGGCTTGATGTAAAAGTTTTAGATAAGCTCGAACGGTTAAAGTTGCACGAATTTGATTTGCGACACGGAGCCGTCTTGGAAACAGGTTGTGTTTATATTGTTCCTCTTTTAGAAAATTTAGCTTTACCAGAAATCTTATCAGCAGTTGCCAATCCTAAAAGTTCTACGGGACGATTAGATATTTTTACGCGTGTAATTACAGATAATGCTCAGGAATTTGATAAAATTTGTGCGGGTTATCATGGTCCACTTTATCTTGAAATTAGTCCACGAACATTTCCAATTTTGGTACGTACTGGTTCACGTTTATCTCAGCTCCGGTTTCGTAAGGGATACAGTTATTTAAATGAAATTGAGCTGCATGCTTTGCATAGAGATGAAACACTGTTATCGGATGATATGCCTAATATTAGCGAGGATGGTATTGGGCTTTCCATTAATTTGAAGGGAGACGAAAACGGGCTGGTGGGCTATCGTGCTAAACATCATACAAGTGTTATTGATATTGATAAACGCGCTGTTGCTCAAGTTCTAGATTTTTGGGAACCTCTTTTTGACCGTGGTCAAAGGGAACTGATTCTTGATCCTAATGAGTTTTATATTTTAGTCTCGCGAGAAGCTGTCCATGTTCCTCCGCTTTATGCCGCTGAAATGACCCCCTTTGATCCCTTGGTTGGTGAGTTTAGAGTGCATTATGCAGGTTTTTTTGACCCAGGATTTGGGCACATGGAAGCAGGTGGGAAAGGGGCAAAAGCGGTTTTGGAAGTGCGTAGCCATGAAGTACCATTTATTTTGGAGCATGGCCAAATTATTGGCCGTTTAATCTATGAACACATGCTTAACCGACCGTTAGCACTTTATGGACATGATTCTGGATCACATTACCAAGCACAGAGATTAAAGTTATCTAAGCATTTTAAATGATTTTGAAAATGTGGATTTCGATAAGATATACTTAGGAAGTGTATTTGCCGAAAAGGCATGTTGATTTTATTAAGTCACGCCCTTTGTATATGTTTAATTTATGTAATATGAGCAGAAAATTGCTCAACCAAAGAAGATATTCTTTGTTAGTACCTAATAATATTCAAAGTTTTTTAAAATGCCCTATATCAATTATGAGCGCGTATTTTGATAAACTTCGATGAAGAGGAAACTTAGCTAAGTTTTGGATACATTCAATGACTTGATTTTTAGTTCTATTAACGACTTTTTTTATCTTTATGGGCTGGTGGTTTGTATTCGATGAGAGGCTACATACTCTTATGGGTTATAATGTGTAGCATCTTTGTAGGGGGGATTTCTTTAAAATTGCAATAAGTAACTGAAGCGATATCCCTTAGAGAATTCTTGGTTACATGAGGTGTAGCATCTCAATTCTTGAGATAGATAATTAACAACGTATGTGTGTATATATTGCTGATTGAAAATAGATACTATGAGATTCTAAATCTCAAAAAGAGAAATAAAGGCATTGTTTTCATCTATTTGTTTTTTTGAGTTGCAATCTTTGTTACCTACATCTATCGAAAGGTGTGTTCTGTTGAGATTCCTCATGGAACACATGCGGGTTGGGGCTTATTGATTTAGAGTGTTTTCGCTTTTCATTCATAAACGATGGTACTATTCATGATTATTTCCTCAACACTTGATTATCGCAAAGCAGCAAAACGTCGTCTTCCCCCTTTTCTTTTTCACTATATCGATGGGGGAGCTTATGCTGAAGAAACGCTGCGACGTAATTGTACAGATCTTCAAGCACTTGCACTGCGTCAAAGAATTTTGAGAGAGGTTGGTGAAGTTGATCTTTCAACAAAACTTTTTGATCAAACACTGAATTTACCGATTATACTTGCACCCGTTGGGTTAACGGGCATGTATGCACGCCGTGGTGAGGTACAAGCTGCACGTGCAGCCATTGCAAAAGGTATTCCCTTTACCTTATCCTCAGTTTCAGTTTGCCCCATTGCAGAAGTCCAGAAGGCAGTAGGAAGTGCATTTTGGTTTCAACTTTATGTGCTCAAAGATCGTGGATTTATGCGTGATGCATTAGAGCGAGCTTGGACATCTGGTGTGCGCACATTAGTTTTTACAGTTGATATGCCGGTTCCTGGTGCGCGTTATCGTGATGCGCATTCAGGAATGTCAGGACCTTATGCGGGATTACGCCGGATTTTACAAGCTTTTACCCATCCATATTGGGCTTGGAATGTTGGTATTATGGGGCGGCCGCATGATCTTGGCAATGTTTCCACTTATCTCAAAAAGAAAATTGCATTGGACGATTATGTTGGTTGGCTTGGTGCAAATTTTGATCCATCAATTGGTTGGTCTGACCTGCAATGGATTCGGGATTTTTGGAAAGGAAAAATGATTTTGAAAGGTATACTTGATCCAGAAGATGCACGTGAAGCAGTGCGGTTTGGTGCGGATGGTCTCGTTGTTTCTAATCATGGTGGGCGTCAACTTGATGGTGTATTATCAACTGCACGAGCATTGCCAGCAATTGCCGCGGTGGTAAAGGGTGATTTGGCTATTTTAGTGGATTCTGGTGTTCGTTCTGGCCTTGATGTTGTACGCATGATAGCTCAAGGTGCGGATGCCGTTATGATTGGTCGTGCTTTTGTTTACGCGCTTGCAACAGCGGGCGAGAAAGGTGTTGCTCATCTCCTTGATCTTTTTGCAAATGAAATGCGAGTAGCTATGACGTTGACCGGTGCACAAACAGTTAAAGAGATTACGCGTGAGAGTTTAGTGAATACAGATGCTTTGCAATCATGAGGAAAGTGCGCTTTACTATCTTTGGAAAAAGAGAGTTTTTTCATTAAAAATAGGCAAAGCGCAGTTTCGTATGCCTATCTGTCTTGTTTTCTTTTCACATCCTCAGTGATTGATATTATTTTTTAACTGGTGAGTATATTTAGATGCAATTTAACATTTTTATATATTATTTCATTGCTAACGCAGTTTTCGCTATACCATCCCAGCTGATTCCATAATTTGCTAAAACATCTAATTGGCATCCATTACAAATCGGCTCATCCGGTATTCCTAGCGATGCAAATTTACATACAATGCTATGTTCTATAAGTAATCTGGCAATTGTATCTCCAAGCCCTCCATTCGTGCTATGTTCTTCACAGACAACAACAGATTTATGGGATTTGCATAATTCTAGCACAGATACATCATCCAAAGGGCGAATTGTTGGTATACTTACAACTGTTGGTATAGCTTCATATTTTTGGAGTTCTTCAGCAGCATCGAGACAAATCTGAACGGTCTCACCAGTGGCAAGTAAGAGAATATCTTTTCCCCTTTGTATAACAGAAGCTTTATTGATATCTATTCTTGAAGAATCTCTATGAATATTTTTAACTGCATGCTTACCTAAACGTATATAAACAGACGTAGAATTGCTTAGCGTCGAAAGAATTGCAGCCTCCGTTTCTTTATTATCCGCAGGAGCAATGATGCGCATGTTAGGAATAGCACGAAGCGAAGCAAAATCGGAAATGGCATGATGTGTTGCTCCCAGCGCTCCATAGCTAATACCAGCACTAATGCCAATCAATCTAACAGGATTTTCACAATAAGCGACATCTACCTTTATTTGTTCAAGTGCACGCGTTGTCAAAAAACAAGCCTGAGAAACCACAAATGGCTTTTTTCCACACGAGGCAAGACCAGCCGCAACGCCTACCAAATTTTGTTCGGCAATTCCAACTTCTACAATACGCTTTGGATAGTACTTTGCGAATTGGTCAATCTTCCCAGATATTCGTGAATCAGCTGTTAAAACAACAATATCTTTATCAAATTGCGCTATTTTTATAAGAGTTTTATTCAAAATTTCGAGGTTTGAAAACTTTACGGTAGTTTGTGTTTCTTGATGATAATTATCCATGTTCATGCTCCCATTAATTGAATTTTTGTCTTAATTTCATTGACAGCAAGATTATATTCTTCATCTGTTGGAACTTTATGGTGCCAAGTTATGTTATTTTCCATGTAGGAAATTCCAGAGCCCTTTATCGTGTTCATAATTATTGCTGTTGGTTTGTCCTTATGGAATGGAGGTAATCCTAACGATGTCTTTAGTTGTGTTATATCGTGACCATCAATTTCTACAACATGCCAGCCAAAACTTGTAAATTTATCTGCTAAGGGCTCTGTTTTCATTAAGATATCAGTCGTATCAGTAATTTGTAGCCGATTTCTATCGACAATTGCTATAAGATTACTGAGTTTATAATGCGCTGAAAATAGTACAGCCTCCCAGATGGATCCCTCTGTCATTTCACCATCGCCAAGAAGCACAAAAACACGGTAAGATTGAGAATTAAGCTGTCCAGAAAGAGCCATTCCTGCACCAAGAGATAAGCCATGACCAAGAGAGCCTGTGCTTTGCTCGATGCCAGGGACTTTTTTGGTTACATGGCCTATAAAATTTGAACCGAATTTTAAATAAGTATCGAGAAGTTTAGGATCAAAATATCCCATTTCTGATAATACAATATACAATGCTTCAACCGCATGTCCTTTACTTTGAACATAACGATCGCGATTAATATCATGGATACGCGTTGGATTTATTTGAAGAATATATTTGTATAAGATATAAATGAAATCAATGCAGGAAAGACTACTAGCTATGTGACCAGATTTCGCTCTTTTAATGAGATCAAGTATTTTAAGTCGTAAACGGAGAGAACAAATTGCATCGTAAATATCTGCTTTATTACTTGCATAAGCCATACTCTCCCCCTCAGAAAATTTATAAAATAATCCCTTTAAATCGCGATTTTATGGCTACTGACTAGAAGATCATTTAAACCATTCCATATATCTTTAGATGTATTGTGTACAGAAAAAAGCATGCATACCAGAAAGTAATTGTACAGTAGTTATGCAAAAATAGTAGTATAAAAGCTTTCCACATCTTTCATTGGTTAAAAAACAACCGCTTCTTCATGCCAAACAACCGCCCCATAAGAAAAGTGCAATGTAAAAAGATGTACAGAATAATTTTTCTCATCCTATCGGATAAAAACGAAAATTTTCAGAAGTTTAAAACTATGATCGCAGTTTATAAAAACGTATTGCTGTCTCACCATAAAAACGCTCATCATCTAGATAAAATATATCAGGTAAATGAATCATTGCTTCCTTCTTTTCTTCAAGTACAAAGAGTGTATCAGCTTTTGCCCACCCTCCTCTCACAGCCGCAACAAAAGCACGCTCACCTAAACAATAGCCATAAGGAGGATCTGCGCAAATAATATCAAATGGAAGCATTGTCCCAATATTGCCTAGTTTTGTCGCATCACGACGCAAGATCCGCCCAATTGACTGCAATTCAAAAGCTTCAATATTTTTTTGAAGCAGTCCACGCCCCTCAACTGAATTTTCAACAAAAACAGCCGCTTTTGCACCACGCGATAAAGCCTCTATGCCTAAAGCACCAGTACCTGCAAAAAGATCAAGAATACGTTTGTTTGTCCAAAATTGTTCTTCTCGGCTCGCAAGAATATTGAAAAGGCTTTCACGCGTACGATCACTGGTTGGGCGAATTGATTGCCCCACAGGTGCAAACAAAACACGCCCAGCAAATTTACCGCCGACGATTCGCACGTGGTCCTCTAAATCGCTTTGTTGTTTTTGCATCACCGCTATACGCTTTAGATTTTTTCATGGCAGGACCATCAAATGATTTAGCTTTTCGCTTACTCTCAAAAGAACGCTCATCGTAATTGCCTTTTACAACCTTTTCTTCTTTCTTTAATAGATGCTCTTTTTTGCCAACAACACGCGCTTCACCATAAGATTTTTTACCACGTTTTTGGTCAAAACGAATATCTTTCTCTTTGTGCAACTGAACTTCTGGTAACTTTTCCTTACCTTTATGAAAAAATCCCTTGCCGACTAAATTGCTTTTATGATTATGAGAAGATTCCTCACTATAGAAAGACTTCTTACGTGCACTCTGTGGACGTGCACCAGGAGCCATCCAAACATTAGAGCGACGCGAACGAGGCAAAAAACGCTGCTCTGCTTTTCCTTCATTGCTCTCATCCTTACGCATAAATTTCTCATCAGATTTTGTGCCCAATCGTGATTGAGAGTGCTTAACAGAGCTGCTGCTCCTGCGCTGTACATTTTTCCCACTCGAAAAAACCCAACCATCATTGGTAGTAGCAAGATCTTTATCTCTTGGTTTTACTACAACAACCGCAGAATTTGGAAATGACTTAAGAATAGGAGCATCAAAATCTGCATTCGCTTGCATAATTAAACGCTCACCCAATTGCTCACGTAACGTCCGACCTTTTATCTCACGAACGGCTCCTTCTTCTAAATCAGAAAGCTGAAATGGACCATAGGATACACGAATTAAACGATTCACCGATAATCCTAATGCACCAAGAACCTTCTTTATTTCACGATTTTTTCCTTCACGCAAAGCTACAGAAAGCCATACATTTGACCCCTGTTCACGTTCAATCGATGCTTCAATTGAACCATAGAAAATACCATCAATCGCGATGCCATTTTTAAGACTATCAAGTGCACTCTGTTTGACTCTTCCATGAGCACGAACCCGATATTTTCGCACCCATCCTGTTACAGGAAGTTCTAAGACACGGGCTAAACCACCGTCATTGGTTAACAGCAAAAGCCCTTCCGTGTTAATATCAAGCCTGCCCACAGAAAGAACACGAGGCATTTCTTTCGGCAAATTGCTAAAAACTGTTGGTCTACCTTCAGGATCACGGTTAGTGGTGACAAGTCCTACTGGCTTGTGATAAAGCCATAATCGCGTTCGTTCCGTAGGAGACAAAGGCTTGCCATCAACCTTAATAACATCAGAGCGGGTAACATTAAAAGCAGGCGTCGTCACAACTTCACCGTTAACAACAATACGACCTGCAAAAATCATCATTTCTGCATCACGACGCGAAGCAACACCAGCACGTGCTAACCTTTTGGCAATCCGCTCACTCTCATTGTTTTCATTCATTTGCTTTTCACACCAACCTCTTCCTGTACGTTCAGCAAATCATCACCCTGCATCATACTGCTTATCTTGAAAAGAGGGAGTAACACAATCATTTATCATTTTCTATCCTTTAACAGCAATAATGTATTAGATTACTTGCAAGTTAGTTTTAAACATTTAAAAATAATGTCTCTTCGTTATAAAAGAGTCATAACTCACTCATTTTACAGTACTCCTCCCGATAGAGAATTTTTTACCCTCTACACTTCAATAGAAAGAACACTATGACTTTGACTCCCATGGAAATAGCCCTTTTAGAAGCGCAATGGGCAAAAAAAAAAGATGAAATCCCCGTAGGTGCCGTTATCACACATGGAAAAACAATCGTTGCACGCGCTGGTAACTACACAAAAGCCGGATGTGATCCTACAGGACATGCAGAAATGCGCGTAATCCGTATGGCCTGCGAAACATTCCAAAGTGAAAGACTTCTTGATTGCGACCTATATGTAACCCTTGAACCTTGTGCTATGTGTGCAGCAGCCATTTCATTTGCACGCATAAGGCGTCTCTACTATGCAACCAGCGACCCAAAAGGAGGCGCTATTGAACACGGCCCACGCTTTTACCAGCAGCCAACTTGCCATCACCGACCTGAGATCTATTCTGGTTTTAAGGAAAAAGAAGCTGCTCAACTGCTTAAAGATTTTTTTGCACAAAAGCGGTATTAAAAACATCTTCTTCTTATCTACAATACCTATCTTTGAACAACTGAGAATTCTTAAAGAAGGTTCATAGCCCTTCTTTTCTACAAGAACCCATTTTTAGAACACTTTTCCTCTCGCACTCTTTAACGCTTCGTCCTTACTCTTATTTACCAACAGGTGCAGTTTTTGCTGGTTGACGATAACTTAAAGGCGGCTCCGTAAGATACCGACGATACTTCGCACTTCCAACTTGCGCTCTCTGACGACGTAAATATTCCTGTCGTTGCTTCGCACTCAACCGTGAAATACTTTCTGAACCAGCGTTACTAGCATGCTCATTAACTGATGATACTTTTTGGGGGGAAACAGAAGCTTTGCTACCACTAGAGTGTTGCTTTAGTCTTCCTGTTCTACCAAGTGAACCACCCTGTGCTACATCTTGCTGCGGTAGTGGTAACACTGTGCGCGAGCTTGACTTTGGTATCACAAGTTTTGGATGGTTTTCCATAACAAGCTGGCTATTATTGTTTGTCGATGTTAGCGAGGCAAGGTTAGCAACATCTTCAAAAAACTGTAACGAAACCGCCTTATCTGTACCATAAGTAGGAGCGGATAAACCGCATCCTGTTAAAACAAAGCACATGCCTAAAATGCTTGTTGGCAATATTTTTATTTCACGTCTTTTCACTGCTTATCCCATTTTCCTAAGTATATGGCTAATTGATTCTCCCGCAATTTATTGGAGATCTGGTCCACACACAAATTACCCCCACGGAAAAACAACGGATCTTACCACTACCATAAAAGGCTATACGCATCAATGACAGAAATCAAACTGTAAAATGCTCTTTACAACTCAGCATTTCCTCCTCCTCTTGATCTAAACTTTAAATCCTGCCGAGCATCTGTAATTCACGCAAAGCAGCCGCATCGCGAGCAGATACATCAGGATAAGCTGGATCACTACCAACATCTTGTGTATAACGCCATGACCTCGCACATTTTTGCCCTAACGCCTTCCTAGGATACACACCAACGCCTTCAACATCACTTAGAGTAAAAGCATCCTTAGGCGGTGTATCCTGTTTAATTGTTAGAGCACTGGTGATACAAATTTCCGCCATATCTAGATTCTCTAATGCTTCCAGTAAAGTTGGATTAGAAATAAAAACAATGGGTGCTGCTTCTAAAGATGATCCAATACGCTTGTCCGCTCGCTCAAGCTCTAAAGCACCCGTCACAACTTTGCGAACCTGACGAACTTTTTTCCAACGTTCAGCCAAAGATTCATTCTGCCACTCCTCTCGCATAGAGCGAAACTGTTCCAAATGCACCGATTGACTTTTTGGGTAACGCTCTAACCAAGCTTCTTCCATCGTAAAAGGCAACATTGGAGCAAGCCATGTCACCATGTGCTCAAAAACCTCACGGACAACCTGCAAAGAAGCTTTACGTTTTTTTGATGAAGGTGCATCGCAATAAAGAGAATCTTTGCGGATATCAAAATAAAATGCTGATAACTCAATAATCGAAAAATCCAACAATGCACGCATAATCTTTTTAAAATCAAACTCGTCATAGGCGCGATTAACCAAATGATCGAGTTCAAAAAGTCGATGCAATATAAATTTTTCAAGATCTGGCAATGCACAATAAGAGATTTCTTCTCCTTCATCATGTGCTAAAGTTCCAAGCATCCAACGAATTGCATTACGCAATTTACGATATGAATCCACATTTGTTTGAAGAATTTTTTTGCCTAGACGCTGATCTTCCCAATAATCCGTTGTCATCACCCAGAGACGAAAAATATCAGCACCAGATGTTTTAATGATTTCTTGCGGAACAACCGTGTTTCCTAAGGACTTAGACATTTTCTTGCCATTCTCATCCAAAGTAAAACCGTGCGTGATCACCGCCTTATAAGGAGAACAAGCGCGCGTACCACAACTTTCCAAAAGAGAAGACTGGAACCACCCACGATGTTGATCAGATCCTTCAAAATAAACATCGGCAGGCCATTTCAAATCAGCTCGATCCTCTAGTACAAAACTATGGCTCGCTCCAGAATCAAACCAAACATCAAGAATATCACGGACCTGTTTCCAAGACTCATGCACACGCTCACCTAAAAAACGTTCACGTGCTCCCTCAGTAAACCACGCATCTGCCCCTTCTTTTTCAAAAGCTTGCAAAATACGCTCATTCACTCGCTCATCTTTCAGAACAACACCATCCTCATTGGCAAAAATACAAATTGGAACACCCCAAGCGCGCTGACGAGAAAGAACCCAATCAGGACGATCTGCTACCATAGAAGCCAAACGGTTTTGACCAGAAGAAGGAACAAAACGCGTCATCGAAATAGCCTCCAAAGCACGACTACGTAAAGTTGAACCATCTCCAAGATCTTTATCCATTGAAATAAACCATTGCGGCGTATTACGAAAAATAACAGGTTTTTTTGAACGCCAACTGTGAGGATAGGAATGTTTTAAACGACCGCGTGCAAACAATCGATCCGCTTTAATTAAAGCGTTTATCACTTCTTTATTAGCATCACCCATTTTTCCATGATCATCAATAACACGTACGGGCCCCTCTTTACGGTCCGGTCCAAAACCAGGGACATCCTTGGTATAAAAACCAGCATCATCAACAGGAAAAGGTATAGACGAATCAATACCAGCCTGCTCCAATAGAGGCTTATAAGCATTCCAAATTTCAAAATCCTCACGACCATGGCTAGGTGCTGTATGAACAAAACCGGTACCAGCACTCTCTGTTACGTGAGAACCATCAAGTAGCGCAATCTTATAATTATAACCTCCAGCTAAACCTTTGAGTGGATGAGAAAGAAAAAGCCTTTTAAGCTCATCATTAGAAATAACACGTAAACGCTTCAAAACAAGTTTTGCTTTTTCTGCACAGCTCATAGACAATGCATCAGCAAAGAGAAGTTTTTCTCCAGCTTGAGGACCAAAATCATTTTCTGCGCTTTCAACTTCGTAAACACCGTAAGAAATCTGTGAAGAATAACTAACCGCACGGTTACCAGGAATTGTCCACGGAGTCGTTGTCCAAATCACAACATAAGCGCCATACAAATCGCTAGAATCTGTTTCAAAAACAGGAAACTTAACCCATATGACCTCTGATTCATGATCATGATATTCAATCTCCGCCTCTGCCAAAGCCGTACGCTCCACAACAGACCACATCACAGGCTTTGAACCACGATAAATCTGATCTGACATAGCAAATTTCATCAATTCACTAGCAATGCGTGCTTCTGCATGAAAAGCCATTGTGGTATAGGGCGTGTTAAAATCTCCAACAACGCCAAGGCGTTTAAATTCTTCACTTTGAACAGTTATCCAATGTTGTGCAAATTCACGGCATTCTTGACGAAATTCGTTAAGGGGTACATCATCTTTATTTTTCCCTTGCGCACGATATTTTTCTTCAATCTTCCATTCAATTGGAAGCCCATGGCAATCCCAACCAGGTACATAGTTTGCGTTAAAACCACGCATTTGGAATGAACGAACAATCACATCCTTTAAAACTTTGTTTAAAGCATGCCCAATATGGATATGTCCATTTGCGTAAGGTGGTCCATCATGCAGAATGTAAAGTGGGCGATCTTTTGCTTGTTGGCGTAATTGCGTATAAAGCCCCATATCTTCCCACCGTGCCATCAATTCAAGCTCTTTTTGCGGTAACCCCGCACGCATAGGAAAATTTGTTTGTGGTAGATAAAGAGTTTTCGAGTAATCTATTGTTTCATTTTTCACAGCCATTGTGAAATATTCCTGTCCACTTTTACGATTTCATTTTTGCATAACTTCCCTGAACCCTGCAACTCTGGTTTTTTAATCTATAGGGAAAGCCGAGCTTATCATTCGTATTAAGCAGCGATCAAGAAGATATATCATCACACCTCATGGGCTTTATCATGAAACTATCAAGAAAGGAAACACAAAAATAATCTCCTCAAAAAATAGAGGCTCCACTATAAGCGGAGCCTCTTAGCAACTTACTCTTAAAAAACTAGAACTTATAAGCTACACCAACACGGAAATCATTGGTTTTGTATCTTATTTCAAGTTTTTCCTTTGCAAATTTCTTTTTACCAAAATCAGAGTAACGATATTCTGCACGCAATAAAACATTATCAGTCATAGCGAAATCAATACCACCACCAAGGGTATAACCAATCATCGTTTTTGTTTCATCGGTTAAGTTTTTAGAAGAAACAACTCTTCCATCCCCTTTCTTAAATGATATGGATATAGTGTCTTGGAGCTGCGTATAAGCAATACCACCAGCAACATAAGGCATAAAGCGATCAGTAGCAAAACCGATACGCGCCCGTGTGGCACCAGACCAATTTTGCTTTAAAGTATGGCTTAAACTTTCAACTTCACGACCTTGTTCAAGATCAAGTGCAGCGATCTCTTGCTTCACTTGCTCTATACCATACACATTGGTAGCGTTCTTATCCGCCACTTGCGCACCTTGTGCACCATGTCCAGCCACCTTCTGTCCTACATGGGGATTAGTAGCATGTGGATGAGAACCATGACTAGTTCCATTAGATGCACTGTGATAATGACTACGGCTAGCATCACCTGTCCCACTTGCGGCGAGTGCTGCTGGCTTCGATGATGCTACCTGCGGTATCCCTGCTGGCTTCACTACTGATACCTGCGGTGCTGATTCTGCTGGCTTCAATGATGCTGCTGGTGTTGCTGGCTCTGATGATGCTGCTGGCTCTGATGATGCTGCCTGCGGTACTGCGGCTCCTGGCTTCGTTGTTTCTGATTCTGCCTGCGGTGTTCTTGTTTCTGATTTCGCTGCTGATACTGATGCCCCGATTGTTGTTGATGACGCCCCTGACGCTGATCGTACTGATCTGCGAGATCTTGCGATTAAATTGTCCACTGCCGCATTATCAGACGCGCCAACAGTGATGGTTTTTGTGTGTTTTTGCCCAGACCACATTAAATCCGTATCGATACCAAAAATGAAGCTATCACCAAGATCAATATTAGAACCTGCGTAAAGACCACCTTCAAAACCTGAAAGTTTAGGCGACAAATCTTTATTTAGCGGTACAGTTTTGTGCTTACCAATAATGCTCATATCAGTTTTACTTGAAAACCCACCAACTTGGCCACCCAAGTAAAAACCTGACCACGTAAAAGTGGGAGCTACAAAAGCTGATGAAGCAGGTGTTGTTGGTTGATGAGGAACCATTACATCAGCTGCCTGCGCTGCAGAAGCTGAAATTAAAGCAAAAATAGATGCCGTTATTAAACGTTTCGTATTCATAAAATATCTCCAAATATCCAAAACGAGTTATATATAGTGCATCTCTTTTAAAATATCTGTAGCAAAAATGATACATTCACAAAAAAATAGAGGCTCCGCCAAAAACGGAGCCTCTTAGTAATTTAATTTTGTATTAACAATTTCGTTTTTTTACGAAATTAGAATTTGTAAGCTACACCAACACGGAAATCATTGGTCTTGTAGCTAACTTCATTATCATCCTTTTCGAATTTCTTTTTACCGAAATCTGAGTAACGATATTCTGCACGCAATAAAACATTATCGGTCATAGCGAAATCAATACCACCACCAATGGTATAACCAACAAACGTCTTTGTTTTATCATCCAATTTAGCAGTAGCAATTTCTGCACCATCCGCTGCTTGCGTTACCTTAACCGAATGGATAGCCTCCATCTGCGCATAGGCAACACCACCAGCAACATAAGGCATAATGCGATCAGCAGCCCCAAAACCAATACGTACCCGAGTAGCACCAGACCATTTTTCCTTTAAAGTGACACTATCTGTATGCTTGTCTTCTGGCTTGATATCAGTAACTGTTTTTCCTGTAGCAAAAGTGGCCTTAACCTTTGTAAGACGAGCCCTAAAACCTTCAAGATCAGTTGTTCCAATGGCTTTTGAAGAACCTGTTTTTGCATCTTCTCTGTCAGCCCAAACTGCATCGGTTTCAACACCTAGAATCAGACCACTTCCAAGATCTATATTAGAGCCCGCATAAATGCCACCTATGAAACCAGAAGGCTTAGGCGTATCATCTTTGTTCCATTTATTTTTTGTATCAGGATCAGTTATTTCAACTTTACTTGAAAAATTTCCAACTTGACCACCAATATAAAGACCTGTCCAAGAAAAAGCAGGGGCTGTAATAGCTGGCACTACTTCATGATGTGGAATTACAACATCCGCAGCCTGTACAGCAGAAGCTGAAACCAAAGCGATAACAGAAGTCGTTATTAAAGATTTTATATTCATAATATTTTGCTCCTAAATTTATTATGATGCAATGCTATACGACTGTCCAAAGAAAATCTGTAGTAAAAATGACACAATTACAAAAATAGAGGCTCCGTCAAAGATGGAGCCTCTGAGTAATTTCGTTTTATATGAAATCTTTCACATTACATATATGCGGAAATCATTGATATTAAAGTTAAATTTCTGCTTTTTGTTTACGCATTTCTCTTTACCAAAATCCAATGCATAGCAACATTCCACATATGCAATAATCTGTATTATGTGATAATATAGTCACAGAAAAATACTGGAAGTGTCGCTAGAAACAAACGTTTTAGTAATTTAGCTTACCATACGTTAAAATTTGTAAGCTACACCAACGCGAAAATCATTGGTTTTGTGAGAAGTTTCATATTTATCGTTTGAGAATTTCTTTTTACCAAAATCCGAGTAACGATATTCTGCACGGACAATAATATTATTGGTCATTGCTAAATCAACACCAGCACCAAGGGTGTAACCAACAAACGTCTTTCTTTCATCAGACAAATTACCAGAAGCTATTACTTTACCTGTATCTTTTTCTGTTATTGATACAGACGCAATATCTTGAAGTTGTGTATAGGCAATACCACCAGCAACATAGGGCATAATACGTTCAGCAGCAAAACCAATCCGTATCCGCGTAGCACCAGCCCACTTTTCTTTAAAAGTAAAACTGTGCGCCCGTTTATCACCAGCTTTGAGTACATTCTCACCAATCTTAATTCCAGCGTCTTTCAGGATCTTATTAACATATGCTACATGATTTGGAGCAATCTCATATACTTTCCCCGTTTTCGTATCATCTTTATCAGACCACATGAAATCTGTATCAACACCTAAAATAAGGCCATTACCAAGATCAACATTGGAACCTGCATAAAGTCCCCCCATAAAACCTGATAATTTAGGCAAAAATTCATCATTCACCGGAATGGTTTTTCCATTACTGAGAATATCCATCTTCGTTTTACTTGAAAAACCACCAACCTGGCCACCAATATAAAAACCTGTCCAAGAAAAAGTGGGAGCAACAATAACTGGTGAAACTGGTGTAGGCTGAGGGGGAACAATAACATCTGCTGCATGCGCTGCTGAAACTGAAACTAACGCAAAAGCAGAAGCTGTTATTAACCATTTCATATTCATAATTTTTCTCCATAGCTGATATTTGAACACGTGATTTCATATAGAGCCCCCCTTACAGATATCTGTAGTAAAAATGATACACTCATAAAAAAAACAAAAATCCCCTCCTCCCCCTTCGCCATTTGATCTGTAATAAATGGGAATTTGTAAGCTATACCAATGTAGAAATCACCCTCTCGTCAAACGAGATGCTGTTCTCTATGAGTTTTTGCAAAATCTGAAAAACAATATTTTCTGTCTCAAGCATGCACTGTAGATCGTTGCAAATGCAACACCACCACTAGAACGTACACAAACACCTTCTGTGACTTTACCCATCGCATTACATGCAACGACTTGTTAGATTTTTCTCCATACTAGAAAAAAATCTGCACCTGAAAACTCCTCTATAATCGTCCGTAAACCATCTCTTTTGTAGATCTTATTGCACAAACCACACCACTCCCCCTATAAACACTGAAAGGGTATTTTCCAAAAATCTTAAAGCTCAACCTTGCTCAAAAAATTATGGATCTTGCTAAAAACGATAACTCATACCTCCTAGGAAAACAGAAATGGCTCTTAAACTTCTGGAACAAAAATAACAAAACCAGAGATGAAAAATAAAAAAACTCATTAAAAATAGAACTTTGTAACATTTAAAATCATCGACAAGCCAAAATCCTCCGCGTTACATGCTTGCAAATCTACAGATTTTGTAACTATCCATTGCTCGCATATACTAACCCTCTATACGATCTCTCTAAATTACTACAAAACTAGCCTCATAACTAAAAGCGCACAGGAATCTTCACCAAAATCGAATCCCAAACCCGAAAAAGTACCTCACTCCTGTGCACTTCGCTACATCCCAATAATAAAATTATCTCTTGATGCTTCTTCTTCGCTTATTTAAAACTCATTGGTCCTCGAGAAAATAGATTTGGCCGTTGCGGTCCTTTCCAAAATCTTGGACGTCTTTTTTTAGGTTGCCATGATACAGCTACGAGCTTAGCAACCGCTTCCCCTTTGTTATCAACAATACCCAAAAGTTTCTTATTAGAGGCTTTATCTAAAAAATTGCTAACTTGTTTATTCACAAAATCTTTAGAAGAAGCAGCCACACGATTAGCCCCTTGTGCCACAGAGGCTGAAGAAAAGGCACATACTGAAGCGAAAGCTGCAGATGTAACAATAAAATATCTCATATTCATAGAATTTATCTCCATAGTAATATTCATAATGTATTTTACTTAGAGTTCTCGTTTCAAATTTCCATAAAAAATGATACGCTTATAGATAATAAAGTGAGAACTCTCAAAAAACGAAGTTTTGGAGCACTTTGATTTTAAAATAAATGGAATTTTTTAAGCTCTATCAATATAGAAACTGCTGGTTTTAAATCATTAAAACATAATCTATCCATCAGATGTAAAAAAAACTGAACGAGTGTTAATGCATTTCTCTAGCAAAGATATTTCACCCCGTATTCCCCCAATGCAATTTATCAGCATTCGCATAATAAACCTTCACTGTAATTTTGTTACCCATATTTTTTGCTTCCATTCTCTAGGCTGTTTATTTTTTTCGTAAACCTTAAAATAAAAACAGTTATAAACACAAAAAATGCGGATTCAAAACGCACTTTTATTGTACAATTTTTAAATGGAATACACTCACTGTGCTAAGAATTATGTCATAATCACACTATCATCAAAATAGAAGAAAGAAAACAATGCCCGTGTATTACAGGCATTGTTTTCTAGTTACATCAATAATTCTTTTTACTACAATTTTAAAAGCAAATTTTTAAACTCAGTTATGCGCGAAAATATCAACCTCCGACCATCCCAAAAGATCGAGTCTTGCCCTCATAGGTAAAAATTGAAAACATGCCTTTGCAACATTTTCTCGCTCTTCACGTCTTAAGCGTTCTTCAAATATATCTTTTAAACGATGCAAATATAAAACATCCGATGCAGCGTACTCAATTTGCGCGCGTGATAAAGTCTCTGCAGCCCAATCTGAAGATTGCTGCTGTTTAGAAATATTCACATTCAGCAATTCACCACAAATCTCTTTTAATCCATGACGATCCGTGTAGGTACGCGTGAGTTTTGAAGCAATTTTTGTACAAAAAACTACATCTGGCATAACGCCAAATGTATGCGCTAAAATAGAAAGATCAAAACGTCCAAAATGAAATATTTTGGTGATTGCCTTATCTTCAAGCAACCGAACTAAATTGGGAGCACTTTTTTGCCCTTTAGCAATCTGTATAATGTCAGCAGTACCATCACCAGAAGAAAGCTGAACAACACATAAACGATCACGGTGTGGTTGTAATCCTAAAGTCTCAGTATCAATCGCAACGGCATCAATTTGATAATTGTCTAAGTTTGGTAAATCACCTTGATGAACGCGAATCTCAGCCATTTACCCTCCTATTTGCTAAAGCCGCAAGAATACGCGCCCAAGACCGCTGCCCCTTATGAAATGATTTTAAATTATACTTTTCATTAGGCGAATGAATACGATCATCAGCTAGTGCAAAACCAACCAATACAGTTTCCATACCAAGAATTGACTGAAAGTCTGCTACAATTGGAATCGAACCACCCATACATGTCAACACAGCAGGAACCTCCCACTCTTGTGATAAAGCATCCTTTGCCGCTTTAATAAAAGATGAATCATAGGAAAGCTGCATTGCCGGAGAAGAACCGTGATTCTTAAAGGTCACTGTACAGTCAGCAGGAATAGAGCTGCGTACATAATCACGAAAGGCTTGACGTATTTTCTCTGGATCTTGCTTATGGACTAAACGACACGACACTTTTGCACTCGCTTGAGAAGCAATAACCGTTTTCACCCCTTCCCCTTCATAGCCGCCACTAACACCATTAATTTCCATGGTAGGACGTGCCCATACGAGCTCTAAAATGCTCCGCCCTTTTTCACCAGAAGGAATGGAAAGACCTATAGGACCAAGTAAATTTTCAGCAGTACAATTAAGTTCATTCCATGATTGTAAAATATGTGGAGGTGTTTCTTCTACACCATCATAAAAACCAGGAAGTGTCACTCTATTATTTTCATCATGCATTCCTGCCAAAACTTTAGCTAAAATACGAATGGGATTGGCTGCAGCTCCCCCAAAATAACCAGAATGTAAATCACGATTAGCCGCTGTGATAATAATCTCTTCCGCCATAATCCCCCGAAGAGCAACAGAAACAGATGGTGTATCTGCATCCCACATAGATGTATCACAAACCAGTGCACAATCTGCTTTAAGTTCCTCCTTATTTGCTTTCAAAAAAGGAATAAGTGAAGGAGAAGCACATTCTTCTTCGCCTTCACATAAAACAGTAACCTTAACAGGAAGCTGCCCTGTTTCTTTCTTAAATGCACGACATGCCTCAATAAAGGTCATAAGCTGGCCTTTGTCATCGGAAGCTCCACGAGCACAAATAACTTTCTCTCCATCTCTCTCTTTTAAAGAAGGTGTAAACGGATCATCTTCCCATAAACTCAGCGGATCAACAGGTTGAACATCATAATGTCCATAAAACAACACATGTAGACAATCATCTGAAGGACCTGGATGATGCCCAACAACCATTGGATGACCTGGCGTATCACGCCGTGAAGCCTCAAAACCTATAGTCTTCAAATCCTCTACTAACCAATCAGCTGCTTTGCGACATTCATCCTTATAAGCCGAGTCTGTTGAAATCGATCGAAAACGTAAAAGAGAAAAAAGGCGTTCAAGGCTCTTTTCTATATTTTCATCAAGATGTGTTAGTACTTTATTTAGCATAAAAAGAAGCCTCCCAAGCCTTATGTAATTGTCAATATGACTTTAAGCCTCCTGTAGAATTTTGCAAGAGATCTTATTCATTTTTGACATTGTGAACAGTAAAAACTTGAACGCCCATACTGTAGAATACGAACAATAGGCGTTCCACATTGCAAACATTCTTTGCCTTCTCGTCCATACACTGAAAAAGCATGTTGAAAATAACCGAGAGAGCCATCTACATGCATATAATCACGTAAAGAAGATCCACCAGACAAAATTGCTTCAGCAATCACATTGCGTATATTCTGTGCTAAGGAATCCGCAATTTCACGTGCACGTACAGTTTTCAATGCTAATGTAAATGCTCTACGCTGTGGTGACAGACGACTACGCCAAAGAGCTTCGCACACATAAATATTCCCAAGACCCGCAACAATAGTCTGATCAAGCAAAGCTCCCTTAAGAGATATTTTTTTATTAACAAAAACCTCTTGTAAATAATTACCAGAAAACGCATTACCCATAGGCTCGAGCCCTAGCTTCTTTAAAAGCGGATGTTCATAAAGCCTGTTTGTATCTACTAAAAGCATAAACCCAAAACGACGAACATCATTATAAGTAAGATGATAAACTTTGCCATCCTGCGCCTGAATATCCATGACAAAATGATCATGCCTAACAAATTTCTCGGTAGCAGGAGAGTTTTTTTTTAAAAGATCATCTTCTACGCGCCATGATCCTGACATTCCTAAATGACTCAAAATCGTTTCATCGCGTGAAAGATGAAACAACAAATATTTAGCTCTCCGACCAAGTTCTATGATCTTCCTGCCTATAAGTCTCTCAGAAAACGCATCAGGGAAAGGAAAACGCAAATCCTTGCGATTAAGTGTAACAGAAATAATCTTTGCACCAGTCACAAACGGCTCAAGTCCACGACGAACTGTTTCTACTTCAGGAAGCTCAGGCATCTATTATCTTCAATAATTATACGCATTCCAACAATACCATTGGAAAAAAATAATAATATTAAGCCCATTCACCCTTACGAAATACAGGAACTCTCCTATCATCTTGCGTAATGCCATCTATATCAATTTCACCTGAGCCAATCATCCAGTCAATATGAATCACACTTTTATTACCACCACGCGCTGCAATTTCTTCTACTGTCAACGACGCTCCATCTAAAAAGCATTTGGAATAACACTGCCCTAAAGCAATATGACATGCAGCATTTTCATCAAATAATGTGTTATAAAAAAGAAGGTTACTCTTAGAAATTGGTGAAGAATGTGGAACAAGAGCAACTTCACCCAATCGACTTGCTCCCTCATCACTTTGCAAAACCTGTTGCAAAACTTCCTGCCCGGTCGAAGCACGCGCATCAACAATACGCCCCGCCTCAAACCGCACCTCAATATTATCAATAAGTGCTCCTTGATAGGAAAGAGGCTTCGTCGAACGCACAAAACCCTCCACCTTATATGCATGAGGCGTGGTGAATACTTCTTCTGTCGGAATATTAGGATTGCATACCACACCGTTTTGAGCAGCCGCTGCACCACCATGCCATTCATGATCATCTGCCAAACCAACTGTTAAATCAGTCCCTGGTCCTTTAAAGTGCAAAGCAGAAAAACGCTGCTCATTAAGCCAAGATGACCGTTGTTTCAAACTTGCATTATGAACAACCCATGCGTGCACTGGATCTTCTTCTGTAACACGTGAAGCAGAAAAAATTGCAGTAGCTAACTTCTTGATCGCCTCATCAAGCGGCAAAGAAGGGAACATTGTCTCAGCCCACCCTGCTGTTGGATAAGCAACAATCGACCAATTCATGGCAAAATTCGATATTTTTTTGAGAGCCGGCTGGTAAGCAATTGAAGTAGCTTTATTTAAACGTGCAACCTTATCAAAATCTTGATTGAAAAGTAGCAAAGGATTATCACCAACAATAGCTAAACGCGCAGCCCCATTTTCAAAAGCCTTCGCCATTCCCTCATATAGCCAAGAAGGCGCACAATCGAAACTAGCAGTATGTGCGTTTTCAAAACGTGTTAGTGATAACATATCATCACTAAAAAGTGGCGTAATCACACCGGCACCAACCTTATAGGCGTGATATGCAATACGCCTAACAAAAGGTAATGCTGAAACTGGAGCCGTCAAAACAAGATCTTGCCCCTCTTGTAAATTCAACCCGACTTTTACTGTAATTTCTGCAAGACGATTAAGCATTTCAGGTGAAATGGTTTCATGAGTATCAAAGTACATTACCAATTCCTTCTTTTGTTGTGAAAAAGTTACCGGCTTCTGTACCGTTTTTCTAATACTGCAACAATTGCATTTAACTGATCTGATGAAGGCATAACATAGGCGGCCACAATTGATTTGCTTTCCCCTTCCTTATCTATACGATGAGGTGCAGATGTAGGAATAGGAACCTTATCAAGCTGTACTGCAACAAAAGACGTGGTACGCACCTTATTTGCCTGCGTTATTTCTATCGGAAGAGGGGCGTTTTTCTTTTCCTCTGCTTTTATCTCTTTACTTGCTACACTTGCGTCCATGAAACTCGGTGCATTGCCAGAACGTTCTTGGGCAAAAGCATAAGCAACATCATAAGGACGATCATTCGTAGGAACTTGAAGCGATCCATCACGTGAACGCTTTTCATAAAAGGCATTTCCCCCTGCAACACGAACATAATGCATGTTTTTATAAGGAAAAGATAAACCCGCGGTATGAAAAAACTTAGCGTTTTTAAGTTTCCGATCCCGTTCGCCGCGCAAAACAGCATCAGCTGCCTCTCTAACACGAGCAACAGATGCAGGCTCCGTCATAGGACGCGTTAAAACACCGGGAGCAAACTGTTTGTACTGACCAACAACACCACAAATTGTCTTTGGATAGGCGGTTGAATTAACACGATTCATAACAACGGTTCCAACAGCTATCATTCCCTCACGACTTGTACGATTTGATTCAAAATACATTGCACGCATAAGGCATTGACGCTCAGTCAATGGATACATCACTGTTTTTGTCTTCTTATTATCATTTACTTTTCCAACACCAAAATGATCTGAAGCACATCCCACAATAACTAACGGCGCTAGAAAACAAGTAACAAAAACAGTCCAATAATTTTTTTTCATCTTTACAACACATTCTCATATCTTTGAAGTATTCAAAATTCGAATGAGTTTTAAATGTATATTCAAAGAAAGTATATGATTAATTGTTACTACTTAGTAAAATTTTAATACAAGTCGTAATTAAGAGGCATTTATGCGAAATAAAAAATAAAAAATTCTTAATTTATAGATCAATATTGTTTTCCTTAATGGAAAAATGTAGCCACACAATATCAACCCCTATTCAACCCTTATGCTTCAATCGCCAAAAAAATAATATGCCTGTGCGAAAACTCTCTAACAACTCTATATATGAATAAAGATTGGAGCACTGAAACTGTCTCCATCAATATTGATGACAACCAACACGAATACCCTTCGATACAAATTTGAAAAAATAATCAGAAAGAAGCTCCGCCTTCGGAAAAAATATAAGTAATGATATGACCCAATATCCAAATGTGTCAAATTAAGAATTAAAAATCTGCAATATTATCTTAAAAAGCCTCTTCGTTACTTCTTTAACACTTGCCTATAATATTTTTTATATTCTTCCTACAACCATACGGAAAGAAAATGTACAATGCTTTTTATTTTTAAAAACAATCTTATTTCATAATATGAGAAAAAATTAATCTGTTTTCTTCTCACCTACCCCAACTTTATAAGTAAGATCATCGCGAGGACGATCAGAAGACATATGATGGCCTGTTATGATATAATGCAGCATTTCCGCAATATTGGTGACATGATCACCAATGCGTTCAATATTTTTTAAACAAAACAGTAAGTGCGTACAGACCGTAATATTGCGCATATCTTCCATCATGTACGTCAAAAGCTCACGAAAAAGAGAAGTATATAGAGCATCAATTTTACCATCGCGTTCGCGTACTGCATCAACACGCTCCAATAAACGGCTCGTGTAAGCACTCAATACTTCCTTTAATTGATTGAGCGCTAAAGCTGTAATCGTTTCAAGCCCATAGTAAAAAGCAGTGGGTTGACGTGTTTCTGAAAGTGCTACCGTCCGCTTTGCAATGTTTTTGGCCATATCCCCAATCCGCTCAAGATCAGAAGAGATACGAATAGCACCAATAATTTCACGCAGATCAACAGCCATCGGTTGGCGTTTGCAAATGATGGTAATCGCTTTTTCATCAATATCACGTTCTGCTTTATCTAAAAACAAATCATCAGCAATCACTGTCGTCGCAAGTTGAAGATCATTACACACAATCGATGCAACAGAACGTTCAATCATCCTTTCCGCATGACTCCCCATTTCTGTAATCCTTGCTTTCAAATATTTTAGTTCTGCATCATAAGAACGAACAGTATGGTTCATAGACATAGCTTATACTCCTCAATTCACCTATCCAAAACGCCCCGTAATATAATCTTGCGTGCGTTGTTCTTTTGGCGAGGTGAAGATCATTTCAGTCGCACCAACTTCTACCAAATGCCCCAAATGAAACATAGCTGTATATTGAGAAACACGCGCCGCCTGTTGCATGGAGTGTGTCACAATAACAATTGTATAATTTTGTCGTAATGCATCGATAAGCTCTTCAATACGTGCTGTAGCAATTGGATCAAGAGCTGAACAGGGTTCATCCATCAAAATAACTTCAGGACTAACTGCAATGGCACGCGCAATACACAAGCGTTGTTGCTGCCCTCCTGATAAACTTGTTCCTGCCTCATGAAGACGATCTTTTACTTCTTCAAATAAACCTGCCTGCCTCAAACTTTTTTCAACCACATCATGCAATTCAGCACGCGATTTGACTAAACCGTGAATACGTGGTCCATAGGCAACATTCTCAAAAATAGATTTTGGAAAAGGACTGGGCTTTTGAAAAACCATCCCTACACGGGCGCGCAACTCTACAACATCAATCCTTTGGTCATAAATATTCTCTCCATCTAAGGTAATAAGACCCGTTATTTTAGCGCCTTCAATCGTATCATTCATACGATTAAAACAGCGCAAAAAAGTCGATTTTCCGCAACCGGAAGGACCTATCAAAGCCGTGACCTGATGTTCAGGAATATCAAGCGTAATACCATGGAGTGCTTCCTTGCTTCCATAAGAAACCTTTACATCTTGACCACGCATTTTAATTTTCATTACAAAAACTCACTTTATTTTAAAACACAAACCTTATCAAAATTACTGATTTATCGAAGTTACTGACGCCGCTCAAATCGCCGACGTAAAAAAACTGCAGAAATATTCATGATCGCAAGAAAAATCATTAATACGATAATAGCACCCGATGTCTTCTCAACAAAAGCGCGCTCTGCTTCACCTGCCCACATGAAAATTTGAACAGGCAAAGCTGTTGCTGGATCCATGGGTGTAGCAGGAATATTCACAACAAAAGCAACCATTCCAATCAAAAGCAAAGGTGCAGTTTCACCCAGAGCCTGAGCTACACCAATAATCGTGCCAGTTAAAATACCAGGCGCTGCTAAAGGAACAACATGATGAAAAACCATTTGTGTTTTTGATGCTCCCAATCCTAAAGCTGCTGCGCGAATAGAAAGAGGAACTGCACGCAAAGCAGAGCGTGTCGCAATAATGATTGTAGGAAGCGTCATAAGAGCCAAAACAAGCCCACCAACGAAAGAGGCAGAACGTGGCAATCCAAAAAAATTAACAAAAACAGAAAGTCCTAAAAGACCAAAAACAATCGAAGGTACAGCTGCAAGATTATTGATATTAACCTCAATAAAATCTGTAAACTTATTTTTGCGTGCATATTCTTCCAAATAAAGAGCCGTTGCTATCCCTATCGGGAGCGAAATCACTAAAACTATAACTATCATGTAAAGAGAGCCGATTATCGCAACACCTAACCCCGCAGTCTCAGCACGACTTGAAGCACCAAATGTAAAAAAACCAAAATTAAATGTTTTGTAAAGCGCACCATCATACGCCAAGCGTCTTATCCATTCCACTTGACGATTAGAAACTTTGCGGTTTTTTTCTGCTACATGCAAATCAATCTGCCCTTTATAAGCAGAATCAATATCCGCTGCCGCCAAGACTTTGATTTTTTGCGTTGTTCCAATGAGTTTTGGATTCTTTGTTACCATCTCACGTAGTTGAACACGTACACTATTTGAAAACATACGGTTAACATCCCGCAGAGATGCCCTATCATTTTGATCTATATCAAGCTTTTTTGCTAAAGCATTCCGTACAAGAAGTGGATAATTGGCAGTTATGAGTATTTGTGGATTTATTTCACGCTGCCCATTTGGATCAATAACCTTTTCATCCAAATAAATTGATAACATCATTTCACTTTGAAAAAAAGCTGTATAACCTTGGCTAATGACAGTCCATAAAAGTGCAAATAAAAAAAATAAACCAATAAAAATGGCAATTAGGCCATACGCGCGGAAACGACGCTCAGCCCAATATCGGCGTTTGAGAACAATATTGCGACGAGAAAAAAGAAAATTTTCATTCATTCATATTGTTCCCGATATTTACGCACGATATAAAGAGCAAGAATATTCATCAAAAGAGTCATAATAAAGAGTGTCATCCCTAAAGCAAACGCAACAAGAGTTTGTGGAGAATTAAATTCAAAATCACCTGTCAATTGATTAACAATCTTAACCGTCATTGTAGTCATTGCTTCAAATGGATTAAACGTTAAGTTCGCTGCAACACCTGCCGCCAAAACCACAATCATCGTCTCTCCAATTGCACGCGATGCGGTCAATAAAATGGCTCCCATAATTCCTGGAAGCGCTGCCGGTATAACTACTTTTTTAATCGTTTCAGATTGCGTTGCTCCTAAACCATAAGAGCCTTCGCGTAAAAAACGCGGAACAGCCGTAATAACATCATCGGACAAAGAAGAAACAAAAGGAATCAACATAATTCCCATCACAACTCCAGCAGTCAAAACACTTTGAGCCATAATAAAACCAACACCACCAGAGAGAGAAACAGAGAGATCACGTAAAAATGGACCTACAACCTTCAAAGCAAAAAAACCATAAACAATGGTTGGAATACCAGCAAGCACTTCCAACAATGGCTTCACAATTGATCGCAATCGAGTAGAAGCATATTCGGCCATATAAAGAGCTGAAAATAATCCAATAGGAACAGCAAAAAGCATTGCTACAAATGCAATATAAAGTGTACCGGCAAGGAGTGGTATGAGACCAAATTGTCCCACTCCATTACTCGAACCGCTAGCTGAAAAACGGGGATCCCAAACCGTTCCAAAAAAGAAATTTGAAAAGGGTACAGACTGAAAAAAACTCATCGTTTGAAAAAACATAGAGAATGCAATGGCTACTGTCGTCAAAACCGCGACTATAGATGCACAAACCAATCCAATAATAATCAAACACTCAACTTTATTGCGTGCACGCTGACGCGGAGCAATTTGCATAATTCCATAGATAAGGCCTAAAACCGCAATGATAAAAAGGACACTACGTCCAATAAACTGCAACTTTTCAGAAAAATTAACCCATGACTGTGCTATCCTTAATATATCATCTGATGTTTCATGAGGCAAAACAAAGCCTTTGGCGAATAATTGTGCCCGCACTTCTTCATACGAAGCCGTAGCAAAATCTCCCTCCAAGCGATGAATCATTTTAACCAAATTGCGGATAATTCCCAAAATAAAGTCATGATCTACAAGCTCTTTCACATACGCGCTATATGCCCAAACCTCTCGAGAGGCACTATACTCTAAATAAATTGCACTCCCACTATCCCAAAGAATTAAAAAAACAAGAGCTGGAATAACAGTCATCGAAAATGTCCACCAGCCATGATAATAGGCACGAGAGTGCATTTTGTATTGTGCGTATTCAAAAGTGCGAGCACGCATATAAGAAATACAAAATCCAATAAAACCAAGAAGCAATAACAGAAAAATAATGAAGGAAATGCGCATATTGTCTTTCAATTTTTATAAAAAAGCAGCACAGAAAATTCCCACACCGCAAATCCAGAAAATTATTTCAAAGTCATCACTCTACCAGCAGAAAAAGCTGAACGCTGCGCTTGGCGCTCTTTTTCAGAAGCAACAATCAAACCATATTCAGCCAATGGGCCATCTGGACCAATCATTTGATCAGAAAGAAAAAAGTCGACATATTCGCGCAAACTTGGAACAATACTTAAATGCGCTTTCTTAACATAGAAAAAAAGTGGACGAGAAACTGGATATTTACCATGAGAGATTGTTTCAACAGTTGGCGCAAAACCGTTAATATCTGCAACCTTTAGCCTATCAGCATTATTTTGATAAAAAGACAAACCAAAAATACCAACCCCTGTTTTATTAGAAGTCAGACGTGCAAATGTTTCAGAATAATCCCCATCAATATCAATAGCCTTTCCATCCCTACGCACTGCGACACAAGCAGCATGTATCGCCTTATCATCCATTCCCAAAGCTTTCATCGCCTCAACTGCTCCACTGGACTTACAGCCCGCAGCCAGTAATTTTTCTTCAAAAACTTCACGCGTTCCATGCTTTTCTCCAGGAATATAAGCTGCTATCGTCCAATCAGGAAGAGCACTATTGACGGCGTTCCATTTGGAAATGTTATTGGGCTGCAATTTCCCGTCTACAATAATCTGAGCAGCAAGTGCCCTATAGACATCTACTGGCAGCAATTTCCAATCAGGGCCATTTATATCTGTTGCAAAAACAATGCCGTCATACCCGATGCGTATTTCCTCAACATCTTTTACACCAGCATCAAAACAAGACTGCAATTCACTTGGCTTCATCGCTCGCGAAGCATTAACGATATCAATAGTGTTCTCTCCAACACCACGACAAAACTCCTTAATACCAACTCCTGTTCCACCCGATTCTATAACTGGAACCTTAAAATGAGGGTAAGTTTCTCCGAATATCTCAGCAACGATTTTTTGATAAGGTAAAACTGTAGATGAACCAGTAATCTGAATTTGATCACGCGCATTGCCCATACTTGTCAACACAAGTGCGAAAAATAGTCCCACTCCAACTGTTAACACTGTTTTCATCTCTGCACTCCTTAACATGTGAATCAAAGCCTCTTGCTCGCATTATATGATAATTTAAATTGTAATTCACATTTGCAACATAACAAATATAAAAAAGCAACATTCATAACTTTTCTGACAAAACCATATTGCTTCCTTTTTTAACAAATTTAATTTGAACGTTTTAATTCAACAACATCCCAGAAAAGATGAGCAATATCCGTACCAGAAAAACGTTTAATTTCACGAATTCCAGTAGGAGACGTCACATTAATTTCTGTTATATAATCTCCGATCACATCAATGCCCACAAGAAGAAGACCACGTTCCTGCAAAGTTGAACCAATGCGTTCGCAAATCTCATAATCACGTTTTGTTAAATCAATATTTTCCGCGCGACCTCCAACATGCATATTAGAGCGAACATCTGTTTCTGCAGCAATCCGATTAATCGCTCCAACAGGCGTACCATTAAGCAAAATAATCCGTTTATCCCCTTTTCGTACTGCATCTAAATAACGCTGAACAATAAAAGGTTCGCGGTAACCTTGGGCAAACATTTCCAACAGCGATGCCAAATTACGATCATCCTGTTTCAAATGAAAAACACCGGCTCCCCCGTTGCCGTAGAGTGGCTTCACAATTATTTCGCCAAATGTAGCTCTAAAGGCGGTTATTTCTTCAATATCCTTCGTAATTAATGTTTCTGGCATCAAATCAGAAAATTCAGTAACAAAAATCTTTTCTGGACTATTGCGCACCCATGCTGGATCATTCACAACGAGCGTCTTAGGATGAATACGCTCTAACAAATGAGTCGTAGTGACATAATTGAGATCAAAGGGGGGATCTTGGCGTAAAAGTACCACATCCATATCTATTAATTCCGTACGAACAGGCTTCCCCAATTGATAATGGTGCCCCTCATCATCATACACCGTCAATGCCTCTAATCGTGCAATTACACAACCATCGCGCATAGATAAACGATCGGGCGTATAATGAAAAAGAGTGTGTCCGCGTTCTTGCGCTGCTAAAGCAAGTGCAAATGTTGTGTCTCCTTGAATCCGGAGCGTGGAAATATGATCCATCTGAATGGCAATTTTCATGAACAAAACCTCCCTATAACTGAAAGCGGACTAGCCTATGTGCCATAAACTTTGTAAACAATAAAAAAACTATGACAAGAGAAAACCTATGAAACAAGAAGCTGATACAAAATTAAGCAACGAAGAAATCGAACGCTATGCACGCCACATCATTTTGCCTGAAATTGGTGGTGCAGGACAACAAAAATTGAAAGCTGCACGCGTTCTTGTGGTTGGCGCAGGTGGTCTTGGTGCTCCTGTCCTCACCTATTTGGCAGCCGCAGGCGTTGGCACCCTCGGAATTGTTGATGATGATATTGTTTCGCTTTCCAATTTACAACGTCAAGTTATTCACAAAACAACTGCAATCAACCAAAAAAAAACTGACAGCGCCCAAACCACTATAGAAGCAATTAACCCCCATATTACCGTTGAAAAATACAATTTACGCTTAAAAGAAAGTAATGTAGATGAACTCCTCAACGACTACCAAATCATTGTTGATGGTAGTGATAATTTTGCCACTCGCTATTTACTTGCTGATCATGCAGCCCACTGTGCAAAACCTTTAATAAGTGGAGCTGTAGGACGCTTTAATGGCTCCCTAACGGTGCTCATGCCTTATAAAGACAACAACCCTCACTATCGCGATTTATTCCCCAAACCACCAGCTTTTGGAACTATTTCGTCCTGTACTGAAACCGGAATCATCGGTGCTTTACCTGGGGTCATCGGCACACTACAAGCAATGGAAGTCATTAAACTTATCACAAACATTGGTGAACCTTTAGTGGGAAAAATCCTCCTTTATAATGGATTGTCTGCGCAATTTAATATCATTACCTATAAACGGTAAGATTCCAATGCGAATACAATAGTCATCAAGGCTTGCATATAAGAATTTTGGTAATGAGAAAAAATACTATCGGCAGAACCATGCTTAACTATTTCTCCATTGCGCGTGACAATCACTTCTTTGCAAGTCCTTTAACAACCTTTAAATTATGACTCATAAACAAATAACCCAAATGATATTTTGGTTGTAAATAACGTAAAAGAGCAATAATTCTGTACCTACACATTTACATCAAACACCATTTTTGGCTCACAAGCATAAATTGGATGATAATGAACGTTACTATTCCGATACCAGATAGTGTTGGTATAATCAGTAAAAAATGCCGAGGAACAAAAGCTGTCGTTTTTTATTTTCATTTTCCAATACAATTGTATTGGGTTAATTTTAGATGATGCGTCAATAACAATTCTCTTGGTGAATCTTTGAAACCAAAATTACAAACGAAAACTAATCATACCTCTTCCCCAAGTTAATCCTCTTAGCATAGTTTAGCTCGGCTCATCTACTTTATTATCATTACCCATTAAGGGAACAGGATTATCGGATAGACTGCGTAAATAAAGCAAAAGATCAGCACGATCTTGATCATTGTTGATCCCACGAAAGGACATGGTTGTTCCTGGAAACGCTTTACGTGGTGATTGCAAATAACGATCCAAAGTTATAAAATCCCATTTTTGATCAGAATTCGCGCGTAATGCCCGTGAGTAAG
The DNA here is from genome assembly GCF_023920105.1 of Bartonella taylorii. NCBI lineage: Bacteria > Pseudomonadati > Pseudomonadota > Alphaproteobacteria > Hyphomicrobiales > Bartonellaceae > Bartonella > Bartonella taylorii. The sequence continues at coordinate 1,402,362 of NZ_CP083693.1, forward strand.
GAAAATTTTGTGCCGCCGCTAAAGGACGGTTTACTATGTCCCAAAGCACTGGACCAACACGCCCTGATTCATTACGACCAGAGGTATGGCATATAGCACATTGGCGAAAAACTTTACGCCCATTTTCAAGACTGCCTTGTTGAAGGCGGTCATTCAGTGACAAAAGACTGTTAGACGCCTGTTGTTTCTCCTTAACTACATCGTGCTTTTTAACTGTAGGAAACTGTTGAACCAATGCAGAATGATCATAGATTATATTGCTAAACGTGGAAATTCCCACCAAAACAATCAGCACAAATAGAAAAGAAAAAATAAAATAGACAACTGTCGAGCGCTTCATAAAAACTCAAACGTTCATATTTTGATTACTAATTTTAGTTTAAGCTTTTTCCTTGTAATAAACAACATTATAAATGCATTACATGCGGAATTTTGGAACTTTGCAAATGACTCTTGAACCGATTATTCTTATTCCCGCTCGGATAGATTCAACGCGTCTACCCCAAAAAGCTCTCACTGAGATCGCTGGAAAACCGATGATTGTTCACGTTGCTGAACAAGCAAAAAAAGCTGCACTTGGACGTACTATCGTTGCAACAGATCATAACGATATTGCTAAAGTCGTTACAGCTTACGGGTATGAATGTATTATGACATGTAGCCATCATAAATCTGGATCTGATCGCATTTATGAAGCTTTAACTCATATTGATCCCGAACAACGTTACAATGCTATTTTGAATGTCCAAGGTGATTTGCCAACGATAACTCCTAATGAAATCATCAACGCTTTAAACCCCCTAGAAAATAGTTCCACTGATATTGCAACTTTAGGTGCTAAAATCGTCGAGGAAAATGAAAAAACAGATCCCAATGTCGTCAAAATTATTGGTACACCATTTTCTCAAAATCGCCTGCGTGCTCTTTATTTTACCCGCGCTACAGCCCCTTATGGAGATGGTCCTCTTTACCATCATATTGGAATATATGCCTATCGACGTGAAGCGCTTGAGCGATTTGTAACGCTCAAACCGTCTGCGCTCGAAAAACGCGAAAAGCTTGAACAATTACGCGCTTTAGAACATAATATGCGTATCGATGTAGAAATAATCAATACAATTCCTTTAAGCGTTGATACACAACGTGATCTTGAGAGAGTCCGCAAAATTTTAGCATGAAAACATTAAAAAAAACCAATAAAATCTCTTTTCAAGGAGAATATGGCGCCAATTCTCATACAGCATGCCTCAACATGTTTCCCAATATGGATGCTGTACCCTCTGCCACTTTTGAAGACGCACTCAACCTCGTGGAAAACGGAGAGGCTGATCTTGCTATGATTCCTATTGAAAATACTCTTGCTGGCCGTGTTGCGGATATTCATCACCTTTTACCACAATCATCCCTTTATATTATTAGTGAATATTTTTTGCCTATCCATTTTCAACTAATGGTTTTACCCGGTGTCACGCATGACGAAATTAAAACCGTCCACAGCCATACACATGCCCTTGCACAATGCCGTAAAATCATACGTAAAAATGGCTGGATACCTGTCACTGCCGCCGATACAGCTGGAGCTGCAAAATTTATTAAAAAAAATGCAAAACGTTCACAAGCAGCCTTGGCTCCTCTGATTGCAGCAGAACTTTATGGGCTTAATATTCTTGAAAAAAATGTTGAAGATAGTCCCCATAATATTACCCGTTTTGTCATACTTTCGCGTTCTCAACAATATGTACCAAAGCCCCAAAATGGCGAAAAAATTATCACGAGTATTCTCTTTAGAGTACGCAATGTGCCGGCTGCCCTTTATAAAGCTATGGGTGGCTTTGCTACAAACGGTGTTAATATGACAAAATTAGAAAGTTACCAAATTGGTGGGAATTTCAATGCAACACAGTTTTTCGTCGATATAGAAGGACATCCTGAAGAACCCATGATGCAACTCGCCTTAGAAGAGCTGGCCTTTTTTTCTGCTGAATTTCGCATTGTCGGTATTTATCCAGCTAAAAAAGATCGCACACCACACAGATGCCATGTAATTAACTTTGAAAATAAGAACTAAAAAAGAAAATGAGCTACAGCGTCCATTCATGGAACATTTGAATTATTTGGAGAACATTTTTTTACAAACTTGCGCAATAACCAATATTGTTTAGCAAAAATAACAAAATAACGCAAACACCGAAATAAAATTCTCTTGAGCTTCTCAAGCCTTCATATGAAAAATCTTTTCTTGAAGATAAAAACAGATTTTTTAGCAATTCATATCAAAAGGTAATTGTAAACTTTCAAAACAACACCAGAGAACAATTTAATATGTCATCAAAATGCACAAAAAAATAATCTATTTAAGTATCTCGTGTCTTAAAGTTTTCATAATGTTTTTTCTAAATTGAGGAACGGAGGCTTAACCTCACAATTCTTAGATAAAGATTACTTTATTTATATTTACTGAGAGTGATTTACGATTGATCGTATCTTCAGATAAAAGGAAACAACATAATGAAAAAAATTCTTTCTCAGGGGTTATTAGCGATACATATCCTTGCTTACTGCAGTAGCGCATTTGCTGGGATTGGTGAAAGAAGATAGGAATTTGCACCAGGTGAAAGTGTCACAATTAAGAAACCTCCTGAAGACAGCGATTTTAGGGACGGAGCGGAATATGGTTGTAATGAATTTGAACCTAAGGAAGTGTCATTTACTTTGTCACACTTTTCTCTTTCTGATTTAAACAGACTACAAATTGTTGCTAATGATGACGATAAAATAACTGATGATAAAAAAAATAAAGTATTTACTATTAAAAAGGTGAAATCTCTCGGGTTAAGCTTCCTTTGGTGGGGAAACTATATTTTTACAAATACCACAAATGAGAGAGTTGTTGGCATAGATTGTGATGCAGGACATTATTGATGCCCTTTTAAATAGCATCTACGTTGGGTAGCCCTACCCAATTGTTCAGTTATTCCTTAAAAAAATACGGTTTCGTGAATTATCAAAATAGGAGATTTCTGTGAATCTGAGTTTTTATACGCATATGATAAAATTAAGCATTGTGCAGCTGTTACAGAAAACTGGAATACCGTAAAATTATACGAAAAAATGGCTGGAAACATGTCATTTTTGTTGATATAGTAGGAGTAGTAAAATTTATTAAAAAGATACCAAACGTTCACAAGCCGCCTTGGCTCCTCTGATTGCAGCAGAAATTTATGGGCTTGATATTCTTGAAAAAAATGTTGAAGATAGCCCCCATAATATTACCCGTTTTGTCATACTTTCGCGTTCTCGACAATATGTATCGGCGAAAAAATTATCACAAGCATTCTCTTTAGAGTACGCAATGTGCCAGCTGCCCTTTATAAAGCTATGGGTGGCTTTACTACAAACGGTATTAATACGACAAGATTAGAAAGTTACCAAATTGGTGGGAATTTTAATGCAACACAGTTTTTCGTCGATACAGAAAGACATCCTGAAGATCGCATGATGCAACATGCCTTGGAAGAACTGGCTTTCTTTTCTGCCGAATTTCGCATTATTGGCATTTACCCAGCTAAAAACGATCGAACTCCGCATATATGAAAAAAATCAAAATGAACAACAGCATCTATTCATAAAACGCTCAAACTATTCCGATAACACTCCTCTATGCATTACGTAATAAAGGATATAAGTTTATCACAGAAAAACATTAAGCACCAAACACAAGATTTTCTTTGACCATCCCATTCACTTCATACAACAGAATGCTCTTTGAGAAAAAAGATAATCTTCTATAGCAATTTATTTCAAAGGAAGACCGTAAATCTTCTTAAGAAAAGTCATAAAATAATTTAAATTGCTATCAGAATATATCAGACAATAATACTTTCAATTATCTTAGATTTAGGTAACGTTCAAAAAGCTGAAAATACAATTTAAATATACTGTTTGCGTTAAATTTGATCTTTTCATATTTACGAAAACTGCGTTATGATCAAGCGTATTCAATATAAAAGGGGAAAAATAATGAAAAAGATCTTCATTCAAGGAATATTAACCACTAGTATACTCGTTTGCTCCAGCGTAGCATTTGCTGGATTTAGTGAGAAAAAATGGGATTTTGCGCCGGACGAAAGTGTTACAATTGGTACGTCCGATACAAAACATCAAGGCGTTGAATACTCTTGCAAAACATTTAAGCCTAAAAAAGCATCTTTTGCTTTATCGTACTCTGTCCCTTCTGACTTAAACAAATTAAAAATTGTTGCTGACGATGAAAAGAAAATAACACATGATAAAGAACATAAGATCTTCACACTTAAAAATGTAAAATCTCTCGATATAAGTTTCCCTTCATCAGGAAATTATATTTTTAAAAATATTACTAAGAAAAAAGTTGTCGGAACAAATTGTGATACAGGGGATTACGATTGATAATATTTCCAAGAATCCCTAAGTTCTTGGGGAGGCCGCCTCAATTGCTCCGGTAAATCTTTTCTTGAGAAATCGGGCGTCATAAACCCTTAAATCCCGATTTCTTGTAGGGTTGGGGTTCGGTACTTGCACGGTGAAATTAAATATTTAAGTAAATTGTGTAGCAAATTAAACCGTTTTGTATTTTTGTACTCAGAGTAATTTTTTTAACAAGCATAACATATCCATCTTTGCAGTTGGATCATCTCGAAATTGCTACAAAATATTATAAATCACATACATCAGCAGAGAAGTAACGAAAAACTGCTATAGTCTTGTAAGTTTGTTCTATATCTTCCAAATATAGTAATAATGTAAAGCAGAAGATATGCTATGTTCTGCTAATAGTAAACTGAGTGCCATAACACATACGAGAAATCTTAGTCTCATTTTATTTTAGTCATGGTAAAACTCATAAATGGACTGTGTTTCATGCCACATTCATTTAAACTTACTTTAAAGAAAGATTAATTTTACTTTTCTCTAACTTTTAAAGAATTCATCAGCTATTTAAAGCGATATGATACAGATTACGTTGCACTATTTGGCAACAATATTTCCCTAAGTTTTCCAATTTCAGCTCATTAAATTAATGTGTATACTTTATCCCCTCCTTTTTGCTGTTGCAAACTTCCCATAATTCATTGAACAACTTCAGAAAAATAAATGCCCCTCTCCCCTCGAGACGAATTTTAGCTAATGAGCGTTTCCTTAATGTCGAGAAAAATAAGCACTTTTTTCATAGCAAGTAAATATGGTGAACTACTCCAATAAAAACCGATAAATTCCCACCTTATTTGTCGCCCATAGTACAAGACATTAACCTCAAAGGGAAAATTCTTTTTTGTTCTTGTCATATTTTTCGTTTCTTTGCTTGATTTTTCATTTTAAATCGACAATATGAGTTTGGGAGGTTGGTGGTGGACGAACTGCTCGCCAACCGGGTCAGGTCTGGAAAGAAGCAGCCCTAACGAGTCTTGGTACGGGTCATTGTACCAACCTCCTTTTTTGCTGAGAAAATCGTATTTTATTGTTTTTCAGTGGAATATCTTTAATTTTCAGAGCGACATTGCGCGTGTAAAAAATAGAGGGATTGGACTGTCTTTAAGCAAATTGGCCAATTCTTTAAAAAATAAATTGATTGAGAAAAAATCCTTTTATATTAGAGTAGAGTATTAACTTGTACTTTTGTGTTATCTAAATGTACGATAAAGAGCTTCAAAGTTGGAATCATTGATGGAAAATATGCAGCTAGAAACGACCTATCGTGTTCTTGCTCGCAAATATCGACCTCAAAGCTTCTCTGACCTCATTGGTCAAGAAGCTATGGTGCGTACCCTTACGAATGCTTTTGAAACAGGCCGCATTGCACAAGCATGGATGTTAACAGGAATTCGCGGAGTAGGCAAAACCACAACTGCGCGTATTTTGGCACGTGCACTCAACTACAAAACAAAAGATATTGACCAACCAACAACCGTATTGAATACACTTGGTGAACATTGTACACAAATCATTGAAGGGCGCCATATCGATGTTATAGAAATGGATGCGGCGTCGCATACGGGTATTGATGATATTCGTGAAATTATTGAACAAATACGTTATCGTCCTGTTGCTGCACGCTATAAAGTTTATATTATTGATGAAGTCCACATGCTTTCAACGCAAGCATTTAATGGCTTATTAAAAACACTTGAAGAACCACCAGCGCATGTAAAATTTATTTTTGCAACGACAGAAATTCGCAAAGTTCCCATTACGATTCTTTCGCGTTGCCAGCGTTTTGACCTACGGCGTATTGAATCGACAATTTTGAGCGCGCATTTGCGCCAAATTGCAAAACGTGAAAACGTAGAAGTGGAAGATCAAGCACTCTCCATGATTGTTCGCGCTGCGGAAGGCTCTGTACGTGACGCATTATCCATTTTTGATCAAGCAATTGCGCATAGCTATGGTAACGTCAGTGCTCTTGCAGTGCGTGCTATGTTAGGCTTAGCTGATCAAGCACGTGTTATTGATCTCTTTGAATTTATCATGAAGGGTAATGTTGTAAATGCATTACATGAATTACGCAGCCAATATGATGCAGGTGCTGATCCTCTCACTATATTGACAGAATTGGCTGATTTCAATCATCTGGTTACACGTCTACGTTTTACTCCAGAGATAGCTGAAGATCTCTCGCTTACTGAAGATGAACGTTTAAGAAGCTTAGATTTTTCACAAAAACTTTCCATCCCTGTTTTATCCCGAAACTGGCAAATGTTACTCAAAGGCTTACAGGAAGTTAGCCAAACTGCACGTCCGCTTCAAGCGGCCGAAATGTTGCTTATTCGGCTTGCTCACACTGCTGATCTACCAACTCTTGATGAAGCTTTGAAAAAGCTTAACCAAGAAAAAATACCACTCACAACCATTCAAAATTCTTCTCATCAAGAGTCTACAAATGCCAACAATGTGGCAAGAGTAACAGCTGTATATGCTCATTCTTCCTCAAACGTTTCAAACACACCAGCCAATCAAACAGATTGCAAAACACCCTTGGAAAACCAATTAGACCAAGCCTTAAAATCAAAAGATCCAATCAAAATTCAAACTCTGGAAAGCACTAAAGCCCCTGAAATAATAGACACTCTTGAAACTTCTCAATCTTTTGATCTTTCTGAAAATATTGCAAATTTACCGCATCCCCCCACGCAAACAATAAAAAAAATTACTGAACCTCAAACCGTAGTTATTAATTCTTTGCATGATATTGTTGAATTAGCTGAAAGATATAATGATATTCCTTTCAAGCTTCTTATTAAAGAATTTGTTCATCCTGTTTCTTTTGAACCAGGGCATATTACTTTGAGACTTGCTGAAGGTGCCCCACTTTTATTTGCACGCGATATAGAAAAAATGCTTTCCCAATGGACTGGGAAACGTTGGACTATAACACTCGTTCATGAAGGAGGAGGACCAACTTTACAAGAAGAAAAGGTAGCTATCCAAAAGAAGCTTTTTTCCAATGCAGAGGCAGATCCTGATATCGCGAAAATCCTCAATCATTTCCCAGAAGCAAAAATTGTCGATATTCGCCTAAATAAACAAGAAAACGATCTTGATTTATCCCCTGATACTTTTAAAAATACCGAAACTTTTGAAAATGAAAATAATATCAACGATGAATAAGGATACTCATTTCTATGCGTGACATGATGAGCATGATGAAAAAAGCCAAAGAAATGCAAGAGAAAATGCAGAAAATTCAAGAAGAAGTAACAAACTTACAAGTGACTGGTACTTCTGGTGGTGGTCTTGTCAACATCACCTTAAACGGCAAAAATATCATAACAGAAATCGAAATTGATCCTTCATTACTCAAGCCTGAAGAAGTTGAAATTCTTGAAGATCTGATTATCGCAGCCTATAATGAAGCTAAAGCAAAAATTGAAATAGCTATAGAAGAAAAAACTAAAAACATAACAGCAGGGCTACCACTGCCATCAGGTTTCAAACTCCCATTCTAATGAACCGGATTTTATTTAATCCCTTGGAACGATAATATGTATAAACACATTGCAGGACCTGAAATTGAGCGTCTTATTCAGCTTTTAGCGCGAATACCAGGTCTTGGACCGCGTTCGGCGCGCCGTGCTGCTCTTCACCTTATCAAAAAAAAAGAAACATTATTGGAACCTTTAGGAGCAGCAATACAAATAGCAGTAGACAAAGTCTGCATTTGTTCTGTTTGCGGAAATGTAGATACAATTGATCCTTGTTCAATTTGCACAGATCCACGCCGCGATGATGCAACAATTATTGTTGTTGAGGATATTGCTGATCTGTGGGCTCTTGAACGCGCAAAAACTTTAGCAGCACGTTATCATGTATTGGGTGGACGTCTCTCTGCCTTAGATGGGATAGGTCCTGACGAACTCAAAATCGCTCCCTTAATACAGCGCGTTGTAGAAAACTCGATTACGGAGATTATTCTAGCGGTCAACGCTACTGTTGAAGGACAAACAACTGCTCACTACATCACTGACCAGCTCTCTAACTTCTCCGTTAAAATTACTCGACTTGCACACGGAGTACCTGTGGGAGGCGAGCTCGATTATCTTGATGATGGAACTTTAGCAGCAGCTTTACAAGCGAGAACAAATCTCTAAAATTTTTCTCTTTTACCTATTCTCTCTTTATTCACTATCATTTCTTTTTAGGGGGCAATATTAAAATGATAAAGAAAAATCTCTCACTTTTAAACAACTTTGGTCCTGGTATTCTAGTATGTTTACTCATATCAGCCTTAGCTTATGGCTTAGAAATTATAGAAACACAACTTTTCGCAGAAGCGTGGCTTGAAAGCCTTGTTTTGGCAATTCTCTTGGGATCTATTGCCAGTAGTTGTTTTAATTTGCCAACATATTTTCAAAAAGGTATCACCTTTTGTGCAAAAACACTTCTCGAAATTGCTATTGTTCTTTTAGGAGCAAGCATTAGTATTAACACAGTTCTTTCCGCTGGTTGGAATTTGCTTGCTAGCATCATATTCGTTATATTTGTAACAATTATCCTCAGTTTCTCCATCGGCCGACTTTTCGGGCTTTCTACACATTTAGCAATGCTAGTCGCTTGTGGAAATGCTATTTGTGGCAATTCAGCCATTGTCGCCGTTGCACCTGTCATTAAAGCAAAACATGACGATATAGCTGCGTCAATTGCTTTCACTGCTCTTTTAGGGATTCTTATTATTTTATTTCTACCCTTTTTACATCCACTTCTAAATTTGTCATTTAGCCAATACGGTGTACTGGCCGGCATGGTTGTTTATGCTGTACCACAGGTTTTAGCAGCAACAGCATCTGTCTCTTTTGTAAGTGTTCAAATTGCAACCGTTGTTAAACTGGTGCGGGTTTTAATGTTAGGACCTCTTATTTTCGCTTTGTCAATCATCTATAATCGATCAGCACAAACACGCTTACGTCTACACACCCTCATCCCATGGTTTATTATTGGTTTTATTATCATGATGCTTGTTCGCTCAAGTGGTCTTATCCCTGAAAAAACTATTAATCCCATCAAACTTATCGCTCAGTTGTTGACCGTTATTTCAATGGCTGCATTAGGATTAGGCGTTGATATCCACTCGTTAAAAAAAGCAGGATGGCGCGTCATTTTGGCTTCGACTTGCTCAATACTTATCCTCGGCATTTGTAGCCTTATCATGATACAATTGAGTGGTATGAATCATATAACTTTTTGAAATAACACATTAAAATACTTTTTCTTTTTTCAGCAGAGTTTGCAAACGCCTCTAAAGGTGTTTATGGACACTGAAATAGTCTTTTTATAAAACTAGGTTAAGATTGCAAAAAAAAATTCTTTATCATTTTATATATAAAGAACGAATGCGCTTTGATGTTAATAGTAATAGCAAGCGTTCAATTTCTCATTCAACTGCTTTTCAGCACATAATTGCTTGCAAGCAGTATGGTACAAAAATGCATAATTCAGCAAAAAAATGCTGTTTTTTATTTTTTGCTACTTTAACAAAAATCAAGTTTTTACAAAAAGCTTACAGAATATGCTCTTATTGGGAAAATAATAAATGTGGTTTCATAATTTTTTCCTTTCAAATTGTTTTTGCTTACTATGTGTTGTAACAGGATATAATAAGGATTAAATTAACACCCAACGTATCAAATAAAAAACTAGAAAACACAGAAGACTTTTTTATCATATTATCCAACTAAAATATTTTTATGCTTATACTTGCCATAGATACTGCTTCAATTTATTGTGCCGTTGCACTCATTCGTCATAAATCGGTCATTGCACACATCAGCGAACGTATGAATAAAGGGCACGCCGAAAAACTCATTGGATACATTGCACAAATAACTGACCAAACTAATATTACTCTTGATCAAGTTGATCGTATTGCTGTTAATATTGGACCTGGATCGTTTACTGGTGTACGTGTCGCTGTTTCAACAGCAAGAGCTTTGGCATTAGCGCTAGAAATACCAGCTGTTGGAATAAGCGCACTTGAGGCACTGGCAGCACAGACGATAACCAACAAAAATACTGCACCAGCAATAGCAACCACAGTTGTCATTGATGCCGGAAGAGATATGTTCTATCATCAAAATTTTAATGAAGATCTCACACCTTTAGGACTACCTGAGTTAAAAACAATTGAAAATATCATCGAAGATTTACCCCAACCAACGAGACTAACTGGTCCAGCAGCTGATATTATTGCACTGTACATTAAAAACAATAAGGTAAACAGAAAAATCGTACGAGACCCAATTCTCTGCGAAGCAGCTGATATTGTAAGCTATGCCCATCTTGCTGAAAACAAACAACCACAAAATCCACCCTGCCCACTCTATTTACGCAATGCTGACGTAAAACAACAAACCGGTTTTGCTTTACCACGAAAAAAATAATGTCTGGGTTTTCATTGACAAAAAAATATTTTTATATTGCTCCGCTACAAGCTAATGATAGTGCTTCCTTTCATAAAATTCACCAGTACTGTTTTGTTCCTGCTTGGGAAAAACAAGCCTTTGATAATTTCTTAACAGATCACTCTATCTTTGGATACAAAGCCTCTCTCATTGATCAACCAGATCAAATCGTAGGATTTTGCCTCTGCCGACTCATTCTTGATGAAGCAGAAATCATCACAATTGCCGTTCATCCTCATTTTCGTCGACAAGGAATTGGCACTTTGCTTATCGATAGTACACTACGCCATCTTCGCCATGAACGTGCTATAAAACTTTTCCTAGAAGTAGAAGAGACGAATCTTTCTGCCTTGAATCTTTATCAGCGTTTCCAGTTTCAAAAAATTGCTAAACGCCCTGCTTATTACCCATCAAAAAACAGTCGCATAGATGCAATCGTTATGCAAAAAACTTTTAAGCAAACAACAGATTGAGATTTGCGTAAAAAACATTTAGACATGCGCTATGAATAAAATAAATTCTAAAAATAAGTCTCCTGTTGCTCCTAAAAAGGTTTTTATCAAAACCTATGGGTGTCAAATGAATGTTTATGACAGCCAACGAATGACTGATAGTCTAAGTTCACAAGGTTATGTTACTACACAAACACCAAATGACGCTGACCTTATTCTTGTTAATACCTGTCATATTCGTGAAAAAGCAGCAGAAAAACTCTATTCTGACCTTGGTCGTTTGCGCGTGCTGCGTCAAGAACGGGCACCTAACAAGCCCCTAATGGTCGGTGTGACTGGTTGTGTTGCACAAGCCGAGGGTAGCGAAATCTTGCGCCGTGCTCCAAACGTGGATCTCGTCATTGGTCCGCAAATGTATCACCGTTTACCAGACTTGTTAGAAAAAGCCAAACAAGGCAAAAAAGTTATCGAAACAGACTACGCTGTCGAAGATAAATTTGCTCATTTGCCGCCTCACAATAAACGTGCTGTAAGAAAACGAGGTGTTAGTGCATTTTTAACAGTGCAAGAAGGCTGTGACAAATTTTGCACTTTTTGTGTTGTTCCCTACACACGCGGTGCTGAAATATCACGACCTGTTGAACAAATTACTGAAGAAGCACGCCAACTCATTGAAGCTGGTGTCAAAGAAATTACGCTCCTTGGACAAAATGTAAATGGTTGGCATGGACAAAGTGCTCATGGAAAAACTTGGCGTCTTGGTGATCTTCTCTATCATCTCGCCAAACTGGATGGTTTAAAGCGTCTACGTTATACAACCAGCCACCCGCGAGATATGGATGACAGCCTTATTGCTGCACATCGAGATCTTGACATATTGATGCCTTACCTGCATCTCCCTGTCCAGTCAGGTTCCGATCGCATCTTAAAAGCAATGAACCGCCAACATAAAAGCATTCATTATCTTCAGCTTATCGAAAAAATTCGGACCGCACGACCTGATATTGCTTTTTCAGGCGATTTTATCGTAGGATTTCCAGGAGAAACAGATGAAGACTTTGAAGAAACCATTAAACTTATTAAACAAGTGCAATACAGTTCAGCCTATTCTTTCAAGTATTCACCTCGTCCCGGAACAGTTGGTGCAACAATGAAAAATCATGTTGATGAAGCTGTAAAGGATGCTCGACTTCAACACTTACAAGTTCTTCTTCTTGAGCAGCAAAACGCATTTTTGCGTTCTAAAGTTGGTGAAAGAACCGATGTTCTCATTGAAAAAGCTGGGCGTTACTCGGGGCAGATGGTAGGTCGTTCACCTTGGCTTTTACCTGTTGTCGTAGAGACACAAGCCTCTATGGGCACCGTGCTGACAATTCATATTAAAAATGTGAGTTCAAACAGTTTTGTTGGTGAAATGGCAAATGTATAAACATATCTCTCATGCCTTATTCACGACATTAAATTTTAGGAAGCTCTTTTATTTTCGAAGAGAATGATTATATCTAAAGCTTGCACTCTACGAAAGATATATTATCTTTTATGAAATTTACTTAAGAAGTGTGCAACACTTATGTGAATATGGGAGAATAGGTTGAAAGCCTCAACCGAAAGAGTAAAGCGCATTAGAGAAAAAGCAAATACCTACCCTGAAAATACTGGTATCTTGGGAAAAACAAGTGCATCAGATGTTGACCATGTTGTTTTGATTTTTGAAAATAATCAATATGTAAAAACAGTTTTTGGTAAACTCAACGAAAATCTTGCTTATATCGAACAGAAACTTGAACTTAATATTCATCCACGCGGTAATGAAGTTTTAATTTGTGGAAATCTTGCTGCTATAAAACGCGCACAATATGTATTACAGCAGCTTTATGAACGCGCCAAAACACATCAAGAGCTCACTTTATCAGATACAGAAGGAGCTATTGCCATGGCAAATTTTCTACAAGAACAGCAAGAAGCCCCAACAATAACCCAACCTGCAAAAAAACGTATTCTCGCGCGATTAAGTACCCATAAAAAAACAATCCATGCCCGAACCCCAACACAAGATGCCTATATATGTGCAATGGAGCGTAATGAACTTGTTTTTGGTGTAGGACCCGCAGGAACAGGCAAAACATATCTTGCTGTTGCCCATGCTACAATGCTTTTAGAGCGTGGTATCATTGAACGAATTGTCCTTTCACGTCCCGCCGTTGAAGCTGGAGAGCACCTTGGCTTTCTTCCCGGAGATCTTAAAGAAAAAGTCGATCCGTATTTACGTCCACTTTATGACGCCCTTTATGATATGATCCCCGTTGAAAAAGTCGAGCGCATTTTAACTTCTGGCGTCATAGAAATTGCCCCTCTTGCTTTCATGCGCGGACGAACACTTGCCCATGCAGCTGTCATTCTTGATGAGGCACAGAATACCACACCCATGCAAATGAAAATGTTCCTCACACGACTTGGGGAAGGAACACGTATGATCGTAACCGGTGATGTAAGTCAAATTGATTTGCCTACTGGACAAAAATCAGGTTTAATCGAAGCAATACGCATTCTTTCACATATAGAAAATATTGCGATCATTCGTTTTGATGAAAAAGATGTTGTACGCCATCCCCTTGTAGCCGCTATCGTCCGTGCTTATGATCATGATTCTGCTATACAAATGAAAAAAATGCCATCCTCAAACACTTCTTCAAAAAAATAAATTCGATTTGTCATGATTACTATTGATATAACTATTGATAACTCTGGGTGGAATGATGAAAAAATGCTTTATAATATCACTGAAAAAGCATTAACAACGACAATGCATCACCTTTCATTAGAAAATGTTATAAGTGAGGTCAGTCTGCTTTTTACGGATAATAAACATATGGCACAAATCAATGCGCAATGGCGCAATAAAAACGAACCCACCAATGTATTATCCTTTCCTGCTTTTCCACTTAAAGTTGGACAGACCCCTGGGCTCATACTCGGTGACATCATTATTGCGCGAGAAACTGTTGCACTTGAAGCATCGACAGAAGGAAAATTATTTCAGGATCATTTGACGCATATGATCGTGCATGGTGTTCTTCACCTTCTTGGCTATAATCATGAAACAGATGAGGAGGCTCATCAAATGGAAAAGCTTGAAAGGGAAATTCTTCAAAAGCTTTTCATAAAAGATCCCTATACTGAATTGGCTTTAAATGATAAAAATTAAATTTTAAAATCAATATCACTATCATAAAAATTTAAAGCCTCTTATGCCTCTATTATAAAAGGAAAGTTTAGAAGATTTCAAAATCATGGCAAACAAAATAAATGCACAAAATAACAGTCAAACATCTTCTGATATTGAAGAGCAGCCCTCTCAGCAAACGAATCATACGGAAAAATACTCCCTGATAAATCATTTGTTTTCGTTTTTACGTGGACGCAATTATACGTCATTGCGTGATGACCTTACCGTTGCACTCACCGCTAACAATGAAAAAGACACAACCCTCTTCTCACCTGAAGAACGTACTATGCTACATAATATCTTACGTCTACGTGAAGCACGGGTTGATGATGTTATGATTCCACGCTCTGAAATCGAGGCATTGGAAATAAACACCTCTCTTGGGGAAGCCCTTAAATGTTTTGCAAAAATTGGCCATTCTCGCGTACCTGTCTATGCTGAAACTTTAGATGATCCAAGGGGAATGATCCATATCCGCGATATCCTTAATTATATAACCCGTTTTATTATCAATTCACCCCAAACAGAGCAAAAATCCGATTCACTTCAGTTACGCCATACGGATTTGCGTACCCCAATCGGTGAGTTGGACCTAATTCGAACAGTTCTCTTTGTCCCTAGTTCTATGCTGGCAAGCAAGTTACTCACACGTATGCAAACCACACGAACACAGATGGCTTTGGTTATTGATGAACATGGTGGCACAGACGGTTTAGTTTCTATGGAAGATATCGTCGAATTAGTCGTGGGTGATATCGAAGATGAACATGATCATATTGACAATGCTATCGTGCGCGAACCCAATAATAGATGGCTTGTTGACGCAAAAACTGAACTAGAAGATGTGGAAAAAGCTCTTGGTCCTGATTTTACCGTAGGCGAATATGGTGATGAAGTCGATACTATTGGTGGTTTGATTGTCTCCATTCTTGATCGCATTCCTACAAAAGGTGAAATCGTTGAAGCTGTGCCTGGTTATCAATTTCGTATTTTAGAAGCAGATAAACGCCGGATTAAGCGGTTGCGCATTTTTCGCATTCCAGAAAATGAGAATTTTGAGAACAATGCCATCCCTAAAAAATAGTCAAACTTTTTTAAGAAATTTCACACTTTTTTTGTTTTCTGTTAGCAGCTGGAAGCGGCAAATATGGGTGTTTCTCTGTGGTGCTTTTACTTCTTTTGCACTTCCACCCTTTTATTTGACACCTCTCTGCTTTTTGACTTTCCCTATATTTATTGTTTTACTTGACTCAATCTGTGCCATCCAAAACAATAAAAAACGCTTTCTAACCTATGCTCTAAGTTGTGGAATCTTTGGCTTCAGTTATTTTATTTGCAGCCTTTGGTGGTTGTGCAATGCTTTGTTGACAGATCCAGTTACTTTTGGCTGGGCAGTGCCATTTGCCATTTTGGGTCCTCCTCTCTATCTTTCCCTTTATTGGTTTTTTGCTGGTTTCATTGTCGGTTTTTTATGGACACAAGGAATAGCACGTTTTTTTGTTTTGGCTTTTGCGCTGGGACTGGCAGAATGGTTGCGCGCTATCCTATTCACAGGTTTTCCATGGAATGCCCTTGGTTATACAGCTATGCCAACCCCTATACTCATGCAATTAGATGCAATTGTAGGGCTTTACGGAATGAATATTCTTGCTGTTTTAGTCTATAGTTTACCTACTGTTTTATTAACGGACGAAAAAAAGAAAACCGCGCTTTCTCTTTGCTTATCACTTATACTAATTCACAGTGGTTTTGGATTTTATCGCCTTAATACCGCATCTAACACCGCCGATTATCAGAAAAGCAATCATTGGGTGCGCATTGTTCAACCTTCTATCAAGCAAAACGTCAAATTGAGCGATGCTCTACCAGAAACTATCTTAGCAGCTCATATGAATCTTAGTACAATGCCGACAGCTAATCAGAATCCAGAACCTGACTTTATCGTATGGCCTGAAGCATCTGTTCCCTATATTCTCAATGATTCACCTGCTATCGCAATGCACATTGCCTCTCTTCTTAAACCCAAACAGTGGGCTATTATTGGTGCTATACGCGTCAATCATGATTTCCCCAATGTGCAAACACAATATTTTAATACAATTGCAGTCATTAACAATAAAGGTGATATTTTAAGCACTTCAGATAAACTTCACCTAGTTCCTTTTGGCGAGTATCTTCCCTATCAGAATTTATTGGAAAAAATTGGATTGCGTGCCCTCGCTGATACTATTGGTGGATATAGCGCTGCAAGTGTACGTAAAACTGTCATGATGCCAAATGGGTTTTCTTATCTTCCGTTAATTTGTTATGAAGTAATATTTCCCAATGAAATGACTTTTAAAGGCCCCTCTCCTCAAGCAATTATTAATGTTACAAATGATGCGTGGTTTGGTGTAACGCCTGGTCCATATCAACATCTTCAACAAGCACAACTTCGTGCCGTTGAATTAGGAATCCCCCTCATACGAGCAGCTAATAATGGAATATCAGCTGTTATTGATTCTTATGGACGAATCGTTGTAGCTCTCCAGCAAAATGCTGTTGGCGTTATTGATTCACAAATCCCATCACCCATTACCCCCATAGGAAGCAATGAATACAGAATATTCTCTACTTTTATCTTATTCATTATTATGCTATTGTGTGGCATTGGTTTTGGTTCTACAAAACAGCTTAAATAATCAGATATCCACGTACGGTATTACGTTGCGTGTGCCAGTAGCATTGGGAAAAAATGTTACATATTATTTTAATTATATGATAAACCGACCTCAAATAAATCTGATGTTGGTTTAGAAGTAGAGTGCTGAAAATAAAGAGTTGCATTATGACCGAGACTAGAAAAAAACCTGATCCTATAGATATCTATGTTGGAACCCGTATTCGTTTACGTCGTAACATTTTAGGAATGACCCAAGAAAAATTAGGTGAGAAATTAGGCATCACTTTTCAGCAAATCCAAAAATATGAAAAAGGCACAAATCGTATTGGAGCAAGTCGTCTTCAAGCAATTGCAGAAATTATGGATGTTCCTGTTTCTTATTTTTTTGATAAAGGTATTAATACGCAACCTATGGAAGGCTTTGCTGAAAGCGACAATGATTTTATGGACTTTTGCTCCAGCAGTGAAGGAATCCAACTTATGCGTGCTTTTACTAACATATCCGATGCTAAAGTGCGTCGAAAAATCATTGACTTGGCAAAAGCGCTTTCTGAAGAAGATATGACAAACAAACTATAAAACAAATTACATCTTTCTCTCACTCATCTTATAAATCAGCATTGACGATTTGCCATGAGATTGGCAAATAGGAGCAGCTTTAATAGACAATTAATATAATAAACAGTTGGTTTTCTTTTTTTGAAGGAGTTCCTATGCCGCATCAAGATTATCTTTTTACGAGTGAGTCGGTATCGGAAGGGCATCCTGACAAAATTTGCGATCGTATTTCCGATGAAATCGTTGATATGATTTACAAAGAAGCTCAAAAAACCGGTACTGACCCATGGTTAGTACGAATCGCTTGTGAAACTCTCGTAAGTGTAAACCGTGTCGTTATCGCTGGTGAAGTGCGTGTTCCCGATACACTCTTAAAAAGAGATAAAAATAGAGAATTTATCTACGATGAAACTGGCTTTCCACGCATAAATCCTGCTCGTTTTCGTGCGGTAGCGCGTCGTGCTATTCGTGCAATTGGTTATGAACAAGTAGGTTTTCATTGGAAAACTGTTAAAATTGATGTTCTGTTACGCCCTCAATCAACTGACATTGCACGCGGAGTTGATAACGCTACGGATCGAAATGGGGAAGAAGGTGCAGGTGATCAGGGTATCATGTTCGGATATGCTTGCCGTGAAACACCCGATCTCATGCCTGCACCGATTTATTATGCCCATAAGATTTTAAAACTTCTCGCCGCTGCCCGCCATAAAGGAGAAGGAGAAACTGCTAAATTAGGACCAGATGCAAAAAGCCAAATAACAATACGGTATAAAAATGGAAAGCCTATAGAGGTAACGTCCATTGTTCTTTCAACACAACATTTAGATGAAAGTTGGGATTCTCATAAAGTCCGTACAGTGGTTGAGCCTTATATTCGTCAGGCTTTACATGATATTCCTATTTCTGATCAATGCCGTTGGTATATCAACCCAACAGGAAAATTTGTGATTGGTGGTCCTCAAAGTGATGCAGGACTCACAGGACGCAAAATTATCGTTGACACTTATGGAGGTGCAGCCCCCCATGGTGGAGGCGCTTTTTCAGGCAAAGATACGACAAAAGTTGATCGTTCTGCAGCTTATGCTGCACGCTATTTAGCTAAAAATATTGTTGCTGCTAGTTTAGCAGAAAGATGCACCATTCAGCTCTCCTATGCAATTGGCATTGCACAACCCTTATCTATTTATCTTAATCTTCATGGAACAGGGAAAGTCGATGAAAAAATTCTTGAAGCAGCCATCCGCAAAATAATGGACCTTTCGCCGACTGGTATTCGAAAACATCTTGATCTCAATAAACCTATTTATACAAAAACAGCCGCCTATGGTCATTTTGGACGCAAACCCAAACGTGATGGTTCGTTTTCATGGGAAAAAACGGATCTGATTAAAACACTTCAAACATTGATTAAATACCATGATGAACCATAATACACGTACGCGTGAAGCCTTTTTTGGTCGCCGACAAGGCAAACGGCTACGAAACAATCAACTTGCGCGTATAAAAATGCTTCTCCCAACTCTTAACATTGATTTAAATACCCTCCCGCCCTTAGACTTAAAATGCTTATTTCCCACTAAAGTAAGAGAAGTTCGGCTTGAAATTGGTTTTGGTGGCGGCGAACATTTGCTCCATGAAATGGAATATTTTCCACAAACTGGTTTTATCGGCATCGAGCCCTTTATCAATGGCATGGCAAAAATGTTAATGTCTCTTGAACAGCACAAACAACATCAAAATCATATTCGGCTTTATGATGATGACGCCACTCAACTTCTTGATTGGCTTCCAGATGCATCACTTGACGGAATAGATCTCTTCTATCCTGATCCATGGCCTAAAAAGAAACATTGGAAACGACGTTTCATCAACATAAAAAATCTTAACCGTTTTGCTCGCGTTCTTAAAAAAGGTAAAAAATTCCGCTTTGCTAGTGATATAGAGAGTTATGTAAACTGGACCCTCTACTATTGTGCACAGCATAGCAGCTTTGAGTGGGAAGCAGAAAGCCCTAGGGATTGGCAAAACCCTTATCCACTATGGATAGGTACCCGTTATGAAACAAAAGCTCTACGCGGAGGACGAACACCAGCCTATCTTACTTTTATCAAGCAATAATCGATAAAATGCTTTTCTTATAAATAACTTGAAAATTTTTGAATTTAAGAGTATCAGTAACTAAATTCTTGGTCTTATGATGAAGAGTGGGCCGTTGGACCCGCTCTTTTTTAATATCATAAAACTGATGAAAATGACTTGGATAAAATGTATGAACGAAGCTGAAAAAATAAGCGATCTTGGCGAACCACGCCTATTTGCAGAAGATGGTATTGAAGCGCGCGTTGCTGCTCTTATCATACCATTGCTTAAGCCTTTAGGTTTTCGTTTAGTTCGCGTAAAACTTCTTGGTTTAAATGGTTTAACGCTTCAGATTATGATTGAGCGTGCTGATGGCTCTATGACCGTAGAAGATTGTGAAACTGTTAGTCGAACTATTTCACCCCTTCTTGATGTACAAAATGTTATTGAACGCAAATATCATTTAGAAATTTCATCTCCTGGCATTGATCGTCCACTAGTAAGAAAATCTGACTTTTTCCAGTGGCAAGGGCATATTGCAAAAATTGAAACCAAAATAAAAATTGATGGGCGCCAAAAATTTCGGGGAACACTTACAAATATCACGCAAGATGGATTTACTTTAAACACCGATAAAGCCGCTTATGGAGAAACTATGTACACCTTTATTCCCTTTTGTGATATCACAAATGCGCATTTGGTGCTTACTGATGAACTTATTCGCGACGCGTTGAAAAAAAATAAAGATTTAAATCAACAACTCATTCCCGAAGATAATCTTAATGTCTCAAAACAGACGTCAAATTACAAGAGTTAATATCACTGGGAAATGCCCGTCGTGTGGCACAAAGAAGGAGAAATTTGATGGCTACAAGCGCTAACAGGCTTGAAATTCTGCAAATTGCAGACGCTGTTGCACGTGAAAAGTCAATTGACCGTGACATTGTCATTTCTGCAATGGCCGATGCTATTCAGAAAGCGGCACGTTCTCGTTATGGTCAAGAAACTAATATTCGCGCCGAAATCAACTCCAAAACAGGTGAAATTAAGTTACAGCGCCTGCTTAAAATTGTTGATGTCGTTGAGGATTATACAACTGAAATTACTCTCTCCGATGCACTTAAACGCCAAGCAGACGCAAAAATTGGTGATTTTTTTGCTGATCTTTTACCTCCTATGGACTTTGGACGTATAGCAGCACAATCTGCTAAACAGGTTATTGTACAAAGAGTACGCGATGCGGAACGTGACCAACAATACGAAGAATTTAAAAATAAAATTGGTGAGATTATTTCTGGTACAGTAAAACGTGTAGAATATGGTAATGTTATCGTTGATCTAGGTCGGGGTGAAGCTATCGTACGCCGTGATGAATTAATTCCACGTGAATCCTTTCGCTATGGAGACCGTATTCGTGCTTATGTCAATGACGTGCACCGCGAATCGCGTGGTCCGCAAATTTTCCTTTCACGTACACATCCTCAATTTATGGTGAAGCTTTTTACCATGGAAGTACCAGAAATTTACGATGGTATTATAGAAATTAAATCCGTTGCGCGTGATCCTGGTTCACGTGCTAAAATTGCTGTTGTTTCACGCGATGGTTCCATTGATCCTGTTGGTGCGTGTGTTGGAATGCGAGGAAGTCGCGTACAAGCTGTTGTTGCAGAATTACAAGGTGAAAAAATTGATATTATTCCTTGGTCTCCTGATGCTGCAACATTTATCGTCAATGCACTACAACCCGCTGAAGTTTCTAAAGTCGTCCTCGATGAAGATGCAGAACGTATCGAAGTCATTGTACCTGATGACCAACTCAGTCTTGCTATTGGACGACGTGGACAAAATGTTCGTTTAGCTTCACAGTTAACAGGATGGAATATTGATATTTTAACGGAACAGGAAGAGTCTGAAAACCGTCAAAAAGAATTTACTGAACGCAGTAAACTGTTTATGGAATCTTTAGATGTTGACGAAATAATAGGCCAAGTTATGGCATCAGAAGGCTTTTCTTCCATTGAAGAAATTGCCTATATTGATCTCGAAGAAATCGCTTCCATTGATGGTTTTGATCACGAGACTGCTGCTGAAATCCAAAACCGTGCGCGTGAATATCTCGAACATAAAGAAAAAGAGCTTGATGAAAAGCGTAAAAAACTCGGTGTTTCTGATGAATTACGGGCACTTCCTGGAATGACAAGTGCTATGTTGGTTGCTGTTGGTGAAGATGGTGTAAAAACAATAGAAGACTTTGCTGGCTATGCAGTCGATGATTTGGCTGGCTGGAGGGAACGTAAAGAAGGTCAAACACAGAATTTTTCTGGTATCCTGACTCCATTTGATATTACACGTGCTGATGCAGAGGCTATGGTTTTAGCCGCACGTGTGCAAGCAGGCTGGATAGACCAAGCTGATCTTGTTACAGAAACTCCTGCAGAAAGTGGAAACTCTGCAAAAAATGAAAAAATAGATAATTTGAACGTGGATACAATTTAAATGAATGAACGGACCTGCATTGTGACAAGAAAAAATGCTTCAGTAGAAACGCTGATCCGTTTTGTTATTGGTCCCAATAATCAAATTGTCCCTGATCTTAAAGCCAAATTGCCTGGACGTGGTGTTTGGGTCTCTGCTCGCCATTCTGTCATTGAAGCAGCAACCAACCAGAAAGCTTTTAACAAAAGTTTTAAAACTGATGTTGAGGTTGCGCCGAATCTTGCACATATTGTTGATACACTTTTGCTAAAATCTGCTCTTTCAAGTCTTTCCATGGCGCGAAAAGCAGGTGCCATTGTTATGGGGGCAACAAAAGTTGATGCAGCTATCCGCTCTGGTCAAGTTATTCTCGTACTTCATGCCAAGGAAACTACAGAAGATGGAAAACGAAAAATTGCACAAGCTATCCATACAATACAACAACAAACAAATCGGAATATAAAAACCATATCTTTATTTACAAGTGATGAAATGCAGGTAGCTTTTGGCGCTAATCCTGTAATGCATGCGGCTTTATTGGATACCAAAGCCGCCGAAGGATTTCTCAAAACGATATATAAACTGCTCGCCTATCGTGATGACAAGCGCATCAAGCTTGGTGAGATGACGGCACAAGCCGTGAAGGAAGTACAATGAGTGAAAATAATAACGACAAAACAACAGTCAAGAGGACACTAACCCTAAAACGGACAGTCCTAGAAACAAGCACGGTCAAACAAAACTTTAGCCATGGCCGTACAAAGGCTGTAGTTGTCGAGACCAAACGGCGCAAAATTACGCGACCTGATGAAAAAGTTGAAGTACAACAGCCAATCACGAAACCGCATGTAGCTCCCCAACGCTCTAAACCACGATTCGAAGAGGCAATTCCTCATGAACCCGTTGCTAAAAGCAATCTTTCATCCGCTGAAATGGAAGCAAGACTTCGTGCATTAGAAGAAGCACATATCCAAGAAAAAATAACGCGTGAACAAGCTGAAGAAGAAGCAAAACGTGCAAAAGAACGTGAAGAAAGTTTGCGGCAATCAGTTCAAGAAACCGAAATACACAAAGAAGAAGAACGCCCACCAGTACAGACTCCATCTCTTACCTCTATTCACTCCCCTAGCGAATTGATAGATATCCCTATCACGCCTAAAAATACAGTTGTGATTGAAAAGCGTAGAGCAGATGATAATAAAGAAGACGAACGCCATAACCGACGCGCTAGCCCCGTTAAATCAGAAGTGCGTACCCCTAAAGTTGTGAAAGGTACTGATGAGCGACGCCGTGGAAAGTTAACCCTCAATAGCGCTTTAGACGAAGAAGGTAGCGCACGTGGACGTTCAATGGCTGCAATGCGTCGTAGGCAAGAGAAATTTAAACGTGCACAAAACCAAGAACCAAGGGAAAAAATTTCTCGCGAAGTTATTCTTCCTGAAACCATTACTATTCAAGAGCTTGCGCAGCGTATGACTGAGCGCTCCGTTGATGTGATTAAATTTCTGATGAAACAGGGACAGATGATGAAACCTGGCGATGTTATTGATGCAGATGTTGCTGAGCTCATCGCCGTTGAATTTGGTCATACTGTTAAACGTGTTTTGGAATCTGACGTAGAAGAAGGCATTTTTAATATAGCTGATAATACTCAAAACATGCGGCAGCGTCCACCTGTCGTAACAATTATGGGCCATGTCGACCATGGAAAGACTTCTCTGCTTGATGCTATTCGAAAAGCAAATGTTGTTTCTGGTGAAGCAGGTGGTATTACACAGCATATTGGCGCTTATCAAGTGGAGCAAAATGGTCAAAAAATCACCTTTATTGATACACCTGGACATGCTGCCTTCACGGCTATGCGCGCTCGTGGAGCTCGTGTTACGGATATTGCCGTTCTAGTTGTAGCTGCTGATGATAGTGTCATGCCACAAACGATTGAATCAATTAATCATGCCAAAGCAGCTGGTGTACCGATTATCGTTGCTATCAATAAAATTGATAAACCAGCTGCTGATGCGCAAAAAGTGCGTACAGAACTTCTACAACACGAAGTGTTTGTTGAAACCATGGGGGGGGAAACTTTAGAAGTCGAAGTTTCTGCTAAAACCGGTCAAAATCTTGATAAACTTCTCGAAGCTATTCTCCTCCAAGCTGAAATTCTTGATCTGAAAGCAGATCCTAAACGAACCGCAGAGGGCGTTGTTATTGAAGCAAAACTGGATAGAGGACGTGGATCTGTTGCAACAGTTCTTGTTCAAAAAGGAACATTGCATCCTTCTGATATTATTGTCGCCGGCAATGAATGGGGTCGTGTGCGTGCTTTGATTGACGATCATGGTCGTCACGTTAAAGAAGCAATTCCTTCTACGCCCATTGAAATTTTAGGTATGCAAGGAACACCACAGGCTGGAGACCGTTTTGCCGTTGTCACTCATGAAGCAAAAGCACGCGAAATTGCTGAATACCGTCAGCGATTAGCACGTGATAAAGCTGTAGCCCGACAAACGAGTTCTCGCGGTTCTCTTGAACAGATGATGACCAAATTACAAACCACTGGCATTAAAGAATTTCCCCTTATTATTAAAGGAGATGTACAAGGGTCAATTGAAGCAATCGCATCAGCATTAGAAAAGCTAGGAAATGAAGAAGTACGTGCACGCATTGTACATTCTGGTGCTGGAGGTATCACTGAAAGTGATATTTCTCTTGCTGAAGCTTCCAACTCTGCTGTGATTGGCTTTAATGTTCGAGCCAATAAACAGGCACGTGATTGCGCTAAAACACAAGGAATTGAAATTCGCTACTATAACATCATTTACGATCTTGTTGACGATATAAAAGCTGCCATGTCAGGATTACTCTCACCAGAACAGCGTGAAACTTTCCTTGGTAATGCTGAAATTCTGGAAGTCTTTAATATCACAAAGATCGGTAAAGTTGCTGGTTGTCGCGTTACAGACGGTAAAATAGAACGGGGAGCTGGTGTTCGCCTTATCCGTGATAATATTGTCATTCACGAAGGAAAACTTAAAACACTCAAACGCTTTAAGGATGAAGTAAATGAAGTACAAAGTGGTCAAGAATGTGGAATAGCATTCGAAAACTATGAAGATATACGTGCAGGAGATACTATTGAAACCTTCCGCATCGAACATATTAATCGCACATTGTAAAATAATCCAGTGGCTTTACTCCCTGTAAAATGAGAAAAGTTATTGAATTTTATGCACAATACCTCTGTTCTTTCTTATTCTTTAAGGTAATCAAAGGAAGAGGAATTTTCAAAGGTAAGACTTCGATGAAAAATGCAGAACCATCACAACGGCAGCTAAGAGTAGGAGAACAAGTACGCCACGCAGTATCTCATATACTACAGCGTGGTATTTTACTCGATGATGTCTTGAAAGGTATGGTGATTTCTATCTCTGAAGTGCGCATGTCACCAGATTTAAAAATTGCTATCTGCTTTGTTTCTCCTCTCAGTACTGTTAAAAGCACATCTCATGTTGATGTCGTTGATATCCTCAATAAACACAGCCGTTTTATCCGTGGAGAAATCAGTCACGCGTTGCGACAGATGAAATATATGCCTGAACTGCGTTTTCGACTTGATAGTAGTTTTGATAATTTTTCAAAAATTGATGCTCTGCTTCGCTCACCTGAGGTAGCACGCGATCTTCACCATAGTGATGAACTTGAGGATTAAAAATATGGCACGGCAACGCAAAAAAAAAGGTCGTTCCGTCTCTGGATGGGTCATATTTGATAAACCAAAAGGAATGAGATCAACAGAAGCTGTCTCACAAATCAAATGGCTCTTTCATGCGCAAAAAGCAGGGCATGCAGGTACACTTGATCCTCTTGCTTCTGGTCTCCTGCCAATTGCATTGGGTGAAGCAACAAAAACCGTTCCCTACGTTATGCAAGGTACAAAAACCTACCGTTTTCATATCGTTTGGGGAGAAGAACGTTCAACAGACGATTTAGAAGGTGAAGTAACAAAGACATCTCTCAAACGTCCAACACGCGAAGAAATACTCGCCCTTCTCCCTCAATATACAGGTATTGTTTTGCAAATACCTCCACAATTTTCGGCAATTAAAATTGCCGGTAACCGTGCCTACGATCTAGCACGTGAGGGTGAAATTGTTGAAATTCCACCACGCCAAGTGGAAATAAAGACTTTTAAATTAATAGAAATTGCTACCAGCGAATGTTCTATCTTTGAAATAACCTGTGGAAAAGGAACCTATGTGCGCTCCTTAGCACGCGATATGGGACGTGATCTCGGTTGTTATGGATATATTGCTGATTTAAGACGTATCGCAGTGGAACCTTTTTGTGAAAATGATCTCATTACATGGGACGAACTAAAAGCAGTAACACTGGATAAAAGTGTAACAAATGAAAATGATGCTCCTCCCAAAAGAGATTTTTCAACACTTGATGCACTTTTAATTAAAACAGGTGCTGCACTGGATTGTCTTTCTCATTATACACTTAGCGAAATCCAAGCACAGAGAGTTATGATGGGCAATCCAGTTCCCCTCCGTGATTACAATGCATCTATTAATGAAGAAGAGGTTTGTGTCATCTACAAAGGCCAACTTCTTGCTATAGGTACTCTTGATAAAAGTTTGTTCAAGCCAAAGCGGATTTTCACAATTTAATCCGTTCTTGCTCACAATCATCTCTTGGGAAAAATATTTTTTATATTAATTAAAGAGAAGGAAGCTTTTTTCACTGCTCTACACTCACCTTTTTATGATAATGTATATCAGAATCTAAAGCAGTGATGTGTTCGTAAATCCAAACTTAGCTTGCACAATAAAGTGCAAGCATTTGTCTTTGTCATTTTAAATCGTTTTCTTTAATCATTACTAGATATACGTGCATATGCTGTAGTGTTAAGAAGATTCTGTAAGATAGAAAACTTAGGCTTTAATTTAAACAAATCGCAATAATGATGACCTTAGACTACTCGTTCAGTAAAAACCTGTCCTTAATTACAAACCGTATAAAACACTCATTGAGCATCTTAAAATTTCTGCTGTCCTATTTATTCTAACAAATTTATCCATAAAATAGTATTACACATATTTAATAATTTGCAAGACAACTGTTTTAGTCCTCTTACCATCAAGGCAATTGATCAGCAGAGGGCTTTAAATGCATCTCGCTGGCATGTGGTATTGTTTGTCGCTCAATCATACGGTGTACTCTTATACCATTTGGCATACGATTTAAGTGTCGCAGAAGCTTATTGACCTCTGCATCTGCTTTTGTACGACGATGATTATGGCGCAAATAATCTACCCACGTTGGCATATGATAAGCTTCTGTCCAATATTCAGGTCTTTCAAGATCACGTAAGAGAACCCATTGGCGAGCACCATCACGTAAACGAATATGGCGACGACGTGTCATTACTTTAAGAAATTCTTCAAGATCATTTTCGTGAATTTGATAATCGATCATAATCATAATTGGACCACTTCGTGCTTCTAGATCCAATAAAAGCTCCGGTTCTCTAAAATGATCAAGTGGATCTAGATCTATCTGGGGAATTTCTTGAATTCTAAACTTTACTCCCGCAAGAGCTCCAAAAATTAAGAATAGAGAACAAACACTCAAAGCAATAGTTGGAGAATAACCATCAGCCAAGACTCCCCAAATTGCACTTCCAACAACCATCCCTCCATAAGAAGCTGTTTGATAAAGTGCTAAAGCACGTGCAACAACCCAACGCGGTGTAGAAAGCTGTACAGATGTATTAAACAGTGACAACGCTAAAACCCAACATAAACCTGCAGGAAATAAGGCAACATGGCTTATAATCAGTGAACGGCTTATTGCTAAAAAAAAGCAAGACAAGGCAAAACCGATAAATGCACTTGCAACAATCGTCTCTGAACGAAAATAATGCCGTACAGATGCATTAATAATACCAGCTGTCATTGCTCCTAAACCAAAACAACCGAGCAATGTACCATAAAGAAGTGCGCTTCCTCCGAGAATTTTATGCACAACAATTGGCAGAAGTGCTAAAATAGAAATCGCTCCAATACCAAAAAGGAACGCCCTGACCATAATATTCAGAAGATTAGGCGACATCGCAACATAACGCAAACCATCTGAAACAGCTCCTAAAATTCTTTCCCGTGGCAATGTGTTATTTTCATAGCTCGGTTTCCAGAAAAACAAAGCACCAATTAAAGGAATGTAACTTATCGCATTAAATAAAAAAGCGGCGGCTACGCCTAAAGTAGCAATAATGGCACCACCAATAGCGGGACCTACACTACGCATCAAATTAAAGCCAACACTGTTTAGACTAACAGCAGCAGGAATATTTTCCCTGCTCACGATGTCTCCTATTGTTGCCTGCCAAGAAGGATTATAAAAAGCAGTTCCACACCCAATCAAAAACGTAAAGCATAATAAAAGCCAAGGTGTTAGAAAGCCCATATAGGATAAAATAGCTAAACTCATTGATATAACCATCATCATAATCTGCGCGTACAACATAATTTGGCGACGATTAAAATTATCAGCTAATGCTCCTGCCATCAGAGAAAACATAACAAGTGGTAATGTTGTAGCACTTTGAACAAGTCCAACCATGGAATGCGAAGAACTAATCAACGCCATTAACCACCCTGCCCCTACGGCTTGTATAAGCCCCCCTAAATTAGAAATGAGTGTGGACGACCATAAATTTCGAAATACCGAATTACGAAAAAGTTCTAATGTTGAAATGCTCTGCATCTTTTTCCTCCAAATTGGTATTTATCGCTTTTGTTATCATACACACACTTTGTAAAGCAGTAACCTTACAGAGGAAGTCTTATTTTCTTTTGTATCAAAAGGATGCATAATTCTTTAAGGCTTCTCATAAAACCCTGTTAAAATCAATATTTCAAAACAAAATTCTTTATTGAAAGAAGGTTTTCAAGATGCTTTTAAGGACTAGTATTTTAACCTCCGTTCCTGTATAAATGCCAAAGCAGGTAAGAGTCTTCAACTCTTCTTGTTTGCTCGCAGACCCTTGCTGAACGACATCTCGGCTGTGGGTGACTTTTGTTTCTTTGTTTTTTGAAAGGATAATATGATGTCGATTACAGCTGAACGTAAACAAGCTCTTGTCGCAGAATATGCAAATAAAGTCGGTGATACAGGTTCACCAGAAGTGCAGGTCGCTGTACTTTCTGAACGTATTTCTAATTTAACTAACCATTTTAAATCTCACAAAAAGGATAACCATTCTCGTCGTGGTCTTTTAAAAATGGTATCTCAACGCCGTCGCCTTCTTGATTACCTTAAAGGGGTTGACCAAAATCGTTATCAAACACTTATCAGAAAGTTAGGTTTGCGTCGCTAAAAGAAAAATGAGAGGTGGTATTCTAAAAAACCACCCATTTTTTAGTTAAAACTCTAAAAACTGACGAGTAATCATCATGGGGCAGGATTGCTAGTTTCTTCGTGTTTAAATTGCGATTTATTTCTCTCTTCTCGCAAAAACAGAAGTGTCTTGTTGTCCTGCCTATAGCTTTAAAATATGCCACGTAAACCCAGAATGTGAGCTCTCAAAGATGTGAACACTGGTCATTAAGGATAAGAAATGTTCAAAACGCACAAGATAGAAATCGAATGGGCCGGTCGTCCACTGACCATCGAAACAGGAAAAATAGCACGTCAAGCTGATGGCGCAGTGATTGCTACTTACGGAGAGACCATTGTCTTAGCAACCGTTGTGTCAGCAAAAAGTCCAAAACCGGATCAGGACTTTTTTCCTCTCACCGTTAATTATCAAGAAAAATTATATGCTGTTGGTAAAATACCAGGTGGTTATTTAAAGCGTGAAAGCCGACCAACGGAAAGTGAGACATTGATCTCACGTTTGATTGATCGTCCAATTCGTCCTCTCTTTGCAAATGGTTATAAAAATGATACGCAAGTCATTGTTTCCGTTATACAGCATGATCTCGAAAATAATCCTGATATCCTTGCAATGATTGCATCTTCTGCCGCGCTAACCTTGTCAGGTGTTCCTTTTATGGGCCCCATTGCTGGTGCCCGTGTTGGCTATTGTAACGGACAATACATTCTCAATCCTCATATTGATGAAATGCCCGAATCAAAACTTGATCTTGTTGTAGCCGGAACTGAAAGTGCTGTGTTGATGGTTGAATCAGAAGCACAAGAATTACCAGAAGACATTATGTTGGGTGCCGTTATGTTTGGGCATAAAGGCTTTCAACCTGTTCTTGATGCCATCATCAAGCTTGCCGAAGTTGCTGCAAAAGATCCACGTGATTTTGTTCCTGAAGATCTCTCTGATCTCGAAAAAGCTATGCTGGAAATGGCAGAACAAAATATACGAAAGGCTTACACAATTACCGATAAACAAGAACGTTATGCTGTGATTGATGCACTAAAAACAGAAGTCATCAATAAATTTATGCCAGAAACAGAAGAAGATTGCAAATTCAGTGCCGACCAAATTGCAACCGTTTTCAAAAAGTTGCAAGCAAAAATTGTTCGTGGAAACATTCTTGATACACAAAAACGTATTGATGGGCGTGACCTTTCAACAGTACGCCCCATCCAATCAGAAGTTAGTATCTTGCCCCGTACACATGGCTCAGCTCTCTTTACCCGTGGAGAAACACAAGCAATTGTCGTTGCAACACTAGGAACTGGTGAAGATGAACAATATGTTGATTCCTTAACAGGTATGTATAAGGAAACATTCCTTCTTCATTACAATTTTCCACCATTTTCAGTGGGTGAAACAGGACGTCTTGGCTCTCCTGGACGCCGTGAAATTGGACATGGCAAATTGGCGTGGCGTGCACTTCATCCTATGTTGCCAACTAAGGAATCCTTTCCTTACACTATTCGTGCTGTCTCAGAGATTACTGAATCGAATGGATCATCTTCCATGGCAACCGTTTGTGGTACTTCACTTGCTCTTATGGATGCCGGTGTTCCTTTGGCACGCCCTGTTGCAGGTATTGCTATGGGCTTGATTAAAGAAGGTGAACGCTTTGCTGTTCTATCTGATATTTTAGGAGATGAAGATCATCTTGGAGATATGGATTTTAAAGTGGCAGGAACGGAAAATGGTATCACTGCCTTGCAAATGGATATTAAAATTGATGGCATTACTGAAAAAATTATGAAAATCGCACTTGAACAAGCCAAAGGTGGTCGAATCCATATCCTTAACGAAATGGCTAAAGCTTTAACCAATGCACGTGCTGAGCTCAGCGAGTTTTCTCCACGCATCGAAGTTATGAACATTTCTGTTGATAAAATTCGCGATGTTATCGGCTCTGGCGGTAAAGTTATTCGAGAAATCGTTGAACAAACTGGAGCGAAAATCAATATTGAAGATGATGGTACAATTAAAATTGCCTCTGCTGATGCTAAAACTATTGAGGCAGCAAAACGTTGGATCCATTCCATTGTTGATGAACCTGAAGTTGGTGCTATCTACCAAGGAACAGTTGTAAAAACTGCAGAATTCGGTGCATTTGTAAATTTCTTTGGCTCACGTGATGGGCTTGTCCACATCTCTCAACTTGCATCAGAACGCGTCACAAAAACAACAGATGTTGTTAAAGAAGGTGATAAAGTTTGGGTTAAATTAATGGGCTTTGATGAGCGCGGTAAAGTTCGGTTATCGATGAAAATTGTTGATCAACAAACCGGTGAAGAAATTGCAGGTGATAAGTCAATAAAAGAAGAAAACGAAAAAGGCATGGATGAAAAAAATAAATCCGAAAATAAGCGCCGTCATAAAAAACAAAAAGAGTGATCTTCCCTCTTGTTATGAAATAAAATGCCATCCTAATAACAGAATGGCATTTTTCTTTAAAAGAGCTACATGTGTTACTGTTTTTACCTTTTGAAAACCATGATCTTCCTCTTCCCAATCGAGGCCAATCTTGGGTGAGTTTTGGTTTATCGGAAGTCCCTACTCCAGAATGGGCGCAAAATTTAAAAGTTATAACGCCTTGGCGACCAGACTTTTTAAAATTTACCAATGCTCGATTTCACTGCTCCCCTCAAATAGATAAAACTTTTACCTATGATGGTGCACTTTTACATTTAAGCAAATATCGTGGTTTTAACCAAAATTGCTTTCTTGATTTATTAGAATGTGTTAAACCTAATGGGTGGATTGTTATCGGTGGAAATAAAACTGCTGGTGCTGCTTCAATGATGAAATGGGTCAAAACGCTTGTCCCCATCGTTGGTAAGCTGTCCAAAAACCATGGATTGGTATTCTGGCTTCAGGTTCCACCACAAATAAAGAAACAGAATATTGCACAGTGGCGTTTACCACCTCTTACTTTTGGAAATAAATTTCAAACAACTTCTGGCATGTTCTCACACGGTCGTATTGATCTGGGATCCGCCACACTTGCTTCCCATATGTGCAAAGTTATTTCTGGAAAAACTGCCGATTTTGGAGCTGGCTGGGGTTTTCTTTCTTACGCTGCACTTGGAAGTGAAAAACTAACGACTCTCGACCTCTATGAAGCCGATTACAACGCTTTGAGAGCAGCCAAACAAAACCTCGAACAAATGACGGATTCTCGTCCGATTCATTTTTATTGGCATGATCTTGTACATGAGCCAATCACAGATCTGTATGATACAATCATTTCAAACCCACCGTTTCACACGCAACACACTACAGATGTCTCATTAGGGCAGCATTTTATTATAAATGCTGCAAAATACCTAAAGCGAGGTGGCAATCTGCTTCTTGTTGCTAACCGCCACCTACCTTATGAAACATTGTTAAAAAATATTTTCCGCTCGGTATTGATACATGAACAAACCCATGGCTTCAAAATTATCGAAGCACGCCGTTAAACGAAAACAAGTGATAATTCTACAAAATAAAACGTGAAAGATCGACATCAGCAGCAAGCTCACCTATCGATTGTCTAACATAAGCGGCATCAACTTTAAATGATGTACCCGCTTTATCTGGCGCCGTAAAAGAAATCTCATCTAAAACGCGCTCCATCACCGTTTGCAAACGACGTGCTCCTATATTTTCAATCCTTGCGTTTAAATCCACAGCAATATCCGCTAAAGCATCAATCGCATCATCGGTAATTTCTAAATGAACCTCCTCTGTTGCCATTAAAGCAATATATTGCTTAATCAGACTGGCTTCAGGTTCAGTTAAAATACGTCGTAAATCTTCCCTTGTTAAAGCATTTAGCTCCACGCGAATAGGCAAACGCCCTTGAAGTTCTGGCAACAAATCAGATGGCTTGGAAACATGAAAGGCACCTGACGCAATAAAAAGAATATGATCTGTTTTGATTTGACCATATTTTGTGGCAATTGTTGTTCCTTCAACCAAAGGCAAAAGATCCCGTTGAACGCCCTCACGCGAAACGGCAGCACCAGCTCCACCATCTCGGGTTGCAATTTTATCAATCTCATCAATAAAAACAATTCCATCATTTTCAGTAACACGGAGTGCTTCTTGAATAATTTGATCTTGATCAAGGAGCTTTTCAGATTCATCATCAATGAGAGGCTTAAAAGCATCCTTTACTGTCGTTTTGCGGACCTTTGTACGACTTCCCATTTTACCAAAAATATCTGACAAATTCATAATTCCCATTTGCGCACCAGGTATACCAGGAATATCAAAGGTTGAAGCGCTATTGCTGTTATTATCTGCTACTTCAATTTCAATCTCTTTCTCATCCAATTCACCTTCACGCAACTTTTTGCGAAAACTATCACGGGTAGCGGGACTTGCGGTCTTACCAACAAGGGCATCTAAAACACGTTCTTCAGCATTAACATGAGCCTTTACTTTAACTTCATCCCGTTTTTTTTCACGCACAAGAGAAATAGCTATCTCAACAAGGTCACGAATAATTTGCTCAACATCACGTCCTACATAACCAACTTCAGTAAATTTAGTCGCTTCTACTTTAACAAAAGGTGCTCCAGCAAGTTTTGCTAATCGACGCGCTATACCTGTTTTACCAACACCTGTTGGTCCTATCATCAAAATATTTTTTGGCATAACCTCTTCACGCATTGGACCATCAAGCTGTTGTCTACGCCATCGATTGCGCAATGCAATAGCAACAGAACGCTTGGCATCATTTTGGCCAATAATAAAACGATCAAGTTCAGAAACAGTCTCACGAGGGGAAAATACAACACACATTCAAATAGCTTTCTCTAAAGAAGATAATTCTGCATCCAATGTTTCAATCGTAAAATGATCATTGGTGTAAACACAAATTTTAGCGGCAATATTCATAGCTTTACGGGCAATAGTTTCTGCATCTAAATCTATATCCATGAGTGCCCGAGCAGCCGAAAGAGCAAAATTGCCTCCAGAGCCAATTGCCATCACTCCATCTTCCGGTTCTAAGACATCACCAAGCCCTGTTAAAGCTAAAGTTATTTTCTTATCAGCCACGAGCATCATAGCCTCGAGACGACGCAAATAGCGGTCTGTTCGCCAGTCTTTTGCAAGTTCTACACAAGCACGCATGAGCTGATCAGGATATTGTTCGAGCTTCGTTTCTAATCTTTCCAGCAAAGTGAAAGCGTCTGCTGTAGCACCTGCAAAACCAGCGATAACCGCTCCACTCTTCCCAAGACGACGAACTTTACGTGCATTGCCTTTCATAATCGTCTGCCCAAGTGAAACCTGCCCATCACCGGCCATCACGACTTTGCCACCTTTTCGTACGGTAATAATAGTTGTACCATACATTATATCTGGCTTATGTTCTGCCATAAGGAGACTCCTTAATATTGATCTCTGTTCTTAAATATTGATTTCTTTCCATCAAATGTAAAATCCAATCACTATTGTCTCTATTTAAGAACATATACTGCAAAACACAATGATTCAGTGCAATTCAATTTGTTGAAATAAAAAAATGATATCATTGTTATCAATGCAAATTATTGCTAAATAGTTTTTGTATACTATTTGCGTTTTTTAAAGGAAGAGTTATGAAAAAAATAGCAATAGGAACATTGGGAGGAACAATTGCAATGGCCGCTGACAAATTTGGCCAAATGCAACCGACATTAACCTCAGATATCCTCATAAAAAGTGTCCCTGATTTAAATAAAATTGCTAATATACATGCGCAAACACTTACACAATTACCAAGTGGATCTTTATCTTTCAACATTCTTTTTGAAATAATAGAGTGGGCAACACAACAAATAAAGGCTGGCGCAGAAGGTATTGTTTTAACCCAAGGTACTGATACACTGGAAGAAACAGCTTTTTTTCTTTCCCTTTATTGGGATAAAGCGGAACCGCTCATTATAACTGGTGCTATGCGCATACCTAGTGAAGCAGGTGCTGATGGACCAGCTAATGTTTTAGCAGCAACTCGCGTCGCAGCTCATCCACAAAGTAGAAACAGAGGCGTTTTGGTTGTAATCAATGATACCATTCACTCACCTTATTGGGTCCAGAAAAGCCATACTGTCAAAATTGAGACATTTCAGTCAGGTCTGGCAGGTGTTTTAGGCACTATTTTGGAAGGAAAACTGGTTTATTTTAATGATCGACATTTTTTCCCGACAACATTCGACCTTCCCCAAAACTATGATCACCAAGTTGCACTCTTATACTCCTCTTTGTCCTCTGATACGCAGTTAATAAAATTTTGCCTTGAAAGTGGGCATTATGCTGGGCTTGTCATTGCTGGTTTTGGATCAGGACACTGCAGTTTTGAAGAAGCAGACATCGTGCGACAATATACACAAAAAATGCCAATCATTATCGCTAGTCGGACCTATACTGGCTCAACAACCCGCTCAACTTATGGCTATAAAGGCTCAGAAGTCGATATGATTGCTTCTGGTGTCCTTATGTCTGGTTATTTATCAGCAGTAAAAGCACGTTTACTTTTATGGGCTTTTTTGGCACAAGGACACTCATTAGCGCAAATCAATGCACACTGGAATGACTGGACTATAAGTTAACGAAAGCTTATCTATTATTTTTAAAGAAGAAAACAGGCCTGCTTGTCTATCCTTAATCAATTACTGCGTCAAAAAGGTTCTCGACCAATAAAATGATTGATACGATCCTCTCAAAAATTGATCAGAAAGATAACTTGGTCAAATCCATTTCTGATAGATATTCACCCTATCGTATCTTTACTGCACAAGAATGGTCTCAATTTCGTGCAGATACACCACTTACTTTGACTTTTGATGAAATTAAACGTTTACGCTCCATTGATGATCCCATTGATCTCGAAGAAGTACAACGTATTTATCTTTCCTTATCGCGTCTGTTATCATGTCATGTTGAAGCAGTACAGGAACTTTTTCATAAGCGTCAAGAATTTTTACATCAGGAAGGAACTAGGAAAACTCCTTTTATCATTGGGATTGCTGGCTCTGTTGCGGTAGGAAAATCAACTACCGCTCGTATTCTTCAAGAACTTTTGAAACGTTGGACATCCAGTCTTAAAGTTGATTTGATTACAACTGATGGTTTTCTTTATCCCAACGCTGTCTTACAGCAAAAAAATCGTATGAATCGTAAAGGATTTCCTGATTCCTATGACATTAAAAAATTGCTATGCTTTCTTTCTGCTATAAAAGCTGGTATTGGCAATGTTAGTGCCCCACTTTATTCGCATATGGCCTACGATGTTCTGGAAAATCAAAAAATTATCATTGATCGTCCCGATATCTTAATTGTTGAAGGAATTAATGTGTTACAGGTCAATGACCTTCCTAAGGATGGAAAAATTATTCCTTTCGTGTCAGATTTTTTTGATTTTTCAATCTATGTAGATGCTGACACAGAAATCATTCGTCACTGGTACTTGGAACGCTTCAAACGTTTACGTAAAACAGCTTTTCAAAATCCTGAATCCTATTTTCATCGTTATGCACACCTCAATGAAAAGGAAGTTTCAAAAATCGCTGAAGACCTTTGGCAAACGATTAATTTGAAAAATTTACAAGAAAATATATTGCCAACACGACCGCGGTCTAATCTTATTCTACGAAAGGGAAAAAACCACTTGGTCGAATATGTTGCACTTCGACGGCTATAAGGATTTCATAAATATGCATTTACATCACATTCATTTTACTTCAACACGTGTCGATAAGAGCTATCCCATCTTATTAGTAAATCCGAGATGTCTTACAGATTTAGCTCTTGATCCAGCAACAACAGCCTGGATGAAAGTTAATGATTTCACTGGTAAAGCGGGTCAAATACTCTTCGTTCCTGATGAAACTGGGCATTTAAAAAAAGTTTTCTTTGGACTTGGCAATGGAAACGAACCTTTTATCACAGGACTTCTCGCTAAAAACCTTCCTGCTGGACATTGGCATTTAGAAGGAACAGCCTCCAATGAAATAAATAGCTATCTTGGATTGGCATTTGGAAGTTATCAATTTAACCGCTATCGTCAAAACTCTTCCTCCAAATCGTTATCAATCTATGTCAACGATACGGTTGATCTCGATGAGCTTCAACGAATTTATAAAACTGTCTTTTTTGTCCGTGATCTCATCAATATTCCAGCCAATGATATGAATCCTGATACCCTCGAGAAAAAAACGCGCCAACTGGGAAAATCCTACGGTGCTCATGTTCAAAGCATTTGTGGAGATGACCTCTTAACACATAATTTTCCAATGATTCATGCCGTAGGACGCGCTAGCAGCACTGCACCACGACTGATTGAGTTACATTGGGGGCAAGAAAATCACCCCAAAATAACGTTGGTTGGCAAGGGGGTAACCTTCGATACTGGAGGTCTTGATATTAAATCAGCCAATAACATGTTACTCATGAAAAAAGACATGGGAGGAGGAGCTCATGTTTTAG
Source organism: Bartonella taylorii (assembly GCF_023920105.1). Taxonomy (NCBI): domain Bacteria; kingdom Pseudomonadati; phylum Pseudomonadota; class Alphaproteobacteria; order Hyphomicrobiales; family Bartonellaceae; genus Bartonella; species Bartonella taylorii. The sequence goes on from NZ_CP083693.1 coordinate 1,440,640, forward strand.
GGTTAGCTAAATTTATTATGGATGCAAAATTACCCTTCCGTCTACGAGTTTTGATTCCAGCCGTTGAAAATGCAATTTCTGCCAATGCTTACAGACCAGGTGATATTCTCCCAAGTCGTAAAGGTTTAAGTGTTGAAATTGGTAATACAGATGCTGAAGGTCGGCTTGTCCTTGCCGATGCACTAGCCTATGGTGATGAAGAAAGTCCACAATTCATGCTTTGTATGGCCACTTTAACAGGAGCAGCACGTATAGCACTAGGGCCAGATCTTCCCGCATTTTATTGTAATGATTCACTATGGGCGCAACAAATTTTACAATCTTCTCATTCTGTTTTCGATCCTCTTTGGCAAATGCCACTTTGGAAACCTTATCAAGAAATGTTATCATCACCAATTGCTGACCTTAACAATATAACTGGAAATAACTTTGCTGGCTCCATAGTCGCTGCTTTATTTCTTAACTCTTTTGTTGAAAAAGCCGAACATTTTGCACATTTTGATCTTTATGGATGGATTCCAAAAGAAAAACCAGGCTATCCTGTCGGTGGTTCTGCACAAGCTATTCGTGCTCTTTATAACCTCTTTAAAAATTAATTTTAACATAAAATAAACACATAAATGGACAATTTTGGAGCTGTAAGGGCGATTGTTCTTCACCTTTATTGTGTTCTGTAATTTATTTGAGGATAAAAATCCTACCAATACCAATTATCATGAGCCCATTTAAAAGTAAAAAACAAAAAATGAGAGGTAAAAAATGTTCTCTAAAGATCCGAGATTACGTGCATTCAGGGATGATCTAGCAGACAAACGTCTTGAAAAAGAAGTTACAGCTCAGCGCTTTGTGCAAGGTGAAACAAGACGCGTTAATGTACCTGTTGCTGGGCTGTTTAAAGAAAATAATAAAAAAAGTGAAATGCAGACAGAATGCTTATTCGGAGAAGAACTTCTTATTTTTGAACACGGGGGAGTTATGTCGTGGGGACAATCTCTCAAAGATGGTTATGTTGGCTATATTGATACAAAAGCGCTTTGTACATCAACTGTAAAACAAACGCATGTTGTTTCAGTCCCACGTACTTTTCAATATTTCCAAGCTGACTTGTGTGGGCCAGTGGAATATCCTTTATCCATAGGGAGTAAGGTAAGCGTTGTTAATGAAATTGAAGTCCGTGAAACTAGGTATTCTATACTTGAAGATGGGAAAGCAATCATTAGCAATCATCTCAGTCCGATTGGCCACGCGTATAAAGATTATGTTACAGTTGCTGAAATGTTGATCCGTACACCTTACCTTTGGGGTGGAGCCAGTGGTTTTGGAATTGATTGCTCAGGGCTAATCCAGCTTTCTATGATCATGGCCGGTCAAGTGGTTTTACGCGATACTGACATGCAACAAAAAACTATAGGAGATCAACTCTCAGACAGTGATAAACTTCAACGAGGTGATTTGATTTTTTGGAAAGGTCATGCCGCTATTATGGTTGATCATGAAAATATCATTCATGCAAATGGTTCCTCTATGGATGTTATGGTCGAACCACTGAAAAGAGTAATTACACGTATTGCTCAAAAATATCAACAATATCCCATAGAAAGACGCCGTCCAACACTAGAAACGTCATAAGTGTTCTTTTATAAACACAACTAACAAATATTTCTGTGTTATATTCTTCCGTGGATAGGCCTTAAAAATAATAATACTGATAGTGGCTGATTGCACATCTTATATGATTATATGAACGAAAAATGCTTTCACAAACTTATTCATATCGAAAGGAATTCATCTCTTGGTATTTTGTTAAAGTCCATATTTAATATTCATGCATTTGGGCAATATTATAACAACTTATTAACCGGCTTGTTGAATAGCTTGCATTAAATTATCCTATATTACAGGTAATATAGTGATATTAATATAAATTAGTTTTACACAACTTGAATCAGAAAAAACTCTTTAATGGTAGAACGATGAGCGTGTTTGTTTGAGAAGAAGATGAAATCATAAAGGTAAGAACCAGCACCATCACATTATTTACTAGCTTTCAATGTTTCCAGCTGCTCTTGCATTGAGAAAGTTCATAAAAAATATTTTTATTTCTTTTTAAACGGTTTTGATCCGCACGCTAATCCTAGTTTTGACTCACAAGCAAACGGTTTTCATCGCTTAAATATAAATAAGAAGGCTTGGAATGAGAGAATCTTATGATATTTGGGGTTCTCATTCAAGTTGCAAAACGATGAGGCAGTTGCTCACAGAGAAAAGAAATTTTTCCACAGAACTTTTTCTTTAAAAAGTCTTCTCTATCATCAATATCTTATGATAACAAAAACCTTTTTTTGTAAGTGGCATTTTGTTTTTATGAACCTATTAAAGAAGGAAACTTTTTAATAGTTGAATCAATGGTTTATCAGCATCAGGCATAGGATATTTATCAAGATCATCAATGAAAACCCATTTCAAATTTTGTCCCTCTCGTCCTTGCACAATACCTTCATAATGGGAACAAAGATACAACGGCATTAAAAGATGAAATGTTTCGTAGCTATGGCTTGCAAATGTTAAGGGTAACAAATTACTTTGCTGAACATGAACACCAAGCTCTTCTTCTAACTCACGAACCAATGATGCCTCCGGAGTTTCACCTTGCTCAATCTTTCCACCAGGAAACTCCCATAAACCAGCCAAGGACTTCCCTTGAGGACGCTCTGTAAGCAAGATACGACTATCTTGATCTAACAATGCGCATGCAACGACAAGAAGAAGTGAACTTTTCATACGCATATCACTTTCCAACAGAGATAAAGAAAACCATCTCTTCTTATAATCCCCTCTATTCTAAGACGAAAGAATTAAAACATTTCATCCTCTAAAAAATATACAGATATGCGATGTCAAATTTATAGTATACTGGTTAGCTCCTATAATCGCTATTGATCATAACGTACTCCTTCGTTAAATCACAAGACCAAACTGTCGCCTTACCAAGGCCTAGACCAATATCAACGCGAATTACGATATGTTTCCCTTGCATATAGGCGTCTATTGTCTCTTCACAATACTCAGGATCACGTTCGCCATTGAAAGCCAAACGATGTTCACCAAACCAAATAGTCAATAGATCACGATCGACTTCAACACCTGCCTTACCAATTGCCATAACCACTCTCCCCCAGTTAGCGTCTTCACCGGCAATAGCTGTTTTTACAAGTGGTGAATTTGCAATTGATCGGGCAATAATCTTCGCAGCATTATCTGTTGTCGCACCTGTCACATTAACTTCAATTAAATGACGAGCACCTTCACCATCACAAACAATTTGTAATGCAAGTTCATGCAAAAGCGCGCTCAAGTGCTTTAAAAATATCTCATAACGCGGATCAGTTTTATGAGTAAGGCAGGGAAAACTTTCTTTTCCTGTCGCAAACACCATGAGTGTATCTGATGTTGAGGTATCACTATCAACAGTAATCGAATTGAAAGAACCTTGAACCGCCTCAGATAACATGGATTGAAGTATATCCGAAGAAATTTTTGCATCACTTACGACAAAAGAAAGCATCGTTGCCATATCTGGTGCAATCATACCAGCACCTTTTGCAATCCCATTAATAGTAACAGTCTCCCCCCCACAATCAAATCTGCGCGTAGCAAGTTTCGGAAACGTATCGGTCGTCATAATGGCTTTTGCAGCCTCCAACCAATTCCCTTCTTCTGCTGTCTCCGCCATATTTGGTAAAAGACTCACAATACCCGATGCATCCATTGGCTCACCAATAACACCCGTAGAAGCTATAAAAATTTCATTTTTTCTAACTTTCAAAGCGCTTGCTGCTGCACACATGATTTCATTTGTTGTGTGCCTTCCTTTACGTCCCGTAAAAGCATTCGCGTTCCCAGAATTAACAATAACACCCCTTGCAATCCCGTGAGGAAGCGACGCACGGCAATGTTCCACAGGAGCAGACGGACATTTTGAGCGCGTAAAAACACCAGCCACACTTGCTGATTTATCGAATACGATAAAAAGAAGGTCTGTACGATCTTTATACTTAATCCCAGCTTTAGCTGTTGCTATCCGCACACCAGATAACGGCGGAAGATCCTGTATGTTTTGAGGAGACAAAGGAGATATTTTAAAAGCCACTGTATGCTTTCCATAAAAACAAATAAGATGAACGATTATAGATAGATGATCTCTCCTAAACAACTGCTGGGCTTTTTGAATAAAACTAATCTATCAAACCACCCAGCAAAGATACTATCCGCTTCTTCTTCCTCACTATTCCGTGTCTTCTTCATCAGATGTTTCATCCGGAAGTGGCGTCCCATTTTGATTAAGTGATTGCATAAGTTTTATAACATTAGGATCAGGATATTTCACATCTATCTTGCTACGCAAATCAACAATTAGTTTTTGGTAGCGCTCTTTTATCAGTTGTGTACGCAATATCTCTTTAACATCATCAAATACGGGAGGTTGTTTCAAACGACGATCTTCCACCTTAATAACATGCCAACCAAAAGGGCTTTCAACGGGCTTTGTAGTGTATTCTCCAACTTTCAAACCAAACGCAGCATCTTCGAAAGGCTTAACCATTTGACCATGACTAAAATAACCAAGATCGCCCCCAACAGCAGCGGAACCATCCGTTGAACTCTTTTTTGCAATCTCTTCAAAACTTTCTCCTTTATTTAAACGCTTAATAACAGCTTCTGCTTCTTTTCTCGTTTTAACTAAAATATGACGTGCTTTAACTTCATCTTCTTTGGGTAAAGCCGCAACTTCTTTATTGTAAAGAGCTTCCAAATCAGTATCAGAAATCTGGTCAACGACCGTCTGTTTAAAATAAAGTTGCTGCAAAACATTGTCACGCATAACTGCCATACGTTTATCGTAAGCTTCAGTTTTATCGATACCCTTGTTCTTTGCTGCTTTAGCAAGTGCCTGCATATCTAAGTAAGCTTTTAACACCATTATACGGCGTTGTTCATCAGGAAAACGCCCTAAATTAGGATTTATTTCAAGCGCCAACTCATCCAATTGCCCTGCTGTAATATCCTTCCCATCAATAACTGCCATAACATGAGAAGGAGCAACTGTTTTTTCAGAAGTTTTCTCCAAAGTCTTTAAATCATTCGACGGTGAATTCAAACTTTCTTGAGCTATCACCCCTAAACTTGTGCTCGTCAATAAGGTTGATGCCAAAAACAGTGTGATAAAGTTGAATTTCATAAATATACTCCTTAAAAATGAAGGCAGGTTTAAGATTCTTATTTTCTTTGACCGTGACATTTTAATCTCTAAACGTAGATAAATAAATCAGTAATTTTATTGAAAAAAGAATAAACTTGTCCTTTTATCTTAGTTTATTCTACCCTATCTAATGCTCATAGAAAACATGATAATATAGAAAAATGACGTATTATATCCTAAATTACTTTGTATTGTCTCAACTAAACAGCATTACTAAAGTTGACACGGTGCCCTTAGCCTCTTATCTCTACTCTACAATTAAAGTGAAAAATTGCACACCAACAAATATAACTGTACCCTTTGCATCCAGTTATATTAAATGTCTTGGGAGTTGCAGGGTATGGGGATAGCATATGGAATACCCAAAAAAAGTGACAACAATTAAGAGAAAGGGCCAGGGATGGTCGGTTTAGGTGTCTTTGCACGTAAATTTTTTGGTTCAGCTCATGAGCGACGTCTCAAATTACTTCGCCAAAAAGTTGTACAAATTAATGCATTGGAAGAGCAATTCGTGAAATTAAGCGATGCACAACTCTGCCAAAAAACTGATGAGTTTCGTAAACGTCTTATGGAAGGTGAAACCGTTGATTTGCTCCTACCAGAAGCTTTTGCAACTGTTCGTGAAGCGGCAAAACGTGTTTATGATATGCGTCCTTTTGATGTACAGCTAATTGGTGGAATGGTGCTTCATGACTGCGGTATCGCTGAAATGCGCACCGGTGAAGGTAAAACATTAATGGCAACTCTGCCAATTTATCTCAATGCATTAGAAGGAAAAGGCGTTCATGTCGTTACGGTAAACGATTATCTTGCTAGTCGTGATGCTGAAACAATGGGAAAAATCTTCAGTTTTTTGGGGCTAACAACCGGTGTGATTCTTCATGATCTTGATAATGAAGCACGCCGAGCAGCCTATGCATGCGATATCACCTATGCAACAAATAATGAACTGGGCTTTGATTATCTGCGCGATAATATGGCTTTTGATCGTAGTCAAATGGTCCAGCGTGGACATCATTACGCAATTGTTGATGAAGTTGATTCGATCCTTATTGATGAAGCAAGGACTCCCCTTATTATTTCTGGTCCTCTAGAAGATCGTACCGACTTCTACAACCTTATTGATACATTTATTCCTGCATTAACTCCAGAAGACTATGAAATAGACGAAAAACAAAAAACAACAACCTTTACCGAAGTTGGTACTGAAAAAATCGAAAGAATGCTCGAACAAGCCGGACATCTTAAAGGCGAAAGTCTTTACGACATAGAAAATGTAGCTATCGTCCATCATATCAATAACGCTCTAAAAGCCCATAAGTTATTTGTCCGTGACAAAGATTACATTGTTCGCAATGGTGAAATTGTCATCATTGATGAATTTACAGGTCGTATGATGCCAGGACGGCGCTATTCTGAAGGGCTTCATCAAGCCCTAGAAGCTAAAGAGCATGTTGCTATTCAACCAGAAAATCAGACTCTTGCTTCCATTACTTTCCAAAATTATTTTCGTATGTATAGAAAATTGTCGGGAATGACTGGAACTGCCGCAACAGAAGCCGAAGAATTCAGTAATATTTATGGTCTTGAGGTTGTAGAAGTCCCCACAAACTTACCAGTACAACGTTGTGATGAAGACGATGAAATCTATCGAACAGCAGAAGAGAAATATCGTGCTATTGTGCGTGATATCCGTCAAGCACATGAAAAAGGGCAGCCTATTCTTGTTGGAACAACTTCTATTGAAAAATCAGAACAATTAGCAGAACGTTTGCGCAAAGAGGGTATTTCCGATTTTAGAGTCTTAAATGCCCGCTATCATGAGCAAGAAGCCTATATCATTGCGCAAGCAGGGGTTCCTGGTGCTTTAACCATCGCAACCAACATGGCTGGTCGCGGTACTGACATACAGCTTGGTGGTAATGTTGAAATGCGTATCCGGCAAGAATTACAAGATATGCCCGATGGAGCAAAGCGGACAGCTAAAGTTGAAGAAATTAAAAAAGATGTTCAGCAACTCAAAGAAAAAGCATTAGCTGCTGGTGGTCTTTACGTCATCGCTACGGAACGCCATGAAAGCCGTCGTATTGATAACCAGCTGCGTGGACGTTCTGGTCGTCAAGGAGATCCTGGTCGTTCCAAATTTTTTCTTTCTCTTCAAGATGATCTCATGCGTATCTTCGGCTCCAACCGTATGGATGGTATGTTGCAAAAGCTTGGATTGAAGGAAGATGAAGCTATTATACATCCATGGATTAATAAGGCCCTCGAGAAAGCGCAAAAAAAAGTCGAAGCACGAAATTTTGAAATTCGTAAAAATTTGTTAAAATATGACGATGTCATGAATGACCAACGCAAAGTTATTTTTGAACAGCGTATGGAAGTCATGAATGCAGATAATTTAACAGACATGATTCTTGAAATGCGCAATGAAGTGGTCGAAGATCTCGTAGAAGCCTATGTCCCATCTGGAACATATTCTGAGAAATGGAATGTGAAAGCACTACAAGGGGAAATTCACCAACTCTTCAATCTTGAGCTTCCAGTAGAAGAATGGGCAAAAGAAGATGGAATTGCTGAAGAACAAATTTTAGAACGCATATCAGATGCTGTTACCAAACTTGAAAACGAACGTACTGAACGCTACTCTCCAGAAATTATGGCTTATTTTCATAAAGCTATATTACTTGAAACCATTGACATGTTATGGCGTGAACATCTGGTAAGTTTAGACCATTTACGTTCTGTCGTTGGTTTCCGTGGTTATGCACAACGGGATCCTCTCAACGAATATAAAACGGAGTCATTTGAACTTTTCCAGAGCATGCTTAGAAATTTACGCAGAATCGTTACTTCCAAACTCATGCGTTTCGAGATCGTTCAGCAATCCACAGAACCACTCAACCTTGAGCAAGAAGATGCTGATAACTCTGTTCCAAATGATCAAGGTAAAGAAAATGCTCCAATCCTGTGGGCACAAACACAAGAAAATAGAATTGTTAACCCAGAAGACCGTGATCCAAACGATGTAACCACTTGGGGGAAGGTGGGACGTAATGAGCGTTGTCCTTGTGGTTCAGAGAAAAAATACAAACATTGTCATGGCGCCTTCGTTTGAAAAACAAACAATTAAGAAGATGAATAAAAAGCGAAACTATGAACAGGAATTACGCACCGCAGGTTTAAGGGTAACACGTCAAAGACGCATTATTCTTGATATTTTGGCCGACACAAATGACCATCCAAATGCGTTTGAAATTTTTCAGCGCGCTCACAAAATAGATTCTAGCGTTTCGCTTTCGACCGTTTATAGAACCATGAAAATATTAGAAGAAAACGGGACAATTCATCGTCATACTTTTAGTGGTGGACCATCCCGTTTTGAGCAAGCCGATGGGCAACACCATGATCATCTCATTGATGTGGAAACAGGGCAAGTTATTGAATTTCATTCTGATATCATTGAAAAACTGCAAGAGGAAATTGCTAAATCTCTTGGCTATGATATTATTCACCATCGCCTTGAACTTTATGGGAAAAAACGCAGTTTTTAAAGTGACGGTTTCGCACGTATAATCAAAAATCTCTTCATGCAAACCAAATTTTTCACAAGTTCTCCTTAAGAACCTACAGTTTTCATTGGCAAGAAAGTTTTTCTGCTTTATTACTCCTTTTTATATGATGCTATAAATACTCAATCATCAATATTACAATAAAAGTATTATAACAAATTAGGCCAATATTATCATGGTTTCTTTGCCACAAGATCGTATGAGACAGCTTGAAAAACGCTTTGAAATAATTGAAAGCCAAATGGCTAAAAATCCAAATGCTGAAACTTATGTAAAATTAGCTTCTGAATATGCAGAATTACAGCCAATCGTTACCTTCATACGAACATTAAATGCTCTCCATACAGAAATAACAGAACTCGAAACTATGATCAGTGATAAACTAACAGATATAGAAATGCGTAACCTTGCTCAAGAAGAGCTACCATTATTATATCAGAAAACGGAACAACTTGAGCAAGAACTTCAAATTCTTCTTTTGCCTAAAGATGTTGCTGATGAAAAAAGTGCTATTATTGAAATTCGAGCAGGAACAGGAGGATCAGAAGCAGCGCTTTTTGCCGGTGATCTTTTTCGCATGTATGAACGTTATGCCGCTTCTCATAACTGGAAAGTTGAAGTCGTTTCGCTTAATGAAGGGGAAGTTGGTGGATATAAAGAAATTATTGCAACCATTTCAGGAAAAGGTGTCTTTTCTAAACTAAAATTTGAATCAGGTGTTCATCGTGTGCAACGCATACCTGAGACAGAAACAGGTGGACGTATCCATACGTCTGCTGCCACCGTTGCAGTACTTCCTGAGGCTGAAGAAATTGATATTGAAATTCGTCCAGAAGATATTCGTATTGATACGATGCGCGCCTCTGGAGCAGGAGGACAGCATGTCAATACAACTGATTCAGCTGTTCGTATTACGCATATTCCAACGGGAATTATGGTTGTACAAGCAGAAAAATCACAACACCAAAACCGAGCACGGGCGCTTCAAATTCTACGGGCGCGCTTGTTCGATATCGAACGACAAAAAGCGGAAAGTGAACGTTCAGCCTCCCGTAAAAATCAAGTCGGTTCTGGTGATCGTTCAGAACGAATTCGTACCTATAATTTTCCACAAGGACGTATCACGGATCACCGTATTAATCTCACTCTTTACAAGCTTGACCGCGTATTGGAAGGAGATCTTGATGAACTTATTCATGCACTCATATCCGACCATCAGACAGCACTCCTTATGGAAATGGACAATCATGGATGACCAAACATTCTCTCAACAATATCATCCGACAAACTCAAGAAGAATTACGTATCCAAGGAGTTTCTGAAGCCAACCTTGATGCAAAAATACTCGTTGAATGGATAACAGGTACAAATACATCTGATAGAATTCTCCAACCAGATCTTTGTTTGTCTTTTGAGAAAAGAATGCAGTTAGAAAACGCTATCAAACGACGTATTGCTGGTGAACCAGTTTACCGTATTATCGGAAAACGGGAGTTTTATGGCATATCCTTCACATTATCTCAAGATACATTAGAACCACGTCCCGACACAGAAACACTGGTGGATCTTGTTTTACCTCTCCTCAAAAAACAGGGGGAAAAATCAGGAAAAACAACACTGCTTGATATGGGAACAGGAAGTGGCGTTATTGCCATTGCGATTCTCAAACAAATTCCCCAATCTTATGCCGTAGCTGTTGATATTTCTGAAGATGCCCTTAAAACAGCCACAAAAAATGCAAAGAATGCGGATGTTATGCACCGCTTTACACCTCTTCTTAGCGATTGGTTTGATTCTGTCACAGGTCAATTTGATCTTATTATTTCCAATCCACCCTATATTCCGGAAACGGATATCAAAAACCTTGCAAAGGAAGTGCGTCTGTATGATCCATTGGGCGCACTGATCGGTGGGAAAGATGGTCTTGATTTTTATCGAAAGCTCGCTCTTGAAACAGCGAACCACTTAAAAGACAACGGCTATATTGCTGTTGAAATCGGCCACTCTCAAGAAAAAGAAGTCTGCGACTTATTTGAAAAGAATGGCTTCAAATGTCTAGAAATGCGCAAAGACTTAAGTGGGATACCCCGTGCACTTCTTTTTGTATGCAATCATTAAAATTCCCAATCATCGTCTGTGGTAGCAACCGCCTTACCAATAACATAAGAAGAGCCAGACCCTGAAAAGAAGTCATGATTTTCATCTGCGCTTGGTGACAAAGCTGCTAAAATAGCGGGATTAACACGGCACACCTCAGGAGGGAAAAGAGCTTCAAAACCCAGATTCATTAAGGCCTTGTTTGCATTATAATGAAGAAAAACTTTAACATCTTCTGTCAATCCAAGTGCATCATAAAGATCTTCAGTATATTTGCATTCAATATTATAAAGGTCAAAGAGTAAGTTAAAAGCAAAATCTTTAATTTCCTGCTTTTGAACGTCATCAAGTTTTGCAAACCCCAATTGAAATTTATAGCCTATATAATAACCATGTACAGCCTCATCACGGATGATAAGCCTAATGAGATCAGCTGTATTGGTCAATTTAGCACGGCTGGCCCAATACATGGGCAAATAAAAACCAGAATAAAATAAAAAGCTTTCCAGCAGAGTCGAAGCAATTTTTTTCTTTAGCGGATTATCCGCTTCATAACGCTCAAGCACTAATCTAGCCTTTTTTTGCAAATGAATATTTTCTTCTGACCACCTAAACGCATCATCGACCTCTACCGTCGAACATAAGGTTGAAAAAATAGAAGAATAAGACCGTGCATGAACCGCTTCCATGAATGCAATATTCGTCAATACTGCTTCCTCGTGCTCTGTTATTGCGTCAGCCATAAGTGAAATGGCTCCTACAGTATTTTGAATCGTATCTAGGAGAGTTAATCCAGTAAAAACACGAATCGTCAGCTTACGTTCTTCCTCTGTCAAACTTAACCATGAAGGAATATCATTAGAAAGAGGAACTTTCTCAGGTAACCAAAAATTTCCAGTTAAACGATTCCATACTTCAAGATCTTTCTCATCATGCAATCTATTCCAATTGATAGCACACACAACAGGATTTTTGGTTGTAATCTTTGTCATATGATTATCTCCTATAGACTGCACGAAACACAGCCATCTACCTCTGTTCCACTCAACGCTACTTGCCGCAACCGTATATAATAAATACTCTTTATACCTTTTTTCCAAGCATAAATTTGTGCGCGGTTAATATCGCGCGTGGTAGCAGTATCAGGAAAAAACAACGTTAATGAAAGACCTTGATCAACATGCTGTGTAGCAGCAGCATAGGTATCAATAATTTTTTCAGGACCAATCTCATAAGCATCTTGGTAGAAATTTAAATTCGTATTATCCATGTAAGGAGCAGGGTAATAAACACGTCCAATCTTCCCCTCTTTGCGAATCTCAATCTTTGAAGCAATCGGATGAATAGAAGATGTCGCATGATTAATATAGGAAATAGACCCTGTAGGGGGAACAGCCTGCAGATTACGATTATAAAGCCCGTACTCAACAACTAAATTCTTGAGTTCCTGCCAATCCTTTTGGTCTGGTATAATAATATTATTTCGTGTAAAGAGCTCTTGCACAAGCGCAAATTGTGGCTTCCATTCTTTCTCAATATATTTTGCAAAAAAACTGCCATCTGCGTAAGCTGATTTCTCAAACCCTGCAAACATTTTCTGACGTTCGCGTGCAATTAAATTGGAAGCACGTATTGCATGGTATGTCACAATATAAAAATAAATATTGGTGAAATCTATCGCTTCTGGAGACCCATAATAGATCCGCTCCCGCGCTAAAAAACCATGCAAATTCATTTGTCCCAAACCAATTGCATGGCTTTCAGCGTTACCTTTCGCAATGGAAGGAACACAAGCAATATCACTCATATCGGAAACAGCAGTAAGAGCACGAACAGCAGCTTCCACCGTTTGACCAAAATCACTGCTTTCCATCGCTTTTGCAATGTTCATTGAACCAAGATTACAGGATATATCACTACCAACAGTGCGATAAGTTAAATCCGTTTCCAGTTCACTCGCCTCATTTACCTGCAATATTTCTGAACATAAATTGCTCATACTTATACGCCCAGCTATCGGGTTAACTCGGTTGGCAGTATCCTCAAACAAAATATAAGGATAACCTGATTCAAATTGAATTTCTGCTAATGTCTGGAAAAAAACGCGCGCACTTATTTTCTTTTTACGAATCTTTGCATTATCAACAAAAGAGCGATAATGCTCCGTTAAAGAAATATCGCTAAAAGGTTTACCTGTAACGCGCTCAATATCATAAGGTGAAAACAGATACATGTCCTCATTATTACGTGCAAGCTCAAAAGTAATATCAGGAACCACCACACCAAGCGAAAGCGTTTTAATTCTGACTTTTTCATCAGCATTCTCGCGCTTTGTATCCAAAAACTTCATAATATCTAAATGATGTGCATGTAAATAAACAGCACCAGCCCCTTGCCGTGCACCAAGTTGATTGGCATAAGAAAAGGAATCTTCCAAAAGTTTCATCACAGGCAATACACCTGAAGATTGATTTTCTATTTGCTTAATTGGTGCCCCTGCTTCCCGCAAATTGGTTAAACAAAGTGCCACACCCCCACCGCGTTTCGAAAGCTGTAAAGCTGAATTGACTGAACGACCTATCGATTCCATATTGTCTTCAACACGTAACAAAAAACACGATACTAATTCACCACGTTGCTTTTTTCCCGCATTCAAAAATGTCGGTGTTGCGGGTTGAAACCGGCCTGTAATAATTTCATCCACAAAACTTTCAGCAAGTGCTTTATTTCCTTGTGCTAAATATAAAGCGACAAGACAAACACGGTCTTCATAACGCTCAAGATAGCGCTTTCCATCAAAAGTCTTCAGTGTATAGCTCGTATAGTACTTAAATGCCCCTAAAAAAGTAGGAAAGCGAAACTTAAATGCGTAAGCGCGTTTAAAAAGTCTTTTAATAAAAGAAAAATCATAAAGCTCAAACAAAGCTTTTTCATAATAACCTTCTTCTATCAAGTAATCTATTTTTTCCTTAAGATTATGAAAAAAAACCGTGTTTTGATTAACATGCTGAAGAAAATATTGCCGTGCTGCAAGCCGATCCATATCAAATTGGATATGACCATTTTCGTCATAAAGATTAAGCATTGCATTTAACGCATGATAATCCATGATCTGACCTGATTTCTGTGCTTGTTCTATACTGATTGTTTCCAAAATCTTTCCAATCCCTTCTTCACACAAATAACATCTTCATCAGTTCCACGTAACTCAAAACGATACAGACAAGGCACAAAACATTTTTCAGCAATGATTTTACTCGCTAAATTATAATAGCAACCAAAATTACGATTCCCACCACCAATGACACCACGAATAAATTTGCGGTTCTCTCTCTCATTGAGGAAACTAATAACCGCTTTCGGCACAGCCCCTCTCCCTTCACCATCTGCATATGTAGGAACAGCTAATATATAAGGTTCATCAATTAACACAGACGGCTTTTTTTTATCAATCTTGAGGATTCGTTGATCAAGTTGAGAGACAAAATGTTCAGTATTACCCGTTGCGCTCGAATAATAAACAATAAGCCCCATTCAAAGACCACTAATCATATCCGGTCTAAAACCAGACCAATGATTTTCACCACAAACGACGACAGGAACCTGACGATAGCCCAGAGATTGAACAAAAATATACGCTTGTTCATCGCGGGAAATGTCTACAACACGATAATTAATACCCTTAGCATCAAAAGCGCGACGCGTAGCGTCACATTGGACGCAAGATGGTTTGCTATAAATAGTGATTGGCATTTTCTTCAACTTTCATAATTTTAAAAAAATCAACCCTCAAAGAGCTAGTTCTGATAACTCTAAGATACTCAAAAATAACAAAAAACAGCAATCGTACGCAAATACGTGTAGCTAGACGTTCGCTCAAATAACACAACTTCCTGAACGCAACAGCCCCATCAAATAATTGAAAAGTTACGACAGAAATAAAAGATTATCCGACAACTTAAATAGTAAAGCCCCTCAGCTATAAAACAATCCTTTGCTCGCATTACAATTCCCTCCTACTGTCTAAAAAACTACCCCCTCTAACGCTTCCAATAGCCGCTCCCCAATACTTTAGTTTTGCTTTCATACAAAAATCAACTCACAAAAACGAAAGGAAATTCCCCCGACAGAGGCACTTCGGTAGAAATACTGCTCTATTCTTGGTTAATAAACTCTTCGCGATCACATTATGGAAATAATTTAGACACCAAACGAAACACACTATACCCTCACTTGTGCTTATTTAGAATCACCAATCATTTTGATACTATATATAGTATACACCCTCTCTCTTTCGTCAAGGAGAATTCAACTATTATTTTGAATTTTCCACGATCTTCCCACTGAGATTCTCAACTCCCAAAACATATGTAATAATATAACATTTTGTTGACAAATGTTATATTATTACATAAATTTCGGAGCTAAATAAGCAAAGGTGGTATAAATTATGGGTCTGCATTTCGATAATGCAACATTAGGCTATGTAAATAGAATAGCTATAAAGAGTTTTTCAGCAAAATTAAAAGCTGGTTCATTGGTTGCAATAACGGGTGATAATGGTGCTGGAAAATCTACACTACTAAAAGCTATCGCCGGTTTGATTAAACCTATCAGAGGTAAAATTACAAAACCGAAGAAAAGTCGGATTGCTTATCTCGCTCAGCAATGCGATATAGATCAAACATTTCCAATTGATGTGGAAGCGCTTATAAAAACGGGACTATGGTCTTTTTGTGGATTATGGAAAAACCAGCGTCCTTATTACTCTAAAATTCAGAATGCACTTGAAATGGTTGGGCTCACGACACTCGCCACTCGTTCACTTGACACACTATCAAGTGGCCAATTACAACGCGCCCTTTTTGCGCGTATTATTGTACAAGATGCTGATATTATTTTGCTCGATGAACCTTTTAATGGTATAGATTGTAATACCCAAAAAGATCTTCTTGCATTGATAACCCATTGGCAACAACAAGGACGGACAGTTCTTACAGCACTCCATGATCCACTCGTTGTGCAAGAATATTTTCCCCACATGATTGAAATTAATACACAAAATGCCTTTTATGGAGAAACAACACAATTTTTCCATGACAACATTCATCACTTTATATCACCTCTCACATCCAACTCTTTTCATATTAGCGCACTAAAACGACATCTTCCCTTCAATGATTCTCGCTCTATTAGGCTATAATACGTGTACGAATTTTTTCTTGCCCCCTTCGTTGAGTTCCATTTTATGCAAAGCGCCCTTATCGGTTCAATTCTCCTGTCCATCAGCGCTTGCCCTATTGGTGTATTTTTGATGCTACGCGGGATGAGTTTAACAGGAGATGCTATATCTCACGCCATTCTTCCTGGTGTTGCCGCCGCTTTCCTGTTTTGTGGCTTTTCTCTCATATCTATGACACTTGGCGGCATTTTAGCTGGTGTTATTGTTGCATTAGCAACCGCCTTGATTTCGCGAAATAGCTTTCAGAAAGAAGACGCATCAATGACAGTCTTTTATCTTATTGCACTCGCAGCAGGTGTTATTATTGTTTCACTTAAAAATTCAACGATTGATCTGCTTCATCTCTTATTTGGCTCGGTACTTGCATTGGATACACAAGCCCTTTTACTGGTTACTACTATAATGCTAATCACAGTGTGCAGTCTCTGCATTTTCTGGCGCGCGCTTGTAGTAGAAAGCTTTGACCCCCTCTTTTTTAAATCGCTCTCTCCATTGAGTAAATATGTTCATGTATCACTGCTCGGACTTGTCGTATTAAATTTGGTTGGTGGCTTCCAATCACTAGGAACATTACTTTCTGTAGGCATTATGATGATTCCAGCTATTACAGCTCGGTTTTGGCTTTCACGTCTGGGGCCTATCTGCATACTTTCCACACTTTTGGGAATCATTTCTAGCATATGTGGCCTACTGCTTTCTTTCCACCTTTCACTTCCCTCTGGCCCCGCTATTATCATTGCTGCAGGATTTATTTATCTTTTTTCCTGCTTCATAAGTCCACGCGGCTTTATTGTGGCATGGTTTCCCCAACTTTTTTATACATTCCTCCCCACCTTAAGGAAATAATTGTGCTTAAACTCATTCAACAATTTGTTATGCTTGGCTCTCTCTACTTGCTTGCCCTTTTTCCATTTTCTGCTGCTGCACATAATAAGATTAGAGTTGTCGCGAGCTTTTCTATTCTTGCAGATTTAGTAAAAAATGTAGGAGGTGACCATATTTCTATGACTACTTTGGTCGGTCCCAATGCAAATGCCCACACTTATGAAACTACCCCCAATAATGCCCAAGCTCTGAGAAATGCTCATATTATTTTCATCAACGGACTTCATTTAGAAGGCTTCATTGACCGCCTCATCACAGCAAGCGGAACAAAAGCACTTCTTGTTGAAGTTAGTGCCAACATTCCCCTCCTCGAAATTAAAAATAAAGAACTTAGTGCCCAACATCAGCACGACAGTGGTATTGATCCACATGCTTGGCAAACTATCCCTAATGTCGAAATTTATATAAAAAATATCGCCACTGCCTTCTGTAAAATTGATCAACAATCCTGTGCAAACTACAGAAAAAACTCCGAAGCCTACATCCAAAAGCTTAAAGCAGCACAAGAAAAACTTAAATCAAAGATTGCGACCATCCCAAAAGATAAACGTATTATTATCACATCTCACGACGCCTTTGGTTATTTTGCCCAAGAATATGGTTTTACCATACTTGCACCTCAAAGTGCTTCAACAGAAGCTGAAGCGACTGCAGCAGATGTAGCCAAACTTATTAAACAAATTAAAACTCATAAAGCAGCCGCACTGTTTGTTGAAAATATCTCTAATCCTCGTCTCATAAAGCAGATCTCAAAAGAAACAGGTTTAAAAATTGGTGGAACACTGTATTCCGATGCATTGTCGGACGAAAATGGACCTGCTGCAACTTATCTCGATATGATGGAACATAATGTTAAAACTATTATCGATGCGACGACAAAACACTAAGGAAAATTAACAAAATCTATAATCAAGCTATAAAATGCTTTTCTATTATTTTTTTAAATATCATTCTCAATAATTACCAGTAAATCTTTTGTATACAAAAACACCATTTACGCTTGAACTTATTTTCTCGTTTTTCAAATCTTCTAAATGCACATGCGCTCTTGAAAATATCTTACAACGCTAAAACAGATCATTTTTTTATAGATCAAAAATACTGTTAAACACGCAGAAAAATCTCATGTACTTAAGAAATAGAGCTTGTTAGGCATCTCCTAAAACACAAACCAAAACATGATTTGCAAGTACACTCAAAAGTTTGAGAGAGAAATAGCTTCTGAATAAATTAAAAAAATCCGCTTTAGTAGGCATTATTATAATTGGAATGCACAATCGCCTCAAAACTATCATTTCCCAATTATTAAGATAAATAACACAAAAACTAAAAACTCTCTTGAAAAAAATAAATTTGAAGACCGCAATAGCCATAACTGAATGATATTTACTTTTTGTATCCTTGATCTTCCCTTCTGCTTTATTCATTTGAATCATTTCAGTTTTTTATCTACTGTTTACAGAGTAATCCGGTTAACATACGACAGCTCTCAAGAAGGAAAATAGATAAGTCTGAACAAATTTGTTTGACCTTTTGGTGGTTCCTGTTTAAATGGAAAAATATATTTCTAAAATAAAACTATCATGGCATGTTCATGTGTAATACCATAAATCTAGAGGAAACCTGTATTCCATCACTTCAAAAAGGGGGAGCCATGATTCGTTTTTATCTTTTTATAACGACATTTATAGTTGCTATCAGCGTGACAACAACGGGTTTTGCACAAACAAAAATTAGCTTTTGGCATTCTATGAGCGGCGAACTAGGAAAACAGACTGAACAACTCATAAACGATTTTAATGCCAGTCAGTCTGATTACAAAGTTGTTCCTTCGTTTCGTGGTGAATATGAAGAAGGTATGGTTTCACTCATTTCAGCATTTCGCGGAAAGAAACAACCGGTGCTTGCCCAAATCTATGAGATTGGCACTGGAACCATGATGGCTGCAAAAGGTGCTGTTTATCCCATTTATCAACTTATGGCTGATACAAAGCAACAACTTGATTTTGCTGATTATTTACCTGCTATCAGTGGTTATTACTCTGATGTTCAGGGGCGAATGCTTTCTATACCATTCAACGCTTCAACACCGATCCTTTATTATAATAAAGATATCTTCAAAAAAGCAGGGCTTGATCCAGAACAGCCACCTAAAACATGGCAAGATGTTGAAAAATTCTCCAAAAAAATTCTTGAAACTAAAGCAGCAAACTGTGGTTTTACAATGGCTTACGCAGCCCAGTGGATTGGCATAGAAAACTTTTCAGCATTACATAATGTTCCTTTTGGAACAAAAGAAAATGGTTTTGGTGGACTTGATTCAGAGCTCACGTTTAATGGGCCTGAGCAAGTACGTATGTGGACTGATCTTAAAAAATGGTCTGATCAAGGTATTTTCCGCTATGGCGGTCCTTCCGGTGCATTAGATGCAACACCGATGTTTATGTCACAAAACTGCGCAATCTTTATGCAATCTTCAGGGTCGCGTGCAGGTATCGTTTCCGAAGCGCAATTTAAAGTTGGGTTTGGTATGCTGCCCTATTATGACGATATAAATGCAGCACCACAGAACTCAATTATTGGTGGAGCTTCTATTTGGGCTTTGAGAGGTCATACGCCTAAAGAATATGCAGGTGCCGCAGCTTTTCTTAAATTTCTCTCGAAAGCGGATATTCAAGCTAGGTGGCATCAGACAACAGGTTATCTACCAACTACAAAAACCGCTTACGAACTGAGTAAAAAACAACATTATTACGAGAAAAATGCCGGCGCAGATATTGCCATTAAACAAATTACTCTTAACCCGCCGACTGTTAATTCAAAGGGTATACGATTTGGCAATTTACCGCAAATTCGTTCTATTCTTGATCAGGAATTAGAAGCTGTTCTTAGTGGCTCAAAAACACCAAAAAATGGATTAGATACAACAGTTGAACGCGGCAATAAACTCTTACGTGAATTTGAAAAAGCTAATCATTAAGGTTTCATGATTATCATTAAAGATCAAAACCTTCACCAAATAGTTGAGTTTCTTCAATTCTTTTTGTTCATCTTTCTAAAGTCTCTATATTTAAAAAGTCCTACGAATGCAAGAAAAACAGGCATATTTCAAAAACAATCTACTCTCTTATTGGCTGCTTTTGCCCCAGCTTATTGTGACTTTTTTATTTTTCCTTTGGCCTGCTGCCCAAGCGATAAAATCATCTTTCGAGCGTGAAGATGCTTTTGGTTTTACGACAACCTTTGTTGGCTTTGAAAATTATTTGACAATTCTTACTGATCCTTCTTATCTGAAATCACTTCTCACAACTGCAGTGTTTTCTATCTCCGTTACTCTTGCTTCAATGGCGATATCGCTTCTTTTGGCTATCTGTGTTGATAGAGTCATCTGTGCAAAAAAAGCTTACACAATGCTCTTGCTCTGGCCTTATGCTGTTGCTCCAGTGTTGGCAGGTATATTATGGTTGTTTATTTTTCATCCAACCATTGGGATTATCCCTTTTCTTTTAGAAAAAATAGGTGTCATATGGAACTATCGTATTAATGGCACTCAAGCAATGATCCTTATTGTAATTGCAGCCAGCTGGAAACAAATCTCCTATAATTTTCTCTTTTTTCTTGCAGGTCTTCAGTCTATTCCACGTTCCCAAATAGAGGCCGCAGCAATTGATGGTGCTAGTCCTTTTAAACGGTTTTGGACTGTAGTATTCCCGCAGATTTCACCGACGACCTTTTTTCTTCTTGTCATTAACATCAATTATGTCATGTTTGATACATTTGGTATTATTGATAACATGACCTCTGGAGGTCCTGCACGTGCAACAAGCACTCTCGTCTACAAAGTGTATGATGATGGCTTTAAAAACCAAATAATCGGTGGATCAGCAGCACAATCAACAATATTAATGTTGATGGTTATTGTCTTAACGTTTATCCAGTTCCGCTGGATTGAACGTCGCGTACAATATTAGGAAGCGAATTATGGTTGAAAATCGCCCTGTTTTGAAATTTTTAACCCATCTCACCCTCATTGTTGGCATTATCATTATTTGTTTTCCAGTTTATGTCGCTATCATCGCATCAACCCATAGCTCAGCGGCATTTAGCTCAGGAATACTTCCTCTTTTACCGGGGAAATATGCCCTAGAAAACTATAAAACAATCTTTGGTGATGGCCTTCAAAAGCTTGGTTTGCCCAATCTCTGTCCACTTTTAATGAATTCGCTCATTATGGCTCTTGGTATTAGTATTGGAAAAATTATTATTTCACTCCTTTCTGCTTATGCAATTGTCTATATGCGCTTCCCCTTTCGCAAAACTGCTTTTGCTCTCATCTTTGTTACATTGATGCTCCCTGTCGAAGTCCGCATCATTCCAACATATACTGTAGTTGCACAGTTAGGCATGATAAACACCTATAGTGGAATGATCATCCCGCTCATTGCATCTGCAACAGCTACATTTTTATTTCGTCAATTTTTTTTGACTGTGCCTGATGAACTCTTGGAAGCTGCGCGTGTTGATGGTGCAGGACCATTTAAATTCTTTAAAGATATTCTTCTTCCTCTTAGCAAAAGCAATATCGCTGCTTTATTTATCATTATGTTCATTTATGGATGGATACAATATCTCTGGCCTCTTATAGTGACAACTGATCAAAATCATCAAACTATTCTTATTATTTTGAAACAGCTTATTGTAGAATCACTTCAACATGATCCTCAATGGAATATACTCATGGCAGTATCGGTCGTTGCCATGGTCCCGCCTGTTCTTGTCGTCATTTTCATGCAGCGGCTTTTTATCAAAGGCCTTATTGAAACGGAGAAATAACTGTGGCCATAATCCAGTTATCAAATATAAAAAAACAGTATGACAACAACATTATCGTCATTGATGATTTAAATTTGACAGTTGCCGATAAGGAACTTCTTGTCCTTGTTGGTCCTTCGGGATGTGGTAAATCAACACTCTTACGGATTATTGCAGGACTTGAACAGGTCACCTCGGGTGAACTCTATATTGATAATGAATGCATCAATGAGCGTGAACCCGCTGATCGCGATATTGCTATGGTTTTTCAAAATTACGCACTTTATCCCCATATGACTGTTCGTGGAAACTTAGAATATGGGCTTAAAAATCGCAAAACACCTAAAGACGAAATAAATAGACGTATCACACATGCTGCAAAACTTTTGCAAATAGAGCCATTTCTTGATCGCAAACCACGACAATTATCCGGAGGACAACGACAGCGTGTTGCAATGGGGCGTGTGATTGTGCGCCAACCACGTGTTTTTCTCTTTGATGAACCACTTTCAAACCTTGATGCGAAATTGCGTGCGCAAATGTGTATTGAGATTAAAACACTCCAGCGCTCATTGGAAACAACAAGCCTCTATGTTACCCATGATCAATTAGAAGCAATGACACTGGCCGATAGAATAGTTGTCATGAACAAAGGAGCTATCGAGCAAATTGGAACGCCAATGGAAATTTACGACACTCCAGCAACAACATTTGTTGCTGATTTTATTGGTTCTCCTCCTATGAACTTTCTTGATCGCAAAATCCTAGAACGATACTTAGGCCATTCATGGTCTTATAGCCAAGAAACAGAACTTTTGGCATTCAGACCAGAAGTAATCTTGTTGGGAGAATACCCAGATCAAGGACCTGTCTTTCACACACAAATTGAGCTTATCAAGCCTGTTGGGACAGGGTGTCATATTTTAACGCGTTGGAACGATACCATTTTTACTGTTGAAATAAGAGAACGCCTTACAAGCGACTATGGTAAGAAACTAAGCTTCACTGTTCCTCATCAGAATTTTCACACTTTTAATAAAACCACAGGAAAACGCACAAGTAACAAGTAAATAAAATAGAAACTTTAACCTTATAAGCACTGTTAGCAAAACTTCTTATTTTCTCCTATCGACTTCAATTTTTATCAACTGTATCGTTTCTTTTGTATAGTAATAAGCTTTTTATCTCTGTGCACGTAATTGCAAAGCTAAATCGGGTTGATCTGTCGTGATATAATGTACAGGCATATCAAGCCAATGTGATAACCGAGCTCTCCCGTTGATTGTCCATACACCCACAGTAAAACCAGCTTCAAGCGCAGATTCAATAAAAACCTGTGAAGCAATGGAGCCATCTAAACTCAGATCAGAGTACCCTAATCGTTTCCATTCAGAAAAACTGCGGTACATATCACCTTCAAAGCTATCAATACATGGCCCAGATGCTATTCCTGCTTCAATAAAAGGACGAAGGCTTGTAGGATCAAAACTGATTGCAGAAACCCGTTCTGCTAAATTTCGACTTTTTATTAATGCAAGTGCTTTTTGGGATAAAATAGTCTCACGCTCAAGTTCACCACATGTTTTAATTTCAAGATGGAGGGCAACGTGGGTTGACACCAACAGATCAAGCACCTCTTCTAATAAAGGAGGCGCTTCAGTGCTTCCTTTCACACAGAGTTTTTTGCGTGTTTCATTATCAATATCATGAATATATCCTTTTTTCCCAACCAGTTGTTCCAGATGAAAATCATGGAATACAACCACTTCACCACTTTTCAGAAGATGAACATCACATTCAATTTCATCGACTCCTAATGCAATTACGTGACGAAATGCCGAAAGTGTATTTTCGGGATAAAGGTTTGCTCCACCACGGTGTGCAACAATTTTTCTCTCAGACATGCAAAATTTCACACTTCTTAATTTTAAACAATATCGGTTCATATAAATCAGATAATGATTTTTTAAAAATCATACAAAGTGCAAAACAATTTTAAAAAAATTGTTTTTTCTATCCACTCTCCCGAATATTAATTTTAAGCGACACTCTCTGATTAAAATTTTTTTTCAATCATTCCCACTCAATTGTACTAGGAGGCTTTGAAGTTACATCATACACAACACGATTAATACCTCTCACTTCGTTAATAATGCGTGCCGCTGTTTTGCCTAAAAACTCCATATCATATGGATAGAAATCAGCAGTCATTCCATCTACAGATGTTACCGCGCGAAGAGCACAAACAAATTCGTAAGTGCGCCCATCACCCATAACTCCAACAGTCTGAACAGGAAGAAGAATAGCAAAAGCCTGCCAAATTTTGTCATAAAGGCCAGCTTTACGAATTTCATCAAGGTAGATAGCATCCGCTTCACGTAAAATTTCTAATTTTTCACGTGTAACTGCGCCTGGACACCGAATTGCAAGACCGGGTCCTGGAAAAGGATGACGACCAATACACTGCTCCGACAATCCTAACTCTCGCCCTAG